>NZ_CP048815.1:4232445-5732418 GCF_010977555.1 Caulobacter rhizosphaerae
TCCAGTTGGCGCCGGCGCGGATCGAGAAGCCGTCGCTGAGGGCGTACTTTCCGTTCAGCTGGACGGTCTTGTAGCTGTTGTCGGTGTAGTTGGGGCGCAGACGGATCTCCGGACCAGTGGGGCCCGTGCCGCCCGGCTGGGTCACGGTCGGGCCGAAGTACCACAGGGCCGGATTGGTGACGTCGAAGCCGTAGCTGATGGCCGGCAGGTACTGGCCTTTGGGCCGGATGTCGATCGAATAGCCGTCGACGTTGAAGCGGTCGATCTGGGTGGAAATGTCATTGAAATTGTCGAAGTCGGAATAGGAATAGCCGACCACGCCGTCGAGGCTGAACTTGTCGCCGAACTTGTGCTCGCCGTTCAGGGTCCATTGGCCGAAGTCGGTCGAGAACACGTCGCGGTTATGTTCCGAGCGCATGTCGACATTGTCGAACAGGCCGTATTGCAGGGTGTTGTCGGCATCCAGGATCATGTCTCGGACCAGCATCTCGGGCTTGCCGCCCTGCGAAGCGCCGCGGCTGAAGCCGATGGCCTCCAGGGGCCAGTCGTCGCGGTTGACCTTGTAGCGCGAGAACAGTCCGTCCAGCGTGACCTTGGTGTCCTCGTCCGGCGCCCATTGCAGCGAGCCCGTCAGGCCCAGGCGCTCGGTCTTTCCCAGGCCCTGCACGTAGCGCATGAAGCGCGGATAGTAGGTCGTGGGCGCGCTGGCCAGGTTGTAGATCTCGGTGGCGTGGGCGAACTCGGCGGCCGGCACGTCGCAGAGCCCGCCCGTGCCGGTGGTCGGCCGGCACCAGCCCCCATCGCCCGTACCCTGGTTCCACAGGCCCGAGCTGGACTGCTGGAAGTTCACCGCCGTCTTCGAATAGGCGATCGAGAACAGCGCCCCCAGCCTGTCGTCGGCGAAGGTGTTGCTGACCAGCAGGGCCAGGCGCGGGCGGGTCTTCTCGGTCTGGTCGTTGTAGCCGGCCTGGGCCGAGGCGGCGAGCTTGAAGCCCTTGTAGTCGAACGGATGGCCGGTGGTCAGGTCGACCGTCGCGCCCAGCGACCCCTCCTCCACGTCGGCCGACGGCGTCTTGCGCACGTCGATGCGGTTGAAGAGTTCGGAGGCGAAGACGTTGAAGTCGAAGCCCCGGCCGCGGTTGGCGCCGCCATAGCCGTCGGTGGAGGCCTGGGCCTCCATGCCGTTGATCCGCACGCGGGTGAAGTCGGGTCCCAGGCCTCGCACCGACAGCGCCCGTCCCTCGCCCTGATCGCGGCTGATCGCGACGCCGGGAATGCGCTGGATCGACTCGGCCAGGTTGTTGTCGGGGAACTTGGCGATGTCCTCGGCGAGGATCGAGTCGACCACGCCGGTGTTGCTGCGCTTCAGCTCCAGCGCCCGCTGCAGGCTATTGCGAAAGCCGGTGACGACGACCTCGGTCACGGCGTCGGCAGGGACGTCCTGGGCCTGGACCAGCGGGGCCTCGGCGGCCGGGGCGGGCTGGCCGCTGACGGTGGTCACGGCCTCGCCGGCCTGGGCGACGTCGCCCAGGGCCAGGACCAGCGCCAGACTGGAAACGCCGCCGATCAGGCGCGCGTGAACCTTATCGATCATTCGTTTCCCCTCTCCTGGCGGTCGGCGCCGCGCGTTCTAAGGCGCGCTTCTGCGAGCAACTGGAGTGATCAGTATACCAGTTCAGAGTCTTGGCAAGGCGTGACAGAAACCGGTTATCGGGTTTCCTGGCGTTGCAGCGTCACCGGTCCCAGCAATCCGGATGGCGACAGGGGCGACGACGGCTCGAACGGCTGGATGGGCGCGAAGGTGTATTTCCGAGCCCCGGGCTGCAGGTCGCCGATCATCCGATTGGCCCAGAAGTTCACGACCCTGACCTCCAGCCTGTTCTCGCCTGGCTTGATCTGATCGGTGACGTCGACGGCGAACGGCGGCTTCCATAGCACGGGCAGGACCTTGCCGTTCAGGGTGACGGTGGCGAACTCGCGCACCTCGCCCAGGTCCAGCGACAGGCGCGCGCCGGAACCGAGCCAGGCCCTGGGAACGGTCAGGGTCTTCTCGTAGGTGGCCGCGCCGGAAAAGTAGCGGACGCCGGGGTCCGGCTGCTCGGTCCAGGAGCCCAGGGCGTCCAGGGTGATGGACGCGGGCGCGTCGAGGCCGGGCGCGAACCGGACGGTCCAAGGTCCATCGATCCGCGCGAGGGTGGTGGTGGTCCGGACGGGCGCGGGACGGCTAGCGGTCTTCGCCGGCTGGCGGAAGACCACGAACACGGCGTCGCTGGGGCCCAGGGCCAGAGGGACACGTGTGCGCGAACCCTCGATCGCATAGCCGGCCGGGGCCGCCGCGCCGGTGTCGGCCCGCCAGATCTCCGGGGCCTTGCCGGCGACGCGGAAGTCGAGGTCGGCCTCGACCCTCTTGCCGGAGGTGTTGGCGACGAAGAACAGTTCGCCGTCGTCGAGAACCCGGCGCGTCCAGACCAGGCTGTCGCTGGGCGACCGCACCGCCGGCGCGATCCCGGCCCCTGCCAGGATCTGACCGACCTCGCCCGAGCGCACCCGTCCCCCGCCCCACAGCCGGTCGGCCAGCCCGCGCCACTCGGCGTCGGCGGCCGTCCCGCCCGACAGGCTGGGCGAGCCCACCGGCCGCTCGCCGATCACCAGGGCGCCGGCCGCCGCCAAGGCGTCCAGCTTGCGCAGCACCGGCAGGCTCAGCCGATCGATACGCCGCGGAAGAACCAGGGCGCGATAGCTGACGCCGGACGGCAGGATCAGCCGCCCGCCCGCCACCGACAGTCGCTGGATCAGGCTCTCCGCATCCAGATAGTCGAAGTCGTAGCCCGGCGGCAGGCTCGCCTTTCCGCCCTCCAGCAGCGGCAGGCCGGCCGCCGCGCCCTCGCCGTAGAAATAGGCGATGTCGGCGCCCGGGCGACCCTGGCGCAGCATCCAGGCGCTGCGGGACAGGTAGTCGGTCCAGGCTCGCATCTCGCCCTCGGCCCAGGTCTCGTTGCGCGACAGGTGCTGGCCGTACTGGCGCAGGGTCATGCCCGGCCTGCGGTCCAGGAACGGCTGGTGGGCCGAGGTGTGCAGCACGAAGTGGTTGACGCCCTCGGCCAAGTAGCGGTCGACGATGGGCTTGGCCTGCCAGGGACCGGTCCGCCAGGGCTCCTCGCCCATGGTGGTCAGGGCCTCGGCGCCGACCAGGGGCTTGCCGTAGACGTGGGCGGCCGAGGCGGCCTCGCGGATGTCGGCCAGGTGCGCGGCCGGTGGCGGCTTGTCCTGGGCGTAGACCCAGAACTCGCCCATCGGCAAGTCGGCCCGGCCCTTGGCCTGCAGGCCGTCCGCGGTGGTCGGCAGGTCGACGCCCGGGGCCTCGGCGGCGTAGGTCAGGCCCTCGCCGTGCAGAACCCTGGCGATCTCTTCGAAATGGTGCTCGGTCAGCAGGTCGGCCAGGGTGCGGCGGTAGTCCCAGAGGAAGCGCTCGGTGCGGGCCGCGTCGTCCACCACCCGCCCCGTCAGGGCCGGCAGCCACGGCGTCAGGTCGTAGCCGCGCCGCCTGGCGAACTCGGCCGGCATGGCCTCGGTCCAGTTGGCCTGACCCGCCTCCCAGCTGTCGGTGATCACGAAGCCCAACCCGCCCCCTCCAGCCTTGGGGCCGTACAGCTCACCGAGTTCGGCCTTCAGCGGGTCCAGCAGGCCGTGCATATGGGCCCGCACATGGTCGGCGTTCAGCTTGTCGACCTCCAGGCCCAGGCTCTCGGCCGAGGCGGGCGTGTCGCGGCGGCCGGTCAGGGACCAGCCCAGGCGCAGCACGCGCCAGCGGCCTGGCGGCGGCGACCAGTCCAGCGTTCCGTCGGCGCGAAGGCGGTCGGTCAGGTCCAGCACGCCTTCCGCCGGGATCCCCTGCCCTCCGGCCGGCGTGACGACGGCCTCGTAGTCGTCCAGCACGCCCCAGCCGGCCTTGTCCTCGAAGCGATTGACGCGGGGGTCGGCGTGCGGGGCGAACTCGGTGACGACAACCGGCTTGTCGGCCTCCAGGCGCAGGCGGACAACGCGGCCCGTCGCGGCGGGGAAGGCGAAGGTGCGGACCGGCAGGCCCTGGCGCGCCTCGCCCGGCAGCACGGCCAGCGGACGAAACGCCACGCCGTCGTCGCTGACCTCGACCACGCCCTTCGGCATGGCGCCCTCGACCCCGACCGTCACCGCCCGCAGCGTCACGGGCTTGGCGAAACGCAGCGTCAGCCAGCCCTGCGCCGCCAGAGGCGCCAGGGCCGGCGCGGCATAGGCGCCGTCCGACAGGCGGGCGGCGTCGACCACGCCGGCGCTGGACGCCGCCGCCGGCCCGACGGCCGCCGCCTCGTCCGGCGTCAGTCGCCAGGCCACGACCTTGACGTCGCGATAGAGCCGCGGCTCGGCGAAGCGGGCGTTGATCGGCAGGTCCTGGAACGGTCCGCTGGCCCCGGGCGGCGGGGGCAGGCGGTGCGGCCCCCGGCCCGACAGCGTCGTCTCGCTCCAGACCAGCTTCTTCATGGCCTGCTGCGGCGTCACCCAGGGACCGCCGGTCTCGCTCCAGCCGCCGCCGGCCGCCAGGCCGAAGTCGAGACCCAGCGCCCGGGACCGCGCGGCGGTGTAGCGGACCATCGCCTTCCATTCGGGCGAGCCATAGCCGACCCGATGCTCGACATATTGCGGGATCGGCGGCGAGCCGAAGCCGATGTCGAACAGGATCGGCCCGCCGATCCCGGCGCGCTTCATCCAGTCCAGATCGAGACGGATGCCTTCCTGGGTGACGTTGCCGTTGATCCATTGCCAGAAGACCTGGGGCCGCGTGGCGGCGGGCGGCGTCTCGAAACCGGCGCGGAGCGCGTCTTCGGCTTGGGCGGTCGAGGGAGCGAGACAGGCGCTCGCCAGCATCGTCGCCAGGCCGAAACTGATCCCACGCCCCGCCATGCGTTGTCCCTGTCATTTCGCCTGAGGCGCCACCATAGCCGCGGGCGCTGAAAGCGAAAGCTGGTATGATGATTATATCAGATCACCTTCGCGCGGCGCTTGTCGCGAGCGCCGCCCTAGATCCCCGCCGGCAGCTTCAGGAACATCTCCGGCTTGAGCGCGGCGGGCGTGAAGCGGGCCTGGCGGATCGCGCCCTTGAAGTAGTCGACCCGGTTCATCCGCACGCCGACAGAGGCCCGCCCGGGGCCTTGCGGGGTGAAGGCGATCTTCGCCTCGCCCTGCAGCTGGCCGTCGACATAGGCGCGGTAGGTCTCGCCGTCATAGGTCTGGGCCACGTGGCGCCAGCGGCCGACCGGAAACAGCTTGTCGGGAGCGACCAGGGTCTGCTTGTAGCCCGGCCCGTTGACGAAGGCGTCGAGGTACCACTGGTCCCCGACCACGCGCAGCTCGAACAGCATCCGGGTGTTGGACGGCGTGGCGGGCGCGGGGATCGGCTCGTCGGAAGCCAGATGGAACCACCGCTGGGCGAACACGCCGCCGTCGGGCCGGATGAAGGCCTCGAAGGTGAAGGTGGCGGCGCCCGCCAGGGGATGGCGGTCGATGAACAGGGCGTCGTCGACGCCGTCGAACAGCACCGCCTTGCCCAGCGGCGTGTCGATCACGGTCGGCGCGCCCTCGACACGGGTCGCTTCGCCGCCGATGCGGTCCAGGCAGTCGAAGGTCCAGACGACGGCGGCAGGCTTGGCGGCGGCGGACTTGGCGGCGGCGAGGGCGGGCCCGGCGGCCAGACTGGCGGCGGCGCCAAGCAGAAGGTCGCGGCGGATCATTGCGCTATTGGCCATCTTCAGAACCCCGTCCAGCCGTCAAGCACCGTGGGGACCGTATAGGCCCGCGCCTGCGCCGTCGTCAGCTGGCGACGACGCCTGGATGACCTGCCCGCGCCCGGTCCATGGCTGGCGTATTCGAACAAACGCGCGTCCTCCGGCTCCAGCATGGCGCGGCGACCGCCTTTCAGATTGTAGTGCATCGGATACCAGCCCTCGGGCACGATGTGGTCGTCCATCCAGCAGCGGACGAAGGCCGCCTGCCCGACCGCGTCGGGATTGCCGTAGCGGCCGTCCGGGAAGGCCATGGTGTGACGCCAGGGCCGGCCCAGGGCCATGGTGTGATCGGGCATGTCGGCGTCGCGGGTCAGGCGGCAGTCCAGGAATACCAGGCCGAACCGCTGATGACGATCGGTGTCGGGCGCGGCGATGAAGCCATGGAAATCCTTGCCCGGCCGGGTGCGCGCGCGGATCTCGCAACGGTCGAACACCGCCCGGCCGGCGCCATAGATGAAGTCGACGCAGCCGCTGACATAGCAGCGCCGGAACAGGCTGCGGCCGGCGTCGGTGAACAGGGTGTCCTGCCAGCCGGTCAGAGCCACGTCCTCGAAATAGGCCTTGTCCGAGCCCTTGCCCAGCTTCAGGGCCGTGGCCTGGGCGCCGCTGGCGCCGGTGCGGTCGTAGTCGACCTCGGCCGGCATGTGACCCGGATAGTCGAAGTCGTTGGCGATCGTCAGCCGCTCGGCCCGGAAGCCGGGCGCGGTGACCGTGACGGTGGCGATTTCGGCCGGACCGCCGGGGCGGTTTCGGCCGGCGGCGTATTCGTTGAACACGATGACGCTGGCCGTCCGTCCCTCGCCGATCAGGTGGACGTTGGGGCGGGTGACCGCAACCTGCTCGCGCCAGGTTCCGGCCGGGACCAGGATGCGGAACGGCCGGGCGCCATCGGCGGGCGCGGCGTCCAGTGCGGCGGCCAGGGTGGGGAAACCCTTGGCGCCGCCTCGATCCCGGCCCTCGCGGTCGAGCACCGCGTCGAACGCCGGTCGGGACGCGGCGCGAGCCGGCCCGACGGCCAGGGCGGCCAGGGCCCCGCCGGCGAACAGCACGGTCCGGCGATCATGAAGCATCGACATCGGCGATCCCCAGGGACGCCGGGGCGCGGCCAAGGCCGCGTCCCGGCCGTCATCAGAACGTGTAGCGGAAGCCGACGAAGAACTCGCGGCCGGTCTCATGGTAGAACGACACCAGCTGACTGGAGTCATAGTACTGGTCCTGGATCTCGTTGGTCAGGTTCACCGCCTCGAAGGTGAAAGCCAGGTTCTTGGTCCAGTTGTAGGTGGCCGAGGCGTCGATGTTCATCGTCGCCTTGGTGCCCTCGACGTCCGAGCCATTCCGACCGGGGATCTGCGTCAGGTACTTGCTGCGATAGGCCGCCGAGACCCGGCTGCTGAACTTGGAGTCCTCGTAATAGAGCGTGGCGTTGTACGAGGTCTTCGACAGGTTGGTCAGCTGGCCCTTGGCCGCCACCGCGCCGGTCGAGGTCAGGTAGGTGACCTCCGAGGTGACCCGGGTGATGTTGCCCAGGAAGCCGAACTTGTCGAACGGCGCCGGCAGGAAGGTGAAGGGCTGCTGGTAGTTCAGCTCGATCCCCTTGAGCGGACCGCCGGGGGTGTTGATCGAGGTGCTGAACTGCCAGACCGGCAGGTCGGGCGAGCAGCCCGGCGTCGTGCCGCAGGCGGCGACCGCGGCGCTGTCGGGCAGGCCGAACGGATTCTTGTCGAACGTCGACAGGGCCGAGGTGTAGCTCTGCACGAAGGTCGAGATGTCCTTGTAGAAGAACGCCGCCGACAGCAGGGCCTGGGGCTGGAAGTACCATTCGAACGCCAGGTCGTAGGTCTTGGCGCGATACGGATCCAGGAAGGGGTTGCCCGAACTGACGGTCTTGGTGCTGCCCGTGCTGATGTTGACCCCCGGGGTCAGCGAGCCGAGGTTCGGCCGCGACATGACCTTGGCCGCGCCGAAGCGGATCAGGACGTCTTCGGTCGGCTCGATCACCAGGTTCAGGGCCGGCAGGAAGTCGTTGTAGCTGCGCGTGGCGGTCGAGGCCGAGATGGTCTGGTAGTTCACGCCGCTGACCGTGGACGGCACGACGCCGTAGCCCAGCGACTTCTGGCGGGTCTGCACGTAGCGGAAACCGAGATCGCCGCGCACCGGGACACCCCAGGCGCTGAAGTTGAAGTCGCCCTGCAGGTAGCCCGTCGTATCCCATTCGTTGACGGTGTAGTTGCTGCCCAGGCTGGGCTCGACGCCCAGATTGTACATGCCGCAGCCGGTGGTGAAGCAGGTGGTGGCGAACGGGCTGCGCCACACCGTGCCCGGGGTCGTGGTGACGGCGCTGTTGTAGCTGGGATCGTTCATGTGCAGCGCGGTAACGGCCGCGTTCAGGTCGGGCGTGATCCATGAGCTGACATTGCCGGCCGGCAGGCTCAGGCTCGAGAAGTCGATGGTCTGGGCGTAGGAGGAGCGCGGGATGTTGCGCAGCGCCGCCAGGGTCACCGGATTGACGTTGGCCGTGGTGCCGTTCGAGCGGGCCAGGGCGACGCTGTCGGTCTCGTAGGCCTTGTAGGCCAGACCGCCCTTGATCTTCAGATTGTCGTTCCAGTCATAGGCGCCGTCCAGCTGGGCGGTCTTGTAGCTGTTGTCGACGAAGCCCTGGACCATGCGGATCTCCGCCAGGGTCCAGGCGTCGGCGTTGGCGGTGTCGCCCGTGCCGTAGGTGATGGTCGGGTAATCGTCGCCGCGGCTGTAGTCGTAGCTGTAGCCTTGGACGTTGTACTGGTCCCACTGGACGGTGTTCTGGACCGGGTTCTTGAACTCCGACTTGGAATAGCCCAGCACGCCGTGGATCTTGAACCGGTCGGTCAGCTGGTGTTCCCCGTCGAGGGTGAACTGCTTGAACTCCGTCTCCAGCTCGTCGTGGCGCTGCTCGGTCTTCAGGTCGATGTTGTTGAACGTGCCCTTGGTCATCACCGGAAAACCGGTGCGCGGCGTGGCGATGGTGTAGTCCACCACGTCGACCTGATTGATGCCGCACGAGGCCGGCGAACTGGCCGTGCAGGCGCCGGCGGTCTGGGGCGTGAAGGTCTCCAGGAAGTCCTCGTTACGCTGGCCCTTGAAGTCGGCGTACAGCATGTCGAACGTGAACAGCGTCTTGTCGCTGGGGGCCCATTGCAGCGAGCCGGTCGCACCCAGGCGCTCCTGCTTGTTCTTGTACCAGTCGAAGCGTGGGATGCGGGGATGGACGGCGGCGTTGGCCTCGGCGCAGGCGGCGGCGTTGGTCGCGCAGGTCACGCCCCTCACGCTACGAAAGCCGGGGGCCGCGGCCGTGCCGGTCTGCCAGCGCACGGTGCTCGTGCCCTCGTCCAGCAGCTCGCGCTTGGAATAGGCGATCGAGAACAGCGCCCCGAGGGTGTCGTCGCGCCAGGTGTTGGAGATCAGGGCCGCGGCGCGCGGATTATATTTGTCGGCCAGGTCGTTGTAGCCCTCCTTGCCCGAGATCGCGAAGTTGAAGCCCCGCTTGTCGAACGGCCGCGCCGTGCGCAGGTCCACCGTTGCGCCCAGCGAGCCTTCCTCGGTCTCGGCCGAGGCGGTCTTCTGCACCGTGATGCGGTTGAACAGGTCCGAGGCGAAGACGTTGAAGTCGAACGAACGGCCGCGGTTGGTGCCGCCCGAGGCGTCGGTGCCGCCGGAGGTGCTCAGCGCCTCCATGCCGTTGATCCGCACCCGGGTGAACTGGGCGCCCAGGCCGCGCACCGAGATCTGCCGCCCCTCGCCGGCGTCGCGCGAGATCGCCACGCCCGGGATGCGCTGGATGGATTCGGACAGGTTCAGGTCGGGGAACTTGGCCATGTCCTCGGCGTAGATGGCGTCGACCGCCGCCGCCGAGGTGCGCTTGACGTTCAGCGCCTGGGCCAGGCTGTTGCGAAAGCCGGTGACGACGACGGCCTCGACGGTGCTGTCCTCCGCGGGAGGTGGCGGGGTCTGGGCCTGGGCGTGGGCCGTCCCGCCGATCGCCAGCAGCAGGCCAAGGCTGGCGCCGCCGCAGAACAGGCGCGCGCGAAAGGAGCCGGATGATTTCCGCATGGTCGTCCCTCCCAGGATTTTCGGCGTCGTTTATGACACCGGTATCATTGTTCCCGCATGTTGCGATTGCTTTCCATATTTTTCAAGACGAAAGCGGGCGGGCCAGGATCCGATCCCGCAAACGGCCCCTATAGCCACGCTTGGGCACCGATGGTCTCGACAGCAGGCGGTGCGGTTTGCTGTTGTTTATTTTCGACAAGTCGCGACACCGGCGAGGCCGATCCAGACGACCTCGACAAACGCGGTCGAAAGTCTCGCGCGGCGTCCGGATCGGCTTTGCCAACTACCATTTTATGGCATAGAAATCCATATAATGAAAATGACACCGGTTGCAGTGGCGTTTTGCGGAGGAAAATCGTGATATTCCAACCCCTCTCGCCCCTGGCCCGAATTCTGGCCGCGTCCCTGGCGACTGCGAGCTTGGCTACGGGGCTCTCGGCCCACGCCGTCGCCGCCGCGCCGAAACCTTCCGCCGCCGCCAAGTCCGCCGCCATCCCGTCCCCTGACGCGGTGCTGGCGGTGCTGAACCGCGCCAACGCCGCCCAGATCCAGGCCATGCGCGCCGAGCCGATCCCCGTCTCGACGGGCGGCGCGGTGCGCGAGATGTCGTCCAACTGGGTGTCGGCCACCTACTATGTCGGCGCGGCGCGGCTGGCGCGGGTGACCAACGACCGTGACACCCTGGTCTTCCTCAGTGAGGCGGCCGAGCACTTCAACTACGGCCTGCGCGGCGCGCGATCGGCCAAGCTGATGCTGAACGCCGACGAATGGGCGATCGGCGACCTGTACGAAGAGCTCTACGCCCGTCGGAAACAGCCCGGGGTAATCATGCCGTTGCACCAGCGGCTGGACTGGTCGGTCCAGCACCTGACCCGCACGCCGATCCCCCAACACCTGGTCTGGTGGTGGAGCGACGCCCTGTTCATGGCCCCGCCGGTTCTGGCGCGGATGAGCGCCCAGACCGGCGACAGGACCTATCTGGACGCCATGGACAAGCAGTGGTGGCGCACCTTCGCCCGCCTCTACGATCCGGACGAGAGCCTGTACTTCCGCGACGAGCGCTTCATCGAGCGGCGCGACGACCAGGGCCGCAAGCTGTTCTGGTCGCGCGGCAACGGCTGGGTCATGGCCGGCATGGCCCGCGTGCTGGAGTCCATGCCGGCCGACTACGGCTCGCGCCCCCGCTATCTGACGACCTTCCAGGCCATGGCCAAGCGGGTGGCCAGCCTGCAGCGAGCCGACGGCCTGTGGCCCTCCAGCCTGATGCAGCCCGAACAGTTCCCGGAGGCCGAGACGTCCGGTTCGGCGTTCTTCGTCTACGCCCTGGCCTGGGGGATCAATCACGGCGTGCTCGACCGGGCGACCTACCTGCCCCACGTGACCAGGGGCTGGGCGGCGCTGGAGGCCCAGGTCCTGCCGAGCGGCATGATCGGCGCGGTCCAGAAGACCGGCGACCAGCCCGTCACCACCGCCCCCGCCGATATCGGCCCCTACGGCACGGGGGCCTTCCTGCTGGCCGGGATCGAGGTCATGAACCTCGGCAAGTCGGCCACCGCCCTGCCCCTGCCCGAACCCGCCCCGGACGCCCCGGACTTCATCGTCGCCACTACACCGACCCCCGCCCTGCCCCGGACCGTGCAAGGCTCGCCGGAGGAGACCGCCCGGCACGCCGCCGAGATGAAGGCCGTGGCCGCCCTGGCCTATGACCCGGCCATCGAGGGGCCAGGCCTGGCGCCGGCCACCGTCCCGCCCGCCGCGCCGGGCCAACCGACGCCGCCGAAGATGATCTACCGGATGGCGCCGCCGCCGGCCGGCCAAGACAGGCCGCGCGCCACCGTCCGCTATGCGCCCGAGCGCCTGGACGACATCCTGTGGGAGAACGACCGCACGGCCCACCGCATCTACGGTCCGGCGCTGGAACTGGCCGAGCCGCCCTCGACCTCGGGGATCGACGCCTGGGGCAAGAGCGTCCGCTACCCGTTCATGACCCGACAGCTGCGGACCGGCGACCAGCACGCCTATCACGGCGAAGGCATCGACTATTACAATGTCGGGACCTTCCGCGGCGCCGGCGGCCTGGGCGTCTGGGACGGCGGCAAGCTGTGGGTGTCGCGCAACTGGAAGTCCTACAAGATCCTCAAGGACGGACCGGACGTCGCCTCGTTCAAGGTCGACTACGCGCCTTGGCGGGCCGGGGCGGAGCGCAAGGTCTGGGAAAGCCGCACGTTCACCCTGCCGATGGGGACCAACTTCACGCGGCTGGTCTCGACCTTCCAGTCCGACAGGAAGGGCCCGCTGACCGTGGCCGTGGGGATCACCAAGAAGCCCACCGCCAAGACCCCGGGCGCGTTCTCGCTCGACAAGGCCAAGGGCGTGGCGACCTTCTGGGACGTCACCGACCCGGACAAGGGAACCATGGGCCTGGCCCTGCTGCTGGACCCCAGGCAGATCGTGGACGTGGTCGAGACCGACAGCGACTGGCTGGTGCTGCTGAAGGTCAGCCCCGGCAAGCCGTTCGTCTACTATATGGGCGCGGCCTGGGACAAAGGCCTGGACTTTCACTCGCGCGCCGAGTGGGAGGCCTATGTCCAGGCCCAGAAGCCGTCGTTCGACCCGGCGAAATAGCCGATGGCCGCCGCGCGCTCCCGGTCTGGCCTGGACCGCCGTCAGGTCCTGACGGCCGCCGGCCTGGGCGCGGGCGCGTCGGCGACCGCGGCCCAGGCCGCGACGCCGCAAGTCCGGGTTGCGGCGCCGCGGGTCGATTACCTGGAAAACCCGCTGGGCCTGGACAATCGAAGGCCTCGGTTCTCCTGGACTCTCGAGGCCGGCGCGGCGCGCGACGTCAAGCAGACCGTCTATCGTGTGACCGTGGCCAGCAACCCCGAGGCGTTGCGCGCCGGCGGTCCGTTGCTGTGGGACAGCGGCAAGGTCGCTTCGGATCGCTCGCTCGACGTCGCCTACGAAGGTCCGCCCCTGGCGTCCGGCCAGCGCTGCTGGTGGCGGGTCGAGGCCTGGGTCCAGGACGATCGGCCCGCGCGGCCCAGCGCCCCGGCCTGTTGGGAAATGGGCCTGCTGGACCCCGCCGACTGGACCGCCGGCTGGCTGGAGGCCGAGCCCGAGGCCATGCGCCAGGAACGGCTGGAGGGCGTCCACTGGATCTGGGGCGAGACCGATGACGCCGGCCCGCGCCGGTTCCGCTGGCGTTTCGACCTGCCCGAAGGGGTGAAGGCCGCGCGGGTCACGGTGTCGGCCAAGGACAGTCTGGCGGGCCTGTGGCTGGACGGCGTGTCGCTGATCAGGCCCGGCGACCGCACCGCCTGGGGCCAGGGCCCCAGCTTCGCCCTGCCCGACCTGTCGCCGGGCTCGCACGTTCTGGCGGTGGAGGTCGGGCTGCGTCTTGACGAGCCGCGCCCGGTGATCGGCGGCGCCCTGGCGGCCATGCTGCGCCTGACCCTGGCCGACGGCCGCGAGGTCCGCGTCCACGCCAAGGACGGTTGGCGCACGACGCTCGATGCGCCCGAGGCCTGGCAGGCAAGGGCCCATGACGACTCCGCCTGGTCCAAGGCCGGCCCGGCGCGGATCGTCCCGCCCTGCCATCCTTGGGTCACCGGACCGGCGGTGCAGTTGCGGCGCGCCTTCCGGCTGGACAAGCCCGTGGCCCGGGCCCGGCTCTACGCCACGGCCCTGGGCGGCTACGAGGCGCGGCTGAACGGTCGCAAGGTCGGCGACGGCGTGCTGGCGCCGGAATCCACCGACTTCCGCACCCGTGCGCTCTACCGGACCTATGAGGTCACCGGCCTGCTGCGGACGGGCGACAACGTGCTGGGGGCGATCGTCGGCGACGGCTGGTTCGCCAGTCCGTTCGGCTTCCTGGACATGCGCTACGCCTTCGGCCCGCCGCCGCGCCGGTTCTCGGCCCTGCTCGACGTCGAGCACAAGGACGGGACTCGCACGCGGATCCAGACCGACGGCCAGGGCTGGCGGCTGGCGGCCTCGCCGGTCGTGCTGTCCGAGATCTATGACGGCGAGACCTATGACGCGCGCCTCGAACAGGCCGGCTGGGACGCACCCGGTTTCGACGACGAAGGTTGGTCCGCCGCGCGGTTGGGCGAGACGCCGCCATGCCGCCTGGCCGCCCACGTCGCCCCGCCGATCCGGCCGATCCAGACCGTCAAGATCCGCAAGGTCAGCGAGCCCGCGCCCGGCGTGCGCATCCTCGACTTCGGCCAGAACGTCGCCGGCTGGTGCCGGATCAAGGTCAAGGGGCCGGCCGGAACCGCCGTCACGCTGCGCTTCGCCGAGGCCCTGCGGCCGGACGGGACGCTGAACACCACCTCGAACCGTCGAGCCCTGCAGACCGACACCTATGTCCTGCGCGGCGATCCGGCCGGCGAGACCTTCGAGCCGCGCTTCACCTTCCACGGCTTCCGCTATGTGGAGGTCACCGGCTGGCCCGGCGCGTTCTCGGCCGAAGCCGTCGAGGGCGTGGTGCTGCACAGCGACGCGGCCCTGACCGGCGCGGCGCGGATCGACCATCCGCTGATCCAAGCGATCTGGCGCAACACGCTGTGGAGCCAGCGCGGCAACTTTCTGGGCGTGCCCACCGACTGCCCGCAGCGCGACGAGCGCATGGGCTGGACCGGCGACGCCCAGATCTTCTGGGACGCGGCGGCCTTCAACATGGACGTCGACGCCTTCACCCGGCGGTTCATGGGCGACATCCGCGCCGGCCAGTCGGCGACCGGCGAGATGCCCGACACCGCGCCGTTCTGGGCCCTGGGCCAGAACACCCCCGGCTGGGCCGACGCGGCCGTCATCCTGCCCTGGACGGTCTGGCGACGGTACGGCGACACCGCCGTGATCGACGAAAACTGGGCGGCCATGGACCGCTGGAGCCGCCGGCTGCTGGAGACCAATCCCGACCACGTCTGGCGCAACGGCCGGGGCATGGACTACGGCGACTGGCTGTCGGTGGACGCCAGGAGCCGAGCCGACGTCACCACGCCCAAGACCCTGGTCTCGACCGCCTACTGGGCCTGGTCGACCGCCCTGCTGGCCCAGATGGCCCAGGCCAGCGGACGGACCGCCGACGCTGCGCGGCTGGAGGCCCTCCACGCGGCTATCAAAGAGGCCTTCGTCCGCGAATTCGTGCGGCCGGACGGCGGCGTGGGCAATGACAGCCAGACCAGTCACGTCCTGGCCCTGCGCTTCGGGCTGGTCCCGCCCGCCTTGCGCGCCGCCTCGGCTGGCCGGCTGGCGGCCGACATCCGGCGGCGCGGGACCAAGCTGTCGACCGGCTTCATCGGCACGCCCTACATCCTCGACGCCCTGGCCGACCATGGCCACGCCGACCTCGCCTACGGCCTGCTGCTGCAGACCGACCTGCCATCCTGGGGCTACCAGGTCGGCCAGGGGGCGACGACAGTGTTCGAGCGCTGGGACGGGATGAAGGACGGCGTCGTCACCGGCTCGCTGAACCATTACGCCTTCGGGGCGGTCTGCGGCTTCCTCTGGCGACGGATGATCGGCATCGACGCCCTGGAGCCCGGCTTCAAGGCCATCGCCTTCCGGCCGCTGGTCGATCCGCGCCTGCCTGGCGCGGCGGGGACTTACGAGTCGGCCATGGGTCGCATCGCCTGCGCCTGGCGCCGCACCGGCGACGGCCTGGCCGTCGAGGTCACCGTGCCCGCCAACGCCACGGCTCGGGTCCACCTGCCGGCCCTGCCTGGCGCGACCATTCGCGAGGGCCGGCGAGCGATCACCTTACTCGAGCGCACGGCGACCGAGGCGGTCGTCCAGGTCGGCTCCGGCTCCTACGCCTTCACCGTCACCGCCTAGTTCGCGGAGTTCCAAGATGCACAGACGCGCCCTCCTCCAGATCGGCCTGGTCTCCACCGCCGCCCCGACCTTGGCCCTGGCGGCCACCCGCGCCGTCGAGGCCAAGGCCCACGGCGCGATCGGCGACGGCAGGACGCTGAACACCCGGGCCATCCAGGCGGCCATCGAAGAGGCGGCCAAGATCGGCGGAACCGTCGCCTTCAAGCCCGGCGTCTATCGGACCGGATCGCTGTTCGTGAAGTCCGGCGTCACCCTGCGGCTGGACAAGGGCGTGACGCTGCTGGGCTCGCAGAACCTGGCCGACTATCCCGAGTTGCCGACCCGCGTGGCGGGGATCGAACTGACCTGGCCGGCGGCCCTGATCAATGTCTACCGGCAAAAGAACGTCCGCATCGTCGGCGACGGGACCATCGACGGCGACGGCAAGGTGTTCTGGGACAGCTACTGGGCCCTGCGCCGCCGGTACGATCCCAAGGGCCTGCGCTGGGCCGCCGACTATGACTGCAAGCGGCCGCGCCTGATCCAGATCTTCGACTCCGAAGCGGTCGAGCTGGCCGGGCCGCGCCTGCGCCGGGCGGGCTTCTGGACCGTCCACGTCTGCTATTCGCACGATGTCCACGTCGCCGACCTGAACATCCGTAACAACGAGGGTGGCCGCGGCCCCTCGACCGACGGCGTCGACATCGACTCCTCGCACGACGTGCTGGTCGAGCGGATCGACGTGGCCTGCAACGACGACGCCCTGTGCCTCAAGGCCGGCCGCGACGCCGACGGCCTGCGGGTGGCGCGGCCGACCTACAATGTCACGATCCGCGACTGCGTGATCCGCGACGCCTCGGCCGGGATCACCTTCGGCAGCGAGACCTCCGGCGGCTTCCACGACATCAAGGTCTCGGGCCTGACCGTGCTGCATCCCACCCCGGTCGGCATCCTGTTCAAGTCGGCCCACACCCGCGGCGGGGTGATCCGCGACATCGATATCCGCGACCTGCACCTGCAGGACGTGTTCACGGTGTTCCGGGTGAACCTGAACTGGAACCCCAGCTACAGCTACGCGACCATCCCCGAGGGCCTGACCAACGTGCCGGACTACTGGCGGGTGATGACCCAGCCCGTGCCGCCCGAGCGCGGCCGCGCCCATCTCAGCGACGTGCGGGTCAGCGACATCAAGGCGATCGGCGCCAAGACCGCCTTCGAGGTCGCCGCCTTCGCCGAGGCGCCGCTGGAGCGCTTCGCGTTCGACAACCTGGACCTCGACGCCCAGGCCGGCGGCCGCATCGCCAACGCCAAGGACTGGACGTTCAAGCGCACCCTGGTCGACACCCTGGACTGCAAGGCGCCGGAGGTGGCGGACTCGTCCGGCGTGGTCGGGCTGGAGCCTCGTCCGGCGGCCTGAAACCGCTGTTGGCGGACACGATTTCTCGACCTCGGCCCTTCGCGGGCGAGTGGGTGGGGAGGCGCGGAGCGGTCCGGGTCTGGCCCGGATGACCGTGGGTATTGAGTGTGCGTTTCGGCTAGACCTGACCGCTCCGCGAAACCGTTCTTCTCAAGGGACGGCGATTGAGGGCTTGTTTCATCCCGATCGACGTTTCCCCTCAGGCGGGCAGGATCAAAGTCGCCCGGAAGGGGCCGTCGGCGACTCCGACTGATCCTCGAACAGGCCGGTTTGAACTCCCAGCCCCGTCAACCCGCCTGTCCCGCTATCGTCCCCGACAAGCCTTGGAGCCTTCTGAGCCCCGCCGCCCGCCGCGGTCCGATCGCCAGGCCCAGGCGGCCCCGCTCGGTTCCATCCCCATCGCCTGCTTGGGCCGGTACCAAGAGCCCTCCCCCGCGATAGGGACGAGATCAGTATGGGACGAGTTTGAGCTCCGAGGACCGGTGACGCTGCTTTTTCTGCAGGGCGTTGAGATCGTTGAGGTTCGTAACGCCGCTGACGGGGATTGAGCGCCGTCTATCCCCCTAGCCGTCGTCATTCCCGCCCGGAAACCCCGGGGATGCACCGTTGCCAGCAAACCCAGTCCGGTGCAGGCAGCGGACATGCCGATGGTCCGCAAGGGGTGGGTTACGGACATTGCCGATGCTCAATGCGACGCTTACGCTCCGCGCATGAACCGAACGCAACAGACCTTTGGAAACAAGAAAGACGCCCCGATCTATATTTCGATCGAGCCGTGGCTCGATTGTTTCGAACTCGAACCAGGCGATCGACTGACCTTGATCTATGACGCGGCCGAAACCGGCGACGCGCTGTCAGTCGATTTTATCAATGAACGGGAGCTTGTCGTCTGGCCTAATGGCGCGATCGATAGCCTCCAGGTCCTGTTCAACGACGGGCCGTCAGACGGCCGTAGCTGGAACTTCAAACACAAGCAGACTCCAGCAACGTCGGACTAGAAGAAGTCGGACATTGTGCGCGTTACCGTCACCAACGAGTACGCATGAGGGGGAAGCATTGCGAAAGAGCTACGCCGTCACCTTGGCGCTTGCTTGCTTCTGCACCGCGCCACAGGCCCCGGCAGCTCCCACGGGAGCTTTGGTCGCCGTAAGAGGTGGTCAGGCCAAGGTAAACGCACTCGCGTGTGAGGCCGCCAAGGCGGCTTTTCTGCACGAACTGGGAATGGCGTCTCAGGACCGCCCCGTGGTCATCGGTAAGCTTCAGTCGAACTTTGCCCGCCATTATCCCGCGGAGGCGTTG
This sequence comes from Caulobacter rhizosphaerae, assembly GCF_010977555.1. Lineage (GTDB taxonomy): Bacteria > Pseudomonadota > Alphaproteobacteria > Caulobacterales > Caulobacteraceae > Caulobacter > Caulobacter rhizosphaerae. The sequence continues at coordinate 4,250,884 of NZ_CP048815.1, forward strand.
CGCACTCCTGCCACCGCCGATCATGGCGGCTGGAGTGTTGCTCCCCCGACCCTTGGGTCCGTCAAAGCCCTGCAAGCAGGACGTGACGAGGACCCTTGGGAGGTCTGTCCCGGGTTCGCACAGGTCTCTGCGGAACACGGCGTGAAACGCCATGTTCCCGAAGACCGCCCGAAGCAGCGCAAGAACGGCGACTTCGTTTCGATCATGCTCAGTATGAGCCTACCTGTCGTGAACCGGTCCGGCACCGAAGCCCTGATGACCGTAGAGTCGATCAGCGCGCCGGAAGCCGGCGGGCAGAAGCTCGTCCTTCTCCGCCGCTCAGGGAACGGCGCGTGGCGTGTCGTGGGTAGCGTTTTGACCGCGATCTCGTAGGTCTGGTCGTACGACTGTATCCCGCCTAGGTGCAAGATTGATGTGCTGTTCTCTTGCTGATCGGATGCCCTCCATGGGTCGGGTGCCGAAATGAGGGCCGCGCCTGAAACCGGACCTATGCCGGCGAACGGACCTGGCGAGGGTCTGTTCAGGGTGGGGAGCGGAAATTGAAGACCGCGCCGAAAGCTGACGTTGGATGACGCCGTCCGAAGCGGACGCTCCGGGTGGAACAAGACCGAACGCCTTGCGAATTCGCCTTAGCGGGGCGTGACGACCAAGCAGGGCTGTCGGTCTGCGGAGAGCGACTTACAAACTTTACGTGCCGTCTCTTCGTTCACGCCCAGAAACTGCGCACGAAACGTCCCTCCTGCCGATTCAACAAAATCGTCGGCCTCACCCAAAAGGCGGGCCACCTTCGATTTTACGATGCCTAGCTGAGTGCGGGCCAATGTCTGATTTCTGAACGATCCGACCTGAATGCCCCACGTTCCTGGGGCTGCGGGCTTTGCAGTAGCCTTTGACGCGCCGGGCCGCTGCGCACTACGCTGCGGCACATCAGTCATCGAAGGGGCAGAGATGTCCTGATCGCCCTCACTGTCCTCGACGGATGGCCGGACCATGGGACCTCTCGGATCGATGTCATAGAGATTGGCGGCGATCGTGGTCTTGTCGCCGTGGCTACGACGCTCAAGCACTTCAAAGCCGGTCAAAAGAAGATCTTCCATATTATTATCGCGCCACGCCGCCGAAGGACCGCCCAGGACGACGGCGATCAGCCGTCGCCCGCCACGAACGGCCGAGCCGGCAAGATTGTAGCCCGAAGCGTTGGTGAAGCCCGTCTTCAGCCCGTCAAAACCCGGCATGGTGTCCAGCAAACGCTTGTGCCCCGGCACGTAGGCGCCGCGGAAGGTGAAGCCCTTCAGCCCGAAGTAGGAATAGTATTGTGGAAAGTCCCGCATGATCGCACGGGACAAAATAGCCAGGTCTCTTGCAGAGCTGACGTTGCGACTGTCGGGCAATCCATGCGCGTTTACGAAGCGTGTATTGCTCATTCCCAGTTCTTGCCCTCGGAGCGTCATCAGCGCCGCGAACCGGGGCTCCGTGCCGGCCAGCCGTTCGGCCATGGCCACGGCCGCATCGTTCGCGGACTTGACGGACATCGCGCGGATGGCTTCATCAACGCTGATCGAGTCACCGGCCTGCACGCCCAACCGCGTTGCCGGTTGAGCGGCCGCATATTGCGAATAGACCACGCGATCAGTGAGCTTTAAACGTCCCTCGCTTAGCGCCTCGAACGTCAGATAAAGCGTCATTACTTTCGTGATGGAAGCGGGATATCGCGGGCTGTCAGCGTGCTGAGCATAAAGCACCTCTCCAGACGCAGCGTCGATCACAATCGCCGCGTAACGGGATTCCGTTGGAGACCGGGTTAGCAAAGGCGACGCGGCGAAGACCAAGGTCGGGGCCAGCCCGCCCCAAGCACAGCTGAGAACTACTGCAAGACCGGCCATCCGGCGCAGAAGGCGGTGAGTTCTGCTCATATTAAGCTGACCACAAGTCTATGCGTGAAAGATACAATGCCACTTAAGGTGGTTCGCGGGGCGTTTAAGTTCCGTAAAGCACGGCGACGTCAGAAACGCTCCAGCGCCGCATCTGGACCGAACACCCACTCCAAAAAGACCGGACGCAGATCTCGGCCACTGGCCGCTTCCATTGCCTTTTCCAGGTCGAGGCTGGTAACCGTCTTGCCGGCGTGGGCGCGGGTGTAACGTCGTAGGCCGGCCCAGAAGGCCTCTTCGCCCAGCGTGGTTCGCAGGTGGTCCATGAACAGCGCGCCCTTGCTGTACTGGATCGCGCGGCGTGTTCCGAGGTTTGGGTAGCGACCTTCCCAGGCCAAGGGCTTGTCGAACCCCGCGGCTCGGGCCTTCTCCAATCGCCCGCGCGCCACCGCCAGTTCCGCCTCATAGGCCGCGGGTCCGTAGCGATGCTCCTTCCAGGCGGCCGTCATGAACGTCGTGACGCCTTCGTTGAGCCAGAAGTCCTTCAACGTCGCGCTGGTGACGAGATTGCCCCACCACTGGTGGGCGAGTTCGTGCGCGATGGCCCAATTCTGGCTGGGTTCGTCCGCTCGCGTCGGCAGCGCCTCGACCCCAAGCACGGAATAGGACGCCGCCTCCTGAGCCTCGCGCCCCTCGACCAGGAGCTGGCTATACGCCGCGACCGGAAGCGGCGCGCCGGCCTTGTCGGCGAAGAAGCGGACGATCCCACCGGTCTCGGCGAACCGCTGCCTCAGTTCCCCCTCGTCGGCGACGTCGCTCAGATAGACAAGTCTAGCCGCCCGGACACGCGCGTCGACGCGCTCTTCGACGCGGGCGAACCGTCCTACCGCGAAGCCGAACAGATAGGCCGAATAGGGGCGGGGCGCCGTCCATCGGTGAATTTCACCGCCGTCGGAGGTTCGGATCCTGGCGACCCTCCGGCCGACCGACAGCGTGTCTATTCCGGCTGGGACCTTGAGCGCGAGCGAGAACGCGGCCTTGTCGCCGAACGTCTCCTGGGCGCAGATCATCCAGTCGCAGGCAAAATAGCTCGTGTAGAGCGACGTCGCCGAACCGGAGAGGCCGCGCGCGGGCCGGCCGTGATAGGTCAGCTCCAGCCTAACGGCGCGCCCCCGCGCCAGCGGCTCGGCGAGCCTGATCGAGAGCGCCTCTCCCCCGGTTTCGACGACCACGGGGACGCCGTCGAGCGTCGCGCTGTCGATGCTGAGCGCACTACCGGAGAAGGTGAGGCTCCGTAGCCGGTCTTTGGTCGTCCGCAACGTGATGACCTCACGGCCCGACAGGGTCCTGTTCTGGATGTCGGGCGTCAGCGCCAGGGCGTAGTGCGTGACGTCGAAGCCCTCGCCGGGTCTCTCGGCGCCGAGCGTGGATCCGGCCTGTAGTAACCAGGCGACCAGAACCAGGATGCTTGATGGGCGCACGTAGCCTATCCCGGCGTCTTAGGCGTCCCAGCGGGGACACAACGTTTGACGTACTCCTGGTGCGGCGGCAGGCCCACGGCCGCTCGGCGGGCTTCCAGCCCGCCGACGTCCTCGATCGCGACGACCGGCGTCCAGCCCGTCGGCAGGCAACGACCTTGCGTGCCGTATCTCTGCGGTCGGTTGTTCGCGGCCGCGACGCGATCGAACAGATAGGCGAAATTCAGGGGCTTGGTCTCTCCAGCGGCGACCAGGGGTTCCAGGAGCGTCAACACCTGACTCTGGAAATCAGGATCACGATCGGCGTGCTGGACCAACAGAAATGCCGCGCCGTCAGCGTCCGCGCCATGGGCGCTGATCTTGAACCAGCCCCGGGAGACGATGCGATCCCGAATCCAACGAAGGTTGTCGATTTCGACGCCGCACCCTTCGCTGGAGAGACGTTGAAAGGCGTAGGCAAGCGAAACATCGTTCAAGCCTGTCGCCCAACTTGCCTTCCGCATCGCTGCGGTGAAGATGCTCCGGTTGAGTTGATCACGAGCGGTCCGGCGGTACAGCTCGGCGATTTCCGGATCGGTCGCTGTCTTGGCCAAGGCGCCGAACCGGCTCGCTGATCTATAGGGGTCATCGACCGGCTGCCCATCGAGAACTTTGGCATGTTGGGCCTTGCCCAGCGCGATGGCCCGGGTCGCCGCCGCAAGGTCGACATCAGGCGTTGAACTGTTGGAGAGCTGGGCTTTCGCGGCCTGCTCCCTCTGGTCCGGAGTGCCGCAGTTGACGGACAAGAAAGGCGCTCCGGAAGAGGGCGTTTGCGCGAATCCCGCGCCGGCCGACAGCGAAATGACGGCAGCCAACAGAAACTTCACCTACGCCCCCCATCGATAACCTCTAGTTGCCAACCTTACCCCTTTGCGCGGTGCAATAACAACGAGGCGGCGAGCTCGTCCGGCTCAGCTGGCCGCGGCCTCTCCAGCTCTTGGGTAGAATACAGCGGCCCCTTCGCAGGTCCGCACCGGGTGGAAAGCGCTAATAGACGTTTCGGGCAGGCTTCAGTTTATTCGCCCTATCAGGGCACCGGCACAGGACGAGCGAGCCACATCCTATTTACACCGGCATCAATGATGACCAGATACCGCTGCAGCAGCCCATAACCTATGGACCCGTCTCCTTGCGAGATAGGCCAGGGCTTGATCGAAGCGGTGACATTGTCAGCTTGTATAGGGCCGAGCTTAACCTGCGGCAGTCGCTCGATCTGAACTTGAGTTGATTTGGTGTGGTCCGTGACGTCGCGGTTTCGCACCGACACGCCGCTGTTCACGCCCTCGCCAACGCGCGCCCAAGCTTCGGGCGTAAGGACCAGCATATCGTTGGAGCCGAGATCCACCTCCAGGCTGACCGGCCGGTCGTTGACCAGAACCTGAATGTGCGGCCTCTCGCCGCTTAGGTCGAAGGCTGGAATTGTGGGCGGCAGCCGTGCGCCGCCGCGTGGTCCAATTCGTAGCATTCGCCGCGCCGGATCGATGGCAAGCACGTTGATCCCGAAGAAATCGGCACCAAAAACAAAATCGATCTTCCTACCAACGATCTTAGAAAGGGCGGCCATATCCATCGTCGCCATTGCGGGCACTTCCGTCTCGAACGCACCGGGTACCGATAACGGGACCTTCGAGACGCGCCTCTTGGGCGCCGAACCATTTAGCGTAACGATGGTGCCATCGGGTGCGCCAACTTCGAGACCGGCAGCCCGCGCAAAGGCCTCATCCAATAAGCTTTGTTGCGCTCCATTATCGAGGATCGCCGACGCTTCTCGCCCCGCTACTGTGAGTTTGAAGACGATAACACCCTTCACGACTTCAAAAGGAACTGGACGCTCGGCCTCCCGCCCGGCGTAGCGCAGGATAATTTTCGCCCTCGGCAGGGGAATGGCCGAAAGCGAAGGAGGAGAAGGCGCTGAGGTCGTTAGTTGGGCCAGCGCTGCGGCAGCGAAGATCACAGTTGGAACTGGCATCTAGCGTTACCCCGTGGCTCATCCATAAAGCCTAGCCGACGTAGAACTGGTCGGGAAGAAGACCTTCCAAAGGTCCTAACAGGGTCGAAACCCGCCATCATCGTCCCGCCGACAAGCTGACCTTCAGATCGCCGCCGCGAGCCATTGTCCGTCTCGGGTGACACCGGCCCTTGTGGCGGAAACGGCGACGCTGGACGGGGTCAGGCCTTGGCCACTTCCACCGCATAGACGTGGTTGGCGCCGTGCATGTTGGAGGTGAACACGATCCATTTCTGGTCGGGCGTGAAGGTCAGGTTCGGCTCGAGGCGATAGTCGTGCGCCGACATGTCGACCAGCTTCTCACTGGCCATCTTGTCCACCGTGATCAGGTCCTGCGTGTAGTACTGGGTCGCCGCATCGCGGATGGTCTCGGGGCGGAAGGCGTAGAGCCATTTGCCGTCCTTGGCGTGGGCGACCATGTCCTCGTCGCCGCCGTCGCCGGCGAACAGCTGGCCGTCGGGGGCCACGTTGTAGTGCACCGACCACTCGTTCTGCTCGACCCGGCGATAGAGCTTCCTGCCGGTGGCGATCTCGTGGCCGGCGATCCAGAACACCTGGCCGCGCGGGGTCTGCAGGTCGTACCAGATCCATTGGCCGTCGGCCGAGAAGAACTCGTGGCCGGCGATCTCGAAGTTCATGGTCCGGGTGTGGATCTTGGTCAGGCCCGTGCCGTCGGTGCGGATCGTCCAGATGCGGTCGACCCTGTGCCAGGGGCCTTCGTGGCAGAACATCGCCAGGGTGGGATCGGTCGGCGAGAACTGGGCGTGGCCCAGCCAGCGGACGGACTTGTGGATCACCGTGCGCGCGCCGGTCTTCAGGTCGACGGTGAAGATCTCGGCCGGCACGTCGGTCTCGAAGCGCTCGGTCATCCGCACGCCCTTGGCCTTGGCGAAGGACAGCGGCTTGCCGTCCGGGCCCAGGGCCGCGTACTCGGCCTGGCCGAAGCGTTTGCGGTCGTCCTCGGTCCTGGGCTGCAGCGGCTTGGCGCCATAGGCCACCGAGCCCAGCAGCAGGGTCCCGTCGGCGTTGATCGAGTTGATCGCCCCGGCCGGGATCTGGGCGATCTTGCGGGTCTTCTTCGTATCGACGTCGATGGCGTAGATGGTCTTGGGCCGGTCGGTCGCCAGGCCCTCGCTCCCGTCGGCCATCTTGGGCGCGGTGACCGAATAGAGCACGTCGCGCGCGTGGCGGGTGGTGAACAGCAGGTCGGCGTCGGGACCCTTGACCAGCAGGGTCAGCTTGAAGGTCTTCAGGTCGCACAGCCAGATGCCGCCGGCGCTCTTCAGGACCAGCTTGTCGCCCTGCGGCGTGTAGCCGTTCTGGTGGAAATAGAGGTTCTGCGTGCCCGGCTCGTTGGACAGCCGCACGATGCGGTGGCCGGTCTTCGGGTCGATCCAGTCGCGCGGCGGCTCGGCGGAAGACGCGGCGGGCGCCAGAGCGGCCTGGCTCAGCGCCTGGCCCGGCGCGGCCACGGCGGCCGCCAGGGCCAGGGCGCCGCCGCCCAGGAACTGGCGGCGATGGGCCGAGATGGTCGCGTTCGACATGAAGCTGCTCCCGAGAAACTGGGCCGAAAGAAAAGGACCTGGAGCGGAGGACAGTCCGCTCCAGGCCAAAACGAGGAAGTGGGGGGAAGACTTCCTCAGTAGGTCCAGCGGACGCCGAGAATGATCTCGCGGCCGGTGTGGCGGTAGTCGTTCACGCGGTCGGCCACGTCGACATAGGCGTCGGTGTACTCGTCCGACAGGTTGATGCCCTCCAGCGTGACCGTGAGGTTGTCGCGGACCTTGTAGCTGGTCGAGAAGTCGTAATAGGTGCTGCCGTGGGTGCCGCCCTCGCTGTTGCCGTTCGAGCCCGGATAGCCGGTCAGGAAGCCCGAGCGCTTGGCGGCCGAGACGCGGGCGCTGAGCTTGTCGCGCTCGAAGTAGAGGGTGGCGTTGGCCGTGGTCTTCGACTGGCCGGTCAGCTTGTTGTAGTTCGGCGCGGCCTGGGTGCCGTAGTTCACGCTCGAGTCGACATAGGTGAAGTTGCCGATGAAGCCGAAGCCCTTCAGGGCCTCGGGCAGGAAGGTGAAGGGTTGCTGATACTGCAGCTCGACGCCCTTCAGGGTGCCGCCCGTGCCGTTGTAGGGGGTGGTGACGTCGAAGATGTCGCTGGGCGCGGCGCCGGCGCTGGTGATCAGGCTGGTGGGCAGGTTCAGCGAGCTGTAGACGGCCTGGGTCGTCTTGCTGGCGATGAAGCTGTCGATCTTCTTGTAGAACACCGCCACCGAGACCAGGGACTCCGGCGCGAAGTACCATTCGGCCGCCAGGTCGTAATTGGTGGCGCGGAACGGCTCCAGGTCGGGATTGCCGAAGTTGACCGTGCGGGTGGTGGCGCTGACCGAGCCGCCCGGCGTCAGGCTGCCCAGGGTGGGACGGGCCATGACCTTGGCGACGCCCAGGCGCAGCATCACGCCGTCGGTCGGCTCCAGCGACAGGTTCATCGACGGCAGCACGTCGGTATAGTCGTTCTTGGCGGTGATGTAGGTGGTGTTGACGAAGCCCTTCGACACCAGCTTGGTCCGGGCCACCCGGGCGCCGAAGTCGGCCTTCAGCGGCATGCCGCCCAGCACGGTGGCGTTGACGATCGCCTGGCCGAAGCCGCTGAGGTCGTCCTCGGCCACGTCGCGCGTGTCGCCCGACTGGACGATCAGCGGGTAGCTGAGCAGCTTGGTGTAGGCCAGGGCCTTGTCGATGTCGGCCACCACGTAAGAGCGGTCGCCGCCCGGGAACGGGAAGTCGCGGCCGAAGCGGACGACCTTGGCGAAGGCGCCGACGCCGACCACCTGGTTGGCGCCGGTCAGGGTCTGGTTGCGGCTCTTGTCGCGATACTTGACCACGTACTGCTGGGCGTTGACGCCGCCGCGCAGGGTCAGGTACTCGTCGACGTCATACTCCACCTCGCCGGTCGCGGTGCGCACGATGTTCAGCGCCGTGCTCTCGCGCGAGCGCATCTCGGTCAGGGTGAACAGCGCCGGATTGGCGACGTCGAAGCCGTAGTTGATGATCGGCGTGCGGTCGTTGGCGCGGGCGTCGTAGGTGTAGCCGTTGACGTCGTTGCGATCGAGCTGGAACGAGATCTGCTCGGGCATCGAATAGGCCGAGTTGGCCACGCCGATCCGGCCCTTGACCCGCAGACGGTCGCTGAAGTCGTGCTTTCCGGCCAGGCTCACCTGGGTGAACTTGGTGTGGTCGCGCTGGATGCCGTTCTCCGAACGAACGTCCACCTTGTCGAACACGCCGTAGGTGAAGGTGTTGCGGTCGTTGATCGCATAGTCGCGGACGATCGTGCTGCCCACGCCGGCGGCGTTGGAGCGGCTGAACGAGATGGCCTCCAGGTTGGGGCTCTCGGTGAACTGGTCGAGGTCCGAATACAGGACGTCCAGGTCGAACCGGGTCTTGTCCGACGGCTGCCACTGGGTCGAGAAGGTCAGGCCCAGGCGCTCGGAGTCGATCTTCGAGGCGGTGTAGCGCGGGATGCGCGGATAGAAGGCGTTCTGCACCTTGGCCAGCTCGGCCGGGCTGGTGCAGATCGTGCAGCCGGCGAAGTTGTCGGTGGCGTCGCGGCCCTGCCAGCGGGTGGTGTTGAAGCCTTCGGCCACCGGCTGGCGCTTGGAATAGGCCACCGAGGCCAGCACGCCGAAGGTCTGGTCCTCGTTGGCCCAGCTGACCAGGCCCGCCACGCGGGGCAGGATGCGGTCGGTGATGCTGTTGAGGCTGCCCTCGGCCGAGCCTGCCGCCTTGAAGCCCTTGTAGTCGAACGGACGGCCCGTCTGCAGGTCGACCGTGGCGCCCAGCGAGCCTTCCGGCGTGTCGGCCGACTGGGTCTTGCGCACGGTGATGCTGTTGAACAGCTCCGAGGCGAAGACGTTGAAGTCGAAGCCGCGGCTGCGGTTGCCGCCGCCCGTGGCGATGGCGTCGACGCCGTTGATGCGCACGCGGGTGAAGTCGGCGTTCAGGCCGCGCACGGTGATCTGGTGGCCCTCACCGCCGACCCGGTCGATGGTGACGCCCGGCAGGCGCTGGATGGCCTCGGCCAGGTTCTGGTCCGGGAAGGCCGCGATGTCCTCGGCCAGGATGGCGTCGACCGCGCCGATGCTGTCGCGCTTGACGTCCAGCGCCTTGCTGAGGCTGCTGCGGAAGCCCGTCACCACCAGTTCCTCGACCTGGGACGCTTCGTCGGCGGCCGGCGCGCCCGGGGCGGCGGTCGTCGACGACGTCTGGGCGACGGCTGCGCCGGCCAGGGTCATGGCCAGGGCCAAGGCGGAGGCGCCGGAGGCCAGCAGACGCGTTTTCAGGGTGGTCGAGATCATGCGGTTTCTCCCCGTACAAACCGGCTTGACACCGGTGTCTTGGCTGGAACCACGAGTCTCAAAATGTGGTACCACTTTCCATACCTTGCAACATCCGGCGAAAGTCTGCAACTCTGGTATTACCAATTCGACGCAGGTTGTGGCGTCCGGACAACTAAGTAAGAGCAAGGCTGCAATCATGCGACAAATGAAAGCCGTTGTATTTTCTGGGCTTCTTCTCAGCCTCATGGCCTCGACGGCCCTTGCGGACACCGCATCCGACTTGACCGCTTTTCCGGGCGCGGAAGGCTTTGGCCAATTTTCAAAGGGCGGGCGCGGCGGCCGGGTAATCAAGGTTACCAATCTGAACGACGCCGGACCGGGCTCGCTGCGGGCGGCCGTCGAGGCGGACGGGCCGCGGATCGTGGTGTTCGACGTGGGCGGCGTGATCCGCCTGAAGAGCGACCTGAAGATCGCCAACGACTTCATCACCATCGCCGGCCAGACCGCTCCGGGCTATGGGATCACCCTGCGCGACGGCCAGTTCCTGATCCACGCCAACCATGTGATCGTTCGCTACCTGCGCTCGCGGGTCGGCGACGAGGCCGGCAAGGAATATGATTCGATCTCGATCGGCGGCGGCTCGGACATCATCCTCGACCACATCTCGTCGGGCTGGTCGATCGACGAGAGCCTGTCGGTGACCCAGAAGGTCACCCCCGAGGTCAAGCGCCTGACCAATGTCACCGTGCAGTGGTCGCTGATCGCCGAAAGCCTGAACCACTCGATCCACGAGAAGGGCGAGCACGGCTATGGCAGCCTGATCCAGGGCTCCTACGGCGCCAAGTACAGCTTCCACCACAATCTGTGGGCCCACCACGAGGCCCGCATGCCGCGCATCGGCAACTACGCCGGGGCCAAGGACGACGCCGAGGGCATCGTCCTCGATTTCCGCGACAACGTCTTCTACAACTGGGGCCAGGGGGCCACGACGGACTTCTACAACTGGGAGCCCGGCGTCAGCCGCGGCTACGCCATGGACCCGTTCTACGGCCGCCCCGACAACGCCTCGCGGTTCGCGGCCGGCGAAGACCTCAACACCAACGCCAACACCCGCTCCAACTTCGTCAGCAACTACTACCTCCAGGGCGCCAACACCGGCGGCCCCCTGGCCCTCTACATCCGCAACAAGAGCGGCAGGACCTACTTCTCGGGCAACTGGATGGACGGCAAGCCGGTGGCCGACCAGAAAAGCCTGGTCCTGGCCTCGACCGCGGCGCCGGGCGAGCACGTCGTCGACCAGCCCTTCCCGTTCGGTCCGGTCGCGACCCAGTCCGCCGACGTGGCTTATCGCCTGGTGCTCGACAAGGCTGGCGCCTCCAAGGCCCGCGACCCGATCGACGCCCGGGTGGTCAAGAGCGTCCGCGACCGCACCGGCAAGATCATCAACAGCCAGAAGGAGGTCGGCGGCTGGTTCACCGCCTCCTCGACCGCCGCGCCCAAGGACGGCGACGGCGACGGCATGCCCGACGCCTGGGAGAAGGCCCGCAAGCTGAGCCCCAGAGACCCGTCCGACGCCGCCAAGGACCGCGACGGCGACGGCTACACCAACATCGAGGAGTATGTGAACGGCCTGGTGAAATAGACCCTGGCGCTCCGGAGCGGGGCAGCCGCTCCGGAGTCCCCGCCCCCGCTCAGGGCAGCCGCTTGAAGCCCTCGGCCCGCACGCGCCACTTGCCGTCCTTGGGAAAGCCCGGGGCCGGTCCGGTCGAACCGTCCCAGCCGCCGGCCATCATCGCCACGGCCGCCAGCAACGAGCCGTTGGACGGGAAATAGGTCTCGGCCGCCCGCGAATAGCCCGGTCCGTCCTGCCCGACCGGCGCCCCCGCCGGCGCGCCGGCTCCCGCCGAGGTCGGCACGAAGGCCTGGGCGTGGGCGTCCAGGTGCACGCGCGGGGTCATGCCGCTGAGGCCGAACTTGTTGTTCTTGGCGTCGAAGAACAGCCAGTCCACCGCCTTGTCCGGCTCGCCCAGGCGGGCGGCGGTCATGGCCACCATCGGATAGTCCCAGCCCCAGGTCTGGCGCAGGTCCCAGTCCCGCTCGACGGCCCGCAGGGTGCGCCGCATGGTCTCCCGGTCGACGCCCTTTCCGGGCAGCAGGCCATAGGCCATCAGGAACGAGGGGTGATCGCGGTTCAGGCACTTTTCCTCGACCGCGTGGCGCGAGCACTGGGCGCTCCCGGCCACGTCCCAGAAGTCGGGGGTGGACTCGGTCGGCAGGTAGAGGCCGTCCTTGGTGGCCAGGGGCGCCAGGCCCTTGATCACCGCGTCCCATTCGGGCTTGCGCGCCAGGCCCCGGCGTAGCCGCCACTGCTGCGCCGTCTCCAGGCCCCAGCGGTAGTATTCCAGCTCGAAGGCGGGGTTGAAGGTGGTCAGGGGGTCGTAGTTCTCCTGCACCGGGATGATCGGCGGGCCCAGCACGAAGCGGCCCTTGTCGTCGCGGTGCGGGAAGCTGGCCAGCAGGTCGGCGGTCTGTTCGACCAGTTCGCCGTACCGGGCCAGGGTGGCCTTGGTCGGCTTGTCGCGCCAGACCAACTCGGACATCCAGATCGGATGCGGCTGCTGCCACATGATGAACGGCGAGACCTTGCTGGGACTGTCCACCCCGTCGGGCCCGACCATCTTGGGCCACCAGGCGCCTTTCAGGCCGTGGCTGGCCGCCCGAGCCTGGGCGTCCTTCAGGTGGCCCAGGTACCAGGGCAGGCTGCGCTCCAGATATTCAGGCCGGTTCCACAGCGCGAAATGCGCCGCGTGCCAGGGGTGCATCTCGAGATGGAACTTGCCGTTCCAGCTGTTGGAGAACAGCCCCTCCTCCTGCGGCGGGACCTCGCCGGCGGCGTTCAGGGCCATCAGGTACTGGGACAGCACCACCCGGCGCTCCAGTTCGGCGGCGCGGGGATCGGTGCTGCCGCTAAAATCGACCGCCGCGCCCTGCGTCCAATAGGTCTTCCAGTGGTCGCGCACGGCCTGGTCGGCGATAGCCTGCGCCGGCAAGGCCGGCAGGGCGGCGCGGGAGAAGGCGACCTCCAGCCCCAGCGTCCGCCCCTTGGCCCTGGGCGCCACCTTGAAGCCGTGCGGCCCGTCCGGCGTGAAGCTGACGGCCTGATCGGCCTGCAGCGCCGCGAAATAGCGGGTCTGGTCGATCTGGCGGGCCAGGCTCAGCGTCTTGGCGCCCTCGCCGGTCACCTTCGTCAGGTGACCGCCGGGGCTGGACCAGTCGGACGGATCGGGATTGAGCGACTTCGACACGCCCGGGAACTTCACCGACAGGCCCAGACGGCCCTGCGCCACCAGGGCTGAATCGACGTCGACCACGATCATGTCCAGCGTCGGATGCACCCGGGTGCGCACCGTCACCGCCTCGCCGTCATAGACGAACCTGCTGGTCAGGACGCCGGTCCATAGGTCCAAGGTCTGGTCGGTCTGGGTGAGGTCCGCGAACTTGGCGGGCTGGCCGTCCTTGGCGCGCAGGTCCAGCGCCACGCAGCCCAGCGAGAAACGGTGGGGATTCTCGCGCAGCCAGGCCAGGGCCGGCCGGGTCGCGGCCTCGTTCCAGTCCTTCATGTAGGCGTAGGGCTGCTGGGTCCCGCGCACGTCGATCGGCGTGGTCCCGTCGGCATAGGTGTAGCCGTTGGGGTTGGGGAAGCTGTGCCAGGCCCACTGGGCCTCGGTCAGCAGCGGCGCGATCTTGGAATAGGCCTCCGGAAAGGTCTGCAGGCCTGTGATGTCGGCCGTGAAGCCGATCTGGCCGTTGCCGACCATCAGCGGCGCGGAGGGATCGACCCTGGTCAGCCGGATGTCGTGACGGCTGACCAGGGCGTGGCGGTCGATCGGCTGGGCCAGCCCCGGGCCGCCCAGGGCGATGGCCGCCAGGCCGGCCAGTAGCGCGCGTCGCATCGTTTCTCTCCCAAACTGAAAGCGGAGACCATCGGCGCCGCCCCGAACGCCGCCCCAGCGCGTCGGCCGGACGGTTCGGTTCGCGCGCTCGATTGACGCTCATGGTTCCATTCTGTAGGAATGTTTCTCATATTGTGAAAGTTCACCGCAAGCCTTCTTGTGCCTGGACGGACGTTCAGCGTCGGGGGAATCATCGTCATGGCCGGATCGAGCGTCGCGTGAGCGCCTACGCCAATCCCTATCTTGGCCGCTTCTCCGGCCGCACGGCGGTGGTCACCGGCGGGGCCTCGGGCCTGGGCAAGGCCGTGGCCGCGCGGATCGTCGCCGAGGGCGGCCAGGTCTCGCTCTGGGACCTGGACGCCGAGGGCCTGAAGGCCGCCGCCGCCGAGGTCGGGGCGGTCCACACCGTGGCCCTGGACGTCTCCGACGAGGCCGCCGTCCTGGCCGCGGGCCAGGCCGCCCACCAGGCCCTGGGCCGCATCGACGTGCTGGTCGCCTCGGCCGGCATCACCGGCGCCACCGCTCCGGTCCACGACTATCCCACCGACAGCTGGAAGCGGGTCTTCGACATCAACGTCAACGGCGTGTTCTACTGCTGCAAGGCCGTGGCCCCGTTCATGCTGGCCAACGGCTATGGCCGCATCGTCAACGTCGCCTCGGTGGCCGGCAAGGAAGGCAATCCCAACGCCGGCGCCTATTCGGCCTCGAAAGCCGCGGTGATCGGCCTGACCAAGTCCCTGGCCAAGGAACTGGCGACCCAGGGCGTGATCGCCAACAGCCTGACCCCGGCCACCTTCGAAAGCCCGATCCTGGAGCAGCTGCCGCCCAGTCAGGTCGCGTACATGAAGGGCAAGATCCCCATGGGCCGCCTGGGCGAGGTGCATGAAAGCGCCGCCATGGTCTGCTTCATGGCGTCCGAGGAATGCAGCTTCACCACCGGCGCCACCTTCGACACCTCCGGCGGCCGCACCACGTTCTGACCGGTCGCGACCTGGAAGACCAGGCGATCCAAAAGGGAGACGACACCATGGGCGATCAGCCGATCCGCCGGACGCGAACCGCGAAGGGATCCCGCGCATGACCCCCAATCCCCTGCTCGGCGTCCTCTTCCACTGGTTGGGCGGCCTGTCGTCGGCCAGCTTCTACGTGCCCTATCGCGGCGTGCGCCGCTGGTCGTGGGAGATCTTCTGGCTGACCGGCGGCATCTTCAGCTGGCTGCTCGCCCCATGGCTGTTCGCGGCCATCCAGACCGAGAACCTGATGGGCGTGATGGCCCAGGTTCCGCCCAAGACCGTCGGGCTGTGCGTGATGTTCGGGGTGTTGTGGGGCTTCGGCGGCCTGACCTACGGCCTGACCATGCGCTATCTGGGCCTGTCGCTGGGCATGGCCGTGGTGCTGGGCCTGTGCACGGTGTTCGGCACCCTGATCCCGCCGCTGGTCCAGGGCGACTTCGCCGACAAGCTCCTGGCCACCGCCTCGGGCCGGATCATCCTGCTGGGCCTGATCGTCACCCTGGCCGGCATCGTCGTCGTGGCCTGGGCCGGCGCCAAGAAGGACGGCGACCTGTCGCCGGAGCAGAAGAAGAAGGCCGTCGCCGAGTTCGACTTCAAGAAGGGCATCGCCGTGGCGGTGTTCTCGGGGATCATGTCGGCCTGTTTCGCCTTCGGCCTGTCGGCCGGCGAGCCGGTCAAGGCGCTGTCGGCGGCGGCCGGCACCGGCCCGCTGTGGACCGGCCTGCCGACCCTGTGCCTGGTGATGTTCGGCGGCCTGATCACCAACGGCCTGTGGTGCGCCTGGCTGATCTTCAAGAACCGCAGCGCCGGCCAGTGGCTGGGCGCCGTCAGCCCGGTGGAGGCGGCCGACAAGCCGCAGACCGCGGCCCTGAAGCGCTCGCCCCTGCTGGCCAACTACCTGCTGTGCGCGGTGGCCGGCACCGCCTGGTACTTCCAGTTCTTCTTCTACACGATGGGCGAGAGCCAGATGGGCCGGTTCGGCTTCTCCAGCTGGACCCTGCACATGGCCTCGATCATCATCTTCGGCACCCTGTGGGGCTTCGCCTTCCGCGAATGGAAGGACGCCCGGCCCAAGGTCAAGGCCATGGTCTGGACCGGCGTCGCCCTGCTGGTCGGGGCGACCGTGATCATCGGCTACGGCAACCAGCTGGCCGCCTGAGCTTAACGGATCGAAGACGACCGGCCCGCGCCTCCAGGCGCGGGCCGGTTTCGTTTCACGCAGCCGTCAGTCGACGATCGCACTGGCCTCGCGCACCGCGGGCGCGTCGACGCCGCGCGCCAGCAGGCTGGTGCGGCGGCTATAGGCCAGATAGACGACCAGGCCGACGACGTTCCAGATCACGAACCGGATCAGGGTCGCCGACGGCAGGCTGATCATGAAATAGAGGCAGCCGACCACCGCCAGCGGCCCGACGATCCAGGCCGCAGGGCAACGGAACAGCCGCGGCAGGTCCGGTCGGCGCACGCGCAGCACCATCAGGCACACCGCCACGCAGATGAAGGCCAGCAGCGTGCCGGCGTTGGACAGTTCGGCGATCTGGTCCAGCGGCAGGAACCCGCCGACCGCCGCCACGACGGCGCCGGTGATCAAGGTCAGGGTGACGGGCGCGCCGCTCTTGGGATGCAGCCGGCCCATGCCGCGCGGCAGCAGGCCGTCGCGCGCCATGACGAAGAACACTCGGGTCTGGCCAAACATCATCACCAGGATGACGCTGGGCAGGGCGATGATGGCCGCGGCGGCGATGCCGAAGGCGGCCGCCGGATGGCCCAGGCCGCGCAGGATGAAGGCCAGCGGCTCGCTCGACCGGGCGAACTCGGCATAGGGCCAGGCCCCGACCGCGCAGGCGGCCACCAGCATGTAGATCGCCGTGCAGATCACCATCGAGCCGATGATGCCGATGGTCAGGTCCCGCTTGGGGTTCTTGACCTCCTCGGCCGAGGTCGAGACCGCGTCGAAGCCGAAGAAGGCGAAGAACACGATGGCGGCGGCGGCCATCACGCCGCGCGGATGCCCCGCCTCGGTGTGGGCGGCGAAGCCGTAGGGCATGAACGGCGTGAAGTTGTGCGCCTTGATCACCGTGAAGGTCAGGCCGACGAACACCGCCAGGGCGACGATCTTGATCACCACCAGGCCGATGTTGAGCGTGGCGCTCTCGCGCGCGCCCTTGGCCAGCAGGGCGGTCACGGCGACGGTGATCAGCACGGCCGGCAGGTTGATGATCCCGCCCGCGTGCGGTCCGGCCAGGATCTGCGGCGGCAGGTGGACGCCGACGCTTTGCAGCAGGCCGACCATGTAGCCCGACCAGCCGACGGCCACGGCCGCGCAGGTGACGGCGTATTCCAGCACCAGGCTCCAGCCGACGATCCAGGCCAGGCCCTCGCCCAGCACCGCATAGGCGTAGGTGTAAGCGCTGCCGGCGGCCGGGATCAGGGTCGCGACCTCGGCATAGGCCAGGGCCGCGAACACGCACAGGACGCCGCAGGCGGCGAAGGCCAGGATCACCGCCGGGCCGGCCCGCTCGGCGCCGATGCCGGTCAAGGTGTAGATGCCCGTGCCAATGATGGCGCCGATGCCCAGGGCCAGCAGGTGCGGCCACGACAGGGTCGGCTTCAGCCGGCGGTCGGCCTCCACCGAGACGATCGCGTCGAGCGCCTTGCGGCGGGTCCAGAAGTTCATGCGATTACCCCCAGGGTGGTCTTTGACGGGCCGGAGACGACCGGCCGGGATGATGAGGAAACGGACCTCACGACGCACCGAACGGCGCGTCGATCGACGGCGAGGGCTCGGTGAACCAGGCCGCCCCGTCCTCGGTGACGTGGAAATGGTCCTCCAGCCGCACGCCGAAGCGATCGGGGATGACGATCATCGGCTCGTTGGAAAAGCACATGCCCGGCGCGAGGCGCGTCGTGTCGCCGCGCACCAGGTAGGGTCCCTCGTGGATCGAAAGGCCGATGCCGTGGCCGGTGCGATGGGGTAGGCCCGGCAGCACGTAGTCAGGGCCCAGGCCGTGGCGTTGCAGAACCTGGCGCGCGGTCTCGTCGATGACCTCGCAGGGCACGCCGGGCCGCACGGCGGCGAAGGCGGCGGCCTGGGCCTCATGCTCGATGTCCCAGATCCGCCGGTGCTCGTCGCCCGGTTCGCCGAACACGTAGGTGCGGGTGATGTCGGCGTTGTAGCCCTCGACCTGGCAGCCGGTGTCGATCAGCACCAGCTGGCCCTCCCCCAGCGCCTGGTCGCCCGGCAGGCCGTGCGGATAGGCGGTGGCCCGGCCAAACTGCACGGCGCAGAAGGTCGAGCCGCCGTCGGCGCCGGCGGCGCGATGGGCGGTGTCGATGAACCGCTTGACGGCGCTGGCGGCGATCCCCGGGACGAGGATCGCGGCGGCGCGCCGGTGGACGTCCAGGGTGATGGCCTTGGCGTAGCGCATCAGGGCCAGTTCGGCTGGCGACTTGACGCCCCGGCAGCCGTCGATCACCGGCGTGGCGTCGACGGCTCGCAGCGACGGCGCGGCCTTGTCCAGGGCGCTGAACAGCGAGAACGGCGCGGCCGGGTCCAGCGCCAGGACGTCGGCGCCGATTTCAGCCAGCGCCCGGGCCGTCAGGACGGCGGGGCTGTCGTGCTCCTGCCACAGCCGGATGTCGGCCTCGATCTTCAGGTCGGCTTGCAGCGACCCCAGCTCGAAGGCCGGGCAGATCATGATCGGCCGTCCCTTGCGCGGCAGCAGCAGGGCCACCAGCCGCTCGGTCGCGCCCCACGGCACGCCGGTGAAGTAGCGCAGGCTGGCTCCGGCCCCGACCAGCAAGGCGTCGCCGCCCAGCGCCGCCGTCAACGCCCGGGCCCGTTCCAGCCTCGCCTGGTATTCGGCGGCGGCGATGGCCGGCGGCCGTCCGGGGCGAGGCGACAAGCCCGCCAGCTGCAGGTCCATGGTCGAGCCGCCGACGCCCAGGGTCATGCCGCGTTCCTCTTGCGTAGGTCGCGCCCTCGCGCGAACCGGTCCAGGTCAAAGGGGGTCAGGTCGACCGCCGGAGTCGCGCCGCCCATCAGGGCCGCGACCAGTTCCCCGGTCACCGCCGCCAGGGTCAGGCCCAGATGCTGGTGACCGAAGGCGTAGTAAAGGTTGTCGGCCCGCCGGCTGGCGCCGATGGCCGGAAGATAGTCAGGCAGGGTCGGCCGGGCGCCCATCCATTCGGCGACGGGGCCCTCCATCCGCACGCCCAGTTCGGCCAGGTGACGACGCAGGCGCGCCCACTTGCGGGGATCGGGGGGCGAGGATTCGCGGCCGAACTCCACGAAGCTGGCGGCCCGCAGCCGGTCGCCGAACCGGGTAAGGATCAGCGAACGGTCCTCGAACACCACCGGCGGCAGGTCGCCCCAATGGTCCGCCCCGCCTTCCAGATGATAGCCGCGCTCGGCGATCACCGGGGCGACATGGCCCAGGTCGCGCAGCAAGGCGCCCGATCCCACACCGCCGGCGACCAGCACCCGCTCCGGCGTCAGCCGCTGGCCGTCCTCGAGCAGCACCTCGATCCGGCGGCCGACCACGCTCAGCTGCACGGCGCGACCGGTCCGGCGCTGACCGCCCAAGGCCGTGAACGCGTCGTCCAGCAAGCCCAGGACCAGGGCGGGATCGCGCACCTGGCCCGTATTCTCGAACTGCGCGCCGCCGGCGACGGGCGCTGCGATCCATTGTCGCACCTGCCGCGCCAGCGGGTCGGACAGGGGGCTGACCCGCGCCTGGCCGATATCGGCGACGCGCCAGGCCTCAAGGCCCGCGCGCGCGGTCTCCGGGCTTTCCCAGACGACGAGGTGGCCGCGTTCGACCAGCAGATCCGGACGGTCCAGGCTGGCGGTCAGGCGACGCCAGGCCGGCAGGGCTTCTTGCAGCAGGCTCTTCAGCGCCTGCCTGCCGTGAGCGGCGCCCGCCGGGGTGGAGGCCCTGACGAAACGCGCCGCCCACGGGCCCCAGGCGGCGATGTCGGCCAGGCGAAAATCCAGGGGGCCGCCCAGCGGGAACAGCCGCCCGAACGCCGAGGTCAGGGCGGCGGGCGACGCCAGGGGCTCGACCTGCTCCACCGCGATATGGCCGGCGTTGCCATAGGAGGCCGGGCGGGACGGGCCTTGCGGATCGAGCGCCAGCACCGTCTCGCCGGCCCGGCGTAGGGCCAAGGCGCAGGCCTTGCCGACCACGCCGCCGCCAATCACCAATGTTCCGGCCGCCTGTCCCACCTGGGCTTTACCTCTGCATCGCCATTTCGTATACCGTAGACGAAGCAGTTAGAGGTGCAAGCCGTATGAGCTCCATGAATTGGTCGGGCGTGTTCCCGGCCGCCACGACCCAGTTCAAGACCGACCTGTCGATCGACATCGACGCCAGCCAGCAGGTGCTCGACGCCCTGGTCCGCGACGGCGTGCACGGCCTGGTGGTCCTGGGCACCTGCGGCGAGAACAATTCGCTCGAAGCCGACGAGAAGCGCCAGGTGCTGCAGGCCGCCGTCGAGGTGGTGGCCGGCCGGGTCCCGATCATCGTCGGCGTCTCGGAACTGACGACCGCGCGCGCCGCCGCCTTCGCCAAGGACGCCCAATCGCTGGGCGCCGATGCGCTGATGGTCCTGCCCGCCATGGTCTATGTCCCCACCGAGGCCGAACTCGAGGCCCACTTCCGCACCGTCGCCCAGGCCTCCGCCCTGCCGATCATGCTCTACAACAATCCGCCCGCCTATCGCGCCGCGATCACCCTGGACGTGCTGGCCGGCCTGGCCAGCGAGCCGACCATCGTGGCCGTCAAGGAAAGCGCGCCCGACACCCGCCGCTTCACCGACCTGGCGCGCGCCTTCGGCGACCGCTTCATCTTGATGGCCGGCCTCGACGACGTCGCCCTGGAAGGCCTGCTGATGGGCGCCCGCGGCTGGGTCTCGGGCCTGACCAGCGCCTTCCCGCAGGAATCGGTGGCCCTGGTCGCCGCCGTCGATCGCGGCGACCTGGAAGAAGCCCGTCGCATCTATCGCTGGTTCATGCCGCTGCTGCACCTGGACGCCGAACACGACCTGGTGCAGTCGATCAAGCTGGCCGAGCAGATCATGGGCCGTGGATCTGAGCGGGTCCGCATGCCTCGCCTGCCCCTGGCCGGCGCCCGTCGCGCCCAGGTGATCGCCATGGTCGAGGAGGCCGCCGCCAGCCGGCCGCTCCTGACCCAGGCGGCCGCCTAGGCCCTTCAAAGTCGAAGCGTAAGAGGAAGTCCATGCGTCACACGTTCTTCTGCATCGACGGCCACACGGCGGGCAATCCGGTCCGCCTGGCGGCCGGCGGCGCCCCGCTGTTGCGGGGCGACACGATGAGCGCGCGGCGGCAGGACTTCCTCGCCCGCTTCGACTGGATCCGCACCGGCCTGATGTTCGAGCCGCGCGGCCACGACATGATGTCGGGCGGCTTCCTCTATCCGCCGACCCAGCCCGACTGCGACGCCGGCATCCTGTTCATCGAGACCAGCGGCTGCCTGCCGATGTGCGGCCACGGCACGATCGGCATCGTCACCTTCGCCCTCGAGAACGGCCTGATCACCCCGCGCGAGCCGGGTAAGCTGCGGCTGGAGGTGCCGGCCGGCGTCATCGACATCGCCTACGAGACGGCGGGCGACAGGGTCACGGCGGTGAAGATCCGCAACGTCCCGGCCTATCTGGCCGAGGAAGGGGTAGCGATCGACGTGCCGGGCTTCGGCCCGCTGACCATAGACGTGGCCTATGGCGGCAACTTCTACGCCATCATCGAACCGCAGGGCGCCTATACGGGCATCGACGCCCTGGGCGCGGCCGAGATCCTGCGCCTCAGCCCGATCGTCCGGACCCTGGTCCGCGACAAGGTCGAGCCGGTCCATCCGCTGGACCCGACCATCCGCGGCGTCAGCCACGTGCTGTGGGCCGACGCGCCCCGGGCCCCGGACGCCGACGGCCGCAACGCGGTGTTCTACGGCGACCGGGCCATCGACCGCAGCCCCTGCGGCACCGGCACCTCGGCCCGACTGGCCCACCTGGCGGCCAAGGGGCGGCTGAAGGTCGGCGACGCCTTCGTGCACGAGAGCATCATCGGCAGCCGCTTCATCGGCCGGGTCGAGGAACGGGTGGAACTGGGCGGGCGGGACGCGATCATTCCGTCGATCCAGGGATCAGCCATCGCCACCGGCCACAACATCCTCTGGATCGACCGCGCCGACCCGTTCTGGGCGGGCTTCCAGGTGATCTAGACTCCCGCCGACCCGCCGCGTCTAGTATACGATAGGGCTCACACCGCACGGGGGCGGTCGCCAAGAGGTTCAGCCTGCGCCAATGAACATCGTCGTCCGCACGCTGTCCGACCAGACCTATGAGATCGTCCGCCGCCGCATCCTGGTCGGGGCGATGCAGCCCGGAACCGCCGTACGCCAGGACGTCATCGCCGCGGAGCTGGGCGTCAGCAAGATCCCGCTGCGCGAGGCCCTGGGCCGCCTGGAGCAGGACGGCCTGCTCAGCTCCTATCCCAATCGCGGCTATGTCGTCCGCGACCTGTCGACCGAC
The DNA here is from genome assembly GCF_010977555.1 of Caulobacter rhizosphaerae. Taxonomy (GTDB): domain Bacteria; phylum Pseudomonadota; class Alphaproteobacteria; order Caulobacterales; family Caulobacteraceae; genus Caulobacter; species Caulobacter rhizosphaerae. Next base: position 4,273,127 of record NZ_CP048815.1, read on the forward strand.
GAGGCCAGCGAGGTCTTCGCCCTGCGCCTGAAGCTCGAGCCCGGCGCGGTCGCCGAGGCTTGCCTGCGCGCCACCCCGGCCGACCACGTCGCCGCCGAGAAGGCGCTCTCGGCGCTCGAAGCCGAGCTGGCCAAGCCCGACGGCGACCATGTCAGCTTCAACCGCGCCTTCCACCTGGCGCTGGTGCGCCCCGGGGGCCACATCACCTTCCAGCTGATGGAGCGGCTGCAGATCCTGGCCGAGCGCTATGTGCGGGTGCACCTGGAGCCCCTGGGCCGCGACGAGCGGGCCAGCCAGGAGCATCGCGAGATCCTGGCCGCCTGGATCCAAGGCGACGCGGCGACCGTCGAATCCCTGACGGTCAACCACATCCTCGGCACGCTGTCGGACCTCAAGCAGCAACTGTCGGCCTGACGACCCGCAAATCGCTGATTTCGGACGGTGACCCGATGATTTTCGGGGCGTCGACGCGGGCCGTCCTTCCGGTGCGGATCTCAAGGAGCGTCGCGCCGCGTAAATTGTCCGAGTTATCATGCAGATAACGTCGATCTCTTTTTGGGGGCGAGCGCAAGGAAAGGCATTTTTCTTCCGCCTCTGATCGGATTTAGTCGCGCTGAAACCTCCTCAGAAATGACACCTTCCAGCTGAGCCGGGGCGTTCGGTGCCCCTCGCGCGCGCTCCAGAATCCACGGAAAACTTTATAAAAACAATCTATTGACCGGACGCTGGTTGGCGGCCCGGATTTGCGGCAGGACCGGAACGCGATGCGGCATTTGTCAGATCGTCGAATGTATATTGTATAATTTTTTTGACGCGGCCTCGCGGATATGTCCAATTTGCGACCTGGTAATTGTCAGGGGAGAGGACAGTCCATGAGCAGCAGGCACGCCATGATGGCGGCGACGGCCCTAATTGCGATCACTCTGTGTTCGCCGGCCGTCGCACAGGACATCAAGTCGACCGACGCGCAGGCCAACGCCACCGCCGCCGACGACGCCAAGACCGACGATGCGACCCTGGTCGACACCGTCATCGTCAAGGGCATCCGGGGCAGCCTGGACGCGGCGACCAAGCGAAAGAAGAACTCGGCCCAGATCGTCGAATCCATCGAGTCCGAGGACGTGGGCAAGCTGCCCGACAACAACGTTCCCGAAGCCCTGTCGCGTGTCACCGGCGTCCAGATCGAGCGCATCCACGGCGAAGGCACGAACATCACCATCCGCGGGATGCAGGGCGTCTCGACGACCATCAACGGCAACGACAACAGCGTCGGCGACAGCCGCTCCGCCAACCTGGCCGACATCCCCGCCGAACTGCTGAAGTCCGTCCAGGTCTACAAGACGCGCACGGCCGACCAGGTCGAAGGCGGCATCGCCGGCACGGTCAATGTCGAGCTGCGCCGCCCGCTGGACCTGAGGAACGGCCTGACGGTCGCCGGCAGCATCAAGAACGTCTACGGCAGCACCGGCGACACCAAGAGCCCCTATGCCAGCCTGCTGGTCGGCGACCGGTTCGACACCGGGATCGGCGAGATGGGCTTCCTGATCAACGGCTCCTACACCAAGAACAACTACGAGGAAGACTTCGTCGAGAGCGAGTCCCCCAATACGTTCTTCGACAACACCCCTTCGCAAGCCTCGCTGCCCGCCAACCAGAAGAACATCATCGCGCCCTACGCGGTGAACTACGGCGTCGAGCAAGGCGCGATCACTCGGCCCTCCATCAACCTGGTGGGCCAATGGCGCGCCAACGAGCATCTCGATTTCGTGGTCGAAGGGTCCTATTTCGGCAGCAAGGAAAAGCGCGGGCGCGACCGCCTGCACGTCACCACCCGCGACCCCAACAGCGCGGTCTCGAACGTGGTCCTGGCCGAGGACGGCCGCACCGTGCGGTCCCTGACCCTCAGTCGTCCAGAGGGCGTCGACGCCAGCGCCCAGTCCTATTACGAGAAGGTCGACTCCGACAACTTCACGACCAACGCCGAGGCGCACTGGCGCGGCGACCGCCTGCAGGTCGACGGCTCGGCCCAATATAACTGGAGCAAGACCAGCTATTACGGCGTCCTGAGCCTGGCGCACCTGCTGGACGCGAGCGGCAAGCCCGCCGCCACGGTCAATGTGGACTTCAACTCCAGCAACATCCCGGGGCGCGGCCCCTACATCACCTTCCCGACCAGCGACCTGGCGAAGGTCGAAAACTACCAGATCTTCCAGCTTCACGACGAACAGGCCATCGCCAAGAACCACGAATTCGTGCTCAAGGCCGACGCCACCTACCGCCTCAGCGACGACAAGTTCTTCCGCAGCATCGGCTTCGGCGTTCGCTATTCCGACCGTCACCTGACCCGCGACTACGGCTATCGCGACGCCTTCCCGACGATCGCCCTGAACAGTTTCCCGGGCGGCGTCGGCGTGACGACCAGTCAGTTGGCCGTCACCGGCTTCTCCCCCACCTGGTACCATCTGTCGGGCCCCGACCTGATGGACAGGCACGACGCCCTGCTCACCGCCGCCGGCTGGACGACGGAACGGCCGCCCAACGATCTTGGTCAGACCTATGTCGAGGACGAACAGAGCCTGGCCGGCTACGGCAACCTGAACTACGCGATCAAGAGCCGCTTCCCGATCGACGGCGTGGCCGGCGTGCGCGTGGTCCGGACCAAGGGCCACAACGTCAGCACCCGGTTCGATCTGGACAAGGACTGGAACGCGGTCATCACCCCGACCGAAGGCGGCGGCGACTATGTCGACGTGTTGCCCAGCCTCAACGCCGTGGTCCACTTCTCGTCGAAGTTCCAGTTGCGCCTAGCCTACACCTACAACGTCCAGCGTCCCAACTTCCTGGACATGTCGTCCTGGCGGACGATCCAGGCCAACAATCAGATCATCTATTCCGGCAACCCGGACCTGAAGCCCAATCGCTCCGAGAACTACGACGCGTCGCTGGAATACTACTTCGGGCGCGGCGGCATCGTCTCGCTGGGCGCGTTCCTTAAGAAGCCCGACGGCTATATCTACTACAGCGGCGGTGGCCAGGAGACGATCAATGGCGTCGTGTACCAGGTCTACACCAGCCGCAACGCCGGACCTGGCGAGTTCCAGGGCTACGAGTTCAACACCTCGGGCTTCTTCGACTTCCTGCCCGGCAAGCTGCACAACTTCGGCGCCAGCGCCAACTTCACCTACATGGCGAAGTACAACATCAACTTCCCGTTCGAGGGCGACCAGCGCCTGATCCCGGGCGTGTTCGACGCCGACAGCACCTCGAAGTACACCTACAATCTGGCGCTCTACTACGACACCCCGCAGTTCAGCGCGCGCGTCGCCTATAACTACCGCGCCCGCTACAAGGTGAATGTCTACCAGGATAACCCCGAATACTCGCCCTACAACGACGCCACCTCGCGGCTCGACGCGGCGGTGAACTGGACGCCGATCAAGCAGCTGACCCTCAGCGTCGAGGGCACCAACCTGACCAAGGAAAACAACAACGTCTACTGGGGGCAGGACCGCATGCTGCCGCTGGGCGTTCGCGTCCAGGCCCGCACCCTGCAGGTCAGCGCCCGCTTCCGCTACTGATCCCTTTCACCGCATCGCCGCCTCAGGGCGGCGCCCCTCCCCCCCTTGGGCTGGCTTGTCGCCAGCCCATTTTTTTGACCGGTCCACGGAGGCGGCGCGGCCGTCCTCGTCCTTCGACAAGCTCGGGAGGAGGAGGGGCTCAAGCGCCCTCAGCCCTGCCCGCCGGTCACCCGCAGCATGACGACCCCATGGGCGGGGACCTGGAAGTCCTGCGATCCAACCGGCAGGTCGGCGCCGCGCCAGAGGTCCCTCACGGCGGTCAGCCCGCTCTTCCCCGCGTCGCTGGGCAGCAGCGTCATCGTCGCCGCCGCCTCGCCCCGGTTGAACAGGGCCACCGCCACCGCGCCGTCGGCCAGCGGCTTGGTCCAGACCTCGGTCGTCCCGTCGCGCCGAACCGCCTTGCCCTGGACGCCCAGGGCGTCCTGGTCCACGGCGATCACCTCGCGGTTCTCGAGCATCTTCAGCACCTCGGGGCTGCTCTGGCGCAGGTCGTGCCCCATCATCAGCGGCGCGGCCGACATCGCCCACAGGGTCATGTGGGTGGCGTACTCGTCATGGCTCATGCCGCCGTTGCCGATCTCCAGCATGTCCGGATCGTTCCAGCCGCCGGGGCCGGCGTGCTCGGCGCGGCCGTTCTTGTCGAAGCCGATCCTGGCCATGGTCGCATAGTCGTCGGTGATGTCGCCGGTCGTGCGCCACAGGTGGCCGCCGACCTTGCGCCCCCACGCCCCGACCTCGAAGCGGCCGTACTCGCACAGCGAATAGACGATCGGCCGCCCGGTCGCCCGCAACGCCGCGCCCATCTCGTAATAGGTGCGCTGGACCTTGTCGGCGTCGTCATAGAACCATTCGCCCGAACACAGGTCGTACTTCAGATAGTCGACGCCCCAGTCGGCGAAGGTCTTGGCGTCCTGCTGGACGTGGCCGTAGCTGCCCTCATAGCCCGCACAGGTCCTGGGCCCCGGCGCGCTGTAGAGACCGAACTTCAGCCCGCGGGCGTGGACGTAGTCGGCCAGGCCCTTCATGTCCGGGAACTTCTCGTTCGGCCGGATCGCGCCGTCCGGCCCGCGGGTCCCCTGCCAGCCGTCGTCGATGTTGACATAGACGTAGCCGGCGTCGCGCAGGCCGGTGGCGACCAGGGCGTCGGCCATGGCGCGCACGGTCTTGTCGTCGATCTTCTCGGCGAACTTGTTCCAGCTGCTCCAGCCCATCGGCGGCGTCCGCGCCAGGCCGTCGGGCGCCAGGGTTCCCAGCGGCGGCAAGGCGGTGGTCCTGAAGGCGCGAGCGCGGGCGTCCTTGGCGGTCCCGTGGCGGCCGGACTGCTCGACATGGGCGTACCAGATGTCGCCCGACAGCTTCAGGGTCTGGCCGTTCAGCACCGCCGTCCATTGCCGGGTGGCGTGGTCCTTGTCGTTGAGATTGCGCAGCTCGAAGGTCGCCTTGCCGCCCTGGACCACGAGGTTGCGCATCTCCATCGGGCCGTACCAAGCCGTGGTGACGACGCCGCGGGGCTTGCCGCCCTCGCTGGACAGCTGGACCATGGTCACGCCCGGATAGGACGGCGCGTCGTCGAACAGCCAGACGCCGTCCAGCGGCGTCGCCGCCCGCGCCGTCCCGGCGGCCAGGATCGTGATCCCCAGTGAAAGCGTCATCAGGCCGCGAAGCATGGCGTTCTCCGTTCCATTTCAAGGCGCGCGCCCGAGCCGGGCGTTGGTCGAGGTCTAGGGCTGGGCGTCGCAGGCCGGGGCCGAGCCGCTGCCGGCGCGCGGCGCCTGGGCCGTCGGGGCCAGGACTTCCCACTCCTGCACGGCCAGGCCGGCATGGGTTCCCTGAGCGCCGGAAGCGTCGAACACCGCCCGGACGCACCGGGCGGTCACCGCCGCGAACGTGGCGGACTGGAAACCATCGACGCCGGTCCCGAAGCCCTTGGGAGCGCGCACCGGCTTCCAGCCGCCGTCCCAATATTCCATCCGCCAAGCCTTCGGCGGGGCGACGCCCACGCCCGCCCCGGCCGGCTGGTCGGCCCAGAACCGGATGCGGGCGCCGTTCAGGGTCACCGGCCGGTCGAAACGGTACTCGATCCACTGGCTGGCGGGATTGTGCGGCGTCCAGCTGCCCCACAGGTCCGGCGGCAGAGGCGCGTCGCGGACGAGGCCGTCGTTCAGCGCCTTGATCCAGTACTGCACCGGCACCGGCGCGTTGGACGCCGTGGGCGTGGCCATCGCCGCGATGTTGCGGGTCGGCGCCGGCGGCGGCCCTGGGCGCTTGGTCGGGGTGACCGGCAGGATGACCGGCGGGCTGACGCTGTCGTCCCAGTCCATCCTGTCGATCGCCACGCTGCGACGGAAGTGCCCGCCGCCGGCCGCGTCGGCCGTGTGGTAGGCCAGCCACCACTGACCCTTGAATTCCACTGCGCCCGCATGGGAGGTGGTCGAGGACACCGGCCGCAGGATCACCCCGCGATAGGTCCAGGGCCCGAGCGGCGACGGCGCGGTCCCGTAGGCGATGCAGGCATGGTAGACGGCCGGCGTGCAATCCGACCGCGGCCCGGCCCGGTTGCCGGCATAGAGCATGTAGTAGACGCCCTTGCGCTTCATCAGCCACGGGGCCTCGAAGAAGCCGTCCAGGCTGTCGACCTTCACCTCCGGCCCCTTGGGCGTGACCATGTCGGCCGCCAGCTCGATGCCGCGCAGCTGGCCGAACGTGCCCCAGTAGAGGTAGACCCGGCCGTCGTCGTCGACGATCGCCGTGGGATCGATGTTCTGGATGTCGTTGGCGACCGGCGTCGTCTGCGAGACGATCGGTCCGGCCGGGTGGGCGTCGGTCCAGGGTCCGGCGGGGCTGTCGGCCACGGCGACACCGATGGCGAACCGGTCCTTGGCGTCGCTCTTGGCCTGCAGGACCGGGGCGTAGAGGTAGAACTTGCCGTCGCGCCCCGGGACGATCTGGCCGGCATAGGCCCGCCCGGGCTCGGCCCAATGGAATACCGCCTCCGGCCGCGCGATCGCCGGGTAGTGCAGCCAGTCGCCCGACGCCGGATCGCGGGTCGAAAGCGCCTGCCATTCGTCCATGATGAAGTCGTTGACGTCGGCCGGCGCCTCGTCGCGGCCGGCCAGGATCCACAGGGTGTCGCCGACCACCACGGGAGCGGGGTCGGTCGAATAGTACCGGCCGTCCGCGAGGATCGGGTTGCCGGCGGCGTGCACGGCCACCGGCTGGGCGGCGGCCGGCGTCAGCGTCGCCAGGGCGCAGGCCAGGCCGGCGCTCCAGGCGACCGGGGCCAGGTCATTCCTCATCGGGATAGGGTCCCTTGCCGCCGTCGGCGATCAACTGGTCGACGCGGGCGTCGATCACCGGCAGCGGCACCGACCCCAGCTCCAGGACGGCGTCGTGGAAGGCGCGGATGTTGAACTTGGGACCCAGCGCCTGCTCGGCCCGCTTGCGCGCGTCGACGAAGGCCAGCATGCCCATGTAGTAGGACAGCGCCTGACCCGGCCAGGCGATGTAGCGGTCGACCTCGGTCTGGATCTCGTGGTCGGCCATGGCGGTGTTGTCGTGCAGGTACTGCTGGGCCCGCTCGCGGCTCCAGCCCTGGGTGTGGATGCCGGTGTCGACCACCAGCCGCGCCGCGCGCCACATCTGGTAGCTGAGCATGCCGAACCGGTCGTAGGGCGTCTCGTACAGGCCCATGTCCTCGCCCAGCGCCTCGGAATACAGCGCCCAGCCCTCGCCATAGGCCGACAGGTAAGTGTCGCGGCGATAGGCCGGCAAGTCCTTGTTCTCGGCCGCCAGCGGCATCTGGAAGGCGTGGCCCGGCGCGCTCTCGTGCAGGGTCAGGGCCATCAGCGAGTACAGCGGCCGGGACGGCAGGTTGTAGGTGTTGACCAGATAGATGCCAGGGCCGCCGCGGCCGCCGGTGTAGAAGGGCGCGATCTCGTCGGGCACCGGGCGGATGGCGAAGCGGCTGCGCGGCAGGTGGCCGAACCATTGCGAGGCCTTGCCGTCGAAGCTCTTGGCGTCCCAGGCCGCGCGGTCCAGCAGGTCCTGGGGCGTCTTGGCGTAGAAGCGCGGGTCGGTCCGCAGATAGGTCAGGAAGGCCGGAAGGTCGCTGTCGAACTTCACCTCCTTCATCACGTCCAGCATCCGCGCGCGGATCTTGGCGACCTCGGCCAGGCCGATCTGGTGGATCTGGTCCGGCGTCAGGTCGGTGGTGGTGAACTCGCGCACCTTGGACTGGTAGTAGGCCTTGCCGTCGGGCAGGTCGTAGGCCGCGAGAGTCTTTCGCGCGCCGGGGATGTAGTCGTCGCGCAGGAAGGCCCGCAGGCGGGCGTGGGCGGGAACCACGGCCTGGGTGATCGCCTCGGCCGCCTCGCGGCGCAGTGCGGCCTGGACGGCCGGCGGGATGTTGGCCGGCAGGGTCTTGAACGGCGCGTAGAAGGGCGAGGCCTCGGGCGTGGCGGCGTCGGCCACCAGGGCCACGCCGGCGTCGCGCCCCTGCAAGGTCACCTGGGCCGGGGTGAAGCCGCGCGCCAGCCCGGCGCGCATGTTGACGATCTGTTGGTCGTAATAGCGCGGGATGTCGCGCATCATCGCGATGTAGCCGCGATAGTCCGCCTCGGTCCTGAAGCTGCCGCGCGCCGATTCCGCGACGTCGCCCCAGAAGCTGCTGTCGGCGTTCAGCGGTTTTTCGTATTCGCGGTACTGCTGCTCGGCCAGCAGGGCGTCGATCTGGCCCTTGTAGACGGCGTAGTTGGCCTGGTTCTTCTTCGACAGCTTGGCGACCGGCAGGTCGGCCAGCTGCCGGGCCGTCGTGGTCCAGCGGGCCAGCCGCGCGGCCTGGATCGCCGGACCGACATCGGGGAGCTTGAAGGCGTCGGTCTTGGGGCCGTCTTCGCTGGGTCCGGTCTGGGCCAGGCGCCAGGCGTATTCCTCGCTGGAGATCGCCTCGAAGCGCTTGTCCGCCGAACCGGCCTGCGCGGCCGGAGGACCGGCCAGGGCCGTGGAAGCGACCAGCATCGGCGCGGTCGCCGCCACGCACGCGACCGTCGTATCGAAAAGCCCGGTTCGCCGCATCTTCAGCCCTTCTGCTCAAGCAACATCATGATGTCCCGGTGGAGCGCGCCGGGGATCACCACGCCCTCGCGCAGGCTGCGGGCCCGCGCGGCGTAGCGGCGCTGCGACGGCAGCCGCGCGCCCTGGGCCTCGATCGCCTCGAACATCGCCTCGGCCCGCGCCAAGTGGTCGGCCAGCGCCCCGCCCAGGAAGCCCGCCGGATCCAGGGCGATGATCAGCTCCCCGCCGATCGGCGAGCCGCCGCGTCCCGCGTCGGCGGCCAGGGATTGCTGGCTGGTCATGTCGCCGATCAGGGGTCCAGCCAGCAGTTCGACCATCGCGGCCAGGGCCGAGCCCTTGTGGCCGCCGAAGGTGCGCATCGCGCCGCCCAGCACCGCCTCGGCCACGGTCGTGGCGGCCCCGTCGGCGTCATAGCCCCAGTGGTCCGGCACGGGTCGGCCGGCGCGGCGATGCAGCTCGATCTCGCCCCGCGCCACCGCGCTGGTGGCGAAGTCGAAGACGAACGGGTCCCGGCCCGGCCGCGGCCAGCCGAAGGCGATCGGATTGGTGCCGAACACCGGGCGCGTCCCGCCCTCCGGCGCGACCCAGGCATGGCTCGGCGTGAAGGCCAGCGCGGCCAGGCCCTCACGGGCCAGCGCCTCGACCTCGGGCCAGAGGGCCGCGAAATGCACGACGTTGTTCAGGGCCAGGGCGGCGATCCCGAAGCGCCGGGCCTTGTCGACCAGCACGGGACGCCCGCGCTCGAAGGCCAGTTGCGCGAAGCCGCCGCCGCCATCGACCCTCGCCAGGGCCGGCGCCGGTTCGTCCAGGACAGGTTCGGCGTCGACCGAAACCACGCCCTTGGCGATGCTGTTGGCGGCCACCAGCAGGCGATAGACACCGTGCGAAGCGCAGCCGTCACGCTCGCCGGCCACCATGGTCTCGGCGACGGCGTCGACATGGGCCGCCGACAGGCCCGTGGCGCTCAGGACCTGACGCGCCAGCGCCCGGACGTCATCGAGCGAAAGCCTGACGCCCTCGAGTCCGCCGTCCAGGCTCACGCCGTGGACGCGGGCTTGGCGGCGAACAGCTGCACGCCGAACACCGGTCCGGCCGTGCTGCGCTCACGCGGTACGAACCGCACCCGGACCTTCGTCTTGCCCTTGGTCAGGGCCTCGGGCAGCGGATATTCGACGTCGAAGAACTTGCCGGGACGGTCGGCCTCCAGATGCTGCGAGGCGACCTTGACGTTGTCGACCAGGATGTCGAAGTCGCGCTTGCGCTCGTCGCCCCAGTAGGTCGCCTGCAGGATCAGCGGGCCGGGCCGCAGCTTCATGTCGAACTCGAAGAAGCCGCCCGAGCGGGCGTCGCGGCCGTTCCGGTTGCGATAGGCCACCGGATAGGACAGCTCGGAGGTCAGGCTGTGGTCGCGCTCGGGCTGCATCTCGCCCAGGTGCATGATGTCGACCGACCGGGCGCTGATGTCCTTGGCCCGGGCCTGATCAGCCAGGAACGCGGCCTCCTCGGTCTTCCAGGCGTCCTCGGTGAAGCGCTTGAAATAGACCGCGCTGCGGCGCTCGTACTGGCTGTAGAACGGCACGAAGTTCAGGTCGCCGGGCCGGCCGACGCCCCGGGCGACATAGAGCGCCTTTTCCGGCGCCGTGGGCTGGAAGCCCGCCAGCACCGCCTCGCCGACCAGGGCCGGATCCACGCCCTTCCAGGGTTCGCTGTTGGGACCCAGGTCGGCCGCCAGCACCATCGGTCCGCGCACCACCGCCACCGTGGACTCGTCGCCCGGCGTCGCTTCCAGGCGCAGGTCGAGCGGCAGGGTGATGGCCACCACGTCGCCGGTCCGCCAGCGGCGGTCCACAAGGGCGTAGCCGCCGACCATCTCGGCCGTGACGGCCTGGCCATTGACGCTGACCTTGGCCTGGCCGTTCGCCCAACTCGGAACGCGCAGGGCGATCGTGAAGCGTCCGGGCTTGGCCAGCTTGGTCAAGGTCAGGCGCGATTCCGGTTCGTAGGGATAGCGGGTCTCGAGCTTCAGGCCCGCGCCGCGCGCCTTCCACTGGGCCTCGGCCGGGATGTAGAGGTTGACCAGCAAGGTCCCCTCGCCTTCCCAGAAGATCGACTCGCCGTGCTTGGCGTGGCTTTCCATGCCGGTGCCGACGCAGCACCAGAAGGCGTCGTCGTCATTGGTCGAATAGCCCCGGTCCGCGCCGGTCAGCAGCGGCGTCATGTAGGTGAAGCCGCCGGTCTTGGGGTTCTGCGCGGCCATCACGTGGTTGAGGTGGGCGCGCTCATAATAGTCGAACAGCCCGCCTTCCGGCCGCCAGCTGTAGAGCTGCCGGGTCAGCTTGAGCATGTTGTAGGTGTTGCAGTGCTCGCAGGTCTGTTCGCTGATGTGGGCGGCGATGGTGTCGGGCGCGGCGAAGTACTCGCGGTCGGCGTTGCCGCCGATCACGTAGCTGTGGTGTTGGGTGACCGTCGTCCAGAAGAACCGCGCGGCCGCCGCATCCTGCGGCTTGCCGGTCAGTTCGTACAGCCGTCCCAGCCCGATCAGCTTGGGCACCTGGGTGTTCGCGTGGAAATTGGCCAGTTGGTCCTGCTGGGCGACCAGCGGGTCCAGCACCTTGCGGTCGTAGATCCGTTCGGCGACGACCAGCCAGCGGCGATCGCCGGTGCGGGCGTAGAGCTCGGCATAGCTCTCGTTGAGGCCGCCATATTCGCAGCCCAGCAGGGTCTGCATCTGCTCGTCGTTCAGCGCGGCGAACACGCGCTCGAAATAGCCGCCCAGGCCCACCGCGACCTCCAGCGCCTGCGGGTTTCCCCAGGCGCGATGCACGTCCAGCAGGCCGGCGAAGGTCTTGTGCACCGTATAGAGCGGCGACCAGGAGCCGTTCAGGTCGAAGCCGCCCGAGCGGATGTCGCCCTTCATCACCTCGCCGAAGATCTCCTCGCCGTCGACGACCGTACCGTCCTTGCGCTTGCGCTGCAGGGCGCCGACATAGCCCGTGCCGCGCTTGGCCTGGGCCCTGGCCAGCTCGCTGACGATATAGTCGGCGCGTCGGCGGCATTCGGCGTCGCCCGTCTGCTCGTACATGACGACCAGGGCCGACATGTAGTGGCCCAGCGTATGGCCCGCGATGGTGTCGGACTCCCATCCGCCATAGATTTCGCCCTTGGCCGGCAGGCCGGCGAAGGTCATGAAGTTGTGCAGGAAGCGGTCGGGGCTCAACCGCAGCAGATAGGCGCGATTGACCTCCACCGCGGTCGCGTAGTCCGACGGCAGCAGGCGGACCGACGACAGCGGCAGTGGCGCGGCCTTGGCGGGAAGGGACGCGCCACGGGCCTTGGCCAGGGCGCTGATCGGCTGGGCCATCCCGGCGAACGCCGCGGCCGTCAGCATCAGATCGCGGCGTGTCGCCATTGCTCTTCCCCCATATTTGATACCGTATACGATCTTAGGGTCACGTCGCTCGCTCGTCAATCTGGCGTATGGCGCCGCTGGCCGGGACACGTCTGGTCACGCTCTTGCCAGGGAGCATATTCGTCTGACTATATATCGTATAATCTTCTTGACGCTGCGAGGGTGAACCGGTTTGTGCGAAGTCGGAATGGGGAGGCGCGGCATGCCGGTGAACGGAACATCCAGGACGAGGCCCGGCACGGTCCGCCTTGGCCTCACGGCCCTGGCCCTGGGTCTCGCAACCGCTTCGGCGGCTGGCGGTCAGCCCCTGGCGACCGCCTCCACGACGTCCGCCAGCCACGCGCCCCTGCCGCCGATCGCCGAACGCTACCGGCGCGCCGACCTGTTCCTGCGCGGCGGGCTGGGCCGGTACGTCGTTGACGACAACCTGCAGCCTCGGTTCGTCGCCGACGGTCGGGGCGTCCTCTATCGCCACGGCAAGCCCGGCCAGCGGGTCATCACCTATCTCAACCTGGCCGACCGCAAGCAGAAGACGGTCGCTGTCGAGGCCGACCTGATCCGCCAGGTCTCGGCGGCCCTGCCGACCGCGCCCACCTCCGCGCCACGCATCGACCTCGTGGATTTCGACCCGCGCACCGACGCCCTGGTCTTCACCGCCGCCGAAAAGCAGTGGAAGTCGACCCGGGGCGTCCTCGCCGAGACTCCGATCCAGGCGTTCGATCCGGCCCTGTCGCCGGATGGACGGTTCAAGCTGGTCGCCCGCGACTTCAACCTGTTCGCGGTCGACACCAAGACCGGCCGGGAAGCCGCCCTGACCACCGACGGCTCGCGCGAACAGCCCTACGGCCGCGACATTCCGCAGCTGTCGCAGATCCTCAAGGCGGGCGTCGAGGAGCCCGACATGCCGGTCTCGGCCCAATGGTCGCCCGACAGCCGGCGCATCCTGACCTGGCGGCTGGACACCCGAGGCGTCAAGCGGCTGTCGATCACCCAGCAGAACCCGGGCGGGCTCTATCCGCGCAGCTTCTCCTACATCTACCCGTTGGCCGGCGCGGCGACGCTGCCCCAGGCCCAGCGGCTGGTCATCGACGTCGAGCAGGCCTTCCGCGACGGGGCCGGCAAGATCGTGCCGCTGGCCATCCCGTCCGAGTCCCTGCTCTACCCCGCCGCGCCGGAGATGAGCTGGGACGGCGACCATGTCCGGGCGCAATGGACCCAGCGCGGCTATGGCCAGCTGGTCGTCTATTCGGCCGATCCCGTCAGCGGCGCGGCCAGGATCGTGGCCCGCGAGAAGGTCGCGCCGCTGGTCACCGTCACCTCGTCCAGCCTGCAGCCGGCCTCCGCCCTGGGCGGCGAGCTGGCGATCTCCGAGCGCAGCGGCTGGGCCCAGCTCTATCTGGTCAAGCCCGACGCCCCCGACGGCGGCAAGGCCCTGACCACCGGGGCCTGGGAGGTGCTGTCGGTCGACCATGTCGACCCGCGGGACGGGCTGCTGGTCACCGGCGTCGGCCGCGAGAAGGACCGCAACCCTTATTACAAGGCGCTCTATCGCGTTGGCCTGGACGGCGCGCCTCCCCAGTTGCTGACGCCCGAACCGCTCGACCACGAGACCACGGTCTCGCCCGACGGCCGCTGGATCCTCGACGAGATGTCCAGCCCGACCGAACCGACCCGCACCGTGCTGCGGGACGCTCGCGACGGGCGCCTGGTGCTGGAACTGGGCCGGGCCGATCCCAGCGCCCTGTGGGCCACCGGCTTCCGGCCGCCCGAACCGTTCACCGGCGTGGCGGCCGACGGCGTCACCCCGCTGTACGGCATGATCTTCCGGCCGATCGGCTATGACCCGGCGCGGCGCTATCCGGTGATCGACAACGTCTATACCGGTCCAACCACCACCCAGACCCCGACCTCGTGGCGCGACTCCGTCTCGGCCGCGGGCAACAGCGTCGCCCAGATCGGCGCGGTGGTGGTGATGATCGACGGCCGGGGAACCTCACGGCGGGGCCAGGCCTTCCGCCTGCCGGCCTACCAGAACCTGGGCGAGGTGGGCCTGGACGACCACATCGCCATGATCCGGCAGATGGCCGCGAAGGATCCAGGGCCGGACCTGACCCGGGTGGGCGTGTTCGGCGGCTCGGCCGGCGGCTATGACGCCGCGCGGTTCGTGCTGCGCCGGCCGGAATTCTTCAAGGTCGCCGTCGCCTCTTCGGGCAACCACGACCTGCGCCTGGACAAGGCCTGGTGGCCGGAAGTGTCGATGGGCCTGGCGGACGAAGCGACCTGGGAGCGCAACTCCAACATGTCGGTGGCGGGCAATCTGCAGGGCAAGCTGCTGCTGGTGCACGGCGACATCGACGACAACGTCCCGGTCACCGAAAGCGTCCGCCTGGCCAATGCGATCATCCAGGCGGGCAAGGACGTCGACCTGGTGATCCTGCCCAACACCACCCACGCGGTCTATCAGCCGTTCTTCTGGCGCAAGCTGCGCGACTACTTCACCCGCAACCTGCTCGACGAAGCGCCGCCGGCGGGCCCGCCGCCGGTGCGCCTCGCCGCCGCCCCCACCACCGCGAAATGACGAGGCTCCGATGACGAACCTTCGCCCGCTGGCCTTGACGGCCCTGCTGCTGGCCACCACGCCGCTGGGCCTGAGCGCGACCAGCCTGGCCCGCGCCGAGGAGTCCGCGCCCGCTCCGGCGCCGGCCAAGAAGGTCTTCGCGCCGATCGCCCGGACGACCTATCGCACCGCCCAGTTCCGGCTCGACCTGCGCACCGACACCCAAACCCTGGCGCGGCTGTCGCCGACCGCCGACGCCGGTTTCGACTTCGTCCCTGGCGCGCGGGAAGCCGAGCGCCAGGGCGACGGCTACGTGCATGTCGGCGACATCCACCTGCGCCTGCGCACCGAGGGCGGCGCCTGGCGCGACTTCAGCTCGGCCCATCAGCGCAAGCCCATCCGTCGCCTGCCGGCCGGCGGCGCGACCCTGGCGGCGGCCGACATCACCACGTCGCTGGGCGCGGACTCGCCCCTCCGCGTCGAGCGCCGCTGGGTCGCCGAAGGCGGAGCGCTGGCCCTGCGCTTCGTCCTGACCAACACGTCCAAGCAGGCCGTCGAGGTCGGCGGGCTGGGCCTGCCGATGGTGTTCGACAACATCATCACCGACCGCTCGCTGGAGGAGGCCCACGCCCAGGCCAGCTTCGTCGATCCCTATATCGGCCGCGACGCCGGCTACCTGCAGGTGACCCGCCTGAACGGCAAGGGTCCCGCCCTGCTGGTCCTGCCGGAGAAGGCCACGCCGCTGGAAGCCTATCGACCCATCCAGCAGGCCGGCCGCGGCGCCAAGCCCGGCGACATCTTCACCGACCGCAGCGAGCGGGGCCAGACCTCGGAGGGCTTCTACGACTGGACGGTCGCCAGCAAGGGCTTCGCCGAGCAGGACTGGAAGACCGCCGGCGAACAGTGGAACACGCCCACCAGCTTCTCCCTCGCCCCGGGGGCCAGCCGCACGATCGGCGTGCGCCTGGTCACCTCGCCGTCGATCCGCGCGATCGAGGACACCCTGGTCGCCAACGGCCGCCCGGTCGCCGTGGGCGTCCCCGGCTATGTCGTGCCCACCGACCAGGACGCCACCCTGTTCCTGAAGTCGCCCAAGCCGGTGGCCAAGATCGAGAGCTATCCGGCCGGGGCGCTGACCGCCACGCCGGTCAAGTCCGGTTCGGGATGGTCGCGCTACGCCGTCCGCGCCTCGGGCTGGGGCCGCGCCACCCTGTCGATCACCTATGCCGACGACACGGTCCAGACCGTCTCCTACTTCATCACCAAGCCGCTCGACCAGACCATGGCGGACCTCGGCCGGTTCTCGACGACCAAGCAGTGGTTCGAGGATCCGTCGGACCCGTTCAAGCGCTCGCCGGGCATCCTCACCTACGACCGCCAGGCCGACCAGATCGTCACCCAGGATCCGCGGGTGTGGATCTCGGGCATGAGCGACGAAGGCGGCGCGGGCAGCTGGGTCGCGGCGATCATGAAGCAGCTGGACAACCCCGACGCCGGCGAGGTGGCCAAGCTGGAGCGCGTGGTCAACGAAACGATCGTCGGCGGGCTGCAGGTGGCCGAGGGCGAGCACGCCGGCGCGGTCAAGAAGAGCCTGTTCTACTACGCCCCCGACGAACTGCCGACCTATTACGACCCCAAGACCAACTGGAAGTCCTGGACCTCGTGGTCGAAGAAGGACGCCGGCGACCTGGGCCGGTCGTACAACTATCCGCACGTCGCCATCGGCCACTGGGTGCTCTACCGCCTGGCCCGCAACCACGACGGCCTGGTCAGGACCCACGACTGGCGCTGGTATCTCGACCACGCCCAGATCACCGCCGTGGCGATGATGCGCGACGCCCCCTACTACGCCCAGTTCGGCCAGATGGAGGGCGACGTCTTCGTCGACATCCTGAAGGATCTCCGCCGCGAGGGCATGACCGCCAAGGCCAATGAACTCGAGACCCTGATGAAGGGCCGCGCCGACCACTGGAAGACCCTGCCCTACCCGTTCGGCAGCGAAATGGCCTGGGATTCCACGGGCCAGGCCGAGGTCTATGCCTGGATGCGCTTCTTCGGCCACCAGAAGCAGGCCGACGAGACCCGCGAGGTGATCCTCGCCTACGACCCGACGATTCCCAGCTGGGGCTACAACGGCAACGCCCGGCGCTATTGGGATTTCCTCTACGGCGGCAAGGTCCCGCGCATCGAGCGGCAGATCCACCACTACGGCTCGACCCTGAACGCCGTGCCGCTGTTCGACGCCTACCGCGCCGATCCCGGCGACCTGCACCTGCTGCGGGTGGCCTATGGCGGCCTGATGGGCGGCGTCACCAATATCGACCGGGAAGGCTTCTCGTCGGCGGCCTTCCATTCGGCCCCGGACATGATGTCCTGGGACCCCTACAGCGGCGACTACGGCATGGGCTTCTTCGGCCATGCCTATGCGGCGGCGACCTACCTGGTCAATGATCCGACGTTCGGCTGGCTGGGCTTTGGCGGCAATGTCAGCCACGCCGACGGCGTTGTGCGGATCGAGCCCAGGGACGGCGCGCGGACGCGGCTGTTCGTGGCCCCGATCGGCGCCTGGCTGACCCTGGAGGCCGGCAAGATCGACGCCGCCGCCTATACGCCGGCCACGGGCAAGCTGACCCTGACCCTGGCGGCGCGGGACGCCGCCACGCCGGCCGCCCGGCTGCTGGTCGAGGCCACCACGAAGGGCGCCCGTCCCTATCGCCCGGCCGGGGCGGCCTTCGAGCGGGGGGCCTACACCCTGCCCCTGAAGGATGGGCCAAGCACGATCGAGCTGACCCCGAACTGATCGGCGAGGACCAGGCGACATGACCAGGATCGAACAGCGCAGGGCCCATCCATGAACATCGTCATCGTCATGGGCGTCCTGGTCACGATCCTGACCGGCGTCCCGGTGCTGATCCAGCTGCTGCGGGATCACCCCCGGGGGCTGCTGGTGCTGTTCTTCGCCGAGATGTGGGAGCGCTTTTCCTATTACGGCATGCGCAGCATCCTGATCTTCTACCTGACCCAGCACTTCCTGTTCGACCCGAAGACGGCCAGCGCCCACTACGGATCCTATACCTCGTTGGTCTATCTGCTGCCGCTGATCGGCGGCTTCCTGGCCGACCGCTATCTGGGGGCCCGCAAGGCGGTGATCTTCGGCGCCGTCCTGCTGATCGCCGGCCACCTGACCATGGCCATCGAGGGCGCGCCGGCCACCCAGACCCTGACCTATGGCGGCCACACCTACGACTTCGTCTCCGAAGGCCGCGGCGAGGGCCGGGTTTCGAAGCTGATCGTCGAGGCCAAGCCCTACGCCGTCGCCGCCTCCAAGTCCGGCGACTTCGCCGTGCAGGGCCTGCCGGCCGGCGCTCCGATCCCGGCCGTCCTGGCCAAGGGCCAGTACCAGCTGGGCGTAACGGGCCGGGACCCGCTGTATCTGAACGTCTTCTGGTTCGCCCTGGCCCTGATCATCGTCGGCGTCGGGTTCCTGAAACCCAACATCTCGACCATCGTCGGCCAGCTCTATCCGGCGGGCGATCGCCGGCGCGATCCGGGCTTCACGCTCTATTATTACGGCATCAATCTCGGCTCGTTCTGGGCCTCGATCCTCTGCGGTTTCCTGGGGGTGACAGTCGGCTGGTGGGCGGGCTTCGGCCTGGCGGGCCTGGGCATGGTCGCGGGCTTCGTGGTGTTCGTGCTGGGCAAGCCGCTGCTGCGGGGCAAGGGCGAGCCGCCGGTCCCCCGGCAGTTGGACAAGCCGCTGCTGGGCCCGCTGAACCGCGAGGGCCTGATCTACGGCCTGTCCCTGGTCGGCGTCGCGGCGGTGGGCCTGCTGGTGCGCTACACGGTGATGGTCAACTGGACCCTGATCGCCGGCATGCTGGCCTCTCTGGGCTACATCCTGTGGTTCATGATCGCCAAGTGCGACAAGGTCGAGCGCGAGCGCCTGGGCCTGGCGGTGTTCCTGATCTTCGGCGCGGTGGTGTTCTGGACCCTGTTCGACCAGGCCGGCTCGTCGCTGAACCTGTTCGCGGCGACCAATGTCGACCTGGACCTGGTCGCCCGGCCGGTGCGGTGGCTGAACGGCGCGATCACCCTGGCCGCCCCCGAACAGCTGGCGGCGGCGGGGATCGACAGGGCCTCGACCTTCTGGATCAACACCAGCTTCAACGCCGCCCAGACCCAGGCCCTGGGCTCGGGCTGGCTGCTGATCTTCGCGCCGGTCTTCGCCTTCCTGTGGACCTGGCTGGGCCAGCGCGGCAAGGACCCCAACCCTGTCGTCAAGTTCGGCCTGGCTCTGCTGCAGGTCGGCGCCGGCTTCCTGCTGCTGCAGATGGGCGCGCACCTGGTCGACGGCGCCTTCCGCATGCCGCTGATCTTCCTGCTGCTGATGTACCTGCTGCACACCACCGGCGAGCTGTGCCTGTCGCCCGTCGGCCTGTCGCAGATGACCAAGCTGTCGCCGGCGGCGATGGTGTCGTTCGTCATGGCGGTCTGGTTCATGGCCGTGTCGATCGCCGGCAAGGTCGGCGGCTTCATCGCCGGCCTGACGGCCACCGAGACCGTGGGCGGCCAGGTGCTGGACCCGGCCGCGGCCCTGGCCCGCTCGCTGGTGGTGTTCAACTGGATCGGCGGCATCGCCATGGCCATCGGCTTGGCCTTCCTGGCCCTGGCTCCGGTCCTCAAGAGGTGGTCGCACGGCTCGGACGAGACGGACCATCATGCGCCGGTGGACACCGCGACGAACGTCGGCTGAGCGTGCGCCGACGGGGACAGGCGCATGCGCCTGTCCCCAGCCCTGGACGCGACGCCGTCTGAGCGGCCCATTCGTTAGCGACTTGCCGCTCAGGGAGATCAAGACCCTCCCCCTGTGGGGCAGGGGAATCGCATATGGATTTTTGGTCCGAACGGGATTCTGAGGGTGTCTCCTTGTGAGAGGGAGACGGTCGGATGGATACGTTCGCGGCTTGTTTTTCGGCGATGGAGGATCCGCGGGCGAGGAACGCTCGGCATGATCTTCTGGAGTTGGTGTTCGTGGCCCTGGCGGCGGTGCTGTGCGGGGCGGAAGACTGCACTGACATGGCCGCCTTCGCGCGGGCCAAGCTGGATTTCCTGCGCCAGGTGGTGAAGCTGGAGCACGGTCCGCCCAGCCACGACACCTTCAGCCGCGTGTTTCGCCGATTGGCGCCCGAGCCGTTCGAAGCGGCCTTCGCCCAGTTCACCGCCGCCTTCGCCGGGGCCTTGAAGGGCGTGGTGGCGATCGACGGCAAGGCTCTGCGCGGAGCCTATGAGCGCGGATGCCGGGCCTCGCCGCTGCATCTGGTCAATGTCTGGGCCGCCGAGGCCCGGCTGGTGATCGGCCAGCGCCTGGCGCCGGGCCGCAACGAAGTGCTGGGCGCCCAGCAGGCCCTGGCCCTGCTGGGCCTGGAAGGCTGCATCGTCACCGCCGACGCCCTGCACTGCCGGGCCGACACCGCCCAGACCATCCTGGACACCGGAGCCGACTACGCCCTGGCCCTGAAGGCCAACCAACCGACCCTGCTGGCCAAGGCCCAGGCCCTGCTCGCCGCCGCCGATCCCACCAACGAGGCCCTCCAAGGCCCCGCCAAGGGCCACGACCGGATCGAGGGCCGCGCCGCCCTGGTCGTCCCCGCCAAGGACATGGACTTTCCCGGCCTGGCCGCCGTCGCCCGCGTGGAGACCCACTGCAAGCGGGCCGGCGCCCCCGAGCCGGTCATCGTCCGCTTCTTCCTGCTGTCCACGCTCCTGTCCCCCGAAAGGATGCTCCAGGTCGCCCAGACCCACTGGACCATCGAGAACCAGCTGCACTGGGTGCTCGACGTGGCCCTGCTGGAGGACGCCTCGCGCAGCCGCAAGGACAACGCACCGCAAAACCTCGCCCTGATCCGAAAGCTCGCCCTCAACACCCTGCGACAGCACCCCGACAAGGGCTCCATCAAGACCAAGATCAAGCGCGCCGGCTGGGATGAAACCTTCCTGCTCTCACTCCTGGGTCATATGCGATAGCCCTGCCCTGTGGGGGAGGTGATCGCGCAGCGATCGGTGGGGGGAGGTTTAGGGGCGTCGATCCGAGCTGTGGTCATCTTCCGATCACTCCCCCCTCCGTCGGCTTCGCCGACACCTCCCCCACAGGGGGAGGATCTGATGGGCGCGGCTTGGCCGCCTCACGCGGAAACCCGCTGAGCTTGATGGGAAGGGTGCGAAGCGCCCGGGCTCCGCCCGGATGATTTGCAGTTGTAAGTACCGTTTCGACGAAGACGAGCGCTTCGCGTGGACCGTTATCCGGAAGCCTTCGGGTCGCGGATTTTTAACCCGCTCCGATGGAGGCCCCCGACGGGCAGGACGTTGGCGCGTCCTGGACCGCCCGGGCGATTTCAGCCCGGGCCTGCCGCGCTCGCCGATCCCTCGCCGCCTGGGTTTCGTCCCGATGTTTCAGGGAACCTGCCCAGGACCGTCGCGAAAGGTTGTCACCCAAGACCACCGACAAACGCTTCCCGCTCGACCACCCCCGAAGGCCGCATCGGTCGCCGTACGTGCGCCCTCCCCATGCCTTCAGGTGGGATCAGGATAAGGGCGGTCTGAAGGGATGGGGATCAAATTGGGTCGAGAAAGTTCAAGGCGTTGAAATCGCGGGGCTTTGCTCGCGATAGGCCGAGCATAAGTCCTTTCCCTCCCCCTCGTGGGGAGGGTGGCCCTGGCAGCGCCAGGGTCGGGTGGGGGGCTGCTGAGTCAGCCAGCAAGCCCACCAGACACCCTGCACCGATCCCCCACCCGACCCGCTACGCGGGCCACCCTCCCCACAAGGGGGAGGGAAGCGCCATTCTGGAAACGCATTGGCCCTGGATCTTCGCGCCTGAAGGAGTGCTGAACCTAGCGCACTGCCCCCCCAAAAAAACAGCCACCGCGCGGAACGCGGTGGCTGCTGAGTTCACCTAGGGGAGGATGGCCCGGGGACCCGCGACTACCGCCGCCGATCCCCGGGAGACGTTGAAGGCCTCAGAAGTCCATCGTCAGGCCGACGAACAGGGTCCGGCCCATCGGGTCGTAGACGCCCGGATAGGTGTTGCCGTTGCCGAACGAGCTGAGCAGGCCGGCGGCGATCACCGGCGGATCCTTGTCGAAGGCGTTGTTCATGCCGGCCCGCAGGGACAGCTGTTCGCGCACCTTCCAGTTGGCCGCCAGGTCGACGTAGCTGTAGGCCTTGATCTTGCGGTTGATCTCGACGTGGTCGCCCTGCAGGAACGGGTTGCTGTCGTTGCTGGACAGGTTGGTCCCGCCGAAATAGCGCCAGTTGACCGAGACCGTGGCCGGGATCCACGGCAGGCTCCAGGTCGTGCGCAGCTGGTGGCGCCAGGCCGGGTTGGGCTGGCCGCAGGTCGGACCGAACAGGCCCTTGCAGTTATAGGCGCCCAGGCCCGGCAGCTGCTCGATCTTGCGGCTGTTGAGGTAGGTGCCCACGAAGCTGAAGTCGAGCGAGCCCCAGTCGCCGCCCTTGGTCAGGGCCGACAGGTCGAAGCGATAGTTGCCGGTCACGTCCAGGCCCGAGGTCTGCAGGAAGCCGGTGTTCTG
The DNA here is from genome assembly GCF_010977555.1 of Caulobacter rhizosphaerae. Taxonomy (GTDB): domain Bacteria; phylum Pseudomonadota; class Alphaproteobacteria; order Caulobacterales; family Caulobacteraceae; genus Caulobacter; species Caulobacter rhizosphaerae. Next base: position 4,295,331 of record NZ_CP048815.1, read on the forward strand.
GTTGGTGGCGACGATGTAGCCACGATCGCCGAACAGCACGCCCGAGGCCGGGTCGCGGTGGAACAGGCTGCAGAAGTACGGATTGCTGGTCTGGATGCACTGGTTGATCACGGTCGGGGCGTCGACCGAGCCGATGTACTGGTCGACATAGATGTCGAAATAGTCGAGCGACATCGAGAAGCCGGGCAGGAAGCGCGGGGTCAGGACGACGCCGGCGGTGCGGGTGTCGGCCACTTCCGGCTTCAGGTCGGGATTGCCGCCGCCCTGGGTGACGCAGGTCTCGGCCGGGCATTCCGGGATCTTGCCGTACTGGGCGGCGGTGACGCCGGTCAGGGCGCAGGCCGCGGCCGACGCCGTCGGCGTGGCCCCGGCGCAGGGGTCCACCGCCGCGACATTGCCCAGGCCCTGAGGCGCGAACAGCTCGCTGATATTGGCCGCCCGCACCGCGCGGTTGTAGCTGGCGCGGAACCGGATGTCGGCGCTCGGGGCGTACTGCAGCTCGACCTTGTAGGTCGAGACCCGCTTGTCGAGATAGTCGTACTTGGAGGTCCGATAGCCGGCGTTGACCGACAGGCTCTTGATGAACGGCGCGTCCTGGACCAGCGGCAGGTCCATTTCGCCATAGGCTTCGGTGACGCTGAACGCCCCGTTGTTCTCCTTGGTCCCGCCCGCCTGGGCCAGGGCGTCGGCCTCGAACTTCAGCTCCTCGCGGCGATGCTCGACGCCCAGGGCCACGGCCGCGCCGTCGTCGGCCCACGGGCTCTTGAGCCCGTACTGGCCCAGGTCACCGTTCACGTTCGCGCTCAGCACCTTCTCGCGCTGGACGCCATGGGTGTAGGTCGGGGCGTAGAGGTACTTGTAGGCCGCCGCGCTGAGGCCCTGGTACTTGAAGACGTCGATCGGCACGCAGTTCGGATCGGTGCCGTCGACCACCGACTTGCAGGTCGGCGTCCCGTTGACGCTGACCACCTGCAGGGCCTTGGTGGCCTTGGCGTTGTCGACATTGTTCTTGTAGCTCTCGTCGAGCACGACCTGGGAGTAGAGGAAGCCGGCGTCGTAGCTCCAGCCCGGCGCGATCTCGCCGCGCGAGCCCAGGTTGATCCGATAGTCGGTGTGGCGCAGGTCGTCGCGCCGCGGCGAGCTGCCCGGCCCGGTCAGCCGGTAGCCGATGAAGGTGTCCTGGCTGACGTCCGTGCCGGCGGCCGAACCGCAGAGCGTCGCGGCCTGGGAGGCCGACATCAGCGGATTGTTGCAGTTGATCTTGAACGTCGTCCCCTGGAACAGGGCGGACGGCGCCGCCTGCGAGAAGGTGTGGTCGTCCATGAACATGAAGCTGCCGTAGACGTCGGCGGCCTTGCTGATCTCGTAGTGCCCGAAGGCGCCGGCCGTGTAGCGGCTGTCCGAGCGCTGGATGTAGTTGGTGGGCGCGTAGTTGTAGAGGAATGAGCTGTTGTACGGGACCCAGGTCTTGTTGCCGTCCTTGGTGTTGTTCAGCGTCTGTCCGGCGTTGGGGCCGCTGAGCAGGGTGAACAGGCCGTACTCGTTGTTGCTGGAGCCGCCGCAGACCAGGGCGTTGTTGCGGTCCCCGGCCAGGTTCAGGCCGCAGGCCGAGTAGTCGCGGGTGTCCTGGGTGACCGGCTTGAGTTCGCGATAGCCGACATAGAAGCTGACATTGCCCTTGCCGTCCGGCGTGTTCACGCCGAAGGCCAGGTTGATGTCGGTCCGCGCCCCGTCGGTGACCGACCGCTCCGGCAGCTTGTAGCCCGCCGCGGTGATCAGGGACCGGGGATAGTCGTTGTCGTTGCGGTGCTGGGCGATGCCGTACTGGGCGTCCAGCCGCAGACCGTTGAGGTCTTTCTTGAGGATGAAGTTGACGACGCCGGACACGGCGTCGGAGCCGTAGACCGCCGAGGCGCCGCCGGTCACCACGTCCACCCGCTCCACCAGGGCGCTGGGGATGAAGTTCACGTCGGCGGTCTCGGCCGGCAGCATCCGCTGACCGTCGACCAGCACCAGCACGCGGCTGGAGCCCATGTTGCGCAGGTTCACCCGGGCCGTGCCGTCCGAGCCGTTCGAGCCGTTCTCGTTGGAATCGGCGGTGAACTGGGGCAGGCGGTTCAGCACGCTCTCGATCGAGGTGGCGCCCTGGTACTTGATCTCGTCGTCGCCGACGACGGTCATCGGGCTGGCCGAGACCAGGTTGGGCCGCTTGATCCGCGATCCCGTCACCACCACCGCGTCCAGCGTCGCCGGCTCTTCGGCCGTGGCGACCTGCTGGGCGAAGGCGGCCGGAGCCCCTGCGACGACTGACAGGACCGCGACAGTCGCGGCGCCCGCCAGGAGGTCAAGGCGCGCCAATCTGCTGCGCATGGAAAATCCCCTCCAGAACGATCGCGCCTCCCACAGGCGCGCTTTCGGCAGCAGGAAGGCATGATAATATTATTTATGTCAAATATCTTATACGATATACATATAACGAAGGGCGTTGGCGCACGTGGAGGGGGCGCTTCGGATTGACAATCCCCCGGCGCGGCGCGGTCATGCGTCATGTTCGGATCACCGCGCGGCCAGCCGCTGAAGCTCGTCCCGTTCACCCAAGCCAAGCCCAGAACCTTCGGTCCGTTGCTGTGCGACGGCCTCTCGGCCCGGAACCTGGGATCGTTCGCCGAGCTGCTGGCCCTGCACGCCCGCCTGCAGGCCGAACATCCTGGCCAGCGCGTGCTCGCCTCGCTCGACGACCTGGGCCAGGCCTCTTACACGTCCGGCCACGCGACGGACCATCATGGGCTGGACGACATCGAGGGCCACGACCTGTCGGGGCTCAGGGCCGAGGCCTTCGAGAACGGCGAACACCGGGGCTATCTCAGCACCCCGGCCGAGTTCCCCATTCGCCTGGCCAATCTTCTGGAGCGGGCGCGCGAGATCCGGCTCGAGCACGTGGCCGGCGTGCTGGACTGGGAAACCTCGGGCGACGGCAACGACCTGGTCACGATCAACCAGGCCCCCGAAGCGGCGCTGCGGATCGCGCAGGAAAAGGAGGTCCTGTTCCAGGTCGTGCCGGTGGGAACGGCCGCCCAGGCGATCGCCGCCTTTCCCAACGGCTATTTCAGCGCCGACCTCGATCCCATGCAGACCTACGTCCTGGCCCGCCGGCTGGAGGACGAATACGACCTTTCGCTGTTCGGAATCGGCGCCCGAATGCTGGGGTTCCGGCGTCCGGCGGCCTTGCCTCAGGAGAGGGCGCGCGCGCTCGGCGAGGAGCTCGCGGCCCTCTATGCCGGCGCTCCGCCGAAAGCCGCTGAGGCGCTGGCGCGACTGCTGACCGGCCGCGACTGGCTGCTTCTGCGCTACACCGAAAGCTGAGCGGTCGGCGGCCGAGCCTGGCCGCCGACCGCCCCCGTCACTGGACCTCGGTCGCCCGGGCCGGACGCGCCTTGTCAGGCTGGCTCCCCTCGCCGCTGAACGGCTCCAGGCGGAAGGCGACGCGGGTCGGCTCCAGCCGGGTGCGGTACTTCATGTGCGGCAGGCCGACATGGTTCCAGGCCGTGTCGCCGCCCACGCCCCACTGGGCCGAGTCGACCAGCAGAGTGACCTCGCCGTGCGGGACGATGTCGGTGGACTTCCACGCCCCCGGCGCGCGGCGGTAGAGGTCCTGGTAGGGGAAGGCCAGGGCGTTCATCATCAGCGGCTTTTCGCCGGTGACCTTCAGGCCCGCGCCGCCGCCGCTCAGTTCCATCCAGCGGACGTCGATCTTGTTGCCGGTGTCCTGGGGCCGCATGTAGTCGTGGTTCTGCTCGGCGATGGCCCCGCGCCAGAGGCCGATCGGGGCCGAGGTGTAGCGGTCGACATAGGATTCGTGCGGACCGCGGCCGTACCACTCGACGGTCTTCAGGCTGGTCGGCGCGGTGAACCACAGGCCCACCCGCACCGGCGGCGGCAGGTCGTCCTTCAGCGGGGTCAGCTCGCCGGCGACGGCGACAGAGCCGTCCCCGGCCATGGTGTAGGTCGTGACAAACCGCGCCGCCCCGGCCCCCAGGGCGTAGTCGACGACGATCTCGACCCCGGCGTCGGTCTTGCGCGAGGTCAGGCCGCGCAGTTGGCGGACCTGGGTCATCGCCTGCCAGGGCCGTTGCTGGGAGACGATGCCGTTCAGGGTGTCGTTGTCGGTCTCGGCGCGGAAGAAGTTGGGCTGGCCGCCCTTGGCCAGGACGAGGCCGTCCTTGGCGTAGGCCTCGACCAGGCCGGTGGTCTTGTCGATGGTCAGGGTGGCGCCGGCGGCCGAGGCGGTGATCGCCGCGCCAGTCTCGGCCAGCGACACCGCGCCCGAGCGGGCGACCGCAGGAGCCGGGGTCGCCGAGACGGCGAACTGCTCCCAGCCGACCGTGTAGCCGGCCGGGGTCAACGGCACGGCGCCGGCCTTGGCCTTCGCGCGCACGGTGACGAAGTACTCCGCGCCGGGCTTGGCCGGGATCTTCGGCAGCGGCAGGACGACGTCCTCCACGCCCCGCGCGGCGGTCTTCAAGGCCGGCAGCTGGCCCGAGGCGATCGCCACGCCGTTCTCCTCCAGCGTCCAGTCGAAGTCGAAACCCGACAGGTCCCGGAAGTCGTGGCGGTTGGTCACCGTCACCTTGCCGGTCGCCGGGTCGAAGGCGCCGAACTGGATCGGGGAAAGCACCTTCTGCACCTCGTACAGGTGCGGGTTGGGCGTGCGGTCCGGCTGGTTGAGGCCGTCGCCGAACTCGACGTCGCCGCCGGGATTGGGTCCGTATTCGCCGCCGTCGCCCCAATAGCGCCGGCCGTCCTTGGTGTAGCGGTACATCGACTGGTCCACCCAGTCCCAGATGAAGCCGCCTTGCAGCTTGTCGTACTGGTAGATGGTGTCCCAGTAGTCCTTGAAGTTGCCGCCCGAATTGCCCTGCATGTGCGAATATTCGCACTGGATCATCGGCTGGGTGCGGGTCGGATCCTTGGCCCAGTCGACCATCTTCTCGATGTCGTCGTACATGGGGGCGTAGATGTCGACGAAGGCGTTGGGCTCGTGCTCCCAGTCCAGCGTGCCCCAGCCGAGATAGGAAATCAGGCGGCTAGGATCGCGCTTGCGGGCGGCGGCGGCGGCCTTCTCGAAATTGGGTCCGATGCCCGCCTCGTTGCCCAGCGACCAGAAGATCACCGAGGGGTGGTTCTTGTCGCGCTCGACCATGTTGAGCACCCGGCTGACATGGGCCTGCTCCCAGGCCGGGTCGAAGCCGATCTGCAGCTTGGGCCGCAGCTCCGGATGCTTGTTGGCGTAGTCCATATAGGCGTGGCTCTCGATGTCGGCCTCGTCCATCACATAGAGGCCGTACTCGTCGGCCAGGGCGTACCACAGCTCGGCGTTGGGATAGTGGGAGGTGCGCACGGCGTTGATGTTGTTGCGCTTCATCAGCTCGATGTCGCGGCGCATGCTGGCCTCGGAGATCACGTGGAAGGTCTCCGGATCGTGCTCGTGGCGATTGACGCCGCGGATGACGATCGGCTTGCCGTTGACCGCCACCCGGCCGCTCCTGATCTCCACGGTGCGGAAACCGATCCGCTGCGGCGTGGCCTGGATGACGCCGCCCTGGGCGTCCAGCACCTCGACCAGCAGGGTGTAGAGGTTGGGCGTCTCGGCCGTCCAGGCCTTCACCCCCGGCACGCTGGCCGACAGGGTCTGGGCCTTGGCCGCGCCGGCCGCGACCTTGGCTTCCTTGGTCAGGACGGTCTTGTCGCCGTCCAGCAGGGTCATGCGCACGGTCACCGGCTTGTCGCGGGCCGCCAGGGCCACGTCGGTCGACAGCACCCCGTCCTTGTAGGCCTTGTCCAGGCCGGCATGGACGAACAGGTCGCTGGCCGCGGCCTTGGGCACGGCCTTCAGATAGACCGAGCGCTCGATGCCCGAGACCCGCCAGAAGTCCTGGTCCTCCAGGTAGGAGCCATCCGACCAGCGGTGGACCTGGATGGCGACGATGTTGGGCTGGCCCGGCTTGAGCAGCTTGGTGACGTCGAACTCGCTGGGCAGCTTGGAGTCTTCCGAATAGCCGGCCTCCACGCCGTTGACCCACACCTGGTAGGCCGAGCCGGCCGCGCCGATGTGCAGGATCACGGCCTGGCCGCTCCAGCCGGCCGGGATCTCAAAGCTGCGCCGATACGAGCCGACCGGATTGGTGGCGTGGGGGATCAGCGGCCGGTTGGCCGGGAACGGATAGGTGATGTTGTTGTAGCGCGGCTGGTCATAGCCTTCGGTCTGCCACAGGGCCGGGACCTTGATGGTCTTCCATCTGGAGACGTCATAGTCCGGCTTCTCGAAACCTTCGGGAACCGCGTCCGACGACGGCGAAAAGCTGAACGACCACGGCCCGTCCAGCGACTGGTAGCGCGCCGAGCGGGTCATGTCGCCGGCCAGGGCCGCCTCGCGGCTCTCGAACGCAAAGTGCGTGGCGCTGGCCGCCAGCTTGCCCCGCGCGAACACCGCCGGGTTCTCCCAGTCCGGACGCGACGCATCCACCTGCACCGGCTGAACGCGGGGGCCGTCGTCGGCGTGCGCCGCCGTCAGCAGTCCGAACGAGGCGAAACCCGCCAATAGAACCCGTCGCATGCGAACCTCTTCTCATGGGGCGCCCCGCCCCGGCTGTCAGTCAAAACTCAGGTGAAACTTCAGGCGAAACTCTGGATCAAACCGCCACCGGCGCGCCGGCCTGGCCATGGGCGCGGATGAAGTCGGCCTGGGCGGGCATCCGCCGGACGGCCTGGGCCGTCGCTTCGGCGATCCGCGCCAGCCGCGCTTCGACCTGGTCGAGCGGCAGGCCCTCGGCCAGCGGCTCGACGCCCTCGACCTCAGGCCCCTGTCCGTCCAGCACCGCCAGCCAGCTGGTCTTGGTGAAGAGCTCGTCGCTCTCGCGGAACACCCGGCCCGTCGCGCGATAGATGCGCAGCCGCTCGAGCAGGCTGTCGGGAACGGACATCCCGGCCAGCTGCTCCCAGTAGGGCGTGTCGCGTCGTTCGGTGGCGTGGAAGTGCAGGATCAGGAAGTCGCGCACGCTGTTAAACTCGGTCGCCATCAGCCGGTTGTAGCGGCGGGCGTCGGCGGGTTCGAAGGCGCGGGTCGGCAGCATTTCCAGCAGCCGGGCGATGCCGACCTGGATCAGGTGGATGCTGGTGGATTCCAGCGGCTCCAGAAAGCCGCTGGCCAGGCCCAGGGCCACGACGTTCTTGACCCAGCCGGCCGGACGGCGGCCGGCCTGGAAGCGCAGAACCCGGGGCTCGGCCAGGGGCTCGCCGTCGAGATGGGCCAGCAGGGTGGCGGTCGCCTCGTCCTCGGAGACATGGCGGCTGGAAAAGACATAGCCGTTGCCGGTGCGGTGCTGCAGCGGAATGCGCCACTGCCAGCCGGCCTCGCGGGCGGTCGAGCGGGTGTAAGGGGCCGGGGGGCCAGCGTTGGCGGACGGAACGGCCACGGCCCGGTCGTTGGGCAGCCAGCGCGCCCAGTCCTCGAACGGGCTCTCCAGCGCCTGGCCGATCAGCAGGGCGCGGAATCCCGTGCAATCCAGGAACAGGTCGGCGGCGATCCGCTCGCCGTCCTCCATCGTCACCGACTCGACGAAGCCGTCGCCGCTTCGCAGGTTGACGGCGGCCACCTTGCCTTCGCGGCGGACGACCCCGGCCGCCTCGGCGTGGGCGCGCAGCAGCTTGGCGTAGAGGGCCGCGTCGAAATGGAAGGCGTAGGCCAGTTGCGACAGGGGGCCGGCGCCCGGCTGGGGACGAGCGAAGCGCCCGGCCGCTGCAGCCTGGGCGCAGATCGAATAGGTCTCCAGCGGCTGGCCCAGGCCAACCTGGCGCAGCCTTCGCCAGGCGCCTTCGAACGGCGTGGGACCGAAGTCGGGGCCATAGACTCCGAACGGGTGGAAATAGCGGTGGCCGCGCTGGCGCCAGTCGACGAACTCGATGCCCAGCTTGAACGTGCCCTTGGTCTCGCGGACGAAGACGTCCTCGTCCAGACCGATCATGGCGTTGAAGGCGCGGATGGGCGGGATGGTCGCCTCGCCGACCCCGACGATGCCGATCTCCTCGGATTCGATCAGGATGATCGCCGGGCCTCGAGGGCCGAGCACGCGCGCCAAGGCCGCGGCGGCCATCCAGCCGGCGGCGCCGCCCCCGATGATGGCGATGCGGGTCAGTGGCCCGCCGTCCCGCGAAGTTTCGGTCAGCATCGGATCGATCGAACCATGTCTTGCGTGCGGACCGAAGGTGTTTGTCGAAAAAAGCGCCGACGTGGCGCGCCGAGGCGCCACGTCGGCTAGCTGGGGAGGTTAGTAGGTGATGCGCAGGGCGACGCCGAAGCGGCGGTCGTTGAGCTGGTACTGCAGCGGCGCGGCGGGCGTGCCGATGTAGAGCACGTTCATGCGGTTGTTCAGGTTCACCGCATCCACCGAGAACGCCACGTGGTCGTTGATGTCGACGCTGAGCGACGCATCCAGCGAGGCGTAGGGCTTGGCGTATTGCGGAATGCCGTTGGCCCCGCTGCCGGTGGTCTGGTCCAGATAGGCCGAACGCCAGTTGTAGGCGACCCGGGCGCTGACCGGCCCCTTCTCGTAGAGCCCGATCAGGTTGTAGCTGTTCTTGGACAGCTTCTCGAGCGGCAGCTGGGCCGGCGCCGCCGAACCCGCCGTGGCGAAGGGGTTGCTGACGCTGCTGTCGACATAGGTGTAGTTGGCCTGGACGCCCAGGCCGCTGAGCAGGCCCGGCAGGAAGTCGAAGAACTGCTGGTAGCCGAGCTCGACGCCCTTGACGGTGCCCTTGCCCGAATTGACCACCGTGCTGACGTCGTAGGTCACCCCGTTATAGGAGCCCAGCACCGTGCCGCCAGCCAGGAAGCCGTCGACCTTCTTGTAGAAGACGCCGGCGGTCAGCGAGCCGGTGTCGTTGAAGTACCACTCCGCCGTCAGGTCATAGTTGTCGGACTCGATCGGACGCAGCATCGGGTTGCCCGAACTGGCGCTGGGGTGGCCGGTGACCGGATTGACCTGGTTGGGGTTGTTGAGCGTCAGGTTGGTCGACAGCTGGTCGAAGTTGGGACGCGCCAGGCCCTTGGAATAGGCCAGGCGGGCCTGGAGCGTGTCGGTCAGCTTGGCGCGCAGGTTGAAGCTGGGCAGAACGCGCGTGTAGCTGTTGTCGACATCGATCGCGGTGGTGGTGCCATCGTTGTTGAACTGGGTGCCCGTCGAGGTCGCCTCGGTCTTGATCACTCGCACGCCGAGACCGCCGTCGATCTGCACGCCGGCCACCTCGCCGGCGTAGTCGGCGATCGCCCAGCCGGTATAGGTCTTCTCGGTCTGGCTGTTGAGGTCGCCAGGCGTGAAGGCGTCCTTGGTCTGGGCGCCGAACAGGGCGTAGAGCGCCTTGGTCTGGGCCCAGACGCCGTCACCCTGCGGGAAGGCCGGATAGAGCAGGCCGCCCTTGACGGTGTTGCCGTCGAACCAGCGCATCGACGGACCCGGCATCGACAGTTGCGGGTGGGCCGAAAGCGGCACCAGCGGCGTGCCGGCCGGCGCCGAACAGTTGGCGTCGGGGCCCAGGGCGGTGATGCAGACCCCGTGCCAGGTTCCCCGCAGGTCGATGCTGTTGTCGGAATAGCGGGCGCCGCCGCGCAGCTTGTCGAAGAAGCCGCCTTCCAGGTCGTACTCGACGTCGGTCGCGAACGACAGGGTGTCGGCGTCGTTGCGCTGCAGGGAGTCGGCCATGTACGGCGTGGTGTAGTTGGCCGGGTTGTTCAGGACCGAGGCGTCACGCACCTCCCACCGCGGATACTTGCCGGTCAGGTCGAAGTCGACGATCGACTTGTGGGGCGCGGTCAGCCCGGTCTGGCCCGACTGGGAGTACAGCGACAGCACGTGGCCGTTGCGGTCGGCGTTGTAGTAGGACTTCAGGTACTGGACGTCGAAATTGGCCTTCAGGCGGTCGGTCGGGGTCCAGGCCGCGTTCAGCGTGAAGTTCTGGCTCTGGCTCCACAGCTGCTGGTCGTAGCGCCCGGTCTCGAAGGTCTGGTTCTGCAGCGAGCCCTTGGTGGCGTAGCCTTCGTCATTGAACGTGAAGGCCGCGCCCGGCAGCGGATCGGTGCCGTAGCTGGTGACGTTCCCGTTCGCGTCCCGGACGTTGGAGCGGTTGTTGAAGTCGTAATAGTAGGCGCCGGTCCGGTTGAACCAGTACTTGGTCCGCTGGTACTGGGCGGTCAGCAGCAGGTCGTCGCTGGGCCGCCACTGCACCGCCGCGGCGATGCCCAGGCGCTTGCGGTCGCCGGTGTCGTCATAGATCTCGAAGCCGTAGGGCACCTGGGCGTTCGCCGGGCCATTGGCGATCGAACCGGGCGCCACCGTGTCGAAGGGCCCGGCCAGCAGGCCGTCCTGGCGATAGCGGCTCTTGCTCAGCACCGCGTTGAGCAGCACGCCGACCTCGCCGATCGAGGTGTCGAAGCGGTCGCTGTAGAGGCCCGAGATCGAGCCGCCGTTCTTGCGCACCCGATCGTAGTAGTTGCCGCGGAACGTGGCGCTGAGGACGCGATCGGGCGAGTCGAACGGCTTGCGGGTGCGCAGGTTCACCGCGCCGCCGACGCCGCCTTCGATGATGTTGGCGGGGGCGTTCTTGTAGACGTCGGCGCCGGCCAGCAGTTCGGGCGGCACGCCTTCCAGATCGAAGGCCCGGCCGCCGGACGCCGAATAGACCGCGCGCCCGTCGAGGAAGTTCTGCACCTGGGTCAGGCCGCGGATGGCGATCGCCGGCTGGGTGCGGTGGTCGAAGTCGGTGGCGCCCTCGCCATAGCGGCGCTGGATCTGGACGCCGGTCACCCGTTGCAGGGCCTCGGTGGTGTTGGCGTCGGGCAGCTTGCCGATGTCCTGGGCCTGGATCGAATCGACGACCTGGTCGGCGTTGCGCTTGATCGCCTGGGCCGAACGCAGGCTCGCGCGGACCCCGGTGACGACGATTTCGGAAACGGCGGCCGTGTCGGACGGCGCCTGGGCCGTGGACCCGCCGGCCGCCTGGGCCGTGGCCGAGCCGGCGGCCGCGCACACCCCGAGGGCCGCCACGGACGCGCTCACCATCAACCGGAACTGAATACCCCTCATCTCGTTTTTCCTCCTGCTCTCACCTTGTCACGCTCTCGTACGGCGCGACTTCATGTCAGACATATGCTGCTACCATTTGTACTACAAGTACGATTTTAAGCGGTCAGGCCACTAAATGACGCCCGCCTCGGCGTGAGCGTCCGTGGGAGGCCCGTGAGAGAAATGAACCGCGCTCCGGACCGGGCTGGCGAACACGGGAGTCGAAGCTCAGCCGTGGCCGAACGGCCGATGCCTCGCCGCCGCATTCTCCGAGCGGGATGGATGGAGTTTGCGAAATACTCAAGCTTAACAATGAAAACCGGGGCCCTCGACGAAGGCCTCATCCCGGAAGTCGCGACGAAACCGCTCGTGAGGCGAAGCTCCGTTGACGCTCGCCGTCCCAGCCGCGCTGCGCTTGGGAACGCTCCTGGAGGTGTCCAGACCAGTTCCGGCTCAGCGGGCGGGAGAACCGCCTGATCTTCACGCCGCAGCCTCTCGACGCCGGTTTGCTTGATGGAATGTATCAATTATTCTACAAAACTAGACGTAGTATGGTCGGACTTTTGGGGGCCTCATGATGTTGTCGCGACGTGGAGCCCTGGGCCTGCTGGCGGGACTGGCGGCGGCCCCTCGAGCCCTCGCCGCGCCGCCGGCTCCGGCGGTGAGCGTCACCCTGCGTCCGGCTCTGGAGCGCGCCGGCCCGGCCTTCGAAGGCTGGGGCACGGCCCTGGCCTGGTTCGCCAATGTCACCGGAGGCTGGCCCGAGGCGGAACGCCGGCGGCTGGCCGACCTGTTCTATGGTCCGGGCGGCCTGGGCTGGACGATCGGGCGCTACAATATCGGCGGCGGCGCCAGGCCCGGCGATCCGCCCCACCTGCGGACCGGCGCGGCGGTTCCGGGCTTCTGGCGCCGGCCGGCCGGGACCGCCGGCCAGGACTGGTGGCGTCCCGAGGACGAGTCGATGTGGGACTGGTCGGCCGACGCCAACCAGCGCTGGTGGCTCGACGCGATCAAGGCCAGGGTCGACCAGCCGATCCTGGAGGCCTTCTCCAACTCGCCGCCCTGGTTCATGACCGTCAGCGGCAAGGTGTCGGGGGCCGTGAAAGGCACGGACGACAATCTGCGCCCCGGCCTGGAGCCGCTGTTCGCCGCCTATCTGGCCCGCGTCGTCGACGAGCTGCAGCGGCGCCACGGGATCGCCTTCCGGACCCTGTCGCCGGTCAACGAGCCCAACACCGACTACTGGTTCGCCGCCAACACCCAGGAGGGCGCCCACTGGTCCCCCGCTCGCCAGGCCGCCATGATCGTGGCGTCGGCCGATGCCCTCCGGGCCCGGGGGCTGAAGACGGTGATCAGCGCGCCCGACGAAACCAACTCGCACCTGTTCCTGGCCGACTGGGAGGCCTATCCGGACGCGGCGCGCGCGGCGATCGGCCAGCTGAACGTGCACAGCTACGGCGTCGTCAACCAAACCGGCGTGCGCGACGTGGCCCGCGCCTCGGGGATTCGGCTGTGGATGTCGGAGAACGACACGCCGCTGGACAAGGACCCCGAGAGCCTGGACGGCATGAACTCGCCGCTGGCCTTCGCCGAACACGTGGTCATGGACCTCAAGCGGCTGGAGCCGGCGGCCTGGGTGTTCTGGCAGGCGGTCGAGGACCTGAGCACGCGCGAGGGCAAGCCCGGTTCGAACTGGGGCCTGGTCAAGGCCGACCTGCGCGGCCCTCCCGAGGGTCCGCACGCGATCCATGTCACGGCCAAGTACCACGCCATGGCGCACTTCAGCCGCTACATCCGGCCCGGCTATCGGCTGACGCCCGTCGACGACCTGGACACGGTCGGCGCCCTGTCTCCCGACGGGGCCGAGCTGGTCCTGGTGCATGTCAACGGCGGGATCATGCCGCGCGACCTGGTCACGCCCCTGACGGGCTGGTCGAGCCGGATGGTGGTCACCGACGCCACGCGCCGACTGGAGCCGATCGCCGGAACCGTCGCCCCGCCCCGCTCGATCGTCACCCTGGTCCTTCGACGCGGCTAGTCATGCCGTAGCGCCTTGCCGGGCTCGGCCGACGCGGCCGACCAGGCCAGGCCGCCCACCGCCGCCAGGCCGATGACGATGGCCGCCGCGGCGCCGGCGAGGAAGATCGACGGGCCGACAGCGACCGGGTCGTCGAACTGGGAAAGCCAGCGCCGCAGCATCCGGTAGGCCAGCGGCCAGGCGATCAGGCAGGCGACGGCCACCGGACGCAGGAACTGGCCGACCAGCAATCGGGCCACCTGGGCGCGGGTCGCCCCCAGCACCTTGCGCACGCCGATCTCCCGCGTTCGACGCGAGGCGTTGAACGCCGCCAGGCCGTAGAGCCCGATGCAGCCGATCCCCGCCCCGACCATCGCGCCGAGGCTGAACAGGTTGGTGCGGTCGCGCTGGGGCTTGTAGTAGCGGTCCAGGTTGACCAGCGCGGTCTTGCCCTCGAACGGGACGTCCGGCGCCGCCTGGCGCCAGGCGGCTTCCAGGCGCGCGCGGACCTCGGCCTCGCTCAGGCCCGAATAGCGCACCAGCGTGATGGGCCAGCCCGCCGGCCAATAGGCCGGGTAGCCGTTGAACGTATAGAGCTTGGCCGGCGTCTTTTCGGTGGGACTGTAGAAGCGCGTGTCCTCCACGACGCCGACGATGCGGGTTTTCCGCCCGTTGTAGTCAAGCAGCTTGTCCAGGGCGGCCTCGGGCGAGGCGTAGCCCAGCTGGCGCACCGCCCCGCGACTGATCACGGCGTTGGTCACCGTCTCGGGACCCGCATTGGCCACGTACTGCTCGTCGCCGCCATGGGCGAGGTCGAGCAGCCGCCCGGCGACCAGACGAATCCCCAGCGTCTGGAAATAGTCCGGACCGGTCGCGGACCAAAGGAGCGTCGGCGCGAGCGCGGGACCCACGGGCCGGTCCAGCCGTATGGCGCTCGTATTGACGTTTATGGCCTCGTCGGCCGGGGCCGTCGTGCTGGCCGCTACGCCGCTCACGCCGGGAATCCGCTGGGCGGCGCTCCAGAAGGCCTGGCGCTGTTGCGGAGTCACCCCGACGCCGCGCGTAGCGGTGACGAGATAGAGCCCGTCGCGCCGGAACCCGAAATCCAGGCTCTGCATATGATGGACCTGGCCGAGAAAGCCGAGCATCAGCACGAACGCGGCGACCACCGCGGCGAACTGGACCATGATCAGCCCCTCCCTCAGCCGCGCCCCGAACCGGCCGCCCGACGGCGTGCGGCTCGACGCTAGGACCTGGGCCGGCTGGTAGGCCGAGAGCATGAAGGCCGGATAGATCGCGGCCGCCAAGCCGACCGCCAACACCAGGGCGAAGGCTCCGGCCACCCACGCGCCGTCCGCGCGATAGTCCAGACCCAGCGACAGCCCTCCGGCGGCGTTGACCAGCGGCAGGGCCAGCTCGACCATCGCCAGGCCGATCAGGAACGCCAGGGCGAGGGTCAGCGCTGCCTCGCCCAGGAACTGCAGCCGCAGGACGGCGGCTCCGGCGCCCAGGGCCTTGCGCACGGCCACCTCGCGGGCCCGCAGTCCCGCGCGAGCGGTCGCCAAGTTCACGTAGTTGATCAGGGCCAGGCCCAGGGCGACCCAGCCGACCAATCTCAAAGTCTCGATCGCGGCGCGCTGCTTGGGGTCGACCAGGTGAACATCGCCCAGCGGCACGAAGCTCAGCCTCAGCAGGTCGTGCGGCGTGACGGCGTCGCCGAACGACTTGCCCACCCGGCGATCGACGAAGGCCGGCAGTTGCGCCTCCAGGGCGGAGACCGCTGCGGGATCGTCGAACTTGAAATAGGTTTGCAGAATAACCCCGCCCCAGCCGTGCCAGGGGACCTCCGGCGCGACGTCCCGCGGCGTCAGCAGACGAACGAAGTCCAGCTTCAGATTGCTGTTCTTGGGCAGGTCCTTGAGCACCGCGGTGACGGTGTAGGCGTTGCGCCCGACGAGATCGCTGATCTCAAGACGACGGCCGACCACGTCGACGGCGCCGAAATACTTGCGGGCCATGGTCTCCGACAGCACCAAGCTCGTCGGGTCGCGCAGGGCCGTCTCCCGGTCGCCGGCGACCAGCGGGACCTGGAAGAAGGCCAGGAAATCGGCGTCGACCAGCTCGATCTGTTCGCTTGAAACCGTGGCGCCCCTGTGGATCACCGCCGCCTGGTTCCAATCCCGCACGCCGCGCACCTGCGGATAGTCGACCTTCATCTCCTCCAGCAATCCGCCCATCGACCCGACCCGCGCGCCCGGTGCTATGCCCGGGACGTTGAAGGCGATGCCGGCGGCGTAGATCTTGTCTCGCTCCGGTGTCCAGCGGTCGTAACCGGTCTCGAAGCGGTGCAGCAGGCTGAGCGTGACGAAGGTCGCCACGCCCAGGCTCAGGCCCAGCAGGTTGAGGGCGGCATAGAGCGGACGCCGGGTGAAGGATCGCCAGAAGGCGGTCAGGATGGACTGCAGCATGGTGCGCCTCACAGGGCCTGGGCGACGGAGGCCACCAGCCGTCCGTCCAGCATGTCGATGCGCCGGCTGGCCTGGTCGGCGTGGCTGGGCGAGTGGGTGACCATGACGATGGTGGCGCCGGCCGCGTTCAGGCCCTTGAGGATGTCCATCACCTGGGCGCCGTTCTCGGTGTCGAGGTTGCCGGTGGGCTCGTCGGCCAGGATCAGGTCGGGGCCGCCGACGATCGCCCGGGCGATCGCCGCCCGCTGCTGCTGTCCGCCCGAAAGCTGGTGGGGAAAGTGCCGGGCCCGATGGCCGATGCCGACCCGGTCCATCGCGGCCTCGACCAGCGTCCGGCGCGATCCCGACCGGCCCTTGCGATAGATCAGGCCCAACTCGATGTTCTCGGCGATGGTCAGGTCGTCGACCAGGTTGAAGCTCTGGAAGATGAAGCCCAGGTGACGGGCCCGGTGCAGGGCCAGGGCGCCCTCGCCGCGCTTGGCCAGGTCCTCGCCCTCGAACAGGTACTGGCCGGACGTCGGGCGATCGACCGCGCCCAGGATGTTCAGCAAGGTCGACTTGCCGCATCCCGACGGCCCCATGACGGCCGCGAACTCCCCGCGCCGGATCGACAGCGAGATGCCGTGGAGCGCCGTGGTCTCGATCTCGTCCGAGCGATAGAGGCGGGAGATGGACTGCAGTTCGATCATGGTCGTCCCTTCGATCGGATCCGGAGAATTTTCGCCTTGGCGACGTCCTGCGCGCCGGCGGTGACGATGCGCTCGCCCGGCCTGAGGCCGCTCAGCACCTCGGCCTGCTCGGGATTGCGGCGCCCCACCACGATCGCCCGCCGCTCGGCCTGCTTGCCGTCGGCCGTCAGGACGAAGGCCCACGCTCCGCCGGTGTCGTTCAGCCAGGCGCCCGACGGCGCGATCACCGCGGCCTGGGGCCGTCCCAGCGACAGGCGCAGGTCGATGGTCTCGCCGCGCCGCAGACCGCCGGGCGCGGCTCCGTCGAACGCCAGTTCCAGAGTCGCCCGTCCTTCGGCGATCTGCGGGAACACCTTCGTCACCCGCGCCGAGACCGCATGGTCGCGGACCGTCGCCTGGGCGCTTTGCCCAACCGACAGCCGGGGCAGGTAAAATTCGTCCAGCTTGGCGCGCAGCTTGTAGGCCCCCTCGGCGTCCACCTGGCCCAGCGGGTCGCCCATCCGCACGGCCTGGCCCGGCTTGAGATCGAACGCGGTGAGCCGGCCGGCCGTCGGCGCGCGAACCACCAGGGCCGAACGGCCGGCGCGGGTCTCTTCGAGGCTGCGGCGCAGGTCCTGGGCGCTGCGGGCCGCCTGGGCGCGCTGCTCGGCATAGAAGGCCGCGTCCGAACGCTGCGCCGCCCGCAGCGTGGCCAGCCGATCCTTCTGATAGTCGACCTCCTCGAGATAGGGCTGCACGGCCGAGGGGCTCAGCATCGCCTTGGCCAGCAGGATCTGCCGCCGGTCCAGGTCCTGCCGCGCCCGGCTCAGGGCGTGGGCGGTGTCGGCCAGGGCCTGCTCGCGGCTCTCCTCGGCGCCCTTGAGGCTCATCAGCCGGCCGGTGTTCTCGCTAAGCCGGGCGGCGATGTCGGCCTCGCGCGCCGTCACCTCCAGGCTCAGCTGCGGATTGGACAGGCGGGCCAGCTCCTGCCCGGCCGCGACCAGGTCGCCGTCGGCGGCCAGGACAGCCTCCACCCGACCGGAGGTTTCGGCGGCGATGAACGTGGTCTCCGCCGGCGCGACCTCGGCGCGCAGCGGCGCATAGTCCAGATAGGGCGCGCGGACCACCTGGCCGAACGACAGGGCCGCGGCGTCCACGTCCACCGTGCCCGCCTTGGGCGACAGGCCCCAGGCCAACAGACCGGCGCCGGCCAGGACCGCGAGGCCCGCCGCCCACAGCCGGGCGGGCGTGAGCCGCCAGCGCCGTTCGACGTGACGGTCCATGCCGCCGGGGGCAATCGAGGAAGTCGAGGCGAACCTGCTCATGCTCTCAGGCTAATACGAACCGCGCAATTTCAATAAGTTGCTGGTTTTATTTGACTTATTGTCGGTTTGGCGTGAGTTTTGGCCTCAATGACATCGCCAATGTGTCCGATTCCGAACATGTCCGACGGCCGTCGCCCGTGCGCGCTATTCCTCGACGACGACCCGGACATCCTGGCGTCGGCCGAGCTGATCCTGGTGCGTGGCGGGTTCGATTTCGTGGGCGTCGAGGCCCCCGACGCGGCGCATGAGCGCCTCGACCGGGCGCCGGTCGACGTGCTGCTGCTGGACCTCAACTTCCGGCGGGGCGACACCTCCGGCGAAGCGGGGCTGGCGTTCCTGCAGAAGCGGCTTGCGGCGCGGCCGGACCTGCCCGTGGTGGTGGTCACCGGCCATTCGGGCATGGCCATCGCCGTTCAGGCCATGCGGCTGGGCGCCCAGGACTTCGTGGTCAAGCCCTGGAACAACGAGCGCCTGCTGGCCTCGGTGCGGGCGGCCATCGACACGCCCGCGCGCGTGCCGGCCAACCTGCCGCCCCAGGACCTGAACCTCGAACGCTCGGAGAAGGCGCTGATCCAGGCGGCGTTGACGCGGCGGCAGTTCAACGTCTCGCAGGCGGCCAAGGACCTGGGCCTGACCCGCGCGGCCCTCTATCGCAGGATGGAGAAGCATGGGCTCTAAGGCCTTGGCCCTGCGCCTGCTCGCCCAGGCGTCGATCTTCGCGCTGGGCGTCCTGGCCTGGCTGTCGGTCACGCACGGACTGTACGCGACGGCGCTGCTCTGCGCGCTGGCCGGCGCGGCCCTGGCCGTGGACCTGGTCCAGAAGCTCGGCGTCTGGCGCGCCGCGCGGCTGGTCCCGGTTCAGGCCGCAAGCGGCTTCGCCGCCGAGCTGAACCGCCGGCGGCTGGAGCTGCTGCTGGACCAGACCCCCTCGCCGATCCTGCTGGGCGCGGGCGACGACCGGATCATCGCCGCCAATCGCGCCGCGCGCCGGGCGTTCGACACCCCGCACCTGCTGTCGGACGCCTCCCGCCTGGCCCTGACCGGCGGGCGATCGCTCTCCGACCTGGCCTCGCCCCTGCGCTGGCGCGACGCCAGCTATGCGGTCAGCCGCGCCGAAATCGTCGACGAGGCGGGCCAGGCCGACCTGGTCGTGCTGACCGACATGACGGCCGACGTCCGCGCCGCCGAAGCCGCCGCGCTGCGCGACCTGCTGCGGGTGCTGAACCACGAGCTGATGAACGCCCTGACGCCCGTGGCGTCCATGAGCCGCAGCGCCCTGGACCTCCTGCGCGACGGCGGTCCGGCCGCGACCGGCCAGGCCATTTCGGCGCTGGAACGGGCGGTGGCCCGGACCGAAGGCCTGCGTGACTTCATTGACGCCTACCGCACGCTGACCCGCCTGCCGCCGCCCGCGCCCCGCCTCGTCGACCTCGCGGCCTGGCTGGACGTGGCGCGGGAGAGCTTTCTGGCGCAGTGGACCGCCCGGGGCGTGGCGCTCGACTGTCCGCCGCCGCCGGCTATCGAGATCCCGATCGACGCCGACCAGATGTGGCTGGCGATCGGCAACCTGCTCAACAACGCCGCCGAAGCCGCCTTGGAGCGCCCCGATCCCCGCGTCCGCCTGGGCGTCCGGCAGGTCGAGACCGAGATCCGGTTCGTGGTCGAGGATTCCGGGCCGGGCGTGCCGCCGGCCCACGCCGACCAGGTGCGCCTGCCGTTCTTCACCACCAAGGCGACCGGATCGGGCGTCGGGCTGAGCCTGGCGCGCCAGATCGCCCAGGGCCACGGCGGCGCGCTGACCCTGCTCGCCGCCGCCTCCGACGCCGACATCGGCGCCGACACTCCGCTGGCCGGCGCGCGGTTCTGCCTAGCCGTCCCGATCTGAAGCCGCCGCGCCATCCGCCGTGGCGATCTCGGTCAGGACGCCGGTGGCGGTCGACCTCACGGCGTGGGTCAATCGGTCGAGCAGCCGCGCCGTCAAACGCGTGCGCTGCCAGTAGAGCGTCACGCCGATGCGCAGGCGCGGCGGCAGTTCCACCAGGCGGCCGGCGGCGAGGTGCGGCGCGGCCAGCACCACGGGCGTCATGGCCCAGCCCAGTCCGGCCAAGGTCATGTCCAGCATGCCCGGCGTGGACGGCGTCCAGTGGGCGGGCGGGCGGATCCGAACGTTCCAGGCTTCCCAGGCCCATCGCGCCTGCAGCTGGTCGCGGCGGTCGAAGCGGAGGATCGGCGCGGCCGCCAGGCCGGCCGGATCGACCCCGTCCGGGAAGAAGCGCGCCAGGAAGGCCGGACTGGCGACGGCCGCGTAGTCGAGGGCGCCCAGCGGGTAGGTCTTGCAGCCCGGGACGGGCGCGGGATCGGCGGTGACCGCGGCGATGACTTCGCCCGAACGCAGGCGGTCGGCCGTGTGGGCCTCGTCCTCGAGGACGAGATCGAGCATCGCCCCCGTGTCGGTCGCGAACAGCGCCGCGGCGGCCGGGAACCAGGTGCTGACGCTGTCGGCGTTGACCGCGACCCGGATCGTCGGCGGCCCGGGCGCCGGGCCGGCCAGCCCCGGAAGATCATTCACGACGTCGCTTTCGAGCAACCGGACCTGCTCGACGTGAGCGCAGAGCTTGGCGCCGATCTCGGTCGGCCGGCACGGAACGCCCCGCGTCAGCAGGATCGCGCCGACCCGCTCCTCCAGCCCCTTGACGCGCTGGGACACCGCCGACGGCGTCACGCCCAGCGCGGCGGCGGCCCTCTCGAAACTGCCTTCGCGCGCGACGGCGGCCAGGGCGGCGAGCGACGCATAGTCGAGCATTAGAACACCTTAATCAGCATAAGGAATCTTAGCTGTACTACATCACGCGACGTCGCCATCAAAGGCGACATGACCGCCTCCCTGATCTCCGCCTTCCTCAAAGGCTTCGCCCTGTCCGCCGGCCTGATCATCGCCATCGGCGCGCAGAACATGTTCGTCCTCCGCCAGGGCCTGAAGCGCGAACACGTCGTGCCCATCGTGCTGTTCTGCGCAGCGGCCGACGCCACGCTGATCGTGGCCGGGGTCAACGGCCTGGGCGGGGTCCTGGCCTTGCTCCCGGGACTGTCGCTGGCCCTGAGCCTGGGCGGCGCGGCCTTCCTGGCCTGGTACGGAATCTCGGCGCTGCGCCGGGCCTCCAGGCCCTCGGTGCTGATCGTCGAACACCAGGCGTCGATGACCCTGGGCGCCGCCCTGGCCGGAACGGCCGCCTTCACCTTCCTCAACCCGCACGTCTATATCGACACCGTCATGCTGATGGGCGCGGTGGGCGCGGCGCTTCCGCCGACGGAGCGGCCGCTGTTCATGGCCGGCGCCGCCCTGGCCAGCCTGGCCTGGTTCTCGTCCCTGGGCCTGGGCGCGCGGTTCCTCGCCCCGCTGTTTTCGCGCCCGGCGGCCTGGCGGATCCTCGACCTGGGCATCGGCGTCATGATGCTGGCGCTGGCCGCCAGCCTCGTCCACGGCGCCCTGTTCCCATAGCCCCGCCACAGGCCTTTCCACTCTTCAAGCCAGACGGATCGCCATGTCCCTGATTCCCGCCATTTCGCCGACCGTCTTCGCTCTGCGTCCGGACTTCACGGCGCTGAGCATCGTTGCCGAGAACGTCCGCAACAGCCAGAGCGACGCCTACAGCGCCGGTTTGCTGGACGCGGCCTGCGCGGCGCTGGACGCCGCGCCGTGGGCGGAGGCGCATCTGGAGGCCTGGCGCGAAGCCTACCGCGCCTTCGGCGCCAAGCCCCAGCGCACGCCCTGTTCGGCCGAAGCCCTGCGACGGCGCGCCGCCCGCGATGGCGGCCTGCCGACGGTGAACGCGGTCGTCGACCTCTATAACGCCGTCAGCGTCCGCTACGCGGTCCCGGTCGGCGGCGAGGACGCGGGGGTCTATGCCGGCGCGCCGTCGCTGGTCCGCGCCGTCGGCGGCGAGCCGTTCGACACCGTCCAGGACGGCCAGCCGAAGGTCGAGCCGGTCGAAGCCGGCGAGGTCGTCTGGCGCGACGCCCTGGGCGTCACCTGCCGACGATGGAACTGGCGCCAGGGCGTCCGGACCCGCATCGGGCCCGAAACCACCGGCATGTGGTTCGTCCTGGAGCGCCTGGATCCGATGCCGATCGACGCCTTGCGCCGGGCCGGGGCCGAACTGATCGAAGGCTTAAAGCGGCTGAGTCCGGACGTCCGGACCTCGACTCTGCTTCTAGCGCGATCGAATGGGGGGATGGCGGAGACGGAGGGATTCGAACCCTCGATACCCTTTTGGGGTATGCCGCTTTAGCAAAGCGGTGCCTTCAGCCTCTCGGCCACGTCTCCTCCTGAGAGGGAGCGGTTCGATAGCCTGTTCGCGGCGGCATGACAACGCGCTGTCTCGAAAAATCCGCGTTAACGCGAAGCTCAGACCGCGAGGCTAGGTTGAACCCTGTTCTACAAGGGGTCTGAGCTTCATGTCGTCTGCTATCGCACATACGGAACTCGAGGCGGCCATCGCGACGGACGGCTCGACGGCGTCCGGTGTCGTGATCGGCAACGACCTGGCCGAGGCCAAGGGCCGGCGCGGTCCGTTCCGGCCGGGACGCCTGGTTCCGGCCCGGGCCCGGATGCAGGTGCGCAGCCTGTCGCGGCTGTTCCGCGTGGTCGACGGCCTGGCCTTCGCCGCCGTCACCGCCGCCGCGATCGCCATCGCCCGCGCCGCGCCCGAGGACTATGCGCCGCTGGTCCTGGGCGCCCTGGCCCTGCTGCCCGCCCTCTACATGCTGGAGGCTTACACCTTCCACCGCCGCGAGACCCTGGGCCGCCAGGCCCTGCGGGTGTCGGCCGCGTTCGGCGCCGCCGCGGTGGTCGTGGCGCTGGCGACCCTGGTCTTCGGACGAGGCCAGGCGGACGTCGCCCTGGCGGCCGGCTGGGCCGTGGCGCTGGCCGTGACCACCGCCGGGCTGCATGTGGCCTGGTGGCGCGTCGTCGACCACGGCCGTCGCGAAGGCCGCCTGACGCCGAACGTCGTGGTGGTGGGCGCGACCGCCAACGCCGAACACTTCATCCGCGCCGCCCTGGCCACCGGCGACGTCAACGTGCTGGGCGTGTTCGACGACCGCGCCGACCGCGCCCCGCCCCAGGTGCTGGGCGTGCCGGTCCTGGGCGACACCGGCGCCCTGATCGGCCACCGCATCATGCCCTTCGTCGACCGGGTGATCATCGCGGTGAGCGCCACCGCCCAGGCCCGCGTCGACCAACTGGTCGAGCGCCTGGAAGTGCTGCCCAACCCGGTCAGCCTGTTCGTCGACCTGAACCGCGACGCCCAGCGCAACGCCTCCCTGGCCCACTTCGTGGACCTGTCGGGCGCGGCCACCGACGCCCGCCGGGCCTTCGTCAAGCGCGCCCAGGACCTGGTGATCGGCTCGCTGGGCCTGCTGGTCGCCGCGCCGGTGATGCTGCTGGTCGCCGTGGCCATCAAGCTGGACACCCCCGGCCCGGTGTTCTTCCGCCAGCGTCGCCACGGCTTCAACAACGAGGCGATCCTGGTCTGGAAGTTCCGCTCGATGCGCCACGAGGCCGCCGACGCCAAGGCGGCCCGCCAGGTCACCGCCGGGGACGACCGCGTCACCAAGGTCGGCCGGTTCATCCGCAAGACCAGCCTGGACGAGCTGCCCCAGCTGTTCAACGTGCTGCGCGGCGAGATGTCGATGGTCGGCCCCCGCCCCCACGCCATCGGCATGAAGAGCGGCGACGTGGAGTCCGAGACCCTGGTCGCCCGCTACGCCCACCGCCATCGCATGAAGCCCGGCGTCACCGGTTGGGCGGCGATCAACGGCTCGCGCGGGCCGGTCGACACCGCCGAGCAGGTGCAGGAGCGCGTGGCCCTGGACATCGAATATATCGAGCGTCAGTCGTTCTGGCTTGATCTCTACATCATCGCCATGACTATCCCCTGCCTGCTTGGGGACCGGTCGGCTGTGCGCTGAGGACCAAACATGTTCTGGCGTGGCGTACTCGGATATCTGCCGGTCAATATCGCCCAGGGCGTGGTTGGCCTGCTCACCATCGTCCTGTTCACCCGTGTCCTGACGCCCGAGCAGTACGGGGTCTACGCCCTGGCCTTCTCGGTCCTGAGCCTGACCCAGACCATCCTGCTGACCTGGACGGAGGCGGCGATGGCCCGTTTCCACGCCCGCCAGGACGCCGACGGCCGCCTGCCTGATCACTTCGCCACCCTCTACCGCCTGTGGTTCGGCCTGGCGCTGGTCGCGCCGATCGTCGCCGCCGGCGTGCTGCGCTTCGCACCGCTGTCAGCCCCGATGAAGGTGGCCGTCGCCGCCGCCTTCGCCGGTGCGGTGGTCAAGAGCCTGGCCAAGCTGTCGCAGGAACGCCGCCGCGCGGCCGGCGAGGTGTCGGGCGCGGCCCTGCTGGACATCGTCCAGACCGTGGGCGGCTTCGTGCTGGGCCTGGTCCTGGCCCTGGTCGGGCTGGGGGGCGCGGCGCCGCTGCTGGGCATGGGGGCCATCTCGCTGCTGTGCCTGGTGTTCGTGCTGCCGGCCGAGCTGCGTCGCTCCACGGGCGGCCGCTATGATCCGGCCATGGCCAAGGCCTACGCCGCCTATGGCGTGCCGGTGGCGTTGTCGCTGGTCCTGGCCCTGGTGTTGTCGACCACCGACCGCTTCCTGCTGGCCGCCTTCCTGAACGAGCAGGCGGTGGGCGTCTATCACGCCGGCTATTCCCTGGGCTCGCGGACCCTGGACGTGGTGTTCATCTGGCTGGGCATGGCCGGCGGACCGGCCCTGGTCGCGGCGCTGGAGCGCGGCGGCCACCCCGCCCTGAAGGACGCCGCCCACGAGCAGGCCGGCTTCATGGTGCTGCTGACCCTGCCCGCCGCCGTCGGCCTGGCCCTGGTCGGCCGGCCGCTGGCCCAGGTGATGGTCGGCCCCGATCTCAGCGCCGGCGCCGGCCACGTCGTGCCGTGGATCGCCGTCGCCGGCTGGCTGTCAGGCGTGACCACCTACTACCTGCTGCAGGCCTTCACCCTGGGCCGGAAGACCCTGATGCTGATCGGCTGCATGGCCATTCCGGCCGGGGCCAACGTGATCCTGAACCTGGCCCTTATTCCGCGCTTCGGCCTGGACGGCGCCCTGTGGTCGACCGCCGCCAGCTATGGCGTCGGCGCGGTCGGCGCGGCGCTCCTGGGCCGCCGGGCCTGCCCCCTGCCCGTGCCATGGGCGGCCCTGACCCGGTGCGGCCTGGCCTGCGCCCTGATGGCCGCCGCCGTGCTGGCCGTGCCGGCCTTCGGCGGCGTGGTCGAGTTGATCCTGAAGGCCTGCGCCGGCGCCGTGGTCTACGGCGTCGCGGCGCTGGCGCTCGACGCGGGCGGCGTGCGCGGCCGGGCCCTGGACATCCTGCAACGGCGATTGAAGCCCGCATGACCGTCGTGACCGAAACCCTGACCGACAACGCCGCCTGGGCCGCCTTGGACCAAAAGGACGCCGCGCCACGCCTGTCGGTGTTGATCCCCACCTATCGCGACGACCCCAGCGCCCTGCTCAAGGCCTTGGACGAACCCGGCGCCGACGCCGAGATCGTGTTGCTGGACGACGGCGGCGGCGACGCGGCCCTGACCCGGCGCATGGCGGCGCGCATCGAGAAACTGAAGTTGCCGGCCCGGCTGATCGCCCTGTCGTCCAACGAGGGCCGCGCCAAGGGCCGCAACCGCCTGGCCCGCCACGCCCGGGGGCGCCACCTGCTGTTCCTCGACAGCGACATGCTGCCCGATCCGATCGGCTTCCTCGCCCGCTGGGCGGCCGTCGCCGCGGACGATACACCCGTCGCCTTCGGCGGCTTCACCCTGGACCAGACCCCGCGCCGCCCCGAGCACGAGCTGCACCGGGCCATGGCGCTGAAGAGCGACTGCACCCCGGCCCCGGAGCGGGCCAAGGAACCGGAAAAGCACGTCTTCACCTCCAACCTGCTGGTCCGCCGCGACGTCTTTGAAACCATCGGATTCGACGAAGGCTTCGCCGGCTGGGGTTGGGAGGACGTCGAGTGGGCCATGCGCGTGGCCCAGCGCCATCCGATCCTGCACATCGACAATTCGGCCACCCATCTGGGCCTCGACACCGCCGCGACCCTGGCCGCCAAGTACGAGCAGTCGGCCGGCAACTTCGCCCGGGTGGTGGCCGCGCACCGCGACGTGGTCAGCGCCTATCCCAGCTACAAGGTCGCCACGAAACTGAAGGCCTTGCCGCTGCGCCACGCGTGGCGGCCAATGCTGAAGACCTTCGCCCTCAACGAGGCGGCCCCGACGCCGCTTCGCGCCCTCGCCCTGCGGCTCTACCGCGCCGCGCTCTATTCGGACGCCGTCTGATGCAGATCTCTCACGAGAAAGTCGACGCCTACGAGCCCGACCGCAGCCTGAAGGGCAAGGTCCGCCGCCGGCTGATCCGCCTGGCTCACCGCCGTCCGGCCCGGGTGAAGCTGGAGCGGCCGATGGTGTCGTTCAGCTTCGACGACGCCCCGGCCACCGCCTGCGAGGCCGGGGCCCAGGTGCTGGAGGCCCGTGGCCTGCGCGGCACCTACTATTTCGCCGCCGGCCTGACCGGGCGCGACGGGCCGATGGGCCGCTTCGCCACCGGGGACGACGCCGCCCGCCTGCACGCCGCGGGCCACGAGATCGCCTGCCACACCTTCTCGCACCTGGACTGCGGCCAGGCCTCGCAAGCCGAGACCCTGGCCGACATCGACCTCAACGCCCGGCATCTGGCCGCGTGGGGAACGGGCGCGCCCGTCAGCTTCGCCTATCCCTATGGCGATGTCGCCGCGCCGGCCAAGACGGCGTTGGCCGGGCGCTTCAAGACCCTGCGCGCCCTGCACCATGGCCTGGTCGCCAACGGCGCCGACCTCAATCAGGCGCCGGCCGTCGGCATTGAGGGCGCGGACGGCGAGCAGGTGGCGCTGGACTGGCTGGACAAGGCCCACCGGCGCAAGGCCTGGCTGATCCTCTACACCCACGACGTCTCGCCCCAGCCGTCGCAATGGGGCTGCACGACCGCGGCCCTGGAGCGGCTGGTCGACGGCGCGCTGACGGCGGGCTTCGACGTGGTGACGGTGGCCGAAGGCGCGCGGCGGATCGGGCTGTAGCCCGTCTCAGTCCGACTCCTTCGCCGTACCGCCCATCGTCGCGAAGCCGTGCGCCTCGGCCAGGCTGGCCTGACCCGCCGCGATGCGCGCCGATGGATTGGGACGCGGCTCGGCGACCTTGGTCAGGGTGTTGCGGTCGACGTGGCGGAACGGCGCGGTGCGGCCGCGCACCTGGAGCATGGTGGTGGACACGTACGACCAGCCGCCGTCGGCGTCGAAGCGCACCTCCAGCTCATAGGAATCCGTCCGAAACGCCCATTCCAGGAAGTCGGCCGAACAGATCCCGTAGCCGGGACCGCCCCGCTCGGCCCGGACGACCAGGCCGGCGCCGTCCGGCGTGGCGCGGCCGCTGGCCAGGGCCACCTGTCCGCGCGGAATGGCCAGGGTCTGCATGATCAGGCCGGTGGCCGGTTCCCAGAGCCAGTAGCCGACCTGGTCGTGGAACGTGGTGTCCTCGTCCGACGCGACGATATGGACGTGGTAGCGCAGGCCGTAGAGCAGTTGCGGTCCGTTCGCCTGGGGGTCGATCGGCTGGATCTCGATGCGTTCGAGATAGTCGCGCCGCTCGGGCCCGTCGGCCTTCGGGTTCAGGTCGACGCCCTTGCGCCCTTCCCAGACCCCGGCCAGCGGCCGCAGCGGGCCCAGATTGGCCAGGGTGTCCGGATCCACGTCCTCGGGTTCGCTGAAGATGTCTTCGGGGAAATCGATCATCGGGTCCTCGGGCCAAGCTCGGGCATTGCCTCTAGCGGCAAGGCCTTCGGCGTCAAGCCCAGGTCGGGGCGGAAAGCGCCTAGGCCATCCACCACAGCGCCAGCGCCACCATGGCCGGCAGGGTCTGGACCAGCAGGATCGAGCGCTTGACGGTCAGGCCGCCCCACACGCCGGCCACGGCCACGCAGGCCAGGCCGTAGAAGGCGAACGCCTTGGCCGTCACGTCGTCGGGCCAGAACAGGCCCAGCGCCAGGGCCGCGACCAGGAAGCCGTTGTAGCAGCCCTGGTTCGACAGCGCCGGCTTGACGATCGCCGCCGCCTGGTCGGTCAGGCCGAACACCCGCTTGCCCCGGGTGTCGAACAGCACCGTCTCCAGCAGGACGATATAGACATGGATCAGGGCGACGATCCCGGTGACGATCTGGGCGGCCAGCAGCATGGGTTGTCCCTCCAAAGGTGGGAGTGAGACCCGGTTCGTCCCCCAAAGCAACGCTTAGGCCTGGATCTCGCGGTCCGGGAAGGCCAGCTTGGCGGCGAAGGCCACGAACAGCACCCAGCGGAAATCGTTGTAGACCACCGCGATGCTCTCGGTCAGCGACACCAGGCTGTAGACGACCAGGAACGGGAAGGCCAACAGCGCGCCGCGGTCACGGAAGACGGCGATCACCGCCAGGGTCATGGTCTGCAGGTAGAACAGCCCCCAGGCGATCAGGCCCACCAGCCCCAGGCCCAGCCACTGCTCCAGCCAGCTGTTGTGGGCGTGCTGGGCCTGGAAGCCGGCGTTCTTGCTGATCCAGGCGAACGGCCCCCAGCCGCTCTTGTCGCCCCATACCGCGGAGTAGCCATAGCCCTGCCAGGGACGGTCCTCGATCTCGCGCATCACCGCGCTCCAGATCTTGGTGCGGCCGGTCAAGGTGGCGTCCTTGCCGAGGATGGCGAAGAACACGTCGGCGGCGAACAGGGAAAAGGCGATCAGCAGGACGACGCCGGTCACCCCCGCCCAGGTGGCCGCCGTGCCGACGGCCGGGCCGCGGCGAGCCACCAGCACGAAGCCGACGGCCCCCGCGCCCAACACCAGCGAGACCAAGGAGGTCTTGGAGGTCGACATCAGCACCAGCACCACCGCCAGCCCCGCAAAGGTCCACCACAGCCGGGCGCGCCTGGGGTTGAGCAGGGCCGCCGCCGACAGGATGCAGAAGCCGAAGGCCATGAGGCCGCCCAGGCCGTTCTTCTCGCGCCACAGGCCGCGCCAGGCGCCGGGGAACAGCTCGGTCATCACCCCGATGCGCGGCACGGCCAGGCAGACGACGAAGCAGGCGACGATCAGCACCGCGAAGGCCGCGCCCACCACCTCGGCCAGCTGCGGCCAGCGGAACCGCGCCGCCAGGGCCACGCCGCCCAGGGTGGTGCAGACCAGGGCGAAGCAGCGCCGCACCGTCTGGTCGGGATTCACCGACCAGAACATCGAGGCGACGGCCACCACCATCAGGGCCACCAGGAACGGCTGGCGGATCACCACTCGCAGGGTCGCGCCCGGCCGCAAGGCGATCAGGGCGAAACCGGCGGCGTAGGCGGGCAGATAGCCGACCCGCAGGATGGCCGAGCCCGCCTCGGTGGCGTTCTCGCCGACCGCCGGCAGTTCCCAGCCGCCGCTGAAGACCAGCAAGGCGAAGACGGCCAGGCCAAACAGCGCGATCTGCGAGAACATCAGCCGGGCGGGCGCGACGGGCGCCGCGCCGCGCACGACGCTCACGGCCCAGTCCTCACGGTAGAGCCCTCACGGCAGGATGGCCTTCAGGAACTTCGGCGGCTGGACCGAGGCCTGGTTGAAGAACACGCCGGCGGTGCGTCCGCCCGCCGAGGCCAGGGCGTCGCGCAGCAGGCCCGGCGGCCGCACGTCGGGCTGCTGGGCGCTGACCACCAGCACCGTCTGGTCCATGTGCTGGGCCAGGGTCAGGGCGGCCTGGGAGCGATCGGCCGACGGGCTGTCGACCACGATGATCTCGGCGTGACGGCGCAGGGCCGCCCAGTATTCGACGCCGGGCAGGATGTGCGCCTTCTGGCGGCCGCGCAGGGCCTCGCGGTTGAAGCGGGTCACCCAGAAGCGCGGTCCGCCCACGCTGTGGGCCGTCAGGTACTTGGCGTCGGGCCAGACGCCGCCGTCCGGCTTGGGGGCCGGCGGCTGGACGGTGAAGAAGGCCGAGCCGTCGGGCGAGGCCGGCGTCCCGCCGCCCAGCTGGCCATAGCGCTCGGGGTCGGCGGCGATGGCTTGGTATTGCGGCGAGGTGACTAGGTCCACGTCGATCAGCCAGGTCTTGCGGCCGGCCCGCTTGGCGGCGAAGCGGGCGAATTCGCGGGCGGCGGTCGAGGTCCCCTCCCCGCGTCGGGCGGCGACGAACTGGATGACGTGCGCGCGGCCGGGCGCAGGGGCGCCCAGGGACCCCCACAGCTCCGCCATCTCGACGTTCAAATCCACCATTCGCCGAATCGCCGCGCGTTGAAGTCCGTTTACCTTAAGGGCCAAACGCGCTCGCGCGAAAGGCGACGAAAGCGCTCAGGGTTGTAAGCCTCAGCGCTTGTAGTTGGCCGTGGCCAGCACGGGCAGGCCCAGGGTGCGCGAGGCGGACGCCGGGGTCTGCAGGCCGGGCCGCAGCAGCATGCGCACCAGGCCGGCGCAGGCGGCGGTGAAGGCCGCGAACAGGAAGGCCAGCACCATGACCGGCTTCTTCAGGCTCTTGCCGGTCGACGGGGCCACGGCGCGCTGGACGATGCGGATGTTGTCGCTGCCCTCGGCCGACATCTGCCGCTGGGCCTGGTCCTGCTGTTCCTTGACCGTGAAGTCCTTGACGTTCGACGACAGCACGTCGCGGTCGCGCGACAGCTGGTTGAAGGTGGGCTCCAGCTCGGAGAGCCGCAGCAGGCGCTGGTTCACGTCCTGGATCTGCTGGGTGTAGGCGTTCAGCGACTGCTGGAGCGCGGCGACCTCGGCGGTCAGGTCGTTCCGGGTGGACTGCAGGGTCTGCCAGATCGGGTTGGGGCCGCTGCGGCGCGCGCCCTCGCCGTTGGTGCGGCCCGACGACACGCCCTGCTGCAGCTGGGCGATCTGGGCGTCGATGTCGCGGACCGGCTGGGCGTCGGGACGATAGCGGGACAGCAGGCCCTCGCGGTCCAGCTTGAGCTGGGCCAGCTTGCTGGACGCCGACATGTCGCTGTCGCGGTACAGCACCATGTCAGTGGGGGTCCTGGCCAGCTCGGCCACGACCGCGGCCAGCCGGCCCTTGCGGTCCTGGAGCTGGGCCTCGGTGGCGTATTTCTGCGACTCGGCCTGGGCCTGCAGCTGGGTCAGGGCGGTCTTCTGGGCGGTGAAGTCGCCGATGTCGTTGCCCGACAGGAAGGCCTGGTAGGCCGCGTCGGTCTGGGCCAGCTTTTCGGTGAACAGCTCGCGCTGGCGCTCCAACCCGTTGTCGTCGCCGCCGATCAGCAGGTTGCGGCGATAGATCAGATATTCCTCGAGCAGGGTGTTGAGCACCTTCTCGGCGACTTCCGGATCCTCGTTGGAATAGGACAGCCGAATGATCGAGTTGTCGGGGGCGGTCTCGATCTTCAGGTTGCGGGCCAGGCCCTCGCGGCCCTCGGCCATCAGCTTGCGCTTCGCCTCGGGCGAGGCGACGGCGTATTTGGCGGCGCTGCCGGGAAAGACCCGGCCGAAGCCGACCTTGCGGATCACCCGCTCGCGCAGCTCGCCGCTGCCCAGGATTTCCGATTCCGACTGGATCACCTGATCGACGTCGGGCACCGCGCCGCGGGCGGCGTCACCGGCTCGTGGCTCGTAGACATATTCCTGGCCCAGGCGGACGAACAGGCTGGCGCTGGCGCTGTAGGTCTTCTTCATCGTGGTGGCGAACGCCAGGCCCACCAGGAAGATGGCCAGGAACACCCCCAGCATCAGCCAGCGCTCGCGCCACAGCAGGGTGACGAAGTCGGTCGGCGCATAGCGGGCGCGCGCCGACCAGTCGCTGCGCGACGGCGGGTCATGCGGCACACTGCTCCAGGCGCTCGTCGTCGACATGCGAATCCGATGGGTTCAATCTCAGTCTCACCCTGGCCGGAGCGCGCTTAAGGAGTCGTTACCCATTCCTGTTAAGACTTGTCGCATGCACAGGCGCACCATCCTTTCGGCGGCTTTCGCCCTGCCCTTCGCGGCCACCGGGCTCTCGCTCGGCCTGGCCGGCTGCGGCCACGTGGACCGCGAGCCGATCACCCCCACGGCCCGTCCGACGGCCACTTTTTCCGATATCGGCTATGCCGACTGGTCGGATCAGGAGCCCGACTACCGGTTCTATCCGGGCGACGAGCTTGAGGTCACCGTGCCCTCGGCGGCCGAGCTGAACAAGTCCGTGGTGGTCCAGCCGGACGGCCGCGTCGCTTTGCCGCTGATCGCGCCGGTCATGGCGGCCGACCGGACGATCGGCGAACTGGAGGCGGCGATCACCCAGGCCTATTCCAGCCAGCTGCTGCGGCCGCAGGTGCAGGTGTCGATCAAGTCGACGGCGCCGCTGAAGGTGTTCGTCGGGGGCGAGGTCGGCAATCCGGGCGCCTTCGACATGGCCGGCGACAGCGACGCGCTGCGGGCCGTCATCCAGGCCGGCGGGTTCAAGACCTCGGCCAAGCGCACGTCGGTGGTGATCATTCGTCGCGGCCCCAACGGCCGGGCCATGCTGCGGACGGCGAACCTGCTGTCGGGGATGACCGGCGGCCGGGCGGACCTGGTGCCGCTGCGCCGGTTCGACGTGGTCTATGTGCCGCGCAGCGGGGTGTCCGAAGCGGGCCTGTTCATGCAGCAGTACTTCCGCGACCTGCTGCCGATCAGCTTCAGCTACGCGATCAACGGCTTCAGCGGAAACTGAAGCCGCCGCCCCGCGCTGGGGGTCGACGGCTGAACCTCAGGTTCAGCCGTGGGCCAGCCATTCGCGCGCCTGGCGCTGGGCTTCGGCGACGTCCTCGCTGGCCATCTCCTGCGAGATTTCCTTGCGATAGACCTTGGCTTCGACCGAACCGCGCATGGCGGCCAGGTTGAACAGCATGTGGGCCGACACGTAGTCCAGCGGCGCGCCGCCCTGGCCGGTCGAATAGAGCATGCCCATGCGGAACAGCTCGTCGCCCGAGGCGTCGGCGGTCGGCAGCGGAATCCCGTGGATCGCGGCCGGCGGTTCGATACTCATCATCATGGCTTCAATTCCCCTTCCCAGCCCGCCTCGCCCCTCCGGCTCCGCTTGGCTCGAGAACAGAAAAGTCCATCGCCACTGAACATATAGTTAAAGGCGGCGACATCATGAATCTTAGCCGAGAATACATGAATCGTTTAGAGACATTACGTCGCATTCATGGGTGTTACTGAATGTAAACTGCCGTATACAGCACGTTAACGGGCGCGCTGGCCAAACAGCACCTTTCGGGCTTCTTCCTGAGCTTTTCCGGGCGCTTGCAGGCCCTGGCGGCGCAATTCGGCGCCCAGCTTGAAGCCCCGCTCGACGGCGTCGCGGGCGCCCATGCGCTCGAACCAGGCCTTCAGGTGCGGAAACTCGTCCAGAATGATGCCCTGGTTTTTCCACGGCACAACCCATCCCCAGCAGGCGAAATCGGCGATGGACAATTGGCCGCAGATGAAATCCCGCCCGTCCAGCCGCTTGTTCAGCACGCCGTACAGCCGGTGGGTCTCGTTGGTGTAGCGGATGGCGCCATAGGCGATCTGGCGCTGGTCACTGACGATGGCGGCGGCGTACTGGCGGAAATGATGGGTCTGGCCGGCCATGGGGCCCAGGCCGCCCATCTGCCACATCAGCCACTGGTCGATCTCGACCCGCTCGCGCTCGCTGGTCCCATAGAACCGCCCCGTCTTGCGGCCCAGATACTGCAGGATGGCCCCGGACTCGAACACCGAGATCGGCTGGCCGTCGGGACCGTCGGGATCGACGATGGCCGGCATCCGGTTGTTAGGGCTTATGGCCAGGAAGTCCGGCTTGAACTGCTCGCCCGCCCCGATGTTCACCAGGATCATCGTGTAGGGCAGGCCCATCTCCTCCAGGGCGATGGAGATCTTCCAGCCATTGGGCGTGGGCCAGTAGTACAGTTCGATCGGACGGCTCATCCAGACGCTCCCTGACGCGCGACGACCTGAGGCAAGCCTTGCCAAAGGCAGGTTTTGTTTGACCACCAACATGGTCCCGTGGAGCGCCATCGCCAAGCCCACCCACGCTCCAGCCTGACGGCGCCGTTCAGATCAGGTTCAGCCGCCGAGGCGGAAGCTGTCTTCAAGGTCGAGGGATCAGGCGGTTTGAACAGCCGCCGACCGAAGTAAGGAGACGTCGGATATGAAGCGCCTGTTGCTCACCATCGCCGCCGTGGCCGCCGTCGCCGGGCCGATGGCCGCCGCCGCGAGCGACGCGTCCGCCCAGGATCACGGCCGCTGGGGCCATCGCGACGAGCGCGGAGACCGCGGCGATCGCGGCGGCCGCCATGATGGACGCCATGACGGCCGCTGGGACGATCGCGGCGGACGCTGGGACGGCCGCCACGACAACGGCCGTCACAACGGCTGGGACCGTGGCGATCGCTGGGATGGCCGGGACCGTTGGGACGGCCGCCGCTACAACGGCTACTATTACAACAACCGCTGGAGCTATGGCGCGCCGCCGGCCCATTACTATGGTCACCCCGGCTATCGCCCCGGCTACAACGCCTGGCGCCGCGGCGGCTACCTGCCGCCCTATTATCGCGGCAACGGCTATGTCATCCACGACTACGGATACTATCGCCTGCGCCCGCCGCCCCGCGGTTACTACTGGTACCGCGCCGGTAACGACTATGTCCTGGCGGCGATCGCCACCGGACTGATCTTCGACATCATCAACAACTAGGCGATGTCGACCTGAAGCGTCTGGCGACGTTTTCCAAAACTCTTGGTAAGCGTCGCCATTCGCCACATCCTGGCCGCGTATGCGGCGAAATCGCCCGATTGGCGAGTTATTCCCACCGCATTCCCAGGTCAGCGTGGCGGCCGTGTCACTTTCCGACGCGACAGTAACGAGACGCTTCCATGACCAAGCTCCGCCTCACGGCCGCCGTCGCTGCACTGACCCTCGCCGGCTATGCCGGGTCGGCCCTGGCTCAGCAAACCGCGCCCACCGACCCGACCGCGCAGACCACCCAAAGCGCGCCCTCCTCGTCCACGACCTCGCCGTCCTACGGCACGGACCCGGCGGCCACCCCGGCCCAGGATCCGGCGGCTGACGCCAGCGCCAGCGGCACGCCCAGCTCCGCCACGGCTTCGGACACCTCGACCGACGCCTCGACCCCCGCCGCCGACGCCAAGTCCGAGAAGAAGGCCAAGAAGCACCACAAGCCGGCCGGCTCCGAAACCGACCCGTCCGCCAGCTCGACCACGGACACGCCCAAGCCGTAAGGCCGCCGCTCCGTTCGTGAAAAGGGCCCGTCGCGCGAGCGGCGGGCCCTTTTGTCTTTTACAGCCTCACTGCGTCCTTCGAGGCCCGCTGCGCGGGCGCCTCAGGATGAGGAGCTTTGTTGCTGCTGAATTCCTCATCCTGAGGCGCGAGGCGCAGCCGAGCCTCGAAGGACGCACGGCGCCTAAAGCCCCAGCTTGCTCCGCAGCAGTTCGTTGACGGTGGCCGGGTTGGCCTTGCCCCCGGTCTCCTTCATCACCTGGCCGACGAACCAGCCGATGGCCTGGGGCTTTTCCTTCACGGCCGCCGCCTTGTCGGAATTGGCCGCGATCAGCTTGTCGATCGCCGCCTCGATGGCGCCGGTATCGTTGATCTGCACCAGGCCCCGCGCCTCGACGATCTGCGCCGGACGGCCCTCGCCGGCCCACATGTGCTCGAAGACCTCCTTGGCGATCTTGGAGCTGATGACGCCGGTCTCGATCAGCTCGACCAGTTGGGCGATGTCTTCCGGCGGCAAGGGCGAGCTGGCGATCTCGTGGCCGCCGGCCGACAGCTTCGACAGCAGTTCGTTGGTCACCCAGTTGGACACCAACTTGGCGTCGCGGCCTTTCGCGGCGGCCTCGAAATAGTCGGCGCGGTCGGCCTCGATGATCAGCACGCCGGCGTCGTAGGCCGACAGGCCGTACTGGCTCTGCAGGCGCTGCTTCTTGGCGTCGGGCAATTCCGGCAGGGTGTCCTCGATCGCCTTCACCCACGCAGGATCCAGCACCAGCGGCAGCAGGTCCGGATCGGGGAAGTAACGATAGTCGTGCGCCTCTTCCTTGCTCCGCATCGACCGGGTCTCCAGCTTGTTCGGGTCGAACAGCCGGGTCTCCTGGTCGATCTTGCCGCCGTCCTCCAGGATCTCGATCTGGCGACGGGCCTCGTACTCGATGGCCTGCTGGATGTAGCGGTAGCTGTTGACGTTCTTGATCTCGCAGCGCGTGCCCAGGTGGCTGAAGCTGCCGGTCTCGCGGAACTTCTCGTAGTCGCCGGGACGGCAGACCGAGACGTTGACGTCGGCGCGCAGGTTGCCCTTCTCCATGTCGCCGTCGCAGGTGCCCAGATAGACCAGGATCGTGCGCAGCTTCTTGACGTAGGCGGCGGCCTCTTCCGAGGTGCGCATGTCGGGCCGGGAGACGATCTCCATCAGCGCCGTGCCCGCGCGGTTCAGGTCCACATAGGTGGCGTTCGGATCCTGGTCGTGCAGCGACTTGCCGGCGTCCTGCTCCAGGTGCAGGCGCTCGATGCGCACGTCGAAGGTCGTGCCGTCGTCGCGCTCGACGGTCACCACGCCCTCGCCAACGATCGGCTGGTCGAACTGGCTGATCTGATAGCCCTGCGGCAGGTCGGGATAGAAGTAGTTCTTGCGATCGAAGCGGCTCTTCAGATTGATCTGCGCCTTCAGCCCGAGGCCGGTCTTCACCGCCTGCTCGACGCAGAACCGGTTCAGGACGGGCAGCATGCCGGGCATGGCCGCGTCCACCAGGCTGACCTGCTGGTTCGGCCCCGCGCCGAAGCCGACGGCGGCGCCGGAGAACAGCTTGGACACGCTGGCGACCTGGGCGTGGACCTCAAGGCCGAGAACGATTTCCCAGGGGCCGGTGCGGCCTTGGATCACTTTGGAAGAGGCGGTTTCGGTCATGTCTCAATTCCTGGCCACATAAGGCGGCCATTAACTTAGATCCCTTCCCTCCCCCTTGTGGGGAGGGTGGCCCCGAAGGGCTCGCTGCGCTCAGGGCCTGACAAATCACGCCCACGACCGCGTCGATATCCTCATGCACCGCACGGGTCGGAAAGTGCAAGGTTTGGAAGCCCGAGCGACGGAAAACTTGGTCGCGATACGCGTCGTGAGCAGCCTGTTCCAGTTCCTCGTGATGCCCGTCCACTTCCACGACGAGGCGTCGGCCGAGGCAGATGAAGTCAGGATAATACCCCAGCAGCGGCGCCTGCCGCCGGAAGTGAAAGCCGTCTGCTCGCAGCGACCGGAGCCGCACCCACAGGCGAACTTCCTGCACGCTCATCACCTTCCTTAGCGCTCTCGCGCGTTCGACGCTCATGGCTCGATCCCCCACCCGACCCGCTGCGCGGGCCACCCTCCCCGCAAGGGGGAGGGACGATCGAGGAAAGGCGACGCTGAAATGGAACTTTCGGGCAATTGGAAAAATGACCACTTCTTGTCAAACTAGAGGTCATTCCTGGCCAACCGGAACCGCTAGGGTCACCTCTCGTTGACTCCTCGAACGCGAATAACTCGCAGGAGGAAATCATGGCTGTTCTGAACCTCGATGCTAGCGAACCTTATGTCGCCCCCGCGACCACGGCGGACTCTTCGGCTCTGTTTCCGAGCGCGCCCGTCTATGCTCGCACGCCGACCAGGAAGTCTTCGTCCAACCTGCCGCTGATGATCGGCCTGCCGGTGCTGGCCGTCGCCGCCGGCGGGCTGGCTTGGGGGCTGATGAGCCGTCCGGCCCAGACCCCGACGACGGGGGAGGCGCCGGTCGCCAAGGTGGCCGAGGCCCAGCCCCTGCCCACCACCCAGCCGCCGGCCCCGATGCCGACCCCGGCGCCCGCCGCCGCCACGCCCGCCGCGACCCCGGCTCCGACCCAGGTGGCTCGCGCCGAGACGGCGCCGCCGCCGCGGGTGACCCAGCCCGCCCGTCGCAGCGCCCCGGCCCGCCGCGCGGCGCCGGAGACCGCGCCCGACGCCGGCTCGGCCTCGGAGAACGTCAGCGCCACGGTTCCGGCCCCGGTCGCCGCGCCCGCCCCGGCGCCGGTGATCGCCGCCCCGGCCGCGTCGACCCCCGCCCCCGCTCCGGCTCCAACGCCCGCTCCGGCGGCGGTCCCCGCCACGCCGGCCACGCCGATGTAATCGTGGCGCAAGCCTAAAAGAGAAGGGCGGCTCCTCCCGGAACCGCCCTTTTTCTTGATCGCTCGTTCCTAGCGCCGCGCCTTGCGACGAAATCAGACCGCTGGCCTGCGAACCGTGAACAGGTCCTGCCCGCCGCCGTACCGGGTCGGCGGCAGCCAGCCTCCGAAGAGAACGTCGGCCGGCAGATCCAGGCCGCCTTGGCGGATCGCGGCGACCAGGCTGGCCAGCGGATGGGCTATGGCCCGCTCCGGGGACTTGGGGTCGATCACCATGGCGCCGTCCCGCCAGGGCTTGAAGTCCAGATGACCTTGCCCTTGCTGGATCGCGGCAATTCGCTCGGGCGTCAGCGCGTAGGCGGTAAACATGAAACGTCCGCCCGGCTTCAACACCCGTCGCGTCTCGGCCAGATAGTGGCTGATGGAGTCCAGCGTCATGTGGCTGAAGACGGAGGTTGCGAAGGCCACGTCAACGGACGCGTCCTGGACCGGAAACTCGAAGGCCGTCTCGGCGATCGAGCCGCCAGACCGATATTCCCGATTTCTGACGTCGGCGTGAACGAAGCGAAAGTCGGGTCGCCGCGCGCCGAGGGTTCGCCTGCACGTGGAGATGGCTGACTTGGAGACATCGAAGCCGACGTAGCCGGCGCCGTCCCCCAGCCAGGCGGCCAGCGGCATGGCCATCCGACCCGTGCCGCAACCGATATCCAGAACGCGGCTGTCACGGTCGAGGCCGGCATGCTCGATCAACAGCGCCAGGGTCTCGCGGCCGGCACGGGCGAAATCGCCGCCGCCGACGTTGTGGACGCTCTGCCAGGGATCGCCGCGGCGTTCGGGATCCGCCAGCCGGACGGGCAGGCTCATGAGGTCGAGCATCGCGCCCGACGCGGCCCGGCGAAACGGCGGAGGCAGCAGGCCCGCGGCCTTCCGCAGAAAGAGCGGCGTCATCGCCTGCCCGACCGCCTGAGAGGCGACGAAGACGTCACGGACTTCAAGACGATT
The DNA here is from genome assembly GCF_010977555.1 of Caulobacter rhizosphaerae. Lineage (GTDB taxonomy): Bacteria > Pseudomonadota > Alphaproteobacteria > Caulobacterales > Caulobacteraceae > Caulobacter > Caulobacter rhizosphaerae. Next base: position 4,334,136 of record NZ_CP048815.1, read on the forward strand.
CCTCCTGGACGGAAGGAAGGAGGATGGCAGGCTCGAAACTAGCCTACCACCACTTCTTCGCCTTGACGTTGAATCCCGCCGCCTTTTCCAGCGCCCCGGCCACCGAGAACACCGTCCCCTCGTCCAGCGGCTTGCCGATGATCTGCAGGCCCAGCGGCAGGCCGTTGGCGTCCAGGCCGGCCGGCAGGGACAGGCCCGGCAGGCCCGCCAGGTTGGTCGTCACCGTGAACACGTCGTTCAGGTACATGGCGATCGGGTCGTTGCTGTTCTCGCCCAGGCCGAACGCCGCCGACGGCGCCGTCGGGGTCAGGATGGCGTCGACCTTCTCCCAGGCGTTGTCGAAGTCCTCGGCGATGCGGCGGCGCACCTTCAGCGCTTTCAGGTAATAGGCGTCGTAATAGCCCGCCGACAGCACATAGGTGCCGATCAGGATGCGGCGCTTGACCTCGTCGCCGAAGCCCTGGGCGCGGGTGTTCTCGTAGACCTCGGTGAGGTTGCCGCCCTCGGCCCGCAGGCCGTAGCGCATGCCGTCGTAGCGGGCCAGGTTCGACGACGCCTCGGCCGGGGCCACGATGTAATAGGCCGGCAGGGCGTACTTGGTGTGCGGCAGGCTGATCTCGACGATCTCGCAGCCGGCGTCCTTCAGCCAGGCGATCCCGTCGGCCCACAGCTTCTCGATCTCGGCCGGCATGTTGTCGACGCGGTATTCCTTGGGGATGCCGATCCGCAGCCCCTTGACCGACTTGCCGACGAAGGCGGCGAAGTCGGGAACCGGCACGTCCAGGCTGGTGGAGTCCTTGGGATCGTGGCCCGACATCGAGGTCAGCAGGATCGCGGCGTCCTCGACGGTCTTGGCGATCGGGCCGGCCTGGTCCAGCGAGCTGGCGAAGGCCACGGTGCCCCAGCGCGAGCAGCGGCCGTAGGTCGGCTTGATGCCCACGGTGCCGGTGAACGAGGCTGGCTGGCGGATCGAGCCGCCGGTGTCGGTGGCGGTGGCGCCCAGGCACAGGTCGGCGGCCACGGCCGCGGCGCTGCCGCCCGAGCTGCCGCCCGGGGTCAGCGCCTGGTTCGAGCCGGCCTTGCGCCAGGGATTGACCACGGGACCATAGGCGCTGGTCTCGTTCGATGAGCCCATGGCGAACTCGTCCAGGTTCAGCTTGCCCAGCATCACCGCCCCGTCGCGCCACAGCTGGCTGGTGACGGTCGACTCGTAGGATGGGACGAACGGCTCGAGGATCTTCGAGGCGGCCGTGGTCGGCACGCCCTGCGTGCAGAACAGGTCCTTGATGCCCAGCGGAATACCGTCCAGCGGGCGGGCGGCGCCAAGAGCACGTCTTGCGTCCGAGGCGGCGGCCATCGACAGGGCCTGGTCGGGCGTCTCGACCAGGAAGGCGTTCAGGCCGCGCGCGGCCTCGACGGCCTCGATATGGGCCTGGGTCAGTTCCACCGAGGTGAAGTCCCCGGCGGCCAGCCCGTCCAGCGCGCCCTTCAGGGTGAGAGAGGTCAGCGCGCTCATTATTCGACCACCTTGGGGACCACGAAGAAGCCGCCCGCCGACTTGGGGGCGTTGCCGGTGACGAGGTCGGCGTCGCCGCCCATGGTCACCACGTCGTCGCGCAGCGGCAGGCCGGCGTGCACGACGCTGGTCAGCGGCTCGACGCCGTCGGTGTCGACCTCGGCCAGCTGCTCGATCCACGTCATGATGCCGTTGAGCTCCTGGGCCAGGGCCTCGATGCGCTCTTCGGGTTCGGCGATGCGGGCGAGCCGCGCGACCTTCCGCACGGTGGCGGCGTCAATGGCCATGGGGGCCTCCTGAAATTCGAGCGTGTGGGTTAGCCGGCTGACGGCAGGGTTTCAAGGCGCGGTGTTTGTTTTCAACCTCATCCTGAGCCCGTCGCCCCTTTGAGTTTTGGCTGGCGGAGCCAGCCACGGGGACGAGGTTGACGCGCTGTGCGACGTCCTCGTCCTTCGACAAGCTCAGGATGAGGACGTAAGAGTGGGCCATGCCCGTTCTCGACATCGCCGAATTCGCCGCCGCCCTTCCCGACTATCGGCCGATCGTCGGCCTGGATCCGGGCGAGAAGACCATCGGCGTGGCCGTTTCGGACGTCACCCTGACCGTCGCCAGTCCCCTGGCCCTGATCAAGAAGGGCAAGTTCAGCGACGACGCCAAGACCCTGTTCCAGCTGATGGACAGCCGCAAGGCCGTCGGCATCGTCATCGGCCTGCCCATGAACATGGACGGCACCGAGGGCGTCCGCTGCCAGTCCAACCGGGCGCTGGGCCGCAACCTGCTGCGCCTGAACCCCGACCTGCCGATCACCTTCTGGGACGAGCGCCTGTCGACCGCGGCCGTCACCCGGGTGCTGATCGACGAGCACGACGTCAACCGCAAACGCCGCGGCGAGGTGGTCGACAAGATGGCCGCCGGCTGGATCCTGCAGGGGGCGCTGGAGCGGATCCGGGGGATCAACGAAGCGGCGGGCAAGGGGTTCTGACGCCCTGCGTCCTTCGAGGCTCGCCTGCGGCTCGCACCTCAGGATGAGGAGCTTAGTATTGGAATTCCTCATCCTGAGGCGCCCGTGAAGCGGGCCTCGAAGGACGCAAGGCGACCGACGAATCCTTCCCTCCCCGCCCAAAGCCCCGTATGACGCCCACTCATGACGGCCAAGCCCCCGCCCCATGAGCCCGCCGACCCGATCGAGACGATCCGTCAGCGCATCTTCTCGTTTCCCCGTCGCCACTTCCTGTCGGCCGGCGACCTGAACGCCTTGCAGGCGACCGAGCTGCTGGACCTGGCCGACGCCTTCGTGGCCCTCAATCGCCAGACGACCAAGTCCCTCGACATCCTCAAGGGCCGGACGCTGATGAACCTGTTCTTCGAGAACAGCACCCGCACCCAGTCCAGTTTCGAGATCGCCGGCAAGCGCCTGGGCGCCGACGTCGTCAACATGAGCCCGCGTACCTCGTCGATCACCAAGGGCGAGACCCTGATCGACACGGCCGTGACCCTGAACGCCATGCGCCCGGACCTGCTGGTGGTGCGCCACGCCTCGTCCGGCGCCGCCAGCCTGCTGAGCCAGAAGGTCAGCGGCAGCGTGATCAACGCCGGCGACGGCCAGCACGAGCACCCGACCCAGGCGGTGCTGGACGCCCTGTCGATCCGCCGCGCCTTCGGCCGGGTCTCTGGCCTGACCGTGGCGATCTGCGGCGACGTGCTGCACAGCCGCGTGGCCCGCTCGAACGTCGCCCTACTGCACACGCTGGGCGCCAGCGTCCGGCTGGTCGGCCCGCCCACCCTGATGCCGGCCCAGGCCGAGCGCTGGGGCGTCACCGTCCATCACGACATGAAGGCGGGCCTGGCCGGGGTCGATGTGGTGATGATGCTGCGCCTGCAGCTGGAGCGGATGCAGGGCGCCTTCGTGCCTTCGACCCGTGAATACTTCCGCTTCTACGGCCTGGACCGCGACAAGCTGGCCAAGGCCGCGCCCAAGGCCAAGGTCATGCATCCTGGACCGATGAACCGGGGCGTCGAGATCGATTCCGACGTCGCCGACGATCCGGAGATCAGCCTGATCCAGGACCAGGTCGAGATGGGCGTCGCCGCCCGCATGGCGGTGCTGGCGAGCCTGGCTCATCGGCTCGAGGAGCATGGGAAGTGAGAGGCCCTGCGTCCTTCGAGGCTCGGCTGCGCCTCGCACCTCAGGATGAGGATGTCAGCGGCCACAAAGCTCCTCATCCTGAGGCGCCCGCGCAGCGGGCCTCGAAGGACGCAGGGCATATCGAGATCAGCCAATGAACGGTCCCACGCCTCCCCTCGCCCTGATCAACGCACGCCTGGTCGACCCCGAGAGCGGCTATGACGGCCCCGGCGGGGTAATCGTCTCCGAAGGCGTGATCGCCGACGTCGCCAAGGGCCGCGAGTTCGGCAAGCTGTCCAAGGACGTCCGGGTCATCGACTGCGGCGGGGCCATGCTGGCCCCCGGCCTGATCGACCTGCGGGTCAAGACTGGCGAGCCCGGGGCCGAGACCAAGGAAACCCTGGCCAGCGCCGCCAAGGCGGCTGCAGCGGGCGGCGTGACCAGCTTCGTCGTCCAGCCCGACACCGACCCCGCCGTCGACGACCCCAGCGTCGTGGACTTCATCCTGCGCCGCTCGCGCGACATCGACGCCGCCCGGATCCTGTGCGCCGGGGCGGCGACCAAGGGGCTGAAGGGCGAGCAGATGGCCGAGATCGGCCTGATGCGCGAGGCCGGCTGCGTCTATGTCACCGACGCCGACCGGCCGATCGTCGACAGCAAGGTGATGCAGCGCATCCTGACCTATGCGCGCGGCTTCGACACCCTGCTGGCCCACCGGCCGCTGGATCCCTGGCTGGCCAAGGGCGGCGCGGCCACCGGCGGCGAGTTCGCCGGCCGCATGGGCCTGCCCTCGATCTCGCCGATGGCCGAGCGGATCATGCTGGAGCGCGACGTCGCGCTCCTGGAAGCGACGGGCGGGAGGCTGCTGGTCGACCAGGTCACCAGCGCCCAGGCCCTGGAGACCCTGGCCCGCGCCAAGCAAAAAGGGCTGAGGATCCACGCCAGCGTCTCGATCAACCATCTGTCGTTCAACGAGCTGGACATCGGCGACTATCGCAGCTTCGCCAAGGTCACCCCGCCCCTGCGCGGCGAGGACGACCGCCAGGCGCTGATCGAGGCCCTGGCCTCGGGCCTGATCGATATCGTGGTCAGCGCCCACGCCCCGGCCCCGGCCGAGGACAAGCGCCTGCCGTTTGACGAGGCCGCCCCCGGCGCCGTGGGTCTGGAGACCCTGCTGCCGGCCCTGCTGAGCCTCTATCACGAGGAGCGCCTGCCGCTGGTCGACCTGATCCGCGCCGTCACCCTGGCTCCCGCCGCCCTGATCGGCCTGCAATCGGGCCGCATCGCCCCCGGCGCCCCGGCCGACTTGGTGCTGTGCGACCTGGACGCCCCGCTGATCATCGACGCCGGCAAGCTGCTGTCGAAGTCCAAGAACTCGCCGTTCGACGGTCGCCGGCTGCAGGGGCAGGTGCTGATGACGATCGTCGACGGCCGCGTGGTGCATCGGGCGGAGGGGTAAGGCCCTCCGTCCCTCCCCCTGTGGGGGAGGCGATCGCGCAGCGATCGGTGGGGGGAGGTTTAGGGGCGTCGATCCGAGCTGTGGTCATCTTCCGATCACTCCCCCCTCCGTCGGCTTCGCCGACACCTCCCCCACAGGGGGAGGATCTGATGGGCGCGGCTTGGCCGCCTCACGCGGAAACCCGCTGAGCTTGATGGGAAGGGTGCGAAGCGCCCGGGCTCCGCCCGGATGATTTGCAGTTGTAAGTACCGTTTCGACGAAGTTCGAGCGCTTCGCGTGGAGCCGTTATCCGGAAGCCTTCGGGTCGCGGATTTTTAACCCGCTCCGATGGAGGCCCCCCGACGGGCAGGACGTTGGCGCGTCCTGGACCGCCCGGGCGATTTCAGCCCGGGCCTGCCGCGCTCGCCGATCCCTCGCCGCCTGGGTTTCGTCCCCATGTTTCAGGGAACCTGCCCAGGACCGTCGCGAAAGGTTGTCACCCAAGACCACCGACAAACGCTTCCCGCTCGACCACCCCCGAAGGCCGCATCGGTCGCCGTACGTGCGCCCTCCCATGCCTTCAGGTGGGATCAGGATAAGGGCGGTCTGAAGGGGTGGGGATCAAATTGGGTCGAGAAAGTTCAAGGCGTTGAAATCGCGGGGCTTTGCTCGCGATAGGCCGAGCATAAGCACCTTTCCCTCCCCCTCGTGGGGAGGGAAGATCGTTTGCCCTCCCGACGCCCTCCACCCGCGGCAAGGCTGCGCCTTGGCCCTACGCGCAAGCTCCCCTTTCGCCCCATGAAAGTACGAACATAATTTAATTCTCCAAGAGACCTTGCCTCGCGACCGCCCGGCCCTCATTATAATACGATCGTAATTTAAAACCCAGGAGCTCGTGATGACAGCCACCGCGCAAGTCGCGCTCGTAACGGGCGCCTCCTCGGGCATCGGCAAGGCCACGGCGATCGCCTTGGCCGCCGCGGGTTTCCAGGTGATCGGAACCGGTCGCGACACCGCGCGGCTCACCGCGCCCGCCGGGGTGACCTATCTCGACCTCGACGTGACCAGCGACGCCTCGGTCGCCTCGGCCGTCCAGCAGGTGATCGACCGGTTCGGGCGCATCGACGTCCTGGTCAACAACGCCGGCGTCGGCGCGACCGGCGCGGCCGAGGAATTCTCGATCGCCCAGGCGCAGGGCGTCTTCGACATCAACGTCTATGGCGTCATCCGGATGACCAAGGCGGTCCTGCCGCACATGCGCGCCCAGGGCCGCGGACGGATCATCAATGTCTCATCCCTCAGCGGCTTCGTCCCCAGCCCGTTCATGGCGCTCTACGTCTCGACCAAGCATGCGGTCGAGGGCTATTCCCAGTCACTGGACCACGAGGTTCGCGAACACGGCGTCCGGGTCCTGCTGGTCGAGCCCGGCCCGATCAACACGCCGTTCGCGGGCCACAGCGTGGTGGCCGACACCCCCCTGCCGCTCTACGCGGCGGGACGGCGCAACTACGACGAGCTGCTGGAGCAGAACCTGCGCAGCGGCGACGACCCCGCCGTCGTCGCCAAGGTGATCGTCGCGGCGGCCACCGACCGGAACCCGAAACTCCGTCGCACCGCCGGCGCGACCGCCCGGACCATCAGCGCGGTGCACCGCCTCGCCCCCGCCCGGACCTTCGACCGCGTCATCCGCAAGTTCAACCGGATGCCGAGCTGATGGCGCGCTACACGAGCGACCACAAGCAGGAAACCCGGCAGAGGATCGTCGCGACGGCCGGTCGGCGGCTCAAGCGGGACGGCATCGACGGCTCCGGGGTGGCGACGCTGATGAAGGACGCGGGCCTGACCAACGGCGCCTTCTACGCCCACTTCGGCTCCAAGGACGACCTCGTCGCGGCGGCCGTCGGCGACCAACTTCAGACCCTGCACGCCAGCATCGTCGAGCTGACGGAGCCCGGCCCGGCCGGACTGGAGCAGATCATCCGCTGGTACCTGTCGGCGCACCACCGGGACGACCCGGCCGACGGCTGCCCCAACGCCGCCCTGCTCGACGAGATCGGGCGCGGCGCGGATGCGATCCGGCAGGCCTATACCGACGGCGTGCTGGTGGTCGTCGACGGCCTCGCCGCCCGCATGGCGCCCGAGGATCCGCTCTCGGCCCGCGTGAAGGCGCTCAGCCTGCTGGGCCTGATGGCCGGGACGCTGCAACTCGCCCGCGCCCTGACCGACCGACAGCTCTCCGATCAGCTCCTCGAGCAGGGCCTGCGCAACGCCCTGGCGCTGGTGGCCGCCGAGCTCCGAGCCTGACCCTCGTTTCCGCGGCAAGCCCGGCGCGCCCTCGCAGGGGGTTTCAGGCGCGCCTTGCGTCCTTCGAGGCGCGCTCACGAGCGCGCACCTCAGGATGAGGACATCAGCAAAAGCTCCTCATCCTGAGGCGCCCGCGCAGCGAGCCTCGAAGGACGCACTGCTCGCAGAGTCCCCCGCTCTCTCGCCATCATCGGACTGTCACGCACCGCTCCTAACCTCGCCTGACCCCAAGCGAAGGTGTGCAGCATGACCGCGATCGATGCGCCCGTTCCCACCACGGCCCCTCCCACCACGGCTTCGGGCCGGCCCGACCTGGACAAGGGGCTGGGCTCCGCCGGCCTCCTGGGCATGGGGGCCGCAATCCTCGTCGCCCTGCTGTATGTCGCTTACAGCGTCTATGCCGACGCCACTTCGGCCGGGGTCAGCGCCGTCGCCTTCCTGCCGTTCGTCCTGTTGTTCATCGCCCTGCTGATCGCCCTGGGCTTCGAGTTCGTGAACGGCTTCCACGACACGGCCAACGCCGTGGCCACGGTGATCTACACCAACTCGCTGCCGGCCAACGTGGCCGTGGTGTGGTCCGGCTTCTTCAACTTCCTGGGCGTGCTGCTGTCGACCGGCGCGGTGGCGTTCGGGATCGTCTCGTTGCTGCCGGTCGAGCTGATCCTGCAGGTCGGCTCCAGCTCGGGCTACGCCATGGTGTTCTCGCTGCTGCTGGCGGCGATCGCCTGGAACCTGGCGACCTGGTTCTTCGGCATCCCCTCGTCCAGCTCCCACACCCTGATCGGCTCGATCATCGGCGTCGGCGTGGCCAACGCCATGATGCACGGGCGCAGCGGCACGGCCGGGGTCGACTGGACCAAGGCCACGGACATCGGCAAGGCCCTGCTGCTGTCGCCGCTGATCGGTTTCGGCGTCGCGGCGCTGCTGTTCCTGGCCGCCAAGCTGCTGATCCGCAACAAGGCGCTGTACAGCGAGCCGACGCCCGGCGTGCCGCCGCCGTTGTGGATCCGCGCCCTGCTGGTGTTCACCTGCACCGGCGTGTCGTTCGCCCACGGCTCCAACGACGGGCAGAAGGGCATGGGCCTGATCATGCTGATCCTGATCGGCACCGTGCCCACGGCCTATGCGCTGAACCGCGCCGTGCCGCCGGCCTACACCGCCCAGTTCGAGACCGCCTCGGCGGCGGCGGCCAGCGCGCTGGCCCCGCACGGCGCCGGGCCGGCTCCAGGCCTGTCGCCGGCCGTCGCGCGGACTTCGGTCACCCGCTACATCGCCGAGAAGACCCTGGCGCCCGACACCGTCCCGGCGGTCGCCGTGCTGATCACCGACATCAACCGCCAGGTCCAGGACTACGGCTCGCTGGCCAAGATCCCGGCCAGCGCCGTCGGCAACGTCCGCAACGACATGTACCTGGCGTCGGAGGGCCTCAAGCGCATCGCCAAGGAGCCCTCCCTGCACCTGGCCGGGCCGGAGAAGAAGGCGCTCGACGCCTATCGCGCCGCCCTGGACAAGGGCACCCGCTTCATCCCCACCTGGGTCAAGGTGGCCGTGGCCTTCGCCCTGGGCCTGGGCACCATGGTCGGCTGGAAGCGGATCGTGATCACCGTCGGCGAGAAGATCGGCAAGACCCATATGACCTACGCCCAGGGGGCCTCGGCCGAGCTGGTGGCCATGGGTACGATCTTCGCCGCCGACCACCTGGGCCTGCCGGTCTCGACCACCCACGTCCTGTCCTCGGGGGTGGCGGGGACCATGGCCGCCAATGGATCGGGCCTGCAGATGTCGACCCTGCGCAACATGCTGGCCGCCTGGGTGCTGACCCTGCCGGTGTCAATCCTGCTGGCGGGCGGGCTGTACTGGCTGCTCTCGCAGGTCTTCTAGGGGCGGCGGCGGGAGTCAAGGCGCCGGAGCGGTGACATCCGGGCGAGGCGGCCCCGCGGGTGAGCTTGGGAAAACGGTGTGGTCGCGACCGACGGCTCCGCTATAAATGCCGAAACAGGCGTTTTCGCCCTTGCCATGCGCCGGTTCCGCCGGGCAGCTTCACCACATCCATAGGTCGCATTCCGTGCAAGATCTCGCCCAAGCCGTCTACCTGTCCCTCGGTCTCACCCTGCTTGGCGGCTATCTGCTGGGCTCGATCCCGTTCGGCCTGATCGCCACGCGGCTGGGCGGGGCCGGCGACATCCGCCAGATCGGCTCGGGCAATATCGGGGCGACCAACGTGCTGCGTTCGGGCCGCAAGGACCTGGCCGCCATTACCCTGCTGGGCGACGCCGGCAAGGGGGTGGTCGCGGTGCTGCTGGCCCGCTGGCTGAGCCACGACAACCCGTTCATTGTCGCCCTGGCTGGCGGCGCGGCCTTCACCGGCCACCTGTTCCCCGTCTGGCTGAAGTTCAAGGGCGGCAAGGGCGTGGCCACCTTCTACGGCGTGCTGCTGGCCGCCTGCTGGCCGGTGGGCCTGCTGGCCGCCGTGACCTGGCTGGCCGTGGCGGCCCTGTTCCGCATCAGCTCGCTGGCCGCCCTGGTCGCCGCCGCCCTGGCCGCGCCGTTCGCCTTGGCCACCGACCAGGACGCCGCCTTCCTGGGCCTGTGCCTGTTCATGGCCGTGCTGATCTTCATCCGGCACAAGGACAACATCGGCCGGCTGCTGACGGGCCAGGAGCCCCGGATCGGCAAGAAGAAGACGGCCGAAGCGCCGCCGACCCAAAGCACAGACGGGGCCGCGTGACGCCGCGCCGCCTCTCGGACAGCGAGCGCCTGGCCTGGCTTCGGCTGGCGCGCACCGAGACGGTCGGCCCGGTCGCCTTCGACCATCTGCTCCAGCGGTTCGGCTCGGCCGAGCGCGCCCTGGTCGCCCTGCCCGACCTGGCTCGCCGGGCTGGCCGCGCCTCGCCCCTGCGGCCGCCGCCCGAGAGCGAGGTCCTGCAGGAGCTGGACAGCGGCCACCGCCTGGGCGCGCGGCTGATCTGCGGCTGCGAGCCGGACTTTCCCCCGCGGCTGGTGGCCCTGGACCCGCCGCCGCCGGTGCTGTGGGCCCTGGGCCGCGCCGAGCTGCTGTCCCAGCCCAGCCTGGCCATCGTCGGGGCGCGGATCGCCTCGGCCGGTGGCCAGCGCTTCGCCCGCCAACTGGCCGCGGAGCTCGGCCGGCATGGCTATGTGGTGGTGTCGGGCCTGGCGCGCGGCGTCGACGGCGCGGCCCACGAAGGCGCCCTGGCGACCGGCACGGTGGCGGTGCTGGGCGGCGGCGTCAGCGACGTCTATCCGCCCGAGCACGCCGCCCTGCACGCCCGCATCGCCCATGAGGGCGGCTGCATCGTCAGCGAAAGCGCCCCCGACCGCCGGGCGATCGCCAAGGACTTCCCCCGCCGCAACCGCATCATCTCGGGCCTTTCGCTGGGCGTGATCGTGGTCGAGGCCGAGCTGAAGTCCGGCTCGCTGATCACCGCCCGCCTGGCCGCCGAGCAGGGCCGCGACGTGTTCGCCGTGCCCGGCTCGCCTCTGGACCCGCGGGCCAAGGGTCCCAACGACCTGATCCGCCAGGGCGCGATCCTGTGCGAGGGCGTCGAGGACGTGCTGCGCTCGCTGTCGGGCCAGGCCCACCTGCGCGAACGCGAGCGGCCTTACGTGACCGAGGACGACGGCGTGGAGGTCGACCACGACGCCCTGCGCGACGAGATCGCCCGCCTGCTCTCCCCCACGCCGGTCTCGCGCGACGAACTGGTCCGCGCCACCCACGCCCCGACCGCGGCGGTGATGGCGGCCCTGGTGGAGCTGGCCCTGGCCGAGCGGGCGGAACTGCTGCCGGGCGGGATGGTGGCGGGGATTTGATGACCTTCGTCTTGCCTTAGGTACTGGATACCCGTACCATGCAGGTCACCTTCGAGTGGGATACCGAGAAGGCGCGGAGCAATCTCGCCAAGCACGGGGTGAGCTTCGACGATGCGTGTTTCGCGATCCTCGATCCCTACCACCTCGAGGATATCGACGATCGTTTCGACTATAACGAAGAGCGGCTGCAGATTATCGGCTTGAGCTCACAACGCGTATTGTTCGTGGTGACCCTCTCCCATGACGAAAACCACTACAGGATCATCTCCGCCCGCCCTGCCGACCGGCATGAAGAGGGTCGTTATCTCCGCGGCAAACCCTAGGCCGCCCGCCGGCGAGACCGATTGGGCGCGCCTCGACGCACTGACCGACGAAGAAATCACAGCCGCCGCACAGTCCGACCCCGACTGCCCACCGCTGACGCCGGAGCAGCTTTCGCGGTTCAAGCGGGTAAACCTTATCAAGGGCATCCGCCTCAAGCTGAGCATGACCCAGGCCGAGTTCGCGGCCGCCTTCCGCCTGCCCCTGGCTACGGTCCGCGACTGGGAGCAGGAGCGCAGCTATCCCGACGCCCCGGCCCGGGCCCTGCTGACCGCCATCGCCCGGGACCCGGAAACGATGATGAGACTGATCGGCGGCGAGGCGGCCTGAGGCCCAAATATTCCTCTCTCTATAGAGAGAGCCGTCGGCCAAATGCGCCGTCCGCCACGGCCGCCGTTGACAGACACCGGGGGACGCCCCCACTTTCCGGCCCTCGCCGCCTCGGTTCGCCCTGGGGACGAACCCAATTCCCAGGCATCCAAGGTCCTAATGAACGTCGTCGTCGTCGAGAGCCCGGCCAAGGCCAAGACCATCAACAAGTATCTCGGGTCCGACTTCAAGGTTCTGGCCTCGTACGGCCACATCCGCGACCTGCCGTCGAAGGACGGGTCGGTGGAGCCGGACAACGACTTCGCCATGAGCTGGGAAGTCGACGGCAAGGCCGCCAAGCGGGTGTCCGACATCGTCGACGCCCTGAAGGGCGCCGATCGCCTGATCCTGGCCACCGACCCCGACCGCGAGGGCGAGGCGATCAGCTGGCACGTGCTGGAAGTGCTGCAGAAGAAGAAGGCGATCAAGGACAAGACCGTCCAGCGCGTCACCTTCAACGCCATCACCAAGTCGAGCGTGCTGGAGGCCATGGCCAATCCGCGCGACATCGACATGGAGCTGGTCGAGGCCTACCTGGCCCGCCGCGCCCTGGACTACCTGGTCGGCTTCACCCTGTCGCCGGTGCTGTGGCGCAAGCTGCCGGGCAGCCGTTCGGCCGGCCGCGTGCAGTCGGTCTGCCTGCGGCTGATCGTCGACCGCGAGCTGGAGATCGAGCGCTTCAAGACCCAGGAATACTGGACGGTCGAGGCCGACGTCACGGCCGGCGCCGAGCCGTTCCTGGCCCGCCTGGTCAAGCACGAGAACAAGAAGCTCACCAAGTTCGACCTCAATAACGAGGGCTCGGCCCTGGCCGCCCGCGCCGCCGTGCAGAAGGCGGTGTTCAAGGTCGCCGCCGTCGAGAAGAAGCCCGGCAAGCGCTCGCCCGCCCCGCCCTTCACCACCTCGACCCTGCAGCAGGAAGCGGCCCGCAAGCTGGGCTTCTCGGCCCAGCGCACCATGCAGGCGGCCCAGAAGCTGTACGAAGGCATCGACATCGGCGGCGAGACCGTCGGCCTGATCACCTACATGCGGACCGACGGCGTGTCGGTCGAGCCGGAGGGCATCGCCGAGGCGCGCAGCGTGATCGGCAACGTCTATGGCGAGACCTACGTCCCCGAGACCCCCCGCTACTACAAGGCCAAGGCCAAGAACGCCCAGGAGGCGCACGAAGCCATCCGCCCCACCAGCCTGAAGCGCAACCCCGGCTCGCTGCGCCTGGAGCCCGACCTGGGGCGTCTCTACGAGCTGATCTGGAAGCGGATGATCGCCTCGCAGATGGAAAGCGCCCGCATCGAGCGCACCACCGTCGACCTGGAGAGCGCCGACGGCCAGACCGGCATGCGCGCCACGGGCCAGGTCGTTCTCTTCCCCGGCTACCTCGCCGTCTACGAGGAAGGCCGCGACGACGAGGGCGACGAGGACAGCGCCCGCCTGCCGATGATCGAGGAAGGCGCGACCGCCAAGGTGCTGGACGCCCGCGCCGACCAGCACTTCACCGAGCCGCCGCCGCGCTATTCGGAAGCCAGCCTGGTCAAGAAGATGGAAGAGCTGGGCATCGGCCGCCCCTCGACCTACGCCTCGGTCCTGACCGTGCTGCGCGACCGCGCCTATGTCCGCATGGAGAAGCAGCGCTTCATCCCCGAGGACAAGGGCCGGCTGGTCACGGCGTTCCTGGAGCAGTTCTTCCGCCGCTATGTGGAGTACGACTTCACCGCCGCCCTGGAAGAGCAGCTGGACCTGGTGTCGGACGGCAAGCTGGACTGGAAGCAGTTCCTGCGCGACTTCTGGAAGGATTTCGCGGCCGCGGTCGGCGAGATCGCCGAGCTGCGCACCACCAACGTCCTGGACGCCCTGAACGAGGCCCTGGGCCCGCACATCTTCCCGGACAAGGGCGACGGCTCCAACCCGCGCGCCTGCCCGACCTGCGGCACGGGGCAGCTTTCGCTGAAGACCGGCAAGTTCGGGGCCTTCATCGGCTGCAGCAACTATCCTGAATGCCGCTACACCCGCCAGCTGGCCACCAGCGAGGGCGACGGCGAGGCCGAGGCCGCCGACAAGGAACTGGGGATCAACCCGGCGACCGGGCGCGCGGTGTGGCTGAAGAACGGCCGCTTCGGACCCTATGTCGAGGAGCTGGCGGCGGAGGGCGGCGGCGACAAGCCCAAGCGCTCCAGCCTGCCCAAGGGCTGGACGGCGGCGGCGGTCGACCTGGAAAAGGCCCTGCGCCTGCTGTCCCTGCCCCGCGAGGTCGGCGCCCACCCGGACGACGGCAAGACCATCACCGCGGGCCTGGGCCGCTTCGGGCCGTTCGTGCTGCACGACGGCACCTACGCCAACCTGGAGAACCCGGAAGACGTCTTCGACATCGGCCTGAACCGCGCGGTGGCCCTGCTGGCCGACAAGCGGGCCGGCGGCGGGCGTCCGCAGCGCGGCCAGGCCGCGGCCCTGGCCGAACTGGGCAATCACCCCGAGGACGGCAAGCCGATCCGCGTGCTGTCCGGCCGCTTCGGCCCCTACATCAAGCACGGCGACACCAACGCCAACGTTCCCAAGGGCGCCGACCCGGCGGCCCTGACCCTGGATGAGGCCGTCGCCCTGATCGCCGAGCGGGTCGCCAAGGGCGGCGGCGGCAAGAAGCCGGCGAAGAAGGCCCCGGCCAAGAAGGCGCCCGCCAAGGCCAAGGCCGAGGCGGCGACGGACGGAGCGGCCCCCGCGAAGAAGGCTCCGGCCAAGAAACCGGCGGCCAAGAAGGCGGCGGCCAAGAAGCCCGCGGCGACAAAGGCCAAAGCCGAGGCGTGACGCGCCTCGGCGGTGGGATTAAGCTGACCGCATGACGTCGCTCGAACGCCCCTTGCCGCTGCCTGTCGTGGTCTTGATCCTGTCGGCCATCAGCGTCGGCGGCTTCGCCTTCGGCCTCAAGAACGCCCTGCTGAAGACCGACCACGAGACGGCCTCGACCGCGCCCCTGGCCGAGGTCTCGGGCGTGCCGGTGCGCGAGGCGACGCCGGCGGTCGCCGAGGTCGCCCCGCCGCCGCCCGTCGAGGCTCCCAAGCCCAAGCCGGTCGAAGAAGTCGACGACACCCCGGTGGTCGCCGCGCCGGTGGTCGAGACCCCGCCCGCCGCGCCGCCCCCGGTCGAGAAGAAGCCGGAAGCCCCGCCGCCCGCCCAGACCCCGCCGCAGCGGATCGAGGACCTGTACTAGGGTCTTCCCTAGCGCGCGGTCTCGTCACAAGCGTGGCAAGGATGTCCCCCGCAAATCGTGGTCGTCAGATCCGCCCTGCTCGAAGGCTCCGCATGAAGTCCTGGCCCTGCCTTGCCCTGCTCGTCGCCTGCACGGCGGCCGCCCCCGCCCTGGCCCAGTCCGAGAAAGAGCAGTTGGAGGCGATCGCCTCGGTCATCGGCCTGGACATGTCGGCCGAAGCGATGATCGGCTATTGCGAACAGGTCGCGCCCGACGCCGCCTCGGGCCTTCGTCCCCGATGGCTGGCCTGGCGCGAGGACGCCCTGCTTCCCCAGGTTTCGCAGGCGCTGGGTCCGGACAAGCTGGGCCAGTTGCGCGGGATCATGGGCTCGGTGGCGACCAGCGCCATCGGCAAGCTCAAGCAGATGGGGCCGCCCCAGACCGTCTGCCCGCAGATCTCCGGCTGGCTGAAGGAAGGCCCCTTCGTCACCCGGACAGCCTATCCCGCCCTCTATGCCGGCCTGCCCGCCGCCGGATCGATCACGGCCGCCTCGGCGACGGCGGCGGCGGCGCCGGCGACCACGGGCGGCGTCTACTATACGCCGGCCCAGCTGACCGCCCTGGTCCAGTCCTGGTTCGGCCCCGCCAACGACGTCAAACGGGCCGGGCGCATGATGGACCAGGCGGGGCGGATCTACATCCAGGGCAAGGTGGTGCGGATGGGCGACGCCTATCTGGTCCAGACCAACGACGGGGTGTTCCGCTCCAGGGTCCTGGTCAGCACCGGCTTGGACCTTGACCGGTACGAGGGACAGACCATCACGGTCGAAGCCGACCTGAAGGAGCTGCCCGGCGGCATGGCCTGGTTGAAGGACAGCCGGATCGTCGATCCCGCGGGCCTGAAGCCCTCGCCGCTGCCCGCCGAGCCCGGGCTGACCCGCTTGCAGGTCTCCGCCGCCCAGATCACCGCCGCGCCGGGCGCGGGGCTCAGACCCGACCAGATGCACGGCCTGCTGCACCATGGCTACGGAACCACCGGCTCCAGCGGCTACGAGTTCCGCGAGGACATCTTCCTGCTGCTGAAGGACGGCACGGTCTATCTGGGCGAGGACGTCGCGCCCAGCGACCTGGACGTCGCCAAGTCGCGCAAGCTGGAGCCCCAGATGTGGGGCCGCTGGCGCCAGGCCGGCGGCGGCTTCCAGATCCAGCGCAACGATGATTTCGGCCGCCCGGAGGCCTGGAGCGACCAGGCCGGCCGGTTGATCCCGACCTGGAAACCGGGACAGCGACTGAACGGCGCCTACACCAGCACGAGCTTCCACGGCAGCCAAGCCTTGGGCGGGACCTACAACTCGACCACCTACAGGTTCTCCGCCGATGGACGATTCGAGGTGATCGGCTATCGCCAGTCCGGCTCGGGTTCGATGGCGGCCAACGCCGGCTTCTCGGGCGGCGCCGCGGGCTATTCCGACGGCGAAGGCTCGAGCGCTTCCGCCGGCGGCGGCGCGGGCGGGGCGTTCGCCAGCGCGCAAAGACGCTCCAACGAAGGCTCGGGCAACCGGGGGACCTATCGGCTGGACGGCCTGAGCCTGGAACTGAAGTTCGACGACGGGCGCACCGAGACCGTGCTCTGCGCGCCCTGGAGCTCCGACCTGAAGGGCATCTACATGCAGGGCCGAACCTTCAGCCAGAACTAGGCAGGACCGTCTTCATGGTCCCTGCGGACGCTTTCCCTTGGCCATCGCCCCCTTCGGCGCGTTAGACGAGGAGAATGGCCAAACCTCGCTCGCCCAAGTCGTCCAAGTTCCCCGCCGCCTCGCCCAAGGGCGGCAAGGTCGCCAAGCCGCCCGCCGGTCTGCCCGATCGCGAGACCCTGCTGGCCTTCCTGCGCGACGCCGGCGAGAGCGGCAAGGCCGACATCGCCCGCCACTTCGGCCTGAAGGGCGCGGATCGTCGAGCCCTGCGCGAAATGCTGCGGACGCTGGAAGCCGACGGATCCCTGGGCAAGCGCGGTCGCCGGGGCTTCGCCGAAGCCGGCGCCCTTCCCCCCGTCGGCGTGGTCGACGTGGTCGAGCGCGACGCGGACGGCGACCTCTATGTGCGCCTGACGAAGGGCGGCGAGGACCTGCCCCAGGTGCGCCTGGCCCCCGGCAAGGGCGAGGCGGCCGGCGGCGCGCCGGGTCTGGGCGACCGCCTGCTGGTCCGCTTCGAGCAGCTGGAGAGCGGCGAGACCGAGGCGCGGCTGATCAAGCGGCTGGGCCAGAGCGCCCACAAGCTGCTGGGGGTGATCCGCAAGCACCGGCGCGAAACCCGGGTCGAGCCGGTCGATCGCAAGTCCAAGGAAAGCCTGCTGATCGACAACCAGGCCGCCGAGGGCCTGAAGGAAGGCGACCTGGTGCTGGCCCAGGTCAGCGGGGCCGGCGCCCGCTACGGACCCAAGTTCGGCAAGATCCTGGAGGTGCTGGGCAGCGAGGACGACCCCCGCGCCGCCTCGCTGATCGCCATCCACAGCCACGGCATCCCCACCGGCTTCAGCGAGGAGGCCGAGGCCGAGGCCGGCGCGGCCCAGCCCCCGACCCTGGAGGGCCGCGACGACCTGCGCGACCTGCCGTTCGTGACCATCGACCCGGTGGACGCCCGCGACCACGACGACGCGGTCTACGCCCATCCCGATCCGGACGCCGGCAACGTGGGCGGCTGGGTGGTCTGGGTGGCCATCGCCGACGTCGCCGCCTATGTGCGCCCCGGCTCGGCCCTGGACCGCGACGCCCGCGAGAAGGGCAACAGCGTCTATTTCCCCGACCGGGTGGAGCCGATGCTGCCCGAGACCCTGTCCAACGGCCTGTGCTCGCTGCGCGAGGGCGAGAACCGGGCGACCCTGGCGGTGCGGATGGTGTTCGACGCCACCGGCCGCAAGAAGAGCCACAAGTTCGTGCGCGGCCTGATGCGCAGCGCCGCCAAGCTGTCCTACGAGCAGGCCCAGGCCGCCATCGACGGCGTCGCCCCGCCGGACGGCCAGGACGCCGACAAGGCCGGGCCGCTGCTGGACCCGATCCTGAAGCCCCTGTGGACCGCCTTCCGCCTGATGGGCAAGGGCCGCGAGGCCCGCTCGCCCCTGGCGATCGAGAGCGACGAGCGCCGCATCGTCATCCGCGAGGGCGAGATCCAATCGATCACCCGCCGCGCCAGCCTCGAGGCCCACAAGCTGATCGAGGAGATGATGATCCAGGCCAACGTCTCGGCCGCCGAGACCCTGGAAGCCAAGCGCCTGCCGCTGATCTACCGGGTGCACGACACGCCCAGCCAGGAAAAGGTCATGAGCCTGGTCGAGTTCCTGCAGACGCTGGAGGTCAAGTGGTCCAAGGGCGAGGCCCCGACCACGGCGCGCTTCAACAAGCTGCTGGACGACACCCGCGAGAGCCCGCACGCGGCGATCATCAACGAGGTGGTCCTGCGCACCCAGATGCAGGCCCACTATTCCAGCGACAACCTGGGCCACTTCGGCCTGAACCTGGCGCGCTACGCCCACTTCACCAGCCCGATCCGCCGCTATGCCGACCTGATCGTCCACCGGGCCCTCATCCGCGCCCTGAACCTCGGGACCGATGGCCTGACCGACCAGGACATCAGCCAGATCAAGGACACCGCCGAGGTCATCACCCACGCCGAGCGCCGGGCCATGGCCGCCGAGCGCGACGCCACCGACCGCTACGTCGCCGCCTTCCTGGCCGACCGGGTGGGCGCGACCTTCAGTGGACGGATCACCGGCGTCACGCGCTTTGGCCTGTTCGTGAAGCTGGACGAGACCGGCGCCGACGGCCTGGTGCCGGTCTCGACCCTGGGCGAGGAATATTTCGTCCATGACGACCGCATGCACGCCCTGGTCGGCGAGCGCACGGGCAAGCGCTTCCCGCTGGGCCTGGCGGTCGAGGTCCGGCTGCGCGAGGCCACGCCCGTGACCGGCGGCCTGCTGTTCGAGATGCTGACCGACGCCCTGCCGGTGGATCCGAAGGCGCCCCGGCCGAGGCTGGGCGTGCGGGCCCGCGCGCCGGTCAAGCCGCGCGGCGGCCTGCCGAAGGGCGTGCGGCGGGGGAAGCGGAAGTAGTTTCGGGAACCCTCTCCCAGAGGGAGAGGGAGGGGCCCGCCGCGCAGCGGTGGGAGGGTGAGGGGCTACACCCTCACCGATTTCACACGGCCGCTCTGCCGGCACGCCGTCGGACGGTTTACCCCCTCACCCTCCCAAGCTTCGCTTGGGCCCCTCCCTCTCCCCATGGGAGAGGGTTCTCAGGGAAGGACCGTCCGGGCCGCCGCCTCGAGCCGGTCGGCCATCATCGTCTGGTCCGCGATCGACGGGTGCCAGTCGCAGGCGCTGAGGTCCATGCCGGTGATCCGCACCGGGGTCGCCAGGCCGGGGGTCTCGGCGTCGACCGCCTGGACCACCGCATCGACATCGGCCGCGAAGCTGTCGCCGGCGATCAGCAGGAACTTCGCCTGAGGCTGGCGGCGGGCTAGGTCGTGGATGAAGCCGGCATAGGTCTTGCGGTAGTCGGCGTGCAGGGCGGCCTCGTCGGCCCAAGCCTCGCCCGCGGCGACGGGGGTGGAGAAGTCGTTGGTCCCCAGGCCGATGACGATCAGGTCGGGTCGCCACGGATCGGCCGGGTCGACGGCGGGCGCGGCCTGGCCGGGGATCAGGCGCGAATAGAGCACCGGCAGGGGCTGGCCGGGCGACGAGCCGCCATAGTTGCGCACCACGCCCCGGCCGGAGAAGGCGACGATCCGGTAGTCGGCGTCCAGCCGGCGCGACAGGATCGGGCCGAAGGTCAGGCTGGTGTCGGTCAGGTCGTGGATCTCGGCCTGGGTGCAGCTTCGCTTGGCGGAGCGCACGCCATAACCGACGGTGTGGGAGTCGCCGATGAACTCGATCTTGCGCGGACGGGCGGGCGGCGGAAGAGCCTGGCCGCCCCGGCCGACGGTAAAGCCCAGGAACCGGGCCGAGCCGGTCTGGCTCTCGGTCAGCTTGTCCACTCGCACGACGTGCTCGCCGGGGCCCAGGTCGTCGAAACTCATGCGCGCGACGCCGGGCAGGTCCAGCTCGGTGCGGACCTTGCCGTCGATGCTGACCGCCAGGTGCTCAAGCTGCGGATCGACCGCCACCTCGACCGAACGCCCGGTGAAGCGACCCTCGAAATAGACGCCGGGCCAGCCGAACTCGTAACCGCCGTCGGGCAGCGCCACGGTCCGGCCGCCGATATTGGGCGTCAGGGCGGTCTGGGCCACGGCCGGGCTCGACAGCGCCAGGGCCGCGACGGCGGCGAGAAACAACGATCGCAAGCAGGTCTCCTTCGGGCGCTCGGGCGCGCTACTTCTTGGCCAGATAATCCAGCGCCAGCAAGACCTCGGCCTTCACCCCCGTCTCGAACACCGCCTCGTCGACATCGAAATAGGGCGAGTGGTTGGCGGGGGCGGTGGCGGCCGGCACGCTGGCCGGGCGGCCGCCCAGCTGGATGAACACCGCCGGGATTTTCTCGCCGTAGCGCGAGAAGTCCTCGGCCCCGGTGACCAGAGGGGCCTGATCGTCGACCTTGCCCGGCGAGGCCTGTTCCAGCACCGGCTTGACCCAGGCCGACAGCGCTGGGTCGTTGCGGGTGACCGGATAGGGCTGGGTGAACACCGCCTGGGCCTTGGCGCCATAGCGCTCGCCGATGGCGGCCACGGTCTTCTGGACCTTGTCGATCACGTCGGCCCGGCGCTCGGCGTTGAAGGTGCGCAGGGTGCCGGTCATGGTCAGGTCCTCGGGAATGATGTTGTTGCGCACCCCCATGTTGATGGTCGCCACCGTCAGGACTGTGGGCGAGGCCCCGACGTCGACCTGGCGAGCCGACAGCTGGTTGAAGGCCTGGACGATGTCGGCCGCGACGCTGGCCATGTCGACCCCGGCCCAGGGCCGCGCCCCGTGGGTCTGCTTGCCCTTGACGGTGATCGTCAGCCGGTCGGAGCCCGCATAGAAGCCGCCGGCCCGGTAGTTCAGGGCGTGGGCGTCGCCGGGACCGATGTGCAGGCCGAAGATGGCGTCGACCTTGGGGTGATCCAGGGCCCCGTCGCGGATCATCAGCAGCGCCCCGCCCTCCTCGCCGGCCTGCGAGCCCTCCTCGGCCGGCTGGAACAGCACCACCACCGTGCCGGGGATCTGGGCCTTCATCCCCGCCAGCACGGTGGCCGCGCCCAGCAGCATGGCCACGTGGGTGTCGTGGCCGCAGGCGTGCATGACCGGCAGGGTCTTGCCCTCCCACGGGGCCGTGACCTTGGAGGCGAACAGCAGGCCGGTCTTCTCCTCGACCGGCAGGGCGTCCATGTCGGCGCGCAAGGCCACCACCTTGCCGGGCTTGCCGCCCTTCAGCACGCCGACCACGCCGGTGCGGCCGACGCCCTCGCGGACCTCGAAGCCCAGGGCGCGCAGTTCCTTGGCCACCAGGGCGGCGGTGCGGACCTCCTGGTTGCCCAGTTCGGGATGCTCGTGGATGTCGCGCCGCCAGGCCACGACCTTGGGCTGGACGGCCTTGGCCGCGGCCGCCACCTGGGCGGTGGACGGCGCGGCCTGGGCGGCGGAGCCGATCAAGGCGGCGGCCAAGGCCAATCCCGAAACCCTTGCGAACATGGTCGTCCCCTCTTGTATCCCCGCGGGAGCTTGGGCGGCGGAGAGCTTGGCGGTCAAGCGCAGGGATGAACTTGGGGACATGCCGCAAGGGCATGTCCTCGTCCCGGGCTGGGGACGCGCCCTTGCGGCATGTCCCCGACAGTTTCCACCTGCCGCGACGGATGGCTGGCGCCGGCGCGAGTCGGGTCTAAGCTCAGGAGATGGACGAGCCGATCGACGCCAAATTCGACACCCGCAACGACGGCGACGTCCGCGATCCGAACGCCGGCGTGCTGAAGCCGCGCCACGCCGCCACCCTGATCGTGGTCCGCGATGACGGCGACAGGCCCCGCCTGCTGATGGGCCGCCGCAACCGGGGCCTGGCCTTCATGGCCGACAAGTGGGTGTTCCCCGGCGGCCGGGTCGACCGCGGCGACTACGCCGCCCCCTCGGCCAGCGAGCTGTCGCCCGACACCGCCGCGCGCCTGGCCCTGGAGCCGCGCCATCCCAGCCCGGCCCGCCTGGCCCGCGCCCTGGCTCTGGCGGCGGTGCGCGAGACCTTCGAGGAGACCGGCCTGCTGCTGGCCAAGGCCGCGCCCGAGCGGCCCGGCGCGGGGGCCTGGCGGCCGTTCCTGGCCCAGGGCGCCCTGCCCGACTTGGCGCCGCTGGCCTTCGTGGCCCGGGCCATCACCCCGCCCTACCGCACCCGCCGCTTCGACGCCCGGTTCTTCATGGCCCCCGCCAGCGCCCTTCTGAGCCTGGAGCGCCAGCCCGACTGCGGCGAGCTGGACGAGATTGGCTGGTTCGACTTCGACCAGGCCCGCGCGCTGGACCTGCCCAACATTACCCGCTTCGTCGTCCACGAAGCGGCCCAGCGCCTGGCCGACCCTGGACGCCCGGCCCCGTTCATGCGCTTCCTGCACGGGGCGCGGCAGTTGAGCTATCTGTGAGGCTTTCGGGCTCGCCCTCGTCCTTCGACAGGCTCAGGATGAGGGCTATTGTCGCGCTGAGCCAACATTCGAAATCATCCTGAGCCTGTCGAAGGACGAGGATTTCGCCCCAACGAGGCCGCCCATGCTCGCCCTGATCCTCGCCGCCCAGTTGGCAGGCCCGCCCGCCGCCATCGACCAGATGGCCTGGCTTAAGGGCTGCTGGATTCACGTCAAGCCGAACGGCGTGGTGGAAGAGCTGTGGACGGGCCCCGGCGGCGGCGTGATGCTGGGCCTGGGCCGCACGGTTCGCGACGGCCAGCTGCGCGAGTACGAATTCGTCCGCATCGTCGAGGCCGACGGGTCGCTGGCCTATGTCGCCGAGCCGTCCGGCCAGGCCAGGGCCACCTTCCCGCTCAAGAGCCTGACCGCGGACGAAGCGGTGTTCGAGGATCCGGCCCACGACTTTCCCCAACGGGTGATCTATCGCCGGCTGGGACCCGACGCCGTGACCGGCCGGATCGAGGGCCAGATCGGCGGCCAGGCCAAGGCCGTCGATTTCCCTTACAAACGATGTCCGACCGGCAATTGACTTTGCCCCGCCGATGAGTATGTTCCGCGCCTCTTATTTCGACCGCGTAGGGACCTGCGCGACCATCGCAGGGATTCGACCATGGCCAAACCGGCTTCCATCAAGATCCGCCTGAACTCGACGGCGGACACCGGCTTCTTCTACGTGACCAAGAAGAACGCCCGCACCAAGACCGAAAAGATGGTGCTGAAGAAGTACGATCCGGTCATCCGCAAGCACGTCGAATTCCGCGAAGGCAAGATCAAGTAGGTCTGCCGACCCTTCGTGATGCGACAAGACGCCCGGCCGCAAGGTCGGGCGTTTTTCGTTGCGCCATTCTTTCCACACACAAGCCAGGCTAAGGCTTTGCGGATGATGCGCCGGACCGTCCTGATCGCCCTTGTGAGCCTGCTGGCGGCCTGCGCGCCGCCCGGCCACGCCGCCACCCCGTCCTATGGCTACCAGGTGGTCCGCACCTATCCCCACGACCCCAACGCCTTCACCGAGGGCCTCTTCCTGCGCGACGGCTTCCTGTACGAGAGCACCGGACTGGAAGGCGCCTCGTCGATCCGCAAGATCGTGCTGGAGACCGGAAGCGTCGAGAATGAACGCTCGATCTCCAGCCAGTTCTTCGGCGAGGGCATCATCGATTGGAAGGACCGGCTGATCCAGCTGACCTGGAAGAACCAGGTCGGCTTCGTCTACGGGATCGACGATTTCGAGACCAAGGGCGAGTTCCGCTATCCCGGCGAGGGCTGGGCCCTGACCCGCGACGACACGCGGATCATCATGAGCGACGGCACCTCGCGCCTGCGGTTCCTGGATCCGGAGACCCTGAAGGAGACCGGCGGGATCACCGTCACCGACGAGGGCCGGCCGGTGGATCAGCTGAACGAACTGGAATGGGTCAAGGGCGAGATCTACGCCAACATCTGGCAGACCGACCGCATCGCCCGCATCGACCCGGCGACCGGCAAGGTGACCGGCTGGATCGACTTGGCGGGCCTGCTGCCGGACGCCGACCGGGCCCGGGCCGACGTGCTGAACGGCATCGCCTACGACGCCAAGGCCGACCGTCTGATCGTGACCGGCAAGCTGTGGCCGCGGCTGTATGAGATCAAGCTGGTGGCGAAGCGGTAAGCTTCCGGGCGGGGACATGCCCTTGCGGCGTGTCCCCATGTCCAGGCGCGGCGGCTGCTGACGGGGACACGCCGCAAGGGCATGTCCCCGGCGGATCAGGCCGCCTTGCCCACCACGGCGTTGCGGCCCGACTTCTTGGCTTCGTACACCGCCTCGTCGGCGCGCTTGAGCAAGGCCTCGGGGGTGTCGTCGGGACCGCTGGTGGCCGAGACGCCGACCGAGATCGTCACGGTCAGGAGCTCGCTGCCGTGGGCCACGCGGAACGGCGAGCCGGAGACGTGCATGCGGATCCGCTCGGCGATGCGCAGGGCGTCGGCCAGCTGGGTGTCGGGCATGATCACCGTGAACTCCTCGCCGCCGTAGCGGCAAGGCAGGTCGATGGCGCGGACGTTGGACGCCAGGCGCAGGGCGAACTCGCGCAGCACCTCGTCGCCAACGTCGTGGCCGAAGCCGTCGTTGATCTTCTTGAAGTGGTCGAGGTCGATCAGCAGCGCCGCGACCGGATCGCCGCCCAGGCCCGCGCGCTTGACCAGCGAGTCCAGCTGGCCGGTCATGTAGCGGCGGTTGTGCAGGCCCGTGAGCTGGTCGGTGACCGCCAGTTCCAGGCTGTAGTCGAGGTTCTGGCGCAGGTAGTCGGTGTAGCGCTTGCGCTGGATCTGGGTCTTGACCCGGGCGGCCAGTTCCTGCGGATCGATCGGCCGGGGCAGGATGTCGTTGATGCCGATCTCCAGCGCCTTGACGATGCGCGGACGCTCGTCCGGATCGACCATGGCCAGGATCGGCAGGTGGCGGGTGCGCTCGTCCGAGCGCAGGGCGGCGGCGAAGCGCAGGCCGTCGAAGCCCTTGGCGGCGGCGTTGATGATCACCAGGTCCACCGGCCCGCCGGCGCTGATCTGGGCCTTGGCGGGGTCGGATTCGATGACAGGGCGGTGCTCGACCGCAAGCTCGGCGGCCACGCGCTGGGCCTGGCGCTCGTTGTCGTCGACCACCAGCACCCGGCCGCCCAGGCCGTCCAGCCGCGAGGCGGCGCCGGCGATCACGCCAATGCGCCGGCCCGAGGCCTCGCGCTGGCGCAGTTCGTCGATCACCAGCTTGAAGCGGGTCAGGCTGCGCACCCGGGCGAACAGCATGACGTCGTCGATCGGCTTGGTCAGAAAGTCAGAGGCGCCGGCCTCCAGCCCCTGGATGCGGTCGGCGCGGCCGTCCAGGGCCGTGACCAGCACCACGGGGATGTGGCGGGTGGCGGGATCTTCCTTGAGCCTGCGGCAGACGGTGAAGCCGTCCATGCCGGGCATCATCACGTCCAGCAGGATGACGTCGGGCAGTTCGTCCGCCGCCAGGGCCAGGGCCGTGGGGCCGTCATAGGCGACGGAGACCTGATAATATTCAGCCGACAGCTTGGCCTCGAGCAGGCGGACATTGGCCTCGATGTCGTCGACGACCAGGATGCGCGCGCTCACGGCCCTACCTCTCCAGCAGCCGGCGGATGGTTTCCAGGAAGTGCGACACCGAGATGGGCTTGGAGATATAGGCCTCGCAGCCGCCCTCGCGAATCCGCTCCTCGTCGCCCTTCATGGCGAACGCCGTCACGGCGACGACGGGGATATGGGACAGATCGTCGTCCTCTTTCAGCCACTTGGTGACCTCCAGGCCGGAGATCTCGGGAAGCTGGATGTCCATCAGGATCAGGTCCGGACGGTGCTCGCGGGCGATCGACAACGCCTGCAGGCCCTCGCGGGTCTGCAGGGTCTCATAGCCCTGGGCTTCGAGCAGGTCATGAAAGAGTTTCATGTTCAGCTCGTTATCCTCGACGATGAGGACCTTCTTCGTCATCCTGACCCCGACCATTCCGGTCCGTGGCGATGCGTGAGGGATTCGCGTCGCTTCTGGATTCCAGATCGCACGAATATCCTTAAGCCCGCGCTAATCGCGTTTACCTTGACCGATCGCAGATCATGGAACCCTGTCCTTCCGACCTTCAGGCCTGCACCGTGCGCCCGGATACGCCGCTGGTCATCGTCGATGTCGACGAGGTCCTCGCGCGCTTCATGCATGGATTCGGAACGTTCATCGGGCGCCATGGGTTCGAACTGCGGGTCGACCGCTTCGCCCTGTTCCAGAACATCTACCGCCCGGGCGAGACCGAGCACCTGGACTTGATCGCCGGCCGGGCGCTGTTCGACGACTTCTTCCGCGACGGGGCCGACGATCTGCTGCCCGCCGAGGGCGCGGCCGACGCCCTGGCCGATCTGTCCGCCCGGGCCGACGTCGTGATCCTGACCAACGCCCCCGAACACGGCCGCCAGTCGCGCATCCGCTGGCTGAAGACCCACGGCTTCGACTATCCGCTGGTGATCAACAGTGGCCCCAAGGGGCCGTCGGCGGCCCACCTGTCCGAACGCACGGCCTCGCCGTCGGTGTTCATCGACGACCTGCTGCCGCAGCTGAACTCGGTGGCGGACAGCGCGCCGCGGGTGAGCCGCTTCCAGATGGTGGCCGACGAGCGCCTGCGCCCCCTGGCCCCGTCCGATCCCGAGCGGCACGCCCGCATCGACCTGTGGCCGGACCTGAAGGCCGCGATCGAGCGCAAGCTGTTCCCATGAAAGCCCTCTGCCGCGACTGCCTGGCCACGGGCGAGGCCAAGGTCTCGCGCTGCCCGGCCTGCGGGTCGCCGCGCGTCATCTTCCACGAGGAACTGGGCCGGCTGAACATGGCCCACATGGACTGCGACGCCTTCTACGCCTCGGTCGAGAAGCGCGACGATCCGTCGCTGCGCGACAAGCCGGTGATCGTCGGCGGCGGCAAGCGCGGCGTGGTGACCACCGCCTGCTACATCGCCCGCATGAGCGGCCCGCGCTCGGCCATGCCGATGTACAAGGCGCTGAAGCTGTGCCCCGACGCGGTGGTCATCAAGCCCAACTTCGCCAAGTACAAGCACGAGAGCCGGCGGATCATGGCCAAGCTGGAGGCCCTGACGCCCCTGGTGCAGCCGCTGTCGCTGGACGAGGCCTGGATCGACCTGTCGGGCACCGAGCGCCTGCACGGCGCCCCGCCGGCGGTGATGCTGGCCCGGGTCCAGCGCGAGATCGAGGCCGAGGTGGGCATCACCGTCTCGATCGGCCTGGCGCCCAACAAGTTCCTGGCCAAGATCGCCTCGGAACTGGACAAGCCGCGCGGCTTCTCGGTGATCGGGGCGACGGGGATCGCCGAGTTCCTGGCCCCCCGGCCCGTGTCGATCCTGCCCGGCGTCGGCCCGGCCACGGTGACGGCCCTGGCGTCGGAGGGCCTGCGCACGGTCGGCGACATCGCCCGCGCCGACCTCAAATGGCTGGTCAAGGTGCTGGGCTCGGGCGGGCTGCGGCTGCACCACCTGGCCCACGGGCGCGACACGCGGATGGTCGATCCCGACCAGGAGCGCAAGACGATCAGCGCCGAGACCACCTTCAACGACGACCTCTACAAGCGCGAGGACCTCGAAGACGAGCTGTGGCCGCTGTGCGAGAAGGTCGCCCGGCAGGCCCGGGCGGGCGGGGTGGCGGGCCGCGTGGCGACGCTGAAGCTGCGCACGCCGGACTTCAAGATCCACACCCGCCGCCGCACCCTGGCGGTGCCGACCCAGACGGCCCGCACCCTGTTCCAAGTGGCCCGGGAGCTGCTGGCGGCGGAGCCTCGCGGCCTGCACTACCGCCTGATCGGCGCCGGCCTGACCGACTTCGTCCCCGCCGAGGGCGCGGCCGACGACTTCTTCGCCGGCGACGAGCGCAGGGCGCTGAAGAGCGAGACGGTGATCGACGGCCTGCGGGGCAAGTTCGGGGCGGGAGCGGTGGTGACCGGGCGGGCGCTGAAGGGGAAGTGAGGAAGGCCCCCTTCCCTCCCCCTTGCGGGGAGGGAAAGAACCGGCGGCTACATCAGCGAACCCTTGCCGCTGGTCACCTCGGTATAGCGGTGCACCCGTACGGCCTGGACGAGTCCGAAGCCGATCATCACCGTCAGCATGACGGTGCCGCCGTACGACAGCATCGGCATCGGCACGCCCACCACCGGGGCCATGCCCATGACCATGGCGCCGTTGATCAGCACGTAGAGGGCGAAGGTGGCGGTCACGCCCGCCGCCGACAGCCGGCCGAAGTGGCTGTGGCTGATCGAGGCGATGCGCAGGGCCATGAAGATCGCCACGCCGTACAGGAACAGCACGCTGACGCAGCCGACGAAGCCGAACTCCTCGGCCAGGGTGGCGAAGATGAAGTCGGTCTGCTTCTCGGGCAGGAAGTTCAGCTGGCTCTGCGAGCCCAGGCCCCAGCCCTTGCCCAGCAGACCGCCCGAGCCCAGGGCGATCTTCGACTGCATGATGTGGTAGCCGTTGCCCGACGGGTCCTTCTCCGGATCCATGAAGGTCAGGATGCGGTTGCGCTGGTAGTCGTGCAGCACGAAGAAGATGAACGGCGGCAGCGCGGCCAGCACGCCCACCGCCCCAACGACGATCAGGCGCAGCGATAGCCCCGCCAGCACCATCACCGCCAAACCCGGCAGGGCGATCAGCATCGCCGTGCCCAGGTCGGGCTGGTGGGCCACCAGCAGCACCGGCGCGCCGATCAGGGCGGCGGGTATCAGCAGCTTCCATGACAGCCGGGCGCTGTCGGCCGACAGGCCGTGATAGTAGCGGGCCAGGGCCAGAACCACGCCGATCTTCATGATCTCGGACGGTTGGAAGCGCACCGGCCCCACGGCCAGCCAGCGCTGGGCGCCCAGCGACGAGTCGCCGACCAGGGCGACGGCCACCAGCAGCAGCAGGCCGACGCCATAGATCGGATAGGCCAGGCTGAACCAGACGCGCAGGTCGACCAGGGCCAGGGCGATCATCAGGATGAAATAGATGCCGAACCGCAGCAGGTGCTTGTCGGCCCAGGGCTCCCACGAGCCGCCGGCGATCGAGAACAGCATTAGGGCGCCGGCCCCGGCGATCAGGGCCAGGACCAGACACAGGGTCCAGTCGATCTCCGTGAACTTGATGATCGGCCGATCGCGTTCGCCAGGCCGGCTGAGGCCGCCGCTGAGGGTCATCGGGGAACTCCGGGGGCGGGAGACGCAGGAACAGTCGGGACGGCGGTCGTCGGCGCCGTCCCGACGGTCGGATCGTCGGGCGCGGCGCCCTCGACAGAACCGTCGGGGGCGGCTTCGACCGGCTCGGCCGGCAACGGCATGGGCCGCTCGATGCGGGCCCGGATCTCGGGGTCCTTCAGCAGGGCCACGCGCATCACCTCGCGGGCCCGCGGGGCCCCGGCGGTGGCGCCGCCCAGGCCGCCGTGCTCGACGATGACGGCCACGGCGTAGCGCGGGTCGTCATAGGGCGCGAAGGCCACGAACAGGTTGTGGTCCTTGAGCTTCCACTGGACGCTGGCGCTGTTGCGGCTCTTGACCTTGTCGTAGCTGCGGACCTGCGCCGTGCCGGTCTTGCCGGCCATCTGCACGTCGCCCAGCCCCAGCTGGCTCTGGCGATAGGCGGTGCCGCGCACGTCGTTGGCCACGGCCGCCATGCCGCCGCGCACATAGGCCAGGTGCTCCATCGAGAATGGCAGGTCGGGCACCGCCGCACCGCTGGGCTGTTCGACGCCGCCCACCGACTTGATCAGGCGCGGGTTGAGCGCCTTCTTGCCGTTGGCGAGGCGCGAGGTCATCACCGCCAGCTGCAGGGCGTTGACGCTGAGCGCTCCCTGGCCGATGCCGTAGCTGGGGGTTTCGCCCGGAAACCAGATCTGGTTGGCCGGATTCTTCTTGAAGGCCCGCTTCTTCCATTCGCGGTCGGGAACCAGGCCCTTCTTCTGGCCCGGAATGCCGATGTCGAACGTGCTGCCGAAGCCCATGGCCCGCGCGGCGCTGGCGATGGCGTCGGGCCCGATCTTCAGCGAGGTCTGGTAGAAATAGATGTCGCACGAGTTCTTGATCGCCTCGTGCAGGTTCTGCGAGCCGTGGCCGCCCTTCTGCCAGCACCGCCAGGTCCGCCCGCCGTAGTACCAACTGCCGCCGCAGCTGACGCGGACCTCGGGATCGATCCCCGCGGTCAGGGCCGCCAGCCCGACGGTCGGCTTGAAGGTCGAGCCCGGCGGGAAGGTGCCGTTCAGCACCTTGTCCAGCAGCGGCTTGCGCTCGTACTCGGCCAGGGCCTTGTACTCAGGTCCCGACAGGCCCTTGACGAAGCGGTTGGCGTCGAAGCTGGGGGCCGAGACCATGGCCAGCAGGTCGCCGTTGCGGATGTCCATGACGACGATCGCGCCGCTTTCGTCGCCCATCACCTCCAGGGCGCGGTTCTGGATGTCGGCGTCCAGGGTCAGGCGCACTTCCTTGCCGGGCGTGGCCGGGATGTCGCCCTCGGGGTCCAGGCGCACGACGCGCCCCTGGGCGTCGACCTCGGCCTTGGTGGCGCCGGGACGGCCGCGCAGGTCGCGGTCGAGGGACTTCTCGATGCCGGCCTTGCCGATCCGGAAGCCCGGATGGTGCAGCAGGTCCTGGTCCTGGGTCGGGTCGTCCTTGGCCTTCTCCAGGTCGCGGTCGGAGACCTTGGCGACATAGCCGATCACGTGGGCAAAGGCCCCGCCGAACGGATAGACCCGCACCTCGCCCATGTCGGCCGTCACCCCCGGCAGCTCCGGGGCGCGGATGTTGACGCGGGAGAACTCCTCCCAGGTCATGTCCTCCATCACCGCCACGGGGGCCTTCTTGGGCGCGCGGGCGATGTCCTTGACCAGGCGGGCGCGGCGCGCGGCGTCGATCGGCACCAGCAGGGCCAGGTCGTCGAGGGCGGTCTCGACGTCGAAGTCCTTGGAGTCCTTGCTGACCATCAGGCGGAAGTTCGGCCGGTTGGAGGCCAGGGCCACGCCGTTGCGGTCCAGGATCAGGCCGCGCGGCGGCGGGGTGAGGCGGTAGTTGAACTGGTTGCCGGCCGAGAGCTTCTGGTAGCGCTGGGCCTCGACCAGCTGCAGCTGGGCCAGGCGGCCGCCCAGGGCCATCAGGCCGCCGCCGGCCAGGCCGCCCATCAGGAACGCGCGGCGGTGGAACACCCCCTGCCGCTCGTTCACCTCGAAGAACATGATCGACGGTTCGCTCATGGCGTCACCGGAACCGAACGTCCGCGTCCTCGAACCGGTCGATCAGCCGGTGGGCGAACGGGAACAACAGGGTCGTCACCAGGAACTGCCAGAAGACGGCCAGCAGGCTGGGCATGGCCAGGCTATCGAGCATGCTGAACAGGAAACCGCCCGCCATGGCGATGGCGGTGACGCCGGCGAACCAGGCCCACATCACGGGCTGGCTCTGACCGGTCACCATGCTTCGCCCGGCCAAGGCGGTGGCGTAGGCGACCAGCAGCGACAGGCCCCACAGGCCGGTTGGCCCGCCCCAGAACACGTCCAGGAACAGGCCCAGCGCCAGCAGGGCGAACGGCGCCAGGATCGAGGGCCGGATCAGCGCCCAGGCGAAGGCCGGGACCATGGCGAACACCGGCTCGGGCAGCTGCAGGCCGAAGATGCGGATCGGCGCGGCGAAGACGATCGTCGCCAGCACGCACAGCACTGTGGGCACGCCCAGCCACAGGCCGGGGTGCAGAGGCCGGGCGCCGCCCACGCTAGATCTCCCCGCCGGGCCGCTGGGCCGGGGCGGGCGCGGAGGTCGCCGGCTTGGGCGTCACGGGCTTGGGCGTCACGGGCTTCGGGGTCGATGCGG
Organism: Caulobacter rhizosphaerae; assembly: GCF_010977555.1. GTDB lineage: Bacteria > Pseudomonadota > Alphaproteobacteria > Caulobacterales > Caulobacteraceae > Caulobacter > Caulobacter rhizosphaerae. The sequence goes on from NZ_CP048815.1 coordinate 4,366,208, forward strand.
CCGGCGGCTTGGCCGTCGCCGACGAGGTGGTGGCGCCGGGCTTGGCCGGGGTGGTCGCCGTCGTCGGCGTCGTTGTCGCCGGGGCGGCCGGGGCGGCGCCGGACGCCATGGGCGCCGCGCCGGCCTGGGTGGTCGGCTTCGGCGTGGTGGCCACCGGACCCAGGATCGAGACGTCGGGATCCTCGGTGGTGACGGGCGGCAGGCTACGGGTCAGCAGGGCCTTCTGGTCGGCCAGCTGGGCGAAGTCCTTGAACAGCAGGATGCGGACATAGTCGATGGCCGCGTCGTCGGCGAACAGCACCACCCGCCAACGGCCGTCCAGGCCCTTGACGGCCGCGCCGACGGGCAGACCGCGCGGCACAACCCCGCCGTCGCCCGAGGTGACGACCCGGTCGCCTTCCTTGATCGGATCGGGGCCGCGCAGATAGTCCAGCTTCGGATTGGGACCGCCGTCGCCGGTCAAGATGGCGCGGGCGTTGGTGCGGTCGACCATCACTGGCGTGCGCGAGGCGATGTCGGTCAGCAGCAGCACCCGGCTGGCTCCACGAGCGACGCCGACCACCCGGCCGACCAGGCCGCGCTCGTTCATCACCGGATTGCCGACCACAACGCCCTTCTCCGAGCCGGAGTCGGCCAGGCGGGTGTTGGCGAACGGGCCGCGAGTGTCGGCGACCACGCGGGCGGCGACCATCGGGATCGGCGGATCGGTGCGCAGGCCCAGCAGCGAGCGGTAGCTCTGGTTCTTGTCGACCTCGGCCAGGTACATGTCGCGATAGCCGCGCATCTCCTTCAGCTCGGCCTTCAGCTTGCGGTTCTCCGACGCGGTGAAGAAGTAGCTGCTGACGAAGTCGACGCCCAGGCCGGTCCAGCGCCCGGGCGCGGCGATCACGCCGCTGACCGGCTTGGACACCGTGTCGACCGTCTGTCGGGTGACGCCGTAGGCCTGTTGCTGCAGGGTCTCGCGCCGGTCGGCCAGCAGGAAGGCCACCGCAATCACGACCGCGACGATCAACGCCACGGCCGCGGTCCAGGTAAGCGGCACTTTCAGGTCGCCGAGCGGACCTTCGCGAAAGGGCACGTACGCGTTCTCCCGACGCCCCCCGCGGCGTCCGACTTAAGTTAGGCGCCTAGGCGAGAGTCGATTCAAGAACGCCCTTCATCCACTTGGGATGCTCGAGCACCTTGCCGCAGCCCAGGGCGACGCACGACAGCGGATCGTCGGCTACGGTGACCGGCAGGCCGGTGTGGTCGCGGATCTCGGCGTCCAGGCCGCGCAGCAGCGCGCCGCCGCCGGTCAGCATGATGCCCTTGTCGGCGATGTCGCTGGCCAGTTCGGGCGGGGTGGCTTCCAGGGCGACCTTCACCGCCTCGACGATCTGCCCGACGGGTTCGGCCAGGGCGTCGGCGGCCTGCTTTTCGCTGATGCGCACTTCGCGCGGCACGCCCTGCATCAGGTCGCGACCCTTGACGTCGATCGACAGGCCTTCGCCGTCGGCGGGCGCGCGGGCGGTGCCGATTTCCTTCTTGATGCGCTCGGCGGTGGTCTCGCCGATCAGCAGGTTATGGTGGCGGCGCATGTAGCTGATGATCGCCTCGTCCATCTTGTCGCCGCCGACCCGGACGCTGCGCGAATAGACGATGCCCGACAGCGACAGCACGGCCACCTCGGTGGTGCCGCCGCCGATGTCGACGACCATCGAGCCCGTCGGCTCGTGGATCGGCAGGCCGGCGCCGATCGCCGCGGCCATCGGCTCGTCGATCAGGCCGACGCGGCGGGCGCCGGCGTTCAGGCAGCTGTCATTGATGGCGCGACGCTCCACGGCGGTGGCGCCCGACGGCACGCAGACGATCACCTTCGGGTTCACGAAGCCCTTGCGGTTGTGAACCTTGCGGATGAAGTACTTGATCATCTCCTCGGCCACTTCGAAGTCGGCGATGACCCCGTCGCGCATCGGGCGGATGGCTTCCATGTGGCCCGGCGTGCGCCCCAGCATCTGCTTGGCCTCGATCCCCACCGCATGGACGATCTTGCGGCCGCCCACGTTGCGCAGCGCGACCACCGACGGCTCGTTCAGCACGATGCCCTTGCCCTTCTGGTAGATCAGGGTGTTGGCGGTGCCCAGGTCGATGGCGATGTCGTTGGAGATGACGCCGAAGAGGGAAGAAAACATTGAAAGCCCTGACTGAGGGATAGGGGGGCGAAGCGGCTGGAGGTCGTTCGAAACAGAAGGCGGCGGATAGACGAAACGGAGCCGTTTGTGTCGGCGGACCGACGAAGACGAAGGGGAAAGATGGCTCCTACTTCAATTCCAAAAGAGGACAACATGATTCCCGCGAATTGCGGGTTTTGTCCCATTGACCAGCGCCTGCCGCACGACGGGAGCGCAGGCTCCCGCCGCGCCGTCGCCTGACTGCCACAAAGCTGCCGACGAAGCCCGTTTGCCCTGCGAAAGCGTTGATTTCAAGGTCTATTACAGACCCTGCCCCACCTGTTTTCGCAGAACGGCGGCGCCGGGCGTTTCATCGCAGAAACATGGCCTTTTCTAGCCGAGCGCGGCCATGGCCACGCCGGCCGCCGCGATCAGGCCGAAGATCATCTGGACGGCGGTCAGCCTTTCGGCGAACAGGCGCCGGCCGGCGAGAGCGGCGACCGGCGCCTCGATCACCCCGACCGCCCTCACCTGCCCGGCCGGCGCCAGGGCCAGGGCGATGAACCAGCCGGCCGAGGCCGCCGCGCCCCAGAACCCAGCGCCCAGCGACCGTCGCCAGGCCTTGGCCACCGCGACCAGGGCGGCGCGATCGCCGACCGCCAGGTAGAGGGTCAGGGCCAGGGTCTGGACGATCTGCACGGTCATCAGGGTGACCACCGCGGCGAAGATCGGATGTACCGGCTCCAGCGCGTGACCGGCCTGGCGGAAGGCGTTCAGGCAGAAGCCGAACGCCAATCCCGACAACAGGGCGTAGAGGGCGCCGCTGATCGGCTTCTCGCCGGAGGCCCCGGCGCGCGGCCAGGTGACCACCAGCAGGGCCGCGCTGGCCAGGGCCACGCCGGTCCAGCCCACCGCGCTCAGTTGCTCGCCATAGACCACCAGGCCCAGCAGGGCCGCCAGCGGGATCGAGCTCTGCTGCACGGCCGTGGCCACGGCGAACCCGGCCCGCCGCATGGCGACCAGCAAGGCGGCGGTGGCGGCGATCTGGCTGGCCCCACCCAGCAGGGCCGCCGCCCAGAAGGCGGGCGTCGCATGCGGATGCTCGCCGCGGGTCAGGGCGAAGGCGAGGCCCACGAACACCGCCGTGAACGGCAGGCCGAACAGGAACCGCACCAGGGTCGCGCCCCAAGGTCCAGTGTCGCCCATCACCGAGCGCTGGGCGGCGTTGCGGGCGACCTGGGCGAACGAGGCGGCGATGGTGATCGGGATCCAGATCATGACCGTTCCTTATGCCGCCCTTATGCGGGCGAGCTGTTTGCGAATGGAGGCCTTAGGCCTCCGGGGCGCACACCCTGGCGGTCGGCGCGTCCGGTGACGGGTCCGACCAGCTTGAGGTTTCGACCATGTCGTCCCATCCGTTCCGCCAGGCCGCGCGGCTCCTGCTCGGCGTTCCGACCGACGGGATCCACCACACGCTTGGGCGCATGCTCGCCCTGGCCCAGGCGACGCCCCTGTGCTTCGTGGCGGTGACCGGGCCGGACGCCGGCGAGGCGATGAGCGTGCTGTGGCGACGCGGCTACGACCGGGTGGAGGCGGCCCGCCGGGCCACTTGCCGGGCCGCCGACGAGCAGAGCGACGTGCTGCTGGTGGTCGGTTGCTCGACGATCGCCGACGCGCGCGCCGCGGCGGCTTCCACGGCGGCCATGCTCCGTCCGGGCGGGGCGATGGTCATCGACGCCGGCGCGTTCCTGGACCAGGAGCCGCGCCGGGCGCTCTGCGAGGATCTGCGGGCCCTGGGGCTGGAGGTCGAGCCGCAGGCGCACCTGTCGGCCGAACTGCTGGCGACCCGGCCGCTCTCCAAGCGCGAAGCGGCTTAGGGGCGGGTTGAGGGGATTGGGGACAGGCGCATGTGCCTGTCCCCGTCCGTCGTAACCCTAGAACCCGCTGGCGATCGCCGCTTCGGGCCGGCCCTTTTCCTTGCGCGCCATGAGGTTGTTCAGGGCGTTCACATAGGCCTTGGCCGAGGCGGTCAGGGTGTCGGTGTCGGCGGCCTGGCCGGTGGCGATGCGGCCGTCTTCTTCGAGGCGGACCGAGACCTGGGCCTGGGCGTCGGTGCCCTCGGTCACCGCGTGCACCTGGAACAGGCGCAGGGCGGCCTGATGCGGCACGATCTGCTGGATGGCGTTGAAGACGGCGTCCACCGGACCGTCGCCCGAGGCCTCCGAGGTCTTGACCTCGCCGTCGACTTCCAGGGTCAGTTCGGCCGACTGGCCGTCAGTGCCGGCCACCACCCGCAGGCGCTGAACGCGGATACGTTCCGAGCCGCGCGCCAGGGCGTCGTCGACCAGGGCGATGATGTCGTCGTCGTAGACGTGCTTCTTGCGGTCGGCCAGGTCCTTGAAGCGACCGAAGGCCTCCTTCAGGGCGTTCTGGCCCAGCTCGTAGCCCAGGTCCTTCAGCTTGGCGCGGAAGGCGTGGCTGCCCGAGTGCTTGCCCATGACCAGGCTGGACGGCGCCTGGCCGACCGATTCCGGGGTCATGATCTCGTAGGTCTCGCGGTTCTTCAGCATCCCGTCCTGGTGGATGCCGCTTTCATGCGCGAAGGCGTTCTTGCCCACGATGGCCTTGTTGTACTGCACCGGGAAGCCGGTGATGGCCGAGACGTAGCGGCTGGCCCGGGTGATGTGGGTGGTGTCGATCTTGGTCTCGAAGGGCAGCTTGTCGCCGCGCACCTTCAGGGCCATCACGATCTCTTCCAGCGCCGCATTGCCGGCCCGCTCGCCCAGGCCGTTGATCGCGCACTCGATCTGCCGCGCCCCGCCCTGCACGCCGGCCAGGCTGTTGGCCACGGCCAGGCCCAGGTCGTTGTGGCAGTGGGTCGAGAAGATCACCTTGTCGGTGCCCTCGACGTTGTTGACCATCCAGCTGAACAGGTCGGCGTATTCGGACGGATAGGTGTAACCCACCGTGTCGGGCAGGTTGATCGTGGTGGCGCCGGCCTTGATGGCGGTCTCGATGGCGCGGCGCAGGAACTGGCGGTCGCTGCGGGTGGCGTCCTCGGCCGACCATTCGACGTCGTCGCGCAGGTTGCGGGCGTGGCCGACCGAGCGGGCGATCACGTCGATGACGGCGTCCGGCTCCATCTGCAGCTTGTGCTTCATGTGCAGGTCGCTGGTGGCGATCACCACGTGGATGCGGCCGCGCTGCGTGCCCTTCAGGGCCTCGGCGCAACGGTCGATGTCGACCTGGTGGGCGCGGCACAGGCCGGCGATGGTCGAGTTCTTGACGATCTTGGCGATCTCGCGGACCGCCTCGAAGTCGCCGTTCGAAGCGATCGGGAAGCCGGCCTCGATGACGTCGACCCCCATCTCCTCGAGGATCTTGGCCAGTTCCAGCTTTTCGTCGTGCGACATCGAGGCGCCGGGCGACTGCTCGCCGTCGCGCATGGTGGTGTCGAAAATGACGACGTTGTCGCGCTTGTCGAAGGCGCCGGCGGATACGCCAGAAGAAGGGGGGGTCATGGGTCTACTCGTCGGAAGGTGTCTGCGTGGGGCCAGGTCTGACCTTTGGGGCGGCGGGTTCAGTCATCCCCTGCGCGCCCGGCCACGACGAAGCGCGGCCCCTAGAGCGCCCAGGGGTTGGTAAGCCGAAGCGAAAGCAGTTGGCGCGCGACGTTCATGAGTTGCTTTCTACACAGCAGGCCCAAAGCCAGCAAGCATTTTGCGTTAATCGCGCGATTGGCCGCACGCCACGCAACTTTCGACCAAGGACACTTGTCGGTTGAGGAAAGCCGTGGCGGCGGAGCGGAGATCGGCGCGTCAAACGACCCCGCCAGGCCGCCTCGGACGGCGCGAACCGCCCCGCCTACTCCGCCGCCTCGCGCTTCTTGAGCCAGGCGCGGGCGACGAGGCCGGCGGCGATCCAGACCGCCACGGCCGCCACCAGCATGACGATGTGCCGCTGGCCGCCGCCTTTCAGCGCCTGGACGATCGAATTGCCGGCGAAGGCGGTCAGGGCGATCTTGGGGATGATACCGACCGCCGTGCCAGCCGCGAAGTCGAACACCTTCATCGGCGTGACGCCCGCCGCCATGTTGACCACGATGAACGGCGCCGACGGCACCAGCCGAACGATCAGGCTGGCCAGGAAGCCGTTCTTGCCGATCAGCCTCATGAACTTGGCCACGCCGTCGCCGGCCAGGTCCTGCAGCAGCCGACCGCCGAACGTGCGTCCCAGCCAGAACCCGACCAGGGACGAGACCAGGGTGCCGATCCAGCTGTAGGCGAAGCCGGTCCAGGGCCCGAAGGCGACCACCGCCGCGGCGATCAGCACGAACTGCGGCACGCCGATGAAGGCCAGGACCGCGAAGGCGCCGACCGCGACCGGCAGGGCCCAGGGCCCGTGGGCGGCGCTCAGCCATTGCTCGACCGTGACCTCGCCGTTCAGGCCCAGAAGTTGGGCCCCGAACAGGAAGACCACGCCGACGCCGCCAAACAGCACGAACGACACCGCGACCGTTCGCCAGGCCCGGGCGTCCATGTTGGTGAAGAAGTGGATCAGGCGACGAAGCATCCGCCTGCCTCGCCCATGCCCCAGGCGCGGTCAAGAGGGGTGCGCTCGAGGCAGCCCCCCATCATCGTCCGACAATTGCTCATTTTACGGTCAAGCTTTCCCCCGCCTGCAAGGGTCCATGGTTAAGATTCTCCAAACACGACATTTCAGTTGCGAACCCGTCGTAAGGGGCGGCTAAGTTATCCACAGGCTTTCCGGTTGCGGACCGGGTGTGTTGGGGAGCGTCGGACGTGAAGACTCTGGCTGTGATTTCCCGCAAGGGCGGGGCCGGCAAGACGACTCTTGCGATCAACCTGAGCCTCACCGCTCATCTGGCGGGTTGGAAGGTGCTGGTGGCCGACATCGATCCGCAGCGCTCGGCCTCCGACGCCCTGCGGGCCCGCGCCGCGCCCGGCCCCGCCCTGGCCGAGATCAACGCCGGCAAGCTGTTCCAGGCCCGCTCCCAGGCCCTGCACGACGCCTATGACGTCATGCTGATCGACACCCCCGCCGCGCCGGACGCCGACGTGGCCGTGGCGGTCAACTCCGCCGACCTGTGCGTGCTGGTCTGCCGCCCCACCTTCCTGGACATCGCCTCGGTGGCGCGCTCGGCCGAGATGGTCCGGCGACTGGGCAAGGCGGGGCTGATCGTGCTGAACCAGGCGCCGTCCAAGCGCGGCGGGGCCGAGCCCGCCAGCGTGCAGAAGGCCATCGAGGCGCTGCGGTTCTGCGGCCTGCCGATCGCGCCCGTCGGCCTGCGCTCGCGGACCCTCTACCAGCAGGCGATCGCCCGGGGCCTGTCGGTCGGCGAATGGGACGCCCAGGCCCCGGCCGCCCGCGAGGTCGACCGCCTGTGGAGCCACGTCGCCGCCCTGCTGGCCCTGGACGGCCACGGACGCGACGCCCGCGCCGGCTGAGCCCGAATTTTTCAAACTGTGCAACGGCTTTCGTGGATTTGACCTCGGCGTCAAATAGTCGGCAAGTTGAAGGTTCTGTTCATACCTTGACCATAACAGTGATCCACCTTGGGGAACCTTGCGGCTGCGGGAACCGGCCGCTGGGTCTGGGCGAAGAGTGCAAGTCGTGAAGACAATTACTGTGCTTTCCAGGAAGGGCGGGGCGGGCAAGACGACCCTGGCCGTGAACCTGGCGCTGACGGCCTTCCTGCAGGGCCGCAAGGTGGTGCTGGCCGACATCGATCCGCAGCGGTCGGCGTCGGACGCCCTGAGGGCCCGCCGCGAACCCGGTCCCATCCTGGCCGAGGTCACCGCCGGCAAGCTGTTCATGACCAAGTCAAACGCCATGCGGGATGGCGTCGACTACCTGTTCATCGACACCCCGGCCATGCCCGAGGCCGACGTCGCCCAGGCGGTCAACATCGCCGACCTCTGCCTGGTGGCCGGCCGACCCTCGTTCCTGGACCTTGCCCCGATCGTCCGCTCGGCGGAGGCCGTCCGCCGCCTGGGCAAGGACGGCATGGTGGTGCTGAACCAGGCCCACACCAGCCGGTCGGACGTCGCGCCGACGGCTTTCCCCGAGATCCTGGAAGCCCTGAGGTTCTGCGGCCTGCCGCTGGCCCCGCACGGCCTGCGCGCACGCGAGGCGTTCCAGACGGCCATGGCCCATGGGCTCTGCGTGGCCGAGCTCGAGCCGGGCGGCCCGGCCGCCCGCGACCTGCACCGCCTCTGGACCCATGTCGAGGGCGGGCTGGGCGCGCTGGGTGCGTTGGGCGGCGAAACGCCGATGAGGACCGCCCTCACCGCCTGATCCGGCTTTCCCCCGGCGCCGGCGCCGACTAGGTTCCGCGCTCGTGTGGCGGAGCCTCTCATGAAACTTCTCGGCGTCTCCGGCAGCCTGCGGGCGGCCTCGTTCAACACCGCCCTGCTGCGCGCCGCCCAGGAGTGTTCGCCCGAGGGGGTGACGATCCAGATCTTCGGCCTGCACGACCTGCCGCTGTTCAACCAGGACGTCGAGGACCAGGGCGATCCCGCGCCGGTCACGGCCTGGAAGGACGCCGTCCGCGGCGCCGACGCCCTGCTACTGGCCTGCCCCGAGTACAATGGCGGGGTCACCGGGGTGCTGAAGAACGCCATCGACTGGGCCTCGCGCGGCAGCCCCTCGGCCTTGCATGGCAAGACCGCGTGCATCGTCGGCGCCTCGCCGGGCGTCACCGGCACGGTCCGCGCCCAGGACGCCCTGCGCCAGTCGTTGCGCAAGGTCTCGGCGGAATACTGGCCGCTCAGCGAGATGCTGGTCGGCCAGGCCCACGCCAAGATCGAGAACGGCCAGGTGGTCGACGAAAAGACCCTGGCCTATCTGGGCAAGCACCTGGACGCGTTCATCCAGCACATGCGCGAGAAGGGCCGCGGGAAAGGCTGAGCCTTCCTACTTGGCCATCGACGGGTCGTAGTTGGGACCGAAATCCAGCACGAACAGCGGCCCCAGCACGACGGTCTGCTTGGCGCTGCCCAACTGGAGGGTGACCGCCGCCGCGCCCTTCTCGGCGTCCATGCCGGCCCGGCCGCTGAAGGTGTACATCTTCCAGTCGCCGCCGATGGTTTCGACCTGGCCGGTGACGATCCCGCTCCACGGCGCGACCGACTGATGGACCCCGACCCAATTGATCGTCGCCGTGGCCGGCCCGCCGTCGACCGGCTCGGCCTTGGCCCAGAAGGCGACGGTGACGACGTCGCCCTTTGTGATCTTGCCGTCCACCCCCTGGCCGGCGCTGTCCTCCCACGGCTTGTCGGGCGCTGGCGCGGTGACCTGGATGCGGACGCCCGCGCCGCCGATCACCGCCTTGTCCTTGACCGGAGCATTGGTCTGGCCCGCCCCGTTGACGTTCCAGGCTATGGACGGCTTGTTGATCGCATACTTCATGATGCCTTGCGGGGCCGGCTGGGCGGCCTTGGCTGTCAGCGGCGCGGTGGCGGACAGGCTCAGCGCGGCCACGGCGGCCAGGATGGCGATCTTGGTCATGGTTTCCCCCTTCGTTTCAGAGACGTCGTTGCGTCGATCGCCCGCCGTCGACGGGCGATATGGTCGTTCCTCCCGGGGCCACCTTTCACGCGGCGGCTCTCGTCTTAATGATGATAGCGGTACCGTGCCTATCGCGTCCGCGCAAGAACCCCGCCCGGTGGGGCCGTTGTTGCGTTGCGCCGCGGCAAGCACGGGCGTAAAGACCGCCGCAATCCTGAAACCGGTCTTTCGAGTCCACGTCCTCCCAGGGGAGTCCTGAACCATGTCGCTCGAGTCCGCCGCCCTGCGGCGCATCGCCCCGTCGGCCACCATCGCGATCAGCGCCAAGGCGCGCGCCCTGAAAGCGGCCGGCCGGGACGTGATCGCCCTCTCCGCCGGCGAACCGGACTTCGACACCCCCGACAACATCAAGGACGCCGCCATCGCCGCCATCAAGGCCGGCAAGACCAAGTACACCGATCCCGACGGCATGCCCGAGTTGAAGGCCGCCATCTGCGCCAAGTTCAAGCGCGAGAACGGCCTGGACTACAAGCCGAGCCAAGTCCACGTCGCCCCGGGCGGCAAGCCGGTGATCTACAACGCCTTCGTCGCCACCCTGAACCCGGGCGACGAGGTGATCATCCCCGCGCCGTACTGGGTGTCGTATCCCGACATGACCCTGTTGGCCGGCGGCACGCCGGTGTCGGTCGAGACCACCGCCGAAAGCGGCTTCAAGATCACGCCGCAGGCGCTGGAAGCGGCGATCACGCCGAAGACCAAGTGGCTGATCATCAACAGCCCGTCCAACCCGTCGGGCGGCGCCTATACCCGCGCCGAGCTGCAGGCCATCGCCGACGTCCTGCTGCGCCACCCGCAGGTCTGGGTGCTGACCGACGACATGTACGAGCACCTGGTGTTCGACGACTTCGAGTTCACCACCATCGCCCAGGTCGAGCCCAAGCTCTACGACCGCACCCTGACGATGAACGGCGTTTCCAAGGGCTATTCGATGACCGGCTGGCGGATCGGCTACGCGGCCGGCCCCGAGGCGCTGATCAAGGCCATGGGCAAGATGATCAGCCAGACGACCTCCAACCCCTGCTCGATCTCGCAATGGGCGGCGCTGGAGGCCCTGAACGGTCCGCAGGACTTCATCAAGCCGAACGCCAAGCTGTTCCAGGAACGCCGCGACCTGGTGGTGTCGATGCTGAACCAAGCCACGGGCCTGCATTGTCCCACCCCGGAGGGCGCTTTCTACGTCTATCCGTCCTGCGCCGGCCTGATCGGCAAGACCGCGCCTTCGGGCAAGGTGATCGCGACCGACGAGGACTTCGCCGGCGAACTGCTGGAAGCCGAGGGCGTGGCTGTGGTGCACGGCGCGGCGTTCGGCCTGTCGCCGTTCTTCCGCATCAGCTACGCCACCAGCAATGACGTGCTGGAGGACGCCTGCGCGCGTATCCAGCGCTTCTGCGCCAGCGTGAAATAGCCTTTCTTCCCGGCTTTGGCCGTCATTCTGGCCCTTTTGGCGAGGATGACGGCTGTAAGTCGGCCGCGAACCGCGCTACGGCTCCTTTTTGCCGCGTCCCGCGGCCAGGAGATCGTCATGGCCCGCACCCCGAACTACAACTTCGAACGCCAGGAACGCGAGCGCCTGAAGGCCCAGAAGGCGGCCCAGAAGGCCGCCGACAAGGCCGCCGCCAAGGCCGCGGAAAACGCATCCAAGCCTCCAACCGACGATCAGTGAAAGACGGCGCATGCCCAGTTCGACGAGCTTCAACCACGAAACCGTGTCTCTGGACGGCGAGCACTTCTCCGACTGCGAGTTCCGCGACTGCCGCCTGACCTTCGCCGGCGGCGAGGCTCCGGTGTTCAGGAACTGCAAGATCGTCGACTGCGAGTGGAAGTTCGAGGGCGCCGCCGAGCAGACCCTGGCGCATCTGAAGGCCGTGTGGAACGCCGGCGGCAAGGCCCCGGTCCAGGCGCTGATCAAGGAAATCACCGGCGGCGGCCGCTGATCCTCGCGGAGCCTTGTGCGCCGCGCCGGGTTAGTAACCTGCGGCACAAGGCACGGGATTGAAGGATCGGCCCATGCGGAACGCTAAGGACTGCCTGGCGCGAGCCAGCGAAATGGAGCGACAGGCTGGGGCATGCGACGCGGGGAGTCTCGCGACGGAACTGCTGTCGATGGCCCAGACCTGGCGTTATCTGGCGCAACAGGCCCTGTGGCAAGACGCGTTCATCGCTCAGACGCTTCAGGACTTCGACCTGAAATAGGCCTAAGGTGCAGCTATCGGCGCCCATCCGTCGCCGTCCGCGATCTCGCGTCTAGGATCGGATTCCATTCGCCATGCCGCGTCCGATCCCCGGGATTGAAGACGCACAGACGCTGGCCCAGGCGATCGTGGACACCATCCACGAGCCGTTGCTGGTGCTCGACTCCGCGTTTTCCGTGCTGGCCGCCAGCCGGTCGTTCTACGAGACCTTCAAGGTCGACCCCGAGCACACGGTGGGCTGCCTGCTCTACGCCCTGGGCGACGGGCAGTGGGACATCCCCGCCCTGCGCGAGCTGCTGGAAACCATCATTCCCGAGCGGGTGGCCATGAACGGCTTCGAGGTCAATCACGATTTCCCCGGCCTGGGTCGGCGGGTCATGCTGCTGAACGCCCGCAAGGTGATCTACGAGACCAGCGCCAATTCGACGATCCTGCTGGCCTTCACCGACATCACGGCGCGCCGGGCGATCGAGCGCGAAAAGGAAAGCCTGCTCGCCCGCACGCGCGACCTGCTGAACCAGAAGGAGGTGCTGTTGCAGGAAATGCAGCACCGGGTCGCCAACAGCCTGCAGATCATCGCCAGCATCCTGATGCTCAAGGCCCGGGCCGTCACCTCCGACGAAATCCGCTTTCACCTGAAGGACGCCCATCAGCGGGTGATTTCCGTGGCCGAGGTGCAGTCGCACCTGCACGCGTCGGGCGGTGTCGACCTGATCGAGGTCGGCCCTTATCTGACGAAATTATGCGCCAGCCTCGCCGCCTCGATGATCGGCGACAGCCAGCCGATCGTCCTGGAGGTCGTCGCCGACCACGGCGCGATCGGTTCGGACAAGGCCGTCAGCATCGGCCTGATCGTCACCGAACTGCTGATCAACGCCGTCAAGTATGCGTTCCCGGTGTTCAGGCACGACGCCCGCGTCACGGTGACCTTCGCCAGCGACGGCCAGGCCTGGACGCTGACGGTCTGCGACAACGGCGTCGGCAAGGCCGCCGAACCCGCCCCTGACAGGAACGGCGGCCTGGGCACGGTGATCGTCGACGCGCTGGTCAAGCAACTGGACGGTCACATGACGGTGGCGTCCACAGGCGGCATGACGGTGACGATCCGGCACGCCCATGTCGGGGCCTCGCCCCTGGTCGCGGCCTGAGGCGGCGCGGTTCAGGCCGCGACATTCCGCGCGACTGCACGCTTGGTCGGAGCGTGCTAGGTCAGGCCTGGGGCGTCTGATTCTCGGGAGCGCGCATGCGCATTTCCGGCCGCATGGCCTTGGCTCCGGCGTTCGCCGGCCTGCTGTTCCTCGCCCTGGCGCCCGCCGCCGAAGCCGCCTCCCTGACGGCCCGCCTCGATGACGCCGTCCTGGACGAGCTCAACTTCGCCCGCGCCCGCCCAGTCGAATACGCCGACGAACTGCGCCGCGAGTTGAACAGGAGCGACGATCCCGCCGCCGTCGAGGAGGCGATCGACTTCCTGGAGCGCCAGACCTCGCTGCCGCCCTTGGCGCCGGATCGGCGCATCGCCGCCGCGGCGCGCCAGCACGCCCAGGCCCAGGGGCCACGCGGCGACGTCGGCCACGGCCCGACCGGCTCCCTGGGCCAGAGGCTGCGCGGCCAGGGCGTCTGGGCCGGCCTTTCCGCCGAGAACATCTCCTATGGGTCCGAAGACCCGCGCGATGTCGTCCGCCAGCTGATCATCGACAGCGGCGTTCCCAGTCGCGGCCACCGCCGCAACATCTTCGCCGCCAGCTATCAGCTGGCCGGCGTGGCCTGCGGCCCACACCGCGCCTACGGCTACATGTGCGTAATCGACTTCGCCGGAGCCCTGCCGCCGCGCTGAGGCCGGCGACATTCCCTCGTGGAACCGAAAACCTCGTCCTTCCACAAGCTCAGGATGAGGTTTTCTAGACGCTGGGCCTGTGAATGGTCCTCATCCTGAGCTTGTCGAAGGACGAGGACCACGTCGCTACCCGTCGATCCAGTCGGTCAGCCCCTCGCGGGCGTGGACCTCGCGCAGCGACGGCATGGCGCGCATCCGGGCCAGGTAGCGGGCGATGTTGGGCCAGGCCGTGGCTTGCCGGGGCAGGTTGCGCGACCAGCGCATCAGCATGGTCGCCAGGAAGTCCACCGCTGACAGCCGCTCGCCCAGCATGAAGGGCCCCTTGGCCGCCAGTTGGGCGTCGACCCTGTCCCAGACCGCCTCGACCCGCGCCCGGGCCGCCGCCTGGGCGACCTCGGCATGGGCCTCGCCGGCCGGCTCGTGCGGATAGTACCAGGCCCGGAAGCTGGGCATCAGGGCGTTGGCCAGATAGACCATCCACTGCAGATAGGCCGCGCGCTCCGGTTCCCCGGGCGCCGGCGCCAGGCCCTTGTCGAGGTGGCGCTCGGCCAGCAGCATCAGGATCGCCGTGCTCTCCAGCACCGGCGCGCCGTCGACGATCAGGGTGGGCACCACCCCGCCCGGATTGAGCTTCAGATAGTCGGGAGTCTTTTGGGCGCCCGCGTCGATATCGGTCAGGACCAGCTCGAAGGGCGCGCCGATCTCGATCAGCATCCAGTGCACCGCCAGGCTGGCCGTGCTGGGGCTGTAATAGAGCTGGTACATGCGAAGGATCCCTCACCCGTTGGCGGGCGAGGGATCGGTCAGCACGGCGGAGCTGTCAATCGCGCCGCGATGGACATCAGTGCTTTTCGCGCCAGCGCGCCTTGGCGTCGTCCTTGGTCAGGTTCAGGTGCACGCCGTCGTCGTCGACATGGTCGACCCAGGTGATCGGGATCAGGTGGTGCTTGAGGCCGCCGCCCAGGTCCAGCTTGGCCAGCTCGATCTCGCCGCCGACCACGTGGTCCACCCGGCCGACATGACCGCCGTCCGAGCCGACCACTTCCAGGTGTTCGCGGATTTGCGAAGCGTTGATCATGACGTTCCTCCTGTTGATGGACGTTCGGCAGGGTAACGGGCCAGGACTCGGCGCAGTTTCCAGACGGCTTGCGGATAGCCGATGTTCGCTTTATGTTCTAGCCCAGGTTGCGACTTTGCGGATGTCGCGTTCCTGGCTATCACTCGACCGGCCGCCACAGGGGAAACACCGATGATCCGATCGCTCGCCGCCCTGATCGCGCTGATGGGGCTCCTTGCCTCGGCGGGAACGGCCGGCGCGCAGGCGGAGACCGCCCCCCCCGCGGCCGCCCAGCCCGCGACCGGAAGCTCTCCCGAGGCCGCGACGCCTGCCCCTTCGGAGCCCGCGCCAGTCTCCCCCCTGCCCCGGATCGATGCGGTGTTCGCCACCGACGGCGTCACCCTCACCGACGGCGGCAAGAGCGTGCTGTTCTACCGCACCGCCCCGGCCGATCCGCACGAGGCGGGCCGGCTGAACTACGTCCACCCGATCTGGGCGCCCGACGGCGCGGTGCTGACCGAGGACCGTCCTGCCGACCACCTGCACCAGCGCGGCGCGTTCTGGAGCTGGCACCAGGTGCTGGTCGACGGGAAGGCGGTCGCCGACGGCTGGTTCATGAAGGGCCTGACCTTCCATGTCCGGGAGAAGCGCTTCAAGGGCGACAGCGCCGGCGGCGGGACCCTGGTGGTCAACGCCGACTGGATCGTCAATTCGGCGCCCGAGGTGGCCTATGTGGCGCGCGAGACCACCAAGGTGCGGGTCTATCCGCTGAAGGCCGGCGCGCGGCGCATCGACTTCGACACGGTGATCACCGCGCGGTCCGACACCCTGGCCCTGGGCGGCAGCGACGACGAGAAGGGCTATGGCGGCTTTTCGGTGCGGCTGATCAAGCCGGACCGCCTGAATTTCGGCTCCGGCGGCAAGACCGTGACCCCGGCCGTCGGGCCGGTCGAGGCCGGCAAGGCCATGGGCTTCGCCTGGACGCCCGGCGGCGGCGCGCCGGCCTGGACCGTCGGCCTGGCCTGCAAGGCCAACGGCGCGCCGATCACCCGCTGGATCCTGCGCAGGGAACTGTCGATGCAGAACTGCGTCTTTCCCGGGCGGGCGCCGTTCGTGCTGAAGAAGGGCCAGACCCTGCGCCTGCAATCGACGCTGATCCTGCGGCCGGCGACGCCCGCCCCCGCTGGATCGAAAAAGAAGAGCTAGGCGATGGCCGAGATCCTCAACCTGAACCAGGCCCGCAAGGCCAGGGCCAAGACCGACGCCAAGGTCAAGGCGGCAGAGAACCGCGCCCGGTTCGGCCGCACCAAGGCCGACAAGACCCTCGACGCGGCGCGGGCCGACAAGCTGCAGCGCGACCTGGACGGCGCCAAGCGCGAGGACTGAGACGGCCGGCCAGGTCGGAGCGATCCCGACACCTCCGCTCCCGGCCAGTTCGCTCATCCACGGGCCGCTTCTGATCAAAGGCGCGCTTGGGCCAGGGGAACGCCCTCCGAAGGGGCGAGCATCAAGGCCTGCTCAACCTGCGCTGATCCGCCACACACGGCGTTAGCCTTTTCGCCGCGTCACCCCCCTAAAGTCGGGAAAACGACGGACGAGGAGAGACATGGGCGATCGCGAGACGCTCAGGCTGAACGCCTTGCGGTCCTTCGGCGTCCTGGACACCCAGGCCGACCCTGCGATCGACCGGTTGGCCGGCCTGGCCGCGAACCTGTTCGACACCCCGATCGCCGTGGTCTCCCTCGTCGACGAACAACGCCTGTGGTTCAAGGCCAGGGTCGGCGTCGACGCCACCGAAACGCCGCGCGACAACGCCTTTTGCGGTTACGCCATAGAGCTGGGGCCCGAGGCCGTCATGGTGGTCGAGGACGCCTCGACCGACCCGCGCTTCATTAACAATCCCCTGGTCACGGGCCCGCCCGACCTGCGTTTCTACGCCGGCGCCGCCCTGACCACCAAGGACGGCCATAACCTGGGAACGCTGTGCGTCCTCGACCACAGGCCACGTTCCCGGCCCGACGACGCGGCGCTGGAGCGGCTGAGGCTGCTGGCGCGGATCGTGGTTGACGAATTCGAGCTGGCCAAGGCCCACCGGGAGACCCGCGAAAAGCAGCGCCTGCTCGAGATGGCCGAGACCATGGCCGGCGTTGGCCATTGGCGTCTGGACCTGTCCACCGGCGCCGTCGCCTGGTCGGACGCGGTGTACGCCATCTACGGCGTCGATCGGGAGACCTTCGATCCCAATATCGACGACACGGTCGCCTTCTACCATCCGGAGGATCGCGAACTGGTCCGGCGTCACGTGCTCTCGACCATCGAGACGCGGACAGGATTCGACTTCCAGGTTCGCCTCATTCGCGCGGACGGCGCCTTGCGGCATGTGGTCAGCCGCGGCGTCTGCGAACAGGACGACCAGGGGCGGCCGACAGCGGTTTTCGGGCTCTTCCAGGATGTCACCGATGCGGTCGGGACGATCGACACCCTCCGCCGCAGCGAGCAGCGCTACCGCCTCGTCACGGAACGGGCGGGCGACGTCATCACCTGCTACGACTTTTCGGGACGCGGCAAGTTCATCTCGCCGGCCATCCAGCGCCTGCTTGGCTACACCGTGGCCGAGACCGCAGGACTGACCGTCCCCAGCGTCCTGCATCCAGACGACCGGGACGCGGTCATGACGGTGTTCGGCGAGATGTCGCGGGGCCTGGACCACAAGACGATCCAGCACCGGTCGCGGCACAGGCTGGGCCACTATGTCTGGGTCGAATCCAACCTGCAGCTGGTGCGGGACGGAACCGGCGCGCCCGAGGAGATCGTCAGCGTTTCCCGCGACATCTCCGACCGCAAGGCCCTGGAGCTGGACCTGATCGCGGCGCGTGACGACGCCCGCGAACAGGCCCAGCGCGCGCTGCTCGCCGAAGACATCGGCGGCCTAGGTTATTGGCGATACGACCTGCGCACGCGCCATCTCGACGTCTCGCGCAAGATGTTCGAGATCTATGGCCTGGACTATGTCGAGCAGCCTGAAATCGACCTCTTCAACGACCGGCTCCATCCCGGCGACCGGGCCTGGACGCTGGCGCGGATCGCCGAACGCCTGCGCACCGGCGAGGACGACCATAACGTGCCCACCCGCATCATCCGCCCCGACGGAGAGGAGCGCTGCGTCTCGGGCAGCTCGATCACCGTCAAGGCCGCCGACGGCCTGCCCGCGTTCATGATGGGCACGGTTCGCGACATCACCGAAGACCGCAAGGCCCAAGCCGCCCTCGCCGAGAACGAGGCGCGCTATCGCCTGCTGGCCGACAACGCCAGCGACATGATCGCCACCTTCAATCCCGACGGGAGATCTGCTTCATCTCGCCGGCCTGTCGCACCATGCTGGGCCGCGAGCCGGAGGAGCTGATCGGCCGGCGCGCCGTCGACCTGACCCATCCCGACGACCGGGATCACATGATCAACTACTATGCGGCCCTGATCGGTCGCGGTCCTTCCGCGATCTCGGAGCCCTACGAGTTCAGGGCGCAACACAAGGACGGTCGGTGGATCTGGCTGGAAGGCCAGCCGAAGCTGTCCTTCGACGAAGCCGGCGTGCTGGTCGCCATCCAGGACGTCGCCCGCGAGATCACCGCGCGCAAGGCGATGGAGGCGGCGCTGATGGAGGCCCGCGCCGAAGCCGAGGCCGCCGCCGCGGTCAAGTCCGAGTTCCTGTCGAACATGAGCCATGAACTGCGCACGCCGCTGACCGCCGTGCTCGGCTTCTCGCGCCTGATCGAGGGCCAGCCCGAGCTGTCACCCACCACCCGGCGGTTCGTCGACCGGGTCGCCAACGCCGGCCAGGCCCTGATGTCGACCGTCAACGACATCCTCGACTTCTCCAAGCTGGAAGCCGGCCAGGTCGAGATTCGAAGCGCCGTCTGCGACCCCCGCCGCCTGGTCGAGGACGCGCTGGACCTCTTCGCCTGCCAGGCCCAGGAAAAGGGGATCGTGCTCGACATCGTCGGCGCAGAGACCCTGCCCTCCGCCCTGTTCATCGCGCCCGATCGGGTGCGCCAGGTGTTGCTCAACCTGATCGGCAACGCCGTCAAGTTCACCGACCGCGGCGGGGTCACGGTCGAGGTCGCGTGGCGCCGAGGCCCGAAGAGCCTGCTGATCTCGGTCCGCGACACCGGCGGCGGCGTTCCGGCCGATCGGCTGGACCAGCTCTTCAGGCGCTTCTCGCAGATCGACGGCTCCTCCACGCGCCGACATGGCGGCACGGGCCTGGGCCTGGCCATCTGCAAGGGGCTGGTCGAGGCCATGGGCGGCCAGATCGGCGCCGAGAGCGCCCTTGGCCGGGGCAGCCGCTTCTGGTTCGAACTGCCCGCCGGCGAGGTCGAGCCTGCGGCCCTGGCCAGCGCCTCGAACCAGGCGGCCGCCCTTCCCGTCGCTTGCCGCGTGCTGGTGGTCGACGACAATCCCGTCAACCGCGACCTGGTCCGCACCGTGCTGGACGCCCTCGGCGCCGAAACCAGCGAAGCCGTCGACGGCGAAGCGGCGGTGGCCCGGGCGGAGGCCGAGCCGTTCGACGTCATCCTGATGGACCTGCGGATGCCGGGCATGGGCGGGGTGGCCGCGGCGCGGGCCATTCGTCGCGGCCGCCTCAACGACAATGTTCCGATCATCGCCTTCTCCGCCGACGCGACGGAGGCGCCCCCCGGCGTGTTCGACGGCGTCGTCGCCAAGCCGCTCGAAACCCGCGCCCTGATCGACGAGATCAACCGCGCGCTGCAGTTCGAAACGGTCGACCATGCAGCCTGAAGCCCGACCCAGACGAATCTTCATCGCCGAGGATGACCGCAGCGTCCTGGAACTGCTGACCACAAGGTTGGGTCTGGCCGGCTACGACACCGTCTTCGGCCGCGACGGCTGGGAGGCGCTCGACGGCATCCACAGCACGCAACCTGCGGCCATCATTCTGGACGTCAACATGCCGCGCCTCGACGGTTTCGGCGTCCTTCGCCACCTGAGGAAAAGTCCGCGCGTGGCGCACATCCCCGTCATGATGCTGACAGCCCGCAACGCGCCGGGCGACATCAAGGAAGCGCTGACCCTGGGCGCCCGCGACTATCTGGCCAAGCCCTTCACCGACGCCCAGCTTCTCGCCCGCGTGACGCGGCTGCTGAGGCCAAGACCTGTTTCGACGCCGGCGAACGAGAGCATCCTGCTCTGAGGCGGGATCGGATTGGCGAGGACCTGCGCCTCGAGCGTTTCGCGTCCACTTTGCTGCTCTAGCGTGGCGCGAGATGGCGCCGGGGCTTGGCCTGGGCCTCCCGCACCGCCTGGGCCGCCTGCTCGCTGGCGAGACGAGCCAGCCGGGCCCTGCGCGCGGCGATCCACTCCTGGACCAGCAGCACCCACCCGAACGTGGTTTCCTTATGGGTCTTGATCGCTTCGTCCATCATGATCACCCTTCCTGGCGTTCCATGAGTGGAAAATCGGCTTTCACGTCCGGGATGACAAACGCGGCTTCCTTGCGTAAGCATAAGCCGTACTTATGCCTGACATCCTCGCCAGCCTGCCGCTCAGCGCCATCCGCATCTTCGAGGCCGCCGCGCGCCTGAAGAGTTTCACCCGCGCCGCCGACGAACTGGGCGTCAGCCAGGCCGCGGTCAGCTGGCAGGTGAAGGCGCTGGAGCAGCGCCTGGACCAGCCGCTGTTCACGCGACTGCCCCGCGAGGTGACCCTGACCCCGGCGGGCGAGCGCCTGTCGCGGGCGGCGACCGAGGCGATGAGCGTCCTGCGCACGGCGGTGTCCGACCTGGTCGACACCGAGGAGGGCGTGCTGTCGATCACCACGGTGCAGAGCATCGGCGGCCACTGGCTGGCGCCGCGCCTGGGCGGCTTCCAGATCGCCCACCCCCGCATCGCCGTGCGGCTCGACGCCTCCAGCCGGGTGGTCGACCTGCAGCGCGAGCCCTTCGACCTGGCCCTGCGGGCCGGGGGCGGCGTCTGGCCGGGGATGGAGGCGCATCTGCTGGTCCCCTCCGTCCAGACCGTGCTGTGCACGCCCACCGTCCTGGCGCGCTCCGGCGGCCTGACGAATCCGGCCGACCTTTTGCGGGCCCCGCGGATCGGGTCTCCTGACTTCTGGGTGCGTTGGTTCGAAGCGGCCGGCGTCGACGCCAGCGACGATCGCGCCCCGCCGCGCCTGTCGGCCGACGCCCAGGCGCTGGAGGTGGCTACCGCCCTGGCCGACCAGGGCTTCGCGCTGGGCTCGCCGATCTTCTTCGCCCAGGAGATTGCCCAGGGCCGGCTGGTCGCGCCGTTCGACATTACCGCCAACTACGGCGGCGGCTACTGGCTGGCCTATCCGGCCGAACGCCGCCGCGTGCGCAAGATCGCCGTCTTTCGCGACTGGATCCTGGACCAGGCCGCGGCCGATCCGCTGATTGCGCGCTATAGCCGACGCAAGAGCGTGGCAGGCGAAGCGGCTTCGCCGACCAATCCGCTCTATGACGCCCCAGGTCCTGTGGGCCGTTGGGCGTTCGGCGTAGAGGCGCCGCCCTCGTCCTTCGACAAGCTCAGGATGAGGGCGACTGGCAAGGCGGTTGAGTAGAATTCCTCATCCTGAGCTTGTCGAAGGACGAGGAATTCGGCCCAAGGCCGTCAACTGCCCACAGACCCTAGCGCACCTCGTACCCGTAGCGCCTGATGATGGCGATCGCGGCCGGGGACTTCAGGAAGGTCAGGAACGCCCGGGCCGCGGGGTTCTTCTCGCCTGTCCGCAGCAGCACGGCCTGCTGCTGGATCGGGGCGTGGTCAGCGGCCGGGACCAGCCAGCGTGATCCGCCCGGCTGGTCGATCACCTGCGACAGGGCGACGAAGCCCAGCTCGGCGTTGCCGGTGGCCACATACTGGTAGGCCTGGGTGATCGAGGCGCCCCGGACGATCTTCGGCGCCAGGGCGTCGTAGACCTTGAGCTTGCGCATCGTCTCCACCGCGGCCTCGCCATAGGGCGCGGCCGCGGGATCGGCGATGGCCAGCTTGGCGAACCGGTCCGACGCCAGCACCGCGCCCTTGCCGTCGACCAGGCCTGGCGTCCGGGAATACAGCACCAGCCGACCGACGGCGTAGGTGAACCGCGCGCCGGGGACGGCCAGCCCCTCCTGCTCGGC
Source organism: Caulobacter rhizosphaerae (assembly GCF_010977555.1). GTDB lineage: Bacteria > Pseudomonadota > Alphaproteobacteria > Caulobacterales > Caulobacteraceae > Caulobacter > Caulobacter rhizosphaerae. The sequence goes on from NZ_CP048815.1 coordinate 4,388,185, forward strand.
CTTCAGGGGTCGTTCCGCATCGGCCGACAGGAACACCTCGTACGGCGCTCCGTGCGCCATCTGGGTGTAGAACTGGCCCGAAGAGCCGAAGCTCAGCGTGGCGGTGTGGCCGGTCTTGGCCTTGAAGGCGGCGGCGATCGCCTTGGCCGGCTCGGTGAAGTTGGCGGCGACCGCCACCTTGGTGTCGGCGGCCAGGACGGGCGTCGCGGCCAGGGCGAAAGCGACCCCGAACAGGGCCAGGCCGACCAGCTTGAAGCGGCGGGTGATCATGCGAACTCTCGAAAAACGGACGCCTGGTGCGTTATGTAGTTCAACTACCGAACGCTGGGAACGGTCAAGCCTTGGCGCCTTTCATGTGTGGCTAGGCTCGGTCGCGGCGCCGCGGCGGGATGCCCTGGTAGGCGGTGTTGGGCGCGATCTTCAGGGTCCGGCGCGCCTCGTCCAGCGGCAAGGCGAACAAGGCCGGATAGTCGACCGCCGGCAGCCAGGCGGCCGCCCGGCCGTTGCGCCAGGCCTCGCGCACCGCCTTGCCGTAGGGCAGGTCCGGCGCCGCCTTCTGCAGATGGCGCGCCCCGGCCAGGGCGATGACCGCGAAGCCCAGGCTACGGGTCTGGGCGTGGGAAAAGGCCACCACGCAGACCTCGCCCAGCGCGTCCGTGCCGTAGCCGGTCAGCACGTGCCAGACGTCGTGAACGTCGCGCATGCGTCGTGCGTACCAAGCCAGGGGATGGGCCGCGTCGACGTCGCCCTCGCGAACCTTGCGGCTTTCCTCGGCCAGGCCCGCGGCGGACAGGCCACGCGGGGCGATGAAGTCACGATAGGCGGCGCCGACCGTGCCGGGGCCGAACTGTTCCAGCCACGCCGGATCCGACAGCCGCTCGGCGAACTCGTCGCGCTCGTAGGCGATGCGGCCGCCCTCGGGGGTGCTCAGCAGCCGGCGGTAGCCGTTCGGGATCGCCTTGCCCGACAAGGCCCGCATGATCTCGAACACCTGGGCGGTATCCTCCTTGTCGGCGAGCAGGCGCCGGACGGCCCGCAGCGCCCGCAAAGGCTGCAGGTTGAACGTGCCGCGCATCCGCCTCATCGGTTCGCGAGGCTTTGGCCCACCGAGCACTTGCGTGACTGCGATCATGGGGCATGCTCCTGCTGGACCCGATAAAGATGACATGGCGTCATTTTTATTCAAGAGGGTTCAGAGACCCGCGCGGGAACCTTGGCGCACAGCCAAACGGCAATTGGGACAGGCGAGATGGGCAGTCTGAAGAAGCGTTCGATCAACCTGGCCGGCCACGCGACCTCCCTGGCCCTGGAGCCCGAATTCTGGGCCGTGCTGCAGGCGGCGGCCGGGGCCGACAAGATCAGCATCGCCGGCCTGATTCAGCGGATCGACGCCGGACGCGGCGAGCGCCCCCTGGCCTCGGCCTGCCGGGTGTTCGCCCTGCAACGCGCCCAGGCGGGCAAGGCCGGGACGATCTAGGACCTGTGGACAGCTGGGCGTTCAGCGCCGGAGGCTCGCCTCGTCCTTCGACAGGCTCAGGATGAGGCCGACTTGCAGAGCGGCTGAGTAGAATTCCTCATCCTGAGCCTGTCGAAGGACGAGGAATTCGGCCCAAAGATCTTCGACCGTCCCTAGACCTAGCCCTGCTCGACGCCCGGCCCCGGCTTGGGAAGCGGCAGGGGCGCGGGATCGGGCGATCGATACGGCAGCGCAGGCCTGTCCGGCAGTCGCATCGACAGGTCGGCCGACCGCACGGTCAGCAGGCCGGAACGCCAGCCGCCGACCACCAGGGCGGCGATCAGCAGCAGCACGCCCAGCAAGGTCAAGCCGGCCACCCCCAGGTGCTGCAACCTGATATCGTGATGACGCGCCATGGCGTCCTCCTCGTTGGCGGGCCCTAGCCGGCGGGCTTGGGCGCGTCGGGAACCTTGGGCGCCTCGACCTGCGGGGCGGACACGTTGATGTCGACCCGCTTCTTCTGGGTCACGCCGCCGGCGAAGACGAAGTAGGCGATCACCGCCACCACGACCACCAGGGCCCCGATGATGAACGCCATGCCGGTCCCGCCGCCACCGCTCGTATTGGTTTCTTCAGCCACGTTGGTCTCCCGTGTTGTCGTCCCCATTCGAACAAACGGCAGGTGAAGGGCGAAGTTCCTGACAGGGAGGGCGGCGGATCGGCGCAAGGGCTTAAGCCGGACGATCTTTGTGCTACATATGTTCCATGTCCCAAGGCTTCGACTCGTCCCCTTCTTCCGACGGCTTCCCCGGCGATCTTCCCGCCCCCCGCATCTCCGACCTGGCCCGCCCGCGCGGGCCGGAGGGTCCGGCGCGGACCTATCTGGAGGGGCTGAACCCCGAACAGCGGGCGGCGGTCGAGGCCACCGAGGGCCCGGTGCTGGTGCTGGCCGGCGCCGGCACCGGCAAGACCCGCGTGCTGACCACCCGTCTGGCCCACATCCTGGCGACGGGCCGCGCCCGGCCGTGGGAGCTGCTGGTCGTCACCTTCACCAACAAGGCCGCGCGCGAGATGCGCGAGCGGATCACCCACATCATCGGCGACGAGGCCGAGGGCCTGCGCTGGCTGGGCACGTTCCACTCCGTGGCGGCCCAGATCCTGCGCCGCCACGCCGAGCTGGTGGGGCTGAAATCCAGCTACACGATCATCGACACCGACGACCAGGAACGACTGCTCAAGCAGTTGATCGAGGCCGCCGATATCGACGCCAAGCGCTGGACGCCGCGCGCCCTGGCCGGACTGATCGACACCTGGAAGAACCGCGGCTGGACGCCCGACCGCGTGCCGCAGAGCGAAGCGGGCGAGTTCGCCAACGGCCGGGGGATCACCCTCTATCGCCAGTACCAAGAGCGGCTGCGCATCCTCAACGCCTGCGACTTCGGCGACCTGCTGCTGCACAACATCACGATCTTCACGGCCAATCCGGACGTGCTGGCCGACTTTCAGCGGCGCTTCCAGTACGTGATGGTCGACGAGTACCAGGACACCAACGTCGCCCAGTACCTGTGGCTGCGCCTGCTGGCCCAAGGGCGCCAGAACGTCTGCTGCGTGGGCGACGACGACCAGTCGATCTATGGCTGGCGGGGCGCGGAGGTCGACAACATCCTGCGCTTCGAGCGCGACTTCCCCGGCGCCAAGGTCATCAAGCTGGAGCGCAACTACCGCTCCACCGAGCACATCCTGGCCGCCGCCTCGGGCCTGATCGACGCCAATAAAAGCCGGCTGGGCAAGACCCTGTGGACCGAGGCCTCGGGCGGCGAGAAGGTCAAGGTCAGCGGCGTCTGGGACGGCGAGGCCGAGAGCCGGATGGTCGCCGACGAGATCGAGAAGGCCAAGCGGGCTGGCCGCAAATACAGCCACATGGCCATCCTCGTGCGGGCCTCGTTCCAGATGCGCGCCTTCGAAGAGCGGTTCGTGATGCTGCAGATCCCCTACAAGGTGGTCGGCGGCCCCAGGTTCTTCGAACGCGCCGAGATCCGCGACGCCCACGCCTATCTGCGCCTGATCCAGTCGCCCGACGACGACCTGGCTTTCGAGCGCATCGTCAACACGCCCAAGCGCGGCATCGGCGACACCTCCGTGCAGAAGCTGCTGCAGATCGCCCGGCTGGAGGGGATCTCGACGGTGGACGCCGCCCGGGTGATCATCGGCGGCGACGACCTGCCGGCCCGCACCCGCACGGCGCTGAGCAACTTCCTGCGCGACCTGGACCGCTGGCGGGCTCTCGCCGCCACCACCCCGCACCAGCGCGTGATGGAGGCGGTGCTGGAGGAGAGCGGCTATACCGACGCCCTGCGCCTCGACAAGGGCCCCACCAGCCAGACGCGGCTGGAGAACCTGAAGGAACTGGTCCAGTCGATGAGCGCCTTCGACACGCTCGAAGGCTATCTGGAGCACGTGTCGCTGGTCATGGACCTGGACAAGGGCGCCGGCGACGACGCGGTCTGGATCATGACCCTGCACTCGGCCAAGGGTCTGGAGTTCCCGCTGGTCTTCCTGCCCGGCTGGGAGGAAGGCGTGTTCCCCAGCCAGCGCAGCATGGACGACAAGGGCGAGAAGGGCCTCGAGGAAGAGCGCCGCCTGGCCTATGTCGGCATCACCCGGGCCCGCGAGGAGGCGCGGATCAGCTTCGTGGCCAACCGCCAGGTCTATGGCCGCTGGACCAGCCAGCTGCCGTCGCGCTTCGTCGACGAACTGCCCCTGGCCCACGTCGATGCGGCCTCGGAGACCGGCTATTACGGCGGCGGACCGGGCATGCAGCAGACGGTGTCGTCGCGCTGGGACGATCCGGGGACCAGCACCTTCACCGCCGGCAGCTATGACAGCCCTGGCTGGAAGCGGGCCCAGGAACGGACGGCCCATTCCGAAAGAGGGGGCTTCAGCGAGCGCGGAGCCACCTGGCGCAGCGGCGGCTCGGCCGCCCGCTCGGCGCCGATCGAGGGCGAAGGCCGGCTGGTCGCGGTCTCGGCCAGCTCGGCGGCCAGCGCCTACACGCGCGGCGACCGGGTGTTCCACGTCAAGTTCGGCTACGGCAAGGTGACGGGCGTCGAGGGCAACAAGCTCAACGTGTCGTTCGACAAGGCCGGCGACAAGAAGGTGATCGACAGCTTCGTGGAGAAGGCCTGAGGCGGAGGGGCAGGGCCTCGCCCCTCCCCTAACCGTGCGACCGGGCCCATATTCCCCTGCATGGCTGCTTCCCGCCTCCGCGTGATCGATCTGGAGACCGCCGGAAACGGTCCGCATGACGTCTGCGAGATCGGCTGGCAGGATGTCACGCTGGGCCCGGACGGCCGCTGGCGCGTCGACGAGGGCCGGGGATCCCGACTGGTCAATCCCGGTCGCCCGATCACCCCGGAAACCATGGCGGTGCACCACATCATCGACGACGACGTCGCTGGTGCGCCGTTCTGGAAGGCGGTGGCGGGCGAGGTCCTGAAGCCCGAAGGCGGCGTCCAGGCCCTCGCCGCCCACCGCGCCGCCTTCGAACAGCGCTACTGCACGCCGAGGTTCACCGGCGGCGCGCCCTGGATCTGCACGTGGAAGTGCGCTCTGCGGCTGTGGCCGCACCTGACCAGCTTCTCCAACCAGATGCTGCGCTACCAGCGCAGGCCCGAAGGCCTGGTCCGCGAGCTGGGCCTGCCGGCCCATCGGGCCCTGCCGGACGCCTACGTCACCGCCCATCATCTGCGCGACATGCTCGACGAAGCCCCGCTGGAGCAGCTTCTGGCCTGGAGCCGCGAGCCGGGCCTGCTGCCGCGCGTGCCCGCCGGTCCTGAACGCGGCAAGCCCTGGAATCGCCTCGGCGTCGAAACGCTGCGGGCCTTCGCCCAGGATCGCGACCCGAACCTCCGCTTCAGCGCCGAAACCGAACTGCGCCGCCGAGGCGAGACCGCGGAGCTGGCGGCCGACGAACCGGCGCAGCGGACTTTGCTCTGAGGGCAATCGCGATCAAATAGCCGCTGGAAGCCCGCGCTATCCCTGCTGCATGCTTCGTCGCGAGACCCGCCCATGAACCCTGTCGAGAAAGCCATCTGGTTCATAGAAGGCCATTTCGCCCAGCCTCTCGACCTGGACGACATCGCCGAGGCCGGCGGGATTTCGCGTTTCCACATGTCCCGCGCCTTCGTGGTCGCCACCGGTCGCCCGGTGATCGGCTATCTGCGCGCGCGGCGGCTGTCGGAGGCGGCGCGGGCGCTGGCGCAAGGGGCTCCCGACATCCTGTCGGTGGCCCTGGAAGCCGGCTACGGCTCGCACGAAGCGTTCACCCGCGCCTTCCGCGACCAGTTCGGGGTCACGCCCGAGCAGGTGCGGGCCAGGCGCGATATCGCCAACCTGACTCTGGTGGAGCCCATCATGCTCGACAGCACGCCCCGTAACGACCTGCCCCCGCCTCGCTTCGAAGACGGCCGCCCGCTACTGATCGCCGGCGTCCAGCAGCACTATGACTGCAACGACGCCGGCGCCGGTATTCCCAGCCAATGGCGACGGCTGGTCCCTCATCTGGGCCACATCCCCAACCAGGTGGGCGGCGACCAAGCGTACGTCACCTATGGCGTCTGCGCCAATGCCGACGACCACGGCGACTTCGACTATCTGGCCGGGGTCGAGGTGGCGGCCTTCTCCGACCTGCCGGCCGGGTTCTCCACCCTGCGCATCCCGCCGCAACGCTACGCGGTGTTCCGCCACGCCGAGCACATTTCCACGATCCGCGCGACCATGCGGGCCATCTGGACCGTCTGGCTGCCGGCCTCGGCCTATGACGCCGCCGACGCGCCGCTGTTCGAGCGCTACGGCCCGGAGTTTGATCCGCGCACCGGCGAAGGCGGGCTGGAGATCTGGCTGCCGGTGAAGGCGAAGGCCTAGCCGCGAACCCGGGCCGGATTGCCCACCACCGTCGCGCCCCGGGGCACATCGCGGGTGACCACGCTGCCGGCGCCGACAATGGCGTCGTCGCCAATGGTCACGCCAGGCAGGATGATCGATCCGCCGCCGATCCAGACGTTCTCGCCGATGCTGACCGGGCGGGCGTATTCGATGCCCGTCCGGCGCTCGACCGGATCGCGCGGATGCTCGGCGGTGTAGATCTGAACGTGCGGCCCGATCGTCGTGGCCGCGCCGATGGTCACCGCGGTGACGTCCAGGATCACGCAGTTGAAGTTGAGGAACACGCCCTCGCCGATGGCGATGTTGTAGCCGTAGTCGCAGTGGAACGGCGGCCGGATGCTGACGCGGTCGCCGACCTCCGCCAACAACTCGCGCAGCAGGGCGTGACGTTCCGACGGCGGCAGGTCCAGGGCGTTGTAGCGTCCCATCCAGGCCGCCGCCGCCTCGTGATCGGCCATGACCTCGGGATCGACGGGACTGTAGAGGTCGCCGGCCAGCATGCGCTGCTTGTGGGTGCGGACGTCGGTCACGAGGCGGAGACTCCTTGCTCGCCCTCTCCATGCCAGACGCGGGACCTGGGGACAAATTGAGGGGCGTCCGGCCGCTTCAAAACCGCTCCAGCGCCTCGCGCACCATGTCCGGCGCGTGATCGATCACCCGCAGATAGGCGGTCAGGGCGGCGTCCGGCCGGGTCTGGCCCAGTTCGAGCGCCGCCAGCTGGGCCGGCGGAATGCCGAAGGCCCGCGCGAACTCGCCCTGAGACAGACCACTGCGCCAGCGCACGCCCTGCACCAGGGCCCGGGCCGAACGGACCTGGCCGGGGTCGGCCTGATCGTCGACGGCCATGTCGGCGGTGATCTGGGATCTGGTCATGCAACGCTCCTCGCACTGGCCCCGAGCGGGTGTGTAGGCGCTTTGCGTTGCAGGAATTCGACCCCTTTGCGTCGGCGGGGCGACTCTATCAGGGCTTTTTGGGCGTGAGCACCTTGGGCTGGCCGGCCATGGCCCGGGCCTTGGCGTCGACAGCCTCGACGCCCTTCAGCGGGTCGCCGGCCGCCTCGAGCATGCTGTTGAAAACCTTCAGGTCCTTGGTGCTGATCTTCTGGATGTCCTTGTCCCTGGCCCATTCCAGGCCGATCAGCTGGCCCAGCCGGCAGGCCTTGGGCAGCAACGTCGGCTGCTCGGCGGGACCGCCCTTGGCCAACAGCTTGCCGACGATGTCGTTCCAGTTCGGCGAGCCCGAGAAGCAGAACGACAGGTGATCGCAGGTCCCGGTCCAGAACCGCTTGTACCAGCGCAGGTGCTCGTCGGTGTCGAAGCGGATGGCGTCGGTCGGCCTGACCACCGACCGGCAATCGGCGCGCACGAACTCACCGGCCCGAGCGACCGGCGCGATCCCCAACAACGCCACGGCCGCCAGGACCGTCCAACCTCTACGCAACGCCAACAGCAACTTCCCCGAAACGCGACCGAACACGTCCTTTTCGGACGCTCTACCCAAACTTGGTATCGCGCTGATTAAGAACGATCTTCCGACAAAAATGCGGCGGTCGCCTCGATGGCTTCCACCAGGCTGACCCGCTCGATCGTCACGCCCTCGGGCAAACTGGAGAACAGGCGCGTCGGCGCGGCGGCGTCCAGCATCACGAACACCCCCCGGTCGTCGGCCCGGCGGATCAGACGGCCGAACGCCTGGCTGATGCGGGCGCGGGCGGTCGAATCGTCATAGCCCTTGCCGCCAAACCGCGCCCGGCGGGCTTTGTGCAACACGTCGGGACGGGGCCAGGGCACGCGGTCGAAGACCAGCAGGCGCAAGCTGCGGCCCGGCACGTCGATGCCGTCGCGGATGGCGTCGGTGCCCAGCAGGCAGGCGTCCTCCTCGGCCCGGAAGATGTCGACCAGTGCGCCGGCCTCCAGCGGGTCGACGTGCTGGGCGTAGAGCGCCAGGCCCTGGTCGGCCAGGGGCGCGGCGATCCGCTCGTGCACGGCCTTCAACCGGCGGATGGCGGTGAACAGGCCCAAGCCCCCGCCACCGGCCGCCAGGAACAGCTCGCGCATCGCCGCCGACACCTGGCGCGGATCATCCTTGCCGACGTCGGTGACCACGAAGGCGCGGGCGTTCTTCTCGTAGTCGAACGGCGAGACCAGGCGCAGCACCTTGGGGCTTTGCGGCAGGCGGGCGGCGCCGGTCCGCATCTCGGCCAGGGCGAAGGGGTCCTCCAGGGCCGGGTCGGTCAGGGTGGCGCTGGTCACCAGCACGCCGTGGGCGGGCGACAGCACCGCCGCGCGCAACGGCTCGGTCGGGTCTACCCAATGGCGACGGCAGGCCGCGTCGACCACCCGGCCGTATAGGAACGTGGCCTCGAACCAGTCGACGAACTCCGGGTCGTCCTCGGCGTCCTCGTCGATGGCCTTGAGGATCGAGCGCCAGGCCGGCAGGGTCATGCGCGCCCGGCGATCCAGGCCGCGAAGGGCGCCCTCGATCCGCGCCCGCTCCGAGGTGGGCAGGGTGTCGGCCTCCTCGTCGAGCACGTCCTCCAGATGGCGGGCCAGGGCCAGCAGGGGCGCCTCGATGGCCGCCAGGGCCTTGGCCGCCTCGCCGGCCCGCTCGCGCACCAGCTCGATGGCCGGGCGGGCGGCGCATTGCAGGCCCTGCTCGGCCGCGCCGGGACGGTCGGTGACTCGAGCCCGCAGCTGTTCAATCACCGAGACCAAGTATGTTTCAATAGGCCCGATCGGATTGACCTGACCGTCGGGCGGCGCGATCCGGCCTGACCAGCCTTCGCCGGGCAGGGCCGCGGCGGCGTGCAGGGCGGCGTTCAAGGCGCCGCGGGCGCCTTCGCGCTCGCCGATGATGTCCAGAAGCCGGGCCTCCAGCCCTCGGCCCCGCCGGCCGCGGCCTTCGGGTCCGCGCAGCCAGCGCCGCAGCTCGGCCGCCTCGGCCCCGGACAGGGCGGCCGAGAAGGCGCTGTCGGCGGCGTCGAACAGGTGGTGGCCTTCGTCGAAGACGATGCGCTTGAGCGAAGTGGTCTCGTTGTCGCCCTTCAGGCCGCGCGCCGCCCGGGCCCCGTCGAAGGCCGCCTGGCTCAGCACCAGGGCGTGGTTGGCGATCACGATGTCGGCGCGCTTGCTGGCCCGCACGGCCTTCTCGATGAAGCAGACGCGGTAGTGCTGGCAGCCGGCGTGGATGCACTCGCCGCGCCGATCGACCAGGTTGGCTGGGCCGGCCTGGACCGAAGGCGCGACGGCGAACAGGGTCGGCAGCCAGGCCGGGAAGTCGCCGCCGGTCATGTCGCCGTCGCGGCTGGCGCGCGCCCAGCGGGCCGCCAGGCCCAGGCCGATCAGGTCACCGTTGCCCAGCTGGGCGGTGTTGACCTGTTCCTGGAAGTTCAGCAGGCACAGATAGTTCTCGCGCCCCTTGCGGACCACCGCCTTGCGGGCCCGCACCAGCGGGTCGGGATAGATCGAATGGCTCTCGCGCTCGATCTGCCGCTGCAGGGCGCGGGTATAGGTGCTGATCCACACCGAGGGTCCGTTCATCTCGGCCCACACCGAGGCCGGCGCCAGATAGCCCAGGGTCTTGCCGACCCCGGTGCCGGCCTCGGCCAGCATCATCTGCGGCTCGCCCTCGCGCTCGCGCGGGGCGAAGGCGTAGGCCGCCTCGCGGGCGAAGGTGTCCTGGGCCTCGCGCGCCTCGTCTAGGCCCGAGCGCTGCAGCAGCTCGCGGAGACGTTCGCTGGCGCGTTCGGGATCGACCGGGCGCGAGCCGGGCTCACCGGGCGGCGCCTGGTCTTCCCACTCCACCGCGCGAGCCCAGACGTCGAGGCCGGAGCTGCGGAACTGGTTGCCGACCGGGGCCGAGCGCAGGGCGCCGACCACCGCCGGCCCCCAGGCCCAGCCGGCCCGGGCCAGGGTCTCGGCGACCGCCAGGGCCTCCTCGCGCGACGGCCTGGGCGTCATCGCCAGTTCGTGCAACAGGGCGCCGGCCGCGTCGCGCAGGGTCTGGGCCTGGGCGGGGGCGCCCTTGGGCTCGGGCAGCCCCAGGGCGGTGGCCAGCCCCACCGCCGACGGCGCGCAGAAGGTGGCCGGGCGGGTGAAGGCGTACAGCTCCAGCACGTCGAACACGCCGCGGCCGCGCGCCGGGGCCTGCAGGTTCAGCCGCTTGGCGGTCATGGAGGCGTGGGCGACCAGGACAGGGCCGTGTTCGAACAGGTCGCGGGCGTCGGGCGTGCGCAGCGGCCGCCCGCCGCCTTCGTCGCCCGACCGGCCCGTGGCCCCGTCGGCATAGCCGGCCCGCGGCCCGGGCAGCACCACCAGGGCCGGGGCAAGATCGAGGGTGGGAATCTGGGCGCTCACGGCCCCTTGTTAGCAGTTCGGAGCCCGAAACAAAATGCGAACGGAAACGTCAGGCGATCGGGGTTTCCGAGGAACCGCCTTCGAGGCGCTCGGCGGCGTCCGACGCGGCTTGCGCCACCTCCTGGTCGTCGCTCTCGGCGGCCATCCGATAGAGCTGCGCCGCCTTGGCCAGGCTGGCCTTCACGCCTTCGCCATCCTCGTACATCTGGCCCAGCGCGTAATAGGCCGTCGAATTGCCGGCCCGGGCCGAGAGGACATAAAGGCGCAGGGCCTTTTCGAGGTCGACGTCGACGCCCTCGCCGTTCTGATAGGCGGCGGCGACATTGGCCAGGGCCACCGCCGAACCGCGCTGGGCCGCCTCCACATAGAGCGCCAGCGCCCGCCCCTCGTCGACCGGCATGCCGTAGCCCTGCAGGGCGTAGGTGCCCAGGTCGTTGATCGCGTCGACCGAGCCGGCGGCGGCGGCCTTGCGCATCCAGGCGACCGCCCGGGTCTCGTCGGCGGTCACGCCGCGTCCCAGCTGATAGGCCAGGGCCAGCTTGTACATCCCGCCCTCGTCGCCGCCCGCCGCGGCGCGCCAGTACCAGCCCAGGGCCTGGGTCAGGTCCTCGGCGCTGGTCTCGTAGACCAGGCCGGCGTTGTAGGCGCCCAGGGCGTCGCCCTTGGCGGCGGCGGCCTTGTACAGCGACAGCGCCTTGGCCTCGTCCTGGTCCAGGTCCTCGCCGACGAAATAGAGGTTGCCCAGGGCGATCATGCAGCCGGTGTCGCCGGCCTTGACTCCGGCGTTCAGCCAACGCACCGCGGCCTCGACGTCGCGCTGGTCGCCCTTGGCGTTCAGATAGCTGTCGGCCAACAGGTCGTAGGCGCCGACGTCGCCGGCCTGCGCGCGGCGCAGCAGTTCGGCCCGCGCCGGGGCCTTCGGCGCGGCGGACGCGGCCAGGGACGGCGCACCAACCGCCAGCATCGCCGCCAAGGCCAAGCCTGCAAGGCCGTTCCGAGCCATCCGTCCCATGCGCGCCACGCCCCTCGCGATCCTGTCCTTCGGGTAGCCCCGCCTACCATCCTTGTCAAAAGGCCGGACTTAGACAGGTTGACGCATGGAAACGGAACGGGAACATGCTATAGGCCGGTCAATGGCCGAGGCGACCGCCCTTCCTCCCCGCTTTCAGCAGTGGTTCGCCTTGCGCGGCTGGGCGCCGCGTCCGCACCAGCTGGCCATGGTCGAAAAGGGCCGGCAGGGCCGCGACGCCCTGCTGATCGCCCCGACCGGCGGCGGCAAGACCCTGGCGGGCTTCCTGCCCAGCCTGATCGAGCTGGCCGAACGCCCGCCGCGCAACACCCCGGCCGGGGTGCACACCCTCTACATCTCGCCGCTGAAGGCTCTGGCGGTCGACATCGAGCGCAACCTGGCCACGCCGATCCGCGAGATGGGCCTGAACATCGTCGCCGAGAGCCGCACCGGCGACACCGGCGAGGCCCGCAAGCAGCGCCAGCGCCTGCGGCCGCCCGACATTCTGCTGACCACGCCCGAGCAATTGGCGCTGTTCTGCGCCTGGGAGGGCGCGCGCACCTATTTCGCCGACCTGTCCTGCGTGATCATCGACGAGGCCCACGCGATGTGGCCAACCAAGCGCGGCGACCTGCTGGCGCTGGGCCTGGCGCGGCTGCAGCTGTTCGCGCCGCGGATGCGCCGGGTGGGCCTGTCGGCGACGGTGGACGACCCGGACCTGGTGCGGCGGTGGTTGGGCCATAACTCTTCCCCTCCCCCTTGTGGGGAGGGGGCAGGGGGTGGGGGAACCGCGCTCACGGCGTCTGCCGCCCTGCCGGCCGCCCCCCACCCCCAACCCCTCCCCACAAGGGGGAGGGGAGCAAAGGATGTGGACCTGGTTCTCGGCTCCGGCGGCGCGCAGCCGATCGTCGAGGTGCTGGTCTCCGGCGGCCGCGTGCCGTGGGCCGGCCACACGGCCGAGCACGCCATGGCCGAGATCTACGAGATCATCAAAGGGGCCAAGACCGCCCTGGTCTTCGTCAACACGCGCTTTCAAGCGGAATTTGCCTTCCAGGAGCTGTGGAAGCTGAACGACGACGGCCTGGCCATCGCCCTGCACCATGGCAGCCTGGCGGCCGAGCAGCGGCGCAAGGTCGAGGCCGCCATGGCGCGCGGCGCGATCCGCGCCGTGGTCTGCACCTCGACTCTGGACATGGGCATCGACTGGGGCGACGTCGACCTGGTGATCCAGCTGGCCGCGCCGAAGGGCGCCTCGCGGATGGTCCAGCGGATCGGCCGCGCCAACCACCGCCTGGACGAGCCCTCGCGCGCCATCCTGGCCCCGGCCAACCGCTTCGAATACCTGGAGTGCCGCGCCGCCGCCGACGCCATCCTGGGCGGCCACCTGGACGGCGAGCCGGCCCGGATCGGCACGCTGGACACCCTGGCCCAGCACATTATGGGCTGCGCCTGTTCCGAGCCCTTCGCCCTGACCGACCTCTATGACGAGGTCCGCACCGCCGGCCCCTATGCCGACCTGTCGTGGGAGGATTTCGAGACCGTCGTCGATTTCGTCTCGACCGGCGGCTACGCGCTTCGCACCTACGACAAGTTCCGCCGCATCGTCCCGGGCCAGGACGGCCTCTGGCGGGCCCGAAACGCCCAGGCGGTGCTGGCCCACCGGATGAACGTCGGGGCCATCGTCTCGCCGGCCATGATCAACGTGCGGATCGGCGGCGGCAAGCGACCGATGGGCGGCAGGAAGGTCGGCGAAGCCGAGGAAGGCTTCTTCGAGCAGATGAAGCCGGGCGACACCTTCATCTTCGCGGGCCAAGTGTGGCGATTCAACAGCCTGGTCGGGGCCGACGCCTTCGTCAGCCCGGCGCCGGACAAGGATCCGATGCTGCCCAGCTGGGGCGGATCGAAGTTCCCGCTGTCGACCTATCTGGCCGGCCGCGTGCGGGCGATGATGCACGACGAGGCCGAATGGCCCGCCCTGCCCCCGGACGTCCAGGAATGGCTAGGCCACCAGAAGCTCCGCTCGATCATCCCCGAGCGCGACGAGATGCTGCTGGAGACCTTCCCGCACGGCAAGCGCTTCCACCTGGTCTGCTATCCGTTCGAGGGCCGCCTGGCCCACACCACCCTGGCCATGCTGCTGACCCGGCGACTGGACCGGCTGGGCATCGGCCCGCTGGGCTTCGTGGCCAACGACTACGCGGTCAACATCTGGGCGCTGAAACCTATGGACGCCCTGGACCTGGACGAGCTGTTCGCCCAGGACATGCTGGGCGACGACCTGGAGGCCTGGCTGGCCGAGAGCTTCCTGATGAAGCGGGCCTTCAAGGCCTGCGCCCTGATCTCGGGCCTGATCGAGCGCCGCCATCCGGGGCAGGAGAAGTCCGGCCGCCAGGTGACGTTCTCGACCGACCTGATCTATGACGTCCTGCGCCGCCACCAGCCCGACCACCTGCTGCTGCGCTGCGCCCGCGCCGACGCGGCGACCGGATCGCTGGACGTGGCGCGGCTGGGTGAGATGCTGGCGCGGGTCCAGGGCCGCATCCGCCATGCGGCGCTGGACCGCGTGTCGCCGATCGCCGTGCCGATTATGCTGGAGATCGGCCGCGAGCGCGCGCCGGGCGACGCGGCCGGCGAAATGATCCTGGCCGAGGCCGAGGAAGACCTGATCGCCGAGGCGATGGCTTGATGAGAGTGTGTGCGGCGTGACCAGCCTGGCGTTCCAGATCGGCGATTGCGGCGGCCTGCGGCTCGAGATCGCGGGCGCGCGCGCGGTGCTGCGCCACTCCGGAGCGCTATGGCTGGAAACCGAGCGCACGATGGTGGTGGCCGACCTGCACTTCGAGAAGGGCAGCAGCTACGCCGCGCGCTTCGGCCAGATGCTGCCGCCCTACGACACCCGCGAGACCCTCGACCGGCTGGAGCACGAGTTGGCCGCCCTGTCGCCCGCCACCCTGGTGTTCCTGGGCGACAGCTTCCACGACGGGGCCGGCGAGGATCGGCTGCCGGGCGAGGACCGGGCCCGCATCGCCGCCCTGGCCGTGGGTCGCCAGCTGATCTGGGCGGTGGGCAACCACGACGAGGACGGCCCCCGCGCCCTGCCCGGCGACGTGGTCGACGAGGCGGCGATCGCCGGCCTGACCTTCCGCCACGAGCCCCTGCCCGGCGCCCAGCCCGGCGAAGTGGCCGGCCACCTGCATCCGGCGGCCAGGGTGACCAGCGGCCGGGCCACGATCCGTCGGCGCTGCTTCGTCACCGACGGCGCGCGCCTGGTGCTGCCGGCCTTCGGGGCCTTCACCGGCGGATTGAACATCCTGGACCAGGCCTTCGCCCCCCTGTTCGGCGGCCCAGCCCTGGCCGCCGCCCTGGGCCCCCGTCGAGTGCACGCGGTCGGCTGGAAGTCGCTGCGTCCGGACTGAGGCCTGGCGGGACGGATCACCCTTCCCGCCTGGGCGTTTGATCCCCGGGACGTTGGAAGGAGTATCGTCATGCGACCGATCCTGATCGGCGTCGGCGCCGTTCTGGTCCTGTCGGGCGCGCCCGCGGCCGCCCTGGCCGGAGAAGCCCCAGTCAAGACCGTGGCCAAGCTCGACGCCAAGGACCCGAAGTACGACACCGAGGCTTGCAAGGCCCTGCGCGCCAAGGCGATCGACTACGAAGAGCCCGGCCTGGTGAAGAAGGCGTTGAAGGTGGGCGGCAACGCCGTCGTGCCGCTGGCCGGCACCGTGGCCTCGGCGGCCCTGGGCATGAAGCAGGACAGCAAGGCGGAAAAGCTGAGCAAGCAGGTGGCCGCCGCCTGCGTGTCCGATCCGCTCAACGAGGCGACGCCGCTGATCAACGCGCCGAAATCGGAGGCCAGTGCGGCCGTGGTCGCGGTCCAGGCGCCGGTGGCCGACGTCGTCACGGGCACGGCGGTGAACGCGGCGGCCACAGAAACGGTAGCCGTCACCCAGTAGGCGTTCCTACAGGTGGAGGGCCTGCTCCAGGGCGAAGGCCAGCGAGATGGCCGCGCCTGAGGTCAGCAGGGTGCGAAGGCGCGGGCGCCAGGCCGGCCCCTCGTGGTTGGTCACGTCCCACAGCCATTGGAGGATGAAGACCAGCAGAAAGCCGGAAAGCTGCCAGGCCGGCTCGAACTTCAGGCCGCCCAGCAACAGGCCAAAGCCGGCCAGGGGAAACAGCAGCGACAGGCCCAGGGTGATCCAGCGCGGGCGGGCGCGCTCGATCTCCAGGCCGCAGCGTATGCCCCCCAGGTACGACATCATGGCCGTCGAATAGGCCAGCAGGCTGATCAGCGCCACCTGGCGCATGTCGATCGGGCCGTAGCAGAACAGCGCCGAGCAGACCACGAACGGAACCAGGGTCGCCAGGCCGCAGACCCATACGGCCAGAGGAACCGGCACGCGATCCTGCGGATGATCGGCCGCTGCTGCTTCGAACGCCATGCCTACTCCTTCGGGCGTGAATGCCGACGCACGCCCTTCCCCCCGGAAGGGACCGACTATTACCGAGGTCTGCCCATAGGTCCACGGACGATATTTGGCCACAGGACACAGCTTGTGGACGAGCACCCTGGGATGCTCGTCCAAAAAGGTTTCGGAAATCCAGCTTCAGGGGCGAAACAGGCCGTCGGGATCAGCGGGCCCAGGTCGACAGGCGGCTCAGGGTATCGCCGTCCAGCGCGCCGGAAGGCTGCAGGTTCTGGTCGCGCTGGTAGGCGGCGATGGCCATCTGCAGGGCCGGCGAGGTCACGCCGTCCTGCGGACCCTGGTAGTAGCCCAGCTTGGACAGGGCGCGCTGGGCGGTGGCCAGGCCCGCGCTGGGCGCGGCGGCCGAGGCGACCGCTTGCACGGGGGCGGCGGCTTGCGAGCGGAAGCCGCTGGCCGAACGCTCGGCGATCCGCTGGCCCTCGGCGGTCAGTTGGGCGCGCAGGGCGGCGGCCCGGGCGCGGGAAGCCGTGTCGCCCGACCGCGCGGCAATCAGGTACCACTTGTAGGCCTCGGTGGGGTTCTGGCTGACGCCCCAGCCGCCTTCATAGAGCTGGGCCAGGTTGAACTGGCTGTCGACCAGGCCCAGGTCCGACGCCTTGCGGAACCAGCTGGCGGCCTTGGTCGAGTTCCGCTCGCCGCCTTCGCCCTTGTAGTAGTAGAGGGCCAGATTGTGCATGGCGCGAGGTTCGCCGGCCGTGGCGGCGCGCTCGGTCCAGCGGCGGGCCTCGACCAGG
Source organism: Caulobacter rhizosphaerae (assembly GCF_010977555.1). Taxonomy (GTDB): domain Bacteria; phylum Pseudomonadota; class Alphaproteobacteria; order Caulobacterales; family Caulobacteraceae; genus Caulobacter; species Caulobacter rhizosphaerae. The sequence goes on from NZ_CP048815.1 coordinate 4,405,168, forward strand.
TCCTTCTTCACCCCGCCCTCGCCGACCTCGTACATCTTGGCTAGGTAGAACTGGGCGCGCGGCAGGCCCAGATTGGCGGCCTTGCGCAGGCTGTCCAGGCCGGTGCGGTCCTTGGCCTCGATGCGGCGCACGCCGTCATCATAGAGGGCCTGGGCGTTCTCGCCGGGCGGCGTGGCCGCGACCAGCGCGCCTTCGGTCGAGATCGTGGTCGCCTCGACGGGAGCCTGGGAGGTCAGCGCCACTGCGGCGCGGGCGCCGGTCGGGCTGGTGTCGGCCTCGGCGGCGCGGATCTCGCCGGTCGTCCTGTTCGACAGCCCCTGGGCCACGCGCTCAGGCAGCGCGCCCGAACCATGGGCCGAGCTCATGATATAGCCGGCCGCCCCCACGCCCATGAAGGCGGCGGTGGCCGAGACCATCAAGGCGGTCTTTACCGCGCCCTTCTTGGCCTTCTTTTCCGATTTCTTGGCGCCGAAGCCGGCGAACAGCGAGGTTCCGGTCTTCTTCGCCTTGTCCTTGCCCTTGGCGTCGCCAGAGAGGGCGGCCTGCCGGGCGGCGGCGCGGGCCTGCTCGATCACCTCGCGGGTCGACAGCGGACGCGACGGCGCGACCGGCTCCTCCGGCGCGGCGAAGTCGGAGTTCGCGAACTCGGGGGCCGAGAAGTCGGGGGCCGAGAAGTCGCCGTCATCATCGGCCGTCGGCTCGAACGCCGTTTCTGGCTCCAGCGTCGAAACGAAGCCGTCGGCGGCCTCGAAATCCTCGTCGCCGAACTCCAGCGCCGGCGGTTCGCTGGCCGGGAAGGCCGGCGCTTCGAACACAGGGACGTCGAAGACGACCGGCGCGGCGGTGCGAGCGGGCGTCGAGACTGGGGCGTGCGGCGGGATGAAGGGCGCCGGCTGGTGGAAGACGTCTTCGGGAACGGCCTCGCCGCCAAACGAGAAACGCTCGCCGTCGTCGAACGGCGACGGGGCCGGGCGCGCGGGCGGCGGGGCCGGGACGGCGACGACCTGTTCGGCGGCGCGGCGCTGGGCCTCGGCCAGCTTGGTGTCGATCTTCTCGCGCGCTTCCTCCAGCAGGCGAGCGGTGCGCTCCTCGCTCTGGCGGATGCGGTCGACCAGTTCCTGCGAGGTGCGTTCGTGACGCTGGTTCAGGCGATCGGTGACGCGGGTCACCTGGTCGCCGACGTCGTCGATGGCCAGGGCGTTGCGGCGTTCGGCGTTGCTGATCCGCTCGGCCAGTTTCTCGGTGATCCGGGCGATCTCGGCGCCCAGCTTCTCCAGCGCCTGGGCCTGGACGCTGTCGGCGCGGTTCAGCTTCTGGTCGATGCTGGCGGCGACCTGCTCGATGGCGGCGGTGTTGCGGGCTTCCGAGGTCTGGACGCGGCGGTTCAGGGCGTCGGCCATGCCGACCACCTCGCGGCCCATGCGCTCGATGGCCTGGGCCGAGCGTTGCTCGGCGGCCTGCACGTGGGCGGTCATCTCGCCCAGCTTGCGCTCCATGCGGTCGAAGCGGCCGTCGGCGGATTCGCGCAGCTTGGCGGCCATTTCCAGCCGAGCGGCTTCCATGCGCTGCGTCAGGCTGCCGGCCAGGTCGTCGAGACGCTTCTGGACGCCCTCGCCCGGGTTGCTGCTCTCGACGGTCCGCAGACGGCCGTCCAGGGCGCTGAACGAGGTGTTGAGGGCCTGCAGGGCCTCGGACGTGCGGGCCTCGGCGGCTTCCAGGCGCTGGCCCAGGCGGGCCACGACCTCTTCGACCAGGGCCGAGGGATCGCCGACGCCGGCACCGGCCTGGGCGTCCAGGCGCTGTTCCAGCTGGGCGATCGTCTCGCGGGTGCGGGCCTCGCCTTCATAGAGGTGGCCGGCGACCTTGCCCAAGGCGCCTTCCAGCGCCCGGAGCGCTTCGGCCGAGCGCGGGCCGGCCGCTTCGGCCTCGATGCGGCGCAGCCGTTCGGCGGCGCGGGTCTGCTCGGACTTGATCTCGTCGGCCACGCCCTCGAAGCGGGCGGCCACGGCGACCTGCTCGCGCTCGGCGGCGACCAGACGCTGCAGCGCGCCGCGCACGGACTCGTCGATGCCGGAAATGGCCTGGGCCGAACGCTTCTCGGCCGCCTCGATGCGGTCGGTCAGGCGATCCAGGGCCACGGCCACCCGGCCGACCTCGTCGGCGGGATGCTCGCGGGCTTCGATGCGCGAGGGCGCGCCGCCGCGGGCGGTCTCGTAATAGGAAGGATTGGCGCGGTCGTTGTTGACGGCCAGGGAGGGGCGGCTAGGCTCGCCGAACGCCTCGAGCGACGCGGCGTCGAAGCCCTCGCCCTCGATGATCATGCGATTGAGCCATTCGCCCAGGGTCATGCCGGAGCGACGCGCGAGGTCCTTAGCGACCTCCCGTGCCTTGGGGTCTATCCCCTTAACGCTCCATGGCGCCGCGGCCGTCATGCGAATCGTTCCCTCTGCACCTGGGAACCAACGCTAGTCACCGATTCCTAGCGTGTAAACGCGACCAAAACCGCTACATATAGCAATGGTCAAGATTAACTGTGGATGGTTAACAGGCGCACCTTCCTAACGTGTGTACCTAAGATTCGGCTCCTTGTGGTTAATGAACGTTAACTATTTGCACGGCCGATTGTCGCAGGCCATGAGAGGCGCATGGACCTCCCGACGACCCTCGCCATCGCTGTGGCCGCCCTGCTGTTCGCCGTCTTCTGCGGCTGGCGCGGCGCGCGTCCGATCAATGTTCTAAAGGGTCCGCGCATGGTGCCGTGGCGGCCGTTGATGGTGGCCGGCGCCGTCGTGGCCCTGCTGATGGCGGCCCATATCCTCAACCTGCTGGGGATGAAGACGGGCGACCCGCGCTACTAGGTCGCGGCCTTTTGGTCAGGCCGGAGACGCCGCCGGACGACAGCAGGCCGATATCGGCAAGCAGAAAGGGGATCGCCCACTTGTGAGGCGCGGCAATGTAGCGCGGCTGCCAGACCGGATCGTACTTGTCCTTGTAGCGGCGAACGCCCTGGAAATTGTAGATTTCCTCGCCGCGCTCGTAGAGCAGGCGGCCCACGCGCGACATGATCGGCGCCAGCGGACGGTCTTCCAGACCGGCCAGCGGCGCGACGCCGAACTCGAACGCCTGGTAGCCCTGCTCCTTGCCCCAGCCCAGCAACTCGACGAACAGGTAGTCCATGACGTTCTTGGGCGCGTCATCGGAATAGCGCATCAGGTCCATCGAGAACGAGACCTTGTTGGCCGTGGTCCACAGGGTGGCGAAGGCCACGATCCGGTCCTCGACCCGCACCAGGGCCACCGGGAACTCGGCCACGTAGCGCTCGTCGAAGCCGCCCATCGAAAAGCTCTTCTCGCCGCCGGCGTGGTGGGCCAGCCAGGCGTCGGAGATCGCCTTCAACTGCGGCATGACCGTGTGGACCTGGTCGGCTGGCAGAACCTCGAAGGCCGCCCCGCCCTCCCCGGCCTTGCGCCAGTTGCGGCGCAGGACCTCACGGCGGCGGCCGGCGAGGGAGAACGCCTCCAGCGGCACGGCGGCGCTTTCACCCGTCTTCTGGATGGCCAGGCCCAGGTCGACGCTGTCGGGCAGGTCGGCAGGGCCCAGGGCGTAGAAGCCGGCGCGGGCGGCGTGGGCGTCGGCCAGCTCGCGGAACCGCCAGAACAGCTCCATGCGCTCGTCGTCGCGCCCGACCGGCGGCCCCATGGCGATCCACGAGCGGCCGCGCACGCCGAACATCAGGAAACTCTCGCCGGAGGCCGAGAACAGGAAGCGCTTGTCGCCCAGCAGGGCCAGGTTCGACGGCGGCTCGGCGTTCTCGGCCTTGGCCAGGATGGCGCGGACCCGGTCGAACTCCGGGTCGGTGTCGTCGACCACCGGCGGCGTGGCCGGGGTGGCGATCAGCCGCCAGACGCCGATGGCCATCAGCACGATGGCGGCGGCGGCCGACGAGCGGATGGCGCGGGCCACTTCCCGGTCGCCGATCGTCTTCATCACCGACTGGTCGGCATATTCGGTGTGGGCGAAGGTCCACCAGCCGCACAGCGCCACCCCGACCAGGGCCGCGGCGGCCGACAGCAGCCAGCCGGGCGTGATCTCCATCCGCGACAGGGCCGCCTTGCGGGGAAAGGCCTCGTGGAACGGCAACATGGCCAGCATGATGGCCGTCAGGATGACCGTCTCTTCCCAGTTCAGCCCCTTGAACAGCGCCAGGATCGCCCCGCCGGCCAGGGTGAACAGCGCCGCCCACCAGGCCGCGTCCAGGCGCGCGCGCAGGCCGAAGGCCAGCAGGACCAGCATCAAGCCCAGGATCGAGGAGACGAAGTGGCTGACCTCGATCAGCGGCCCCGGGGCCACCGCCACCCAGATCGCGAAGCGGGTCGGCTCGGACGGGGTCGCGCCCGAGGCCAGCAGCAGGATCCCGGCGCAGGCCGCCAGGATGGCCGACAGCGTCGGCGCGACGGCGAGGAAGGCAGGCCTCAGTTGCGGCGCGGACATCTAGACCCCTGATCGGCGAATCCCGGCGGGACACGTCATCGCGATCCTCTATAGCGCGGCTTGTCCCCAGCGGGCGCCCGTCGCGTGACGAACGATCGTTTGAATCAGCTTGCCCCCGCCGTTCCATGGCGTAGTCTGCCGCCCGACGACGCCCATAAGCGTCGCGAAACGATGCGGGTAGGGAGAACAGCCATGGCGGATTTCGGCGGCGGCGGCGATCTGGAGGCTTTCCGGGCCGACACGCGGGCCTGGCTGGAGACCAACTACCCACCATCGCTGAACGCGCCGATGAGCGAGGACGACGCGCCCTGGGGCGGCAAGCGGTTCCAATGGAAGAACCCGGACGCCAAGCTGTGGCTGGACCGCATGGCCGAGCGCGGCTGGACCGCGCCGATGTGGCCCAAGCAATATGGCGGCGGCGGCCTGTCCAAGGCCGAGAACAAGGTGCTGGAGCAGGAGCTGCGTCGCCTGAAGGCTCGTCCGGCCCTGATGAGCTTCGGCGTCTGGATGCTGGGTCCGGTGCTGCTGGAATACGCCACCGAGGAACAGAAGCAGCGCTTCCTGCCGCAGATCGTGCGCGGCGAAACCCGCTGGTGCCAGGGCTACAGCGAGCCGGGCGCGGGCTCGGACCTGGCCAGCCTGCAGACCAAGTGCGAGGACAGGGGCGACCACTGGCTGATCAACGGCCAGAAGGTGTGGACCAGCTACGCCGACCAGGCCGACTGGATCTTCTGCCTGGTGCGCACCGACACCACCAAGAAGCACGAGGGCATCTCGTTCGTGCTGTTCGACATGGCCTCGCCCGGCGTCGAGGCTCGGCCGATCAAGCTGATCAGCGGCTCCTCGCCGTTCTGCGAGACCTTCTTCGACAATGTGAAGGTCCCCAAGGACCAGCTGGTCGGCAAGGTCAACGGCGGCTGGGACATCGCCAAGCGCCTGCTCCAGTACGAGCGCCAGAACATCTCGGCCTCGGGCTTCGGCGGTGGCGGCGGGCTGGACCTGGTGGAGGCGGCCAAGACGGAGGTCGGCGTCGACGCGTCCGGCAAGCTGGCCGACGGCGACCTGCGGGCCCGCATCGCCCACCACCGCATGGACGCCCACGCCTTCATGCTGACCGTGCGCCGGGCGGAAGCCGAGTCCAAACAAGGCTCGGGCCCCAGCGCCGCCGTCTCGATCATCAAGTACGCCGCCGCCAAGATGAACCAGGAGCGCACCGAGCTGCTGGTCGAGACCCTGGGCCTGCAGGGCCTGGGTTGGGAGGGCGAAGGCTTCACCAGGGACGAGCTGGCCGCGCCGCGCGCCATGCTGCGCGCCAAGGGCAACTCGATCGAGGGCGGCACCAGCGAGGTCAATCTCAACGTCGTCGCCAAGCGGGTGCTAGGCTTGCTGGATCACCAGTAAGGGCGCCGAGGAACCATGATCGAGTTCTGGTACGAGTTCGGCTCCACCTACTATCCCGCCGCCATGCGCGTCGAGCGCCTGGCGCAGTCGGCTGGCGTGACCGTGGCGTGGCGTCCCTTCCTGCTGGGGCCGCTGTTCCACGAGCAGCAGGGACTGAACGACAGCCCGTTCAACGCCTTCCCGGTCAAGGGCGACTACATGTGGCGCGACCTGCAGCGGGTCTGCGACCTGGAAGGCCTGCCGCTGGTCCATCCCAGCCAGTTCCCGCGCAACGGGCTGCTGGCCGCCCGCGTGGCGATCTGCGGACTGGAGGACGGCTGGACCCCGGCCTTCAGCCGCGCCGTCTACCAGGCCAATTTCGTCGACGACCAGGACATCTCACAGGCCGAGGTGCTGGCCCCGCTGATCGCCTCGGTCGGCGCGGCGCCGGACGCGGTGCTGGCCGCCGCCGCGACCGATCCCGTCAAGAGCCGCCTGAAGGCGCACGTCCGCCAGGCGCAGGAGCGCGGCCTGTTCGGCGCGCCCAGCTTCGTCACCGCCGACGGCGAGCTCTTCTGGGGCAACGACCGTCTTGAGCAGGCCCTCGACTGGGCCGTCCGCCACCAAACTCTGGAGCAAGCCTGACATGGCCGTCCTGACCGAAGAACAGACCATGCTGCGCGACGCCGCCAAGGGCTGGACGCAGGACAGCGCCCCGGTCGGTGCCCTGCGCAAGCTGCGCGACGGCGGCTCGAAGCAGAGCTTCGACCCAGCAGCGTGGAGCGAAATGGGCGCCATGGGCTGGGCCGGGGTGATCGTGCCGGAGGAACACGACGGCTCGGCCTTCGGCTATCTGGGTCTCGGCCTGATCCTGGAGGAGACCGGCCGCAACCTGGTGGCCTCGCCCCTGCTCTCCACCGCCTTGGTCGCGGCCTCGGCCTTGGTCCTGGGCGGTTCGGACATCCAGAAGGCCGCGTGGCTTCCGAAGATCGCCGCCGGCGAAGCCGTCGCGACCCTGGCGGTCGACGAAGGCGCGCACCATGCGCCGCTGAACACCGCCCTGTCGGCGAAGACGTCCGGCGCCGGCTTCGTGCTCAGCGGAACCAAGACCTTCGTCCTCGACGGCGACGCGGCCGACCTGCTGGTGGTCGCCGCCCGCACCTCGGGCGCGGCCGGCGACGGCGACGGGATCACCCTGTTCCTGGTCCCGGGCGACACCCCCGGCGTGACCCGCACCCACCTGGCCCTGATCGACAGCCGCGGCGCGGCCAGGATCGCTTTCGACGGCGTGCAGGTCGGCGCCGACGCGGTGCTGGGCGAGGTCGACAAGGGCTGGGCGATCCTTGAGCCGGTGCTCGACCGCGCCTATGCCGGTCTGGCCGCCGAAATGCTGGGCGCGGCGACCGCCGCCTTCGAGATCACCCTGGACTACATCAAGACCCGCACCCAGTTCGGTCAGGTGATCGGCACGTTCCAGGCCCTGCAGCACCGCGCGGCCAAGCTGTTCACGGACCTGGAGACCACCCGCTCCTGCGTCGAGGCCGCCCTGGAGGCCGCCGACGCCGGCTCCGACACCCGGCTGCTGGCCTCCCTGGCCAAGGGCAAGGCCAGCGAAGTGCTGCACCTGGCCTCCAACGAGATGGTCCAGATGCATGGCGGCATCGGCATGACCGACGCCCACGACGCCGGCCTCTACATGAAGCGGGCCCGCGTGGCCGAGGCTCTGTTCGGCTCGGCCTCGTTCCACCGGGATCGGTACGCCAGGCTGTCGGGCTTCTAAAGGCGCCTTGCGTCCTTCGAGGCTTCGCCTGCGGCTCGCACCTCAGGATGAGGAAGGTGAGCTGCTGTTGAATTCCTCGTCCCGAGGAGTCCGCGCAGCGGGCCTCGAAGGACGCTCGATGCTCCAACCTTCGCTCTAGGAACCGCCCTCGCTCAGACCAGTTCTCCCCTCCTCCCCAGCGAGAAGGAAGACCCGCCATGAGCACCGATCCCAACGACAAGGCCGCCGTCGAGAAACGCCTCTGGAAGGAGCTGGACGACGCGCGGTTCGGCATGCTGGGCCTGATGAACGCTCACCAGCATTTCCAGCCGATGACCGCTTTCGCCGAGCCGGAGGGCGGCCAGGTCTGGTTCTTCACCAGGGACGACACCGACCTCGCCAAGAACGCCAGCGGCGGGGCCGAGGCCATGCTGATCGTCCAGTCCAAGGACCAGGAGTTCCAGGCCTGCATCGGCGGCGTTCTGTCCACCGCCCGCGACACCACCCGCATCGACAAGTACTGGAATCCGATCGTCGCCGCCTGGTTTCCGGACGGCAAGGACGATCCGGCCCTGACTCTGCTGCGGCTGGATGTCCGGGACGCCGAACTGTGGATCTCCAAGGGCGGCCCAGTGCGCTTCGCCTGGGAGGTGGCCAAGGCCAACCTGACCGACAGCCCGCCCGACCTGGGCGACAAGGCCCACGTCAAGCTGGCCTAGACGGCGGTGCGCCGGCGAGGCGGGCGCATGAAGTCTCATCAAGCGATGGCTGCTGATGGCTTGGCGAAGCTGGTCCGTCGAAAGTCTCGGCTTCCGTCGGTTGGCGGAATGGCGACGCTTCGATAAGCGAGCGGTAATGTACTCAGGACGACAAGAGAGACGGGACGGCGACGAGCTCCCAACTATTCCCGTACCGTCGGATAGGCGACCAACTTAGTTTTGAAGGCTCTTGGCGCATCACATCTGTGTCGACTACTCGACAGCGCGGCGGCGACTTCCAACCTAGATTTCAAATCCCTTCCGCCTACCGATGGTCGATTCGTTCGACGGGGCCGCCGCCACCTTGAAAAATCGTCTGCTTGCCGCCCTGCCGACGGAGGATTTCGGCCTGATCGCGCCCCACCTCGTCCAGCAGGAGCTGGAAAAGGGCCGTCATCTGTACGATCCGGGCGATCCGATCGAGGCCATCTATTTCCCGCATGATTGCGTCATCTCGCTGATGACCCTGATGGAGAACGGGGCGGCCATCGAGTCCGCGCCGATCGGCCGCGAAGGCGCCTTGGGCTTGATGGCCGCGGTGGCGCCGCGCCAGTCGCTGGTGCGGGCCATCATCCAGACCTCCGGGCAGGCCTCGCGGATCAGCGTCTCGGCCCTGCATGACGCCTGGACCCGCAGCTCCGCCCTGCGCGACCTGGTTGATCGCCATAACGAGGCGCTATTCGGTCATGCGATCCAGTCGGTCGCCTGCAACGCCCTGCACGGCGTCGAGGCCCGGTTCTGCCGCTGGCTGCTGTCGTGCCGCGATCGCATCGAAGGCGACACCATCAGCCTGACCCAGGAATTCCTGGCCGACATGCTGGGCGTCCAGCGCACCACGGTCACGGCCGTGGCCGGTTCGCTGCAGGCCAAGGGCCTCATCCGCTATCGCCGGGGCGTGGTCGACATTCTCGACCGCGCCGGCCTGGAGGCCATCACCTGCGAGTGCTACGCCGCCGTGCGGCGCGGCTACGAGCGCCTGCTGCCGCTTCCGTTCGGCTGAAGGCCTATCTAGCGACGCTTGCGGGTCGGGAACGGCGCGTGGGCCAGGCGCAGCAGGTTGGCCGCCCCCGGCGCGCCGAACGGCGTGCCGGCGACGATCAGCACGCGCTCGCCCGGGCCGACCAGGTTCAGTTCGACGGCCTTGGCGACGGCGTCGGAAGTGACGACCTCCAGGCTGTCGGGCTGGCCGCTGACGCGGGCCTCCACGCCCCAGACCAGGCACATGCGGCGCACGGCCTCGACGCGCGGCGACAGGGCCAGCACCGGCTGCAGCGGACGCTCGCGCGACAGGCGGCGGGCGGTGGCGCCGGTGGTGGTGAAGGCCACCAGGCACTTGGTCGAGCCGGCCTTGGCGGCCTGGGCGGCGGCCACGACCAGGACGTCGGCGTCTTCGTCGTTGTGCGGCTGTTCGGCCTGCATCAGCTCGGGCCAGCGCGGGTCGCGTTCCACCCGCTCGATGATGCGGCTCATCATCGTCACCGCCTCTTCCGGATAGTCGCCAGCGGCGCTCTCGGCCGACAGCATGACCGCGTCCGCGCCCTCGTAGACGGCGTTGGCGACGTCCGAGGCCTCGGCCCGGGTCGGGGTCGGCGAGCTGGTCATGGATTCCAGCATCTGGGTGGCGACGATCACGGGGATGCCGCGCTCGCGGGCGGCGCGCAGGATGACCTTCTGAGCCACCGGCACCTCTTCGGGAGCCATCTCGACGCCTAGGTCGCCGCGGGCCACCATCACGCCGTCGCAGAGGTCGAGGATCGGGCCCAGCACTTCCAGCGCCTGGGGCTTCTCGATCTTGGCCAGGACGGCGGCGCGGCCTTCGACGATGCGCCGCAGCTCGGCCATGTCTTCGGGGGCCTGGACGAACGACAGGGCGATCCAGTCGACGCCCAGGCGCAGGGCGAAGGCCAGGTCCTCGCGGTCCTTCGGCGTCAGCGGCGACATCGGGATCACCACGTCCGGCACGGCCACGCCCTTGCGCTCCGACAGCTTGCCGCCGTTGACCACCGTGGTGTTGGCGTAGCCGGGACCGGCATCGGTCACGGTCATCCGCAGCTTGCCGTCGTCCAGCAACAGGGTCGCGCCCGGGCGCATGGCCACCAGGATCTCCGGGTGGGGCAGGTGCACGCGCGTCGCGTCGCCCGGCGTCGGGTCATTGTCGAACCGGAAGGCCTGGCCGGCCTTCAGCATCACCGGCCCCTCGGCGAACTTGCCCACGCGCAGCTTCGGCCCCTGCAGATCGGCCAGGATGCCCAGCGGCCGCCCGACCACCGCCTCGGCCGCGCGAATGGCGTTGTAGGCGGCGGCGTGGTTGTCGTGGCTGCCGTGGCTGAAGTTCAGGCGGAAGACGTCGGCCCCGGCCCTGGCGAGGGTGACGATCATCTCCGGCGAGCTGCTGGCCGGGCCGATGGTGGCGACGATGCGGGAGCGGCGCGCGCGGATCATGAACCTGCTCCGGAGAGGCTAGAAAATGCTGCAATGCGGCAATACATACCGCACAGCAGAAAGGATTTGCTTTTGGCGAACGTCATTCCCGAATTTCCCGCCTGACAACGTTGTCTAGCGCCCCGGGCCTGGATTCGCCATTGCTGACTTAGCGTCAACGCCGAAGCCTTTCCACCTCCATCGGAAAAATGGGCGCGAAAGGCCTTGGGATTCCGAACGCCTGACGCGAGCTTCGGATCAGAGAAACCTGAATCCTAGCCGATCGGCCCGGTGGACTCGCGGACCACCAGTTCGAAGTCCAGCAGGCGCGACGGCGGCGCCTCGCCTTCCGTCCGGGTCGCCCCGGTCAGCAGCAGATCGGCCGCCGCCGCCGCCATGGCCTGGATCGGCTGGCGCACGGTGGTCAGCTGCGGCCAGACAACCTTGGCCCCAGGGGTGTCGTCGAACCCGGCCACCGACAGGGTCTGGGGCACTTCGAGACGCAGGCGATTGGCCACCGCCATCACGCCCAAGGCCATGTCGTCGTTGGAGGCGAAGACCGCCGTCGGGCGGTCGATGCGGTCCAGCAGCCGTTCGGCCGCCTCGAAGCCCGAGCGGAACGAGAACCAACCCTGCTCGACGCGATCTTCGCGCACGGCGTGACCGTGCTCCTTCATCGCCGTCACGTAGCCTTCGTACCGAAGGTGCGAGGCGCCGTGCTCGGGGTGCCCCTTGATGAAGCCGATGTCGGTATGGCCCAGGCCGATCAGGTGGGCGGTCATCTCGTAGGCGGCGCGCACGTCGTCCATGCGAACGTGGGCCGAACGATCCTGGTCCTGGTCGGGCGACAGCCGCACATAGGGCACGCCCTCCGCTTCCAGCACGTCCAGCACCGCGACGTTGTCGCAGACCGGCGGCGTCAGGATCACTCCGTCCATGCGCAGGGTGTGCAGCATCGGCTCCACCTGGGCGGCGACGTCGCCCTCGGAGTCGAGCGGCTCGACGATTAGGTGGTAGCCCTCCTCGCGACAGCGGGCGATCGCCCCCAGCTGCACGTCGGTGACATAGGCGGGGCTGGGGTTGTCGAAGAACACGCCGATCAGATAGGCCTTCGACCCCGCCAGACTGCGGGCCGAGATGTTCGGCCGGTAGTTCAGGGCCGCGACGGCTTCCTGCACGCGCGTGCGGGTGTCGGTCTTCACGTTCGGCTCGCGGTTCAGCACCCGCGAAACGGTCTTGATCGACACCCCCGACAGGCGGGCGACCTCGTGGATCGTAACCTTGGAACTCAAGACCGGCCTCGCGAAGCGTCGGAAATCGACAAGCGACGCAATAAAGGCATGACAACCTTGTCAAGGCGAGCCCACTTCCAGTGGAAATCTCGCCTTGAGGGATCGGAACAGGCGCCGCCGAGCCGAAAGCCCTAAGAAATGGCCGCCTTGCCGTCCGGAGTCATGGCCACCGCCGCGCCGATCAGGGCCGTGTGCGGGTTCATCACCACGTGGGTCGGGATGGCGCGGGTGTAGTCGCTGAGCCGGCCCTTCGATTCGAATCGTTCGCGGAACTGGCCCTTTTCCAGCAGGTCGATGATCCGCGGCGCGATACCGCCGGCGATGAACACCCCGCCCCTGGCGCCCAGCGCCATGGCCAGGTCGCCGGCCGCCGAGCCGAGGATGGCGCAGAAGCGGTCGATCGTGACCTTGCAGCATTCGTCGCCGGCCACGCCGTGCTCGGTGATCTGCTTGGCGGTCAGTTCGTCGGTCTTGCGGCCTTCCACCTCGGCCAGGATGAGGTGCAGGTCCTCCATGCCGGGGCCCGACAGGATCCGCTCGATCGAGCAGCGGCCGAACCGCTTCATCAGGATGCGGAGGATCTCGACCTCGGTCTCGTCGAACGGGGCGAAGGCGATATGGCCGCCCTCGGTGGTCAGGGGCGTCTCGACGCCGTGCCGGCGCACCATGCCCGCCGCGCCGAAGCCGGTGCCCGGGCCGATGATCGCCAGGTCGCCCTCGCCCGAGGTCTGCAGCGGACCGATCTGGCGCAAGTCCTTGGGCGCCAGGCGCGGGGCGGCCAGGGCCTGGGCGGTGAAGTCATTGATCAGCTTGGCGGTGCGGAAGCCGCCGGCCCGGCGCAGGCTGTCCTCCGACAGCTTCCAGTCGCTGTTGGTGAACTGCACCGCGCCATGCTCGATCGGACCGGCGACCGCGACCACCGCCTGGTCGGGATGGCGCACGCCCATCTTGTCCAGATAGGCCTCGACGGCGTCCTCGGCCTGGCCGTAGTCCTCGCCCTTGTACGAGGTCGGCTCGATCAGCTTGGGGTCGGCCCCATCGAAATCGACCAGGGCGAACCGCGCGTTGGTTCCGCCGATGTCGCCGACCAGGCCTAGTCCGATGGAGTTCAAGCCGCTCATATCCGTCACTTCCTAAGCAAACAGCACCGATGCGCCGTGGTCGGAAGCGCCGACCCCCGAACGCAGCAGGCCGAAGAGTTCCCGTCCAAAGCCCGGCTTGGACGCCGGGACTTGCGCCGGCGTACGGGCGCGCAGGGTCGCCTCGTCCACCAGGATTTTCAGCTCGCCCGTGTGGGCGTTCAGCGAGATGACGTCGCCATCCTCGACATAGGCCAGGGCCCCGCCCTTGGCCGCTTCCGGCGTGATGTGGATCGCGGCCGGGGTCTTGCCCGAGGCGCCCGACATCCGCCCATCGGTGACCAGAGCCACCTTGAAGCCGCGATCCAGCAGCACCGAGATCGACGGCGACAGGTTGTGCAGCTCGGGCATGCCGTTGGCCGACGGGCCCTGGAAGCGGACCACGACGACGACGTCGCGATCCAGCTCGCCGCGCTTGAAGGCGGCGATGAAGTCTTCCTGCTCCTGGAACACGGCCGCCGGGGCGGTGATCACCTGGTGCTCTGGCTTCACGGCCGAGACCTTGATCACGCCGCGCCCCAGATTGCCGGTCAGCAGGCGCAGGCCGCCTTCCGGGCTGAACGGGTCGGAGGCCGGGCGCAGGATGTTGAGGTCCAGCGACTCGTCCGCGCCCTCGCGCCAGGCCAGCTCGCCGTCGACCAGCACCGGCTCCTGGGTGTAGCGCGACAGGCCGGGACCGGCGACGGTCAGGACGTCCTCGTGGGCCAGGCCGGCCTTCAGCAGTTCCTTGACCACGAAGTGGATGCCGCCGGCGGCGTGGAACTGGTTCACGTCGGCCGAGCCGTTCGGATAGACCTTGGCCAGCAGCGGCGTGGCCTTGGAGATGTCGTCCAGGTCTTCCAGGGTCAGGATGATGCCGGCGGCGTGGGCCATGGCCACCAGGTGCAGCGCCAGGTTGGTCGAGCCGCCGGTGGCCATCAGGCCGACCACGCCGTTGACCACGGCCTTCTCGTCGATCACCCGGCCGACCGGAATCCAGTCGTTGCCCTTGTGGGTGATGGCCGCCACCCGCTTGGCGGCTTCCTTGACCAGGGCCGTGCGCAGCGGGGTGTGCGGATGGACGAAGGCCGAGCCGGGCAGGTGCAGGCCCATCAGCTCCATCAGCATCTGGTTGGTGTTGGCGGTGCCGTAGAAGGTGCAGGTGCCCGGGCCGTGGTAGCTGGCGCTCTCGGCGGCCAGCAGTTCCTCGCGACCGACCTTGCCCTCGGCGTAGAGGGCGCGGATGCGGGCCTTCTCCGAATTGGGCAGGCCCGAGGTCATCGGCCCGGCCGGCACGAACATCGCCGGCAGGTGGCTGAAGGTCAGGGCGCCGATCAGCAGGCCCGGCACGATCTTGTCGCAGACGCCCAGATACAGCGCGCCGTCGAACGCGTCGTGGGTCAGGGCGATGCCGGTCGCCATGGCGATCACGTCGCGCGAGAACAGCGACAGCTCCATGCCCGGACGGCCCTGGGTGACGCCGTCGCACATGGCCGGAACGCCGCCGGCGAACTGGGCCGTGGCCCCGACCTCGCGCGCCGCGTCCTTGATCAGGGCCGGATATTCCTCCAGCGGCTGGTGGGCCGACAGCATGTCGTTATAGGCCGAGACGATGCCCAGGTTGGGCGCGTTGACGTCCAGGGCGCGGACCTTGTCCACCGCCGGCGAAGCGGCGAAGGCGTGGGCCCAGTTGGCGCAGCTGAGCTTGGCCCGGCCCGGCTGGGCGGCGGCGGCTGCGTCGAGGTTGGCCAGATAGGTCGCGCGGCTGTCGCGGCTGCGCTCGATGATCCGCGCGGTGACTTCAGCGATGACAGGGTTCAAGGCCATGGGACTACTCCGCCCAGAGGATACGGACCGGGGCGCGGTCCTGGTTCAGAATCGCGGCGATGGGCAAGCCTTGATCGACCGGACCTTCGAGCAACGTCTTCTTGGCGCCGCCGGTGATCAGCAGCACGATCAGCGACGACTGGATCAACGCCTGAAAGGTCAAGCTGATCCGGGGTAGGTCCGGCGCGGGTTGGCCGGGCGGCACGGCGATCACCGTGCGTTCGGACCGGGGGTCCAGGCCTTCCGCCAGTTTCGGGTTGCCGGGGAACAGCGAGGCGAAATGGCCGTCGGGACCGACGCCCAGCAGGGTCACGCCGAACGGCAGCGCCTTGGCCACCCCGGCCTCGGCCTTCGCCGGGACCGCCTCCTGAGCCACGCCGTCGAAATACATCGGCGCGAAGCCCGCCTTGGCCGCCTCGCCTTGCAGCAGGTGGCGACGAACCAGGCCCTCGTTGCTGCTCGGGTCGGACGGCGGCACGAAGCGCTCGTCGGTCAGGGTGACGACGACCTTGTCCCAGGGGACGGTCATCGTCGCCAGTCGGTCATAGACCGGGGCCGGGGTCGAGCCGCCGGTGGCGGCGAACCCGGCCTGGCCGCGCTTGGCCACGGCCTCGGTCAGGGCCAAGGCCACGACCGAGGCGGCGGCGTCGTACAAGGCTTCGCGGGTGGCGAACGCCTCGATCTTGGGGAGGGCCATGGTCGCCACGCCTACTCGTTCCACGCCCGGCCCTGGGGCGAGATCAGCGCGGTGGCGCTGTGCGGTCCCCAGGTGCCGGCGGCGTAGGGCGCGGGCTCGATCTTGGCCTCGGCCCAGGCGGCGGAGACGCCGTCCACGAACTTCCACGCCTGCTCGACCTCGTCGCGGCGCACGAATAGGGTGCGGTCGCCGCGGAACACGTCCAGCAGCAGCTTTTCGTAGGCGATGCGGCGGCGGCTGCCGGCCGCGCTCATGGCCAGGGACAGCGGCAGGGACTGCAGGCGCATGCCCTCTTCCGACAGGCCCGGACGCTTGGTCATCACGGTCAGCGAGATGTCCTCGTCCGGCTGCAGGTCGATGACCAGGCGGTTGGCCTTGGTCTCGGCCTGGGCGGCGGACCCGAAGATGTTGTGCGGCACGGGCTTGAACTGCACGACGATCTGGGTGCGGCGGTCGGGCAGGTTCTTGCCGGTGCGCAGGAAGAACGGCACGCCGGCCCAGCGCCAGTTGTCGATGTCGACCTTCATGGCCACGAAGGTCTCGGTCTTGGACGGCTTGCCGACCTCTTCCAGATAGCCCTCGCGCGCGGTCCCCTCGACCACCCCGGCCACGTACTGGCCGCGCACGGTGTCGTGGGCGACATTGGCCTTGGTGAACGGACGCAGGGACCGCAGCACCTTGACCTTCTCGTCGCGGACCGCGTCCGGGTCGAAGCCCGACGGAGCCTCCATGGCCACCAGGCACAGCAGCTGCAGCAGGTGGTTCTGCAGCATGTCGCGCAGGGCGCCGTATTCATCGTAATAGGGCCAGCGCTCGCCGACCTTCTCGGTCTCGGCGATCGTGATCTGCACGTGATCGATGTGCTTGTTGTCCCACAGGGGCTCGAACAGCACGTTGCCGAAGCGCAGAGCGGTCAGGTTCTGGACCGTCTCCTTGCCCAGATAGTGGTCGATGCGGAAGATCTGGCTTTCGTCGACGACCGCGCCGACCGCGCCGTTGATCACGCACGAGCTGGCGAAGTCCTTGCCGATCGGCTTTTCCAGCACCAGGCGCGTCTTGGGGCCAGTCAGGCCGGCCGATTGCAAGGCGGTGCAGACCGAGCCGTAGAGGCTGGGCGACAGGGCGAAATAGACGACGAGGTCGCCGTGCGGGCCGACCTTGTCGGCCAACGCCTTGGCGCCCTCTTCCTTGGTGATGTCGACCGACAGGTAGTCCAGGCGGGCGGCCAGGCGGTTCCACGCCGATTCCTCGACGGTCGCGCGCTTGCCCAGCTGTTCGCGCACCAGCTTGCGATAGCTGTCGGCGGTGTGGTCGTGACGGGCTAGGCCGATGATCCGCAGGTCGTGCGGCAGGAGGCGGTCGACCTCGAGAAAATACAGCGAAGGCAACAACATGCGCAGCGCGAGATCCCCCGCGCCGCCCAGCAGAACCAGCACTTCGCGACCTGTCTGGTCGACGTTCGTTTCTTTGGCCAAAGCTTCCACCCTATGACAACGTTGTCATGCCACGCCCTCTCGAGCAATGCAAGCGGACCCCGCCACATGAAGGCCGAGGCCCCGTGTCGACGTCCCGACAGGATCGCGCGCGCGGCGTCTAACTAAGGCGTTTGGGCCTGGGCCGCCAGCGGACCAATCGCTTTTCGAACGCGAAGGTTCACCGCCTGGGCAGGCTGAACGCGGGCGCGCCGCAAATGGCGACCGCGCAGGCGATGCTGCAAGGAGAAATTAGCCCCAACGCCGGGCTTGGCCGGCTGGGCCGTCTAGAGAACACGGAGCGACGCCGACGAAATCCTTAGTTGCTCGCCTGGGCCCGGAAGCGGTCCTTCATCTTGGCCACCCAGCCATTGAAGGCCTCGTTGTCGGCGGTGACCTTGCTGAAGTCGGTGCTGGACAGGCTGCCCGGATCGGCGCCGGCCAGGGCCACGCGCAAGCCGTCGGGATTGCGCGCGCCGTCGACGAAGCCGCCATAGCGCTGGCGCAGGCGGCCCAGCGCGGCGTCGTCGTCGGCCAGACTGAAGGCCACGGCCGCGCGCAGCAGCTTGGACTCGTCGGCCGGGTTCAGGACGCCGGGCGTCTTCCAGCGGTCCGCCAGCGAGCGTTCGTAAAGCGCACCGGCCTGGGGCCAGGCGTGCTGCTTCCAGGCGATCTCGGCGCGGACGTCCTCGGCGTCGCGGCTCTTGTCGCCCTCGATCACCTCCAGGGCGGCGTCGTAGCGGCCCAGGCCCATCAGGGCGCGGGCGGTGGCTAGGCGGCGCTCGGCGTTCAGGGCTGGCGGCAGGATCGTGGTGCGCGTGGCGTTGATGGTGTCCAGCGCGCTCTCGGGCTTGCGGTCCATCAGGTAGATCCAGGCGAGATCCGTGGCCACCTGGGCCTTGGGCACGCCGTTCAGGCGATTGTCGACCTGGTACTTGAGCAGCTTGGCGGCCTCGTCCAGCAAGTCGACATCGACCAGGCGACGCACCAGGTTGCGGACCATCTGGTCGCCGTCGGCGCCGATCGGGGTCAGGTCCTGGAAGTCGTAGAACAGCCCCACCGCCTGGATTGGCTGCATGCCGTCGGCCAGGCCGTCGAGGAACAGGCTGCGGAACGCGGTGTTCAGATCGTTGCGCAGAGCGACCGCCTGCGGCAGGTCGGACTGCACGTTGCTGGCCGAGTGCAGCACCTCCAGCGCCTCGCGATAGCGGCCCTGCCTGATCTGCAGCTGGCCCAGCGCACGGATGGTGTCCAGTTCCACCCCGTCGCCGCGCCAGCGGAAGCGCAGTGCGTCCAGCCCCTTGGCGGCGATGTCGGCGCTGATCTGGTTCTTGGCCAGGCGCAGCTGGATGGCGTGCAGGGTGGCCGGCGCGGCCAGGCGGTCGATGCCGCACTTCGAGATCGCCTGGAACACCGGCAGGGCGCGGACGTCGTTCTTGGCCTCGAAGGCCTTGGCCAGGGTCAGACGCAGCTCCAGCTGGTCCTCGACGGGGATGTTGGGCAGCTTCAGGGCCTGGTTGATCAGGCGAATGGCGGTGTCGGGCGCCCCGACGCCGACCGACGCCTCGGCCTGGGCGCCCAGGAAACGGGCCTGCCATAGGGCCGGGAACATGTTGAGCGCGCGGGCGCCCTCGGCGAACCGCTGGTTGGCGTCCACCCACTGGCCCGTCTTGCTGGCGATGTAGCCGCGCCACATCGCGGCCGAGGGATCGTCGCTCAGCACCGGCGAGGCGAAGTCGGTTTCGGCCTCGGCGTAGCGGCGGGCCAGCACCTTGGCCACGCCGCGCAGGCCGCGGAACTCGCCGTCGCCCATCAGGGTCTGGTGGGCGCGGCCGGCCGCGTTGAGCACGCCGATCGCCTCGAACGACAGGTTTGAGCCGACCAGGAAACGGGCAAGGACCATGCGGGCGGCCGTGTCGTCGCCCTTGCCGTCGCCGCCGCTGGCCGCCGGGATGGCGCCCAGCAGGGCGTCATAGCGGGCCATGAAGCCGCCCGAGCCGGTCTTGGCCCAGTGCTCGGGATCGATCAGGGCGGGCATGGCGAGGGCCTGGGGCGCGCCGGCCCCGGCGTCGGCCTGGGCCTGGGCGCTGGAGGACGAGGACAGCAGCAAACCCTTGGGCCGGCCAATATGCACGATGTCGCCCTCGGCGATCATCTGCAGGTCGCCGGAATAGCTTTCGACCGCCAGGCCGGTGGCCGACTGCAGCAAGGCCATCTCGACATAGTCGCGGCGCGACGGCAGTCCCTTGGACGGGGCCAGGGCGGTGGCCACCGCCAGGCGATCGCCGACCGCCGGATCCGAGACCCAGGCGATCCTGGTCGTGCCGGCCACGTTGGCGGTCAGGGTGGCGGGGCTGGCGTTGTCGTCGCGGGCCACGCGGATCGGGTCGGGCGAATCCTGGGTCCCCGCGCCCAGGGCGATCGTCCAGTTGGAGCCGACGCCGTCGGCGTAGAACGGCGCGCCCTGCGGCGTGCTGATGCGCAGCGCCGCATAGTCGGCGCCCTTGAAGGCCTGGATGTTGCGATATTGAGCGGTGCTGGCGGGCAGCTTGCCGATGTCCAGCCGGGCCGGGGCGTCGAACACCACCCACACGGCCTCGCCGCGCCGGAACACCGCGGCGCCCGCCGGATTGGCCCAGTCGAAGCTGAGTTGAACCTGGCCCGCGACCTTGGAGAACTTGACCGGCACCGCGCCGTTGGCCGGCATCGGATTGGGCCGACGCGCGACCACGGCGGCGGCTGGCGTCGACGCCGGCGGCGCGTCCTGGCGGGCGAACAGGTTGATGAAGTCGTCGCCGTCGGCGTTGCCAGCCCGGAAGTCGGCGTCGTCGCTGAGCGCGACCACGATCTCGACCGCGCCGCCGACATGGCGCGCCTGGGCGCCCTTGACCCAGCGCGGCGGACCGACGTTCAGCGGCGAGAGGTTGGGATTGGCGTCGCGCGGAAAACGCAACACCACCGACGTTCCCTCCCGGCGCGCCTGCATGCCGCGCGAGCCGGGGAATTCCAGGCGGGTGAAGTCGGGGGCCTGGGCGACCCTGACCTGGAGGCCCGTCGAAGCGGCGGGACGCGGCGCGGCGGCCTTGCGGGGAGCGGGCTTGGAGACCTGGCGCGGCGCAGCCGAGATCGACACCGTCGGGGTCACGACCCCGAGGATGCAGATCGCCGCGACCGTCGATCTCAGGATCCCTCCCAGCGTCATGCCCCCGCCCGTGCTCCCGTCCTAGCCGGCCTTCTTGCCGCCGGCCTTGCCGGCCTCGGGACCCGCGCCGGCCAGCGGCGCGGCCGCGGCCTGGACCGCGGAATCGGCGGCGGGCTTGTCGGCGGCGGCCAGGGCGGCGCGCTGCTTGGCGATCGCGTCGGCCGACAGGCGGTTGGCCAGGCGCTCGGTCAGGATCTTGGCGTCGGCCGGCGACATGTTGGCCAGGATCATCGAGAGCGTCCGCTCCTTCATCTTGGCGGCGATCGGCAGGCGCACGCTGTCGTCCAGCACGCTCATGCGGGCGGCGGCGTCCTTGGGCTTCATGGCCGAATAGACCGTGACCATGCGCATGGCCTCGGCTTCCTTCTGGGCGTCGGCCTGGCCCAGAAGGCCCTGGATCTCGCCCTTCATGCCGTTCAGCGCCTTCATCTTGGCGTCGAGCTTGGCCTCGGCGGCGGCCAGCAGCTGCAGCTGGACGTCAATGTCCTGCTCCCGCTGGTCCAGTTGGCCGCGACGCTGGCCCAGGCTCTGCAGCACGCGCAGTTCGGCCGGCGACAGGCCCGCTTCCTTGGCCAGGTCATTGGCCGACGGCGCGCAGATCGCCGGCGGGGCCTTGGCCGCGGCGTCCTTGCCGGCGTCAGCGGCCGAAGCGGCCTTGTCGGCGTCGGGCTTGGCCACGCCCTCGGCGAAGGCCTTGGCGCCGCTCAGCAGGTCCGGAACGGACTTGGCGCCGGCCAGGGCGTTGACGGCGAGCACGCCGACCACGGCGACCCCGACGATCGGCAGGATGCGCGGAACGTTTTTCATCGACGGCCCCTAAAGGTCGAACCGGGGCGCGGCGGATCTTCCGGGCCCTCGAACAGGTCATCATCTATCCGCGCCCGTGAACGCGGGGTTTCCTTTGGCGCCGAAGGCCGCGCGGTGGAAGGCGGCGGGGCGTCGCGGGGGATGCGGGCCTCGCGGTCCAGCAGCTTCTCGAAATCCTCGGCCCGCAGGCGGCGCGGGGTTTCCGGCGGAATCTCCGGCTCGGGTGCGCGGATCGGACGCGGGGCGGCCCGGGGTTCGACCGCGCGCGGCTCGGCGACGGAGCGAACGCCTGGCTCCCTTGAAGAAGGCATCGGCGGCGGCGTAACGATCGGCCGGTTCAGGCGCTCGTCCAGCTGGCTGGCCAACGCCTTGGCCTGGGAAATGCGGTCGGCCAGGGTGTCGGCGGCTTCGTCGGTCGCCGCGCGCAGGTCAGCCAGGCCCTGCTCGGCCCGCATGGCGGCGCGGTCAAGATCGGCCACGGCCTTGGCGAAGCCCTCGTGGCTGTCGCGCAGGGCCTTCAGCCGACGCTCAAGGCGCACGCCGAAGGCCAGGGCGATCAGCAGCAGGACCGCCAGCAGACCGTTGAGGGCGATGGCCGTCACGCTCATTTCAGCTTCTGAACCGCCTTCTTGGCCGCCGGGCTCAGGGGCGCGTCGGCCCGCACGGCGATCGAGTGATTGCGGCGGCCCATGCGCCCGCGGGTCAGCGGGATCGAGCCGGCGCGCAGCTCTACCGGACTGTCCGGCGTGGCGTTCAGCATCAGGGTGTCGCCCACCTGCAGGTTCAGCACCTTGCTGAGCGGCAGCTGCTGCTCGTCGAGCACGGCGCGCACCTCCATCTGGGTGGTCCAGAGCTCGGTGGCCAAGTGGCCTTCCCAGATGTTGTCGCGGCCGAACTTCTCGCCCATGAACTGCTGCAGCAGCATCTTGCGGATGGGTTCGAGGGTGGCGTAGGGCAGCAGAAGCTCGATGCGGCCGCCGCGGTCTTCCATGTCGATGCGCAGCTTGACCAGGATGGCGGCGTTGGCCGGCCGGGCGATGGCGGCGAAGCGCGGATTGGTCTCCAGGCGGTCCAGGCTGAACGACACCGGGTGCAGGGGTTCGAACGCGGCCTTGGCGTCATGCAGCACCACCTCGACCATCCGCTGCACCAGCACCCGCTCGATGGTGGTGTAGGGACGGCCCTCGATGCGCATGGCCGCGGTGCCGCGGCGGCCGCCCAGCAGCACGTCGACGATCGAGTAGATCAGGTTGGAGTCGACCGTCAGCAGGCCGTAGTTGTCCAGCTCCTCGGCCCGGAACACCGCCAGGATGGCCGGCAGCGGGATCGAGTTCAGATAGTCGCCGAAGCGGATCGAGCTGATGTTGTCGAGGCTGACCTCGACGTTGTCGGAGGTGAAGTTGCGCAGGGACGTCGTCATCAACCGCACCAGGCGGTCGAAGACGATTTCCAGCATCGGCAGGCGCTCGTAAGAGACCAGGGCCGAATTGATGATCGCGCGGATGCCGGTGCGGTCGTCATTGCCGTCGCCGGACATGTCGAAGCCTAGCAGGCTGTCGATCTCGTCCTGGTTCAGGATGCGCTCGGCGCCCATGCCGTCGCCGCCGCCGTCGTCCCAGCCGCCCATGCCGCCGCTGAAGTCGCCAAACTCGTTGGCGCCGGCCTCGCCGCCTGGAGGGTTTTCCGAGGCCCATTGGGCCATTGCGGCCTGATCGTCGATGTCTTCCGCCATGTCGGTTCGCCTCAGCCAGCCCGAGGGCTAGTTGATCAGCATCTCCTCGATCAGCACCGCGTTCACCTTGGAGGGCGCGGCGACCAGATTAACGCGACGCAGCAGCTCGGCGCGCAGCTGATAGCTGCCCTGGCTGCCGTTGAGGTCTTCCGGACGCAGCTCGCGCAGGAAGGTCTGGAACATGTCCTGCAGACGCGGAAGGTTCGGCGTCAGGGCCTCGGCCGTTTCCTCGTCGGGCAGTTCGAAGGTCAGCTTCAGCTTCAGGAAGGTCGACTTGCCGTCGGCGGCCTGCATGTTCACGACGATGTCCGGCAGGGTGTAGAACACCACGCCGTCGGGGCCTTCCTTGATTACCGGCGCGCCTGCCACGGGCGCGGCGCCCTCGCCGCCCCCGCCGTGGCCGCCCTTTTCTTCCTTCTTCTTCTCTTTCTTCTTCGGCTTTTCGTGGCCCGCCTCGCCGTGGGCGTCGGGCTTGGGCTTCAGCAGCAGGAACCCGGTCACGCCGCCGCCGATCAGCACCACGGCCGCCGCGGCCGCGATGATGATCATCATCGGCGGCTTCTTCTTAGCCGGAGCTTCGCCCTCGGCGGCGCCCTCTTCGCCTTCCGGGGCGGGAGCGTCCTTGGGGGGTTTGTTGGCCACGCGCGCGGTTCCTTGGAATCTACGGATCTACTCATGCGTGGAGCATGGTTAACGATGTCTTTTGAAGGCCATTTCGCCGCAGGCTGAATCTGCCCGGCAGACTCCTCCACCGGGGGCCCGTTAACCCTCCTTTTCGTTGAAATTACTGCACTTTTCGACTTGGCACGAGGGTTGCTTGCTGACTTGCGGCGCATTTGTCGCGCCAGCCGTCTCGGTAACCGGTCATGGACAACGCACTTTATGTGGGACTTTCGCGGCAGATGACCCTGCGCCGCGAGCTCGACATCGTGGCCAACAACATCGCCAACGCCAACACGACCGGCTTCAAGGTCGAGGAGCTGATGGTCCGCACCGAGCCGGCGAAACCGGCCCGCACCGCCGGCGGCGCGAACCCGGTGAAGTTCGTGCTGGACGACGGCGTGGCGCGCGACTTCGGCCAGGGCGCCCTGACCCAGACCGGCGGCGACTTCGACCTGGCCCTGGAAGGCCAGGGCTTCTTCAAGGTCTCCACGGCCGGCGGCGAGCGCTACACCCGCGACGGCCGCTTCACGATGAACCCCGACGGCAAGCTGGTCACCCAGAACGGCCAGCCCGTGCTGGACGACGGCGGCGGCGAGATCCTGCTGGACCCGCTGAAGGGCCCGGTCACCATCGCCCGCGACGGCACGGTCAGCCAGGGCGCCGAGCGCTCCGGCAAGATCGCCGTGGTGCGTCCGACCGACCTCGCCAGCTTCCGCAAGGACGGCGACAACCTCTATCGCAACACCACCAACGACACCCCCCAGGCCGCCCCGGACGCCATGATCCACCAGGGCATGCTGGAAGCCTCCAACGTCCAGTCGATCACCCAGATCACCAAGCTGATCGAGGTCAGCCGCGCCTACGAGAGCGTGGCCAAGATGATGGACCAAACCTCGGAACTGTCCCGGAGCGCCGTCGAGCGCCTGGGCAAGCCGCAGTAAGGATAGATAACCATGCAAGCGCTTCGCACCGCCGCGACCGGCATGTCGGCCCAACAGCTGAACGTCGAGGTCATCTCCAACAACATCGCCAACATGAACACCGTCGGCTTCAAGCGCCAGCGGGCCGAGTTCCAGGACCTGATCTACCAGACCATCGAGCGGGCCGGCTCGCAGTCGTCCAGCGACGGCAACGTGGTGCCGACGGGCGTGCAGATCGGCGGCGGCGTGAAGGCCGGGTCGGTCTATCGTATCCACGAGCAGGGCACCCCGACCATGACGAACAACGAGTTCGACGTGGCCATCCAGGGCAAGGGCTTCCTGCAAATCCTGCTGCCCTCGGGCGAGACCGCCTACACCCGGGCCGGCAACTTCTCGACCAACGACCAGGGCCAGATCGTCACCGAGGACGGCTACACCGTCCAGCCGGGCATCACGATCCCGCAGAACGCCGTCTCGACCACGATCAGCAAGACCGGCCTGGTGCAGGTCAAGCTCGACGGCGACCCGACCCCGCAGACGGTCGGCCAGATCGAACTGGCCAACTTCATGAACGAAGGCGGCCTGGAAGCCATCGGCGACAACATGTTCATGGAAACCGCGGCCTCGGGCGCGGCCAACATCGCCGCCCCCGGCCAGCCGGGCTTCGGCACGCTGCTGCAGAACTACACCGAGGCCAGCAACGTCGACTCGGTCAGCGAGATCACCGCCCTGATCGTCGCCCAGCGCGCCTACGAGATGAACTCCAAGGTCATCACCACGGCCGATCAGATGCTTCAAGCCACGTCGAACCTGAGGTCATAAGCCGATGAAAGCGTTCGTTCCCGCCCTCGCCGTCCTGCTGATCGCCACCCCGGCCCTGGCCGGCCAGGCCGTCTCGCTGCGGTCCGACACCACCGACGCCGACGGCCGCATCACCCTGGGCGAGCTGTTCGACGGGGCCGGCGCGGCCTCGGACGTGGTAGTGGCCAACCGCGTGGGTCCCTCGGCTGTGCTCGAGGCCGGCGCGGTGCAGATCGCCGCCCGCCGGGCGGGGCTGGACTGGGCCAACAGCAACGGCGTGCGCAGGATCATCGTCCGCCAGGGTTCGGACAGCGGCGTGGCCGGCGCCTCGCGCGGCAATGTGGAAGTTCTTGCCTACGCCCGCAGCCTGGCGACTGGCGAACTGGTCCAGCCGGAAGACCTGGTCTGGATCAAAGCCGCGGCCGGCCCCTCGGACGCGCCGCGCGACGCCGACGACCTGATCGGCATGACCGTCAAACGCCCGCTGCGCCAGGGCGCGGCCGCCAGCCTGCGCGACGTCTCGACCCCGCAGGTGATCAAGGCGGGCGATATTGTCGCAGTCACCTATGAAGACGACGGCGTGGCGCTGACCTTGCAAGGCAAGGCGATGTCGGCGGGAGCCATCGGCGAGAGCCTGATGGTCCAGAACACCGCCAGCAAGAAGATCATCGAGACCGTGGTCACCGGACCCGGCTCGACCGCCGTCGGCCCGCAGGCGATGCGCCTGAAGGCCAACCGTAACAACACGCTGCGCTACGCCGCTCGCTGAGAAGGTCACCCCTGATGCGCCCCGCCCTCGCCGCCCTCCTGCTGCTCGCCCCGCTCGCCGCCTGCTCGACCGTCAAGGAAGCGGTGAAGGGTCCGGAGCTGGCGCCCGTCGGCTATCCGGCCCAACTGGCGCCGATGACCCAGCAATATGTCGCCTCTCCCCAGCCGGCCTCGGCCAACTCGCTGTGGCGCACGGGCGCGCGCACCTTCTTCAACGACCAGCGCGCCAGCAAGGTCGGCGACATCCTGACCGTCAACATCGACATCGACGACAGCGCCACCACCAAGAACCAGACCGCCACCTCGCGCGCCTCCAACAGCTCGCTGGGCGTGCCGAACTTCCTGGGCCTGGAGTCCAGCCTGGGGAAGGTTCTGCCGGGCGGCTTCGACCCGTCCAACATGATCAACACCAAGTCGGGCACGTCCAACGCCGGCGCCGGTTCGGTGAATCGTTCGGAAAAGATCAGCCTGACCATCGCCGCCGTCGTCTCGGGCGTGATGCCCAACGGCAACCTGGTGATCCAGGGCACCCAGGAAGTGCGCACCAACGCCGAAGTGCGGCAACTGACCGTCGCCGGCATCGTGCGGCCGGAAGACATCTCGTCGGCCAACACCATCAAGCACACCCAGATCGCCGAAGCCCGCATCAGCTACGGCGGCCGCGGCGACATCAGCCGCGTCCAGAAGACCCCGGCCGGCCAGTCGCTGGTCGAGAAGTTCTCGCCGTTCTAAGGGTTCGGTCGGAGACGACAGAGGCGGCCTCCTTGATCGGGCGGGCGCGCGGGGCCAGATTACCTGGCGTCACAGCGTTCGCCCGGACTCGCCGGGCGCTGATCCCGGAGCCGACCCCATGACCAAGCGCGCCCGCGCCTTCACCGCCCTGGTCGGCGCCGCCCTCCTGGTCGTCGCCCTGCCTGTCGTCGCCAGCGCCCAGCCCTTCAGCGGGCCGATGGGCGTGACCGGACGCTGGGCGATCGACCTGCCGCGCTCGAAATTCAACGCCACCCTGACCGGCCCGCCGCCGCTGAGCGGCGAACTGGACGTCACCATCGACGACGGCAAGGCTCTGGCCTGGACCCTCGTCGAGGTCGACGAGGCCGGCGTCGCCGCCCTGCAGTTCGCCCACGCCGTGCTCGACGGGCCGCCGACCCAGGCCGTGGTCAATCTGAACCTGGTAAAGATCAGCGTCCAGCGCGTCGGCCAGAGCGCGGTGACCGTCACCACCCACGGCGAGCAGGGCTCGCGCCATCAGTCGATGAAGGTCACCCGCACCGACCCCGACACCCTGCTGGTCGAACAGGACATCGACGGCCGGCCGGGTCCGCCGGACCAGACCTTGATCCTCACGCGGGTGAAGTGATCTCTTCCATCACCGCTTGCGGATGATCTCCGCGCCGCCAGACGGCGCGGAGGAAACACGTCACCAGTTGAACATGGTCCCGTCCTCCAGCCGGTTCACCGGCAGGTAGGCGCGCTTGTAGGGATATTGCTCGGCCAGGATCTCGTCGATGTCGACGCCCAGGCCCGGCCGCTCGCCCGGATGCAGCATGCCTTCCTTGAAGGTGTAGCCGTGCGGGAAGACCGCGTCGGTCTCCGGCGTGTGGCGCATGTACTCCTGCAGGCCGAAGTTGGGGATCGACATGTCGAAATGCAGGGCCGCGGCCATGGTGATCGGCGACAGGTCCGTGGCGCCGTGGCAGCCGGTCTTGACGTGGTGCAGATCGGCGAAGGCGGCGATCTTCTTCAGGTTGGTGATGCCGCCGGCGTGCAGCACCGTGGCCCGCAGGTAGTCGATCAGCTGTTCCTGGATCAAGATGTTGGCGTCCCAGACGTGGCTGAAGATCTCGCCGACCGCCAGCGGGGTGGTGGTGTGCTGGCGTATCAGGCGGAAGCCGGCCTGGTTCTCGGCGGGTACAGCGTCCTCCAGCCAGAACAGGCGGTAGGGCTCCAGATCCTTGCCCAGCCGGGCCGCTTCGATCGGCGTCAGGCGATGGTGGACGTCGTGCAGCAGGTGGACGTCCCAGCCCAGCACCTCGCGGGCCTTTTCGAACAGCTTGGGCGCATGGTTCAGATACTTGGCCGTCGACCAGACGTTCTCGGTGGGCAGGTCGGCGTCGGCCGGCTCGTAGAACATCTTGTCGCCCGACACCCCGTAGGTGCTGGCCAGTCCCGGCACGCCGGTCTGCAGGCGGATGGCCTTGTAGCCCAGGCCCTTGTACTTCACCGCCTCGGCGATGGTGTCCTCGATGGTCTCGCCATTGGCGTGGCCATAGACCGTGACGCCCTCGCGGCAGGCGCCGCCCAGCATCTGGTAGACCGGCAGGCCGGCGACCTTGCCCTTGATGTCCCACAGGGCCATGTCGACCGCGGCCAGGGCGCTCATGGCCACGGGGCCGCCGCGCCAGTACGAGCCGCGATAGAAGAATTGCCAGATGTCCTCGATCCGGTGGGCGTCGCGGCCGATCAGGCAGGGGATCATGTGGTCGCGCAGATAGCTGACCACCGCCAGTTCCCGTCCATTGAGCGTAGCGTCGCCGACACCGGTGACGCCGTCCGAGGTGGTGATCTTCAGGGTGACGAAGTTCCGCCCGGGGCAGGTGACGATGACCTTGGCGTCGATGATCTTGAGCATGGAGTGTTGGTCTGCCTTCTGAGCGTAAGTGGCCTGACCAATCCATAGGACATATCTTGCAGAGGCGCCAGTGCGTCATGGCGTCTTTCGCCTCCATGCTCTAGGCTGACGACGGCCCGCCGACGCGCGCGGGCGGGAAAGTTCCATGACCACGTCGACCGCAGAAACCCGTAAACTGTACCAGCAGGTCGCCAATGCGATCGCCGAATCGATCCGCGAGGGCGCGTTCCAGCCCGGGCATCGCCTGCCCTCCGAGCGGGACCTGGCCGAGGAATTCAGGGTCAGCCGGCCCACGGTGCGCGAGGCGATGATCGCGCTGGAAATCCGCGGCCTGGTCGAGGCCCGCCATGGCTCGGGCGTCTATGTCACCGAAGCCGCGCCCGCCGAGGTTCCCGCGCCCGAACTGGACATCGGCGCCTTCGAGCTGACCGAGGCCCGTCGCCTGATCGAGGGCGAGTCCTGCGCCCTGGCCGCCACCACCATCACCGATCAGGAGCTGATCGACCTCGAAAAGATCCTCGACGACATGGTCGAGGAGAACGAACACGACGTGCGCGGCGATCTGGCCGACCGCCGGTTCCACGTCGCCATCGCCCGGGCCACCTGCAACAGCGCCCTGGTCACCGTGATCGAGAACCTGTGGGACCTGCGCTACAAGTCGCCGCTATGCCGGGCGATGCTGGAGCGCGCGCGCCAGGTAGGCGTGCGGCCGCTGATCGACGACCACCAGGAAATCCTCAGCGCCCTGAAGGCCCGCGATCCCAAGACCGCCCGCAACGCCATGCGCGAGCACCTGGGCCGGGTGATCGACAACCTGCTGACCGCCACCGAGATCGACGCCATGCAGCAAGCCCGCAGCGAGGTCGCCGCCCGCCGCAGCGAGCTGGCGCGCCGTTCCCTGATCTGACCGGTTCGATCGGGCTTGCGGCGGCGCAATTGGCCTGACCACGACGGTCGCCAAACAGGATTTGGCTGGGCCTGTCTGGCCGGCAACCAGGAAGCGGCCGACCTCATGCCGCCTCGGACGCCGGGGGCGCGATAGAACCGAACGCCCGCCGCGCTCGTTGAGACACCGCCATGGCCGAGACCGTCAACATCGTCTGCCCGCACTGCGACGCCACCAATCGCCTGCCGGTCCAGCGCGACGCCAAGGCGGCCAAGTGCGGCCGCTGCGCCCAGCCGCTGTTCACCGGCCAGCCGGTGGACCTGACCACCGCCCGCTTCCGCAAGCACGTCGTGAGCAGCCAGATCCCGATCGTCGCCGACTTCTGGGCGGCCTGGTGCGGACCGTGCAAGGCGATCGCCCCGATCTTCGCCCGCTCGGCCGCGGAGTTGGAGCCCCGCGCCCGCTTCGTGAAGGTCGATGTCGACGCCGAGCCCGCCTTGGCCCAGGCCTACGGCGTGCGCGGCATTCCCGCCCTGTTCCTGTTCAAGGACGGCAAGGTCGCCGCCAACCAGGCGGGCCTGCCTGACGCCGGCTTCTTCCGCCGCTGGATCGACGAACACGCGCCGGTCTGAGGACGACAGCCAAGCCGGAGCTTGACGCCTGGTCCCGCGTTTACCCCACTCTATGAAGGGAGCGAGGCCGACAATGCCCAAAGCCCATCATGCCGTGCTGATCGCCGCTCCCGTCGCCTTGCTGCTGGCGGCCTGCGGCGCCGGGCCGGCCTTGCCGCCCGAGCAGGGCTACGGCCCCAATCCCGCCCTGCCCGCCGCCAGGAAGCAGACGATCCCGGTGATGAAGATCGCCCCGGCGGTCGGCTGGGCCGGCGGCCAGACGCCGGACGCCGCGCCCGGCTTCGTGGCCACCGCCCTGGTCCGCGGCCTGGACCATCCCCGCTGGCTCTATGTACTGCCCAATGGCGACGTCCTGATCGCCGAGACCAACGCCCCGCCCAAGCCCGAGGATGGCAAGGGCCTCAAGGGCTGGTTCCAGAAGATCATCATGAAGCGAGCCGGCGCGACCCCGCCCTCGGCCAACCGCATCACCCTGGTGCGCGACGCCGACGACGACGGAACGCTGGAGGTCCGCACGACCTTCCTGTCGGGCCTGCATTCGCCGTTCGGCATGGCCCTGGTGGGCGACACCTTCTATGTCGCCGACAGCGACGCCCTGCTGGCCTTCCCCTATCAGGCCGGCCAGACCCGGATCACCGCTCCGCCCCGCAAGATCGCCGACCTGCCCGCCGGACCGATCAACCATCACTGGACCAAGAACGTGATCGCCAGCCCGGATGGCGGGAAGCTGTACGTGACCGTCGGCTCCAACAGCAATGTCGGCGAGAACGGCATGGCCGCCGAGGAACGCCGCGCGGCGATCCTGGAGATCGATCCTGCCACCGGCTCCAGCCGAGTCTTCGCCTCGGGGCTTCGCAACCCCAACGGCATGGGCTGGCAACCGCAGAGCCGCGCCCTGTGGACCAGCGTCAACGAGCGCGACGAGATCGGCAATGACCTGGTCCCCGACTACATGACCTCGGTCCGGGACGGCGGCTTCTACGGCTGGCCCTACAGCTACTACGGCCAGACTGTGGATACGCGCGTGAAGCCTCAGCGCCCCGACCTTGTGGCCAAGGCGATCAAGCCGGACTACGCCCTGGGCGCCCACACCGCCTCCCTGGGCCTGACCTTCTATGACGCCGACGCCTTTCCGCCCCGCTACAAGGGCGGCGCCTTCATCGGCCAGCACGGTTCATGGAACCGCAAGCCGGTCAGCGGCTATCGGGTGGTCTTCGTGCCGTTCGCGAATGGCAAGCCATCCGGTCCCGCCGAGCCGTTCCTGACCGGCTTCCTCGACGCCAAGGGCCAGGCCTTGGGACGACCCGTCGGCGTGGCGGTCGACAAGTTCGGCGCGTTGCTGGTGGCCGACGATGTCGGCAACACCGTGTGGCGGGTCGCGGCCAACACGCCGCCCCCGGCTCCGAAACCCGCGCCCTTGCAGTCCGAAACCAACAAATAGATCCGCTCATCCCGACGAATGCTGGGATGAGCGGATTTGGAGTTAAGCCGGAACCGCCTCGTCCGCCCCAACCTCGCGCGGCGGAGCGTTGAAGACCGCCTCGTCCAGGATGCCTTCACGCTTGGCGACGATGGTCGGCACCAGGGCCTGGCCGGCGACATTGACCGCCGTGCGGCCCATGTCGAGGATCGGGTCGATGGCGAGCAGCAGGCCCACGCCTTCCAGCGGCAGGCCAAGCGTTGACAGGGTCAGGGTCAGCATCACCACCGCCCCCGTCAGGCCCGCCGTCGCGGCGGAACCCAGCACCGACACGAAGACGATCAGGCCATAGTCGGTCAGTTGCAGCGGCAGATGGTAGAACTGGGCGATGAAGATGGCGGCCACCGCCGGATAGATCGCCGCGCAGCCGTCCATCTTGGTGGTTGCACCCAGCGGCACGGCGAAGGCGGCGTAGGCGCGCGGAACGCCCAGGCGGGTCTCGGTCAGGGCCTCGGTCACCGGCAGGGTCCCGATCGACGACCGCGAGACGAAGCCCAGTTGGATGGCGGGCCAGGCGCCGGCGAAGAACCGCAGCGGGTTCAGGCCGTTCAGCGCCAGGATCGTCGGATAGACCACGAAGAGCACCAGACCCAGGCCGAGATAGATCGCGCCGACGAACGCGCCCAGCTGGCCCAGGGTGGTCCAGCCGTACTGGGCCACGGCGTTGCCCAGCAGGCCGACGGTGCCGATCGGCGTCAGGCGGATCACCCACCACAGCACCTTGCGCACGACCGCCAGGGCCGAGGCGTTGAAGGCCAGGAAGCCTTCGCCGGCCGGCCCGACCTTGATCGCCGCCACCCCGGCCACCAGGGCCAGGACCAGGATCTGCAGCACGTTGAACGAAGCCGTCGTCGTGGCCGCGCCGTCGACGATCTTGGTCGAGGCCTGCAGGCCCAGGATGTTGGACGGGATCAGGCCCGTCAGGAAGTCGAGCCACGAACCGGTGGTGCGCGGGGCGTGGGCGGTCGCCAGGTCGACCACGGCGTGGTCGCCGGGCCGCAGGACCAGGCCCAGCGCGATGCCAATGGCCACGGCGATCAGGGCGGTGATCGCAAACCACAGCAGGGTGCGCCAGACCAGCCGCGCGGCGTTCTGCAGCTCGCGCAGGTTGGCGATGCTGGCGACGATCGCGGTGAACACCAGCGGCGGCACCAGCACCCGCAGCAGCTGGACGAAGATCGCGCCCACCTGATGCAGGGTCTCGGCCAGGCCATACCCCGGCTGTCCCTCGGCCGGCCCCAGCGACCGGGCCAGCAGCCCCAGCCCCAGGCCGACCGCCATGGCGACCAGCACCTGGACGCCGAAACTGCCGATGAAGCGGCCGGCTTTCGCCTTGGACGGCGAGGACGGAGGACTCTGGGACTGGGCCATCTGCAACCTCTCAAAGACCCGACTGGGGACCTTTCAGCGTAACGTCATGAGGCCCGCCGGGATCATATCGCGCGGGCCGTCTTGCCCCAGCTTGTGGCGCCGCCAGGTGGAAACGCCCCACCAGAATTCATCGACGCCGGTTCACTGCATCTGGATCAGCCAAATCGCGCAAGGCGGCGCCCGGCGGCGGCGTGTCACATGGCCAAGGAGGCGGCGCCCGTCTTAAAAGGAGCCGGCCGCAGCTTCCAGCATCCCAGGGATTTCCATGAGCCTGTCCTTCCTCATCGGCGCCATCATCGGTTCCGGCGCCTTCATCCTGCTGGGCCGCGCGCCGGCGCAGAAGCTGGTCGAGGCTGTTCAGGCCCGCATCGGCAAGCCGCGCTAAGCACGGTCGGAAGCAACGCGCGAACTGACTGAAAGTTTTCGCGACGCTTCCCCGCCCGAACACGCAAGCGTGTCGGAACGAAAGTCTTGACGAACGCTTTTATTTAGCATCGGCGCGCAGCTCGCACGCCTTTTGATGCCAAGGAGGCGTACATGTCTATTCTTGCGTGGATCGTGCTCGGCCTCGTGGCCGGCTTCATCGCCAGTAAGCTCGTCAGCCGCAGCGGCGGCAGCCTGGTGGTGGACCTGGTGCTCGGGATCGTCGGCGCCGTGGTGGGCGGGTTCCTGTTCAACCAGTTCGGTTCCGCCGGCGTCACCGGCCTGAACCTCTACAGCCTGCTGGTCGCCGTCATCGGCGCGGTCGTCGTCCTGGCGATCTACCACGCCTTCACCGGCCGCCGAGCGCTCTGACACCCCACACGTTCGGAATAGAAAAGCGCCTTCGGCCCGGCCGGAGGCGCTTTTTCATGGCCGCTGATCAGAGCGCCACCGCCTGCTGCAGCATCTTCAGCGCCACGCGCAGGCACTCGATCCGCAGCGGTCCACGGCCGATGTCGCCGAACTGGGCCTGGCGATGGTGGGTATAGCCGCCGCGGCGCGCGCAGGCGAAGTGGACCAGGCCGCCCGGCCGCTCGGGATCGCCGACCTCCTCGGCCCAGCCGGTGATCGACACCGCCACGTCCGCCTTCGATCGCTTGATCGCCCCGTCCGCCATGGCGATCGCCGTCGGCTGCGAGACCGAGCCGCCGTGCGGCAGGAGCGACGGCGGCACGTCGAGCAACGCGATCTTGGCGTCGTCGGTATAGACCACGAACCCCCGGTCGAACGCGTGCGAGCATCCCGGCACGTCGGTCAGCAGCGAGGCCAGCAGGCCTCCGGTGCAGCTTTCCGCCGTCGCCAGGGTCAGTTCGCGCGCGCAGGCGGCCTCCAGGACCGCCCGCGTCAGTTCGTCTATGTCCGGTGGCAGGATCGGATCAAGCGCCTCGGCCATGAGCACTCCGAAAAAGGGGGAAGGCCGACAGCCCTCCCCCGGGACATCAGTTCGGCTGTTTTCCGCCGAGTTCGGCCATCAGCTCTTCCTTGCGGGCCTTCAGGCGTTCGCCCATGGCCTCGAGATCCTCGTCGCCCTTCTTGGCCTGGGCGAAGATGCCGCCGGGCTGCTCTTCTTCCTTGACGTGGTGCTTGATGTACTCGCCCAGCACCTTGACCTTGGCGTCGTAGAATTCGTCGCTGGGCTGCATCGCCTCGATCTCGGCGATCAGCTTCTTGGCGCCGTCATGCTCGACATAGGCCTCGTCCAGCATGTCGTCCTCGATCTCGCCGCGCTCCTCCGGATAGAAGATCTCCTCCTCGATCCGGGTGTGGACCTTGAGGGCCAGCGCGATCTTGTTGAAGAGCGCCAGCTTCTCGGGCTCCTCCTCCAGCTGTTCATATTCGTCGAACCAGCCTTCGACCTCGCGGTGGTCCTTCTTCAGAAGGGTGATCGCCAACGGATCGCGGCGACCGGTGCGGCGCGTGCGGCGAGGCTTGGCGGACTTGGCCTTGGTCGATGAGCTCTTGGCGGAGGTCGCCATGGTGTCTCTCCCTGAATGCTTGGTCGCCGAAGTCGGCGGATCACAAACACTTGGCGTCGGGAGGACGTTCCCGTTTCAGAGCTTTTCCGCTCAAGTAACGCGTTTAGGTCGACTGCCCGACATCTAATAGTCGCAAGTCATTCTCATTCTTAGATTCGCGACATGAAAAAGCCCGGACGCAACGCGCCCGGGCTCTTCCATTTTCATAGCGGTCTGGCCCTAGTGGGCGGCGACCACCTCTTCCTGGATCTCGTGAACCTTGGCGCCACGCGCCGCGAACGAGAACCACAGGACGTAGACGTAGCAGATCAGCGGCGCGACGAAGGCCAGCGACTTCGAACCGGTCATCTCCTCGATCTTGGCGAAGATCAGCGGCAGGAAGGCGCCGCCCACGATGGCCATGCACAGCAGGCCCGACGTCGCCGAAGTCGGCGCCGAGGACCGTTGCAGGGTCAGGGTGAAGATCGTCGGGAACATGATCGAGTTGAACAGGCCGATCAGCAGGGCCGCGAAGGCCGGGATCAGGCCGCTGGTCATCGGGGCCTGGGCCAGGATCAGGTTCAGCGTGCCGGCATGGGCGGTCGGGGTCATGTCCTTGGTGACGATCACCACCACGCAGAGCGCGATGGCGCCCAGGGCGACCAGCATCAACAGCACATAGTCCTTGACCGACTTCAGCAGGGCCGAGCCGGCGAAACGGCCGATCATCGCGAACACCATGTAGAAGGTGGTCAGCTTGCCGGCCTGCTCGGCCGGGATGTTCAGGACATGGCTCTGTTCGATGAACAGCAGCAGGTTCAGCGAGATCGCCACCTCGGCGCCGACATAGAGGAAGATGCCGATCGCGCCCAGATTGGCCCACTTCGAGGCCAGGGCCGAGAACGGGCTCACCAGGTGGCCGGTCTTCGGCGCGGCTTCGGTGATCTTGTGGCGGACCAGGAAGATGGCGATGATGAACAGGGTCAGGCCCACGCCGATCGCCAGGTAGACGTTCGAGACGAAGCCCAGGGCCTGTTCGCGCAGGGCCGGCGTGATCTCGATGCCATGCTTGAAGATGTCGCCCTTGAGCAGGAAGTTGGCGCCGAACCACAGGCCGCAGGCCGCACCCAGCGAATTGAACGCCTGGGACAGGTTCAGGCGGAAGGACGCGCCCTCCGGCTTGCCCATCGAGGCGATCAGCGGGTTGGCGGCCACCTGCAGCAGGGTGACGCCCGAGGCCATCACGAACAGCCCGACTAGGAAGATGCCAAACACGTGCAGCTTGGCCGCGGCGATGGCGACGAAACAGCCGGCGACGATGCCGCTGAGGCCCACGATCACCGACTTGGCGTAGCCGAACTTCGACAGGAAGGCCGCCGAGGGCATCGACATGACGCCATAGGCGATGAAGAAGGCGAAGCCGGTCAGGTTCGCCTCGACGGGGCTCAGGGTGAAGACCGTCTTCATGGTCTTCAGCAGCGGGTCGAGCAGGTTGGTGACCAGCGCCCAGATGAAGAAGAGCGCCGTCACATAGACGACGGCCAGGACTAGACTGCCTCCCGCCTTGGGCGCGGGCCCCGAACTCGGCGTCATCGACGCCCCCATACCTGCCATGTTGTTTCACTCCCTGTCCGACGTTGCGGGACGCGCCATCCACCTCAACCGTGACAACGTTGTCAAGGGCCGAAGCCGGACGTGCGCCGCGAAGATCTCGCCAAGCCGCCGTGTGGGAACCGATTTTCCCGATTCGACGGTAAATCGAAAACTCCGACAAATCCCCGCCAATGGGAAGCGGCGATGTCGATCATCGCCATTCTATGCGTGTCGGACGGGGGATCGCGATCGCCGGAAGTTGGCTTGTTCGACCCGTGCACGCACCGGCTGCGCCGAGCCGTCTCCTACGCCGCCCGGCGGCCTGCGGCGGGCGGCGGCGCGGAAACCTCCCACACGTCGTGAGCGGTTTCGCCCGTCAGGATGTTCTCGGCGGTCATCAGGCCGCTGAGCGTGGCCTGGTCACGGGCGCCGTCGCGGTGCAGGCCGTTGCGGCCGGCCAGGTGCAGGCTGGGGAACTGCATCTTCAGGTCCAGGCGGATCATCGCCCGGTGCTCGGCGCAGTCCTCGTCCTCGATCGGCAGCACCTTTCGCTGGCGCACGACGCGCGCATCGCTGACGGCGGTGGGGTCCATCAGCCCCATCACCGCGGCCTCGCGCCAAGCCAGGGCCACCAGGTCGGCGTCGCTGGCCGTCCACAGGCCGTCGCCCTCGAAGCAGAAATAGTCCAGGCCCAGGCAGCTGGCCGCCTCGCCTTCCGGCGCCATGTCCGGCGACCAGGCGCGGTAGTTCTGCACCCGGCCGACCTGCAGGTCGGTGTCGTGGACGTCGATCGCCGCCTCGCGCAGCGGCTTGCGGGTGCGGCCCACCAGGGCGACCGTGATCTGGTCGCGGTACATCAGCTCGCCGGCGTGGAACAGGCTGATCGGCGCCGGCCGCAGCATGGCCATCAGCTCGCGCAGCGGCGCGGTCGAGACCACGTGGTCGGCGGTGCGGACCTCGTGGGCGCCGTCGTCGCGCAGGATCGTCACGGCCCACGACCGGGTGATCGGATCGAACTTCAGGGTCTCGACTCGACGGCCCAGGGCGACTTCGCCGCCGAAGGCCGCAATCTGGTCCGCGCAGGTCCGCCAGATCGAGCCGCCGCCCAGGCGCGGATAGCGCAGGCTGGCCGCCGGCCTGGCGGCGCCCGCGCGGCCGGCCGGCATCTGGTCGCGGATCAGGCCCGACACCTTTTCGGCGAAGGGCAGGAACAGCGTCGAGGACAGCCGGGCGCCGAAACGGTTGCGGATCTCATCGCCGAAGGTCCTGGGCGCCTTGATCGGACGGATCTTGGCCAGGCCGAACGAGGCCAGGCAGGCCGCCGCGCCGCGCAGCCCCAGAAGGCCCAGAGCTTCAAGCGCCTTCAGCGGATAGGCATAGAACCGCTCGCGGTGGTAGATCCGCGCCGTCCGAGGCTGCTCGACAAAGCCGTCCGGCAGCAGTTCGGACCACAGGGCCAGCACGGCGGGCGAGGTCGAGGCGTAGGCGCCGCCGTTCAGGTCGATCTTGAAGCCGTGATGGTCGATCGTGCGGCTGGCGCCGCCGACCGCGTGGGGATCCATTTCCAGGACGGCGACGTCGCGTCCCGCCTTGGCCAGGACATAGGCGGCGGTCAGGCCGGCCGGCCCGGCCCCGATCACCAAGGTTTCGACATGCTGCCCCATGACGCGATGGTCCCCGTTCGAGAACCCATCCTGGCCTGAGAAGGTTAAGGACCGCCCCGTCGGACGGTGCGGAGCGGCCTCGAACTTGGCCATGGGACGCTATGCCGCGCCTCCCAGAAACCCAGGCCGCTAAGCCAGTTGATCGCCGATCGGCAGGGCCCGGATGCGCTTGCCTGTCGCGGCGAAGATCGCGTTGACCAGGGCGGCGGGGGCCGGCGGCAGCGCCGGCTCGCCCAGACCGGTCGGCGGGTTGTCGCTGGTCACGAAGTGGACCTCGACGTCCGGCGCGTCGGCCAGGCGCAACATCGGAAAATCGCCGAAATTGCTCTGGACCACCGCGCCGTTCTCGATGGTGATCGCCTGGCCCAGCGCGCTGCCGATCCCGTCGAGCACCGAGCCCTGCACCTGCTGCTCGGCGCCGTTCGGATTGACGATCTGGCGGCCGACATCGGCCGCCGCCCACGCCTTGCGGACCGTCAG
This sequence comes from Caulobacter rhizosphaerae, assembly GCF_010977555.1. Taxonomy (GTDB): domain Bacteria; phylum Pseudomonadota; class Alphaproteobacteria; order Caulobacterales; family Caulobacteraceae; genus Caulobacter; species Caulobacter rhizosphaerae. The sequence continues at coordinate 4,443,951 of NZ_CP048815.1, forward strand.
GCTTCCGTCCGCAACCGCCACCTCGACGACCACCGCCACATAGCCGCGATGGCTGTAGTGGCAAGCCACGCCCAGGCCGACGCCCTTGGGGGTCTTCCGGCCCCAGCCGGACGCCTCGGCCGCCCGGTCGAGCACGGCGCGCATCCGGCCGGTATGGAAGCTGTCGCCCTTGCCCGGCTCGCCGATCAGCCTGGGTTCGCCCAGCAGCTTGCGGCGGAACTCCACCGGATCGGCGCCGGCCGCATGGGCGACCTCGTCCGTGAAACCCTGGAACACGAAGCCGTAGGCGTTGTTGCCCGGCGCCCGCAGCCAACCGGTCGGCACGCCCAGCGGCATGACCGAAACGTCCTGGACGTAGTTCTCGACCGCCCCGTACGGAAACTGCGCGCCGCCGATATTGGCCGCGCGGGCGAACCTCTCGCCCTCGCCGAAGGTGACGAAGTGGTTGCGCCAGGCCGTCAGCCCGCCCTGCGCGTCCAGCCCCGCCGTCAGCCGGTGGAAGCCGGCGGGACGGTAGAAGTCGTGCTGCATGTCGTCCTCGCGGGTCCACAGCAGCTTGACCGGCACCCCGACGGTCTTGGAGATCCACGCCGCCTCGACCATGAAGTCGTTCATCAGCCGCCGGCCGAAACCGCCGCCGCTGCGGGTGAAATGGATGGTGATGTCCTCGGGCCTGATCCCCAGGGTCTTGGCGACCAGTTCGCGGCCGTCCTCGGGGTTCTGGGCAGGGGCCCAGATCTCGACCTTGCCGTCCTTGAAGCTGGCCGTGCAGTTCTGCGGCTCCAGCGTGGCGTGGGCGTTGAAGGGATAGCTGTAGTCGGCCCTGACCACCTTGGCCGCGCCCTTCAGGGCCGCGTCGACGTCGCCGACCGTCTTGAGATTGCGATGCGGCGGCTGGCCGTGCAGTTCGGCGGCCTTGGCGACGAAGCCCGCGCTGCTCTGGGCGCTGGTTGGATGGTCGGCCCAGGTGACCTCCAGCGCATTGCGGCCCTTGCGCGCCGCCCACCAGCTGTCGGCCACCACCACGACGCCGCCTAGCAGGCCTTCCAGCTCGCTCCCGCCGTCGACCACAAAGGCGTGGCGCACGCCCTTGACCGCCTTGGCCGGCGCCAGGTCGACCCTGGCCACCTTGGCCGCGAACACCGGGGCCTTGAGGAAGGTGGCGTACAGCATGCCCGGCACGCGCACGTCGATGCCATACAGCGGCTTGCCCACCACGATGGCGGCCGTGTCGGACTGTGGCTGCGGCTTACCGATGATCCGGTAGGCCTTGGGGTCCTTCAGGACCAGGGTCTTGGGATCGGGCGCCGCCAGACCAGCCGCGGCCTGGGCCAGTTCGCCATAGGACAGGCGGCGCTTCCCCATCTTATCGACGACGAAGCCCGGCTCCGTGGTTAGGCCGGCCGCCGGGACGCCCCAGCGCTGGGCGGCGGCCTGGATCAGCAGGGCCCGGCCCACCGCGCCGACCTGGCGCATCGGCTCCCAGTCGTCCGGGGTGGAGGTGCTGCCGCCGGCCGACTGCTCGCCAAACACCTTGGCGTCGACCGGGGCCTGTTCGATGCGGACGGCCGACCAATCGACGTCCAGTTCCTCGGCGATCAGCATCGGCATCGAGGTCTTGATCCCCTGCCCGATCTCCGGCCGCTTGGCCGCGATGGTCACCACGCCGTCGGGCCCGATGCGGACGAAGGCGCTGAACGGGTTGGCGCTGGCCTCGCCCTGGGCTTGCACCGGGCCCGGGAGGCTGAATGACAGCAGCAGGCCGCCGCCGGCCGCGGCGCCGGTCTTGAGGAACAGGCGGCGGGCGGGGTTTTCCAGGATCGCGGTCATGTTCACGCCTCCACCTGGCCGGACGCCGCCTTGATGGCCTTGCGGATGCGGATGTAGGTGGCGCAGCGGCAGAGATTGCCGTTCATCGCCGTGTCGATCTCGTCGTCAGTCGGCTTGGGCGCGGCGGCCAGCAGGGCCGTGGCCGACATGATCTGGCCGGCCTGGCAGTAGCCGCACTGCGGCACGTCGATCGCCTTCCACGCCTCCTGCACCTTGGCGCCGACCGGATTGGCCCCGACGCCCTCGATGGTGGTCACCGCCTTGCCGCCCACCCCGGCCAGCGAGGTGACGCAGGAGCGCATGGCCACGCCGTCGATGTGCACCGTGCACGCCCCGCACTGGGCCACGCCGCAGCCGTACTTGGTCCCGACCAGGCCCAGTTCGTCGCGCAGCACCCACAGCAGGGGCGTGTCGGGCTCGGCCTCCACCGTGTGGACCTGGCCGTTCACCTTCAGACTGGTCGACATGCCGCTGCTCCCGAACTGACGCGGGCGCACAGTGCCAAAGGGTTGGAACAACGACCAGAGGGTGTGGTTGTCATAAAACCGTCATTGAAAGCTTGAACGCGGCCGGCTTCCGTGGTTCCGCTCCGCCCCGTCGGGCGTTGTCCAGTACCAGGATCGTCCGAAAACTCTCCACGCTTCGAACAGAGGATGAAGCGACCATGCTGGGCTTGTTCCGGGCCGTCATGCCCAAGGAAGACCGCTTCTTCGAGCTGTTCGCGCAGCATGCCGCCACCCTGGTGGCCGGGGCCAAGGCGCTGCAAGACCTGATGCAGGGCGGCGACGGCGTTGAGGCCGCCAGCGCCCGCGTCTACCAGCACGAGGAAGAGGCCGACGAGATCACCCGCCAGGTGATGGGCGCGGTCCGCCGCAGCTTCATCACCCCGTTCGACCGCAGCGACATCCAGGACCTGACCACCTCGCTGGACGACGCTATCGACCAGATGCGTAAGACCGCCAAGGTGGTCAGCCTGTTCGAGGTGAGGACCTTCGAGCCGCAGATGCGCGAGATGGCCGCGATCATCGTCCAGGCCGCCGAGCTGACGGTCGAGGCCGTCGCCCTGCTGCCCGACATGCGCAAGAACGCCCAGCGCCTGACCGAGCTGGCCGTCCGCGTCACCCAGATCGAGGAGCAGGCCGACCAGATGTACGACCAGGGCCGCAAGGCGCTGTTCCTGGCCCAGAAGGGCGGCGACCCCATGGCCTTCATCGTCGGCGTCGACATCTACAGCCACCTGGAAAAGGTGGTCGACCGCTTCGAGGACGTCGCCAACCGCATCAGCGGCATCGTGGTCGAGCAGGTCTAGTGGATCCGACCTTCCTGATCCTGGTCGTGCTGGTGGTCGTGGCCCTGGGCTTCGACTTCCTCAACGGCCTGCACGACGCCGCCAACTCGATCGCCACCATCGTCTCGACCCGCGTGCTGTCGGCCAAGTGGGCGGTGCTTTGGGCGGCGTTCTTCAACTTCATCGCCTTCATCTTCTTCGGCACCAGCGTCGCCAAGATGGTGGGGGCCGGCATCATCGACCCGCACATCATCAGCGACCGCCTGATCTTCGCCGCCCTGATGGGCGCGATCAGCTGGAACCTGATCACCTGGTGGGCCGGCATCCCCTCGTCCAGCTCGCACGCCTTGATCGGCGGCCTGGTCGGGGCTTCGGTCGCGCGCGTCGGCAGCTTCGGCGCGGTGCAATGGGCGGGACTGGGCAAGACTGCGGCCGGCATCGTGGTCTCGCCGCTGATGGGCTTCGTCCTGGCGCTGGTGCTGGTGCTGATCGTCTCCTGGACCTTCCTGAAAAGCTCGCCGTTCTTCGCTGACCGGGTGTTCCGCAAGCTGCAGTTCGTTTCGGCGGCGGCCTATTCCCTGGGTCACGGCGGCAACGACGCCCAGAAGACCATGGGCATCATCGCCGCCCTGCTGTTCGCCCACGGCGCCACCCACGCCCCCGGCACGATCCCCCTGTGGGTGGTGTTGTCGTGCCAGACCGCGATGGCGCTCGGCACCCTCTTTGGCGGTTGGCGCATTGTGCACACCATGGGCAGCAAGATCACCCGCCTGACACCCATGCAGGGCTTCTGCGCCGAGACCGGCGGCGCGATTACATTGTTCCTGGCGACCCATATCGGCGTTCCGGTCTCGACGACTCACACGATCACGGGCGCTATTGTCGGCGTCGGCGCGTCGCGTCGGGTTTCGGCCGTCCGCTGGGGCGTGGCCAAGAGCATCGTGACCGCCTGGATCGTCACCTTGCCCGCGGCCGGTCTCGTCGCGGCGGCGTTCTATTATCTCGGGTTCTGGATGAAGTGAGCGACACGGCGGGCGGCAAGCAGGCGGGACGCAAGTCCGGAACACGGCGCCGCCAGGTCGCCGCACTGCCCTGGCGCGCCGATCCGATCGAGGGTTTGCAGGTCCTGCTGGTCTCATCGCGCGAGACCCGCCGCTGGGTGATCCCCAAGGGCTGGCCCATGAAGGGCAAGCTCGACCATCAGGCCGCCGCCCAGGAAGCCTATGAGGAAGCCGGGCTGGACGGCCGGATCGTCGACACGCCGGTCGGCGACTATCCCTACCTGAAGCGGCTCAAGAGCGGCGCGGCGCGGCCGGTGACGGTCGACGTCTATCCGATGGAAGTCACCGGCGAGCACGCGACCTGGCCGGAGAAGGGCCAGCGGACGCTGCGGTGGATGTCGCCGGTCGAGGCGGCGCTGGCGGTGCAGGAGCCGGAGCTGCGCGACCTGATCGCCCGCTTCGCCCAGGTCGAGCTGCCCGCCGAGGAGCGCCCGGCCCTGACCCTGGCGCCCACGCCGGTCCGGGTGGCCTTCGATCGCCTGCGCCGGCGCGTCACCGCGCTTTGGGGCCGCCGTTAGGCCGACGCCTGTCAACAGGCTGGGGATAACTCGACAAGCCCTTTCGCGTTCACTATGTTCTTGTTCTGTTCCGGAGCGAGAATCGCCATGCAGCTGTCCCTCGACCTTTCGACCTCGCCGCTCGAAGCCCTGCGCGACGGGCTGCTCAAGACCTTCGGACCCCAGCGGCCGACCAAGCGGCTGGATCCGGTGTCGCAACTGGTCAAGTCGTCGATCAGCGGACGGACCAAGGACGCGGTCTCCTGGGCGGTCTATCACCGGCTGAAGGAGCGCTTCGCCACCTGGGAGGACCTGGCCGAGACGCCCGACGCCGAGGTCCAGGAACTGATCAAGGACGTCACCTTTCCCGAGGAGAAGGCGCGTCACCTACCCCACGCCCTGCGGCTGATCCAGGTGCGCAGCGGCTGGACGCTGTCGCTGGACCACCTGGCCGAGCTGGAGCTGGACAGCGCCCGCTGGTGGCTGCAGGGCCTGCCGGGCGTCGGGGTCAAGGTCGCCGCCTCGGTGCTGAACTTCAGTCCGCTGAACATGCGGGCCCTGGTGGTCGACACCCATGTTCACCGCGTCGCCGCTCGCTACGGCCTGATCCCCGCCAGCTATGACACCGCCCATGCCTATCGCGCCCTGATGGACATGGTCCCCGACCGCTGGACCGCGGAGGACCTGTACGAGTTGCACTGGCTGATGAAGGGCCTGGGTCAGTTGCTGTGCTCTCACCACGCGCCACGCTGCGGGGCGTGCGCGCTGAAGCCGGCCTGCTCCCGGGTCGGCGTCGAGCGCAGCGCCGACATCCTGGCCTGGCGACCGCGCGCCTAAAGCCGGCGGGAGCGGTGAACCGCTTCCGCCCCCGCACGCTCCCTCCGCATGGCTCACGACATCCGCATCGGCACGGCCGGCTGGGGTTTTCCGCGAACGCTCGACGTCTTTCCCGCCGAAGGCTCCGGCCTGGAGCGCTACGCCGCCGTGTTCAACGCCGTCGAGATCAACTCGTCCTTCTACCGTCCGCACCGGCGCACGACCTACGAGCGCTGGGCGGCCTCCACGCCGCCGGGATTCCGGTTCGCGGTGAAGGTTCCACAGACGATCACCCACGAGCGCCGATTGGTCGACTCCGGTGAACCGCTGGCCCAGTTCCTCGACGAGTGCGGCGGCCTGGGCGACAAGCTCGGCCCGCTGCTGATCCAGCTGCCGCCCAGCCTGAGGTTCGACGCCGGGACCGTGGAGCTCTTCCTCGCCGCCTGGCGCAAGGCGACGACCGCCGCGACGGTGCTGGAGCCTCGTCATGCCACCTGGTTCGAGGCGCCGGCGCAGGCGCTGCTGCAGGATTTCGAGGTCGCGCGGGTCGCCGCCGACCCCGCCGTGGTCCCCGCCGCCGCCCGGCCCGGCGGCTGGAGCCAACTGGTCTATCACCGCCTGCACGGCTCGCCGGCGATGTACGCGACACCATATGACGACGGCCGGCTCGACCCCCTGGCCAAGCGGATCGCCGGCGAGCCCGAAGCCGTCGAAAGTTGGTGCGTGTTCGACAACACCCGGTTTGGCGCGGCGACCACCGACGCCCTGAAGCTGATGGCCCTCATCGCGCCGCCGCCAGTTCGCTGAAGGTCTTCGTCCCGATTCCGTAGTGGCGCCAGTCCTTGTAGTCGAAGTGCCACCACTCCTCGGGATAGATCTCGAAGCCCTGGGCGACCATGGCCTCGCGCAGCAGCGAGCGCATGGCCCTCTGCCTGGTCGTGCCGCCGATGAAGTCGGCGTAGGAGCGGCCCGACATCTCGTCGTAGCGGCTGGGCATCTCGACCGGCTTGCCGGTCTTCAGGTCGTAGAGCGTCAGGTCGACCGCGCAGCCGCGGTTGTGGCGCGAGCCCTGGGCAGGGTCGGCCACGAACATGTGGTCCTCGGGCGGCGTCGCCTCCCAGAACATCCAGGTCACGAACCAGGGCCGGTAGGCGTCGTGGACCAGCAGGCCGTAGCCCTTGGCCTTCAGCGCCTGGGCGGCCCGCGCCAGGGCCAGGGCGGCCGGGCGCTGCAGGTAGGCGGCGGGGCGCTCGTACAGCGGCAGGCCCATGAAGTTGTCGGAGCCGGCGTAGCGGATGTCCAGGCGGAGGGTCGGATCGAGGGTCGACAGGTCCACCAGGTCGGCGGGGCGATGCGGGTCGGTCTCGACCGGCGGCCTGGCCGCCAGGGCTCGGGCGCGCAGGGCGTCGGGGTCGGCGCGGACCGCCGCGCGGACGCCGGCCTCGACCTCGGCCCCGAAGTCGTGACGCGGCAGGCGGGCGCCGTCCAGGCGCACGGCGACCGGCTCCAGCACCAGCTCGCCGCCGCCTTCGATCCGATAGCGGTTGCGCCCCAGGGGCGTCAGCTTGGCGTCCTTGCGGCCCTGACCGTCGATCCGCAGGACGCCGGCCCGCTCGAACACCGTCAGCGGCGCGGCGCGCTGGCCGTACTGGCCGACGGCGGCCATCTCGGCGGCGTCCAGGGGCTGGGCGAAGGCGGTGGCGCTCAGGGCAAGTCCGATCAGCATGGGGGCGACCAAGGCGAAGGCTCCGATCCTAATCCGCATCGTCCCGCTCCCCTATCCGGCCGTCATGCCGGCTATGCCTCCACGTGCACGCGGCGGAAGCGGCCCTGCAGATAGACCAGCGGCTCGTGGTCCGGATCGTAGCGCAGCTTGACCACCCGCCCGACATAGACCCGGTGGTCGCCGGCGTCGAAGACTTGGTGGGTCACGCATTCGAAATTGGCCATGCAGTCGGGGAGGATCGGCGCGCCGGTGTCCCAGGTCTCGGTGTCGATGCCGGCGAACCGGTCGCCGTCCTTCTGCACGAACTGGCGGGCCATCAGCTGCTGGTCGGCGTGCAGCACATTGACCGTGAACCGCCCGGCCGCGTCCAGGATCGGCAGGCTGCGCGAGTTGAGGTCGACGCAGACCAGGGCCAGGGGCGGATCCAGCGACACCGAGGTGAACGAATTGGCCGTCAGCCCCACGCGGCGACCGTCCTCGCACACCGTGGTGATCACCGTCACCCCGGTGGTGAAGCATCCGAAGGCGTGGCGCAGCGCCCGGGCGTCATGCGCGCCGCCCTCGCCCAGTTCGATCGTGACCGGCTGACTCATTGGACCACCAGTGATGCAAACCGGCGTGACGGGCAAGGGTTTGGGCCATGGGGCACGGCCCACTTGCCCCCTACGGACCGCTTGTCGATGATCCTCCCCCCGTGGGGGAGGCGATCGCGCAGCGATCGGTGGGGGGCGTTTTGGGGTCGGCGATCCGGGTTGCAGCCATCGGCCGATCACTCCCCCCTCCGTCGGCTTCGCCGACACCTCCCCCACAGGGGGAGGATCTGATGGGCACGGTCTCTCGTCCTCACGCGATCTCTCGCCGAGCTGATGGAAAGGGACGCGGAGCGCCGGACATCGTCCGGAGTTTGAAAATGAATACCGTTTCGACGAAGCCCGATCGCTCCGCGCGGTCGTTATCCGGAAGCGCAGCGGCGCTGAACCCTGTTAGGGCCTCGCCGCCTTGAAGCCTCCGACGGGCGGGCCAGGTCAACGAACCCCGGTCCCGGACCGCGAGCGCGTCACCGCCCGCCTGTTGCTCAATCAGCCCTCGCGCCACGTCGTTTTTGTGTTCCAGGCCCGACCGGCTCCAGAGACGCGAAGTTTGGTCCAAAAGGACCGCCGACGGAGCTTCCCGCTCGATCGCCCCCGCCGCCGCATCGGTCGCTGGCCATGCGCCCTTTCCCTGCGACGAGGTGAGATCAGGATACGGCTGTCTGGAAGGGTGTGGATCAAATCGGGTCGAAAAAGTTCAAGGTGTTGAAATCACCGGGCTTTGTTCGCTATCTGCCGAGCATGGACCTTCAAAACCCTCTCCCAGAGGGAGAGGGCGGGGCCCGCCGCGCAGCGGCGGGAGGGTGAGCAACCATGTTGATCAGGCGTGGCGAACCCAGGGCTGCTGTCGCTTGAGGACGAGGTTTGCGGCTTCGACGAGTTTTCGCATGACGGCGACGATGGCGACCTTGGGCGGTTTGCCGGCGGCCAGGAGGCGATCGGCGAAGATCTTGAAGGCGGCATCGAAGCGCTTGGCGGCGATGGCGGCCAGATAGAGCATGCGGCGAGGTCGGCTTCGACCGCCGCCGATGAAGCTCTGGCCCTTCCATTGGCCCGACTGGCGGTCGAAGGGAGCCACGCCCAGCAGGCTGGCGGGCTGGCCGCGCTTGAGGGCGCCCAGCTCGGGCATGCGGATCACCAGGCTGGCGGCCACCAGCGGCCCGACACCTGGCAGAGACCGCAGCAGCGTCCAGCGGGCCAGAAGGTCGGGCCAGGCCTTGAGCGCGGCCAGGATCTCGCGCGCCAGCCGGGCCTTCAGCCGCGCCAGGCTCTGGATCTGCTCGCCCAGGCTGGCGGCCAGATCGGGCAGGGTCACATGCTCCATGAAGGTCTTCAGCTGGGCGGCCTGGTCGCTGATCTGCTCGTAGGCCGTCAGGCGTTCGGCCAGATGGGCCAGGCGCGGGTCCTGGGCCGCCCGCACCGTGTCCACCTGCGCCGTCGCCGCCGCGATCAGCGCCGCATCCAGCCGGTCGGTCTTGGCCCGCCGCCGCTTGAGGCGCGCGAACAGCTTCACCTCCAGCGGCTGGTGCACCACCACCTCCAGCCCCGCCGCCTCAAGTCTGGCCCGCACGCCGCGCTCGTAGCCCGCCGTCGCCTCCAGCCCCACGCGTCTGACGCCGCGTTCCGCCAGCCAGGCGATCAGCCCTTCCCAGCCCGCTGCGTCGTTGGCCACCCGATGCTGCTCGGCCCTGCCGAGCACGGCCGCATCCAACTGGCGCTTGCCCACATCGATCCCGGCGATCGTTGTGCTAGACTTGTTCCTATCCATCGATCCCATCCTTGTGGCTCCGGACCCATACGTCCCTGCAACCATCCGGGTCATGGATATGCCAGCGGCGACCAGGCTCACCCGCAGCGCCAAAACGCTCAGGGGTTATCGGTCCCTCCGCCGGCGGTCCGCCTGGTGCTGAGAACACCAGGCGGACGTCCCGGAAGACACCAGCAGCTTACCGCTTCTCCAACAGACAAGGGGCTACCGAGGTCGACGGCGCGCCGGCAGGGCGTTCAGGGTGAAACCGGTCAGGGCGTCACCCCTCTCCCTCCCACGCGTCGCGCGGGTCCCTCCCTCTCCCCTCCGGGAGAGGGTTCAAGAAGGGGCGCCGTCCGGCAGCTCTCCTGACGTCATCCGCCAGCGGCGAGGCCGCGCCTTGAAACCTTGATGGCGAGCCTGCTCTGGCGTCTGGCCGTGTCAAGGACCGCCTCTGGCGGCCGCGTCGCGGCGACGCTCCGCGTCGTCCTTGACACGGCCAGACGCCAGAGCTCCGATCCACCAAGGCTTTAAGGCGCGACCCCATCCGGGGCGGCTGAATAACTACGAAGCAGATTTGTCGGCTAGCTTAGCCAGCAAGCTAACAAAGGCGATAAATTCCAACGCTCGCTCGGGATCATCTTGCACAAATCGATGTGCACGAGGGTTTCTTAGACCGGCGACGGCACCAGAGAACAACATCATAAACCCTCTTTGTTCATCTGAATCCGATTGATCCAGCAAGGGGTTGAATTTCAAAACGGGATTTTTGGGACTAAAAACGAACTCCATAAGTGCAGATCCGTCCTTGTCTTCCACGCCGCTGTGAAGACGAACCAACATATTGAGAGCCTTCACCGAAGCTTCTACAGCGTTGGCATAGTGACCATCGCGATATAATTGTCCGGCAGCTCTTTGAATGGAGGCGTGGATTTCCAATCCGTCGTAGGCTCGAAGCGCCTTTCCAGCATCGCTTTGTCCAGAATCTTCCAGGTCCTCGATGAAGCCCGCTCGTATAGCAGCCAGATTTTCTCTGGCAGCCGCCGCACCCCGCCTCAAACCCTCGCGAACTTCACTTATAGGCGTTTCTCGCGTATAGCTTACAGAAGCGGCATCAATATTATTTAAAACCCCTTTATACCGGTTATATTCAACGGTATCGTTTCCAAAAATTGCTACGAGAGCCGCGTCTAATTTATTCTCTAGGGCGCTGATCGATGGGTCATAACGATCTGAAATCGCATCGGGATTAAATAAATCTAGGTCCGCAATTCTGCGATCTATTTTTAAGATAGCATCTTTCATCTGAGCAGATGATAAATTGGCTACTCGGTGAAGGAGTTATCGAGCTCCGAGCCAAATCTAATCTCCATGTACCTGGTGTGCGGCAAATATATTACCCCTCGATCACATGCGGCACGAACCGGGCCAGGTTCTTGGTGACGACGCTGTCGTCCTCGCGGACGCCGATGCCGGCCGGTTCGTTGCCGACCATCCACGCGCCGACCACCGGCCGCTTGCCGTCGAAGTCCGGCGGCGGGTGGTAGGCCTGGACGATCGCGCCTTCCGCGCCATAGCCCTGGTCGAGGACAGGCTCGTCACCCCCGACCACCTCGACATTGGCCCCTTCGCGCGAGAACAGCGGCTTGCGCACGAAGCGCCCGCCCAGCGCGCTGGCCGCCGGGTCGCCCTCGAAATAGGCCTCCAGCAGGTTGGGGTGGCCGCGATGGCGTTCCCACAGCAGCGGCAGGACGCCCTTGTTGGACAGGATCGCCTTCCACGGCGGCTCGATCCAGCGCACCTGGGCCGTGTTCAGGTGGGCGGCATAGGGCTCGCGCAGCATGAACTCCCACGGATAGAGCTTGAACGCCGCCTGCAGGACGAAGCCCTCCAGGTCGACGAACTGGCCCTCCGCGTTCAGGCCGATGTTGTCCATGGCCACGAACTTGGGCTCGACGCCGGCCTGCAGGGCCAGGTCCTCGAGGAAGCGCACGGTCTGGCGGTCCTCGACCGCGTCCTCGTCGCTGGCGAAGTGGACGAAGCCGCCGGTCGGGAACAGGACCTTGAACCGGTCGCGCAGGGCTTCGAACAGGCTGTTGAACTGATCGGCGCCGGCGGGGAAGGTTCCGTTGGCGATCAGCTCCTCCAGCCACAGCCACTGGAAGGTGGCCGCCTCGAACACGCTGGTCGGGGTGTCGGCGTTGTATTCGTAGAGCTTGGGCTTGGCCTTGCCGTCATAGCCGAAGTCGAAGCGGCCATAGAGCGACGGCGACTTGGCCCGCCACGAGGCGGCCACGAAGTCGCGGTGCTCGGGCGGGATCGCCAGCCGCTCCATCAGTTCCTGGCTGCCGGCGACCTCGTCGACCAGGTCCAGGCACAGGTCGTGGAGCTCGGCCGCGGCCGGCTCCAGGTCCTGCTCCACCTGGCCGAGGGTGAAGGCGTAGGCCGTGGACTCGTCCCAATAGGCCTGGCCTTCGGTGTGGTGATAGACGAAGCCGACCGCCTCGGCCTTGGCCTGCCAGTCGGGACGCGGCGTCAGCTTGAGGCGGCGCACTACTCGGTCTTGCCGCCGTCGCCGGGCTTCTGCTCGATCTGCAGCGTGGGCTGGGCGGGCGCCAGGCGGGCCAGGATGTCATCGGCGCTGGACTGGCCGGGCAGGATGCCGGCCAGGCGCAGCTTTTCGTCGAGATCGGCGCCGGTGCGGCGGTCTTCCAGCTCGCCGGCCGCCTTGATCCGCTCGCCGCGGATCATCTGGCGTTCCTTGATGCGGGCCAAGCTGTCGGCGGCCGAGCCCAGCGAGGCGCCCGCGCCGGCCCCGCGGGCCGAGACGGCGGCCTGGGCCTTCTGGACGCTTTCGTTGACCTTCACGACCTCGACCTCGCGACGCAGGGTCTCGATGCGGCGGTCGGTGGCGGTGATGGCGGTGTGCAGTTGGTCCTCGGCGGCGCGCATGTCGCCGATCTGCGGCTCCTTCAGCGCGATGTCCTGCTCGAGGTCGGCGATGCGCTGGGCCACCTGGCGGGCCAGGTCCATGTCGCCCTTCTGGACGGCGGCGCGGGCCGAGGCCTCGTACTTGGTGACCTGATCGCGGAAGCCGGCGACTTCCTTCTCCAGGATGCGGCGGCGGGCGACGAGCGTGGCCATGTCGTCGCGGGCCTTGCCCTGGGCGGTGTCGGCGTCGCGGATCTCCTGGTCGAGGATGCGCAGGGCGTTGGCGTCGACGACGGCCGCGGTGGCCTCGTGCGCGCCGGCGCGACCCAGGGTGAACAGCTTGTTCCAGATGGACATGTGGGGTCTCCGAAGGTCTTTGTTGGAGAATATACTGTTGGCGACGGCGGGTCCGCCCTCGTCCTTCGACAAGCTCAGGATGAGGGCTAATTCAGGGGCGTCCGAGTAGAATTCCTCATCCTGAGCCTGTCGAAGGAGAAGGAATTCGGTCCCGCCGCGCCTTCGATCGATCTAAGCGGCGGGGGTGAAGGACGAGCGCAGGTCGGACGCGGCCTCAATGGCGTTCTCCGCCAGGACCCGCAGCTCGACCAGGATGTCGTCCAGCGACGAGCTGGGCGACAGCTCGCCGAACAGCTCGTAATAGTCGCGGCCGTTGACCGCGCTGATGCCGAAGTTCGACAGCGGCACCAGCTTCTGCGCCTTGAGCAGGAACTCGTTGAAGGCGTGACGGTCCTTCTGCTCGTCGACCGGCCACAGCAGCACCGAGGCGGCGATCTGCTGGTCGCTGACGCTGACGAAGATCTCCAGGTCGCCGTGATCGTGCATGGTCACCAGCAGGATCGGGTCGGCGCCCTCGACCACGCGGGCCGTCATGGCGTCGCTGAAGCCGTCGGAAAGCGCCGTCTTCAGCGAGCGAACAGTCCAGGCGGGGGTCGTCATCGAGCGGTGTCTCCTTCGGCCAAGCCTCTATCGAGGCTGTTTCATACTAGATGGGCGAACGAACGCCAGTCGTCGAGAGCGCAACCTTACGTGCGCCCATGACAAGTTGGTAATCCCCTTCCCCCTTTTGTGAGCGGGAATGACGTCGTACATGTGACGCGAGTTTCGCAGCGGGTCGTTCATGTTCAGCAAGCTCTTCGGCCGCAAGGACGCCGCGCCCGCCTCGGCCCTGCCGGCGATTCGCAACGTCACCCTGGGCCGCACGGTCTGGTTGGACACCCTGGCCTGGCGAAGGCTGGGCGACGACCTGAAGTTCGCGCTCGACACCGACACGCTGGAAATCACCGCCCAGGGCCTGGTCGAGCTGCGCGAGGGCGGCTTCGTCCACAGGTTCTATACCGACGACAACATCATGTTTCAGGCCGTGTCCGACGACCGCGACGGCCAGCGCGTCACCGACGTCACGCTCTTCATTCCGTGGGACAGCGCCTATCCGGGCGGCCGGGCCGACGAGGAGGCCTGGGCCAAGCGGCTGCGGGCGCGCACCTTCACCGGTCCGGGCCTGCCGGAATACCGGCGCGACTGGTTCGGCGACGAGGCTGAAAGCCAGGAGCCGGTCAGCTTCTGGGAAGATGTCCACGACGACCGCGACGGGATCCCGGATCGGCGGATCTTCCAGACCTGCATGCTGTTCTCCCGCGATCTGCCGGGCGATGGCCGCGAGCTGCTGCTGGCCATCCAGCAGGAAAACGAGAACGAGGACACGCGCCAGCGCGAGATGTCGTTCGAAATCATGGTCGGCGTGGCCTTGAGCGTCGGCGAATTCCGGGCCTAAGGGGCAAGTTTCATTTTAACGCATTTTCTTCACGCGAACCGGAAACCACTTCGCTCGAAAATGCTTTTTGGGGGAAAGACATGAGTGATCTGCATGGATTTGGCGGCAACGCCCTGGCGTTCCTGGTGGCCTTCGTGGTCGCCGGCCTGTTCACCGTCGTCTTCAAGCTGATCTACCAGTGGGTGACGCCCTATAACGAGGCCAAGCTGATCCGCGAGGGCAACGTCGCCGCGGCCCTGGCCCTGGGCGGGGCGCTGGTCGGTTACGTGCTGCCCCTGGCCTCGGCGCTCAGCAACACCGTGTCGCTGGTCGAGTTCTGCGCTTGGGCCGCCCTGGCCGGCGTGATCCAGATCGCCGCCTTCACCCTGGTACGCACCGTGGCCATGAAGGACGTCGCCGCCCGGATCGAGAAGGGCGAGATCGCCGCTGGCGTCTATCTGCTGAGCATCTCCCTGGCGGTCGGCGTGCTGAACGCCGCCTGCATGACGGCCTGAGGCGCGCCATGACCGTTCAAGCTCCCTCGCCCCGCCGCCGCCTGCGCTCCAGCGGCCTGGTCCTGACCGGCCTGATGGCCGGCACGGCGATCTCGGTCAGCGCCTGCGACGATCCCGGCACGGCCACCCAGTGGGACGACCCGCCGGCCGCCTCCAGCGAGGTCGACGCCAAGACCTACGCCTCGCTCGACGACTGCAAGAAGTCCGGCGACATGACCGCCGAGCAGTGCGACACGGCCTACGCCCAGGCCCAGAAGGACAGCGCCGCCAACGCCCCCAAGTTCAGCGACCAGCAGACCTGCGAGGAGCGCTACGGCGTCTCCCAGTGCGTGCCGCGCAGCGACAGCAACGGCGGCAGCTTCTTCACCCCCCTGCTGACCGGCTTCATCGTCGGCCAGGCGCTGAACAACATGGGCGGCCGCTACTACGGCGCGCCGATGTACCGCGACCGCGAGGGGACCTATTACGGCGGCTCGGGCTATCCGCTGTCGCGCGACTATGTCACCGGCCGCACCCGTGTGCGCACCGACAGCTTCAACGCCCCGGAGATGCGCGCCCCGACCCGGGTCCAGAGCCGCAGCGCGGTGATCTCGCGCGGCGGCTTCGGCGGCGGCGGCCGTTCGTTTGGCGGGTAGCCTCCGGATTCCGCGGGTCCCGCCAAGGCCCAGGACCCGCGGAGCCGAAAGGGAAACAGACTGTAAACCATTGTAAATTTGGCCATACAGCCGGGAGCCGAGGGGGCGTCTGCACGGTACGCTTGCCAATGCGGATGGTCGCCTTGATCCTTCCCCCCGGACAGCGCCCCGCCGCCGCGCGCCCCGCGCCCACCCCCGCGGGGCGCGCGAGTTACCTTGGTTGTAAGTGAGCCTATGAAAGTCGCCCTGCTCGACGACGACGACAGCCACAACGCGCTGGTCGCCGCCCTTCTGGGGCCGGCGGGCTATGACTGCACCAGCTTCACCCGCCCCGAGCGCTTGCTGGCCGAACTGCGCCGCCAGACCTTCGACCTGCTGATCCTCGACTGGAACATGCCCGAGCTCAGCGGCATCGAGACCCTGCGCCGGGTCGGCGAGCTGCTGAGCCCGTCGCCGCCGGTGCTGCTGCTGACCAGCCGCTCGGTCGAGGCCGACCTGGTCGAGGGGCTGAACGCCGGGGCCGACGACTACATCGTCAAGCCGCTGCAGCCGCAGGTGTTGTTGGCCCGGGTCAACGCCCTGGCCCGGCGGGCCTATCGCCCGGCCGCCATCCCCCAGGTCGAGCAGCACGGCCCCTACCGCCTGGATCCCGGCGCCCAGACCGTCAGCTGGGGCGACACCGTCGAGACCCTGACGCCCAAGGAATTCCAGCTGGCCGCCCTGCTGTTCAACAACCTGGCCCGGCCGCTGTCGCGCGAGTACCTGCTGCGCCGGGTCTGGGGCCAGCGGCCCGACCTGGAGACCCGCACCCTGGACGCCCACGTCTCGCGTCTAAGATCGAAGCTTCACCTGCGCCCGGCGAACGGCTTTAGACTGACGACGGTCTATGGGTTCGGCTACCGGCTGGAAGTCTGCGAGCCCGAGGCCGCCACAGACCTTGGGGCCGCGTCCGGAGCCGCTGAATGATCCTTCGACCGTCGCTGTACGCCCTGGCCGCCGTCCTGGCCCTGGCGTCCGGCCCCGCCCTGTGCGCGCCGCGGGCCGCCGCAAGGCCGGCCAAGCCCGCCGCCGCTCCGGCCGACCCGCCGGTCCGCTACGTCGTCCGGCGCGGCGACACCCTGTTCGACCTGGGCCGCGCCTATCTGCGCAAGGCCAACGACTACCGCCATGTGCAGCGCGCCAACCAGATCAGCCGGCCGCGCGCCATGCCGGTGGGCAAGACCCTGACCATCCAGGCCGACCTGCTCAAGACCCAGCCGATAGACGCCCGGCTCAGCGCCTTCAGCGGCAAGGTCGAGATCGAGACCGACGGCCGGCGCGTTCCCGCCGAGAAGGGCATGACGCTCCGGGAAGGCCAGCGGGTGATTACCGGTCCGGGCGCCTTCGCCACGTTCGAGATGGAGGACGCGTCCCGCGTCACCCTGCCCTCCAACACCGCCATGCGCGTGGTGCGGCTGCGCAACGTGGTGCTGACCAACGCCCCGCAGCGGGTGTTCAGGCTGGACGAGGGCCGCAGCGCGATCCAGGCCACGCCCGACCCCAATCCCAACGCCCGCTTCGAGGTGCGCACCCCGGTGTCGATCTCGGCGGTGCGCGGCACCGAGTTCCGGGTGGCCGCGACGGAGGGGCGGGCCCAGACCGAGGTCCTGAAGGGCGCGGTCGGCGTGGGTCCTGGCGAGGCGCCGCCGCTGGGCCCGCCCGTTCCGGCCGGCTTCGGCGTCACGGTAACGCCCGGCGGGGCCGGGGTCGGCGCGCCGGTCGCCCTGCTGCCCGCCCCGACGCTGAACGCGGCCGACCAGAACCAGACCGACCGCACCGTGCACTTCGCCGTGCATCCCCAGGCCGGCGCCGCGGGCTACCGGCTGCTGCTGTCGCGCGACGCGGGCTTCGTCGACCTGTTCGCCGAGGCGACCCAGGCTGAAGCCGCCGCCGACTTCGGACCGCTGGAGGACGGCGTCTATTTCGTCCGCGTCACCGCCCTGGATCCGGCCGGCCTGGAGGGCGCGCCCGCCGACTACAGCTTCGACCGCGACCTGGACGTGCTGGAGGCGGGCGCTCCGCCCGTCGCCGAGGCCAGCGGCAAGCATCGCAACTTCCTGTTCCGCTGGAGCGCGGCGGGCGGCGGCGTGCGCAGTTTCCGTTTCCAACTGTTCGCCGGGGCGCGGCCGGCCGCGCCGATCATCGACCAGCCGGGCCTGGTCGAGCCGCAGCTGACCCTGACCGACCTGCCGCCGGGGCTCTACAGTTGGCGGGTCAGCGCCACGCGAGTGAAGAACGGCGTGGTCACCGAGAAGGTCGCGCCGCTGCAATCGCTGACGATCGGACGCTAGGCCTTGACCGCCTTTCCCAGCCTGTCGCGCCTGGCGCCCTTTCGGCGGCTGAGGCCCCGGCCGCCGCGATCGCCGCGACGGCGCCTGCTGCGCTGGCTGGTGGTCGCCGCCCTGACCGGCTTGGCCCTGGCCGGCCTGACCGTCAGTTCGCTGACCACGCGGCTGGACAACATCCTCTACGACCGGCTGGTGCGCGCCTCCGAGCGTCCCGTCGATCCGTCGATCCTGATCGTCGGTGTCGACGAACGCAGCCTGCGCGAGCTGGGCGCCTGGCCGTGGAACCGCGCGCGCCACGCCCAGATGATCGACCGGCTCACCCAGGCCGGGGCCAAGGCGATCGTCTATGACGTGCTGTTCAGCCAACCGTCCCAGGACCCCGCCGCCGACGACGCCCTGGCCGCCGCGGTCGCCCGTTCGGGCAAGGTCTACCTGCCGCAGTTCCTGGAACCGCCGGCGCAGGACGGCGCGCCGCCGACCCTTGTCGCGCCCATGCCGGCCATCGCCGGCGGCGCCGCGGCGGTCGGCCTGGTCCACGTGCGGTTCGACCGCGACGGCCTGGTGCGCCGCATGGCCCCGTTCGAGGCCAACGGACCCGACCTCGCGCCTGACCTGATGACCGTGGTCCACCGCGCCACCAAGCCGTTCGACGCGCCCGACGCCACGCGCGGCGACGCCCCGACCCTGCTGATCCCGTTCGCGGGGCCGCCGGACCGCTATCGCCAGATTGCCTTCTCCAGCGTGCTGGCCGGCGAGGCGCCGCGCGAGATGATCGCGGGCCGGACGGTGTTCGTCGGCCTGACCGCGCCGGGCCTGGGGCCGGCCTTCCCGACGCCGGTCACGCCCGACGCCGCCAGCATGACCGGCGTGCAGTTGCAGGCCAGCGTGCTGGACGGGCTGCGCAGCGGGATGATGATCAAGCCGGCCGGCCTGGGCGTACGCCTGGTCTTCGCCCTCGGCCTGCTGTGGTTGCTGCTGGCCGGGCTGCTGGTGCTGCCGCCCCGGACCAGCCTGCTGCTGCTAGTCGTGCTGCTGGCCGTCGCGGTCGCAACCAGCGCCGCCCTGTTCTCAAGCGCCCACCTGTGGCTGTCGCCGGCGGCCCCGATCCTCGGTATGGGCCTGGTCTCGCTGGTCTGGGGCTGGGGCCGGCTGGGGCGGGTCAATGATGTGCTGGGCCATCAACTGGACCGCCTGCGCGCCGTGACGCCCGCCGACGCCGTTCACGCCGAGGCCGAGTTCGAAAGCGACCTCGTCGCCCGCCAGGCCCTCAGCCTCGGGGCGGCCGTCACGCGGATCGACGACCTGCGGCGGTTCTCGGCCGACGCCCTGTTCAGCCTGCCCGACGCCACCCTGGTGGCCGACGCCGCGCGCCGGGTGATCGCCGCCAACGCCGCCGCTCGGGCGCTGCTGGCCGACCGCGCCCAGGTGCTGGAGGGCGGCGGCCTGGCCGATGTCCTCAACGCCCTGGAGCCCCTGGGCCGCACCTTTCCGGCCAGCTGGCCGGCCGAGGGCGACAGCGGTCATCCGATCGACCTGCACCTGGCCGACGGCCGCGCCTTCCAGATCCAGACCGTGTTCCGGCGCGACGAGGCGGGGGATGGGGCGGGCTGGATCGTGCGCCTGGCCGACATCACGCCCCTGACCGCCGCCATGCGCCAGCGCGAGCAGGCGCTGCAGCTGCTGACCCACGACATGCGCTCGCCGCAGACCTCGATCCTGGCCCTGCTGGCGACGACGCCCGGCCTGCCGTCCGAGACGTCCGAGCGCCTGGCCGCCTATGCCCGCCGCACCCTGGCCCTGGCTGACGGCTTCGTGCAGTTGGCCCGGGCCGAGGTCACCCAGACGGCGATGGAGCCGGTCGATCTGTGCGACGTGGCGGTCGAGGCGATCGACGAGCTGTGGCCCCAGTGCCGCCAGCGCCATATCGAGATCCGCCAGGAGGGCTGCGACGGTCCGATGATGGCGCTCGGCGACCGCGGCGTGCTGGCCCGCGCCCTGGTCAACCTGATCGGCAACGCGGTGAAGTACGGCCCCGACGGTTCGACCATCGTGGTGCGCGCGGCCACGGTGCTGGACGGCGGCCGCACCTATGTCGACCTGTCGATCACCGACCAGGGGCCGGGCCTGACCGTCGAGGAGGCCGCCCTGGCCTTCCGTCCCTTCCAGCGCTTCGACCGGCCGGGCGCCGAAGCCGCCGGCGGCGCGGGGCTGGGCCTGGCCTTCGTCCAGGCCGCCGCCACCCGGCACGGCGGCGGGGTCAGCTGCCTCAGCACGCCCGGCGCCGGCGCGACGTTCACGCTGCGGCTGCCGGAGATGCCGGCCTAGGTCGAAGGATAAGCGGCTCCAAGATCCTCCCCCTGTGGGGGAGGTGTCGCCCAAAGGGCGACGGAGGGGGAGTGATCGGCCGATGGCCGGATCCCGGATCGGAGATCCTAAAACTCCCCCCACCGATCGCTCCGCGATCGCCTCCCCCACAGGGGGAGGACCGTTGAAGGGACACGCCCTCGCGCGTCGCGCTCTTTGTCCGGCGCGGCTGGCGGTGGGGGCGTGTCCCCTCCTCCCCTCCCTTAAGGCTTCACGAACTTGAGCACGAACTGGTCGGTCTTGCCGCGGATGGCGGGGTCGAAGACGCTGGCGGTGCGCGGGTCGGCAGGATTGCGCAGCAGCGGGCTCTCGGCGGCCAGCTTGAAGCCCGCGGCTTGGACCTCGGACTTCACGGCCTCGATGTCGATGCGGTGCAGGGTGTCGGGGGCCGACAGGCCTGAACCGTCGGCGGCGTAGTGGTCGACGACCAGGAACACCCCGCCCGGCTTCAACGACTTGAACACCTCGGCGTTGACCTTGGCGGCGGTGTCGACCGGGAAGGGCTTGAGGTGCAGGTCGTGGTAGTTCTGGACGGTGATCACCGCGTCCAGGCCGTCGGGCAGGTCCAGGCCGATCAGGCTGCCGTCCAGCGGCGTGACGTTCTTGTAGGCCGCCGCAACGGTCTTCAGATCCTCGCCGTACTTGGCCTGGAACTTGATGAACTCGGCCGGCTGGTAGGCGTAGACCGTCCCCGTCGGTCCCACCGCCGCCGACAGGATGCGGGTGAAATAGCCGCCGCCGATGATGAAGTCGGCCACCTTGCCGCCCGGCTTGATGTTGGCCAGGGCCAGCAGTTCGGCCGGGTGTCGGGCCGCGTCCCGGGCGGTGTCGGCCGCCGGGCGGGCCGGATCGGCCAGGGCCGCCGTCAGGTTGGCCGGAACCTGGGCGGCGCCGGGCGCGGCGGACATAGCCAGCGCGCAGGCGGCGACCAGGGCGGAAATCATGGACCGCGACATCGGGGGCTTCCTCAGCTGTGTTTCCCTTCGATAGCGCGCCCCGGCGTTCCAGTGAACATCGGTATTCGAGATGGGCGGCGTTTCGGGGGGAGAAGCTGGGGATAGCTTACTGGGCGGATGAGGATTCTCCTGAACCGCCGTCGGATTCGTCCTCATCCTGAGCTTGTCGAGGACGGGCGCTGTCCTACGCGTCGGCGGGTTTCAGCGCCGCCACCAGGCGGTCGGCCAGGTCGGCAGGGTCGTCGCCCGAGGTGCGGACCGTCGCCCAGGCGACGACCTTGCCGCTCGACAGGTCCAGCACCGCCAGGGCGGCCGTGCGGACCGGTCCCCGCCGCGACCAGGGGCGCAGCCGGGTCGGGGCGCTGCGCCACGGCGCGACGCCGACCTGCAGGCCGACGGCGGTGGAGATCCCGACCCCGGCCGGGGAGGTCCCGACGGTGACCTGCAGCCGATAGCGGGCCGGCAGGGCGCCCCCCTCCACCGCGCCGACGTCGCCGATCCGGCTGGCCACCCGGGCCCGGATCGCCTGGACCAGGGCCTGGTCGGCGTCGGAGGGCGCTGCTGACCCCGCTTCGGTGGCGACGGCCTGCCCCCGCAACACCGCCAGGTCGCCTTCGCGCGCCACCTGGGGCGGCGTGGCGCAGGCGCTCAGCAGCAGGCCCGCGACCAGGGTCGTCGACAACATACGCATGGAAAACCCCGACATCCTCGGCGTTCAGTCTAGCCGCGGACCACCTGCCCGACCAGCCATGACAGCCCCCAGAAGACCAGGCTCCACAGCGCCAGGCTCAGCAGGGCGGCGACCACCAGCAGACGCGGCCGCCGGATCGCGGCGTCCAGGCCGAGCCGATCGGCCATGATCCGCAGCGTCGGCTCCATCTTCAACGGGTCCCGGCGGTCGCCTGGCCGCGTAGCATGCCATAGGCGTGGTCCGTCAGGGCCCAGCGCCGGCTGTGCGGACCATAGGGCCGGTGCAGCAGGTTGGCGGCCTGCGGGTGACTGGCGTCCAGGCAATAGGCGGCGAAGGCCTCGTCCAGCTCGCGCCGCATCGCCTCGGACGGCCGATACACCCCTCGGCGCTTGGCGATATGGGCCACGACGAGGTCGCGATGGGCCGCCCCGCCCAGGTCCAGCAGCGCCTCGGCGATCTCGCCGACCAGCGGGTTAAGGATGGCGACCCCGCCCGCCGCCCGTTCCAGCCCCCGCCTTCCCGCCTCCGACCAGCCCATCGCTCCGATCCCCGCCTATTGCGGGACGGAGTTAAAGGCCATGCGCCTGAGATCGACCAGAGGTCGAATGCCGGTTTTTACAATACGTTACATTGACCAGCGACCGGGCGGGGCGCTGGACGATATCGCCGGAAGCGACGGCCGGAGCCCAAGGCTTCCCAAGGCGACGCGCTTGCCTCAGCCTGGGCCCTCGACCGCCGACGAAGGCGCGACGAAAGGAGGGTCCGGCGGAATGGCGGACGAGATCGATCTGGGCGCCTACGACTACGTTGTGGTGGGCGCCGGCTCGGCGGGCTGCGTGCTGGCCAACCGCCTGTCGGCCGATCCTTCGATCAAGGTCCTGGTGCTCGAGGCCGGCGGGCGCGACGACTGGATCTGGTTCCACATTCCCGTCGGCTATCTGTTCGCCATCGGCCATCCGCGCGCCGACTGGCTGTTGGAGACCGTCGGCCAGCCGGGGCTAGACGGCCGGGTCCTGGCCTATCCGCGCGGCAAGGTGATCGGCGGCTCCTCGTCGATCAACGCCATGATCTACATGCGCGGCCAGGCCCAGGACTATGACAATTGGCGACAGAAGGGACTCGTGGGCTGGGGATGGGCCGACGTCCTGCCGTTCTTCCTGCGCCACGAGGACCACATCGCCCCGAAGGGCGACCATCACCGCTCGGGCGGCGAATACCGCGTGGAACACCCCCGGGTGCGCTGGGACATCCTGGACGCGATCCGCCAGGCCGCGGCGCAGGCGGGGATTCCGCCGGTCGAGGATTTCAACGGCGGCGACAATTCGGGCTCCTCCTATTTCCAGGTCAACCAGCGGGCGGGCCGGCGATGGAGCACCGCCTCGGCCTTCCTCAAGCCGGTGCTGGCGCGGCGCAACCTGCGGCTGGAGACCAAGGTCGAGGTCCAGCGGATCGAACTGGACGGACGACGGGTGACGGGCCTGCGCGCCGTGCGCGGCGGCCAGGTCCTGACCGCCCGGGTCAGCGGCGAGCTGATCCTGGCGGCGGGCGCGATCGGCTCGCCGCTGATCCTGCAGCGCTCGGGGATCGGGGAACCGGAGGCCCTGCGGCGCGCCGGCGTCGCCGTGCGGCACGCCCTGCCGGGCGTCGGCGCCAACCTGCAGGACCACCTGCAGATCCGGCCGGTCTACCAGGTCTCCGGCGTGCGCACCCTCAACACCGATTACGCCAACCTGGCCCGGCGCGTGGGCATGGGGGTCGACTATGCGCTGCGGCGGTCCGGCCCCCTGACGATGGCGCCCTCGCAACTGGGAATGTTCTGCCGCTCGGACCCGAGCCGGGCCACGCCGAACCTGCAGTTCCACTTCCAGCCGCTGAGCCTGGACCGCTGGGGCGAGGGCCTGCACCGGTTCGGCGCCTTCACCGCCAGCGTCTGCAACCTGCGGCCCACCAGCCGGGGAAGCGTCGGCCTGTCGGGACCTGGCCTGACCGATCCGCCCCGGATCGATCCCAACTACCTGGACACCCAGGAGGATCGCGACGTCGCCGTCGCCTCATTGCGCTGGGCCCGCCGGATCGCCAGCCAGCCCGCCCTGGCCCGCTACGCGCCGCAGGAGTTCCGGCCCGGCGCGGCGATCGAGGCCGACGAGGACCTGCTGGGGGCGGCCAAGGCCCTGGCCACCACGATCTTCCATCCCGTCGGCACGGCGGCCATGGGCGCCGCCGACGACCCGCTGGCGGTGGTGGACGATCGCCTGAGGGTGCGCGGCCTCCACGGCCTGCGCGTGGTGGACGCCTCGGTGATGCCGGCCATCACCTCCGGCAACACCAACGCCCCCACGGTGATGATCGCCGAGAAGGGCGCGGCGATGATCCTGGAGGATCGGCGGTGATGATCCCTAGACATAGGGTCCCCACATGAAGGCGATCGTTCCGAAGACGCCGGTCGCCGTGAACGCCGAAGCGACCACGATCAGAGCCGCCGTCAACGCCTTGCGCAAGCCGTCACCGCTCCGCTCGGCCGCGCCGTACAGCTCCAGGAAGGCCAGCGGGATCAGGTAGCTGCCGAAGGTCAGGACGACGTCGGCGGGCCCCGACATGTCGTTCGTCATGCCCACCGGTCCTCGGTTGACGACGATCCATCCCATCAGGCCGACCCGCAGGAACCAGACCCCGCTGACCACCATGAAGGTGCGCATGGCCCAGCGCCGGTGCTGTTCGAACCTGCGCTTGATCGCATGCCGCCAGGCCAGGCCGGCGAAGATCAGGATCAGAAGGCCGTTGATCAGAATGGCGACGGCCGAGATCACCGAAAGGTAAGTCCCCCTGACGACCGCCAGCCAGACACCGCTAAGCGCCATTAAGATGGCGACGACCAGGAAGGTCCGCCCGGTCCAGCGATGCAGCTTGGGCCATTTGCGTCGCAGAGCGGGGATCATCTGCATCAGACCGCCGAGCGTCACGACCGAGGCCAGCAGGACGTGGGCGGCGAAGACGATGTTGCCCGCGTCGTCGCCCTTTATGTAGCCGTCGATCAGGGGCTTGTCGTTCCAGCGGGCGAAGTCGCCAGTCGCGGTGCGCACCCCGTAGAAGGCGAGGATGAAGCCGATGAAGGCGATCTGGCCGACGGCGGCGACGATGAACCAGAGGACGCCCGCCCAACGCAGGGCGGTCGCCCCAACGCTTGCCGGGATGGGTGACGAGGATGGGATCGACATGGCGCCTCCTGATGCGGCCTCAGGGCTGAGGTCGATGTCAGGGATGGCGGCGACGCGGGCGGCGGGTCTCGCCGATTTGGAATTCGGCTAGAGATATTTTGTCGACCACGCCCGCGCCGGTGGACAGGATCGGGTGTTGGGAGGCAGTTTCGTCGGAAGGGGAAGCGTATGCCATCGGCGACCACATCCGGCATTTCGATCGCTGCGACGGGGAAAGGCCTTCGACCGTGGCGGCCGCGCGGTCGGCTGCGAGTTCATGCGGTCATCGCGACAGTCTCGTTCGCCTGCTACATCCTCGGGCGCCTCCTCGAAGGCCGCGCCGCGACGGCTTTCTCCGTGATCGGCGTCGGAGCCTGCGGCTGGGCCTGGCTGGTGACCCGCGCCCTGTTCGATCCGGCCGAGCGCGATGCCCGATGGGCTCGCCTCGTCGGCCTGATCGTGGCGCTGAGCGGGGCCCTGTCGGTCCTGGCTCCGGCGGGCGGACTGATCGGGCGCGTGGCCGACAACGCCTATGCCCTCAGCGGCTCGACCGCGCTGCTGCTGACCTTCGTCGAACCCTTTCATCGCCATGGACGAGACCTGCCGGGCGCCGAAAAGGGGTTCCGGTTCGCCTTCGTCACGATCTACGCCGTCCTGGTGGCGGTCTCGGTCATGGGGCTGCGGGCCGTCGGCGAAGGGCCCGACGAGGCCCTGCGCGACGACCTGGCCAAGAGCGCCTGCGCCGTCGTGGGCCTCGCGGCCCTCCTGGTCGCGGTGCGGTTTCGACAGGGCCACCCGCTGGCCGCGCGGACCGCCGCGACGCCCCACCGCGCGCCGACCGAGGACGATGCGCGTCTGGCCGAACGCCTTCGACGTCTGTTGATCGACGAGGGCATCGACAGTCGGCCCGAGCTCAAGATCGGTGACATCGCCGCGCGGCTGGGCGAGCCCGAGCACCGGGTTTCCCAGTGCATCAGCACGGCGCTCGGTTTTCCGAACTTCAACCGCTGGATCAACCACCACCGGATCGCGCGGGCCAAACAGGTGCTCGCCGATCCGGACGAACGACGCTCAATCCTGGAGATCGCCTTCGCCTGCGGCTTCGCATCCCTCGGCCCGTTCAACCGCGCCTTCCGGGATGACGTAGGAACCACGCCGAGGGCCTATCGCTCAGCGACGCGGGCGACCTTAGGCGCGCCAGGCGATCAAGCGGCGAACCAAGACTAGCCGGCCACCGCGGAGGCGCGCTCCGCTCGGTCCTTGATGATCGCCAGCACGTTATCCTCCACGTCGCCCATCAGGAGTTCGCCCCACAGCTTGGCGTAAGGATTGACGTGGGTCTTGGCGACGTAGCGGGTCGTCAGGGTCAGTTCCGTCGTATCGGCGGAAACCGGGCGCAGGACGTAGTCGCCGGAGTCGATCTTCAGGAACGCGCCGTCCGGCGAGATGTGCTTGTCGGTGTAATCCTGGACCGTGCTGTTGGTGAAACTGAAGCGCCATCCCACCTTGCGCCCCGGCTCCCAGGCGACGATGCGTTCCTGGAAATTGACGTTGTCGCCCCAGTAGGCTGTCCGCACCGCGCCCACGCCGGCTCCCGCCATCACGGAGTCTCGCGGGCGCGGCATGCCGATGATGTTGTGCGTTATGGTCCAGCGCCCCTCGTCGGCGCCGATGTCGCGACTGGAGACGGCATAGGGCCAGATCTCCTCCGGGGCCGCCTTCACCAGGACGCTGCGGGTCAGCGTGACCGTCTCGTGCGGAATGGGCATCTGCGCCTCCACCATCGCCGCCACCAGCGGGATGATCAGAAAGCTGGACTCGAGGGCGCGACCTCGGCGCTCGCGCTGGGAGCGCATCGCAAAGGCCCCGGCCCAACCGCTGGCCAGCCAGACCGGCGACAGCATCACCAGGCAGATGACGCCCTCGTGCAGCACGAAGATCGAGGCCACGCAGACCATGGCGCAGAGCCCAGGAGGGACCAACCAGTAGAAGGTCGAGGAGCGGGTCCGATCAGGGTCGCCGATGTAACAGATCAGCGCGCATAGCACGGCGGGCAGCAGGGCCAGGAACCAGAGACTGGCGAACCAGACCGACCCGGAGCGCGAGGCCGACAAGAGCAGGAAGGCGCTGAGGGCGATGACGAGCGCCAACGCGAACCCGGACAGCACGCGGCGATTCAGGCGTCGCCGGGCGCCCGAGGCCTGCGGTGTTTGCTGTTTCGCATTCCCGTTCATTTTGATCGGTTCTTTCTGCAAGAAGAGAAATTGATCGGCAAATTTTTTGTCAGTCGCCGCGGTCCTTGCCGCCGACGAACTTCAGGAGACCGACGACCTTGGACCCCATGCGGATCAATCGCATCAGGGTATCGGGCGGAACGTCGAGCATCTGCTGATACCAACCGTCGACAGTATTCACGAAGGCATGCATGCGCTTCAGCCGCGCCTTGACCTCCGGACTGACGCCGGAGCCTTGCGCGTCGACCCCCGCCACGGCGTCGTTGATGGCCGCCACCATGGGGTCAATCTCACGCGCCTTGCGGCCCTGAGCGACCCTGGTGGCCATCTGCCAGAGATCGGTTTCGGCCTGATAGTGATCGCGTCGGTCTCCCAGCACCGGGACCCTGTGGATCAGTTTCCAGGCCTGCAATTCCTTGAGGCTGTTGGAGACGTTGGAGCGCGCCAGGCCAAGGGTCGTGGCGATATCCTCCGCCGTGAGCGGCTTGTCGCTCAGAAAGAGCAGGGCCTGGATCTGGGCCACCGAACGGTTCACCCCCCACTGCCCTCCAAGATCTCCCCAGCGGAGCACGATCTGCTCCACGGCAAGAGGAAGAGATCTGTCATTCGTTTCTGTCATGACAGAATTAGGTGACAGCTGGCGCCGAGAGTCAAGAGGCGCTGGTCGTCCAGACCTGCCACCTGTCGTGGCGGCTCAAAGGCTATCGGCGAACGCGCTGACTGTCCGTCGTCGCGATGCGATGGCTCAAACTAAAGATGGTTCACACTAAAAGGACGGTTCAGCGGCGAGCCGAACCGTCCTGAGGGGGAGAGACGCAGATCGGTCAGCCGGCCAGGGCCGCCTTGATGGCGTCCAGGCCGTTCTGGGCCTTGCTCGCGTCCGGGGCCCCGCCCTGCGCGAAGTCGGCCTTGCCGCCGGCGCCCTGGCCGCCCATGGCGATCACGGCGGCCTTGGCCAGGTCCGCGGCGCTGAAGCGGCCGACCAGGTCGGCGGTCACGGCGACGGTCACGGCGGCCTTGCCGTCGGTCGTGCCGACCAGGGCCACGACGCCCGAGGTCAGCTGCTTCTTGAACTCCTCGGCCACGCCGCGCAGCTCCTTGCCGCCGACGCCGTCCAGGACGCGGGCGATCAGGGCCGTACCGTTCACGTCTTCGGGACCCGACGCCGCGCCGCCCGAGCCGCCGCCCAGGGCCAGCTGCTTCTTGGCCTCGGCCAGCTGCTTTTCCAGGGCCTTGCGCTCGGCGACCAGGGCGTCGACGCGGGCCAGGACCTCGGCGACCGGGGTCTTGAACTGGTCGGCCAGGGCCTTGGCGACGCCGGCCTGGTCCAGCAGGAAGCGGCGGGCCGCCTCGCCGGTCAGGGCCTCGATGCGGCGCACGCCGGCGGCCACGCCCTGCTCGGAGACGATCTTGAACAGGGCGATGTCGCCGGTGCGGGCTACGTGGGTGCCGCCGCACAGCTCGACCGAATAGGCCTTGCCGGCCTCGGTCAGGGACTCGCCCAGGGTCAGCACCCGGACGCTGTCGCCGTACTTCTCGCCAAACAGCGCCACGGCGCCGGCCTCAATGGCCTCCTGCGGGGCCATTTCCTTGGTCTGGGCCGGGACGTTCTGGCGGATCACCGCATTGACCTCGGCCTCGATGCGCTCGATCTCGTCGGCCGTCAGCGGGCCGCCGTGGCTGAAGTCGAAGCGCATGCGGTCGCCGTCGACCATCTGGCCCTTCTGGGCGACGTGCGGGCCCAGCACATGGTGCAGGGCGGCGTGCACCAGGTGGGCGGCCGAGTGGTTGGCGCGGGTGGTGGTCCGCTTGGCGGCGTCCACCGAGGCCACGACCGGGTCGCCGACCTTCAGCGGGCCGGCCAGTTCGACGCGGTGGACGTGCAGGTCGCCGGCCTGCTTCTGGGTGTCGACCACGCGGCTTTCGACGCCGCCGGCCTCGATCACGCCGGTGTCGCCGGCCTGGCCGCCGCTCTCGGCGTAGAAGCTGGTGCGGTCCAGCAGGACGTCGACAGTCGCGCCGGCTTGCGCGGCCTCGACCTGAGCGCCGTCCAGCACGATGGCCTTGACGGTCCCGGTGGTCTCGGTGGTGTCGTAGCCGACGAAGCTGGTGGGGCCGTTGGCTTCGCGGATCGGGAACCAGGCCGCCGCCGCGCCCTGCTGGCCCGAGCCGGCCCAGTTGGCGCGGGCCATCTGGCGCTGGCGGTCCATGGCCACGTCGAAGCCGTCGGTGTCGACCGTGATGCCCTTGGCGCGCACGGCGTCCTGGGTCAGGTCCAGCGGGAAGCCATAGGTGTCGTAGAGCTTGAAGGCGGTCTCGCCGTCCAGCACGCCGCCGGCGGCCAGGTTGGCGGTGGCCTCGTCGAGAAGGCCCATGCCGCGGCCCAGGGTGACGCGGAAGCGCTCCTCCTCCTGGCGCAGGGTCTCGACGATCGAGGCCTCGGCGCGGCGCAGCTCGGGATAGGCCTGGCCCATCTCGGCCACCAGGGTCGGAGCCAGGCGGTGCATCAGGGGCTCTTGAGCGCCCAGCAGATAGGCGTGGCGCATGGCCCGGCGCATGATCCGGCGCAGGACGTAGCCGCGGCCTTCGTTCGAGGGGGTGACGCCGTCGGCCAGCAGGAACGAGGACGAGCGCAGGTGGTCGGCGATCACCCGGTGCGACGGAGCCTGGTCGCCTTGGGCCTTGACGCCGGTCAGCTCGACGCTGGCGGCGATCAGCGCCTTGAACAGGTCGATGTCGTAGTTGTCGTGCACGCCCTGCAGGACGGCGGCGACGCGTTCCAGGCCCATGCCGGTGTCAATCGACGGCTTGGGCAGCGAGACGCGCTCGCCCCCGGCCATCTGCTCGAACTGCATGAACACCAGGTTCCAGATCTCGATGAAGCGGTCGCCGTCTTCATCGGGGCTGCCGGGCGGGCCGCCGGCGATGCCTTCGCCGTGGTCGAAGAAGATTTCCGAGCATGGGCCGCAGGGGCCGGTGTCGCCCATCGACCAGAAATTGTCGTTGGTCGGGATGCGGATGATGCGGCTGTCGTCCAGCCCCGCGATCTTCTTCCAGAGGTCGGCGGCCTCGTCGTCGGTGTGGTAGACGGTGACCAGCAGCTTGTCCTTGGGCAGGGCGAAGTCGCGGGTCAGCAGCGTCCAGGCGTGGGTGATCGCCTGTTCCTTGAAGTAGTCGCCGAACGAGAAGTTGCCCAGCATCTCGAAGAAGGTGTGGTGACGGGCGGTGTAGCCGACATTGTCCAGGTCGTTGTGCTTGCCGCCGGCCCGGACGCACTTCTGCGACGAGGTCGCGCGCGGATGCGGCGGGCTCTCGGCGCCCGTGAACACGTTCTTGAACGGCACCATGCCGGCGTTGACGAACAGCAGGGTCGGATCGTTCTGCGGCACCAGCGGCGCCGACGGGACGATGGCGTGATCGGCCGCGCCGAAATAGTTCAGGAAGGTGCTGCGGATCTCGTTGAGGCTGGGCATCGGCGTCTCGGGTGTTCGTACTGGGTCCGGTCGAACCGGAGGTCGGGGCTGCATAGCGCGGTTTCAAGCGATGTGGAAATCGCCTTGGTGGTCACCGGGCGAGGAAGCGTGTTGGAGGCGCTGGGTCAGCCCCGTCGAAGACTGCGGTCGCGAAGCGGCGGGTCGGGGAAGTCGCGGGATCGTCGATCCGGATCATGGTCGTCGGCCGACCACGCCCCCCTCCGTCGGCTTCGCCGCCCCCTCCCCACAGGGGAAGGACTTGGGTGGCCGGCTCCGCAGCCCCCTCCGCCCCTGCGGGCCGCCTCCCCCAGAGGGGGAGGAGAAACGAAATCGGACGCCTGGCATGGGGTCCAGGCGTCCGGGGATCGCGGCCGGCCGAGGCGGTGTGCGCGGCGGGCTATGAGGCGGGGTCGCCCGCTGCGGGCGGTGGCCGCGAAACCTTCGACCGGTCCAGGCGCCCAAGGGGAGCCCGGACCGGGGAAGTCCTATTCGTCGCCGTCGTCGTCCGGGCCGCCGACCAGCAGCTCTTCCTCGATCTTGCGGGAAGACTGGCGCACGGCGGCCTCGATCTCGGCGGCCAGATCCTTGTTGGCCTTGAGGAACTCGCGGACATTGTCGCGGCCCTGGCCGATGCGCTGGCTGTTGTACGAGAACCACGAACCGGCCTTGTCGATGATCCCCGCCTTGACGCCCAGGTCGATGATCTCGCCCAGCTTGGAGATGCCCTCACCGTACATGATGTCGAACTCGACCTCGCGGAACGGCGGGGCCACCTTGTTCTTGACCACCTTGACCCGGACATTGTTGCCGACGATTTCGTCGCGGTTCTTGATCGAACCGGTGCGGCGGATGTCCAGGCGGACCGAGGCGTAGAACTTCAGGGCGTTGCCGCCGGTGGTGGTTTCCGGGCTGCCGTACATCACCCCGATCTTGTGACGGATCTGGTTGATGAAGATGACGATGGTGTTGGCCTTGTTGATCGAGGCCGTCAGCTTGCGCAGCGCCTGGCTCATCAGGCGGGCCTGCAGGCCCGGCAGGCTGTCGCCCATCTCGCCCTCGATCTCGGCCTTGGGCGTCAGGGCCGCGACGGAGTCCACGACCACGATGTCGACCGCGCCCGAGCGCACCAGGGTGTCGGTGATCTCCAGGGCCTGCTCGCCGTTGTCGGGCTGCGAGACCAGCAGGTTGTCGAGATTGACGCCCAGCTTGAAGGCGTAGCCTGGGTCCAGGGCGTGCTCGGCGTCGACGAAGGCGGCGGTGCCGCCGGCCTTCTGGCACTCGGCCACCACGTGCAGGGCCAGGGTGGTCTTGCCCGAGCTTTCCGGACCGTAGATCTCGATCACCCGCCCCTTGGGCAGGCCGCCGATGCCGAGCGCGATGTCCAGGCCGAGCGAGCCGGTGGAGATCGACTCCATCTCGACCTTGCCCTTCTCGCCCAGCTTCATCACCGAGCCCTTGCCGAACGCCCGATCGATCTGGGCCAGCGCCGCCTCGAGGGCGCGTTGCTTGTCGCCGTCTTCCTTGCCCACGAGTTTCAAAGCCGCCTGGTTGCTCATTGTTGGTCCGCCCTTATTCCATGATTCCGACTGTCGGATCGGAGGTTCGCGACCGCCGCGCCCACCCGCCTGTGGAATGATTAATGCGTACATGTTTTGTTCCATGTTCGCAACATGTTCTTATCGTAGAGAGCGCATGCGTCAAGATCGGTCGCATCGCCATGAACCCATCGAAGAAGACTGCCGGGAACCCGAACCCCGCTCGACTGAAACGCGTCCTTAACGCCGGCCGGCGATCCTGCGCTTCTTCCGGGGGGATTTCCGTCTTGTCGATCGATCCGCGCCGCCTATTGGGACTGGCCTTCGCCAGCGCTGACCTTCTGCTGGAAGTCGAGAACGGCCGGGTGACCCTGGCGCTCGGCGCGGCCCAGCGGCTGATGGGCCGGGACGAGCGGGCCCTGACGGGCCAGGCCTGGCCTGCCCTGTTCGCCGCCGTCGACCGCCCGCTGATCGACGCCGTCACCCAGGTGATCGACGACGGCCAGAGGCGCGGTCCGGTCACGGTGCGCCTGGCCGGCGAACCGCCGCGTCATGTGAACCTGACCCTGCGCGCCCTGCCCGAAAACCGCGGCCGGATCTCGGTCTCGGTCACGCCGGCCAACGCGCCCGCGGGCCAGCTTGACGACGAAGGCCTGCGCAACCGCGAGAGCTTCGAGCACATCGCCCGCGGCCTGTTCGAGGCGGCGCGCGTCACCGGGCTGGAGCTCGAGCTGGCCATGGTCGACTTCTCGGACCTGGACGTCATGCGGCAACGGCTGTCCCAGCCCGAGGCCCGCGCCCTCGACCTGAAACTGGCCGGCGCCGTGCGGGCCGAGTCGCACGCCGGCGGCATGGCCACCCGCCTGTCGCCCGACCGCTTCGCCCTGGTCCGCGCCAAGGCCGACCACGCCGACGACATGGCCCAGCGCCTGACCCGCGCCACCGAGGTCCAGGCCAGCGCCCAGGTCGTGCCGTTCGACGCGGGCCTGGCGCCCTCGCGAGGTCTCAAGGCCCTGCGCTACGCTCTCGACGATTTCCTGCGCGAAGGCCTGAAGGACACCCCGCCGCTGAGCCTGTCCGAGGCGATGAACCGGTCGGTCAAGCGCACTCTGTCGCGGGCCGGGGCGCTGGGCGTGGCGGTCAGCCAACGCCGCTTCACCCTGGCCTACCAGCCGGTGGTCGACCTGAAGACCGGCGCCGCCCACCACCACGAGGCCCTGGTGCGCTTCGAGGACGGGGGCAGCCCGTTCCAGCTGATCCGCATGGCCGAGGAGTTCGACCTGATCGCCGAGCTTGACCACGCGATCGCCGAGATGGCGGTCAAGCGGCTGGCTTCCGACCGTTCGGGGACGCTGAAGCTGGCGATCAACGTCTCGGGCCGCACGATCGTCGACGAGGGCTTCGTCGACCACATCGGCCGGCTGCTGGCCAAGGCCGATGTGGCCAAGGGCCGGCTGATCTTCGAGATCACCGAGACCAGCGCCATCGACGACCTGCCGCGCGCCAACCAGCACATCCAGGCCCTGCGGTCCCTGGGCTCCCTGGTCTGCCTGGACGATTTCGGGGCCGGGGCCTCGTCGTTCGCCTATCTGCAGGAACTGAGCCTGGACATCGTCAAGATCGACGGCCGCTATGTCCGCGAACTGGCCGGCAACGGTCGCGAAGGGGCCATGGTGCGGCGGCTGGTCGAGCTGTGCCGCGACCTGAAGATCCGCACCGTGGCCGAGATGGTCGAGACCGTCGAGATCGAGGACCTGGTCCGCAAGGCCGGCGTCGACTTCGCCCAGGGCTGGCTGTTCGGCAAGCCCACCGACCAGCCGCAGCCGGCGCTGAAGATCGGTTCGGTCACGCCGGCGGCGCGCCGGGCGGGCGTGTCGGAGGGTTGGGGGTAGAGCCGCCGCCCTTCCCTCCCCTTTCATGGGTGGGGGACCAGCGAAGCTGGTGGGTGGGGGCCCCTGGACTCAGCCAGGCTCTGCACCGAACCCCACCCGACCCCTTCGGGGCCACCCTCCCCATAGAGGGGAGGGAAAGCGCTCTCTTCTTACTTCCCCGCCTTGGTCTTGGCGATGTAGTCGTCGATGACGCGGTCCAGCACGGTCAGCGGGGTCATGCCCGCCAGCAGGCCGGCGTCGTGGAACTGGCGGATGTCGAATTTCTTGCCCAGGGCCTTCCTGGCCCGCTCGCGGGCCCGCAGCCAGGTGATCTTGCCGATCATGTAGCTGCACGCCTGGCCCGGCCAGACGACATAGCGTTCGATCTCGGTGATCGTGCCGCTTTCCTCGTCGCCCATGGTCTCGGCCATGTACTTCACGGCCTGCTCGCGGGTCCACTTCTTGTAGTGCATGCCGCTGTCGACCACGAGGCGGACGGCCCGGAACAGGGCGTCGTGCAGCATGCCGATATGGCCGCGCGGATCATCCTTGTAGATGCCCATCTCGACGGCCAGCTCTTCGGAATAGAGCGCCCAGCCCTCGGCGTAGCCCGAATTGCCGATCGTCTTGCGCAGCAGGGGCAGGCCCTGGGCCTCGTTCGACAGCGACAGCTGCAGGTGGTGGCCGGGAACGCCCTCGTGCACCGTCAGGGTGGTCAGGGTGTACTTGGCCTGCTCCTTGGTGTCGCGCAGGTTGATCCAGTAAATCCCCGGACGCTTGCCGTCCAGCGAGGGCGAGTTGTAGTAGCCGCCCGGCGCGCCGGCCTCGATGGCCTTGGGCACGCGGCGGATCTCCAGCGAAGCCTTGGGCAGGGCGCCGAAATAGGCCGGCAGCTGCTTCTGGATCCAGGCCGCCTTGACGTTCAGGTCCTTGATCAGCTGTTCCTTGGCCGCGTCGGTGTTCTCGTAGATGTCCTTGCCCAGCTCGGCCATCCGCTCGCCGACCGTGCCCTTGGTCATGCCGATGCTCTTGAACAGCTTGTCGGCCTGGACCGAGATCGACTTCACCAGGTCCAGGCCCAGCTGGTGGATCTCGTCGGGGGTCAGGGTCGAGGTCGTGTAGTTCTTCAGCGACACGGCGTAGTAGTCGCCGCCGTCCTTCAGGCGCCAGACGCCGGCGTCGTGCGTGGCCTTGGGGCGGACGCTCTCCAGCAGGGCGATCTGGCGCTTCAGGGCGGGCAGCACCGAGTTCTCGTAGATCTTGCTCGCCTCGCCGGCCCAGTCGCCGGGGATGTTCTTGTCCTTGGTCCGGCGGGCCACCGACAGCACCAGCGGCGCCTCGGCGGTGGGCGTGCCGGCGAAGGCCTTCATCTGGACCAGGGCCTTGTCGATGATGAAGTCAGGCGGGATCACGCCGTCGGCGTAGTCGCGCTGGGCGATCGCGGCCTCCTGGTCCATCAGCCGGGCGAAGGCTTCCATGCGCGACAGATAGGCGTCGGCGTCGGCCTTGGTCTCGATCGAATGCTGGGTGTCGAGGAAGTCGGGATAGGACTGGTAGGAGCCCGTCAGCTGGCTGAGCACATAGGGCGCGCCCGAACCGCCACCGGCGTAGGTGAACTTGCTGTTGCCCTCATCCTGCACGGCCAGGGTGAACTCGACGGTGTCGTAGTTGATCACGTCCATGCCGGACAGTTGCTTGCGGTCGATGGCCCGCAGGTCGGCCAGTTGCTGCTTGGTCTGGGCGATTCCGGCGGCGATGGCGGCGAACGAGCGGTCGCCCAGCTGCGACTTGGTCCAGGCTAGGTCGCCGACGTCCAGGCCCAGGCCCGTGGCCGACTCGGGCGACTGCCGCAGCTGCTTGGCCATGATGGCGTCGAACAGGGCGTTGAGCTTGGCGCTCTCGCCGGAGGCCGGCGCGGCCTGAGCCAGGGCGAGGCCCGGGGTCGCGGCGGCTAGGCCGACGGCGACGGTGGACAGCAGCATCTGACGGCGGTTTTGCAAGGCGGGGCCCCTTCCCTCGAAATTTGAACGCAAAGGGGTAGAGGGGCTTTCGCGGCTCGGCAACGGCGCCGGCATTAATTTCCCGTCATCTTGCGCGAAAACGAGGACACGCATTCCTTCCACGGCCCTGTTCTGGATGGACGTGCCCGTGGGCGCGTCGCCCATTCAGCTCAAGGTCACGAACAGCTCGTTCTCGATCACCCACTGGCCGGTGACCTTGCGCCAAGTCGCCAGGTAAGTCCCGCTCGTGTCGGCCGCGCCGCGCGTCGTGCCGACCCAGGTCCCGTGCTCGGCGGCCCGCTGGCCGGCGGCGTCCAGGTCGATGCGCTCGGTCGTGCGGACATAGGCCACGAAGGCGGGATCGGCGAACTGGCTGGCGAAGGCCTCCAGGACGTCGCGCGCCCCCAGGATCAGCGAGCCGTCGCCGACGATCATCTTGATGTCCGGCGCGAAGAACGGCGCCAGGCGGCGGGCGTCCTTGCCGGCGATCAGCCGGTTGGTCAGCTTGCGGCGGGCGGCGATGGCGTCTTGCGGCGCGGTCATGATCTCTGGTCCCTGGCGGGCGACGCGGCCCGGTATAGGCTGGCGCGCCAACTTCCGGAACGCCGATGATTCCCCCGACCCTGACCACCGCCCGCCTGACCCTGAGCCCGCCCCAGGCGTCCGATTTCGAGGACAGCGCGGCGATGTGGAGCGACCCGATGGTCACCCGCCACATCGGCGGCCGCACCTCGACGCCGGAGGAGAGCTGGCAGCGCCTGCTGCGGGCCCGCGGCCTGTGGGCGGTGCTGGGCTATGGCTACTGGGGCGCGCGCGAGACGGCGACCGGGCGCTATGTCGGCGAGATCGGCTTCGCCGACTTCCACCGCGGCATCCAGCCCTCGATCGACGGCGTCCCGGAGATGGGCTGGGCCCTGTGCTCCTGGGCCCACGGCCAGGGCTTCGCCAGCGAGGCGATCGCCGGCGCCCTGTCCTGGGCCCGCGATCAGTGGGGCGACGCGCCGGTGGTCTGCATCATCGACCCGGACAACACCGCCTCCCTGAAGCTAGCTTCGAAGATGGGCTTCCTGGAGGTGGCGCGGACCACCTATCGCGAGGCCCCGACGGTGCTGATGCAGCGGGGATAGGGCGCTTGCCCCCTGCTCTCAATGGGCGCGCGCCCTCTTCTGGCCCAGCCCGCTGATCCAGTCCCGCGCCGGGCGCTCGAACAGCACCAGCGACAGATAGGCCAGCGGGATCAGGGCCAGAACCCAGAACAGCACCCAAAGCCGCAGGGCGTCGCCGTTCAGGCCCCAGGCGGCCACCCCGACCCAGTTGATCCCCATCTTCAGGGCGATCGGGTGCAACAGGTAGAGGCTGAAGCTCAGCTGGGCCCAGGGGGCTAGGCGGCGGCTGATCCCGCCCTGCGGGCCGGCCGCGTCGGCGGCGACGCCGGCCAGGCCCAGGGCGTAGACGATCAGCAGCAGCAGGGTGCGCTCGATCCGCAAGGTCGAGGCGACCAGGAACACCGCCAACAGCCCCCACATCCAGAAGCGCGCGAACGGCAGCTTGCCCAGCGGCGCGCGCAGCTGGAACGCCAGCATACCCAGCAGGAAGCCCGGCACGGCCCGCAGCACCCCGAAGTTCCAGGTCCACTGGTGGAAGGGCATCTCGCCGTCGGGGTTGAGCAGCAGCAGCACGAAGCTGGCCACCGCCACCAGGGCCGTGACGACCCGCCCCCGCGCCGTGATCCAGAACAGCAGCGGCAGGGCCAGGTACAGGCCCATCTCGCCGCTGATCGCCCAGCTGACGAAGTTCCAGGTCTGGCTGTGGCAGGTATGCCAGGCGTGGACGAACAGGACGTTGGGCGCGATGCAGGAGAGATCGTAGCGCTTGGGATCGACGTCGCCGCCCCAGCCCATCACCCCGGCTGCCCAGACGCCGATGAACACCAGCATGGTCGCCCAGTGCAGCGGCCCCAGCCGCGCCACCCGCTTCTTCAGGAAGGTCCCGTACTTGTTCCAGCTGGTCAGCCGGCCCGTATAGATCGCCGCCATGACATAGCCGGAGATCAGGAAGAACAGGTCCACGATCAGGCTGAAGCCCTTGATCATGTCGTCCGCGACCTGCCAGCGCCCATCCAGGTTGATGTAGCGGTTGAAGTGGAAGACAACGATCATCAGCGCCCCGACGATGCGCAGGGCGTCCAGGTGCAGCATGTCCTCGGAGTCGGGCTTCAGCGGCGGGAAGGCTTTCATCGCCCTGGGATGGGACGCGGCGGGGCGATGGTCAAGCTCGGTGGCCGGCGACGTGCCCTTGCGGCGTGTCCTTGCCCCTAATGTCCCGCCCCCTCCGGCAAGTGGGTCTTGTCATGACGCCCCACCCGCTCGACCAGCGTCGCGGCGGCCTGGTTCATGCCGATGACCTCGACCTCCGCGCCCTGCCGGCGGTAGCGGAACACGACCTTGTCGACTGCGGCGACGGCGGTCAGGTCCCAGAGGTGGGCCCCCGTGAGGTCGATCTCGACGCGGCGCGGCTTGCCGTGGAACTCGAACGCCGCGGCGAACAGGTCGGCCGAGACGAAGAAGATCTGGCCGCTGACCGCGTACCGCCGCACGGTCTCGTCTTCGGCCGGGATCTCGCGCACGGACAGCACCTTGCCGACCTTCCTGGCGAAGAACACGACGCTGAGCACCACGCCCAGCACCACGCCCTTGGACAGATCGTGGGTGGCCAGCACGGTCGCGGTGACCGCCAGCATTACGAGCGTCGACTGCACCGGGGTGGAGCGGAGCTTCGTCACCGAATTCCAGTCGAAGGTCTTGATCGACACCATGATCATCACCGCCACCAGGGCCGCCATCGGGATCCGGGCCACCCAGTCGCGCAGCACCAGGATCAGGATCAGCAGGAACAGTCCGGCCCAAAAGGTCGACAGCCGGCCGCGTCCGCCGGAGGTGACGTTGATCATCGACTGGCCGATCATCGCACAGCCGGCCATGCCGCCCAGCAGCGGCGAGACGATGTTGGCGATTCCCTGGCCGCGCGTCTCGCGATCCTTGTCCGACGGGGTGTCGGTGAGGTCGTCCAGCAGGTTGGCGGTCAGCAGGCTTTCCAGCAGGCCGACGAAGGCCAGGGTCAGGGACACCGGGCCGATGATCCGCAGGGTCTCCCAGGTCAGGGGCACGGCGGGGATGTGGAACCCCGGCAGGGTCGTCGGCAGCTTGCCCAGGTCGCCGACGGTGGTCACGTCCACCTTGAAGGCGATCGCCACGGCGCTCACCAGCAGGATGGCCACCAGGGGCGAGGGCACGGCCCGGGTCAGTCTCGGAAACAGATAGATGATCGCCAGCCCGGCGCCGACCATGGCGAAGGTCCGCCAGTCGCCATGCATCAGCTGAGGCAGCTGGGCCAGGAAGATCAGGATGCCCAGCGAATTGACGAAACCGCTCATCACCGACTTGGAGACGAACCGCACGTAGCGGCCCAGGCGCAGCACGCCGATCGCCACCTGGATCAGGCCGGTCAGCAGGCTGGCGGCGAACAGGAACTCGATCCCGTGGTCGCGGACCAAACCGCCCATCAGCAGCGACATCGCGCCGGTGGCGGCCGAGATCATCGCCGGCCGGCCGCCGACGAAGGCGATGGTCATGGCGATCACGAACGAGGCGTACAGGCCCACGGCGGGATCGACCCCGGCGATGAACGAAAAGGCCAGGGCCTCAGGGATCAGGGCCAGGGCCACGACCGTGCCCGACAGCAGGTCGGCGCGCGGCTGGCCCAGCCACTCGCGACGGAGGGGGGTCAGGAAGGTCATGGAAAACTCGATTTCCCTCCCCTTGTGGAGAGGGTGGCGGCGAAGCCGACGGGTGGGGTTCGGTGCAGGGCTTTTAGAGTCAGCGGGCCCCACCCACCAGCTTCGCTGGTCCCCCCTCCCCATAAAGGGGAGGGAAAGCCCTAATTACCGCAGCGTCGGTCCCTTGGTCTTGTCCAGGCTGGCCATGGCCAGCTTCGGGGCCGTCTTGTCCTCGACCGCGTCGCCGCCTTGCGCCAGCAGGGTATCGATGTGCGCGCGCTGGGCCTTGAAGCGCGACAGCTCGGCGCCGGCCAGGATGGTGCCCTGGGGCACCTTGGCGCCGATCGGGTTGACCCGCTGGCCGTTGAGCCAGACCTCGTAGTGCAGGTGCGGGCCGGTCGCCAGGCCGGTGGAGCCGACATAGGCCACCACCTGGCCCTGGCGCACGTGGACGCCCGGACGGATGCCGGGGGCGTAGCGCGAGATGTGGCCGTAGCCGGTGTCCCACTGGCCCGAATGGCGGATGCGCAGCCAGTTGCCGTAGCCGCTCCAGCGGCGGGCCTCCAGCACGACGCCGTCGCCGGCCGCCAGGATCGGGGTGCCTTGGCCGGCCCCGAAGTCGACGCCCTTGTGGGCGCGGGTATAGCCCAGCACCGGGTGCTTGCGCTGGCCGAAGGTGGAGGTGATGCGGGCCCCGTCGACCGGAGTGCGCAGCAGGAAGCCTTTGATGTTCTTGCCCAGCTCGTCGAAGAACTGCGGCTTGCCGTCTTCGCCGTTACGCTCGAAGGCGTAGAACTTCTGGCCCTTGACCTCGGCGTATTCCAGGTCGCCCGCCTCGACCGTGCGGCCGCTCTCGGTGACCTTGCGATCGAACACCAGGCAGAAGCGGTCGCCTTCCTTGATGTCGCGCGAGAAGTCGATCTTGTGCGCGAACAGCTTGGCCGCCTCGCTGATCACCGCCGGAGTGCCGCCCACGTCGGCGACGCTCTCGTAGAACGACCCCTTCATCTCGCCGCAGGCCACCTTGGTCTCGTCGGTGACCTTTTCCTCCAGCTCGCGCAGCTTCATCGCGCCGTCGAAGGTGCGCGAGACGGTCAGGGTGGAGGACGGGCCGGTGCGCATCGACAGGCCGATCAGCCGGGCCGAGCCCGCGCGGCCGTTGCGGCGCTCGGCGATGGCGGCCTCGAAGGCCATGCCGGCCTTGATGTTGACGGTGTCGATCGCGCCCTGCAGGGCGGCCACCACCTGGCGGGCGTCGTTGGGGGCGATGCCGGTGCGCAGCACGGCGTTTTCCAGGGTCTCGCCGGGACGCACCTGGACGGGGATCGATTCCGGACGCTCGAAGCCCGGCTGGGCTTCGGCGCTGGCGAAGGCGGCGTGCTGCAGGGCGGCCAGGGCGCTGGCGTCGAGCGGCGCCTTGACCACCTGCACCGGCGCGTCCGGCGCGGTCAGCTTCCACGCCAGGCCCAAGGCGGCCAGGCCGGCGATCGCCGTGAAGACCTTAGGGGCCAGACGCAGGGTCGGCCGTCTCGGATCGAATTCCTGCATCAAGCCCCCGACTGGTAGCGATGCCGCGTATGAGTGACACGGCTGGGAAGCCCCCCAGCAAACGTCGCGCCGGAAAATGGCGGATGAGGCCATGTTCGAGCAAGGACTATTCGGTGCTTCGGGCGATTTGTCACGGACAGGGTTAACACCCTGTTCCTACAAAAGAAAACGCCCGCCTCCGGGGAGGCGGGCGTTCTACTTTTGGGTCACCGGCCTCGCGTGATTACGCGGCGTTGACCTGTTCGTTCGGGTCGCGCAGCACATAGCCGCGGCCCCAGACGGTCTCGATGTGGTGCTTGCC
The DNA here is from genome assembly GCF_010977555.1 of Caulobacter rhizosphaerae. Classification (GTDB taxonomy): domain Bacteria; phylum Pseudomonadota; class Alphaproteobacteria; order Caulobacterales; family Caulobacteraceae; genus Caulobacter; species Caulobacter rhizosphaerae. The sequence goes on from NZ_CP048815.1 coordinate 4,485,627, forward strand.
CTGGGCCGAAGCCGCCAGCTTTTTGCGCAGCTTGCAGATGAAGACGTCGATGATCTTCAGCTCCGGCTCGTCCATGCCGCCGTACAGGTGGTTGAGGAACATCTCCTTGGTCAGGGTCGTGCCCTTGCGCAGGGAGAGCAGCTCCAGCATCTGATATTCCTTGCCGGTCAGATGCACGCGGTTGCCGTTCACTTCGACGGTCTTGGCGTCGAGGTTGACGATGATGTCGCCGGTCTTGATCACCGACTGGGCGTGACCCTTCGAACGACGGACCACCGCGTGGATGCGGGCGATCATCTCGTCCTTGTGGAACGGCTTGGTCATGTAGTCGTCGGCGCCGCCCGAGAAGGTCTTCACCTTCGTGTCGATTTCGGCGCTGCCCGACAGGATCATGATCGGGGTGTTCACCTTCGCCACCCGCAGGGTGCGCAGAACATCCAGGCCGCTCATGTCGGGCAGATTCAGGTCCAGCAGGATGAGATCGTAGTCATAGATCTTGCCCAGATCCACGCCTTCTTCGCCAAGATCCGTCGTGTAGACGTTGAAGCCTTCAGACTTCAGCATCAGCTCGATGGTCTGCGCGGTGGCGCTGTCATCCTCGATCAACAGTACGCGCATGCAGCCCTCCCCGCCCTCGGGCGGCATTATTCGACAGCTAGGCGGAATACCGCCGGTGAAACCCGTCCTGCACTCTGCCGGACAGTTAATTTAAGACAGGTTAATGGTGAATGTTCCCGTTGGAGAAATGGTTAATCTGATTTGCGAATCGGGTGCAAGCGGTCAGCGACTCATTTGGCGCAAAGGTCGCAGGGCCCTGTGGACGGCCCGTCAAGACGATTCCTTTTCGGCCAAAAGCGCGAAAATCCCGCCCTGTAAAGGGATTGGTTAACGCTCGCCTCGGCCGCACGCCGGCTTCGGCCGTTCACCTGTAAGGCGAGATTGCGGCGTTCTGTCGCGAGAAGTTTACAGCCTTGGCCGCGGGGTGGGAGCGCCGCCATGAGCGTCGCCGTGGCGAGCCCGCGACGTCCCGCCGCGGACGGTTTCCGCTAGTTTCCGCCAGAGGGCTCCGCCTTCAGCCAGCCGGCCTCGCGAAGCCTGGCCACGGAGGCGCGGGAAACCGGCGCGCTGAGGTCGCCCCGCAGGGTCAGGCGCAGGTTGCGGCCGTCGGCGATGACCCCGGTCACCGCCGCCCGGGCCACCCACCACGAGCGATGCACGCGCAGGCCCTCCTGCGCCATGCCGTCGATCACCCGCTCGAACGGCCCGGCCACCAGGCGCGAACCGCCCAGCGTGTGGACCCGCACATAGTGGTCCTCCATGCGCAGGCAGAGCACCGGCGCGCCCGTGACCTCGGCTGCAGGCCCGGGTTCGGGCAGTTGGGGCGAGATCGGCACCGGAGGCGCGTCGGCCGGTCCCAACAGGCGCGGCCGCATCAGCAGGTAGGCGACCACCAGGGGGATCGAGATCGCCAGGCACTGGATGTACCAGATGAACGGCGTGAAGCGCTTCAGGTGAGGCCAGAGCGCCACCGCCACCTGGGCGACGATCGCCGCCTGCGCGGCCGCGCCCAGCAGGGCCGCCACCGCCGCCATGAACCAGGCCGGCACGTTCAGGCGTCGGCCCGCGGCCAGCGACAGGCGCACGGCCAGGCCGAAGACCGCCGCCCCGATCCAGGTCACCCCGATCCAATAGGCCAGGCGAACGCCGAGAGGACCATTGAAGAAGCTGCCGTACGGACCAACCACGCCCAGGAACGCGCCCACCCCGGTCGCCACGGCGAAGTCGATCGCCCAGTCGCGAGGTGAACCGAGAAGCGCGGCCTTGGAGGTCATGCCTCCCGTATAGCGTCGGTTCGCCGGTTCGCGAACCCGTTCGCCCGTTCGCGCAACGGCGCTGGCGGACGGCCGCTGACCGAGGCATCGCCGAGACATTCGCCATCCTCGGAGTTCATCGATGCGACCATCGTTCGCCGTCCTCGCCCTGGCGCTCACCGCCCTGCTGAGCGCCCCGGCCCTCGCCGCCCAGGCCCAATCCGCCGCGCCCGCCGTCCGCGGCATGACGACAGACGTCGGCTTCAAGGTCGTCATGGTCCCCGATGGGTCGGGCGCGCCGATCAAGGTCGGGATCTGGTATCCGACCGACACGCCCGCCACCGCGCCAGCGCGGGGCATGGACGACCTGCCGGTGGCCGCCGGCGCGCCGATCACCGGAGATCGCCTGCCGCTGGTGGTGATGTCGCACGGCAACGGCGGCTGGTTCGGCGGCCACTACGACACCGCCATCGCCCTGGCCAAGGCCGGCTTCGTCGTCGCCGCCCTGACCCATACCGGCGACAACTACGAGGACCAGAGCCGCGCCACCGACATGGCCAACCGCCCTCGGCAGATCCACGTGCTGATCGACTACATGCTCAAGGACTGGGAGGACCACGACCGCCTGGACGCCGATCGGGTCGGCGCCTTCGGCTTCTCGTCGGGCGGTTTCACGGTGCTGGCCGCGGCCGGCGGCGAGTTGGACGGCGCGCGCCTCCAGCCGCACTGCCGGGACCATCCCACGCACTACGACTGCCAGCTGCTGCTGCGCGCGCCGCCGTCGCCGGGCGCCTTCGCCGGCTGGGTCCATGACGCGCGGATCAAGGCCGTGGTCTCGGCCGCCCCCGCCCTGGGCTACGCCTTCAAGGCCGAGACCCTGAAGGGCCTGCGCCAGCCGGTCCAACTGTGGCGGGCCGAGGACGACGAGATCCTGCCCGATCCGTTCCACGCCAGCGCCGTCCACGCGTCCCTGCCGAACGCCGACTACCATGTCGTGGCCAAGGCCCGGCACTTCGACTTCCTGACGCCCTGCAACGCCTATGCGCGCAAGAACCTGGCCTTCCTGTGCAACAGCGACCCCGGCTTCGACCGGGCGGCGTTCCACAAGGACTTCAACGCGGCGGTCACGGCCTTCTTCAAGGCCAATCTGACGAAACCCTAGCCCCAAACTCCGGCGGGATGAGCGGATCAAAAGGGATCAAGACATAAGGACGCAGGCCGCATCCTAACCACAATCCTCAAGGGCCGATTAACCATGTCGGTCTACTTCACTCCCCATTAACGCGCGAGGCCCAAAGCTTGAGCCTCGAGCCTTCGGGAGCCCTGCTTGCGTAGCCTGATCGCCGCCGTCGAACGTATCGATCCGCTGACCATCTTCGGTCGCGTCGCCGCCGTGAACGGCCTCCTGATCGAGGCTCGCGGCGGGCTGACCCGGCTGGCCGTCGGCGCCCGGGTCGAGATCGAGCGCCTGGGTCTGCCGGTGCTGCCCGCCGAGGTGGTCGGCTTCCGCGAAACCCGCGCCCTGCTGATGCCGTTCGGCCCCGTCGAGGGCGTGGCCCCCGGCGCGGTGATCAAGATCATGCCCGAGGGCGCCGTGGTCCGCCCGACCAAGGCCTGGCTGGGCCGCATCATCAACGCGTTCGGCGAACCGATCGACGGCCTTGGACCTCTTCCGCAAGGCGAGGTCCCCTACCCCCTGAAAACCCCGCCCCCGCCGGCCCACGCCCGCGGCCGTGTGGGCGAGCGCCTGGACCTGGGCGTGCGGTCGATGAACGTCTTCACCACCACCTGCCGTGGCCAGCGTCTCGGCATCTTCGCCGGTTCGGGCGTGGGCAAATCGGTGCTGCTGTCGATGCTGGCCAAGGAGGCGACCTGCGACGCCGTCGTGGTCGGGCTGATCGGCGAACGGGGCCGCGAGGTCCGCGAGTTCATCGAGGAGACCCTGGGCGAGGAAGGCCTCAAGCGCGCCATCGTCGTGGTCGCCACCTCGGACGAACCCGCCCTGACCCGCCGCCAGGCCGCCTACATGACCCTGGCCGTCGCCGAGTTCCTGCGCGACCAGGACCAGGAAGTGCTCTGCCTGATGGACTCGGTGACCCGCTTCGCCATGGCCCAGCGCGAGATCGGCCTGGCCGCCGGCGAGCCGCCGACCACAAAGGGCTACACCCCCACCGTCTTCACCGAGTTGCCCAAGCTGCTCGAGCGCGCCGGCCCCGGCCCGATCCGTCCCGACGGCACCACGGCCGCCCCGATCACCGCCCTGTTCACCGTGCTGGTCGACGGCGACGACCACAACGAGCCGATCGCCGACGCCGCCCGCGGCATCCTGGACGGCCACATCGTCATGGAGCGGGCCATCGCCGAGCGCGGCCGCTTTCCCGCGATCAACGTCCTGAAGTCCATCAGCCGGACCATGCCCGGCTGCCAGACGCTGGAGGAGCGCGAGGTGGTCAAGGCCGCCCGCCAGAGCCTGGCGGCCTATTCGAACATGGAAGAGCTGATCCGCATCGGCGCCTACCGCGCCGGGGCCGATCCGATCATCGACCGCGCCATCCGCCTCAACCCGGCCGTCGAGGCCTTCCTCAGCCAGAGCCCCGACGAGGCCACCAGCCTCGACGACAGCTTCGGCTACCTCGCTCACATCCTGCAGAGTGACGCCGCCTAGATGGGAAACCGGACATGACCAAATGGGCCGACTCCCTGATCCGCATCTCGAACCACGAGGTCGAGACCCTGCAGAAGCGCCTGGCCGACATCGTCGAGCGCCGCCAGACCGCCGAGATGAAGGTCGCCGCCCTGGACGCCGAGTCCGAGGCTGAAGCCATGCAGGCCCAGGGCGACGTCGAGGCCGGCTGGTACATGATCGGCTTCCGCCAGGGCAGCAAGATCCGCCGCGACCAGGCTCTGCTGGAGATCGACCAGATCCTGATCGAGGAGGCCGGCGCCCGCGACGCCCTGTCCCTGGCCTTCGAGAACCTCAAGAAGTACGAGCACGTCGCCGAGGCCGCCAAGGTGGCCAAGGCCAAGCTGGCGGGCAAGCTGGAGATCGCCGCCCTCGACGAACTGGGCCTGCGCCGGGCGGCCGTCGGTGGGCGGTAGGCGCGACAAGCCCCCCTCAGTCGCTTCGCGACAGCTCCCCCAAGGGGGGAGCATCTATGATCCTCCCCCTCTGGGGGAGGTGGCCCGGAGGGCCGGAGGGGGCCTGCACCGTCGCGCGGTGCTGACCGGCGCCCTGGCCCTGTCCGCCTGCGGTCCCCAGGCCGCCAAGAGCCAACCCGCGCCCCTGCCGCCGCTGAAGACCCTGGCCCCGTTCCGCGTCGGCGCCTGCGTCCAGGCCCTGCACCTGGACGATCCCGCCCTGGCCGCCCTGCTGGCCCGCGAGGTCAGCCAACTGACGCCCGAGTGGCAGATGAAGATGGAGTACATCGTCCAGCCGGACGGGTCCTTCCGCTTCGACGCCCCCGATCGCATCGCCGCCTTCGCCCGCGCCCACGGCATGGGCCTGCTGGGCCACACCCTGGTCTGGTACGCCCAGGCGCCGGAAGCCTTCGCGCGGCTGGACGAAAACCGCATCGGCTTCACCGACGCTTATCGCAACTACATCCTCGCGGTCGCCGGCCGCTATCGTGGCCAGGTGGTCGGCTGGGACGTGGTCAACGAGGCGGTGGCCGAGGACGGCGACGGCTGGCGCGACAGCCTGTGGGCCCAGCGCCTGGGCGCCTTCGACCACATCGCCCTGGCCTATCGCACGGCGCGCGAGGCGGACCCCGACGCGGCCCTGCTGCTGAACGACTACAATCTCGAATACTTCCCCCGAAAGCGCGCCACCTATCTGAACCTGGCCGAGCGCCTGCTGGCCTCGGGCGCGCCGCTGACCGGCCTGGGCACCCAGATGCACGTGGCGGCCGACGTCCCGCCGGGCGAGATCACCCGAATGATCCGCGAACTGGCCAGCCTGGGCCTGCCGATCCACATTTCGGAACTGGACGTGTCGCTGACCCGCGCCGAGAACAAGCTGCTGTCCCGCGCCGAGTTGCAGCGCCGCCAGGCGGCCGTCTACGCTGAAGCCGCCGAGGCCTTCATGGCCCTGCCCGAGCGGCAGCGCTTCGCCTTCACCGTCTGGGGCCTGCGCGACCGCGATTCGTGGCTGACCGCCGAGAACGCCGCCGACGCCCCGGCCATCTTCGACAACGCCGGCCGGCCCAAGGCTGGCGCCGTCGCCCTGGCCGAAGCCTTCAGGCGTTAGGGCGCCGCCGCCGTCTCGTCGTCGCCCTCGGAGCTCAACGTCTTGGCCAGGGCCAGGATCTGTCGGCGCTGGGCTATCGGCAGCTGCGGCACCAGGGAGGCCAGCTCCACGCCCTCTTCGGTCGCCAGGAAGCGGCGCACGGCCTGGGTCCGCTGGTCGCCCGCGCCGTCCGCCTCGGGCGGCATGCCTTCGAAGAACCAGGCCACCGAGGTTTGCAGCGTCACGGCCATGCCATAGAGCTTGGAGGCGCTGACGCGGTTGGTCCCACGTTCGTACTTCTGCAGTTGCTGGAAGGTGATCCCCACGCTGTCGGCCAGTTGGGTCTGGCTCAGGCCCATGGACTTGCGGCGCATGCGGATGCGCGCGCCCACATGGACATCGACGAGGTGAGGTTCTTGATCGGCGGCCAAAATGCGTCTCCGGGCGGGAGGCTAGACGGGCCTCCTGCCGCTTAGACGCCGAGGAAGAACCTCGCCCTCAAGCTTTGTGACGAATTTTCGTAAACCGCGTTATTCGGTCGCAGGGGACGCCGACGTCAGCCGACCGGCTTCTGCGCCGGCGGACGCGTGGCGGCGGCCACGGCGTGATCGGCGTCGCTGGCCTGGCGCAGGGCGCGCAGGTCTTCGCTGATCCGGAAGATGGCGACGTAGAACTCGCAGAAGGCGCGCCACAGCAGCACCATGGCGGCGGCGACCAGCAGGCCCGCGATCAGCACCGGGAAGGCCAGCAGCAGCGACTGCAGGCCCGGCTCCTTCAGCGCCAGGCCGACGGCGGCGCCGACCACCGAGAAGGCGAACAGGGCCACCACGCCCAGCCCCGCCCAATAGATCAGGTGAATCACCGGCCCCGTGACGAGACGGTCGAACGTCAGCAGGTCCCAGAACAGCCCGTTCGAACCACGCGCCTTGGAATTTCTGGCCGAAGCCATCCGACACCCCTCATGTCAGCGGGAGCTCCGCCGGGTACTGGCCCATCGCTAGCAGCGCGAAGCCCGCTCGGCAATGCCGAGCGGGCTCCTCGTCGTTCCGATGACGCCGGATGGTTATTGCGGCTTGGCGCCGGCCAGGGTGGCGTCGATCTGCGCCTTGGTGGCCGTGGTCTGCAGACCGCCGGTGGCGGCGGCGCTGAAGCTGGCCTTGGGCAGGGCGAACTTCTTGTCGCCGCTGGTCACGACCACATTGGTCGAGCCGTCGGCGCCGGCCGTCGTGCCGGCGATGGTGCCGACGACCGCGCCGGAGGGATCCTTGACTTCGGAGCCGACCTTCAGGTCCAAGGCGACATTGGCCGAGGACGGCGTGCCCGCCGCGTCGGCGTCAGCCGCCGTCGTGCCGGCCGTGCCCGCGGTGCCGGTCGCGCCGGTCGAGGCGGCCGCGCCCGTGGCCGGGCTGGCCGGCGTGGCCGGAGACGCCGACGTGCCGGTCGACGGCGAGGCGGGCGTGGCCGGGGTGGCCGAGGTCGTGCCAGACGGGGTCGTCTGGGCCGACGGCATGGTCTGGCCGGACGGCGTCGTGGCGCCGGTGGCCGGAGTCGAGGTGGACCCCGTCGTCTGGGCGAAAGCGGCGCCGGCCAGCGAAAGAGTCGCGGCGGCGGCGAACATGGCGATCTTGGTTTTCATCTGTAGCGCTCCGTCGTGAAGGCCCCCGCCTTGCCAAACCGAACGCGACCTATCGGCAACGGTTCCGAAATAGTCGGTAACAGGACGTGACCATTTCTGGGCGCTTGCCGGCTTTTTCCGGGCGAAGCCTCAGACCATGCCCACGGTGCGCAGCCGCGCACGCGGGTGGATCTCGTTCTGGCTCATCACCACGGTCTGGCCGCGGAAGCGCTCGATGATCGAACGGACATAGGGCCGGACGCCCGGGCTGGTCAGCAGCACGGCGCTGTCCCCGGACATGGCGGCGCGGTCGAAGGCGTCGCGCACGCCGCGGATGAAGTCCTGCAGGCGCGAGGGCGCCAAGGCCAGCTGCTTGTCCTCGCCCGGACCGACCAGGGCCTCGGCGAAGGCCTGCTCCCACTCGGCCGACAGGGTGATGATCGGCAGGGCCCCGTCGTCGCCGCGGTTGGCCCAGCACAGCTGGCGGCCGAGGCGGGCGCGGACCTGTTCGACCAGCTGGATGACCGAGGCGGTGTGCGGCGCGGCCTCGCCGATGCCTTCCAGGATCTGCGGCAGGTCGCGGATCGAGACCCGCTCCTTCAGCAGGGCCTGCAGCACGCGCTGGATCGTCGTGGCGCTGACCACCGAGGGAATCAGGTCGTCGACCAGCTTCTTCTGGCCCTCGGGCAGTTCCTTCAGCAGCTTCTGCACCTCGGCGTAGGAGAGCAGGTCGGCCATGTTCTCCTTGAGGATCTCCGTCAGGTGCGTGGTCAGCACCGTGGCGGGATCGACGATGGTGTAGCCGCGGAAGGTGGCCTCCTCGCGCATGGCGTCCTCCACCCAGGTGGCGGGCAGGCCGAAGGCGGGTTCGCGCACGTGCTCGCCGGGCAGCTCGACCTGGCCGCCGCGCGGGTCCATGGCCATCAGGCAGCCCAGGCGGACCTCGCCGGCCCCGGCTTCCATCTCCTTGATGCGGATCGCGTAGCCCTGGTTGGCCAGGCGCATGTTGTCCAGGATGCGGACCGGCGGCATCACGAAGCCGAACTCGGTGGCCAGGGTCTTGCGCAGGGCGCGGATCTGGTCGGTCAGCTTGCGGCCGTCCAGGTCGTTGATCAGGGTCAGCAGGCCGTAGCCCAGCTCGATCTTGACGTCGTCGATGGCCAGGGAGGCGCTGATCGGCTCCTCCTCGGGCTCGGCGGAAGCTTCGGCCAGGGCCGCCAGGGCGGCGGGATCCAGCGGTTGCGGCTCCTTGGCCTGCTGAGCGCGCCGATAGGCCAGGAAGCCCGAGCCCACGGCCAGGGCCGCAAACGGCAGGATCGGCATGCCCGGGATCAGGGCGATGACGCCCGAAGAGGCCGAGACCATGCCCAGGGCGACCGGGTTCATCGCCAGCTGGGTCGTCAGGGCCTTGTTGGCGCTGCCCTCGACGCCGGCCTTGGACACGACCATGCCGGCGGCGATCGAGATGATCAGGGCCGGGATCTGACTGACCAGGCCGTCGCCGATGGTCATGATGGTGTAGGAAGCCGACGCCTCGCCGATCGGCATCTTGTGCTGGACGACGCCGATCAGGATGCCGCCGATGATATTGATGGCGGTGATGATCAGGCCGGCGACGGCGTCGCCCTTCACGAACTTGCTGGCGCCGTCCATGGCCCCGAAGAAGGTCGATTCCTGCTCCAGGTCCTTGCGGCGCTGCTTGGCGGTGTCCTGGTCGATCAGGCCGGTCGACAGGTCGGCGTCGATGGCCATCTGCTTGCCGGGCATGGCGTCCAGGGTGAAGCGGGCGGCGACCTCGGCGATCCGGCCCGAGCCCTTGGTCACGACCATGAAGTTCACCACCACCAGGATGATGAAGACGATCACCCCGATGACGAAATTGCCCTGCATCATCAGGTTGCCGAAGGCGGCGATCACCGCGCCCGCCCCGTGCGAACCTTCCTGGCCGTGGCCGAGGATCAGGCGCGTGGAGGCCACGTTCAGGCCGAGGCGATAGAGGGTGGCGACCAGCAGGACGGTCGGGAACGAGGTGAATTCCAGCGGCTTCTTGATCAGCACCGCGGTCATCAGGATCAGCACCGCGCCGGTCAGCGAGATGGCCAGCAGCAGGTCCAGCATGATCGCCGGCACTGGGATGATCAGCAGGACGATGATGCCCACGACGCCCAGGGCCAGTCCCATTTCGCCGCGCAGAATCCCTTCCCACAGCGACTTGGCGCTGGGAATGGAGGTTGCGGCCTTGGGGGCGGCGGCGTCAGCCATTCAGGTTCTTCGATCCGTTAGCTTGGCAGGAATCGCGCATGAAGCGATTTGCGCGAACCCGCCAGGGTCTTAACCGAAATTAGCCATGTCCGGCGCCGGACCGATGGTCGCGGGCGCCGAACACGGTTTTCCAGATCAGGCGGCGGCGACGCCGCCCTGGGGCGGCGGCACCGAGACGCCCGCGTCCGAATATTCCTTGAGCTTGTTGCGCAGGGTGCGGATCGAGATGCCCAGGATGTTGGCCGCGTGGGTGCGGTTGCCCAGGCAGTGCTCCAGGGTGTCGATGATCAACTGCTGCTCGACCTCGGCCACCGTGGAGCCGACGAAGGTGCGCGACACGGCGTCGGCGGCCATCTGGGCGCCACGAGCCACCGCCACGTCCGGCGCCGGGGCCAAGGGCTGGCCGTCCGGCAGGCGGATGGCGAACTCCTCGATCTCGGCGCCCGGCGACAGCAGCACCGCGCGGTGCATGGCGTTCTCCAGCTCGCGGACGTTGCCCGGCCAGCGGTGGGCGATCAGCCGGCGCTTGGCCTCGGCCGATATCGGCTTTTCAGCCACGCCGTTGGCGGCCGAGTACTTCTTCACGAAGTGCTCGCACAGGGTGATCACGTCGGCCGGGCGCTCGCGCAGCGGCGGCAGGCGCAGGTTCACGACGTTCAGGCGATAGAGCAGGTCCTCGCGGAACGTGCCGTCCTTCACCGCCGCGGCCAGGTCGCGGTTGGAGGTGGCCAGGATGCGAATGTCGACCTTGACCGGCTTGGAGCCGCCGACCCGGTCGATCTCGCGCTCCTGGATGGCGCGCAGCAGCTTGGCCTGCAGGCGGGCGTCCATCTCGCTGATTTCGTCCAGCAGCAGGGTGCCGCCGTTGGCTTCCTCGAACTTGCCGACCCGGCGGGCCACGGCGCCGGTGAAGGCGCCCTTCTCGTGGCCGAACAGCTCGCTTTCCAGCAGGTTCTCGGGGATGGCGGCGCAGTTGACGCTGATGAACGGCGCCTTGGCCCGGCGCGACTTGGCGTGGACGTAGCGGGCCATCACCTCCTTGCCCGAGCCGCTCTCGCCGGTGATCAGGATCGAGGCTTCCGACGGGGCCACCTGGTCGGCCAGGCGGATGACGTTCTCCATGGCCGGGTCGCGGACGATCATCGGGCGGTTGTCGTCGGTGACGGCGGCCAGGACCGCGGCGATCAGCTCGGCGTCGGGCGGCAGCGGGATGAATTCCTTGGCCCCGGCCTTGATGGCGGCGGCGGCCCGCATCGGGTCGGCGTCGACGCCGCAGGCCACCACCGGCACCCGGATCCGCTCGGACTCGTTGGTGGCGATCAGGCCGGCGATGTCGAGCGTGTACTCGACCATCAGCAGGTCCGCCCCCTGCCCGGCCCGCAGCGCGTGGGTCGCCGCCTCGGTGGTCTCGACGTGCGAGACCTTGGCCCCGGTGTTCATCGCCATCTTCACGGCGACCGAGAGCTGTCCGTTCAGTTTTCCGACGACCAGGAGGCGCATCGTTTTCTCTCCGTTGGGGCCTTACGTGCCCCGTATTCAAACCGTTTAAGCTTCACTCGACGCTCGGGAGCGCCACTCGCGGCGATCAGCCGGCGGCGTCGCCGTCCTTGATGATTTCCGTCATGGTCACGCCCAGGCGCTCGTCGACGACGACGACCTCGCCGCGGGCCACCAGGCGGTTGTTCACATAGATGTCGATCGCCTCGCCGACCTTGCGGTCGAGCTCCAGGATCGAGCCGGCCGACAGCTGCAGCAGTTGCGCCACCGACATGTGGGCCCGGCCCAGCACGGCGGAGATGTTGACCGGCACGTCGAAGACCGGCGCCAGGTCCGACGCGATCTTGTCGCTGAGTTCGACCGGCATTTCGGAGGCCAGCATGCTGCCGCCGAATTCGTCGAGGGTGAGGTTGTCTTCGGACATGGCGGTCAGCCTTCGCTAGGCGCAAGAGGTTCAGCGTGGAGACCCTCGGCCGCGATGGCGGCTTCGAGGGCTTGGGTGACGCGGGCGGCCGCGTCGGCGGGATTGAAGGCCGCGCGCCCGTCACCCCAGTCGAGGAGGAAGGCGGCAGGGGGCACGGCGTCGGCCCGGGCGATGATCTGGCCGGGGAAGCCGATGGCCTGGGCGGTCTGTTCCAGAGCGGCCTGGGTGCGCTCGACCAGATGAGGGGCGACGCGGACGGTCAGCTTCGGGCTGGCCTCGACCTCGCGGGCCAGGGCCACCAGGGCCGCCTGGGTCGGGGCCTCGGGGAACTGGTCCAGGGCGGCGTCGGCGATGGCCCGGCCGCAGGCCAGGGCCAGCATCGCCGAGCCTTCGCGGTGCTCGTGGGCCACGGCGGCCAGGGTCGAGAAGGCGCTGTGGATCGCCTGGCCGACGGTGTTCAGGGCCATGGCGGCCTCGCGCTCGGCCTGGGCCACCGCCGACTGCTCGCCCGCGGCGTAGGCTTGCGCCTTGGCCTCTTCCAGCTCTTCCAGGGTGAAGTTCTTCTTCACCCTCGGCGGCGCGCTCATGCCGCCGTGGTCGTCGAACACGGTGTCGAAGGTGAAGCGCTTGTGGGCGATGTCGGTCATTCAGCCATCTCCCTAGTAGATCAGTTCGTCTTCGGCGCCGGCGCCGGCCAGCATGATCTCGCCCTTGGCGGCTAGGTCCTTGGCGACCTGCACCATGGCGACCTGGGCCTGGTCGACGTCCTTCAGGCGGACCGGACCCATGCTTTCCATGTCCTCGCGCATGATCTTCGAAGCGCGCTCCGACATGTTCGAAAAGAACATCTCGCGCAGCTTGTCCGAGGCGCCCTTCAGGGCCAGGGCCAGCTGCTCCTTGCCGGTGGCGCGCAGCAGGGTCTGGACGCCGCCCGGATCCAGCTTGGACAGATCCTCGAACACGAACATCAGGGCGCGGATGCGCTCGGCGGCCTCGCGGTTGCGCTCTTCCAGCGCCGCGATGAAGCGGGCCTCGGTCTGGCGGTCGAAGTTGTTGAAGATCTCGGCCATCATCTCGTGGCTGTCGCGCTTGGAGGTGCGCGCCAGGTTCGACATGAATTCGGTGCGCAGGGTCTGCTCGATCTTGTCGAGGATCTCGCGCTGCACCGGCTCCATCCGCAGCATGCGGGTGACGCATTCCAGGGCGAAGTCTTCCGGCAGCGAGGCCAGGACCCGGGCGGCGTGGTCGGACTTCACCTTCGACAGCACCACCGCGACGGTCTGCGGATATTCGTTCTTCAGATAGTTGGCGAGGACGGCCTCGTTCACATTGCCCAGCTTGTCCCACATGGTCCGACCCGCGGGACCGCGGATCTCTTCCATGAGTTGGTCGACCTTCTCCGGCGGCATGAAGGCCGACAGCAGGCGCTGGGTCTGCTCGTAGGAGCCCATGATCGCGCCGGTCGAGCTCATGCCGGAGACGAACTCGACCAGCAGCTCTTCCACGACCGAGGCCGAGACCGTGCCCAGACCGGCCATGGCCTGGGAGACTTCCTTGATTTCCTCGTCGTCGAGGGCTTCCCAGATCGCGGTGTGCTCTTCGCCCAGGGCGAGCAGCACGATCGCGGCCTTCTCGGGACCGGCCAGCTTCTTGACGTCGTTGACGGAGCTCTTCATCGCCTACTCCGACTCGTGCAGCCAGGAGCGGAGGATCGCGACGGACTCGTCGGGGTGCTTTTCGACGAACTCCGAGACCCGCTTGATCGACGAGGCCTTCACCTGGCCTTCGATCTTGGCGATGTCGATGCGTTGATCCATGTCGGCGGGACCGGCGATGGCGATCGGCTCGCCCGTCTGGTCGACGACCACTTCCTGGGTCGTGCCGTCCGACAGGGTGACCATGCGGGTGATCTGCGGCGTGTTCAGCGCCAGGCCCAGCGGGGTCGGCGGCGGGCTCATCAGGCTCTTCAGGAACGGGCGCACCGCGAACAGCAGGATCAGCAGGGCCACGACGGCCAGCACGCCCAGTTCGGCGAAGCGCATCAGGTCGTTCTTGTCGATGCCGTCCATCAGGCCAGCCTTGCCCAGACCCTGGTCCTCGGGTTGCGGGAAGCGGACATTGACCACCGAGACCTGGTCACCACGGGTCTGGTCGAAGCCGACGGCGGTCTTCACCAGTTGCTCCAGCTGCGCCATTTCGGCGGCGGAGCGCGGAGTGTAGGCGCCCGGCTTGCCGTCCTTGCCGGGAGGGGCGGTGACGCCGTCCACGGCCACGGCGATGGCGACCTTGCGGACCTTGCCCGGCTCCTGGACGGTGGTCGTGGTGCTTTCCGAGATCTCGTAGTTGGTGACGCTCTCGTTGCTGTCCTGCTTGGCGCCCAGCGGCTGGAAGCCGTTCGGGGTCTGGCCGGGGATGTTCTGGGTCGAGGTGACGCCGCCGGTGTCGTCGTTCTTGGTCTCGCTGGAATTGTTGGCGTTGGTGCTTTCCGAGCGGATGACCTGGCCGTCCGGATCGAACTTGCGCTCCTGGGTGGTGACACGGTTCAGGTCGAGGTCGGCGGTGACGTTGACGCGCGCCTTGCCCGGGCCCAGCACGCCGTCGATCATGTCCTTGACGGTCTTGGCGATGCGGGCCTCGGCCTCGCTCTTGGCGTCCTGGGCCAGCTTGCCGGCCAGGCTCTCGTCGTTGCCGGCCGACAGGGTCTTGCCGTGCTGGTCGATGACGTTGACGGCGTCGGGCTTCATGCCGGCGACCGAACCGGCCACCAGGTTCTGGACAGCGCGGACCATGTCGGCGGACGGCTCGCGGCCGGTGCTGATGGTGACGGCGGCGGTCGGCTTCTCGGCGTCTTCCTCGAACAGCTGCCGCTTGGGGATCACCAGGTGGACGCGGGCGGCGCGCACGCCGTCCCAGCCCTGGATGGTGCGCTCCAGCTCGCCCTGCAGGGCGCGCTGGCGGTTCAGTTGCTGGACGAAGTCGGTCTGGCCCAGCGCGTTGCCGGTGTCGAAGATCTCGTAGCCGACCGAGCCGGACGTCACCAAGCCCTTGGTGAAGATCAGCTGGCGCGCGGCGTTGACCTTGTCGCGGGCGACATAGATCGTCGAGCCGTCGCTCTTGGTCTCGTACTTGATGCCGGCGGTGTCCAGCGCCTGGGTGGCGGCGGCGGATTCCTTGGGGTCGACATTGGACAGCAGCAGCTCGTTGGGCTGCTTGCTCATCATCATCATCACGGCGGCGATCACGGCGATCGCGCCCGCGGCGACGCCGATCAGGGCGGCCAGACGGCCGACGCCAAACCTTTGAATCGCGCTGAGGAACTTATCCAACCTACGCCCTACCCCTGAAAAGCGTCCCCCTAGAGGACGCCCGCCGCTGCGCGCCGGAGCACGCCGTCGCTAGGCAGGATTTACCCAGTGCAAGGTAAACGGGTCGTTTACAAAGGGCCCCTCCAAGGGGGTCCCAGGGGCGCCAAAAGGTCGCGGCCGCGTCCCTGGGGGACGCGGCCGCTGAACTGTTCGACAGGTCGCCGAGGGCTCAAAACCCCCGTACGACATGGACTTCCGGCCCGCTGACTAGCGGTACTGCTGAAGCCGAGTGGTCCGCAGACCCGCCAGGCCGTGACGATCGATCGACTGTTGCCACGCGAGAAACTCCTCGTTGGTCAACTTGTACCGATCGCACGCCTCGTCGAGCGAGAGGAGACCACCGCGGACGGCGGCCACCACTTCGGCCTTGCGCCGGATCACCCAACGCTGGGTTTCCGGAGGCGGCAAGTCGGAGAGAGTCAGCGGCGCGCCGGTCGGACCGATCACGTACTTCTCACCCCGGCTGTTCGTGCGCTGCTGCTGCAACATGGCTTTACGCCTTTCCCACAACCATCACTGTTGGAGAGGAATATACGCGCCGGGAAATAACAGGCGCTTAATTCCAATAGTAAAGAAAGACTGAAACACGAGGCTTTCTCCCTACTCCCGTGATGTATCAATGTGACACAGGACAATTAAGGTCAGTTAAGACCTGTAATTACCGTTTAATGCTCAGAAGCTCTTCTAGCATCTGGTCCGCAGTGGTGATGATCTTCGACGAAGCCGAATAGGCTCTCTGCGTCGTGATCAACCCGGTGAACTCCGTCGACAAGTCGACCGTCGAAGCTTCCAGCGTGGACGGAGCAATCACGCCCGCGCCCCCCTGGCCCGGAGTCTTCAGGCTATAGGTGCCGCTTTCGTTGGTGACGCGATATGCATTTCCGTTCACGCCCTTCAATCCGTTGGGGTTCGAGAACGTGGCGATCGCAACCTGTGCGATCCGGCGGGTCACGCCGTTGTCGAAGATCGCCGAGACATAGCCCTGGTCGTCGACCTCGATATTGGTCAGGTTGCCGAAGGCGGTGCCGTTGGTGTTGACCGACTGAACCACCGATTGGCTGTTGTACTGGGTCAGGCCGCCGGCGGCGCTGGCCAGGTCGATCTGGATGTCCTGGGAATCGATGCCCAGGCCGTCGGCCCAGCGCGGGGTCGTACCGGTGGCCAGCGGATCGGACGCGCCGATATTGATCGCCGTCGGGGTCACGCCGCCGAACAGGTTGCCGACCGAGTTCAGCTTGCCGTCGGTGGTGAAGGTGATCTTGCCCGAGCTGATCAGCCCGTTGGTGTTGTTGTCCAGGTCGCCAGGCTTGGCGCGCAGTTCGGCGAACCATTCGTTGGGGCCCGGGCCCTTCAGTAGCGACAGGGTGACGGTGCGTTGGCCGCCCTTGGAGTCCGAGACCGGGATCTGGATCTCGAAGTCCGGCTTGACGCCCGTGGTCGGGTCCTCGGCGTAGTCCGACATCGACCGGGTCGTCGGGTCGTAGGCGCCGCTGGCGATGGCGTCGGCCTTGGTGTTCACGCCCAGTTGGGTCTGGGTCAGGGTGACGCCCGGCGCGACCGTGACGTTCGGCGACGTGCCCGGCAGGGTCGTGGTCAGCAGGGCGCCCGTCGTCGGGTCGTAGGTGTTGACGCCGGTCGCGACCGACACGCCGTTCTTGCGGACCTCGACCGAGTACTGGTTCCCCGTGCCGGTCGGGCTGTAATAGACCGAATAGGCGCCGGTGCCGCCGCCGCTGTCGGTCAGGGTGCCCTTGCTGGCCACCGCATTGGCCGCGGCCGCGACGGCTTGTTCCGAGCGCAGGTTGGCGTTGACGCCGACGCGGGTGGTCTTCTCGGCGGTGCCGCCGACCGTGCCGACATTGATCGACGACAGCTGGGTCAGGTCCGACGGGTCGGGCGTGATGGTGCCGGTCACCGGATCGGCCAGCCAGCCCTGCAGATAGAGGCCGGCGTCGTTCTTCAGGTAACCCAGGTTGTCCAGCTGGAACGAGCCGGCGCGGGTGAACGAGCGGGTGTCGGTGGCGGTCAGGCCTTCCGGCTTCTCGGTGCCGACGAAGAAGCCCGATCCGGCGATCGACAGGTCCAGGTTGGACGTCGTGGCCTGGGTCAGGCCCTGCTGGCTGATGAACTGGTGCGTCGTGGCCTTCACGCCGCCGGCGCTGTAGGTGGCGTTCTTGCTCTGGGCGGTGACCAGGGTCGAGAAGTTGGCCGAGCTGCGCTTGTAGCCGACCGTGTTGACGTTGGCGATGTTGTCCGAAATCGCGGCCAGGGCCGACGAGTTGGAGATCAGGCCGGAAACCCCGGCGAGCATGGCGCTGTTGATGCTCATGACTGCGATCCTGCGATGAAGTTCAAAAACGAATGGGTTTGAAGGCTCAGCGCGGTTTGCGTTTGGGTCTCGGGAGCCAGCGTGGCGCTGGGGGAGACCGCGACGGCGTCGTTCTGACGCCCGTTCATCTGGTGCGTGACGGCCGTTACGTGGTCGTCGTGGTGGGGTTGGTGACGCCGATCACGGAGTCGAGCGGCACCTTGGTTTCGCCGATCCAGACCATGTTGACGCCGCTTTCGTTGGTGACCTTGGTGACGACGCCGTCGATGCGTCCCTTGGCCGTCGTGGTGATGTTCGTGCCCTGGGCGTCGGTGGCGGTCACCTTGATGGTGTATTCACCGCCGTCGGGCTGCTTGGTCCCGTCGGCGCTCTTGCCGTCCCACTTGAAGGTATGGTCGCCGCTCGACATGTCGTCGGGCAGGACCGTGGCAATCGTCTTGCCGAACTTGTCGATGACCTCGACCTTGACCCCTGTGGCCGCGCGGCTCTGGGTGTAGCTCCAGCTGGCCTCGCCGCTCTTGAGCACCGACTTGTCGGTCTCGGCGGTGACCTGCTTGCCCATCAGGTTGACGCCCTCGCTGATGCCGCCGCTGGTGTTCATGCCCACCAGGGCCGTCAGCAGGTCGTTGGTGACCAGTTGCTGCTCGACGCCGGTCATCTGGGTGATCTGGCTGGTCATCTGGGTCGTGTCGGTGGGCGACAGCGGATCCTGGTTCTTCAGCTGGGTGGTCAGCAGCTTCAGGAACGTCTGCTCGTTGTTGGCGAGCGAGTTCCGCGAGTTGTTGATCTTGTCGGTGGTGGCGTTGCCGGTGGCGGTGGTGGCCGTGACCATGGCGGGCTCTCCTAGATTCTGACGTCGACGCCGCTGCTGTCGGCGACGCGAAGGCCGGGCAGCAGGGCGGACGGGGACAGGGTGGGGATTTCCTCGCCCAGCGCCGATCGGAAGGCGCGGCCGTGGAAAGCCTGACGGCCGTTCTCGCCGTCCTGGAAATTGAAGAAGGCGTTCTGGCTCTGGCCGCCCTGGTTCTGGCTTGAGCTGTCGAAGCTCAGGGCGTTGTCGGCGACGTTGAAGCCGGCGGCGGCCAGGGCCTGGCGCAGTTCGCCCGACTTGCCGCGCATGTCGGCGGCGGCGGCCGGGTTGTCGAAGTTCAGGGCGGCGGTCAGCTTGCCGTCCTTGGCGATCTCGATGCGCACGTCGACGCGGCCCAGGCCTTCCGGCTGCAGCACGACGTCGAAGCGGCTGGTCTTGCCGACCACCGCCTTGCTGGCGATCTCGGTGGTCAGGTGGTTGACCGTCTCGGGCCCCGCCTTGGGCAGTTGGGCCGCGACCACGGGGGCCGGAGCCGCCGCCGTACCCGGCGCGACGAAGGTCTGGGCCGGAACGGAAGTGTCGGCGGCGGTCGCGACCGGCGCGGCGTCCTTCAGGGGCGAGCCCTTGGCGCCGGCCTGGTCCTGGGCGCCGTCGCCCGTCGGGCCTTCACCCGTAGTCGCCGCGTGGGCCGCAGCGGCGACCTGGCCGTGGGCGGGCTCGGCGGCGGCGTCGGCCACGGCCGCCGCGACGGCGGTCGCCGTCGTGGAAGCGGCGGTCTTCGGTTCGGCCGGCTTGACCACCTTGGCGGTCACCGACGCGACTTCCGGCGCGGCGGCTTGGGCGGCGGCGGCCTGGACAGGGGCGGGTTCGGCGCGGTCCGGCGCCAGGGCGGCGGCGGCCTCAGCGACCGGAGCAGCCGGTGTCGCAACGGTCGGCGTCGCGTCAGCCTTGGCGGCCGCAGCGGCCGGAGCGGCCGAGCCGGCCTTGGACTTGGCGGCCGCAGCCGCGACCGCGGCCAGTTCGGCGGCCGAGGCCTCCGGCGTCTGCGGCAGATCGAGGACCGGGGCGGACTCCGGGGCGTCGGTCGCCAGGGCGGCGGCGGGAAGCGCCAGCGCCTGGGCGTCCTGGACGACGGTCGGCGCCGCAGCGGTCTCGGTCTCGACGTTCTGGGACGCCTGGACGACCGGAGCAGTCAGGACGGTCGCGGCGGCTTCCGCCACGGCCTTGGGCGTTTCGACCACGGGCGCCTGCATGGCGGCGATCAAGGCCGCCGCGGCTTGGGCGGCGGCGTCGGCTTGGCCGGCCGCGGTGTCGACGGCCGCCGGCGCGTCGGCGACGGCCTGGTCCTTGCTGCCGGCCTTGCCGTCGGCAGGCTGGGCGTTCGAGGTCTTGTCGGTCACCTGGGCGTCGGCGGGCTTGGCGGGCGCCTTGCCGTCCGAGACCTTCTCGGCGGCGTCGGCGACCTTGTCGGCCTTGGCGTCGGCGACGCGGTCGGCGGCCTTGGCGCTGGAGGCCTTGCCGCCCTGCGCCCGGTCGGCGCTCTTGTCCGCGTCGCGGGCGTCCCGCGTGGAGCCCTTCTCGCTGGTCGCCTTGTCGTTCGAGGCGTTGGCGTTTGCGGCCAGCAGCGCGCCGAAGCCTTCGGCCGCGTCCTTGTCATAGCCGCCGGCGGGGGCCGGGGCGGCAGGCAGGACGGAAGCGGGAGCGGCGATCGCGGTCATGCGTCGGTCAGGTCCACGGAGGATGGCGGCCCGAAGAGGACACGCCTTGATCCGGACTTCCCTGAGCAACCGCCGGGCCAACTCGAAATTTCGTCACAACCTACTGTTTTAATTGATGTTAATCTTGCATTTACACCTCGGGATAGGCCGACCACGGCGCTTTTTGCCGAGCTGGACGGGGCGCAAAGGGCCAGGCTTGCCGCGTCGTCGCGCCCCACCCCCGGTTGGCGCCGTCCTTGCGCATGGCTTTCTGTCGCTCGCTCGACGTCAGGAACGAATTGCCATGATTTTCAATGGCTTGCACATCGCCGAAGGGGTCGAACCCCGCAACGCCCGGCATTTTTCGCCGGGCAAGGTCGCGTCGCGCCGTTCGTGGTTTGCCGAGCAGGCCGGAGAATAGACCATGTCGTTGAACACCATCTTGAACGTGGCGACTTCGGGGATGATGGCGGCCCAGACGGGCCTGCGCGTCACCTCCGACAACGTCGCCAACATCAATACTGCCGGCTATGTCCGCAAGACGATCGCCCAGTCCAACCTGGTGTCGAACGGCATGGGCGTGGGCGTCAATATCGACGCCATCAAGCGGGCCACCGACAAGTTCATGGCCGCCGCCAGCCTGAACGGCGCCTCCGACGCCGGCCGCACCGGCGCGGTCGCCACCGCCATGGACAACGCCCAGAAGCTGTTCGGCGATCCCAGCGCCAAGCCCAACTTCTTCGCCACCCTGGACGACGTCTACGCCGCCTTCTCCATGGCCGCGGATGATCCATCCTCGACCCTGCTGCGCAGCAGCGCCATCACCAAGGTCGAGGACTTCCTGGGCGAGAGCAAGCGCATCACCTCGTCGCTGTCGAGCCAGATCAAGGACACCGACAACCGCATCGGCGCCGACGTCGACCGCGTCAACGACCTGCTCAAGCAGATCGACGCCCTGAATGTCGACATCACCCGCGCCAAGATGGCGGGCGCCGACGGCACCGGCTCCGAGAACGTCCAGAGCGGACTGATCAACGAGCTGTCCACCTACATGAACATCCAGGTCAGCGACCGCTCCAACGGCGGGGTCATGGTCCGCTCGGCCGAGGGCGTGACCCTGGCCGGCAACGGCCCCGCGACCGTCGCCTACAACCAGTCCGGGCCGGCCAACGGCTATCTGACCGTCGTCACCGCCAACAGCGGCGGCCAGGTCATGCCCCTGGCGGTCACCAACGGCGAGATCCAGGGGCTGCTCGAGCTGCGCAACAAGGAGCTGCCCAACCTCTCCGACCAGCTGGGCGAGTTCGTCAGCCGGGCCGCCGAGGAACTGAACCGCGCCTCCAACGCCGCCAGCTCGGTTCCCGCGCCCAACAGCCTGACCGGCAAGGACACCGGCCTGGACGCCAACACCGCCTTCGCCAACTTCACCGGCAAGACGACGATCGCCATCACCAACGCCGCCGGCGCCATCGTCCAGCGCGTCGATGTCAACTTCGGCGCCGGGACCATGACCGTCAACGGCGCCGCCGGGCCCGCCTTCACCAACACCAATTTCCTGACCCAGCTGAACACCGCCCTGGGCGGCACGGCCACGGCGGCCTTCGCCAACGGCCAACTGAGCTTGAACACCACGACCGCCACCAACGGCGTCGCCATCGTCGATGACGCCACCACGCCCTCGACGAAGGCCGGCAAGGGCTTTTCCCAGTTCTTCGGCCTCAACGACATCATCCGCTCGGACGGCTACTCCCCCTACGAGACCGGCATGGTCGCCAGCGACCCCAGCGGCTTCACGCCGGGCCAGACCATCACCCTGCGGCTGACCGACAGCGAAGGAAGCCGCATCCGCGACATCCAGGTGGCGATCCCGACCGGGACCGGCACGATGCAGGAAACCATCGACGCCCTGAACTCGCGTAATTCCGGCATCGGCCTCTATGGCTCCTTCTCGCTGGGTTCGAAGGGCGAGCTGGCCTTCACCTCCAACACCGCCACCCCGGTCAATCTGTCGGTGGTCGAGGACACCACCCAGCGCGGCGTCGGCGGTCCGTCGCTGAGCCAGCTGTTCGGCGTCGGCATGAGCGAGCGCAGCACGCGCGGGGGCCTGTTCAAGGTGGACCCGGCGATGGACGCCAACCCGTCCAAGCTGCCGTTCGCCAAGCTGGACCTGACGGTAGCGGCCGGCGTCGCGGCCCTGGCGACCGGCGACGGCCGCGGCGCCCTGGCCCTGGCCAAGGCCGGCGACGTCACCGCCGCCTTCGCCAACGCCGGCGACACCGCCGGCTCGAGCAAGACCGTGCTGAACTACGGCGCGGACTTCAGCGGCTCGATCGCCCGCAAGGCGGCCGCAGCCACCAGCCGCAAGGAAGCGGCCGACTCCGTCAAGACCGAGGTCGACGCCCAGCGCCAGTCGCAGGAGGGCGTCAATCTCGACGAGGAACTGGTCAACCTGACCACCTACCAGCAGGCGTTCAACGCCTCCGCCCGCCTGATCCAGGCGACGAAGGACATGTTCGATGTCCTCACCAATATCGTTTGAGGTTAAGCCATGACCCGCGTCTCCACCTCCGGCAACTTCGGCGTGATGACCAGCAACCTGATGCGCGCGCAGGTGCTGCAGAACGTCGCCGGCGAACAGGTTTCCAGCCAGAAGAACGCCAACGACCTGAAAGGCTACGCCAAGAACGCCGAGGTCCTGACGGCCATGAAGACCGCCCAGGCCAAGGTGGCCGGCTTCCGGGACCAGACGACCCTGGTCTCCAACCGGCTGGACGTTCAGGACATCGGCATCGGCCAGGTCTCCGACGCCACCCAGGACGCCCGCGACGCCATCGCCAACGCCATCGCCGCCGGCAGCGCCGAGACCCTGATGCAGCAGATGAACGGCGCGTTCGGCGACGTGGTCCAGGGCCTCAACAGCAAGTTCAACGGCCGCTACGTGTTCGCCGGCGCCAAGTCGGACACCCAGCCGACCACCGCCACCAGCATGGCCGACCTGACCGCGGCGGCCAGCACGGCCTCGCTGTTCCAGAACGACCAGTACATCACCAGCAACCGCATCGACGACACCACCTCGGTCGACACCGGCCAGCTGGCCGACCAGCTGGGCACGGGCGTCTACAACGCCTTCAAGCAAGTCCAGGCCTATGTCGACGCCAACGGTCCCTTCACCGGCAAGCTGACCCAGGCCCAGAGCAACTTCCTGGGCGGCCTGCTGCCCACCTTCGACGCGGTGAAGACCGGCTTGACCACCGCCCAGGCGCAGAACGGCCTGAACCAGAAACGCTTCGAGACCGCCCAGACCGAGCTGTCGGACCAGGCCGACACCCTGAGCACCATGGTCGGCGGCATCACCGACGTCGACATGGCCGAGGCGATCACCCGCCTGGAGTCGGCCAAGCTGGCCGTCCAGGCTTCGGCCCAGGTGTTCTCGAGCCTGCAGAACTCGTCGCTGCTGAACGTGCTGAGGTAGGCGCCTTTCGGGACAGGCGCATGCGCCTGTCCCCGGCCGCGACACCCCAAACCTCGCAAAACCGGCCCCGAACCGCTATATGGCCGCGATGGACGCCGACACCGCTCTCTTTGCCCCCGACACCTCCGCCCTTGACCGGGCGGTCGAGCAGGCGCGCGAGGCCGTGGGCCTGCCGGTCGGGACGCGGATCGTCGCGGCGATGTCCGGCGGCGTCGACTCCACCGTCACCGCCGCCCTGCTGGCCAAGGCCGGCTACGACGTGGTGGGCGTCACCCTGCAGCTCTACGACCACGGCGCGGCGATCTCGCGCAAGGGCGCCTGCTGCGCGGGCCAGGACATCCTGGACGCGCGCATGGCGGCCGAGCGGATCGGCATCCCGCACTACGTGCTCGATTACGAAAGCCGCTTCAAGGAACAGGTGATCGAGGACTTCGCCGACGCCTATCTGCGCGGCGAGACGCCGATCCCGTGCGTGCGCTGCAACCAGACCGTCAAGTTCCGCGACCTGCTGGACGTGGCCCGCGACCTGGGCGCCGAAGCCATGGCCACCGGGCACTACGTGCAGCGGTCCATGGCCGGCGGCGGCAATCGCCCGCAGCTGCGTCGCGCCGCCGACCCGGCCAAGGACCAGAGCTATTTCCTGTTCGCCACCACGGCCGAGCAGCTGGACTTCCTGCGCTTCCCCCTGGGCGGCATGGACAAGCCGACCGTGCGCCAGGTGGCCGCCGAGCTGGGCTTGGCCATCGCCGACAAGCCCGACAGCCAGGACATCTGTTTCGTGCCGGAGGGCAAGTACACCACGGTGATCGACCGGATCCGGCCGCAGGGCGCCCTGCCCGGCGACATGGTGCACCTGGACGGCCGCGTGCTGGGCCGCCACGAGGGCGTGACCCGCTACACCATCGGCCAGCGGCGGGGCCTGAACATCGCCGTCGGCGACCCGCTGTTCGTGGTCCGGATCGACGCCGACAAGCGCCAGGTCATCGTTGGCCCGCGCGAGGCGCTGCTGACCCGGGCCCTGTCGCTGAAGGAAGGCAACTGGCTAGGCGTCGAGGACAGCCTTGAGGCCGCCGCCGCCGCCGGCGCGCCGGTGCTGGCCCGCGTGCGCTCGACCCGCGAACCCGTTCCAGGCCGCCTAGTCCTGGAGCAAGGCGAACCGCGCCTGGTGTTCGACGGGCTGGAAGAAGGCGTCGCTCCCGGCCAAGCCTGCGTGCTGTACGACCCCGCCGATCCCGAGCGGGTCCTGGGCGGCGGGTTCATCGCGGCGACCGAACGGGCGGCGACCTAAAGGTCGACGGCCAAGCGGCACGCCGAATCTTCATGTTCGTTTGCGCCTTGCCGATCAGAATGCACGCCAGACGTGCTTTGCGCCGATCAACGTCTTGAAGATGAAGAATTCGGTCGTCGGGCACGGTTATTTGACACCACTGATAAAAATTGGCGCTCCGTGAAGGACATGCGGCAAAATAATCATGGCTCAAGACGCGAAATCGCCCATTGAGCGAGTGACATGCGAAACTTTTGTGGCATGCATACGTATCTACTGTATGTCCGCGTCGATTTTTTGACGGGATTGTAGAATTCGGAGTTAGAGGACCATGACCACCGCAGCCTACACTTACAAGCACCGCCAAGAGCGCCACGTCTCGCTGACCCGGCTGAGCGTGATCCTGGGCAATCTTGGTTTGTGGGCCGGTCTGATCGTTGGCCTGGCGATCCTCGCCCACTGATCTAATCGACGCCCTGTTCCTCGCGGAACAATCCCTGGACCGCGTAGAGGGCCGCCACCCTCAGGTCCGCGAGCACCGACCATCGAGCGACATAGTCCAGCTCGGCGCTCCACGACGGCTCGCCCTCGGCGCCGCGCGGCCAGATCATTCCGGGCCGCGCCTCAAGGCGCCGTCCGTAGTCCGGCCGCCCCTTGCGCAGATAGGCGTCCTGCCCGGGCGACTGCGGCCTGGGCCCGATCAGCGACATGTCGCCGTCGATGACGTTGACAGCCGATGGCAGGTCGCCCAGTCCCGCCCGCCAGAGCACCTGATCGAACAGACTCTCGTCCTGCGCCGGCCGATATAGCCGCCAGCGTCCGAAGGTGCGGCCGTTCAGCCCGAGGGTTTCCTCGCGGAAGAAGATGGGGCCGGGCCGGCAGCAGCGGATCCCGACAAGCATCACCAGGCCGACAGGGAGGAAGAACAGCAGGACGAAGATCGCGCCCAGCACGTCCAATGTCCGCTTGCTCACGCTTCTGGCGGGGGCGGCCACGCCCGTTCGCCCCGTCGCTTCCACCAACGCCAACCCCACTGAACCCCGGGCGCCCCCGCCCGAGCGCGACGCGCTCGAGGGCTCAAAACGCAAAGTTTGGGTCGGGGTTCCGACAGAGTTGTCAAAACCTGTGGATCAAACCACCTCACTGAATCTCAGCCCGATCCTAAACAGGCAGTAGCCGGTTTCGTCGACCAGCCGCGCCACGTCGGGATTGGTGTCGGCGCGCTCACGCACACGGGTGAAGCGCCAGTCTTCCGGATCGGCGCCGGCCGGAAAACCCGCCCCCTCCGCCGTCACCAGCCGGTAGGCCGGCTTGGCGCGATGGACGTGGAAGCGAAAGCTCACTCGGCGGCGATCTTGGCCGAGGCCTCCAGGGCCTGGCCGACCGTCAGGGCCTGTTCCTCATGCACCACCCGGCCCAGGTCGCGGCCATCGACGATCTGGCCGCAGGCCTCGCAGGCCAGCTTGGGATGGAAGTCCCAGCCGCAGGTCTTGTGGACGAAGTGCACCGGCCCCTTGCCCAGGCCGTAGACGTGCTGGTCGCCCCACTCGGCCATGGTCAGCAGCACCGGCGACAGGGCGCGCCCCTTGGGCGTCAGCACATATTCCTGGCGTGGCGGGCGTTCCGAATAGCGACGCGGCTCCAGCACCCCGTTGGCCACCAGGCTCTTGAGGCGGGCGGCCAGGACGTTGCGCGCCACGCCCAGCCGCTCCTGCCACTGCTCGAACCGCTTCACGCCCTGGAAGGCGTCGCGCAGGATCAGCAGGGTCCACGGATCGCCGACGACCTCGAGGGTGGCGGCGATGGCGCAGCGTTCATTGGTGTAGTCGGCGGTGCGGCCCATTCCGCGAGGGTGAAGCCTTACGCGGGGGAATGCAAGGGTTGCTTTTGCAGACCCACAGGAGTAGGTTTTCTATAGCAATTGACTCTCTCGGTTGCGCACTGCGTGGCGGCGGCGGAAATGTCTGCATTCCTCCGTCGCCCGCTTTTTGCGGAACACCCTTGCGCCCGCCGCGCCGAAGAGGGTTTATTCCGCCGCGAAATTCCCAGAACACAAAATGGGTGGAGCTCCAGCATGTCCGAGGCCTTCAAGTCTTCCGGCGATTCAATCGTCATCGTCTCGTTCGCCCGCACGCCCATGGGCGGCTTCCAGGGCGCGTTGGCGGGCGCCAAGGCCACCGAACTGGGGGCGACGGCGGTGAAGGCGGCGATCGAGCGGGCGGGCGTCTCCGGCGACCAGGTCGAGCAGATCTTCATGGGCTGCGTGCTGCCCGCCGGCCTCGGCCAGGCCCCCGCCCGCCAGGCGGCGATCGGGGCCGGCCTGCCCAAGTCGGTCGAGGCGACGACGGTCAACAAGATGTGCGGCAGCGGCATGCAGGCGGCGATCATGGCCCATGACGCCCTGGCGGCCGGCAGCGCCGAGATCATCGTGGCCGGCGGCATGGAGAGCATGACCAACGCGCCCTACCTGCTGACCAAGCACCGCTCGGGCGCGCGCATCGGCCACGACCAGATGCTGGACTCCATGTACCTGGACGGACTGGAGGACGCCTACACGCCGGGCAAGCTGATGGGCGCCTTCGCCGAGGACAGCGCCGCCACCTACCAGTTCAGCCGCGAGGCCATGGACGACTATGCGGTCAAGGGCCTGGCCAAGGCGCAGAAGGCGGTGACTTCCGGCGCCTTCGCCGCCGAGATCACCCCGGTGAGCGTCACCACCCGCAAGGGCGTCGAAACGATCAGCCAGGACGAGCAGCCGCTGAAAGCCGACGCCGGCAAGATCCCCACCCTGCGCCCGGCCTTCGCCCGCGACGGCGGGATCACGGCGGCCAACTCGTCCTCGATCAGCGACGGCGCGGCCGCCCTGGTCATGACCCGGCAAAGTGTGGCCCAGCGCCTGGGCCTGCCGGTGGTCGCCCGTGTCGTCGCCCACGCCGCCCACGCCCACGAACCGGCCCTGTTCACCACCGCTCCCGTGCCGGCGATGAAGAAGGCGCTGAGCAAGGCCGGCTGGTCGGTCGCCGACGTCGACCTGTTCGAGGTCAACGAGGCCTTCGCCGTGGTCGCCATGATCGCACAGCAGGAGTTGGGCATCCCGGACGACAAGCTGAACGTCAACGGCGGCGCCTGCGCCCTGGGCCACCCGATCGGCGCCTCGGGCGCACGCATCCTCTGCACCCTGATCGCGGCATTGCAAGCGCGTGGCGGCAAGAAGGGGCTGGCCTCGCTGTGCATCGGCGGCGGCGAGGCCACGGCGATGGCGGTGGAGCTGGTTTAGGGCGCGCCCTACTGGCCCGGGACGGCCTTGGTCAGCAGGTTGATCCGCCGGCCGCCCGGCATCTCGACGTCGCCGCCGCTCCAGCCGGCCGGGCAGGCGCCGGACCATTCGGCGGTCATCGACATCTTGTGCTCGCCGTTCATCGCCGGCTGGGCGGCGCCCGTCGTGGTGCTGGCGACCTCCATCACGTAGCGGGTGTCGAAATCGCCCGCGACATGGATGGTGCTGTCGATCTTGCCGGCCGGGCCCATGTCGCAGGCCGAGACGACCGTCCAGCTTCCATCGCCCCCGCGCGTCATCGACCTGCGCTGGCAACGCTTGTCGTCGCCCTGGCTGTCCAGCCCCATCTTCTGGTCGCTGGTCGCGTCGACGCAGAAACGGAAGCTGCGCGTGAAGCCCTGGGCCTGCAGGGTCATGGTCTGGGTCCACAGGCCCGGCTTGCGCTTGGGCCAGCCCGTCGGCGCGGGCGTTGCGGCGGCCGGAGCCACGGTGTCCGACACCGCGGTCGCGGCCTTCGGCCCCGCCGCCGCCCCGGTCCCGGACGTCTGGGTCTCTGATTTCTGGCCACAGGCGGCCGCGGCCGCCGCCAGGGTTCCGAACGCCACAAACACCAAGAGAGTTCGCATCGCCCACCTCGCTCGCGCGTTAGCCCCCAAGAGTCCACTAACGCGCCTGGCGCGGCGCGCCGTCCAGCCCATATGCGAGTCATGACCGACGCCTTCAGCCACAACCCCGCCAAGAGCCGCTACGAACTGGAGGTCGACGGGCGCATCGCCTTCGCCGACTACCAGCGCAGCGGCCATCGGCTGGTCATCCCCCATGTCGAGGCCGACCCCGCCCTGCGCGGCACCGGCGCCGCCGGACGCCTGATGCGGCAGGTGGCCCAGACCGCCCGCAGCGAGGGCATGAAGATCGTGCCGCTCTGCAGCTACGCCTCGGCCTGGCTGCGGCGGAACGATCCGGAGATGATCGCTTAACTCTTGATCCGCCGCTCCCGGCCTTCGCCGGGAGGGTTGGAGGTAAAGGACCCGCCCCGCGTCAGCCAGTAGAACGGCGCCCCGACGACCAGCAGGCCGAGGCCCAGCAGCACCGCCTCGCCGCCCGCCCCCACCAGGGTCCAGACCGAATAGAGGCCGGCCAGGATGGCGATCACGGTCAGAGCCGTGGTCGGGGCGATGCGCCGCGTGGCCTGCAGCTTCAGCGCCGCCAGGGCGCAGGCCAGGTAGGCGAACAGCGAGGCCGTGGTGGCCACCAGGGCGATGAAAGTGAACAGATCGGCCATCGACTTGGCGTAGTTCATCAGCACCAGCACGGTCAGGAAGCCGGCCGACAACAGGTGGGCGCGAACCGGCGCGCCGTTCGTCGACTCCTTGGCCAGGAAGGCCGGAAACACCCCGCCCCGGGCCATGGCGTAGGGCATTTCGCCCTGCAGCAGCACCCAGCCGTTCAGGGCCCCGAAGGCGCTGATCGCCGCGAACAGGGCCAGGACCTTGCCGGCGCCGCCGCCCCAGTGGAGGCTGACGAAGTCGGCCAGCGGGGCGTTGGAGACCTTCAGCGCGTCGGCTGGGGTCAGCAGCACCACCGCCGAGCAGACCAGCAGGTAGATCACGCCCGTGAACACCGTGCCCACCAGGGTGGCGCGGGGGATGGTGCGGACCGGGTCGACCACCTTGCCGGCCGGCACGGTGGCCGATTCCAGGCCCAGCAGCGCCCATAGGGTCAGGGCGCCGGCGGCGGTGATCCCGCCCGGATGGATGTCCGACGCGCGGAACGGCGTCAGGCTGGCCCCGTGGTCGCGGCCGATCACCCAGAAGGCCAGGCCGGCCACCGCCACCAGCGGCAGCAGCTTCAGCACGGTGGTCGCCACCTGGACCCCGCCGGCCAGGCGGGCGCCGGCGATGTTGACCCCGACCAGCAGCCAGACCGCGCCCAGGGTGATCAGCAGATGCATGCCCGGGACCCGGGCGATGGCCGGGAAGATCGCCGACAGGTAGCTGACCGCCCCCGTGGCGATGGCCGCGTTGCCGACCCACAGCGAGATCCAGTAGCTCCAGGCCACCATGAACCCGACCAGCGGCCCGAAGGCCTCCTGGGTGTAGGCGTAGGGCCCGCCGGCCTTGGGGAACTCGCGCGCCAGCCCCGCGAACACCACGGCCAGGCAGAGGGCCCCGCCGATGGTCAGCAGCCAGCCGAACACCGCGTTCCAGCCGTAGGGGGCCAGGGACGCGGGCAGCATGAACACCCCCGAGCCGATCATGTTGCCGATCACCAGGGCCGTGCACATCCAGAAGCCCAGGGCGCGGGGGGCCGTGATCTTGGGGATCGGGACCTTCTGTCGGGCCGTCGTCATGCGGTCAGGCTTTCACGGGAACGGAGGTTCGTCCATGCCCTCAGACGCCGCTCATCCCGGCGAATGCCGGGACCCAGATGGAATGGCCTTGAAGCTGACGCCAGGAGCGCTGAGCTCGTCCAATCAACCTCAGTGTCATGGGATCTGGGTCCCGGCATTCGCCGGGATGAGCGGATGATTGAATGGGGACATGCCCATGAGCATGTCCCCAAAACTGTCCCTGTTCGCGATCAGAACTTCTGTCCGAACTTCACCCCGATGGTGCGCGGCCGCAGGGGCACCGAATAGACCTCGGCGCCGCAGACGGATTCGACGCATTCGGTGCTGCGGGTCAGGCTGGCCCGGCTGTCGTTGAGGTTCACGACATAGGCCGAGAAGGTCCAGCTGTCGCGGCCCAGCCCGGCCGACAGGTCGGTGGTGATGTAGCCGGCCTGCTTGCCCAGCACTTCGCGGGCGAAGGTGCGCAGGTCGGCCCAGGCGCCGCTCTGGCCGACGATCCCGCCCTGGACGAAGGCGTCGTAGCCGCCCAGGTCGAACTCGTAACGGGCGTTCAGGTTGGCCTTGAACTTGGGCGTGACCGGCAGGCTCTGGCCGTCCGGCGCGCGCTCGGGATATTCGTCCAGGTCGACCGGACAGTCGGTGATCGGCTGGCCCGTGGCCGGGTCGACCTTGCCGCAATAGGTCCCCTTCAGCTTGGCGTCGATATAGGTCGCCGCCCCGTTCAAGGTCAGGCCGTGCATTACCGCGAAGCTGAAGTCGGTCTCGGCGCCGTTGATCTCGGCCGAGACGGCGTTCTTGATCTCGGTCAGGCCGTTGGCCCCGACGATCGAGAACTGGAAGTCGTTCCAGGTCTCGTGGAACACCGCGCCGTTCCAGCGGAAGCGGTTGTCGGCCCAGGTGGTCTTCCAGCCGAACTCGTAGTTCTTCAGGAAGTCGGACTGGTAGGGCGGCAGGGTGCCGCGCCGGTTGATGCCGCCCGGCCGGAACCCCTCGGAATAGGTGACATAGACCAGCTTGTCGGGATCGATCTTGTAGGTGAGGTTGATCTTCTTGCTGTCGCCCTTCTCCTTGACCCGCTTGTCGAGGTTCGTGCAGGGCGAACCCTCGATTTCGGGGCCGGTGAAGCAGGCCTTCTCTCCCGTCGAGCCGTAGCCCGCCCCGTAGCCGTAGAAGCCCTTGAGGCTGTTGTCGGACTTGAAGAAGCGGATGCCGCCGGTCACGGTCAGCTTGTCGGTGATGTCGAACGCCACCTCGCCAAAGGCGGCGCTGTCGCGGTCGATGCGCTTCTGCTTGGTCAGCCAGATCGTGCCCGGATAGCCCGGCACCGAGATCGAGTCGCCGATGTCGTCGATCCGATAGTTCTGGGTGATGCCGTGGGTCTGGCGCTGGTAGAACAGGCCGCCGACGACGCGGAAGCGGTTTTCCTGCGGGGTCGAGACGCGCAGCTCGTGGCTGGCCTTCATGTAGGCGTCGTGGCCGATGATGTACTGCGACGGATCGACCGGATTGCCCGCGTCGTCGGTCCAGTAGGCGCCGTAGCCGGCCAGGGTGTCGTAGAAGAACGAGTAGTCGGTGTAGTCCTGGCGGGTGTCGACGTCGCGGTCGAGGTACGAGCCGGCATAGACCACGTCGAGGTTGCTGACCTTGCCCTCGACGGTCATGGCCGCCTGCCACCACTTGTCCTTGGAGTTCTCCGGATAGTAGTGAGCGACCTTCAGCGCGCCCAGGCTGCGATCCTCGGCGAACACCCCGCCGACCTTCTCGATCTGGCCCATGACCTGGGGCGTGATCACCCAGTTGTCGCCGGCTTCGATCTTCATCGCCGCCCGGCCGCCATAGAGGTCGACGTCGTTGTAGTCCTTCTTGACCCGGTCGGCGTTGGTGACCGTGATCCCCGAGGTGGGATAGGTGCGCGAGCCGGCGACGTTGTCGATATAGCCGCCCTGGTGCTCGGCCCAGCCCACCAGGCGCACGGCGACCTTGTCGCTGAGCGGCTGGTTGACGAAGCCCTCGGCCGTGTAGCCCTGGTCGCCATGGGCGATGGTGTTGGCTTCCAGGTCGTAGCCGGCGCTGAAGCCGGCGGTGCTGGGCTTGTTGGTGATGATCCGCAGGGTGCCGGCCTGGGAGCTGGCGCCGTACAGCGTGCCCTGCGGCCCCGACAGCGCCTCGACCCGGGCGATGTCGTAGATGTGGATGTCCAGCGCGCCCTGGATGGTGGTGACGGGCTGCTCGTCCAGATAGACGCCGACGCTGGGCAGCGAGCCGGAGTGGTTGCCGTCGCCGCCGCTGGCCACGCCGCGGAAATAGACGTTGGAGAAGCCCGGCGAGGTGGTCTGGAACGAGATGCTGGGCAGGTACTTCACATAGTCGGTGAAGCTGGCGACGTGCAGCTGGTCCAGCTTGGCCTGGCCGAGCGCCTGGATACTGACGGGTACGTCCTGCAGGTTTTCCGAGCGCTTCTGCGCGGTGACCACCACCTCGTCCAGGGCGACCGCGCCCTGGGGGGCGGTCTGGGCCTGAGCCTGCGCGGCGACCGCCGTCAGCATGGTCGAGGCGAGAAGCGCGGTGGTCAGCAGGCCGCCTTTCGAAAGGGCGGTCTTGTTACGCGTTGTGGACGTCATATCGGCTCCCCGAACTGTTCGGAGAACGATGCTCTTCTGGCTGATTTGAGCCGGCAAGGCGCAAAATTCAAACGCGCGTCAATTCGGCCGACTGTTGCAGAAATGGCAGGGTTCTGAGCGGCTGATCAAAATTCAGGCGCGGCGGGATAACTGGCCAGGACAGGTCCCAGGGCGGTCTTCAGCGGGTCCAGCCATGATTCGTAGTTTTGCCAATGCTCGACCGCGTCCTTGAAGATGGGACGACGAACCTGTTCTGAGCTTGCGGTGCGCACGGCGCGGTCGTTTTCGTGGAAATTCAGGCACGATTCTTCGAACGGCAGGCCGCAATAGGACAGCAGGGCGCGGATCTCCCGCTCCGGATCCTCGATCATCGATTCGTAAATCACCCTGTGCACGCGTCCCGGCAGGACGGCGTCGACATGGGCCATCAGTTCCACATAGTCGGCGTAGTAGCGGCCGATGTCCTCCAGGCCGTAGCTGAAGTTCTGGCCCCGGGCGAAGTGCTGCTTGAACCCCGAGAAGCAGCAGCCCAGGGGATGGCGCCGCGCGTCGATGATCTTGGCGTTCGGCAGCATCAGGGCGATCAGCCCGACATGGGCCCAGTTGTTGGGCATCTTGTCGATGAACAGCGGCCGGTCGGTCTTGCGCTGCACCCGGGTGCGCTCGAGGAACTCTTCGCCCAGCGCCTTGAGATCCTCCGGACTCAGCGTGGCCAGCACCTCGGGATAGGGCGACTCGTCCTTCAGCCGCCGGGCCATGGCGGTGACGTCGGGCAGCTCCATCGTGCCCTCCACCGTCGAGTGGCTGGCCAGGATCTGCTCGACGAGGGTCGAGCCGGCGCGCGGCAGGCCCAGCACGAAGATCGGGTCGGGCGCGGGGCAGCCCTGCCCGGCCCGCGACGCGAACAGCTGCGCCGTCAGCACCGTCTTGCAGCGCGCCACGTGGCGGGTCATCACCGCCGGGTCGTAGGGGACCTGAGCCCGACGCAGGGTCGCGCCGCGGGCGTAATGGGCGAACGATTCGGCGTAGCGGCCGGCGTCCTCGTGGGCCTTGCCCAGGGCGTAGTCCAGATGCAGGCGGTCGTCGTGGGCCAGGTCTTCCCGGGCCAGCTGCGCCTCCATGGCCGCCAGGTCGGCCTCACTGAAGCGATAGGTCTTCATGTTGGCCAGGCTCCACCAGGCCTCGCCCAGGGACGGAGCCTGATCGACGGCCTTGCGGTAGGCGGCCGCGCAATCGGCCGAGCGGCCCACGGTCTTCAAGGCGTGGCCATAGCTCATCCAGCCCTTGGGCTGCTGCGGATGGCGGGCCAGCACGTCCTCGTAGATGGCGATGGCCTGGGCATATTCGCCGATTCGCGCCAGGCAGGCGGCCTTCAGGTTCAGGTAGCCCGGATGGCGCGGCTCGTCGGCCAGCAGTCTGTCCAGCTGGGCCAGGGCCTCCGTCGACCGCCCCAGGCGGTAGTGCAGGGTGGCCAGGTTGTAGCGGGCGCCGGTGAAGGCGGGGGCCAGCTTCAGGCAGTCCTGCAGCAGGGCCTCGGCCTCCACCTCGCGGCCCTGCCGGGCCACGGCCTCGGCTAGCATGCGGATCGCCGCCGGCTCGGCGGGACGAACGGCCATCAGCTCGCGCAGCACCGTCTCGGCCCTGCCCGGCTCGCCGTCGACCAGGGCGGCGGCGGCGGTCATCAGCACCGGGTCGCGGACCCCGCCCTTGATCTGCCGAGCCCGGGCGGCCTGGGCGCCGGTCTCGTCGCCGAGCAGCTCCAACGCCTCGGCCAAGCCGCGCCAGGCCTCGGCCAGGTCGGGATCGGCGGCGACGGCCCGCTTGAACGCGGCGACGGCGGCCTGGGTGTGGCCGTCGGCGGCCAGGATCCGGCCGTGCTCCAGCTGGATCGGCGGCGACTGAGCGAAGGCCCGCGACAGCGGCTCGACCACCCGCAAGGCCTGGGCGACGTCGCCGGACAGCCGCAAGCCCGCGGCCAGGATCAGGGTGGCCTCGGCGTGGCGCGGCACGGCCTCCAGGATCGCCATCGCCTGCTCCACCGCCCCCCGCGGATCCAGGTCCAGCAGCCGCCAGCCGTGGGCCAGGGCGGTGGCGACGCTGCCGGAGGGCTCGGTGGTGGCGGTGGTCATGGGCGGATGGGAGGACGGGGGGCTGGGGATGTCAACGGTCGATCCCGCCGCCTCCGGGAGCCGGCGCGCGGCGGCGTCCAGGGTTAATCCACGCCGCTCAGCACCGCCCCGATGGTCTCCACCACCTGGTCCACCTGGCTTTTCTCGATGATCAGCGGCGGCGACAGGGCGATGATGTCGCCGGTCACGCGGATCAGCAAACCCTGGTCGAAGGCCGTCTCGAAGGCCGCCAGCGCCCGGGCGGTGGGCGCGCCCGGCCTTGGCTCAAGCTCGATCCCGGCGATCAGGCCGAAGTCGCGGATGTCGACCACATGGCGGGCGTCCTTCAGCGAATGCACCGCCGCGCGCCAGTAGGGCTCCATCTCCAGCGCCCGGGCGAACAGCCCCTCCTCCTGGTAGACCTCCAGCGCCGCCATCCCCGCCGCGCAGGCCAGGGGGTGGGCCGAATAGGTGTAGCCGTGGAAGAGCTCGATCGGGGCGTCGGCGCCGTCCATCATCGCCTGGTAGACGCCTTCCGACGCCGCCACCGCCCCGGCCGGCACGGCGGCGTTGGTCAGGCCCTTGGCCATGCAGATCATGTCCGGCGTCACCCCGAACCGCTCGGCCGCAAAGGCCGCGCCCACCCGGCCGAAGCCGGTGATCACCTCGTCGAAAATCAGCAGGATGTCGTGCCGGTCGCAGATCGCCCGCAGGCGCTGCAGGTAGCCCTCGGGCGGGACCAGCACCCCGGTCGAGCCGGCCACCGGCTCGACGATCACCGCGGCGATGTTGCTGGCGTCGTGCAGGGCGACGATCCCTTCGAGCGCGTCGGCCAGCTCGGCGCCGTTCTTGGGCAGGCCCTGGCTGAACAGGTTGCCGGCCACGCCGTGCGTATGGGGCAGGTGGTCGACGCCGGTCAGCAGCGAGCCGAAATACATCCGGTTCTTGGGGATGCCCCCCACTGAGATGCCGCCGAAGCCGACGCCATGATAGCCGCGCTCGCGGCCGATCAGCCGGGTCTTGGTCCCCTTGCCGCGGGCCCGATGATAGGCCAGGGCGATCTTCAGGGCGGTGTCGACCGACTCCGAGCCCGAGCCGGTGAAGAAGATCCGGTCCAGGCCCGGCGGGGTGATCTGGGCGATGCGGCTGGCGAAGGCGAAGGCGGCGGGATGGCCCATGTTGAAGCTGGGCGCATAGTCCATCTCGCCGGCCTGGCGGCGGATGGCCTCGACGATCCTGGGGCGGTTGTGGCCGGCGTTGACGCACCACAGGCCCGAGGTGGCGTCCAGTACCTGGCGGCCCTCGGGCGTGGCGTAGTGCATGCCCTCGGCGCGGGCCAGCATCCGCGGCTGGGCCTTGAACCGCCGGTTGGGGGTGAACGGCATCCAGAAGGCGTCGAGGTCGTTGGCGCGGATGTCGGCCATGGGAGAACTCCGGATCAGGCTTGCATTGTGATCGCAATTGGAGGTCTCCTGTCCAGCCCTGCCTCCATTCATCCCGGCGAAAGCCGGGATGAATGGATTTAAAAGGGGGAGAGGCATGAGCACGCAAACCCGCAAGCCCCTCGCCGACAGCCTGGCCGTCCACGACCAGGTCTACGAGGCCATTCGCCAGGCGTTGATCACCGGCCGTATCGCGCCCGGCGTCGGGGTGTCCCTGCGCAGCCTGGCGGCCGAGCTGGGGGTGTCGCCGATGCCGGTGCGCGACGCGGTGCGGCGGCTGTCAGCCGAGCGGGCGCTCGAAATCAACCCCGCCAACAAGCGCCTGAGCGTGCCCTCCCTGACCGCCGATCGCCTGGACCAGCTGTCCCAGGCCCGGCTGTGGATCGAGCCCGAACTGGCCGCCCGCGCCGCGCCCCACGCCGACGCCGCCCTGCTCAAGCGCCTGCGCGAGCTGGACGCGGCCGTCGACGACGCCCTGCGGCTGGGCGACGTCGACGCCTACATGACCGCCAACCACGATTTCCACTTCGCCCTCTACGCGCGGGCCGAGGCCGAGGTGCTGCTGGCCATGGCCGGTGGGCTGTGGCTGCAGATCGGGCCGTTCATGCGGGTGGTGTTCGGCCGGGTCGGCGCCGACGGCCTAGTCGCCGACCGCCACGCCGAGGCCATGGAGGCGCTGAAGGCCCACGACGCCGAGGCCGCCCGCCGGGCGATCGCCGCCGACCTGTCGGAGGGCATGGACAAGATGCGCATGGCGGTGGAGGCGGGGCGGTGAGCTCCCTTTTGAGCTGTTATCCCCAACGTCCGTCATCCTCGGACTTGTTCCGAGGACCCCTGGCGCCGCCGCGCTGTCCTCCGGAGAGGGGGCGCCGCGAACGCCGCGCGCGTTCTGTTTTCGGCAGCAAGGCTGAACCAGGGGTCCTCGGAACAAGTCCGAGGATGACGAGCGCGGAGGGGGCGGTGAGCGCGAAAGACGCAACCTCGTCAAACGCTCTTGGCGTCAACCCGCCCCACCTTGACAGCCGCCCCGCCACCGCAAACTGTGATCACAATTCACCGAGAGCTCTCCCTTGACCGCCGCCAGCCCGATCGACGTTCTCAAGACCCTGGCCCTGCCCGGCCGGGCGGTGATCGACGGCGCGCTGGTCGAGGCGGCGTCGGGCATGACCTTCCACAACGTCTCGCCGCGCGACGGAACGGTGCTGAACCA
Organism: Caulobacter rhizosphaerae; assembly: GCF_010977555.1. Classification (GTDB taxonomy): domain Bacteria; phylum Pseudomonadota; class Alphaproteobacteria; order Caulobacterales; family Caulobacteraceae; genus Caulobacter; species Caulobacter rhizosphaerae. Next base: position 4,523,410 of record NZ_CP048815.1, read on the forward strand.
GGTCGCCGCCTGCCAAAGCGAGGACGTCGACCGCGCCGTGGCCGGCGCCCGCGCCGCCTTCGAGGACGGCCGCTGGCGCGACCAGGGCCCGCGCGCCAAGAAGGCGGTGCTGTTCAAGCTGGCCGAGCTGATGGAGCGCGACGCCGAGCAACTGGCCCTGCTGGAGAGCGTCGACACCGGCAAGCCGATCCGCGACGCCCGCGCCGTCGACATCCCCTTGGCGATCGGCACCACCCGCTGGTACGCCGAGGCCCTGGACAAGATCTATGGCGAGGTCGGGAGCTCGCCGATCGACCGGCTGAGCTGGGCCGTGCACGAGCCGCTGGGCGTGATCGGCGCCATCGTGCCGTGGAACTTCCCGCTGCACATGGCGATGTGGAAGGTGGCCCCGGCCCTGGCCATGGGCAATTCCGTCGTCCTCAAGCCCGCCGAGCAGTCGCCGCTGACCGCCCTGAAGCTGGGCGAGCTGGCCCTGGAGGCCGGGCTGCCGCCGGGCGTGCTGAACGTGGTCCCCGGCCTGGGCGGGGTGGCCGGCGAGGCCCTGGCCCTGTCGATGGACGTCGACATGATCGCCTTCACCGGCTCGGGCCCGGTGGGCCGGCGACTGATGGAATATTCGGCCCGCTCGAACCTCAAGCGCGTGTCGCTGGAACTGGGCGGCAAGTCGCCCCAGATCGTCTTCGCCGACTGTCCGGACCTGGACGCCGCCGCCTCGGCCGCCGCCTGGGGCGTGTTCTATAACCAGGGCGAGGTCTGCACCGCGGCCTCGCGCCTGCTGGTGCAGGACTCGATCAAGGACGCCTTCCTCGAGAAGGTGGTCGCTGTGGCGAAGACGATGGTCCCCGGCGACCCGCTGGATCCGGAGACCAGCTTCGGGGCCATGGTCAGCGAGCGGCAGATGAACACCGCCCTGGACTATATCGCCACCGCCGACAGCCAGGGCGCGCGCCGCCTACTGGGCGGATCGCGGGTGCGCCAGGAGACCGGCGGCTTCTATGTCGAGCCCACAATCTTCGACCGGCTTGCGCCCGACCACACCCTGGCCCGCGAGGAGGTGTTCGGCCCGGTGCTGGGCGTGCAGACCTTCAAGGATCCGGACGAGGCGATCGGCCTGGCCAACGACACCGTCTACGGCCTGGCCGCCGGCCTGTGGACGTCGGACATCAACCGCGCCCTGACCTGCGCCCGGCGGCTGAAGGCGGGTCTGGTCTGGATCAACGGCTGGGACGCCTGCGACATCACCATGCCGTTCGGGGGCTTCAAGCAGTCGGGCTTCGGCCGCGACCGCAGCCTTCACGCGTTGCACAAGTACGCCGACCTGAAGTCGGTGTCCGTGACGCTGAGGTGATGTCCCAATGACCTTCAAGACTCTGGAACTTGTCGAAACCGCCGCCTTCATCGACGGCCTGTGGATCGAGAGTGAGACCACCTTCCAGGTGCTGAACCCGGCCGACGGGTCGGTGATCGCCGAGGTGGCCGACCTGGGGGCGTCGGAGACCAAGGTGGCCATCGAGGCCGCCCACCGCGCCTTCCCGGCCTGGGCCGCCCGCAGCGCCAAGGACCGCGGGGCGATCCTGCGCAAGTGGTCGGACCTGATGCTGCTGCATGCCGAGGCCCTGGCCCGGCTGATGACCGCCGAGCAGGGCAAGCCGCTGGCCGAGTCGCGGGGCGAGGTGTCGTACGGCGCGGCGTTCATCGACTGGTTCGCCGAGGAGGCCAAGCGGGCCTACGGTCATGCGATCCCCAGCCCATTACCAGGGAAACGCCTGGTGTCGATCAAGCAGCCGGTCGGGGTCTGCGCGGCCATCGCGCCGTGGAACTTCCCGATCGCCATGATCACCCGCAAGGTCGGGCCGGCCCTGGCCAGCGGCTGCACCGTGGTGGTCAAGCCGGCGGCCGAGACCCCGCTGTGCGCCCTGGCCGTCGCGCGGTTGGCGGTCGAGGCGGGCGTGCCGGCCGGCGTGCTGAACGTGGTCACCGGCAAGGACAGCGCCGGCATCGGCAAGGCCCTGTGCGACGACGCCAGGGTGCGCAAGCTGTCGTTCACCGGCTCGACCCCAGTGGGCAAGACGCTCTACGCCCAGTGCGCGGGCACGATGAAGAAGCTCAGCCTGGAGCTGGGCGGCAACGCGCCGTTCATCGTCTTCGACGACGCCGACCTCGAGGCCGCCGTCGACGGGGCGATCGCCAGCAAGTACCGCAACACCGGCCAGACCTGCGTCTGCGCCAACCGGCTGCTGGTGCAGGTCGGCATCCATGACGCCTTCGTGGCGAGGCTGACCGAGAAGGTCGCGGCCTTGAAGGTCGGTCCGGGCACGGGCGAGGGCGTGACCATCGGCCCGCTGATCAACGACAAGGCCATCGCCAAGGTCGAAAAGCTGGTGCGTGAGGCCGTTGAGCAGGGCGCGACGGCCACGGTCGGCGGCGACCGTCACGAACTCGGCGGCCTGTTCTGGCAGCCCACCGTGCTGACCGGCGCCACGCCCGACATGCGCCTGTTCCAGGAGGAGATCTTCGGCCCGGTCGCGCCGATCGTGAAGTTCGACACCGAGCAGGACGCCATCGACCTGGCCAACGCCACGCCGTTCGGCCTGGCCTCCTACTTCTACAGCCGCGACGTCGCCCGCTGTTGGCGGGTGGCCGAGGCTATCGAGGCGGGGATGGTCGGGATCAACGAAGGCATCATCTCCACCGAGGTGGCCCCGTTCGGCGGCGTCAAGGACTCGGGCCTGGGCCGCGAGGGGTCTTCGGAGGGCTTGGACGAGTACCTGGAGACCAAGTACCTGTGCTTTGGCGGGGTGGGATGAGGTTTTTCACCGCCCATTCCCTTTCAACCTCGTCATCCCGGGCCTTGTGCCCGGGACCCCTCCGTCCGCCGCAGGCGCCGTTGAGTGGCGCGCTGGCGCGCCAATGCGCTTCACCGTCAGCTGCACCAGGGGTCCCGGGCACAGGGCCCGGGATGACGGTTGAAATGGGGTTTGGGGAGGGACGCCCGTGACCCCCGCCCCGGCCCACGCCCCCACCCTCTCCGACCTGATCCACGCCGAAACCCGACGCTTCACCGCCGAGCATCCGCGCTCCCTGGCCCTGTCGCGGCAGTCGGCCGAGGTCTGGCGGGGCGGGGCGCCGATGCACTGGATGACCGACTGGGCCAGCCCGTGTCCGGTCTTCGCCGCCCAGGGCGTCGGGGCCCAGGTCACCGATGTCGACAGCCGGCTCTACGACGACTTCTGCCTGGCCGACACGCCAGCCATGTTCGGCCACGGCCAGGAGGCGGTCGCCCGCGCCATCGCGGACCAGGCCAAGCGCGGGACCGGCTTCATGCTGCCCACCGCCGGCGCGGTGATCGTCGGCCGGCTGCTGGCCGAGCGCTTCGGCCTGCCGCTGTGGCAGATGGCGACCACGGCCAGCGACGCCAACCGCGCCGCCATCCGCTGGGCGCGGGCGGTGACCGGCCGGCCGGTGATCCTGGTGTTCGACGGCTGCTACCACGGCATGGTCGACGACGCGTTCGTGACGCTGAGAGGCGGCCAGCCTTCGATGAAGCCCGGCCTGCTGGGCCAGGTCCACGACCTGACGGCCACCACCCGCGTCGTGCCGTTCAACGACCCCGAGGCCCTGGCCGCGGCCCTGGCGCCGGGCGACGTGGCCGCTGTCCTGGCCGAGCCGGCCATGACCAATTGCGGGATGATCCTGCCGCAGCCGGGGTTCCTGGACACCCTGCGCGACCTGACCCGCCGGGCCGGGACCCTGCTGATCATCGACGAGACCCACACCCTCTCCACCGCTCCTGGCGGCTACGCCCGCGCCCATGGTCTGGAGCCGGACATGCTGGTGGTCGGCAAGGCCATCGCCGGCGGCGTGCCGGCCGCGGTCTGGGGCGTCACCGCTGAACTCTCCGAACACATGGACGCCGCCGCCGCTCGGACCGGGCCCGGCCAGTCGGGGATCGGCACCACCCTGTCCGGCAATGCGCTGGCCATCGCCGCCATGCGCGCCATGCTGTCGGAGGTGATGACCGACGCCGCCTACGCGCGGATGCTGGCCGGGGCCGAGCGACTGATGACCGGCCTGCGCGGCGTGATCGCCGCCCGCGACCTGCCGTGGTCGGTGGTCCATGTCGGGGCGCGGGTCGAGCTGGTGTTCGCCCCCTCCCCGCCGAAAGACGCCGCCGCCATGCGCGAGGCGCTGGACGCCCCGCTGTTGCATGCGCTTCATCTGTGGCTGATCAACCGAGGGGTGCTGATCGCGCCCTTCCACACCATGATGCTGGTTTCGCCGGTGACGGAAGACGCGGCGATCGACCGACTGATCGCCGCCGTGGACGGGTTCGCCGGGGCGCTGGAGGGGTTAGCGGCATGAGCGTTTCGCATCTTGAGACCCTCTCCCAGAGGGAGAGGGTTCAAGAAAGGGAGGAGTGCGCCCATGACGCTCCCTTCGGTCGCCGATCCCCAGGAGTGCCGCGACTTCCTCGCCGCCCATCCGCAGGTGAAGTATGTCGACGTGTTCTTCACCAGCATGACCGGCGTGCCGCGCGGCAAGCGGTTGCGGGTCCACGAGCTGCAGGCGATCTACGACTACGGCCGCTTCCTGCCCGGCTCGATCCTGGTGGTCGACACGCAAGGGGCCGACTGCGAGGACACGGGCCTGGTCTGGGAGGACGGCGACGCCGACCGCCGCGCCCGGCCCGTGCCGGGGACCCTGACCCTGGCGCCGTGGCTGGGGCCGGACATGGCCCAGGTGATGCTGTCGCTGTACGAGCTGGACGGGACGGCCAACGACCTGGACCCCCGCCATGTGCTTAAGCGCGTGCTGGACCGCTTCGCCGCCGACGGCTTGACGCCGGTCGCGGCCTGCGAGCTGGAATACTACCTGGTCGACCAGCATCGCGGCCCCGGCGGCGAGCTGCTGCCCGCCCGGTCGCTGCAGACCGGCGAGCGGCCACAGGGGATCCAGGTTTACGGCCTGCCGGAGCTGGAGGCGATCTCGCCGTTCCTGCGCGAGCTGTGGGACGTCTGCGACGTGCTGGGCGTGCCGTTGGAGGGGGCGATCTCGGAGTTCGCCCCGGGCCAGGTGGAGCTGACTCTCAAGCACAAGCCCGACGCCCTGGAGGCCGCCGACGACGCCCTGCGCTACAAGCGGGCCGCCAAGGGGGTAGCCCTGCGCCATGGCTGCGAGGCCACCTTCATGGCCAAGCCCTGGGCCGACCAGGCCGGCAACGGCTTCCACGTCCATGTCAGCTTCAACGACGCGGCCGGGAACAACCTCTGCGCCGCCGACGACCCGGAAGGTTCGGACCTGCTCAAGCATGCGATCGGCGGCATGAAGGCGCTGATGGCCGACTGCATGGCGATCCTGGCGCCCAACGCCAATTCCTATCGCCGCTTCAAGGCCAACAGCTACGCGCCGGTGGCCCCGACCTGGGGCGTCAACAACCGCACGGTGTCGTTGCGGGTGCCCGCCGGCCCGCCGCCGACCCGCCATGTCGAGCACCGGGTGGCCGGGGCCGACGCCAATCCGTACCTTGTGCTGGCCGCCCTGCTGGCCTGCGCCCACCACGGGATCAGCCACCAGATCGACCCCGGCCCGGCGGTGGTCGGCGACGGCTATGCGGCGGCGGCCAAGGAGAAGGTCCGCCTGCCCACCGACTGGTATGCGGCGGTCAATCTGTTCGAGGCCTCTGACGTGCTGCGCGACTATCTGGGCGAGCGGTTCGTGGAGATGTTCGTCTCGGTCAAGCGCACCGAGCAGGCGCGCTTCGCCGAGGTGGTCACGGCGCTGGATTATGACTGGTATCTGCGCAACGCCTGATAGCGGGGCGCTCGAACCAGGACTTGGGTCGGCATCTGGCCGGCTGTGTGGAGTAAAGTTTTCGATGATTGAAGATCAGGTCTAGGATTTGGAACATGGGAACGTCGCCGACCCTACGCGCTCGTCTTGTTGTCGCGGTTCCGATTGTCGCGCTTGTCGCCGTCGTCGCCTGGGTTGGACTGACCATCGCCGCCAACATCGGCGTCGACGTTTCGCTACCGAACTGGATTTCTCGCTAGGCAAGATCACACAAATTCGAGGGGAGACACCATGAGCACCAACCGTATTCTCGGGACCCGCCGCTCGCTGCTGACGGCCATGGGCGCCGCGGCCATCGGCATCAGCTTCACCGCCTGCGGCCAGAAGCCCGAGGGCTCGGCCGCCAAGTCGGCCAACGGCGAAGAGCCAAAGCTGAACTTCTACAACTGGGACACCTATATCGGCGAGACGACCCTGGGCGACTTCAAGAAGGCCACGGGCGTCGACGTCAATATGAGCCTGTTCGCCACCAACGACGAACTGTTCGCCAAGCTGAAGGCCGGCAACGCCGGCTACGACGTGATCGTGCCGTCCAACGAGTTCGTCACCCGCATGAGCCAGGCGGGCATGCTGGAGACCCTGGACCACGGCAAGATCCCCAACTTCAAGAACGTCGACCCGGCCTTCGTGAACCCCGACTACGACCCAGGCCGCCGGTTCTCGATGCCCTATACCTGGCTGGTGCTGGGCATCGGCTATCGCAAGTCCAAGGTGCAGGGCGTGCCCGACAGCTGGAAGTACCTGTTCGACAGCGCCCAGTACAACGGCCGCATCGCCCTGCTGTCGGAAAGCGCCGACCTGGTGCGCCTGGCCGCCAAGTACCTGGGCCACAGCGTCAACAACATCCCGCCGGACCTGGTCACCAAGATCGAGCAGATGCTGATCCGCCAGAAGCCCTATGTGAAGGCGTTCCACGACGACAACGGCCAGGACATGCTGGTGGCCGGCGATGTCGACCTGGTGCTGGAGTACAACGGCGACATCGCCCAGGTGATGAAGGACGATCCCGACATCGACTTCGTGATCCCCAAGGAGGGGTCGCTGATCAATTCCGACACCCTGTGCATCCCCCAAGGCGCGCCGCGGCCGGACAACGCCCACAAGTTCATCAACTACCTGCTGGACGCCCAGGCCGGGGCCGCGATCTCCAAGACGATCCTCTACCCGACCCCCAACGCCGCGGCCAAGGCGCTGATGCCGCCGGCCTATCGCGACAACAAGGTGATCTTCCCGCCGGCGGACATCATGTCCAAGTGCGAGTACGGGGCGTTCGAGGGGGCCGAGAAGGCCAGTCTCTACGAGGAAGTCATCACCCGCGTGCGGGCGGCTTAGGGGCGGCTGGCACAGGCGATGCTCCCCCTCTGGGGGAGCTGTCGCGGAGCGACTGAGGGGGTTTGCGGCCGACGCCGCTCCCCCTCCGGCCCTCTGGGCCACCTCCCCCAGAGGGGGAGGATCTTTGGGGAAACGGAGCCACGCCATGGAGCAGAGCTGGAAACAGGCGAAAGCCGTCTTCGCCACGGCGCTCAGTGCGCCGCTGGTGTGGCTGGTGCTGTTCTTCCTGATCCCGCTGGCCATCGTCTGGGCCTACAGCTTCGGCCACAACGAGGGCCTGACCCAGATCGCCATCACCGGCACGTTCAAGAACTACGCCCGGGCGATCGAGCCGCTGTACCTGAAGATCTTCCTGAAGTCGGCCGGGGTGGCGGCCCTGACCACCGGCCTGTGCCTGGTGGTCGGCTTCCCCGTCGCCCTGGCCATCACCTTCGCCTCGCAGAGGGCCAAGACCTGGCTGCTGCTGCTGATCATGCTGCCGTTCTGGACGAACCTTCTGATCCGCACCTACGCCCTGATCGCCGTGCTGCGCAACGAGGGCTACATCAACAAGGGCCTGGAGGCGGGATGGAACCTGGCCGCCAAGGTCATGCCGCTGCAGCCGTTCCAGCCGCTGGAGATGATGCACACCAATTTCGCGGTGATCGTCGGCCTGGTCTATGTCCACCTGCCGTTCATGGTGCTGCCGCTGTATTCGGCGCTGGACCGGCTGGACAAGTCGCTGCTGGAGGCCAGCCTCGACCTGGGCGCGGGCCACATGCGCACCCTGTTCAAGGTGGTCGTGCCACTGGCCCTGCCGGGCATCGCCTCCGGCGTGCTGATCACCTTCATCCCCGCCTTGGGCGCCTATCTGACCCCCGACCTGCTGGGCGGCCCCGACAGCCAGATGATCGCCAACGTCATCGAGCGCCAGTTCAAGCGCGCCAACGACTGGCCCTTCGGCGCGGCCCTGTCGTTCCTGCTGATGTACCTGACGTTTGTCGCCATCGCCGTGCAGGCGCTGGTGAGCAAGGGCCGGAAAGGGGCGACGGCATGAGCTTCGTTGACGCCGTGCAACGGACGGGGACAGGCACATGTGCCTGTCCCCAACCCTATCAATCCATCCGCGGGGCCGGTCGATGACCCGCAAATCGCCCCCCGGTCCCCTCGAATACCTCCGCCGCTGGCAGATGCAGGCCTGGCTGGCGGCCGTCGGCGTCTTTCTCTACGCGCCGCTGATCGCCCTGATGGCCTTCAGCTTCAACGACAGCCGGCGCAACATCGTCTGGAAGGGCTTCACGCTCAAATATTACGACAAGGCCTTCAACGACTCGTCGCTGATCGAGGCCTTCGTCAACAGCCTGACGATCGCCGCCCTGTGCACGGTGCTGAGCGTCGCCCTGGGGGCCATGGTCGCCCTGGTGCTGTGGCGGTTCCGCTTCCCCGGCAAGACGGTGCTGGACGGAGCCCTGGCCCTGCCGATCGTGGTGCCCGAGATCTGCATGGGCGTGGCCATGCTGGTGTTCTTCGCCAAGGTCCTGCCCTGGCCCGTGGGCCTGCCCTGGCCGCTGAATCTCGGGGCCATCACCATCGCCCACGTGTCGTTCTCGTTCCCGTTCGTGGCGGTGGTGGTCCGCGCCCGGATGGCCAGCTTCAACCGCGAGATGGAGGAGGCGGCCCGCGACCTGGGGGCCGGCGAGTGGCGGACGATCTGGGACGTGATCCTGCCGCACATGGCTCCGTCCTTGGTGGCCGGCGCCCTGCTGGCCTTCACCCTCAGCCTGGACGATTTCGTCATCACCTTCTTCACCGCCGGCCCGGACACAGTGACCTTCCCGGTCAAGGTCTATTCGATGGTCCGCTTCTCGGTGACGCCGGAGGTCAACGCCGCCTCGACGATCCTGATCGTGCTGACCGTGATCCTGACGGCGGTGGCACTGAAGCTGCAGGGAGACCCCGCGGGCGTGGCCGGGCATGGGGACAAGGCGTAATGGGCGTGTGGAATAGGTCCTCCCCCTGTGTGGGAGGTGGCCCGAAGGGCCGGAGGGGGGAGTTGGCGGCGCCTTTCGCTCCCCCCTCAGTCGCTCCGCGACAGCTCCCCCACAGGGGGAGCAGCTCTATGGCGAGATGCTCGGGGGAATTCAGGTGACCAACCAACCCATCATCACCTTCGAGAACGTCACCAAGCGCTTCGGCAAGATGGTGGCGGTCGACAACGTCTCCCTGTCGATCCAGGAGGGCGAGTTCTTCTCGCTGCTGGGGCCATCGGGCTGCGGCAAGACCACCCTGCTGCGAATGCTGGCCGGGTTCGAGACGCCAACCGAAGGCCGGATCCTGATCGACGGCCAGGACGTCTCGACCGTGCCGCCCAACAAGCGGCCGGTGAACATGGTGTTCCAGTCCTACGCCGTGTTCCCGCACATGAGCGTGGCCGACAACGTCGCCTACGGCCTGAAGGTCGACCGGGTGAGCAAGGCCGAGCGCGACCGGCGGGTGGAGGAGGCGCTGGACCTGGTCCAGTTGCACGGCCTGGCCCAGCGCAAGCCCGACCAGCTGTCGGGCGGCCAGCGGCAGCGGGTCGCCCTGGCGCGAGCACTGGTGAAACGCCCCCGCGTGCTGTTGCTGGACGAGCCGCTGTCGGCCCTGGACGCCAAGCTGCGCGACCAGATGCGCACCGAGCTGTCGACGCTTCAGGAGAAGGTCGGGATCACCTTCATCATGGTCACCCACGACCAGGACGAGGCCCTGGCCCTGGCCAGCCGCTGCGCGGTGATGAACCGGGGCCTGCTGCAGCAGGTGGCCGCGCCCAACGACCTCTACGAGTTCCCCAACAGCCGCTTCGTGGCCGATTTCATCGGCAGCGTGAACCTGTTCGAGGGCGTGCTGGCCGTCGACGAGCCCAGCCACGCGGTAGTCAGGTCGCCCGACCTGGACTGCGACATCTTCCTGGACCATGGCGTCACCGGCGCGCGTGGCGGCACGGTCTGGGCGGCGCTGCGGCCCGAGAAGATCGAGTTGCACAAGCGTCCCGACGGCGCCGCCCCGCCCAACATGGGCGACTGCCCGGTCGGCCAGAACGCCGTGGCCGGGGTGATCCGCCACGAGGCCTATCTGGGCGGTCAGAGCGTCTACGAGGTGGAGATCCAGAGCGGCCGCCGGATCAAGGTCGTCCGCCAGAACCTGACCCGCTGGGACCAGGAGGACTTCAAGCTGGGCGAGGCGGTGTGGCTGGGCTGGCATGCCTGTTCGCCGGCGGTGCTGCTGTCGTGATTTTCGTGGCTCACGCCCTTGCCCCCACCTGGCGGCTGCGCAGGCCAAGTCCCTCCCCCTGTGGGGGAGGTGTCGCCCGCAGGGCGACGGAGGGGGGCGTGATCGGCAGCCGGCCGGGTCTACGATCTTCGATCCGACAACTCCCCCCACCGATCGCTACGCGATCGCCTCCCCCACAGGGGGAGGGACTGCGGTCCACAGGAGGCACGGGATGAGACCCGTCGCCGGCATCATCTGTTGCACCCGCACCGTCGGGGTCGAGCCGGCCCAGGCGGTGATGAACCGCTATGTGGCCAGCGCCATGCAATATGCCGACGCCGCGGCCCTGCTGGTGCCGTCGATGCCCGAGCTGATGAAGGCCTCGGAGGTCGCCGCGCGGTTGGACGGCCTGATGCTGACCGGCAGCCCGTCCAACCTCGACCCCGCCCGCTACGGCGAGGCCGTTCCCGACGCTGCCGGTCCGTTCGACGCGGCGCGCGACGCCATGACCGCCGACCTGATCCGGGCCATGCTCGACCTGGGCCGGCCGGTGTTCGGCGTCTGCCGCGGCTTCCAGGAGATCAATGTCGCGTTCGGCGGCACGCTGCGGCGGGACATGGCGGCGGCTGATGAACTGATCCCCCACCACGCCCCCGACGAGGTCGACTTCGACGGCCTGTTCGACCACGAGCACCGCGTCGACCTGGCCCCCGGCGGGGTGCTGGCCACCGCGTTCAGCGCCCAGGCCGCGACCGTCAATTCCGTGCACTACCAGGGCGTCGACCGGCTGGGCGAAGGCCTCGCCGTCGAGGCCCGCGCGCCCGACGGCGTGGTCGAGGCGGTGTCGGCGACGGTCAACGGCGCACCGGTCCTGGCGGTCCAGTGGCATCCCGAATGGAAGACCGAGCGCAACCCGCAGAGCCAGGCGTTCTTCCAGCTGTTCGGCCGGGCGCTGCGGAGCCAACCCCTCGTTCCGCTCATCCCGGCGAACGTCGGGATGAGCGGACTTTGAAAACAAGAAAAGACCAGGAGCCCCAGATGACCGTCCCGATCCGCAACCACGACATCGCCGAGCTCAAGCGCCTGGACCTGGCCCACCACCTGCCGGCCCAGGCCGACCACAAGGTCATCCACGAGCTGGGCGGCAGCCGGATCATCACCCGAGCCGACGGCGTCTACATCCATGACGGCGAGGGGCGCCAGATCCTGGACGGCATGGCCGGCCTGTGGTGCGTCAATGTCGGCTACGGCCGCGAGGAGCTGGCCCAGGCCGCCTACGACCAGATGCTGGAGCTGCCCTACTACAACACCTTCTTCAAGACCGCGACGCCGCCGCCCGTGAAGCTGGCCGCCAAGATCGCCGAAAAGATGGGCGGCCATCTGACCCACGTCTTCTACAATTCGTCGGGCTCGGAGGCCAACGACACGGTCTTCCGCCTGGCCCGCCACTATTGGAAGCTCAAAGGGGAGCCAAGCCGCACGGCCTTCATCAGCCGCTGGAACGCCTATCACGGCTCGACCGTGGCCGGGGTCTCGCTGGGCGGCATGAAGCACATGCATGCGCAGGGCGACCTGCCGATCCCCGGCGTGCACCACGTCATGCAGCCCTATCCGTTCGGCGAAGGCTTCGGCGAGGATCCCGCCGCCTTCCGCGACCGGGCCGTGAAGGAGATCGAGGACAAGATCCTGGAGGTCGGCCCCCAGAATGTCGCCGCCTTCATCGGCGAGCCGGTGCAGGGGGCGGGCGGGGTGATCATCCCGCCGGACGGCTACTGGCCGGCGGTCGAGGCCCTGTGCCGCAAGTACGGGATCCTGCTGGTCTGCGACGAGGTGATCTGCGGCTTCGGGCGGCTGGGCCAGTGGTTCGGCCACCAGCATTACGGGATCAAGCCGGACATGATCGCCATGGCCAAGGGCCTGTCGTCCGGCTACCTGCCGATCAGCGCCGTCGGCGTGGCCGACCACATCGTCGCCGAGCTGCGCGAGAAGGGCGGCGACTTCATCCACGGCTTCACCTATTCGGGCCACCCGACGGCCGCGGCGGTGGCCCTGAAGAACCTGGAAATCATCGAGCGCGAGAGTCTGGTCGAGCGCACCCGCGACGACACCGGCCCCTACCTGGCCAAGGCCCTGGCCTCGCTGAACGACCACCCCCTGGTCGGCGAGACCCGGTCGCTGGGCCTGATCGGCGCGGTCGAGATCGTGCGCGAGAAGGGGACCAACCACCGCTTCCTCGACAAGGAGGGCGAGGCGGGGCCGATCGTGCGGGATCTGTGCATCAGCAACGGCCTGATGGTCCGCGCCATCCGCGACAGCATCGTCTGCTGCCCGCCGCTGATCATCACCCACGCTCAGATTGATGAACTGGTGGGGATCATCCGCAAGTCGCTGGACGAGGCGGAGCCGGTGCTTAGGGCGCTGAAGCCGGAGGCGGCGGCGTGACGCCTGATGGCTTAAAGGTTTGGTCGCCGCATGCCATGGCGAACTTCAAGGATGATGACCCTGTCGCCCTTAAGCCTGTAGCGGATCAAATAGGGTGCGATCACCGTCAGTTCACGACGGCCGCGTGCAATTGGGCGACCTCTGTCGGGCGAAGTTTCCAGCGTGTCGCCCGCCGTCAACAGGCGTTGGCCGAGGCGTTGCGCCGCCAAAGGACTGTGCTGGTTCACGATGTAGGTGACGATGGCCTCAACGTGGGCCAGCGCGCGATCGGTCCAAACTACTTCCGCCACGAATACGGAACGGGCTGCTGGTCCGGCGTGCCGAGCGTCTTGAGCCATTCTCGAACCCGGGCGTGGGGAACCACTCGACCAGCTTCAGCGTCGGCGTCGGCGGCGGCCTCGGCAAGGCGGTCGGCCTCGTCGTCTATGGCGTCGAAAATCGTAGGTTCGGGCTCGGCCATGCCAAAGAGTAGCAGAAACACCTCCTGACGCCCACCCGTCCGCCGCCCCTCGGGTGAGATTGTCGCCGAAGCTCAAGAGACTACACTTCGAAAAGCGCGAGGAGCGCCCCATGAAGTACAAAGAAAAGAAATCCAAGCCCGCCCCCAAGACGACCCGCGGGGTCGCGTCGCTCGAGGACGCCAAGGACTGGTTCGCGCGGCAGAACATCGAGGAGATCGAGTGCGTCGTGCCCGACCTGGCCGGGGTGGCGCGGGGCAAGATCATGCCGGTGCGCAAGTTCCTGGGCGCGCCGTCGATGAACCTGCCGCTGGCGGTGTTCTACCAGACCATCACGGGCGACTTCCCCGAGTTCGAGGGGGCAGTCAATGCGGTGCAGTCCGACACCGACATCTTCCTGACCCCGGACCTGGCCACCCTGGCCGTGGTGCCCTGGGCCCAGGACCCGACCGCCCAGGTGATCCACGACGCCTTCCACCCCGACGGCCGGCCGGTCGAGGAGAGCCCGCGCCAGGTGCTGCGCCGGGTGATGGCCCTCTATCGCGAGAAGGGCTGGGACCCGGTGGTGGCCCCGGAGATCGAGTTCTACCTGGTCGACAAGAACACCGACCCCGACTACCCGCTGAAGCCGCCGATCGGGCGGTCGGGCCGGCCGGAAACCGGCCGCCAGGGCTATTCGATCGCGGCGGTCAACGAGTTCGACGCCCTGTTCGAGGACATGTACGAGTACTCCGAGCGCCAGGGCCTGGAGATCGACACCCTGATCCACGAGAGCGGCGTGGCCCAGATGGAGATCAACCTGCGGCACGGCAATCCGCTGGAGCTGGCCGACCAGGTGTTCATGTTCAAGCGCACCATCCGCGAGGTGGCGCTGGAGCACGAGATCTACGCCACCTTCATGGCCAAGCCGATGGCCGCCGAGCCCGGCAGCGCCATGCACATCCATCAGTCGATCCTGGGAATCGACGGCGAGAACCTGTTCTCCGACCCCAAGACCGGCGACGCCACGCCGCTGTTCTACGCCTTCATCGCCGGCCAGCAGCGCTACCTGCCGGCGATCATGGCGATCCTGGCCCCCTATGTGAACAGCTACCGACGGATCGCCCGCGACTCCGGCGCGCCGGTCAACACCCAGTGGGGCTACGACAACCGCACCTGCGGCCTGCGCGTGCCGCCGTCCGACCCGGCCAACCGGCGGCTGGAGAACCGCATCCCGTCGTCAGACGCCAATCCCTACCTGGCCATCGCCGCGACCTTGGCCGCCGGCTATCTGGGCATGACCCAGAACCTGTCGCCCACCGCCCCGGTCGACACCGACGCCAGTGTGCGCGGCATCGAACTGCCCCGCAGCCTGCTGGAGTCGGTGTCGCTGTTCGAGGCGGCCAAGCCCCTGGTCGAGATCCTGGGCTCCACCTTCTGCAGCGCCTACGCCACGGTGAAACAGGCCGAGTACGAGACCTTCATGCGCACGATCAGCCCGTGGGAGCGGGAGTTCCTGCTGCTGAATGTCTAGGGACGTTTGCTTCACCTTCTCCCAGAGGGAGAAGGAGGGGCCCGCGCCGCAGGCGTGGGAGGATGAGGGGTTACGCCGCCGGCCGGCGCGCCGGCACGCCGTCGACCTCACCACCCCCTCACCCTCCCACCGCTGCGCGGCGGGCCCCTCCCTCTCCCCATGGGAGAGGGTGAGATGAACACCGGCCACCCCGCGACCTCCTGGTACGCCCAGACCGCCACGCCCTTCCCGACGCTCCCCGCCCTGAGCGACCACACCCGCGCCGACGTCTGCATCGTCGGCGCGGGCTACACCGGCCTGGGCGCGGCGCTGGAGCTGGCCAGGCGCGGCGTCCGCGTCGTCGTCCTCGAGGCCGCCCAGGTCGGGTCCGGCGGGTCGGGACGCAACGGCGGCCAGGTCCATGTCGGCCAGCGCAACGATCAGGCCTGGCTGGAGAAGGCGGTCGGCCGCGACGACGCCCTGCGCCTGTGGACAATGAGCCAGGACGCCCGCGCCCACCTGCTGGGCCTGATCGCCCAGCACCAGATCGCCTGCGACTTCCGCCCTGGCATGATCCACGCCCGCCACCGCAAGGGCGGCGAGGCGCAGGACGCAGCCCATGTCGACTTCATGCAGAGCCGCTACGGCTACGACCAGTTGGCCCTGGTCGGCGAGGCCGAGCTGGCGGACGAGCTGGGAACCGACGTCTATCACGGCGGCCTGGTCGATCGCGGCGGCGGCCACCTTCATCCTCTGAACCTGGCCCTGGGCATGGCGCGGGCGGCGATGGCGGCGGGGGCCATGATCTTCGAGCACAGCCGCGCCACGGCCTGGCGGCGTGACGGCGGCTCGATCGTGGTGGACACCGGCGAGGGCCGCGTGACCTGCGACCAGTTGATCCTGACCGGCGACGGCTATCTGGACGAGCTCGTGGGTGGGACGGCGCGGGCCCGGGTGATGCCGATCAACAACTTCATCCTGGCCACCGAGCCGCTGGGGACCCGGGCGGACAGCATCATCCGCTCGGGCGCCGCCGTGGCCGACAGCCGGTTCGTGATCAACTACTTCCGCAAGAGCCCCGACGGCCGGCTGATCTTCGGCGGCGGCGAGAACTACCGGCCGGGTTTCCCGCCGGACCTGAAGGCCTTCGTGCGGCGGCACATGCTGAAGGTCTATCCGGACCTGGCCGGCGTCGAGGTGACCCACGCCTGGGGCGGGACCCTGGGCATCACCGTTCACCGCGCCCCGTTCGTCCGCGAACTGGCCCCCGGCGTGCGGATCGCCGCCGGCTATTCGGGCCAGGGGGTGGTGCTGGCCCCCTGGTTCGGCAAGCTGCTGGCCGACGCCGCCCTGGGCGACCGCCAAGGCCTCGACCTGCTGGCCCGCCTGCCCGTCCCGCCGTTCCCGGGCGGCCGGCTGCTGCGCTGGCCGCTGACCGTGGTCGGGCTGAGCTGGTACGCCCTGCGCGACCGGCTGTGATCCTCCCCGCGCACGGACGAGGAGAGAAGGCTTGGGCGGCGCCGGGCTCTCCGCGTACAAGGTCGCATGGCCATCACCGACATCCGTCCGTCCAAGCCCGCCCCGATCAGCGCCAACGCCCTGATCCTGACGGGGATCTTCGCCGCCCTGACCTTCGCCCTGGCGCGGATGGACCAGCCGCCCGGCGTGCTGACCTTCGCCTTCGTGGTGGTGGGCTGGATCCTCAGCGTGGTGGTGCACGAGTTCGCCCACGCCTATGTGGCCTACAAGGCCGGCGACCACACCATCGCCCAGAAGGGCTACCTGACCCTGGACCCGCTGAAATACACCGACCTGGGGACCAGCCTGATCCTGCCGCTGGTGGTGCTGGCGATGGGCGGGATCGGCTTTCCCGGCGGGGCGGTCTATCTGCGCGACGACCTGATGCGCAGCCGGCGCGGCCGGGCCCTGGCCTCGCTGGCCGGGCCGCTGGGCACCCTGGCGGTGCTGGTCGGCCTGGCCGTCTGCCTGGCCGCCGACCGGGCGTTCGGCGTCGAGACCAGCCCACTGTCGCGCGCCGCCGCCTTCCTGGCCTTCCTGCAGGGCTTCGCCCTGGTGCTGAACCTGCTGCCCCTGCCGGGCCTGGACGGCTTCGGCGTGATCCGCCCCTACCTGCCGCCAGCGGTCCAGCAGCAGGCGATGAAGGTCGGCGGCCTGGTGTTCATCGGCCTGTTCCTGGCGATCTTCTTCATCCCCGGCGTCAACCACGCCCTGTTTCGCGTGGTGCTGACGATCACCGACCTGTTCGGCGTGTCGCGGCCGGACATCGGCGCGGGTTACCAGGCGTTCCGGTTCTGGGAGGTTTGAGGTCCCTGTCCTTCTCCCCTTGCGGGAGAAGGTGTCGGCGCAGCCGACGGATGAGCAACCATGTTGATCAGGCGTGGCGAACCCAGGGCTGCTGTCGCTTGAGGACGAGGTTTGCGGCTTCGACGAGTTTTCGCATGACGGCGACGATGGCGACCTTGGGCGGTTTGCCGGCGGCCAGGAGGCGATCGGCGAAGATCTTGAAGGCGGCATCGAAGCGCTTGGCGGCGATGGCGGCCAGATAGAGCATGCGGCGAGGTCGGCTTCGACCGCCGCCGATGAAGCTCTGGCCCTTCCATTGGCCCGACTGGCGGTCGAAGGGAGCCACGCCCAGCAGGCTGGCGGGCTGGCCGCGCTTGAGGGCGCCCAGCTCGGGCATGCGGATCACCAGGCTGGCGGCCACCAGCGGCCCGACACCTGGCAGAGACCGCAGCAGCGTCCAGCGGGCCAGAAGGTCGGGCCAGGCCTTGAGCGCGGCCAGGATCTCGCGCGCCAGCCGGGCCTTCAGCCGCGCCAGGCTCTGGATCTGCTCGCCCAGGCTGGCGGCCAGATCGGGCAGGGTCACATGCTCCATGAAGGTCTTCAGCTGGGCGGCCTGGTCGCTGATCTGCTCGTAGGCCGTCAGGCGTTCGGCCAGATGGGCCAGGCGCGGGTCCTGGGCCGCCCGCACCGTGTCCACCTGCGCCGTCGCCGCCGCGATCAGCGCCGCATCCAGCCGGTCGGTCTTGGCCCGCCGCCGCTTGAGGCGCGCGAACAGCTTCACCTCCAGCGGCTGGTGCACCACCACCTCCAGCCCCGCCGCCTCAAGTCTGGCCCGCACGCCGCGCTCGTAGCCCGCCGTCGCCTCCAGCCCCACGCGTCTGACGCCGCGTTCCGCCAGCCAGGCGATCAGCCCTTCCCAGCCCGCTGCGTCGTTGGCCACCCGATGCTGCTCGGCCCTGCCGAGCACGGCCGCATCCAACTGGCGCTTGCCCACATCGATCCCGGCGATCGTTGTGCTAGACTTGTTCCTATCCATCGATCCCATCCTTGTGGCTCCGGACCCATACGTCCCTGCAACCATCCGGGTCATGGATATGCCAGCGGCGACCAGGCTCACCCGCAGCGCCAAAACGCTCAGGGGTTATCGGTCCCTCCGCCGGCGGTCCGCCTGGTGCTGAGAACACCAGGCGGACGTCCCGGAAGACACCAGCAGCTTACCGCTTCTCCAACAGACAAGGGGTCGATAGATGCAAAACGCCGCGACAGCCGAAAGGCCACTCGCGGCGTTTCCCGTTTGAGAGACCCCTCACCCGACCTCCTGAGGCCCCCCTCTCCCGCAAGGGGAGAGGGAATATAGGTCAAGCTGCCTTCACCCCCGGGCGAAAGGTCGTGGCCGGCTGTTCCGCCTCCGCCGTCTGGACCAGGCAGCCGTACCAGCCCAGGCCCCGATAGGTCTCGTAACCCGGCGTCAGGGCGTAGCCGATGGTGCGGGCTCCGTCGGCGTAGCTGGCCATGTCGCCGCCCGAGGTGTCGAGTTGGAAGGTCTCCTCCAGCACGCCCTTACCGTCCGAACTGGCCAGCACCCTGTGGTTCTGGTCCAGCAGCAGCACCCGCGAGCGGGTCCTTTCCTCGTCGGTCAGGCGCACGCCGTCGACCACCGCCTGGGCCTGGGGCTTCCAGTCGAAATGCACGCCCAGCACGCCCAGCACTCGCCCGTTGGCCTGGCCGCCCTCGCGGATGGCCGTGGCGTAGGTGGCGACCGGGGCGTCGTTCAGGGCCTTGACCCGCTGGATGTCGCAGACCGTGAAGTCGTCGCCCGACTTGGTGCGCAGGGCGTCGCGGAACCAGGGAGCGTCGGCCACCGAGGTGTTGCGGGCGGCCGGATAGCGGTCGGGGCGGCCGCTGGCGATCACCCGGCCCGACGGGTCGGCGATCCACAGGTCCAGATAGACGGTGTAGGCGTCGAGGATCACCTTCAGCCGCTGGCTGGCGTAGGTGGCAGCCTCGCGCGACGGCGCCGCCACGCAGTCGACCACCGCGCTGTCGGTGGCCCACCAGCGCACGTCGCAGGTGCGCTCATAGAGGTTGCGGTCGATGATCTCGATGGCGTTCAGGGCCAGGTCGACCAGGCGCTGGCCGCGCAGATGGCCCAGGATCGCCCCGCCGATCGCGGTCAGCTCGTCGAGGTCGGCCCGCACCTGGCTCTCCAGGGCGGCGGCCACCACATCGATCTGGGTGGAGATGGTCTTGAACTCCTCGGCGACGATCGCGAAGCCGCGCCCCGCCTCGCCGGCCCGGGCGGCGACGATCAGGGCGTTGATCGCCAGCATCTTGGCCGAGCGGTTGACATAGGCGATCTCGCCGATCTTCTCGCCGGCCACGGCGCTGAGGCGCTCGCTGAGCTCCAGGATGCGTTCTGGGCGGAGGCTGGCGTCGTCGCTCGCCAAAGGTCCTGCCATGGTGGTTTCCCCCGAAACCGGCGGCGGGACCCGGAACAGCCGAATCATTCGCCAGACGGGCGAGCATGACACCGCCGCCAGCTTTCAGAACGGGGGCCGGACAATCTGCCGCGCCCTGTGGACGGTTTGGCGGCCCGCCGGGGCGGGAAATGCGCGGTTTGGCGGCAATCCTTGCCTGATTAATCATCAAGGCTTGAGCGGGTTGTCGCTCGACGATGCGCGCGAAGCCTTGCCGTACGGCGATGACACCGGTGGACAGAGATTTTTGGACGGGGGATGATGCCCTCCAACATCCGCTCATCCCAGCGAATGCCGGGACCCAGATGGAATGGCGACGGCGCTGACGCCAAAGGTGTTGAGCGCGTCCAGGTCATCCACACCGCCATGGGATCTAGGGTCCGGCATTCGCCGGGGATGAGCGGCGAAAAAGGGGGAAACACGATGATCCGCACCACCGCCGTCCTGGCCGCCGCCTTGGCCGCCGCCGCGCCCCTGGCCCAGGCCGCCCCGCGCGAGGTCCTGGCCTTTCCCGGGGCCGAGGGCGCGGGCCGCCTGGCCGCGGGCGGGCGCGGCGGAACGGTGATCAAGGTGACGAACCTCAAGGACTCCGGCCCGGGCTCGCTGCGCGCCGCCGTCGAGGCCGAGGGCCCGCGCACGGTCGTGTTCGACGTGGCCGGCACGATCCCACTGAAGCGCGAGCTGAAGATCGCCAACGGCCGGATCACCCTCGCCGGCCAGACCGCCCCGGGCGGCGGGATCACCCTGCGCGACCATACCCTGGTGGTGGCCGCCGACGACGTGGTCATCCGCTTCATCCGCTCGCGCCTGGGCGACGAGAGCAGGACCGAGGGCGACGCGATCTGGATCAATTCCGGCCGACGGATCATCCTCGACCACGTCTCGGCCAGTTGGTCGGTGGACGAGACCCTGTCGGCCAGCGCCCGCTACGACGCGCCAGGCCAGGGGTTCTACGATCTGACCGTTCAGTGGTCGATCATCGCCGAGAGCCTGCGCCATTCGATCCACGCCAAGGGCGACCACGGCTATGGCAGCCTGATCCGCGGCGGGAACGGCTCGAAGATCAGCTTCCACCACAACCTGTGGGCCAACCACTTGGCCCGCATGCCCCGCCCAGGCAACTATGAAGGGCCGGACAAGGACCCGGTCGGGGCCTTCTTCGAGTTCCGCTCCAACGTCTTCTACAACTGGGGCAAGGGCCACGCCGGCTACGACGCCGACAAGGCGGCCCTGGCGGCCTACAGCTTCATCGACAACGCTTATGTCATGGGCCCCGACAGCGAAAAGCCCGTCGCCTTCAACGAAAGCAACAGCCTGGCCAAGGCGTTCTTCGCCGGCAACAGCATGAACGGCGTCGCGCCCGCCGATCCGTGGAGCCTGGTCAGCGGGCTGCAGGCGCCGGGCTATCGTCAGGCCGCGCCGATCGCGGTGGCGCCGGTCAAGGCCGATCCAGCGGCTTCGGCCTATGAGCAGGTGCTGGCCCACGCCGGGGCCAGCGTGTTCCGCGACAGCGTCGACGCCCGGATCGTGGCCGGGGTGCGCGACCGCACCGGCCGGCTGATCGACAGCCAGGCCCAGGTCGGCGGCTGGCCGGCCCTGCCGCCGGGCGTCGCGGCGGTCGACACCGATGGCGACGGCATGCCCGACGCCTGGGAAAAGGCCCACGGCCTGAACCCGCGCAAGGCCGACGGCGCGCTGGACCGCGACAGCGACGGCTGGACCAATCTGGAGGACTATCTGGCCGAGGCGGCCCGGCGGCGGGGGTAGGTTTTCCCCAAAGTATCGCTGTTCCGGAAAACACCGGTCTTCCTTCGCGCGCCGCCCTGCCTTATCTCTGCCTCGCCGATCACGCCGGGGAAGGCCGCGAATGCTGTACATGCTGCTGTGCTATAACAACGAGACCGAGGTCCTGGGTTGGACCCCGGAACAGGACGCCGCGGTCATGGGTCGGCTGTCGGTCGTCCATGATCGCCTGGTCGCCGAGGGCAAGATGGGACCGTCGGGCCGGCTGCAGGGCACCACGGCCGCCAAGACCCTGGTCAAGACCGAGGCTCCCTTCGTGGTCGACGGCCCCTATGCCGAGACCAAGGAGCAGTTCCTGGGCTTCTACACGCTGGACGTCGCCGACATGGATGAGGCCCTCGACATCGCCCGCGAACTGGGCGTGGCCAATCCCGGCGGCGCCTACGAGGTGCGGCCGATGCGGCTGTACCTGCCGGGCGCGATCGCGGCGGCGTAAGCTTGGCCTCGCCTGGCGTCGACCGGGATAAGCTGAGGACACGAATGCCCTACCCTACCTTCGTTCCCGCCCTTCTCGGCCTCGCCCTGGCCGCCGCGCCCGCCATCGCCGGCGCCGAGACCTGGCGGTGCTCGGCGACCAAGGGCCCGGTGACCCACGACCTGTCGGCGACGGTCGAGGGCGAGCGGGTGACGGGCTTCGACTGCCTGGCCTCGACCAAGGGCGCCTCGGAGATCACCAGTTGCAGCCTAGCGCCCGAGGGCAAGCCTACGGCCGGCCCGGCGGGCGTCACGACCTTCCCGCTGACCGACGACGACGTGGCCGTGGCCCGCCGAAGCGGCGACACGATCGTCTTCGACTTCACGCGAACCCGCCTGAGCAACTATTGCGGCCAGTCCTCGACCATCGCCGCCACCCTGACGCTCAAGGCCGGCGCCAAGCACTGCCTGGCGGTCAGGAACCAGTAGGGCGCGCCTCTAGCCGTCGCGTTGCGCCTTCTTCCATTCCTTGAATTCGCGCTCTTCGCGGTCCTTCTTGCTTTCGCCGGGGATGACCGCCTTGCCGGCCCCGACCACGACCTTGCCGGTCGTGCCGACCACGGCCGCGCCCGCGCCGACCACGGCTCCGCCGGCGGCGACGGCCAGGCAGCCCTGGCTGGTGACGGCGACGGCCAGCAGGGCCAGGGCGAGGGGCAGGCGACGCGGGAAAACTGGGCGCAACATTGGGGGCAAGCTCACTGGCGTTGGGGCGAGCGTTCTAGCCCGGGACGCGCCCAGGGTCGCCGCGTCCGATGGCCGCTGTGTGGCGGCGGAGGTCGGTTCATCTCCGCCAACGAGGTTCGGCTCCGGCCCGCCTGGATGCTCGGATCTGTTGTGTTCGGGGCGATTTGCGTCGTCGCTGTTCAGACTATCCTTAACGTTGGGCCGCGCTTGGTTACCTTTTATCAACGAAAAACTTAGGAACGAGACTCGTCGCCGGAGAGTTGATGCGCCGAAGGGATATGATTTCCAAATGGCCTCCCGCGACGAACTCATCAAGCGCGAAGCTCTCGAGCTCTGGAATCAGATGCACGACGAGCCGCCGCCGGAAGTCAGCGGCGGGGAATTGCTCGAGATCATTTGCCGCAACCTGCACGTCCAGGACTATGACCGGGTCCGCTCGCCGTTCCTGCGGCCGACGATGATCCTGCGGCCCGAGGAATGGCCCGAGGCGCGCAAGGGCTAGGGTGCGTTTCGGCCCACATGCGCCGTCATTCCGGGCCGGACGCCGACGACGACGAAGCCGCCTGAATGCGGTCGACCAGCCCCCACTCCAGCGCTTCTTCCGCGGTCATGAAGCGATCGCGATCCATCGCCCGCTCGAAGTCCTCGAAGGTGCGACGGGCTCCGCTTCCCTTGAGGTCAGCCCTTCCGGCCCTGACCGCCCGGAACGAACGCGCCGCCGCCGGTCTGGGCGCGGTGGCGCAGGAAGGCGTCGGCCAGGACGCAGGCGGTCATGGCCTCGACCACCGGCACGCCGCGGATGCCCACGCAAGGGTCGTGGCGGCCTTTGGTGCGCAGGTCGACCTCTTCGCCGGCCTCGTTGACGCTCTCGCGCGGGGTCAGGATCGAGGAGGTCGGCTTGAAGGCCACGCGGGCCACCACCGGCTGGCCGGTCGACAGGCCGCCCAGCACGCCGCCGGCGTGGTTGCTGAGGAACACCGGGCCGTCATCGCCCATCCGCATCTGGTCGGCGTTGTCCTCGCCCGACAGGGCCGCGCTGGCGAAGCCCTCGCCGATCTCAACGCCCTTGGCGGCGTTGATCGACATCAGGGCCGCCGCCAGCTCGGCGTCCAGCTTGCCATACAGCGGCGCGCCCCAGCCGGCCGGCACACCCACGGCCTCGACCTCGACGACGGCGCCGGTCGAGGACCCCGCCTTGCGGACCTTTTCCAGGTGCTCTTCCCACACCGGAATGATCGCGGCGTCCGGCGACCAGTAGGGGTTCTGCTCGACCTGGTCCCAGTCCCAGTTGCCGCGGTCGATGACGTGCGGGCCGATCTGGACCAAGGCCGCGCGCACCGTGACCCCGGGGATCACCAGCCGGGCGACCGCGCCGGCCGCCACCCGCGCGGCGGTCTCGCGCGCCGAGCTGCGCCCGCCACCGCGATAGTCGCGCACGCCGTACTTGGCGAAATAGGGATAGTCGGCATGGCCCGGCCGGAAGGCCTGGGCGATCTCGCCATAGTCCTTGGAGCGCTGGTCGGTGTTGTCGATCATCAGGCTGATCGGCGTGCCGGTGGTGCGCTGGCCGTCGCTGCGTTCGTCCTCGAACACCCCCGACAGGATGCGCACGGCGTCCGGCTCCTGGCGCTGGGTGACGAACTTGCCCTGCCCCGGCCGGCGCTTGTCGAGGAAGGCCTGGATGACCTCGGCGGTGAGGGCGATGCCGGGCGGAACGCCATCGACCACGCAGCCCAGGGCCGGGCCGTGGCTTTCGCCCCAGGTGGTGACGCGGAACAGGTGGCCGAAGGTGTTGTGCGACATGGGCGCGGTGTAGCGGAAAGCGCGGGAGGGGGCAAAGCCTGGGCGGCCTTGCTGCGGGAGGCGCCCCGCCGGGGCATGTTCGACCCGCTATTCCGAATTGATACACCCAATAGTGGCAATAATGCTTAAGCTCTCAATAGTTGCATATTGTGCAACTCAAGAGTACCGTTTCATCTCGTTGGTACTTGAGGTAGCGCCCCGGCGCAGCCGGGCCCAAACAGGGAGCATGAGGACATGACCACCGGCACAGCGAACTTCAACGGCGACTGCGGCGAGTGCAAGAACGGCTACTACACCGCCACCTCGTCCGGCGGGATGCAGCCCAACCAGTCGGCCACGGTCAACGGCAATTCCCCGCAGAACTGCGTGGTGGCCAACGACGGCGGGACGGTCTTTGCGATCGAGCTGCAGTCCATCGCCGGCATCTACAGCTACCAGGTCCGGGTCGACGCCCAGGGTCCCAAGGGCGCCTTCAGCGGCTCGATGTACCTGGCGTTCGAGGACCAGACGGGCGACGTCTACTATCTGAGCATCTTCTCCTCGACCCGCGAATGGCACGAGGTGTCGTACAACAGCAGCGCGCCGGCGATCGTGAAGATCTACTGGAGCGACAAGTCGTTCACCGTCGCCAGCGGCGACGCCGCCAAGGCCAAGCCGGCGTACAAGGTGCTGAGCCCGGTCGGGTAGTCGGGCTATCGACTCCGGATCGCCCTGAAAAAACCTGTCATCCCGGACAAGCTCGCCGAGGGCCCATGCGGGACCGCCGGAAGCTCTGAGCTGTCGCCCCCGGTCCCGGATCTTCGCGCTGCGCGCTCGTCCGGGATGACAGTCGTTCCAAGCCGCAGACCGCCGCCCTACAGCGCCAGGGCGCAGCTTTCGCCGATGGTCGGGCGCGAGATCACCACGCGCGACAGGCCGGGGAACTGCGGCGTCAGGCGCTCGGCGAAATAGAGGCAGATCCGCTCCAGGGTCGGACTCTCCAGGCCGGGGCGGTCGTTGAGCAGGCCATGATCCAGCTCGGCGGCGACGGCCTTCAGGGCGGCGTCCAGGCCGTCGAGGTCGGCGACCCAGCCGGCGTCCTGCATGGCGCCCTTGACGCTGGCCTCGACCTTGAACGAGTGGCCGTGCAGCTTGCGGTAGCGATGGTCGGCGGGACCTTGCTCGATATAGTGGGCCGCGTCGAAATGCGCGGCCTTCGTGATCTCGAAGACGGGCTTCATCAGGGTACTTCTTTTGACAAGGCCTGGGAGGCTCTAGCGGCTCGACCCTGTCACCAGGTCGAGCGCCTTATCCGTCAGGGCAGGCCGAGATATTTGTGCGTCTGGACGCTTAAACGCCATTGTGGGTGCGAAAGGCAATAGGCGACGGCCAATTGGGTGTTCCGCTCGCGGTCGGGACCGTCCATCGGCTGCAGGTAGAAGCGCTCGAAATCCAGGGCCGCGAAGCGCTCCGGCATGGCCTTGTCCTGCGGATAGACCAGCTTCAGCTCCTGGCCCGAGGTCTGGACCATCGGGGCGTCGGCCTTGGGGCTGACGCACACCCAGTCGACGCCCTCGGGCGCTTTGAGCGTGCCGTTGCTCTCCACGGCGATCATGAAGCCCCTGGCATGCAGGGCGGCGATGGCCGCCGCGTCCAGCTGCAGCAGCGGCTCGCCGCCGGTGCAGACCACCAGCCGGTCGTCCGGCCCGCCGATCCAGGCGGCCTCGACCGCGTCAGCCAGGGCGTCGGCCGTGGCGAACTTGCCGCCGCCCTCGCCGTCCGTGCCCACGAAGTCGGTGTCGCAGAAGGTGCAGACGGCCTTGTGGCGGTCCTGCTCGCGGCCGTTCCACAGGTTGCAGCCGGAGAACCGGCAGAACACCGCCGCCTTGCCCGCCTGCCCGCCCTCGCCTTGCAGGGTGAGGAAGATCTCCTTGACGGTGTAGGTCATTGCAGGCGCTCGCGGGCCCGCCCTCGTCCTTCGACAAGCTCAGGATGAGGGCTACTGAACGGTTGGAGATCACGGGCGCTCAAAATGAAAGCCTCATCCTGAGCTTGTCGAAGGACGAGATTTTCACCCACCAAGCACCTCCCGCCCCGCCTCATCCCACTCTTCATACCCCCGCTGCCTCAGCTCGCAGGCCGGGCACTCGCCGCAGCCGTGGCCCCAGGCGTGCAGTTCGCCGCGGTCGCCCTGGTAGCAGGTGTGGCTCTCGACCACGATAAGGTCGACCAGGTCCTCGCCGCCCAGGGTCTTGGCCAGGGCCCAGGTCTCCGCCTTGGTCAGCTTCATCAGCGGGGTTTCGATGACGAAGTCGCGGTCCATGCCCAGGTTCAGGGCGGCCTGCATGGCGTCCAGCGTGTCGCGGCGGCAGTCGGGATAGCCCGAGAAGTCGGTCTCGCACATGCCGCCGACCAGCGCCCCCAGGCCCCGGCGGTCGGCCAAGGCGGCGGCGTAGATCAGGAACACCAGGTTGCGGCCGGGCACGAAGGTCGAGGGCAGGCCGCGCTCGGTCATCTCGATGGCGACGTCGGTGGTCAGGGCGCTCTGGGCCACCGCGCCGAAGCCGGTCAGGTCCAGCACGTGGTCCTCGCCCAGGCGCTCGGCCCAATGCGGAAAACGCTGGGCCATCTGGCGGCGCACGGCCTGGCGGGCCTGCATCTCGATCACGTGGCGCTGGCCGTAGTCGAAGCCGACGGTCTCGACCCGGGCGTAGCGCTCCAGGGCCCAGGCCAGGCAGACGCTGCTGTCCTGGCCGCCGGAGAACAGCACCAGGGCGGCGTCGGCGCGCGAAACGCCGGACGCGGTGGAAACTTCAGGAGTGGACATGGCGCCTCTCTACACCAGGCGCGCGGACTTGACGACCGACGGGACGCGCGCGGGCCTGAAAGGCTCATCGAGCTCCTTCCACGCCGCGCCGGCGCCGATCGCCCAGCTCCCGCTAAGTTGCACGGATCCATCACGCCCAAACATTTGTTTCGAACGGCGATATTTAGGCTGTACCTTCAGCGCGAATGGGCGACTATGGGCCGCGCGCCTTTGGGGGTCGCACCAAGGTTTTCCAGCCTGAAGCCACGCTTGACGCAACGTCACGCGCCGGACCGGCTTTTCTAATTTTGCTGAAAACCTGCCTTATCCAGGTGAATACACCCTGGCGTAAAGTGAAAACGCGTAACCTATCAATGATTACTTAGACCTTGGCCGGTTGACAGCCCCAGACGCCAAGTATGCAATCGACGGATGCTGCGAAGGGTCGGCCGTACGCCCGCGTAGTGTTCAAAAGTACGGCGCCGAGGAAACAAACGACGTCCGCAGGGGCCGCCATAAGGCCCCGCGACGTCCAGGGAGGGAATAGAATGTCGCAATCTCTGCGTATGCGGAGCCTGCTGGCCATGGGCGCGTCCGTGACCGTGCTGGCCGCCGTCGCCGCTCCGGCCTTCGCCCAGCAATCCGACGCCAAGCCGGCCGCCCAGCAGGGCGGCGGCAACGTGCTGGAGGAACTGGTCGTCACCGCCCAGAAGAAGGAAGAAGCCCTGCAGGACGTGCCGATCGCGGTGTCGGCCTTCAGCCAGGACGCCCTTGAGGCGCAGAAGATCGACGGCGGCCCCAACCTGCAGCAGGCGATCCCCAACGTCACCTTCGCCAAGGGCAACTTCACCAACAGCTTCAACTTCGCGATCCGCGGCATCGGCAACAAGGCGGTCGGGGTGTCGACCGACGGCGGCGTCGGCGTCCACGAGAACAACGCCCCGCTTCAGACGGGCAACCTGTTCGACGCCGAGTTCTTCGACGTCGAACGCGTGGAAGTGCTGCGCGGCCCGCAGGGCACGCTGTACGGCCGCAACGCCACCGGCGGCGTGGTCAACATCATCACCGCCAAGCCGGTCGACACCTTCGAGGCCAACATCCGGGCCGAGGCCGGCAACTACAGCACCCAGAAGCTGCGCGGCATGATCAACGTGCCGATCCTGGGCGACAAGCTGGCCGTCCGCGTGGCCGGCAACTGGCTCAAGCGCGACGGCTTCGTCACCAACACCTACAACAATCACAAGGTCGATGACCGCGACCTGTACTCGACCCGCGTCTCGGTGATGTTCAATCCCATCGAGTCGCTGCGCACCAACTTCATGTGGGAGCATTTCAACGAGGACGACAGCCGCTCCCGCGTCGGCAAGCAGCTGTGCACCAAGGACAACGGCCCGGCCACCGTGGGCGGCGTGCCCACCGGGGCGGCCCGCGCCTTCCTGACCCAGGGCTGCCTGCCCGCCTCCCTGTACGGCGACAGCGCCTACGGCACGGTCAACACCTCCGGCACCCTGACCGGCGAACTGGGCAATCTGGTGGGCTTCACCAGCGGCGACGCCAACGCCGGCGACACCGCCAGCCGCAACCTGCGGGAAATCGAGTCGCTGTTCGATCCGATCTACCGCTCCAAGTCCGACATCTACCAGTTCAACCTGGCCTACGATCTGACCGAGAACCTGACCTTCACGGCCATGACCTCGTACAGCAAGGGCAAGGTCTATACGAAGCTGGACTACAACCGGAACGTCTCGACGATCCCGTTCAACAACACGCCCTTCACGCCCGGCGGCTTCTTCACCGACCCGCAGATCGGCCGGACCAACCTGTTCACCACCCTGGACATCTCGGCCGGGAACTCCAAGCAGTGGAGTCAGGAAGTCCGGCTGCAGTCGAACTTCGACGGTCCGCTGAACTTCAACTTCGGCGGCATCTATTTCGACTACAAGACCGTCACCGACTATTACGTGATCGGCAATTCGCTGACCTTGTCGGCCCTGGCGCTGAACTTCCAGAACACCGGCAACCCCAACTGCAACCCGGTCACCCAGCCGACCACCTGCATCGGCATCGACACCAACGCCACGCCGGACGGCAGCGGCCACAACTACTATGACAACCGCTCGCCCTATCACCTGAAGTCCAACGCCCTGTTCGGCGAGCTCTACTGGCAGGCCAACGAAAAGCTGAAGTTCACCCTGGGTCTGCGCCGCACCCACGACGACAAGCGGCTGGACGTCTATGACACCGTGCTGCTATCGCCGGGCATCGGCCTGAAGCAGAGCACCACCACGCCGCAGGAGAAGTCGGTCTTCAACGAACTGACCGGCCGCTTCGGCTTCGACTACAAGCTCAGCGACGACAACCTGCTCTACGCCTTCTATTCGAAGGGCTACAAGGGCGGCGGCTCGAACCCGCCGGCGGCCGCCGGCTCGGCCAGCGTCAAGCCGCAGTTCGATCCGGAGTTCGTCAACGCCTTCGAACTGGGCTCGAAGAACACCCTGGCCGGCGGCAGCCTGATGCTGAACGCCACCGGCTTCTACTACGACTACCAGGGCTATCAGATCTCCAAGATCGTCAACCGCACCTCGGTCAACGAGAACGTCAACGCCACGGTCTGGGGGATGGAGCTGGAATCGGTCTGGTCGCCGGTGCGCAACCTGCGGCTCAACGCCAATCTCGGCTACCTGGACACCAAGATCGGCAAGGGCGTGTCGTCGATCGACACCATGAACCGCACCCTGAGCAACGCGGCCTATTCCGTGGTCAAGGCGGGCCCGAGCCTGCCCAATGTCGCGGTGGGCTCCAACTGCGTGCTGACCACCAGCGGCGTGGCGACGGTCATCGCCCTGGGCCAGGGTGGGACCCTGCCGTTCGCCTGCGGCGGCCCCGCCGTCTATCAGGCCTTCCTGCAAAGCCGCGGCGCTTCGCAGGCCCAGGCCCAGGGCCTGGCCTTCGGCACCGGCCTCTACAACTACGGCGCCGGCTATACGATCGAAGGCGCGGCGACCGACCTGTCGGGCAACCAGCTGCCCAACTCGCCGCACTGGACCGCCTCGGCCGGCGCCCAGTACACCTGGGACTTCGCGGACGGCTGGTCGGCCACCCTGCGCGGCGACTACTACCACCAGAGCAAGCAGTTCACCCGCGTCTACAACACCGCCTACGACCAGCTGAAGTCGTGGAACAACGCCAACATCACGCTGAAGATCGAAAAGCCGGACTGGGGCCTGCAGATCGACGCCTACGTCAAGAACCTCAGCAACAAGACGCCGATCACCGACGCCTACACCACCGACGACAGCTCGGGCCTGTTCACCAACCTGATCACCCTGGAACCGCGCCTCTACGGCGTGGGCGTGACCAAGTCGTTCTAGACGCCGTCGCACGAACGGCGAACCGGAAGGGCGGCGGAGCGATCCGCCGCCCTTTTCCTTGGCCGACGATCGATCGCGAAACACCGACTTTCCAGTGTCGGCCGCCTTCCGAATTGGCGCCTCCACCTTTCGGCGATCGCCGGTTGACGAGATCGATGACAACTGTCAACGTCACATGGTTGACAACTGTCATCGAAGGGCGCGGCCATGAAGATCAGTTCGGCGGAGAGCGTGGTGATGGAGGCGCTGTGGCGGCGCAGCCCCCTGACCTCGGAGGCGATCATGGCCGAGGTCTGTGCGCCCCAGGGCTGGACCGAGGGCACCGTGAAGGTGCTGATCAGCCGCCTGCTGAAGAAGAAGGCGGTCGGCGCGACTCCGGAGGGGCGGCGCTATCTCTATTCGCCGCTCGTCTCGCGCAAGGCCTATGTCGGCAGCGAGAGCCAGGGCCTGCTGGACCGCCTGTTCGACGGTCGACTGGCCCCGCTGGTGGCCCACTTCTCCGATAGCGACAAGCTGAGCGAGCAGGACGTCGCCGAGCTGAAGGCCCTGATCGAGAAGATCGGCAAATGAGCGGCGCGGTCCTGTCCCTGCTGGGGCGCGGCCAACTGGCCCTGACGATCGGGCTCCTGCTGGTCCTGGCCCTGCGGCGCCCGGTGCGCCGGGCGTTTGGCCCGGCGGCGGCCTATTCTTTGTGGCTGGCCGTTCCGCTGTGCCTGCTGGCCGGCCTGCTGCCCGCCCTGCCCCCTACCGGAGCCATGGCCCCGGTGGTCTCCCTGCTCGCCGACGCCGCCAGGCAGGCCAGGCCGATCGCGCGCCAGGCGCGGCAGGTGTCGGACCTTCTGCTGGCCTTGTGGGCGGCCGGCGCCATCGGGGCGGCGGCGCTGTTCGCCATGCGCCAGGCCCGTTTCGTCCGCGGCCTGGGTCGCCTGGTCCCGTCGCCCTCCGATCCCGCCCTGCTGTTGGGCCAGCACACCGGCGCCGGTCCGCTGCTGCTGGGCGCGTTGCGGCCCCGCATCGTCGCGCCCGCCGACTTCGACGCCCGCTTCGAGGGCGCGGCGCGCGAGCTCGTCCTGGCCCACGAGCGCGTGCACCTGGCGCGGGGCGACGCGCTCGTGAACGCCCTGGTCGTCGTCGCGCGGTGCCTGGCCTGGTTCAATCCCCTGGCGCACCTGGCCGCTCGGCGCCTGCGCATGGACCAGGAGATCGCTTGCGACGCGGTCGTGGTCGAACGTCATCCCGATGCTCGCCGTCTCTACGCCGAGGCCCTGCTGAGCAGCGCCCTGACCCCCGTTTCGCCGCCGTTCGGCTGCTACTGGCCCGCTGCGGGCCCCCATCCCCTGAAGGAGAGACTGATGATGCTGCAGATCACTTCGACGACTCCGTATCGCAAGGCGTTCGGCGCCGTGCTGGTGGGCGCGGTGGGCCTGACCGCCGCCGGCGCGGTCTGGGCCGCCAATCCGCCCAAGCCCACCGTCGCCGCGCCCGTCTGGATCCAGCGCCCCGGCGGCGAGGACATGGCGCGCTACTATCCGAAAGCGGCGATCACGGCCGGGGTCGGCGCCGCCAAGGTGGTGATCGACTGCGGGATCACCGGCGAGGGCCGCCTGGACAACTGTCGGGTCCGGCAAGAGGAGCCGGCGCAGTACGGCTTCGGCGAGGCCACGATCCAGCTCGCCAGCCATTTCCGGATGGCCGCCAACGATCTCGACGGCAAGCCGACGGCCGGCGGCACGGTCCGCATCCCGGTCGTGTTCGTCCGCGCCCCCGACCTGGCGCCGGTGAGTTCGGACTCGCCCGAGCTCGCCAAGCCGGCTCCAGATTCGGCGAGCTAGAGCCTTTTCTGACGAGGCCTACAGCCTGTCCGGACACGAAAACGCCCGCCCCTAATGGAGCGGGCGTCCCCGTCTAGCTCAAGAGGCTAGATCAGCAGCAAGGACCGCCGTTGCAGCAGGCCGCGCCGAGGGCGCAGCAAGCCTGGACAGCCTTGGTCACGGCGTCCGGCGCGGCGGCGTAGGCGGCCGTGGCGGAAACCAGCAGCATGAAGGCTGCGGTCGAGAAGATGCGTTTCATGATGATTTTCCGATTTCAGAGGGATGGGTTCTCGTCTGAACGGGGCGTCATCGGGGCGGCGGAAGCTCCGGGGCCGGGTCGCGGCCCGCAGGCGGCAGGGCGTTCATGGACGCGACGGGCGAGGCCCCGATCTCGGCCGGCCCCGTGATCGCGGTCTCGGGCGCCGCGAGGACGTGACAGGCCAGCACGCAGGCGTCCGGGCAGGGCGCCTTTCCGTCCCGATCGTGGTCGCCCTGGTCGTGGCACGGCGCCTCGGCGCAGCAATCGCCTTTGGACATCGCGGCGACGGCGGGCGTCAGCGGCGCGGCGAACAGCAGGAGCGCGCACAGGGCCATCAGCCCCCGCACCCATCCGCCGGTCTTCGCGCGTCCACCCGTCATCCTTCCATCCTGTCCCAATTCTCGGGGTCAGGAAAGCCGCGGGCCCATCTTACGTGTTCAAGTCCCGAAGGCGCCCCAGGGACAACCGGTCGCAGGTGAAGCTCGCCAAACACGCCGGCCATTTACGACTCCGCAACGCCAAGCGGCGAAGGTGAAATCCCAACGACGCCTCGCCGAATGGCTGCATGGACACGCTCGCCCGCCTTATCGACCGCCGAGCCCCGATCGACCCCGCGACCCTGTGCGCCGAGGTCCGGGCGCTGTTCGACGTCCATGCCACCCTCGCCGCCCTGGCCGTGGCGGTGGACGGCAAGCCGGTCGGCCTGGTCTATCGCGACGTGTTCCTGGGTCAGATGGCCGTTGCGCCCGACCTGGCGCAGCGTCCTGTCGCCGAGGTCATGGACGCCAATCCGCGCACCGTCGCCGCCGACCTGTGCGTGACCGAGTTCGTCGAACGCATCGCCCGCAGCGCCACCCCCGTTTTCCGCAGCGCCTATGTCGGCGTCGACGAGACCGGTGGTTATGTCGGCGTCGGCGGGCTCAACTCGCTGCTCACCTCGCATCGCCGCCGCCAGCGCGAGGCCGACGAGGCCATGGCCCTGGTCGAGCGCATGGCCCACGACATCGGCCGCCACCTGGACGGCGTGCTGGCCTTCACCGAGCGGCTGGAGCAGTCGCGACTGACGCCCGACGCCAGCGCCTATGTCCGGGCCATCGGCGACACCAGCCGCGACATGAGCCTGGTCCTGGGCCGGGCCATGGACCTGCGCCGCGCGGCGACCGGCGGCCTGACGCTGTCGCCGGCTCCCGCCCTGCTGCGCGACCTCAGCGACGCCGTCGAGGCCCGCTGGGCGCCGCGCGCCGCCGAGGGCGGCAGCACCCTGCTGTTCTCCTATGATGGCGACCCGGAAGCCGCCGCCCTGATCGACGCCGACCGCGTGCTGCAGGTGTTCGACGCCCTGATCGAGAGCGCCCTGGCCCATGGCCGCGGGGTGATCGAGGCCAGCCTCAAGGCCCGCCCGGTTGAGGGCGGCCTGAAGCTGGAGGCCCGCGTGCGCGACAACGCCGCGGGCTCGGCCGAGGTCCGCCTGGCCCGGGTGTTCGACCCGCTGGGCATGGCCAGCATGGAAGACCGCAACGAACTGGCCCTGGGCGTCGGTATGGCCCTGGCCCACGGCCTGACCCGGGCCATGGGCGGTCCGCTGCGCGCCGAGGCCAATCTGGGCGCCGGCCTGACCCTGCAGTTCACCCTCACCGTGCCCGCCGCGACGCTGGCGACCGAGGCCGATGACGAGCCGATGATGGACGCCCGCTCGGCCCATATCCTGATCGTCGACGACAACGCCACCAACCGCATGGTCGCCGAGGCGCTGTGCGAGATGTTCGACTGCACCTCCGAGCAGGTGGTCGACGGCGTCGAGGCCGTCGAGGCCGCCAAGTCCGGCCGCTTCGACCTGATCCTGATGGACATCAAGATGCCGCGCATGGACGGCGTCACCGCCACCCGCGCCATCCGCGAGCTGCCCGGACGAGCCGGGTCGGCGCCGATCGTCGCCCTGACCGCCAACGCCGACCCCAACGACGTGGCCACCTACATCGCCGCGGGCATGCAGGACGTGGTCGAAAAGCCGATCAAGCCCGAGCGCCTGGCCGTGGTCCTGTCGGCCCTGCTGGGCGCCGACGAGGACGAGGACGCCGAGGCCGCCGCCTAGGGCTTGGCGTCTGCGACGCCGCGCTTGGTCCTCGTCCTTCGACAAGCTCAGGATGAGGACCACTGTTTAGGCCTCGGCAGTCGAAAACCTCATCCTGAGCCTGGCGAAGGACGAGGTTTTCGCTTCCGAATTGCGACTATTGACCTGCCTTGCCCGTCGCCTTGGCCGCCTCGGCCTCCATGCGCGCCAGCAGGTCCCGCAAGGTCGCGCCGCCGCCGTGCGGATCGTTGGCCAGCGGCCGCAGCAGCACGACCGCGCGCGCATAGTCGCCCCGCATCGCCAGGGCCTGCACCGCCTGCAGCGTCACGTCCGCCACCTGCGGCGCCAGTTCCGCGGCCAGCAGAAGCCCCTCCATCACATTGTCGCTGGGATAGCCCGGCGACAGCGAGCGACTGCGGGCGTAGGCCAGCAGGATCTGGTAGCGGGCGCCGTCGATCTTGAACGCCTGTCCCAGCACCAGCGAGGCCTGCTTGTAGAGCGCCGGCTGCTGGACGGGATCGGCGTCGCCCATCGCCATCAGGGTCAGGGCCTTCAGTTCCAGCGCCTCGACGTCGTCCGGCGCGGCGGCCAGGCGCCGGTCGATCACCGCCTGGGCGAGGACGAAATCCTCGGCTTGCAACCGGGCCCGAGCGAGGGCCCGTTCGGCCAGGGGATCGCCCGGATAGCGGGCGGCGCGCTTGCCGATGTCCTCGGCGAAGGCCTTGCGCGCCGCCGTGTCACCGACCGGCGAAATCATGCGGACCGTCTCCAGCAGCAGGTCGTCGGCCGAGGCCGGCATCGCGGTCACGGTCACCTCGACCGGTCGGCTGCGCTTGCGGGTGAAGGCGCTGACCGGCAGTTGGGTGCGGGTGTAGTCACGCAGATCCTTCTGCAGGACGGCCAAGGTCTTGCCGGTCGCCGCCTCCATCGCCGGGACGGACGGCGCGCCGCCGCCGACCGCCTTCATATAGGCCTGGAGTTGGGCGTAGCGGGCCGGATCGCTCATCATGTAGTGGGTCAGCAGCCAGGCCTGCGGATAGTAGTTGACCCATTTCGGGTCGCCGACCCGGGGCCGCTCGCTGAGCAGCTTGTCCAGCGGCAGCCAGTCGCTCTGCATCAACCACGCGGCCCGGTTCGAATTGAACTTGCCGACGACGATGCTGTCGCCGCGGATGTCCGTTGTCATGAAGTACTCGGCGTAGCCCTCGACCAGCCAGGGCGCATAGGCGAAGTTGAAGTACTGCTTCATGAAGTGGTGCACGTACTCGTGTAGCATCACGTCGTCGTTCTCGGCCTCCTTGGCCCGGCCGACGGTGGTGACGCAGGCGATGCCGGCCGCGTCGGCGACATAGTAGCCGCGCAGGGTCTCGTCGGCGTCCGGCCTCGCGCGGCGCATCATGGCCGCGCCGCGCACCAGGTAGATGTCCAGCTTGCGC
Source organism: Caulobacter rhizosphaerae (assembly GCF_010977555.1). GTDB lineage: Bacteria > Pseudomonadota > Alphaproteobacteria > Caulobacterales > Caulobacteraceae > Caulobacter > Caulobacter rhizosphaerae. The sequence goes on from NZ_CP048815.1 coordinate 4,559,490, forward strand.
GGCGGCGCGGCGTTGATCGGCAAGCCGTGCATGGACCGCAGAACCATGTCGAAGTCCTCGAGCCGGGTGGCGTAATCGCGCAGCACGTCCTCGCCGACAGGTCCCTGAATCACGAACCGCGAGGTCTCCGCCCGGCGCCAGGAGCCGGTCGGCGCTGTCTCGGCTCGCGCCGTCTCGCCCGCGGCTGACAAGGCCAGCAGTCCCAGCACCACGCTCCGCCGATCGGCTCCCTCGGCCGCCGCGCTCCACTTGATCATGCCCACCCCCAAAGCCACTCGACCTGAGGTTAGTCCGGAGCCGCGACGAAACTCAAGCGACGAAGCGGACCGAACGCCTGCCCCGCGGCTCAGGCTGCAGGGCGGGAAACTCGGTCATCAACGCGGCTCCAAGATCGTCCTTGATCCGCCTCATATTTCGATCATATTGGAAATATGGAATCGAAAGCCGCCGTCGCCAGTCTGTCCGCCCTGGGCCACGAGGGGCGCCTGGCCATCTTCCGCCTGTTGGTCCAGGCGGGCCCGGCCGGGGTGGCGGCGGGCGAGATCGCGCGGCGGCTGGACAGCCTGCCCAACACCCTGTCGGCCAATCTCAACGTCCTGTCGCACGCCGGCCTGATCGTCTCGCGCCGCGAGGGGCGGTCGATCGTCTATTCGGCCGACTTCGCGGCCATGAGCGGCCTGCTGGGCTTCCTGATGGCGGATTGCTGCGCCAGCGCGCCGGAGATCTGCGCCCCGCTGGGCGACATCCTGGCCAGGGCCGCCGACTGCGGCGTGGCCTGCTCGCCGCCGCGGCCGTCGTGACCACGGTCTCCCTGCCGCGCCGCCTGGCCGCCGAGGCGCTGGGATCGGGACTGCTGCTGGCCGTGGTGGTCGGCTCCGGAATCATGGGCGAGCGCCTGGCCGGCGGCAATGTCGCCATCGCCCTGCTGGGCAACACCCTGGCCACCGGCGCGGCCCTGGTCGTGCTGATCACCGTGTTCGGACCGCTCTCGGGCGCCCATTTCAACCCCGCCGTCACCCTGGTGGCCGCCCTCCGGCGCGACCTGCCCTGGCGCACGGCCCTGGCCTATCCGCCGGCCCAGCTGACCGGCGCGGTGCTCGGCGTCTGGTGCGCCCACGCCATGTTCGGCGAGGCGATCTGGCAGGTCTCGACCAAGACCCGTCTCGGCCCGGCCCAGGCCTTCGCCGAGTTCGTCGCCACCTTCGGCCTGGTCGCCACCATCCTGGGCACGGTGCGGTTCCGCCCGGACTTCACAGCCGTGGCCGTCGGCCTCTACATCACCGCCGCCTACTGGTTCACGGCCTCGACATCATTCGCCAACCCAGCGGTGACGATCGCCCGCAGCCTCAGCAACACCTTCGCCGGCATCGCCCCCTCGGGCGTTGCGGTCTTCATCCTGGCCCAGGCGGCCGGCGCGCTGGTCGCGGCGGCAGTCTTCGGCTGGCTTCTGAAAGACGAGCAGACCCCATGACCGACGCCCCCGACTTCCCCGTGACGATCTTCCACAACCCCGCCTGCGGCACCTCGCGCAACGTGGTGGCCATGGTCCAGGCGGCCGGCTATGCGCCGACGGTGGTGGAATACCTGAAGGCCGGCTGGACGGCCGACCAGCTGCGCGACCTGGCCGGGCGAGCGGGCCTTTCCGTGCGCGACCTGATGCGCGAGAAGGGCACGCCCGCCGCCGAGCTGGGCCTGCTGGACGAAGGCGTCGGCGAGGACCGCCTGGTGGAGGCCATGGTCGCCCACCCGATCCTGGTCAACCGCCCGCTGGTGGTCACCCCCAAGGGCGTCGGACTGTGCCGGCCGTCCGAGACGGTGCTGAACCTGCTGGATCGCAAGCCCGCCAGCTTCACCAAGGAGGACGGCGAGGTGGTGGCGTTGGGCTGAGAGCTTATCCGACCCAATAGCGTCGCCACCCCGGACGAGCGCTTCTGTATTTTCGATTCAGCCCTAGGGTGGGGCATGCGCTCGACCCCGCTCCGCCGCATGCGCCGCGCCCTGACCACCCTGCCCGACGCGCGCGGCTGGGCGCTGTGCGGGCTGGTCGCCGCAGTCACGGGCGGGGCGATGGCCGCCCTGGGCTTCTCGACCGGCCTCTATGCCGTGACCCCGGCCGAGCCCGGCCTGCCGCTGCGGCTCTTGACCGTGCTGTTCGTGCCGGCCCTGGGCGAGGAGATCCCTTTTCGCGGCCTGCTGGTCCCGGCCCGCGACGAGGCCGGCCGGCCCTGGACGGCCATCGCGCTCTCGACCGCCCTCTATGTCGCCTGGCACCCGTTGGAGGCCCTGACCTTCATGCCGAAGGCGACGATGTTCCTGCGCCCGGACTTCCTGGCCTGCACGGCGATCCTGGGCCTGGGCTGCGCGCTGATGCGGTGGCGGACCGGCTCGCTGTGGCCGGCGGTGATCCTGCACGGCGGCTTCGTGGTGGTCTGGCAGACCTGGCTGGGCGGGGTGCGGCTGTGAGGCCTAGAAGCTGAACGCCAGCTTGGCGCCGACGAACTTGCCGTCGGGGTCGTAGCCGCGGGCGCGGCCCGCCCCGCTGTCGTCGGCATTGGGCTTGAGGCCGCACAGCAGGCCCGCGCCCAGCAGGGCGTCGCCGGCGACCTTGCCCTCGATCGAGGTCCGCGCCACGCCGGGCGGCAGCGGGGCCGGCGCACGCGAATACAGCACCGGCAGGCCGGGCGCGGCCAGGTCCAGCGGCTTGGCCGGGGCCAGCGACAGCCGGGGCGCGGCGGGGGCGGCGACCTCGGCCTGGGCGGCGCCAACCAGGGCGAAGGCCGCGACCAGGGCGAGCGTGGCGGGACGAAGAACGGACGTCATGGGTCCAAGATGGGAAGCCGGCGGCGCACGCCAAGAGGCCCCGGCTCTCCGCGGTCGACGAAGACATGGCGGAAGCCCGCCCTGCGACGCTGCACCGCAGCATTGAACCTTGAGAATGACAACGTTGTCATCTATATGAGCGTTGTTGGAGGCGTCAAGCGACGTCTCGGTTCGAACCGGAAAAACCCATGCTCAGCCTGATCGTCCTGACCCTTTCGGCCATCAAGGCGCAACGCGCCGCCGCCTGAAGCCGACCCAAACGGCCGCTTTCCGCCGCCGCATCGAAAAGGCCCGCGAACCCCGTTCGCGGGTCTTTTTCTTGTGTGCGGCGCAACAAGCGAGCCGAAATCTCGAGCGCCATCTAGCGTCGCTGTTCAGCGGGCCCATATCCCCGGTTCAACTTGGAGATGCTCGCTCTTGCCCATCCACATCTTGCGCAATCTGGGTCTGGCGGGGCTTCTCGCCGTGACGACAGCCGCCCATGCCGACCCGATTCAGGCGCAGCCTGCCAGCCCGGCCACGCCGCCCGCCGCATCGGCCATACCCGCGCACGGCGTCACCCGTTTCAAGATCGGGTCGCTCGAGGCCGCGGCCCTGTTCGACGGAACCATCACCATCGCGAACGACGGGAAGACCTTCGGCCTGGGCCATTCGCCAGCCGAAGTGGCGGCGGTGCTTAAGGCGAACGGGCTGCGGCAGGACCAGCTGGAGCTCGGAATCCAGCCGCTCCTGGTGCGCAGCGGCGCCCGGGTCCTGCTGTTCGACACCGGGGCCGGCGACGCCAGCTTCGCCCGCGGCGGCCATATCCAGGCCTCCCTGCGCGCCGCCGGCGTGGGCCCCGCCCAGGTCACCGACATCTTCATCTCGCACGCCCATCCCGATCACGTGGGCGGGCTCCTGGGTTCGGGCGGCGGGCTCGCCTTCCCCAACGCCGCCATTCACCTCTCCGCGCCGGAATGGGCGGCCATGAGGGCCAACAAGGACCAGGCCGCGCTTGCGGCCGCCATCGCGCCCAAGGTCATCGCCTTCGCCCCCGGCGCCGCCGTCCTGCCAGGCCTGGTCACCGCCGTGCCGGTGAACGGGCACACCCCAGGTCACAGCGCCTACGAAATCGCGTCGGGGCCAGATCGCCTGCTCTACATCGGCGACAGCGCGCACCACTTCGTCATCTCGGTGCAAAAGCCGGAATGGACCGTGGAGTTCGACGGCGATGCGCCGACCGCCCAGGCCAGCCGCCGCGCCCTGCTGCGGCGCGCGGCCGACCAGAACCTGCGGCTCTACGCCGTCCACTTCCCTTATCCAGGCGTTGGCCGCGTGAAGGCGCAGGGCGACGGGTTCGTCTGGATCCCAGAGACGCCCTAGGCGGAGACCTTGGCTGACTGTGTTACGGCGACCGATTGAGCCCACCCAGCGCTTCGGCGCGACCGGCTCCTAGTTCCCCTCCTCCAGCAGCCGCCGGGCGATGACCTGGGCCTGGATCTCGCCGGCGCCCTCGAAGATGTTGAGGATCCGGGCGTCGGCCAGCAGGCGGCTGGCGGCGTATTCCAGGGCGAAGCCGTTGCCGCCGTGGATCTGCAGGGCGTTGTCGGCGGCGGCCCAGGCGACGCGGGCGGCGACCAGCTTGGCCATGCCCGCCTCCAGGTCGCAGCGCTTGCCCTCGTCCTTCTGGCGGGCGGCGTAGTAGGTCAGCTGGCGCACGCCCATGATCTCGGCGGCCATCATGGCCAGCTTGTTGTGGACGCGGGGGAACTCGAAAATCGCCTGGCCGAACTGCTGGCGGTCCAGGGCGTAGGCGAGGCCGGTCTCAAGCCCCGCCTGGGCCACGCCGACGGCGCGGGCGGCGGTCTGGATGCGGGCGCTCTCGAAGGTGGCCATCAGCTGCTTGAAGCCCTGGCCCGGGACGCCGCCCAGCAGGTTCGCGGCCGGCACGGCGAAGCCGTCGAAGCCCAGCTCGTACTCCTTCATGCCGCGATAGCCGATCACCCCGATCTCGCCGCCGCTCATCCCTTCGGCCGGGAAGTCGTCGCCGTCTACGCCGCGCGGCTTCGGCGCCAGCAGCATCGACAGGCCGCGATAGTCGCTGGTGGCCGGGTCGGTGCGGACCAGCAGGGTCATGACGTCGGCGCGGGCGGCGTGGGTGATCCAGGTCTTGTTCCCGGTCACCGCGTACTGGTCGCCCTTCAGCTCGGCGCGGGTGCGCAAAGCCCCCAGGTCCGAGCCGGTGTTGGGCTCGGTGAACACCGCCGTCGGCAGGATCGAGGCGTCGGCGATCCTGGGCAGCCAGTATTGCTTCTGCGCCTCGGTCCCGCCGGTCAGGATCAGCTCGCCGGCGATCTCCGAGCGGGTGGCCAGCGAGCCGACGCCGATCCAGGCCCGCGACAGTTCCTCGGACACCACGCACATGGCGGTCTTGCCCATGCCGCTGCCGCCGTACTCTTCAGGGATGGTCAGGCCGAACACGCCCAGGGCGCCCAGTTCCTCGACCAGTTCGATCGGGATCAGCTGGTCCTTCAGGTGCCAGTCCTGGGCGAAGGGGGTGACCTTTTCCTCGGCGAAGGCGTGGAACTGGTCGCGGACCATCTCGAAGGTCTCGTCCAGCCCCGTCCGCTCCAGGGTCGGGCGACCGCGCGCCTCGGCCAGACGACGGGCGATGCGGGTCTTCACCGGCTGCGTGCCGCCCTCGACCATCAGCTTCATCAGGCCGTTGGAATAGAGCCGGTTCAGCACCGAACGATCGGTGACCAGGTGGGCGGGGCGGACGATCTCGCCCTGGTTCATCGGCACGCCGCCGACCAGCTGGGCGCAGTATTCGGAAAACAGCAGCTGGGCCAGCAGGGCCTCGACCTCGCCGAACCGGCCCTCAGCCTCCAGCCGCTCGGCCCAGCCGGCGACCTGGTTCATCAGCTCGGCATAGGCGGCGTACCAGCCATAGCCGTGCACCTGGTGCTGGCGCTCGTCGGCTAGGGCGCGGTCGATCTTGCCGTCCGGCCCGCTGATCGCCGCCTTCACGGCCGGTCGGGCCTCGGCCACGAACTGCTGGGCCGCGCCGGCCGCCTCGCGCAGCAGCATGGTCAGGCCCGGCAGGATCAGGGACTTCGGAGTTTCCTGGGCGACCGTCCCGGTCATGGCTTGCTCCCGTGCGCCAAACAGTTGTTTTCTTCCACTGTGGAGTCTTTCGCAGCTGCGAGCAATGCCGCAGCGCAGCATAACGACTCATCGAGGGAAGAAACATGCTGGTCGTCCATCACCTCAACGAGTCGCGCTCGCAGCGGATCCTCTGGCTGCTGGAGGAGTTGGCCCTGCCCTACGAGATCCGCTTCTACGAGCGCGACCCCCAGACCCGCCTGGCGCCGCCGGCCCTGCTGCACGTCCACCCGCTGGGCAAGTCGCCGGTGCTGACCGACGGGGCGGCGACGATCATCGAGAGCGGGGCGATCACCGACTATGTCATCCGCCGCCACGCCGGCGGCCGGCTGGCGCCCGACCCGGCCAGCCCCGACTACGACGCCTACCAGCAGTGGCTGCACTATGCCGAGGGCTCGGCCATGCTGCCGCTGCTGCTGCGGCTGTATGTCGGCCGGCTGGGCGCGGCCGGCGCGCCGCTGCATCCGCGCATCGAGAGCGAGATCGCCAACCACCTGGCCTATGTCGACGCCGCCCTGGCCGGCCGCGACTTCTTCGTCGGCGACGCCCTGACCGGGGCCGACATCCAGATGAGCTTCGTGGCCGAGGTCGCCAAGGCGCACGGCAAGCTGGCCGACTATCCGAACCTCGAGGCCTGGATCGGCCGCATGCACGCGCGGCCGGCCTGGCAGGCGGCGCTGGCCAAGAGCGGACCGTACGGGTTGGGGGACTAGGCGCGCCAGGAAGCCCCCCTCGCGCCAGAGTTACACACAGACCAGCGCTCACCCGCGCTTCACAAGCTTGACAATATCGGGTTAGGTAGGCGCGCGGGATGGGGCCCGCGGGGGAAATACCTTTGAAACTGTTCCATAAAGCCGCCGTCGCGGCGCTGTTCGCCATGGCCGCGACCAGCGTCCACGCCCAGACCGTCAAGGTGCCGGAAGGCACCGAGGTGGTGATCAGCGTCGACGACAAGCTGTCGTCGGACACCAGCCACGAAGGCGACCGCTTCTCGATCAGCCTGGTCGACGACATCGTCCTGGCCGACGGCACGAAGCTGCCGGCCGGCCTGAAGGGCGCGGGGGAAGTCACCCACGCCAAGAAGAAGGGCATGATGGGCAAGCCGGGCGAACTGAACGTCCGCTTCGACTACATCAAGGCCGGCGACACCAAGATCAAGCTGCGCGGCCAGAAGGGCGCGGAGGGCGACGCACGCTACGGCACGACGATCACCCTGACGGTGCTGTTCGGCCCGCTGGGCCTGATCAAGCACGGCAAGGATGTCGAGATCAAACCCGGCCAGCGGATGACCATCTTCACCGACGCCGACGCCTCGGTGGAGCTGCCGGGCGCTCCGGTGATCCCGGCCGCGGCTCCGGCGATGCAAGCCGCCCCGGCCGCCGCCACCGCCGCGCCGGTCGGCACCGCCAACTAGGCTTTCGGGTTCTCGAAACGATGAAGCCCCCTCTTCACGGAGGGGGCTTTTTCTTTGCGCCCTGGCCGGCGGAGTGGAGCGCTCTCCCCCAGAAAGACGGCCATGCCTCACGGCGCATCGGCCACGCCCAGGAGAAGTCGGTGTAGGCGGTTGGGGTGCGGACGGCGTCGGCCCGCCGGCGTCCCGATCGTCAAAAAATCGTACATGAACGAAATCTGTCATTCGACCTGACGGCGCCGTTCAGCTTCGCCTTGGCATAGTGCGTCTCACGGGGCCGACGGCTCCGCACCATCAAGGGACGAAGGACTAAGAAGACCATGACCATCATGACCGCCACCAAGACGATTTCGCTGAGCCTGGCCATGGCCGCCACCGCCCTGACCATGGTCGCGGCGCCCACCGCCGCCAGCGCCATGTCGCAGAAGCTGGGCGGAGTCGTCGGCTGCGACGCCTCGGGCGGCAAGCAGGAAGTCGGCGCCGTGCTCGGCGGCGTCCTGGGCGCCGTCGCCGGCAACAAGCTGGCCAAGCACGACCGTGGCACGGGCACCGCCATCGGCGCCGTGGTCGGCGCGGGCGCGGGCTCCTACGCCGGCTGCCAGATGCAGAAGAGCCGGGCGGCCAACAACGCCGGCGGCGTCTACACCAGCAACGGCATCCGCGTCGCCAGCTCGGTCGAGGCCGCCCCGATGACCAAGATCAAGGGCAAGTACGTCGCCCGCTCCACCCTGAACCTGCGTAGCGGCGCCTCGACCCGCGCCCAGGCCCTGGGCTCGGTCCAGGCCGGCGAGACCTTCCAGGCCCTGGGCCGCACCGGCGACGGCAAGTGGATCCTGGTCGGCCAGGACGGCGTCGGCGTCGGCTACGTCTCCAGCGCCTACGTCTACCGGGCGTAACACCACTGGGGACAGGCGCATTCGCCTGTCCCCGACAGGGGCCGCTTAGCGTCAGGCCCAGTACGGCAAGCCCGTCTGCCCTCCCGGCAGGCGGGCTTGTTCGCGCCTGGCGTCCGGGTCGCGCGGTGATAGGCTGCCCGACAGGGGTGTCGGAACGGGTGCAAGATGGGTGAGCGCGGCGGAAGTTTCTGGGGGCGGTTCAGGATGACGGCCCTGTGGCTGTCGATGGCCGCCTTGGTGAGCCTCGTCGGATCTCCCTTGCGAACCACCACGAACACCCTGCCGGTCCCAGGCGCGATCGGCGACGACTTTTCCTATGTGAGACAAGGGTTTCACTATTCGCTCGGCCTGGCGGGCATGCTCTCGATCTTCGCGATCCTCTACGGTGTTCTGGCGCTGGCGGGTGCCCGTTATCGGGGCTGGATGGGCTACACTCACCTTGCCTTCTCGGCCGGCGGCGCGTTGCTGATCTTGTCGCCGGCGTTGTTCGTCGCCTTGCTGGCTGATTGGTCGTCCGATCCTCTGGCCGCCTTCCGCGTCTGGAATGGCGTCTCGGCCATCGGCTACGCCATGACCCTAGCCGGCGTGGCGATGTTCGCGGTGGTGCTGACCGACACCTGGCGACACAGCAAGCCGAGGACGAAGGCGCCTGCCGCCTTGCCGCCGACCCACGGCTAGGCTTCAGTGCGCCCCTGACTTCATCCAGGACGCCTCCATGATCGCCACGACCCGCCGCGCCGCCCTGCTGTCGGCCTTCGCCACCATCGGGGCCGCGGCGCTGGCTAGGCCGGCTTTCGCAAGGCAGACGGGCAAGGCCGGGGCGGCCGTCGACCAGTTCGCCCAGGAGGTCATGGCGGCCTTCCCCGACGAGCCGGGCCTGGGGATCACCGTGGTCGAGGACGGCGAGATCACCCTGGCCAAGGGCTATGGCGTGCGCCGCCTGGGCGGGCCCGACAGGGTCACCGACTCCACCCTGTTCGGCGTGGCCTCCAACACCAAGGCCTTCACCGCCGCCGCCCTGGCCATGCTGGTCGAGGAGGGCAAGCTGGCCTGGGACGACCCGGTCACCAAATACCTGCCCGCTTTCGAGATGAGCGACCCGATCGTCACCCGGCTGATGACCGTGCGTGACCTGCTGTGTCACCGCTCGGGCCTGACCCTGGGGGCCGGCGACCTGATGATCTGGCCCAATCCCACCCACACGCGGGCCGACATCGTCGCGGGGCTGAAATACCTGCCGATCGGCGGCCAGTTCCGGGGCGGCTACGCCTACGACAACGTGCTGTACGTGGCGGCCGGCGAGGTGATCGCCGCCCTGACCGGCGCGCCGTGGGAGGTCTTCATCCAGAAGCGGATCCTGGACCCGCTGAAGATGACCGACAGCGTGCCCCTGCCTTCGCTGATCGGAAACCGGCCGCGGGCCGAGCCGCACGCGCGGATGGGGCCGCCGGTGCGCGGCCTGGGTCCGCAGACCGTCCTGCCGTTCGATGGCAGCTTCGACTCGGCCGGCGCCGCCGGCGGCCTCAACGCCAGCCCGCGCGACATCGGCAAGTGGATGCAGGTCCAGCTGGGCCTGGGCACGACGCCGGGCGGGGTGAAGCTGTGGACCGAGGCCTCTGGCCGCGAGATGTGGAAGCCCCAGACCATCACCGCCTGGTCGGACGGCCCGACCGCCGACAACCCCGTGCGCGCCAGCCTGCAGGCCTACGCCCTGGGCTGGTTCGTCAACGACCATCGCGGCGAGAAGATCGTCTGGCACACCGGCGGCCTGGCCGGCTTCATCTCCTATACCGGCCTGCTGCCGGGCCGGAAGTCGGGGATCATGGTGATGACCAACGCCGAGGAGACGCCGGTCTTCCGCAGCTTGCGCTACGGCGGCCCCGACCGGCTGCAGGGGCGCAGCGACTTCGACTGGATCGCCTCCAGCAAGAAGGTCCAGGCCGAGTCCGAGGCCAAGCTGGTCAAGGACGCGGCCGAGGCCATGACCCCCAAGGGCGGCGGCGCGCCTCCCACCCTGCCGCTGGCGGCCTATGCCGGGACCTATCGCGATCCCTGGTACGGCGCGGTGACGGTTTCCGTCGCTGGGAAGGGCAAGAAGACGTCGCTGAAGATCGCCTTCGACAAGACCCCAGCGCTGAAGGGCGCCCTGGAAACCTTCGACGGCGACACCTTCAAGACCCGCTTCGACGACCGCTCGCAGGAGGACGCCTTCGTGGTGTTTTCGGTCAAGGACGGCGCGGTGACCGGGGCCACGATGCGCGCGGTCTCGCCCCTGGCGGACTTTTCGTATGACTATCAGGATCTGAAGCTGGTGAAGATCTGATCCCCCGTCATTCTTGGACTTGTTCCGAGGACCCCTGGGTCCGCCTAGTTGCCGTCACAGGTCTGGCCGCGACCTCTACGCTCCACGGATCATCCTTCTTCTCAGCTGGACCAGGGGTCCTCGGAACAAGTCCGAGGATGACGGCGGTGGGGGTGCGGGCCGCGATAACCAGAACACTTGCAGAACACGAACATTGATCGCAAACTCTCCTCATGGAGGAGCGTTATCCCTGGATCGCCGTCTACATCCTCAGCGACCACTATCGTGGCACGCTCTATATCGGCGTGACCAGCGACCTGATCAGCCGCGTCATCAAGCATCGCGAGGGCGTCTTCGACGGCTTCACCAAGCAATACGGCCTTCATCGTCTGGTCTGGTACGAAACGTTCGGTTCGATGACCGAGGCCATCCAGCGCGAGAAGACGCTTAAGCACTGGGTGCGGGACTGGAAGATCAACCTGATCGAGCGGGATAATCCCTGCTGGAACGACCTGTTCGACCCGATCGTCAACTGGACGCCGGTTCCGCGCCAGGTGTGATCCCCTCCTCGTCATCCTCGGACTTGTTCCGAGGACCCCTGCTTCAACCGAGGTGAAGGTCGATCCGTGGGGCGGTGAGATCGCGGCAGAACCTGCGACGGCAACTAGGCGGACCTAGGGGTCCTCGGAACAAGTTCGAGGATGACGGGCGTTCCGACCCAACCCCAGCCCGACAATTGCAGGTTGCACGGCGTTCGTCCCGAAAGAGCACACGCCATGCCGCCCAGCCGTCGTCGTCCCCCTCGCGCCTTCGCCGAAACCGAAACCGGCGGGGCGGCGGTCGAGAACGCGCTGGTGCTGAGCCTGACGGCGGTGATGATCTACGCCTTCAAGACGACCAGCGGCGTCGCGGCCCTGCTCAAGACGTTCCAGCAGGCGATGGCGGCGATCCTGCGCGCCCTGGGCTAAACCGGCCGCCACCCCTCGGCGATCAGTTGGATCTGCTTGTCCATCGTCGCCGACAGTTCGGTCGCCGAGGCCTGGCGGCTGGCGGCCAGACGGTAGTTCCAGGCATAGGCGGCCTTGAGCAGGTCGATGACCAGTTGCGGGTCCAGGTCGGGGCGGACGTCGCCACGGGCGACTCCCTCCTCCAGCACCTCGCGCAGCATCTGGGTCAGGCGCTCGTTGCGGCCGTAGGGCGTGACGCCCGGATCCGGACTGGGGCTGTAGGAGGCGGCGATGTGGGCCAGGAACAGCTTCACCCGCCGGGTTTCGAACTCGTAGTGGATGGCGAAGATCGAGCAAAGCCGATCCGCCGTCGAGCCGCGCAGGTACGGCACGACCCGGTCGAACTCGGCATAGAGCTCGCCCAGGCGCCGATCCATGACATGGCTGAGCACCTCCGCCTTGGACGCGAAGGTGGTGAACACGCTGCCGACCGAAACCCCCGCCCGTTCGGCGATGGCCCGGATGGTGGTCTCTTCGTACCCCGTCTCGTTGAACAGGTCGCGCGCCGCCTCAAGCACTTTTTCGCGCGTCGCCTGTTTCTGATCGTCTCTCACGCCCACGCACTTTCCCCCCGGATAGTCTGCGTCGCTTTTATTGTTCCGGGGGCGGCGCTCCGGCAAAGAGCGTCCGCCCCCGGCCGTAATCTTATGCGCGCGCGCCCGCCAGAATGACTTTCAGTTGATCTGAAAGTCGCGACAGCAGCGCCTCGACCGACCAGGCGTCAAAAATCGCCCGGCGGTAATTGGCGACATACACGTCCCAGATGATCTCGGCGAGCAGCTTAACGTCCGCGTCCGTTTTCAGTTCACCGCGCTCGACGCCGCGGGTCAGAACACCGTTCAACAGGGCGAAGATGTGCTTGAGGTGACCGCGATTGCGGCGCTCGGCGGTTTCCGAACGGGTCCACGACACGGCGATGCTGGCCTGCAGCAGCGGCAGCTGCTCGACGTGGAAGCCGTAGGCGACGGCGAACATGCCGATCACGCCTTCTTCCACCGTGGCGGCGTTGACGCCGGCCTGCTTCATCTGGGCGTAGATGACTTCGTAGTCGGCGGTCAGGATCTCGTCGAACAGCTCGCTCTTGTCGGAGAAGCTGGCGAACACCGCGCCGGTCGACATGCCGGCGGCCTGGGCGATGTCGCGGATGGTCGCGCCTTCATAGCCGCGCTCGGTGAACAGGCGACGGGCGGCCGACAGGACCCGCTCGCGGGTGCGCTGCTTGGCCAGGGCCCGGCGCGTCAGCTTGACGGGGGCGTCGGTCGGCGACTCGATGTTCAGGGATACAAAGCTCATTCCACAGTCTCCAGGCGAGCAAGCGCGGCTTCGGCGCGCTTCTCGAATTCGAGGCAATATTCATCAACGACGCTGGTCAGGACGTCGGCGTAGCGGCGCGCCAGGGCGCGCCCGTCCTGCGCGGCGTCGCGCAGGTCGGTGATCAGTTGGCGGACTTCAGCCATGGCGTCTTCGCGTTCGGACGCGGAGAAGTCGGCGGCGGCGATATGGGCGCCCCGGGCCATTCTGTTTCTCCTGCCTCCCCGCTGAAAAAGGCGCTGACATGACCTGCGGTGAGGAGGTGATCATGTTCAACGAACGCACACTTGAATTGGAAGGTGGCGCGTTTATCCCGTGCCGCAAGGGTGCGCAACCGAAAAACCTAATCAGAATCACCTAACAGCAACGTTTATAGGATGTATGGTATCGTTAGCAGTCGGTCACTGCGACAAATGCGCTCAACGAACAGGGTCGCCGAATGACGATATGGAACTTCGCGGCCGATCTAGGTCCGACTGGCGACGGGATTAGGGCGCGCTCTGGCCAAGCCTGAAGCAAGCGCCTAGCTTGCGGCCATGAGCCACCTGTTCGATTTCCTGGTCCCGATCGTGCTCGCCGCGGTGCTGATCACGCTGTGCGTCGGCATCTACGCCCTGTTCCGCGGCGGCGATTTTGGGCGTTCCTATTCCAACAAGCTGATGCGCCTGCGCGTGGCGCTGCAGTTCCTGGCCGTGCTGGTGCTGGTCGCCGCCTTCTGGTGGCGCACCCACTGAACACTTGGGAACCCCCACTGAAACGCGACGGCCATCCTGCTTGCGGGATAGGAACGGCCGTCGCGCCTAAGCTGTTGAACGCATAAGCTACTGAACGCCTAAGCTCGGAGCGGCTAGGGGGAAGGCGCTCCGGTAAGGCGAGTAGAGCGCAGCGGCGCACCGATAGCGATAGGACAACTTGTCCTGGGGCAAGTTGTCATTCGACAGCCTGGAGAGACCGCCGATGGTGACGCTGAACCGCATCTATACCCGCACCGGCGACAAGGGCCTGACGCGGCTCTCCACCGGCCAGCCGGTCAGCAAGGCCTCGCTGCGAGTCGAGGCCTATGGCGGGGTCGACGAGACCAACGCCTTCATCGGCGTGGCCCGTCAGCACACCAGGGCCGACCCCGAGCTCGACGCCCTGCTCGAGCGCATCCAGAACGACCTGTTCGACCTGGGCGCCGACCTGGCCACTCCCGAGCAGAACGAGAAGCCCGACTGGGAGCCGCTGCGCGTGGTCGACAGCCAGGTCGAGCGGCTGGAGCGCGAGATCGACGCCATGAACGCGCGGCTCTCCCCCCTGACCTCGTTCGTCCTGCCGGCCGGCAGCCCGGCCGCGGCGGCCCTGCACGTGGCCCGCACGGTCTGCCGCCGGGCCGAGCGCGGCCTGGTGGAGTTGATGGCCGTCGAGGGCGAGATCGTCGGCGAACCGGCCCTGCGCTACCTGAACCGCCTGTCGGACCTGCTGTTCGTCGCCGCCCGCCGCGCCAATGACGACGGCGCCGCCGACGTGCTGTGGAAACCGGGGGCGACGCGATAGAGGAAGCGTTCTACTTCGCCGGCCGGCTGGCCGACGGACCTTCCATCTTCTTGGGATCGGTGTTGATCGGCGGCACGTTGAGCGGCCGCTGGGTCAGGGTCTCGATCGAGTAGATCTTGGCGCACTTCATCCAGCGCCCGGCCCAGGCGTAGTCCGACCCGCGCGCGACGCAGCGGTCCCGCGGCCAGACGTAGAAGTAGTGGAAGCAGAAGACGCTGAGAGTCGCGCCGAGGAACACGGCGAAGAAGATCTTCTGCAGGCGAGGGATGGTGCTCTTCATGGCCGCCTCATACTGGCCCGTCGCGTGGCTGGCCAGAGGCTAAAGCGCCGATCCACGGCGGCCGTTCGCCTATGCGCTCAGTGTGCGCCGCAGCAGACGTGGGGCGCGAACTATCCTACGACTGTTTGAACGTAGCGATCGCGAATGCATTACGCTTACGTCAGGGGAAACTTGCAAACCTGCGTGGACGCGCTAATTCCGTCGGCGCAGGCAGGAAAAACTAGCCAGGAGGCGGCGTAGACCGATGAAGGTTCTGGTCCCGGTCAAACGGGTTATCGATTACAATGTGAAGGTCCGGGTGAAGCCCGATCAGACCGGCGTCGACCTGGCGAACGTCAAGATGTCGATGAACCCCTTCTGCGAGATCGCGGTCGAGGAAGCCGTCCGCCTCAAGGAAAAGGGCGTCGCGACCGAAGTCGTGATCGTCTCAATCGGCCCGCAGCAGGCGCAGGAAACCATCCGCACCGCCCTGGCCATGGGCGGCGACCGCGGGATCCTGATCACCACCGACGCCGACCCCGAGCCGCTGGCCGTGGCCAAGCTGCTGGCGGCCGTGGTCGCCGAGGAAGCGCCCCAACTGGTGCTGATGGGCAAGCAGGCCATCGACGGCGACAACAACGCCGTGGGGCAGATGCTGTCGGCCCTGCTGGGCTGGCCCCAGGCCACCTACGCCTCGGCGATCGAGGTGTCGGGCGCGACCGCCAAGGTCACCCGCGAAGTCGACGGGGGCCTGCAGACCCTGGACGTCGACCTGCCCGCCGTCGTCACCGCCGACCTGCGCCTGAACGAGCCGCGCTACGCCTCCTTGCCCAACATCATGAAGGCCAAGAAGAAGGAAATCGCGCAGAAGGCCGTCGCCGACTACGGCGTCGACGTCGCCCCGCGCCTCAAGGTCGTCAAGGTGGCCGAACCGGCCAAGCGCTCGGCCGGCGTCAAGCTCGAATCCGCCGCCGACCTCGTCTCCAAGCTCAAAACCGCGGGGGTGCTGTAATGGCCGTTCTCGTCGTCGCCGATAACGACAACACGCACCTGCGCGATGGCACCCACAAAACCGTCACCGCCGCTCTGAAGCTGTCGAGCGAGGTCGATATCCTGGTCCTCGGCCAGGGCGTGGCCGGCGTCGCCGCCGAGGCCGCCAAGATCGCCGGCGTCCGCAAGGTGCTGGTCTCCGAGAGCCAGGCCCTGGGCCACGGGATCGCCGAGGCGGAAGCCGACGCGGTGCTGGCCCTGGCCGGCGCCTATGACGCCATCCTGGTTCCGGCCACCTCGGGCGGCAAGAACTTCGCCCCGCGTGTCGCCGCCAAGCTGGACGTCGCCCCGATCAGCGACATCGTCGACGTCGTCTCGGCCGACACCTTCACGCGCCCGATCTATGCCGGCAACGCGCTGGAGACCGTCCAGACCTCGGACGCCAAGAAGGTGATCACCGTGCGTCCCACCGCCTTCGCGGCGGCGGGCGAAGGCGGCTCGGCCCCGGTCGAGACCGTGGGCGGCGCTGAAGCCGGCAAGACCCGCTTCGTCAGCGAGGAGATGGTCAAGTCGGACCGCCCGGAACTGGCCGCGGCCAAGATCGTCGTCTCGGGCGGCCGCGCCATGGGCTCGGCCGAGGAGTTCCAGAAGGTGATCGAGCCCCTGGCCGACAAGCTGGGCGCCGCCGTCGGGGCCTCGCGCGCCGCGGTCGACGCGGGCTACGCGCCCAACGACTACCAGGTCGGCCAGACCGGCAAGGTGGTCGCGCCGGCGCTGTACGTCGCCATCGGCATTTCGGGCGCCATCCAGCACCTGGCCGGCATGAAGGACAGCAAGATCATCGTCGCGATCAACAAGGACGCCGACGCCCCGATCTTCCAGATCGCCGACTACGGCCTGGTGGCCGACTACAAGTCCGCCGTGCCGGAACTGATGGACGCCCTGACGGCGGCCGGGAAGTAAGGCTTTCACGTTCGAGCGAAGACAGGAAAGGCCCGGGAGCGATCCCGGGCCTTTTTCTTTGAGCCTTGTTGCGCACCGCGCACCGGAATCGGCAAAACATGTTAGATGATTAGGTATTCTCAATGCGCACGGGCCGATCAAGGTTACTGATTATGTCGCCTCGTAAGCCTTCAGCGTGCGCTCACCTCCGGTAGATTTGACGTCATTGATGAATTGGCAGGCTTTCATCGACGAGAGCGTAGACGATGAGTTTATCGTTTTTGCTGGGTATATTGCGACCGCAGAGAAGTGGGAGGCTTTCTCGGCTGAATGGGAAAGACTCCTCCCGTATGCCTCTCTTGCAAAAGACAACTCATACCAGTTTAAAATGAGCTCCATGGCCATCAACAGTGAGAGGATGGATCGCGCACGAGCTTTTTACAGGGTTATAAAAAACCACGCCCAAGTAGGATTTGTCAGCATCCTCAGAATTTCGGACTACGAAAGCGCAAAAACAAATATCTTAGTATATGATAACGAGAAAAAATCCGATGTAATTCTTCCATATCCCATCTTAAATAATCCATATGTATTTATGGCTTCATTTAGCATGCTTTGGCTTTGGGCTGGAAAAGATAGATTTAACCTCATAAAGGAAATACAGCCACACCATGTGGTGTCGTTTTGTTTCGACGAAAGATCAGACAAGAAACACATAAGTGATTCTTACGAAACTATTCGCTCCGCCTTTCCTGCGGAGCACATTCTCAGCCCACCTCCAAGGTTTGAGAACGACCAAAAGTTCCTTCCCCTTCAAGCCGCTGATTTTCAAGCTTATTGGGCCAGAGAAGGCGCACATGGAAGACCGCTTCCATGGCCTATGATCGATACTGGCATGCAATTTCTGAGAATAAAAAACACAGAAGATGCCATATTCTCAGGTCTAAGACAATGGATTCGCCTAAAGTATGGCAATCGTTATGAGATAGTCGACCGTCGCCACATGCTTGGATGAGAGCGTTCCTGCAACTAGCCTAGGATGAATGTCCGCATCCTGGCTCTGGCGCGAACTTCCTTTTGATCCCTACGATTGTCGTCCCGGATAGATCCGGCGAATGCCGAGCGCAGATCCGGGATGACAACACAATAGGGCAGCCTGAACGGGCCCCACCTCCCTTATCCTAGCGAAAATCGGGATAAGGGCATTATTTTTGGAGCGCATCCCCCTCATTTGGGGCTGTGGATCGGCACGCTGGCCGCCCAAGGCGCCGCGGCGTCGGGCAGCGGGGCCGACAGCTTGTCGACCGAGGCGAACAGGAAGGACAGCACGGCGACGCCGGAGATCAGAAGCAGTTTCATCGGAGCACCTGTGAGCATGGGTTTCGGCCGCATCGGCCTTACCCCTGCAAGATGCCCTTTCCGTGTGGGCTTTACGAACGATGGTATCTGCGCGAACTTGTCAGCCAGACTAACAAGCTGAAGCCAACCATGCGCCTGCCGCCGTTCCTGACCCTGACCGCTCTTGAGGCCGCCGCCCGCCATCGCAGCTACAGCCGCGCGGCCCGCGAGCTGTTCGTCACCCACGGCGCCGTCAGCCAGCAGATCCGCAAGCTGGAGGACGAGCTGGGGACTAAGCTGTTCGTGCGCCAGGGCAACGCCATGGTCCCCACCGCCACCGGCCAACGCCTGGCCGGCCAGGTCGCCGAGGCCCTGACCACCCTGCGAGCCGGGGTCGACGAGGCCCGGCTGGCGGCCAGCGGCCCGCTGGTGATCAGCTCCAGCGCCGCCTTCGCCCGGGGCTGGCTGGTCACGCGCCTGGCGCGCCTGGCCGAGGAACTGGACGAGCCGGACCTGATCGTCCGGGCCGAGGACCGGGTGGCCGACCTGACCACCGACGGCGTCGACATCGCCCTGCGCTTCGGCTGTGGCGTCTGGCCCGGCGTGGAGTCGGCCACCCTGATGATCGAGCGGATCTTTCCGGTCTGCAGCCCCGACTTCCTGGCCCGCCATCCGATCGCCGAGCCGCGCGACCTGCTGGACGTTCCCCTGCTGCGGCACGTGGGCCTGCCCTGGTCGATCTGGCTGACGGCCATGGGTGTCGACGAGGCCCCGCGCCAGCAGGGGCTGGGCTTCGAGGACACCGCCCTGATGCTCGACACCGCCGCCCACGGGGTGGGCGTGGCCCTGGCCCGCAGCGGCCTGGCCGAGCGCGACCTGCGCGAAGGCCGCCTGGTCCGTCCGTTCTCCGGCGAGGTGACGGTCGAGACCGGCAACCACTTCGTCTGGCGGGCCGACAGCCCGAAACTGGCGCGGATCCTGAAGCTGCGCGACTGGTTCCTGGCCGAGACGGCGGGGTTGCGGGGGTAGGATAGCTCCGCGCTATCCCCTTTTATACACTCGTCATTCCCGCCCTTGTGGCGGGAACCCCTGGGCCCGCTGACGGTGAAACGAAATGGCGCGCCAGCGCGCCACACCCCGCACCTGCGGCGGATAAAGGGGTTCCCGCCACACGGGCGGGAATGACGGACAGAGGGGATAGCGACGAACGTCAGTCAGCCGGGCGCCTCCCCGTCCCCTCGATCACCTCGCCCATCCCGTCGGCGAACTTGCGCATCAGCCGCACCAACTCGTCGAACTCGCCCGGGCTCCAGTCGCGGAACAGCGCCAGGGCCATGCGCCCGCGCGCGGCGTCGACGGCGTCGGTGGCCGCCTTGCCCTGGGGGGTGATCACCGCCTCGCGTACCCGGCGGTCGGCCTGGCCGGCCCGGCGCAGGACCAACCCCAGCTCCTCCAGCCGCGCCACCTGGCGGCTGACCGTGGTGTGGTCTCGCCCCACCCGCCCAGCCAGGTCGACCACCCCGATCGGCCCCAGCCGCTCGACCAGCACCAGCAGCGGGAACAGGGCGCGCTCCAGCGACAGCCCCGCCCTTTCCAGCATTGCCGCGTCGTTCTCGGGCCGGTTCAGCGCGCTGGCGATGTCGATCAGCGACCGGTGAAGCTGCGGCATGGCCTGCAGGATATGTGTATTTTGCACGTTATTTGTTGACACGCGTCCGACGACCTCGATATGTGTGCGCAATACACATATCGAGGCGACCATGAACAAGCAAGCGGCCATCGAGGTCCTGATCTGCGGCGCCGGCGCGGCCGGCCTGACCCTGGCCATCGACCTGGCGCGGCGCGGCGTGTCGCTGCGGCTGATCGATAAGCTGCCGGCCCCGTTCGCCGGCTCGCGCGGCAAGGGGATCCAGCCCCGCACCCAGGAGGTGTTCGAGGACCTGGGCGTCCTCGACCGGATGGTCGCGGCCGGCGGACTCTACCCGCCGCAGCGGCTGCACCGCGCCGATGGGACCTCCATCGACAGCCAGGAGATCGCCCTGGCCCCGCCGACCGTCGAGGAGCCCTATCGCATGCCGCTGATGGTCCCCCAGTTCCGCACCGAGGCGGTGCTGCGCGAGCGCCTGGCCGAGCTGGGCGGCGCGGTCGCGTACGGCTGCGAACTGACCGGCTTTACCCAGGACGCCGAGGGCGTCACGGCTACGGTCGCCGGGCCGGACGGCATCGAGACCGTCCGCTGCCGCTACCTCGTGGGCGGCGACGGCGGCCGCTCGTTCGTGCGCCGGGCGCTCGGGATCGGCTTCCCTGGCCAGACCCTGGGGGTGCGGGCCGTCGTCGCCGACATCGAGCTGGACGGCCTGTCGCGCGACGCCTGGCACCGGTCGAGCGAAGGCGACATGAGCCGGCAGATCAGCTTCTGCCCCCTGCCCCGCACCGACCTGTTCCAGCTGCAGGCGCCGATCCCGCCGGAGGGCGAAGGGGGCGAGGTCGAGCTGTCCGCGGCCGGTCTGCAGGCCTTCATCGACGCGCGCTGGCCGAACGGCGGCCTGACGGTGGGGCGCGTCGCCTGGGCCTCGGCCTACAGCATGAACGCCCGCCTGGCCGACCGCTACCGCGTGGGCCGCGTGCTGCTGATGGGCGACGCCGCCCACATCCACCCGCCGACCGGCGGCCAGGGCCTGAACACCAGCCTGCAGGACGCCTATAGCCTGGGCTGGAAGCTGGCGGCCGTGCTGGCCGGCGCGCCCGACGCCCTGCTCGACACCTACGAGGAAGAACGCCGCCCGATCGCCGCTAGCATGCTCGGATTGGCCACGGACCTGCTGGACAAGGCCCGGCAGGGCGACATGAAGCGCGGCCGCGAGGTGCACCAGCTGGACCTGGGTTACCGGCTCTCGTCCCTGGCCATGGCCTCGCCGGCTAACCGCCCCGAGACCGCCCTGCAGCCGGGCGACCGCGCCCCCGACGGCGTGCTGCGCGGCGCGGCCGGGCGTCCCACCCGGCTGTTCGACCTGCTGGCCGGCCCGCACTGGACCTTGGTGGCCCGGACGACCGACTCGGCCCGCCTGCCCGCCCCGCGTCCGGGCCTGCGCGTCCACACGGTCGGCGAGGACGGTGCGTTCCAGGACCCCGACGACGCCCTGGGCGCGACCTACGGCCTGGCCGACGGCGACCTGGTGCTGATCCGGCCGGACGGCTATGTCGGCGCGATCCTGCCCGCCGCCGACGGCGCGCGGCTGGAGGCCTATCTGGCGGACGTGGGCCTGGCGTCGGCGCGAGCCCCGCACGCTCGGGCGGCGTGAACTTCGCGATGGCTTGACGGGGATTCCTGCGCTAGCGGTCGGGCTCAAGCCCGCTGCGGAGTTCCCGATGCCCTTCGTCACCCATCGCGGCCAGCGCATTCACTACACCGTCGAGGGCGAGGGCCCGCTGGTCGTCCTGCAGCACGGCCTGTTCATGGACGCCGCCAGCTGGAAGGCCAATGGCATGGTCGACGCCCTGGTCGGCCGCCACCGCGTCGTCTGCGTCGACTCCCTGGGCCACGGCCTCAGCGACAAGCCCGCCGACCCGGCCCTCTACGCCCAGGACCAGCGGGCCGGCGACCTGGCCGCGGTGATCGACGCCCTGGGCGAAGAGAAGGCCGCCGTGCTCGGCTATTCGATGGGCGCGTGGATGACGGTGGGGCTGGCCAAGCATCATCCGGAAAAAGTATCGCGCCTGGTGGTCGGCGGCTGGGACCTGCTGAACGGGGTTCCCAAGACCCCGAACGGGCCGCTGACCTTCGACCTGTTCTGGGCCTTCGCCCGCGCCACGGCCCCGGCGCTGGTCGCCTGGGTGACGCCGGAGATCGAGCCGGCCATGCGCGCCTGTTTCGAGGCCCTGGCCCAGCTGGACGGCGCGCGCCAGGCCGTCCTGGACGGCGGCTTCCCGGTGCTGCTGTGGGACGGCGACCAGGACGCCTACGCCCTGCCGATGCAGGCCTTCGCCGCCGCCGAGGGCCTGCCGTTCCTCTCCAGCCCCGGCGGTCACGTGCCGGCGATCGAGGCGCCTGGGCCCGAGACGGTGGCGGCCCTGGCGGCGTTCCTGGCGGGGTAGCTCAGGCGAAGGCCAAACGCAGCGCATAGCGAAGGGGCGTACGCCCGGTGATGTAGAGCCGCTGGCCGGGGAGTTGCAGGCGTCCGCCGGCCCAGCTGTAGGTCTCGCCGGCACTGACCTTCACCACGCCTTCGCCGTTGCCGGGCCCGATCAGCAGGCGCTCGTCGCCCAGGCGGTAGCTGGCCTGCCCCTCAACCAGGTGGAAGCCGCCGTCGGCCAGCGGGCGGGCGCCCTCCAGGACCCCGCCGTCGCGCAGGGTCAGCTCCAGGGTCATGTCGACCGCCTCCTCCCCCGTGCTTTCGAACAGCAGGCCGTAGCCGTCCGGCTCGGGCCTGACCAGGATCCGGACGCCCAGCCGGTGGAAGGTCGCGGGCCGATGGCTGAAATCGAGCGCGCTGGTGAAGCGTCCGTCGATCGAGGGGCTCAGGGCGTAGGCGCCGCCCGGCCGGCGCCGGTCGGCCGGCATCGGCTGGTAGTAGGGCACGGCCAGTTCGCCGCCCAGGCGGACGGCGCCGTCGGGCTCCATCGCGATCTCGGACGGGCGGAAATGGCCCATGTTGAAGAAGTCCGGGATCAGCCGCACCGCGTCCACCACCAGGCCGCCCTTCCACAGCCGCATCAGCGTGGGGTTGGTGGCCAGTCCCGAGCCGATCGTGTTGTAGAACGCCGAGGGCGCGCCGTCGGCATACCAGTCGCTGCCGGCGTACAGGCTGGCGGTGATCGGGCCGCGCCGTTGGCGCACGAGCCCCACGGTCTTGAACTGACGACCCAGGTCGAGGAACGGCGGGGCTTCCGCCGGCAGGGGTCGCGCGAGTTCGGGCGTGTCGATGAAGTCGGCCAGGACGTCGGCCAGCCGGCCGTTGTCGTTGCGCTCGATCCAGCGCGCCACGCCGGCGAAACGGCGATCGCCGTCCAGCAGGGCCAGTTCGCGGAACTGCAGATAGTAGGCGTGCAGGGTCTGCCGACGCTGATCCTGGTCCTGGCGACGCGCCTGCACCGTCTCCACCTCGCCCCCGAACGGCTCGGCCAGGGCGATCGTGGTGTCGAGATTGCGCCGCACGAGGTCCCGCAACCGGGCCAGGCCGGGCAGGCGGGCCAGGGCCAGCAGCGACGGGTTGCTGACCTCGGAGGCGTAGATCGCGCTTCGCTCGGAATGGAAACCGTCCGCGTCGATGTCGACGCCCTCGGCCAGCCACTGGTCGATGCGGGCCCGATAGGCGGGATCGGGGGCGACCTGGTCGATCCTGGCGAGCGCCGCGCACAGCTCCCAGCGATGGTTGGGCGTGTGGATACCGCCGGTCGCCAGGGCCGGGCCGGCCTTGCGCATCATCGCCGTCAGCCGCGCGGCGAAGGCCTGGCTCTCGGGCCGCCGGTCCGCGCGCAGGCCGGCGGCCGCCACCGCCATGTCGCCGATCAGGAAGGCGGTGTCGGGCGGCGAGTGGCGGTTGCCGGCGCTGAACGTGCCGTCGTCGTGCTGGGCGGCCTCCACCTTGGCCAGCAGCGTCTCGATCGGCCCGAGCAACGCGTCGTCGTGGAAAGCGTTCGAGCTCGGCCAGACGAACGGCGTCGTCAGGCGGCGCATCTGGCGAAGCACGCCGCGCGGGCCCCATCCGCCGCCGCCGGCGTCGGGCTTGGACAGGATCGCGGCCGCCTGCCGGTCCGCCGCGGCGGTGACCAGAGCCAGGGTCGCGGCGTCCCGGTCGCCCGCGGCCGACGCGGGAAAGGCGGCGGCGCCCGCCGTCGCGGCCGTTCCGGCGAGGAATGTTCGTCGGCGCATGGTCGGCTTCCCTGTCGGATGGATGCGGCGTCCCTACCCCCGCCGAAACCCGCGCAGCACGTTGGCCTCGGTGCTCAGCTGCAGCGTCCGGTAATCGATGCGCGGCGTGTCGGAGAACAGCAGGTAGTAGTATTTCATCTGCTCGGACCACCAGTAGCCGGGGCAGTTGTCGCCCTGGGTCATCGGCCGGGTGGTGATGTCCTTCAGGGCCGTGTAGCCGAAGGCGGCGCGGCTGGTGGCCTTCATCTGGCGATAGTGGATGGCCGCCAACCTGCGGTAACGCTCGTCCCGGTCGAGCAGCCAGAGGTTCAGGCAGGCGTCGGGATATTCCGGGCGCAGGCCCGTGGCCTTGCGGCGCGGCTGCGCCGTGGTCACGTCGATCGACTCGGGGATCACCCCGAACCTGGCCTGCAAGTCGGTGAAGGACGCCAAGTAGTCGTCGCCCTGGGCCTTGCGACCGACCTGGCCCAGCAGGCCGGCATAATAGGCGGCGAGCTCGCTCTGGGCCGTGGAGATCACGGCCCCGGTTTCGAAATCGACCATCGGGAACCACAGCCGGCCATCGTAGCGCTTGGCCTGATGGGCCAGTTGGGCGTCGACACACTCGACCGCCCAGCGCTTGCAGTCGGCGTCGCCGAACAGCTCCCAGGCGTCCCACAGGTATTCGTAGAAGCTGTCGGCATAGACGTCGATGCTGGCGTTGCGGCTGGTGAACTGGCCGGTTGTCGCGTGGAGATTGGCGGCCATCAGCCCGATCTTCGAGCGGCGGTCCAGGGCGTGGCGCATGGCGCGCTTGGCCATGTCGAAATACTTGCGGTCGCCGGTCAGCTGGCTCAGCACCCCGAATTCGGACAGGTAGGTGCCGATCTCGGCCAGGTTGGTCTCCGGGTCGCGGACCGCGCCGGTACGCAGGTTCACATAGCGCCAGGGCAGGCCGTGGGGCGAGGCCGCGAACGCCTTGGCCAGGCGGTCGGCCAGGTCGCGGGCCTTCTCCAGCAGCATGGGGTCGCCGCAAGCCAGGTGAGCCGACAGCAGGCCGCCGACCAGGCGGATATTGGTCTCGAACACCTGGGCGTCGCCGTCAACGTCGAAGTCGAGGCTCTGCCTGACCCAGTCGACCCCGGCCTGGAACTCGGCGTCCAGTCCCATGATCCACAGGGTGTCCAGCGCCTCGACCAGCGACAGGCCCAGGTCGTGGCCCTCGACGAAGAACGACGACGACGTGCCGCTGACCGGATTGATCTCGTCCTTGCCCCAGGCCTTGGCGACATAGCCCTGCCAGGCCCACTGGAACTCGGCGCGGACGTCGGCGGCCAGGGCCTTCCAGTCTTCCGCGGCGGCGGTTTCGGCGGCGAGAGCCGGGGCGGCGGCGGCCGAGGCGGCCAGGGCCAGCGCGTGGCGGCGGGAGAGGCGCAAAGGGGTCATGGACGCAACCTAGACGGAGTCTGACGCCGGTCGCCAGAGCCGCTCCACCGCCCGTTTGCGCTGCGTCGCAGCAAAGCCTTGGCGACTGTGGGGTTGCTCGTGCTAGAAAAGCGGGCATGAACGCCGGGGCGAGCGCGCGACGCCTGTCCTCGCCGCGAGCAAGGCCCAATAGCAAGGCTTGTCTGAATGACGGATATCAAGACGGTCGGCGTGATCGGCGCTGGCCAGATGGGGTCGGGCATCGCTCATGTCGTCGCCCTCGGTGGCTATGACGTGCGCCTGCATGACGTCTCGCGCGAGCGCATCGAGGCGGGCCTGGCCCTGATCGAGAAGAACCTGGCCCGCCAGGTGCATCGCGGCATCATCGACGAGTCGGCCATGAGCGCGGCCCTGGCGCGGATCACCGCCGCCGAGGACCTGGCCCTGGTCGGCGCGACCGACCTGGCCATCGAGGCGGCGACCGAGAACGAGGAGATCAAGAAGTCGATCTTCCGCAATCTCCAGCCGCACCTGGGCGAGAACACCCTGCTGGCCTCCAACACCTCGTCGATCTCGATCACCCGGCTGGCCAGCGCCACCGACCGCCCGGAGCGGTTCATCGGCCTGCACTTCATGAACCCGGTCCCGCTGATGAAGCTGGTCGAGATCATCCGCGGCATCGCCACCGACGTGCCGACCTACGAGCGGGCCGTGGCCTTCGCCAAGTCGCTGGGCAAGATCACCTCGAACGCCGAGGACTTCCCGGCCTTCATCGTCAACCGCGTGCTGGTGCCGATGATCAACGAGGCGATCTACACCCTGTACGAGGGCGTGGGCACCGTCGACGCGATCGACACCGCCATGAAGCTGGGCGCCAACCATCCGATGGGCCCGCTCGAGCTGGGCGACTTCATCGGCCTGGACACCGTGCTCAGCATCATGAACGTGCTGCACGAGGGCCTGGCCGACAGCAAGTACCGTCCCTGCCCGTTGCTGGTGAAGTATGTCGAGGCCGGCTGGCTGGGCAAGAAGGCCGGCCGCGGCTTCTACGACTACCGCGGCGAGCACCCGGTCCCGACGCGGTAGGGGCTACCAGAGGGTCGGGACGCCGTAGCCGACAAGTTGCGGTCCCGGGTGATCACCGTGGCGTTCTCAACGAGTCCCTGGGCGGCGATCAGTCGATCGAAAGGGTCGCCGTGCTGGCGCGGCAACCGCCCCGCCACCACCGCGTGGCGTGCGTCGACAGGCAACCAGGCGAAATCGAGCCGGCGCACCGCGTCCTCGATATCGGCCGGCAGGAGGCCGAGTTCGGCGCTGCGCGATCGCTTGAACTCGATCTCATAAGCGCACGCGACGCTGACCAGCACGTCGTGTCCATCAGCAATGCGGCGAGTCTCGGCGGCAGACGGCGCGACTGGGCCAAGGCCCAGATCAGGGCGTGCGTATCAGGCAGCAGCTTCATCGTCGGATGGAAAGATGGGCCCGTCGACCGCCGCCAGGGTTTCGGGATCGGGTCCGATAAAAAGGCCTTCGGGCAGGTCGAGATTCAGGTGATCCCAGACGCCGAGCTGGCGCTGGCGTTTCTCCGAAGGTCCGGCCGGCGTCGCGACCGCCAGGACCTTGCCGTCGCGGACCAACGTGACCTCCTCGCCCGCGTCGATATGGGCGAGCAGTTGATCGCGCGCGCCCGACGCATCGATGTCGACTTGGATCGTCATATCAGCAACTTAGCATGGAACATATCAAGAACCAAGCCCTGCCGCCGGCTACTGGACCGTCGAAGCGGTGCTGGTTGGGCTGATCCTCTAGGACGGCCTCAAGGGCCGCTGGCTGACGCCCTGGTGGCTGACCCTGGGCGTGGCCATCCACCTGACCATGTTCCAGGCCCCGACCTGGCCGGGCGTCGTCGCGGCGCACAGCTGGCGGGGCCTTCCCTCCGGCTAGGCGGATCGACACAGGTCCAGGGGCCGGAAGCCCGTCGTTCGACAAGCTCAGGATCAGGTTTTCGACTGCCGAGCCTGCCAATGGCCCTCATCCTGAGCCTGTCGAAGGATGAGGACCAGGCACGGCCTTGAGGGCCTAAATCCATCGAGGGGCGTCGAGACTCCCCGCCCCCTTCGCGCTAGGGTGGAGCCGAGAGCCAGACCGGGGAGAGGGCGACATGGCCGGGTTCATGATTTCGCTTCGCGCCAAGGCCGACGACAGCAAGATCGGTCCGGCCCGCTACCTGAGGATCGGCGACGACGGCGCCCAGACCGCGCTCAGCCCCACCGCCTGGCGCAAGGCGGTGCTGGACAGCTTCACCGAGAAGACCCCGCAGGGCCTGCCCCGCGGCGACCTGCTGTTCTATGTCCACGGCTTCAACACCAGCTTCAAGGACGCCCTGAAGGGCGACGCCGACAACCGCGCCAAGCTGGCGGCTCACGGCTGGACCGGGGTCTATGTCAGCTACGACTGGCCGTCCCTGGGCGAAACCCTGGGCTACTACGCCGACCGCAGCAACGCCCGGGCCAGCGCCAACGCCCTGATCGACTCGGCTCTGGCGATGTTCGTCGGCGCCATCGTGCCCGACTGCCAGGTGCGGGTCAGCCTCATGGCCCATTCGATGGGGGCCTTCGTGGTGCGCCAGGCGTTCAGCTGGGCCTACCAGGACGTCAAGACCAACGCCAAGGCTTGGTCGATCTCGCAGCTGCTGCTGGTGGCCGGCGACGTCTCGCAGGGCAGCCTGTCGGCCGACCAGGACGGCGGCCGCTGGTTCAACAAGTATGTCGGCCGGACCACGATCTATTCGAACCGCTTCGACAGCGTGCTGAAGATCTCGGACCTCAAGAACGGCGAGCCGACGCCGCGAGCCGGGCGGGTGGGCCTGCCGGCCGACGCGCCCGCCTCGTTCTGCGACGTCGACTGCAGCGCGCTGTTCAACGGCCTGGACCTCAGCCTCGCCCAGCGGGTCAACCCGGCCACGGCCCACTGCTTCTACTTCAAGCAGGACGCCTTCTGGCGCGACGCGGTGCTGACCCTGGAGGGCGGCATCGACCGCCACGTGATCCCGACCCGCGCCCTGCTGGGGACGACCGACAACCGCTTCACCCTGAAGACCAAGCCGATCACCGCGGCCGAGTACCAGGCGGCGCTGCAGCTGGCCCAGGCGGGGAACTGAGTCGAAGCCTGTCCCGGCTGACGACGGCGGTTGCTACCCCGCCCCCATCGCCACGGCCACGTGGTAGACGATGAACGAGGCCAGGTAGGCCAGGCTGGTCATGTAGAGGAACATCACGGTCGGCCACAGCCAGCCGTTGGTCTCGCGCTTGACCACGCCCAGGGTCGCGGCGCATTGCGGGGCGAAGACGTACCAGGCCAGGAACGACAGGGCCGTGGCCAGCGACCACTGGTGCGACAGCAGGACGCCCAGGTTGGTGCCGGCCTCGTCGTCGCCGCCCACGGCGTAGACGGTGCCCAGGGCGGCCACCGCCACCTCGCGGGCCGCGAAACCGGGGATCAGCGCGACGGTCATTTGCCAGTTGAAGCCGATGGGCTGCATGACGGGCGCGATGAAGTGCCCGATCCGCCCGGCGAAGCTGTAGTCGATGGCCGGTCCCGTCGCGCCCGCCGGCGGATAGGGGAAGGTCGACAGCACCCAGACCAGCACCATCAGCGGCAGGATGATGCGGCCGGCCCGCTCGATGAAGATCCGGGCCCGGGTCCACAGGTTCAGCAGCACGTTGCGCGGCTCGGGCCAGCGGTAGGTCGGCAGCTCCATCATGAACGGCTCGACCGTGCCGCGCCAAAAGATCTTGCGGATCACGAACGACACGACGAGAGCGCTGACGATGCCGCTGGCGTAGAGGCCGAACATCACCAGGCCCGGCAGGCTGAGCACGCCCCAGACCTTGGTGTGCGGAATGAAGGCGGCGATGATCAGGGTGTAGACCGGGATCCGCGCCGAACAGGTCATCAGCGGGGCGACCAGGATGGTGGTCAGCCGGTCGTGCTTGTTGTCGATCACCCGCGTCGACATGATGCCGGGAATGGCGCAGGCGAAGCTGCTGAGCAGGGGGATGAACGCCCGGCCGTGCAGGCCCGCCCCGCCCATGATCTTGTCCATCAGGAAGGCCGCGCGGGTCATGTAGCCACTGTCTTCCAGCACCAGGATGAAGAAGAACAGGATCACGATCTGCGGCAGGAAGACCAGCACGCTGCCCACCCCGGCGATCAGGCCGTCGGTGATCAGGCTCTGGAACAGACCGTGCGGCAGGACGGCGGCGACGCCGGCGCTCAGGGCCGCGAAGCCCGCCTCGATCAGGCCCATCAGCGGCTCGGCCCAGGTGAACACCGCCTGGAACATCACGAACAGCAGCAGGCCCAGGATCAGCAGGCCGGCGGCCGGGTGCAGCAGCACCGCGTCGACCTTGCCCGTGACGGTGTCCGGTCGCTCGGGCGGGCGGACGCAGGCCTTGACGATGCGCTGGGCTTCGCGGTGGGCGGCGCGGATCTCGGCGGCGGTCGGCTCGCGCCAGACGTTCTCGTGCTCGCCCGCATGGCTCACGGAGAGCGCGTCGGCCTTGGCGACCAGCTCCTCCAGGCCGCGCTTGCGAGTGGCCACGGTGGTGACGATCGGCGCGCCGATCTCGGCCGACAGCCGCTCCAGGTCGATCCGCAGGCCCTGGCGCTGGGCGATGTCGAACATGTTGAGCGCCAGGACGAACGGCCGGCCCACCTGCTTGAGCTCCAGCACCAGCCGCAGCACCAGCCGCAGGTTGGTGGCGTCGGCCACGCAGATCAGCACGTCGGGCGCGGCCTCGCCCGCCAGCTTGCCCAGCACCGCGTCGCGGGTGACCACCTCGTCGGGGCTGCGGGCCCGCAGGCTGTAGGTCCCCGGCAGGTCCAGCACGTGGGCCCCGCGGCCGCTGGCCATGGTCAGCACGCCCTCCTTGCGCTCGACGGTGACGCCGGCGTAGTTGGCGACCTTCTGGCGGCTGCCGGTCAGGGCGTTGAACAGGGCGGTCTTGCCGGAATTGGGATTGCCGACCAGCGCCAGGCGCGCGGGCCGCGAGACGGCGGTGTCGGTCAAGACGTCAGGCCTCTTCGAACTGGACGGTGACGGCGGCGGCCTCGCGGCGGCGCAGGGCCACGCGCATGTCGTCGATGCGCACGGCGATCGGGTCGCGGCCGAACAGGCCCTCGTGCAGCACCTCGAACGCGGCGCCCTCGACGAAGCCCATCTCCAGCAGCCGGCGCTCCAGTTCCTCGGGATCGATCGACTCCGACCGCCCGGTCTCGCCGCCGACCCGCACGATCACCCCCCGCTGGCCCTTGCGGGCCTGGCTGAGCGGGCTCTCGGCCCCGCGCGAGGCGGGGATGTCGGTGAAGTCTGGGGCTAGGCTGAGAGCGTCGGACATGGTCGCACCGGAAAAACTTGCGAACGATTATCAGTCCAAGGTCACGCTGTCATGCGGCGATTGGATGGCGCGATGTCGCGGCGCGGCGGACACGAACGAAGAGAGCTCGACCCCGGCGCGGATCAGCTGGCGCGATCGCCCTCCACCTGGGGGCTTTCGCGACGCTAGGGACCCGGGGCGGCCGCAAGGCCTTCGCCCAGTCCCTGGGGTCCGGACAGCCTGTGCGACGCTTCCGGGATGGCGAGAATTTTGGGAGTCCCTACCGCCGCGCCAAGCCGTCCAGCATCCATAGCGCCGCCAGCGTGCCGAACAGGACGGCCAGGGCCGAGAACAGGAACATGCGCACGCCCTGGGCCAGGGCGACGCTGAGGGTGGTCAGGGCGGCCAGGGCCCAGGCCGAGGCCAGGATCTTGCCTTCCAGCGAGGTCAGGGCCGGCCGGGGCGGCAGCAGCAGGCGGCTGGCGCGGCGCGCCGATCGCCACAGATCTTTTGCTCGAACCTCGGCCCGCACCGGAAATCCTCCCCCTCCAACACTGACGCTAAAAGTGTAGGGACGGTCGCGGCTTGCGTCCATGGGGAAAGATCGGCGTTATCCGTATTTCCCCAAGCCAGGACGAGGTTATGCCTGATTAAGTCGCATACCCGACAATATTGACCCCCATTGGCGGACGGACAGGTAGGCTCCACCATTGTTGAGGCGCCGAGACCGGGGAAATTGGGGCTCTGGAGCGAAGGTTTGGAGGGGGAGGACGATTCCTGGCGGTCGACCCGCCCTAGAACGCCGGCGCGACGATCGCCCGGGCCGCGACCTCGTCGCGCAGCACCTGCTCGACCAGCAGCTCGATGCTGTCGAACTTCAGCTCGGGACGCAGGAAGGCGATCAGGTCGGTCTCGATGACCTGGCCGTAGAGATCCTCGTCGAAGTCGAACAGCCAGGTCTCCAGCCGGGTCTCGACCTCGCCGGTGGTGGGGTTGTTGCCGAGGTTGGCCACGCCCGGCACCTCGCGGCCGTCGGGCAGACGGGTGCGGGTGGCGTAGACGCCCAGCTTGGGCACCACATAGTCCTCGACCTCGACATTGGCCGTGGGGAAACCCAGCTGACGGCCCAGCTGCTGGCCGCGGCGGACCACGCCCTCGATCGCGAACGGCCGGCCCAGGATCCGGGCCGCGCCCTCGGGATGGCCGTCGCGCAGGGCGTCGCGCACGCCGGTCGAGGAGAACTTCTCGCCCTCGCGGTTGGCGACCGGCTCGGCCACCGAGACCGAGAAGCCGTACTCTTCGCCATAGGCCTTCATCAGGTCGGCGCTGCCGGTGCGGCCCCTGCCGAACGAGATGTCGAAACCGACGGCGACGTGCTTCACGCCCAATCCACCGACCAGCACCTTCTCGACGAACTCGCGGTCGCCGAAGCTGGCCATCTCGAAGTCGAACGGCAGCAGGTACAGCCGGTCCACGCCCAGGGCCTCCAGCGCGCGGGCCTGCTGGTTGTGGGTCATCAGCTTGAAGGCCGGCTCGGTCGGACGGAACAGCCGGCGCGGGTGCGGGTCGAAGGTGACCACGCCCAGCGACGTCCTGCCGGCCAGCGCCGCTTTCGCCGCCTGGGCGATCACCTGCTGGTGGCCGCGGTGCACGCCGTCGAAATTGCCCAGGGCCACGGCCGCGCCGCGATCCTCTTCGGGCAGGTCCTTCCAGCCGTGGATGGTCTTCAGGGGCATGCGGACGTCCTTACGCCGGGTTGGCCATTAAACCCCGATCCGCTCATCCCGGCGAATGCCGAGACCCAGATGGAATGGCTTTGAGCCGGGCTCCAGGAACGCCGAGTTTTTCCAGCCCACTCGGACGCTTTGGGATCTGGGTCCCGGCATTCGCCGGGATGAGCGGAGAAAGAGTGACTCGGCATTGAGCATTTCGTCCTTAGGCGGTCGTCCGGCGCGGAACCAGGACCACGGCCTCGCCGTCGACCACGGCCTTGCCGCGCACCAGGCAGGTGGTGGCCAGGGTCACCCGGGCCTTGGCCGCGTCGATGGCCGTCACCGTGGCGCGGGCCGTGACCTCGTCGCCGATCCGCACCGGCCGCTTGAAGGCCAGGGACTGCGACAGGTAGACCGCGCCTGGCCCGGGCAGGGTCGTGCCCAGCACCGCCGAGATGTAGCCGGCCGACAGCATGCCGTGGGCGATGCGCTCGCCGAAGCTGGTGGTCGCGGCGTAGTCGGCGTCCAGGTGCACCGGGTTGGTGTCGCCGGTCACCTCGGCGAAGGCGACCAGGTCGGCCTCGGCCACGGCGCGGACCAGCTCGGCCGACTGGCCGACGCTGAGATCCTCGAGAAACAGTCCCGGCATGACGCCCCCTTCTTTTTCTTCCTGTGGCTGACGATCGGTCCTACCAGATCAGGTCGGCCATGGCGTGGGTCGCGCCCACCCGCTCGGCGGCCAGCAGGCCCTCGACCTTGGCCGGGTCCAGGCGACCATCGGGACCGACGGCGTGCTCGCCATGGATGCCCTTGGCGATGAACAGGCAGGCCAGGCCCTGGTCGTGGGCGCCCTTGACGTCGGTGATCACCCCGTCGCCGATGCACAGCACCCGCGTGCGGTCGACCGGACCGCCCTTCAGCGCCTCGGCCTCGGCCAGGGCCAGGTCGTAGATCGCCTTGTAGGGCTTGCCGGCCATCAGCACCTCGCCGCCCAGGACCTCGTAGAGGTCGGCCAGCGAGCCGCCGCAATAGATCAGCCGCGAGCCGCGCTGCACCACCCGGTCGGGATTGGCGCAGATCAGGGTCAGGCCGCGCTCGGCGGCGATCGCCAGGCGGTCGCGATAGTCGTCGGGGACCTCGTTCTCGTCGTCGACCATGCCGGTGACGGCGACGAAGGCCGCGTCCTCGGGGCCGGCGGGCTCCAGGCCCAGGCCGTCATAGAGCGGCATGTCGCGGTCGGGGCCGACGATCCAGGCCGGGCCGGGGGCGCGGGCGGCCAGCAGGGTGCGGGTGGCGTCGCCCGAGGTGACGAAGGCGCTCCACGCCTCGCGCGGCACGCCCAGGCGGTCCAACTGCTCGACCACGTGCTCGGACGGGCGCGGCGAGTTGGAGATCAGGATCACCGGCCCGTGGCGGGCCCGCCATTCGACCAGGGCCTGGCAGGCCTCCGGGAAGCTCTCGACCCCGTTGTGGATCACCCCCCAGACGTCGCACAGCAGCACGTCATAGCGGTCGGCAAGGGCGGAGAGGCCAGGGGGCAGGTCGGTCATGGACAGGGGCGGTACCGGGCGGAGACGGGCGCGTCAACGCTAGCGCATGTAGGGACGCGGCGGCGCGAGGGCCAGCGGAGAGCTTTCGGGTCGTCGACCTCGTGATTGGCAGGATCGTGCATCAAGCGAGCAGGATCGGCCTACCGCCCAACGGGCTCCGCATGGCACACCCCCGCCCGTTCATCTCCCCCTGAACCTTCGAGGACTATCCGATGGCCATCGCAAAAGGCTACGCGGCCGCGACCGCGTCCGCCCCGCTGACCCCCTTCACCTTCGACCGCCGCGAGCCCAATGACGACGACGTCGTCATCGCCATCAAGCATTGCGGCGTCTGCCACTCCGACATCCACATGGTCGACAACGGCTGGGGCCAGAGCGTCTATCCGATCGTGCCCGGCCACGAGATCACCGGCGTCGTCACCGCCGTCGGGTCCAAGGTCAGCCGCTTCAAGGAAGGCGACCGCGTCGGGGTCGGCTGCTTCGTCGACAGCTGCACCACCTGCGCCGCCCGCGACCTGGACCGCGAGCAGTACATGCCCGGCCTGGTCCTGACCTACAGCGGCTTCGAGCCGGGCAGCGATCTGCCGACCTACGGCGGCTATTCCGACCACATGGTGGTCAAGGAAGGCTACGTGCTGTCGATCCCCGACAACCTGGCCCTGGACGCCGCCGCGCCGCTGCTGTGCGCCGGCATCACCCTCTATTCGCCGCTGCGCCACTGGAACGCCGGCCCCGGCAAGTCGGTGGCCATCGTCGGCCTGGGCGGCCTGGGCCACATGGGCGTCAAGCTGGCCCATGCCCTGGGCGCGGAGGTGACGGTGCTGAGCCAGACCCTGTCCAAGCAGGAAGACGGCCTCAAGATGGGCGCCGACCACTACCACGCCACCAGCGACCCGAAGACCTTCGAGACCCTGGCCGGAACCTTCGACCTGATCATCTGCACGGTGTCGGCCGGGATCGACTGGGGCGCTTATCTGAGCCTGCTGAAGGTCGACGGGACCATGGTGCTGGTCGGTGCGCCCGAAGAGCCCGTGCCGCTGAACGCCTTCGCCCTGATCCCCGGCCGCCGCACCCTGGCCGGTTCGATGATCGGCTCGATCAAGGAGACCCAGGAGATGCTCGACTTCTGCGGTGAACACGGCATCGTCGCCGACATCGAGACGATCGCCATCGACCAGATCAACCAGGCCTATGCCCGCATGCAGAAGAGCGACGTGCGGTATCGGTTCGTGATCGACATGAGCACGCTGTAGGGCGCTCGGGGACCAGGACACGTATGCGTGCCCCTGGTCCCCGTCATCCTCGGACTTGTTCCGAGGACCCCTCGTTCCGCCGAGCTGTCGTTTGGAGCTAGGCCGCAGCCTCACCGCTTCTCGGACCAACCTTCTTCGCGGTTGAAGCAGGGGTCCTCGGAACAAGTCCGAGGATGACGGCGGTGGAGCTCACGTCGCGTCGTGGAAGATCACCCCCAGCACCCGCCGCCGGCCCGCGCGCACGGTGCTGACGCCGTGGCGCAGCACCCGCCGGTGGACGCCGCGCGCGCCGGTGGCGGGCCGGTCACGGACCGCGAAGATCACCCCCTCCCCCTGCTTCAGCGGCACGACCTGCGGCCGCGACTGCTGGCGGGGGCGCTGCTCCACCAGCACGAACTCGCCGCCCTCGAAGTCGCGGCCAGGCTCGTCCAGCAGGAAGGCGGCCTGCAGCGGGAAGACGTGCTCGCCGTAGAGGTCCTGGTGCAGGCAGTTGTAGTCGCCCGGGCCATAGGTCAGCAGCAGCGGCGTGGGCCGCGCCTGGCCCGCCGCGTGGCAGCGGGCCAGCATGTCGTCCAGCTCTTCCGGAAACCGCCGCTCCTCGCCCAGCGCCTGCATCCAGCGGTTGGCGACGGCGGCCAATGGCCCGTACAGCCCCTGGCGCAGCCTCTGCACCGGGTCGGGCAAGGGATAGCTGAAGTACTTGTATTCGCCCTGGCCGAAGCCGTGGCGGGCCATCACCACCCGGCTGCGAAAGCCGGCCTCCTGGTCGTAGAGGCCGGCGATCCGCTGGCAGGTTTCGGGCTTCAGCAGCGGCCCGGTCAGGGCCCAGCCCTGGGCGTCGAGCTCGGCGACGATGCGCGACCAGTCCAGGCTCATGCCGCCTCGCGCGCCAACAGCCTGGCCTTGCGCTCGACGCCCCAGCGATAGCCCGACAGCCCGCCGTCGGCCCGCACCACCCGATGGCAGGGGGTGAGCACCGCCAGCGGATTGGCTCCGCAGGCCTGGGCCACGGCCCGGGCGGCGGTCGGACGGCCGATGGCCCGCGCCACCTCGGCATAGGAGGCGGTGGTCCCGGCCGGGATCGCCCGCAGCGCCGCCCAGACCGCCTGCTGCAGGGGCGTGCCCCGAGCGTCCAGCGGCAGGTCCAGCGCCGCGCCCCGGCCGTCGATCTCCGCCGCCACGGCGCGGAGCTCGGCCTCCAGCCCGGCCGGGTCGGGCGTCAGCCGAGCCGAGCGGAAACGGCGTTCCAGGTCGCGGACCAGTACGGCCTGGTCGTCGCCCAGGGTCACCAGCCGCAGGCCAGCCTCCGAGCGGGCGACCAGGGCCAGGCCGAGGGTCGTCGGAACCGTGGCCCAGCGCAGGGTCTCGCGCGGCTGGTCGGGCTTGCAGCGCAGGCAGGGGCGGAAGCCGGCGGCCCGGGCGCTCTCGCGGGTGTCGTGGAATTCGACGTTCTTGCGCAGCGGCCGCCCGGCGCAGCTGGCCAGGCAATAGACGCCGGTGGTGCGCACGGCGATGAAGAAGGCGCCGTCGAGGTCGCGGTCGCGGCGGCGCATGGCCTCCCAGCGCGCGTCGTCGGTGGAAGCTTGAGAAGCGGTCATGGTCGGTCTCCTTTCGTGAAAAGGAGCATGCGCGCCATGACCTGGGACGTCATTCCGATGCTTGCTGTTCTGGTTTTGCGCCGCGGATACTGGGCGCCCTGGCGCGAATTCCCCGTCCTTCGACAAGCTCAGGATGAGGAATTCGAATTCAACCGCCGCATCAAAGTAGCCCTCATCCTGAGCCTGTCGAAGGACGAGGGCGGCTCATGGGCGCGGGTCCCGCCTTAACCGTCCGCGGTCCCCGCCGGTCCGCAGACCAGGTCGACCATGACCGGGATCGTGGCCTCCAGCTGTTCGCGCGTCTCGCCGGCCCGGGCGCGGACCGACAGGGCGTTCATCAGCATGCTGGCCACGCGGCCGAGCGCCACGGGGTCGACCGTCGGCGGAAGCTCGCCCCTGGCCTGACGGCGCGTCATCAGGCCTTCGATACCCCGGTCCAGCTCGTGCATGCCGTCGGCGACGATCTGGCGCACCTCTTCGTCGATCAGCGCCTGGCCCAGGCCCGCGCTGGCCAGGAAACAGCCTCGCCCGCCCGCGTCGTCCGACAGGTAGAAGCCCAGGGCCGTGTGGTAGATCCGCGTCAGGACCTCGCGCAGCGAGCCGCCGCCGCGGAACGCCTGGGTCATCGCCGCCCGCGAGCTGTCCATGTAGTGATCCAGCGCGGACTTGAAGAGCGCCTGCTTGTCGCCGAACGCCCCGTACAGGCTGGGCCGGTTCATGCCCGTCGCCGCGCTCAGGTCGTCCAGCGAGGCGCCCGCGAAGCCTTGGGCCCAGAAGATGTCCGTGGCCTTGGCCAGGGCCACTTCCGGATCGTAGGCGCGGGGCCTGCCCCGGCGTTTCACGGCGTTATCGGACATCGGACTCTCCTGGCCGAATTCTATTTTTTGTACCGTTTCGCATTTTATTCCTTGACCGTCGTTATTTTTATGCGAAACAGTACGGAAATGCAATGGAGGGTTCGATGGATCTCTACTTTTCACCGATGGCCTGCTCGATGGCGACGCGGATCGCGGCCTATGAGGCGGGCGCCGACATCCGTTTCCTGAAGGTCGACACCAAGGCCCGGCCCAAGCGGGTGGAGGACGGGACCGAGTTCCTGACCGTCAACGCCCTGGGCCAGGTGCCCGTGCTGCGCACCGACGACGGCGAGCTGATCGTCGAGAACCCCGTGATCCTGCAGTACATCGCCGACCGCTTCCCGGCCGCCGGCCTGATCCCGCCCGACGGCGTCGAGCGCCGCAAGGTGCAGAGCTGGCTCGGCTTCATCGGTTCGGAGCTGCACGTCGGCGCCTTCACCGCCCTGCTGAATTCCAACGCTCCGGACGGCGCCAAGGCCTTCGCCCGCGAGCGGCTGGTCGAGCGCCTGGCCCATCTCGACGCCCACCTGAAGGGCCGCGAGTTCCTGCAGGGCCGGTTCAGCGTCGCCGACGCCTATCTGTTCGTGATGCTGACCTGGGCCCGCTACCTGGCCCTGGACTTCACGCCCTATCCGGCCCTGACCGCCTATCGCGACCGCCTGCAGACCCGGCCCTCGGTGGCGCGGGCCTTCGACGAGGAATTCACCCTGTTCAAGGCCGCGGCCTAGCCGAGACCTGAACGGGGACAGGCCCATGGGCCTGTCCCCAGCCGCCCCCCGCTTCTTCCTCCCCAGGAGATAAATCATGCGTAGCTTCATCATCGCCGTCGCGGCCCTCGCCGCGACGGGCGGCCCCGCCATGGCCGAAACCAAGGCCCAGAACGGCTGGCTGACGCTCAGCGCGCCCACCACCCAACACCATGTCGTGTTCGACGGCGCGGTCTGGCGCTGCGAGGGCGACACCTGCCGCTCGACGCAGGTCAAGTCGCTGCCGCCCCTGCGCAGCTGCAAGCGCCTGGCGCGCGAGCTGGGGCCGATCACCAGCTTCGGCTATCGCGGCGTGACCCTGTCCGAAGCGCAACTGGCGGACTGCAACCCGGTGCAGGTCGCCAAGACCCCGGCGGCGTCCGAAGTCGCCGCCGCCCACTGAGCTCCGACCTCGGAGGAGGACCTTGGGGACGGGCGCTCGCGCCTGTCCCCAACTTTTCCGGCCGCCATCTCCAACGCTCGTCATCCTCGGACTTGTTCCGAGGACCCCTCGGCCCGCTGAGCCGTCGGTTGGGTTGGGGCCGCGATCTCGCCGCCCCACGGATCAGCCTTCTTCGCGGTTGAAGCAGGGGTCCTCGGAACAAGTCCGAGGATGACGGACGTGGGCTAAACCCCCACCGACCAGCAGAACAGCTCGCCATCCTCCTCGTCCGTTCGCTCGCCGGTGCGTTCGAAGCCGTTGGCCTCCAGCACCCGCTGCGAGGGGCCGTTGTGGATCGAGGTCTCGGCGGTGACGGTTTTGACGCGGTGGTCGCCCCGCGCCCAGGCCAGCAGGTCGGCCACCGCCCGCCGGGCGATCCCGCGCTGGCGGCGCGAGGCGGCGACGCCGTAGCCGATCATCACCGTATCGCCGACATAGGGCGTGCGGACCAGAGAGGTCAGGCCCACCACCTCGCCGTCCTCGACGATCATCCAGGCGTTGGGGTGGAAGCTCTCGCCGACCTGGGCGGACAGGCCACGCAGCATGGCCAGCACCTCCGGCGCCTCCACCCCGCCCTCGGCGACGGCCAGGCCGTCAGGGGACTCTCCAGCCAGCAGGGCGGCGAAATGGGCGTCAGTGGCTTCGATCAGCATGGGCGGGTTTCTAGAGGCCGGAGCGTCGGGCCGCAACGCCGGGTTGCTCGCGGCGCAGCTTCGGTCCAGGCTGACGCCGCTCCACATGAGGTCCACATGGCCAGGTTCGACATCAGGCGTACGTTCCGTTCCGGCCTCGCCGTTCTGGCGATCGCCGGGTCGGGCCTCCTGGTCGCCTGCGGGCCGGGCTCCAGCTCGACCAGCGTCGTCCTGACCGGCCCGCCCGACAAGGTCGAGGCGCTGATCACCCAATACAGGCTGCATGACTCGCCGGTTCAGGCGCACCTTGAGAAGCTGGCCGACGGCCGCGAACGGGCCGCCTTCACCAAGCCGGGAGGCCTGCCGGCCGGCGAACTGGTCGGCCTGGGCAAGGCCGCCGCCAAGGCCGGGGTGGCTTTCGAGTTCTCCAGCGGCGCGAAATGGGGCGGCGCATCGGCCGACGCCTCGATGAAGACCACCCCCGCGCCCGGCCCCGCGCCCAAACCCGCGTCGAGCGGGGTCTAGGACTTCGGCTTGGCGATCTTGACGCCCGAGGCCAGCAGC
Organism: Caulobacter rhizosphaerae; assembly: GCF_010977555.1. GTDB lineage: Bacteria > Pseudomonadota > Alphaproteobacteria > Caulobacterales > Caulobacteraceae > Caulobacter > Caulobacter rhizosphaerae. Next base: position 4,599,454 of record NZ_CP048815.1, read on the forward strand.
TGCGGCTTGATGTTCAGGGCGTAGTCCTCGTCGAACCGGGCCTGGGCGTCGGCCTTGACGGCGGCGATCACCCGGTCGCGGGCCTCGCGGGCGGGTGGGAAGCCGAGGTCGCACGGGATGGTGGCGGGATCCGTCCCCTGATCAGCCGCGCCGCTCTCGCCGGTGGGCAGCTCCTCCGACACCGGGTCGGTGCAGCCCAGCAGGCCGGTCATCGACGAAAAGCAGAGCGACCGCTGCAGATAGGCCCGCAGCCGCCAGCCGCACTGCGCCGCCCGCGGGTCGGCGCCGTCGGGAACCTTGCGGTCGACGTCGTAGCGCAGGAACACCTGGTGGCGGACCATGGCGCTTTCTGCCCGCCGGGCCTTGGTCAGGACCAGCCGCAGGTCGCTGGCGGCGACCGTCATGGTGGCGCTGGCGCCCTTGACGGTGCTGGGGGCCGGCGCCGTAGGGGGCGAGGAAATAGGCGGCGTCGAGGCGGGCGGTGGTCCAGCTTGCATGACGATGTCCCCCTTGGTCGTGAACAACCTTAGGGCGTCTCGGCGGGGCCGGTCAAATGGGCGAAGCTTACCGCCCCATCCCGCGTCGCAGAGCGCCGCGCATGAAGTCCTGGGGGGGATCGGCCTCGGCGATGATCGAGTCGCGGATGGCGCGGGGCTCGCCGAACAGGTGGCCCTGGGCGTAGCCGATGTCGAGCTCCAGCACGTCGACCACCTGGCGCTCGTGCTCGACCTTTTCGGCGATCACCTCGATGCCGTAGCGGCGGGTCAGGCCGGCGAAGTCCTCGGCGTTCAGGTCGGGCAGCGAGGCGATGACCAGCTTGCCGTCCTGCTCTTCCAGTTGGTCCAGCATCATCTGGGCGCCGACCTTCAGGAACTTGACGTCGGCCCGGGCCAGGTCCTGGAAGTCCAGGTCCAGGTCGGTGACCTTGTCCAGGCTGAAGCGGAAGCCCAGGCTGGCCAGCCGCGCCATGTGGCGGGCCTCGACCGGGCCGCGGTCGTTGAAGGCGGCCTGGCCCAGCTCGAAGATCAGGGCCCCGTGCAGGTCCTTGTTGACCTGCAGGAACTCCAGGAATTGGGCGAAGAACGCTTCGTCCGACAGGCTGGCCAGCGAGATGTTGCAGAAGATCCCGACCTTGCGGTCCTGCTTGGCCAGGCGGCGGACGATCTGCACGCAGCGGAACAGCAGCAGGTTGTCGATCGCGGCGGTCAGGCCCTCGGGCTCGGCCACGGCCAAGTACTCGGCCGGCATCATGATCCGGCCGGTGTCGTCGCGCAGGCGCGAGAAGCTCTCGTAGAACACGGTCCGCCGCTGGGGCAGGCTGACCACCGGCTGCAGGTAGAGGTCGACCCGGTTCTCGGCCAGGGCGTCCTGCACCACCTCGATCAGCGCGTTGGACTGGGGCGAGCGGCCGCGCGGCTCGGCGCGGGCCACCTCGACCTGGTAGCTCAGCTGGTGCTCCAGGCGCTGGCTCATGCGCACGACCAGGTCTTCCAGCTGATGGACCTCGCTGGTCAGCTCGGCCGACCGGCGCTGGGCGTCGTCGGCGACGGTCTCCAGCAGGCCGCTGATGCGGGCGTCGACCTTCTCGACCTGCTCCAGCAGGATGCCGTGGGCCTCGCGGATGGTCTCGATGTCGACGCGCAGGGCCGCGCCCTGCAGGACATTGGCGATCACGCCGTGGATGGCGAAGCACAGGCCCATGGCGCCGATGAAGGCGGCCAGGCCGACGGCCGGCGCGGCTCCCATCCGCCACAGGGCGAGGGAGACCACCAAGGCCAGACAGAGATAGGCGCCGGTCAGCAGCGCCAGCATCAGCCTTCGCATTCGAGTTCCCTACGAATCGTCAAGCTCAGTATGCGAGTCGCGCTGGCCGTGAGTCGAACAGATTAACGACTCTGAGCCATTACGCCGCGCCTTAACCACAAATCAGCTCTTCGTGAACGCGCGGAAAAGGTTAACGGCGCCAGCTCGAACAAACCTCGGGAATCAACGGGTCGACCATCCCGTTTGCCCCTCCCCTCCGCCTCTGCTATCCCCCGCCCATGCCTTTCGTTCGGAAAACCCCGCGAATTAACCGCCCGGCGTGACGCCGCCGGACGACTGCTCCAGCGCGCGCCGGGACGACGACCCCGCAACCTTTTTCCGAACCCCCTACGCTGGATAGCTCTCCCATGGCCGACGACGCCACGACGACCGCCCGCGACTACCGCGAAACCGTCTTCCTTCCCGACACCCCGTTTCCGATGCGCGGCGGCCTGCCCAAGAAGGAGCCCGAGATCCTGGAGGGCTGGGCGGCCCTGTCGGACAAGGGCCTGTACGGCGCCGTGCGCGCCGCCCGCCAGGCCGCGAACGCCCCGCTGTTCGTGCTGCACGACGGCCCGCCCTACGCCAACGGCGCCATCCACATCGGCCACGCCCTGAACAAGACGCTGAAGGACTTCGTGGTCCGCAGCCGCTTCGCCCTGGGCTACGACGTCGACTACGTGCCCGGCTGGGACTGCCACGGCCTGCCGATCGAGTGGAAGATCGAGGAGGAGTTCCGCGCCAAGGGCCGCCGCAAGGACGAGGTGCCGGCCGCCGAGTTCCGCAAGCGCTGCCGCGAATACGCCGCCGGCTGGATCGAGGCCCAAAAGGTCGAGTTCCAGCGTCTGGGCGTGCTGGGCGACTGGTGGAACCGCTACGCCACCATGGACTACGCCAGCGAAGCCACCATCGTCGCCGAGTTCCACAAGTTCGCCACCAGCGGCCAGCTCTATCGGGGCTCCAAGCCGGTGATGTGGAGCCCGGTCGAGCGCACGGCCCTGGCCGACGCGGAGATCGAGTACCACGACCACACGAGCCCGACGGTGTGGGTGAAGTATCCCACTCTGCACATCGCTCCGCATGATCAACGTAGCTATCCACTGGACGCCAAGATCGTCATCTGGACTACGACGCCTTGGACAATCCCCGCGAGCCGAGCGATCTCCTTCAATCCCGCGATCTCCTACGGGACCTACGTCGTGCGGTCGTTGGAAGAGGGTCTCGAGTTCGAGCCATGGGCTCATGTCGGCGAAAAGTTGATCGTCGCCGACAAGCTGGCCGAGCAAGTTCGTGTAGCCGCCAAAATCAGCACTTGGGAGCGGGTGGAAGCAGCCGACCCAAGCATCGTCACGGCCAAACATCCGCTGTGGGATCTGGACGACGGCTACAAGATCCCAATCCCTCTGCTGGCCGGCGATCACGTGACAGACGATGCCGGTACCGGCTTCGTCCATACCGCGCCCGGTCATGGTCAAGACGACTACGCTGTATGGGTCGAAAAGCGACTCGGCTTCGCTGCTCTCAACAGCAAACTCCCGGCGTCGATCCAGCAAAGGATCGATGACTCCATCCCCGACACCGTCGATCCCGACGGCACCTATTTCCCGCACGTGCCGCTGTTCGCCGGCCTGAAGGTCATCGAGACCGAGGGCAAGAAGGCCGGCAAGTTCGGCCCGGCCAACGGCGCGGTGATGGACAAGCTGATCGAGGCCGGGAACCTGCTGGCCCGCGGCCGCGTCGAGCACAGCTACCCGCACAGCTGGCGCTCCAAGGCCCCGGTGATCTTCCGCAACACCCCGCAGTGGTTCATCCGCATGGACCAGGCCGTGCCGTCGCTGGGCGGCAAGACCCTGCGCGAGACGGCCGTCCAGGCCATCGCTGACACCGCCTTCCACCCCGACGCCGGCCGCAACCGCATCGGCTCGATGGTCGAGACGCGGCCCGACTGGCTGATCAGCCGCCAGCGCGCCTGGGGCACGCCGCTCGCCATGTTCGTCGACAAGGAGACGGGCGTGCCGCTGATGGACGAGGCGGTCAACCGCCGTATCCTCGACGCCATCCAGGATGGCGGCAGCGACGCCTGGTTCGAGCTGCCGGACGAGCATTTTCTCGGCGACCGTGACCCCGCCCAGTACGAGAAGGTCGTCGACATCCTCGACGTCTGGTTCGACAGCGGCTCGACCCACGCCTTCACGCTGGAAGGTCGCAACGACAGCCGCAGCCCGGCCGACCTCTACCTCGAAGGCTCGGACCAGCACCGCGGCTGGTTCCAGTCGTCGCTTCTGGAGAGCTGCGGCACGCGCGGCCGCGCGCCGTACAAGGGCGTCCTGACCCACGGGTTCACCCAGGACGAGAACGGCGAGAAGATGTCCAAGTCCAAGGGCAACACCGTCGAGCCCCAGACCATCACCAAGGAGAGCGGCGCCGAGATCCTGCGGCTGTGGGCGGCGATGGTCGACTATTCCGAGGACCAGCGGATCGGCAAGACCATCCTGGCCACGACCACCGACGCCTATCGCAAGCTGCGCAACACCACCCGCTACCTGCTGGGCGCCCTGGCCGGCTTCGACGAGGCCGAGCGGGTCACCGACTACGCCGACTTCCCGCCGCTGGAGAAGTACATCCTGCACCGGCTTTGGGAGCTCGACGCCCAGGTGAAGGCGGCCTACGAGGCCTATCGCTTCAGCGACGTGATCCGGCCGCTGATCGACTTCTGCCAGGGCGACTTGTCGGCCCTGTTCTTCGACATCCGCAAGGACAGCCTCTATTGCGACGCGCCCACCGCCCTGCGCCGCCGGGCCTACCGCACGGTGCTGGACTACGTGTTCGAGCGCCTGACCGTGTGGCTGTCGCCGCTAACCAGCTTCACGATGGAAGAGGCCTGGACCACGCGCTTCCCCGACGCGGGCAGCAACGTGCTGCGGGTGATGCCGGAGACCCCGGCGGCGTGGCGCAACGACGCCGAAGCCGCGCGCTGGGCCAAGGTCGAGACCGTGACCTCGGTGGTGACCGCCGCCCTGGAGGTCGAGCGCCGCGAGAAGCGGATCGGCTCGGCGCTTGAGGCCGCGCCGCTGGTGCACATCGCCGACCCCGACCTGCTGGCGGCCTTCGACGGCGTCGACGCGGCCGAGGTGTTCCGCACCAGCCAGGCGACCCTGGTCGCCGGCCAGGCCTCCGGGGCCTTCGCCGTGGACGAGGTCAAGGGCGTGGCCGTGGAGCCGAAGCTGGCCGAAGGCAAGAAGTGCGCCCGCTCGTGGCGCATCCTGCCGGAGGTGGGAACCGACCCGCGCTATCCGGAACTCAGCCTGCGCGACGCCGAAGCGGTGGCGTGGTGGGATAGCGTACACGCGGTTTAAGATCACCCTCTCCCAGAGGGAGAGGGAGGGACCCGCGCCGCCAGGCGTGGGAGGGTGAGGGGTTAAGGCGCCAGACGGCGCGCCGGCCAACGGTGTAACCCCCTCACCTTCCCACCGCTGCGCGGCGGGCCCCTTCCTCTCCCTCTGGGAGAGGATCCAAGGAAAAGCGAAGAATGCTCAAGATCACCCGCCTCGGCTGGACCGCCTATCTGATCGCCGTGATCACCGTCGTGCTCGACCAGGTCAGCAAGGCCTGGATCCTGTCGACGCTGGGAACCGCCCCCGGCGCCAGCCAACAGGTGGCCGGGCCGTTCTACCTGACCCTGGTGCACAATTTCGGCATGAGCTTTGGCCTGTTCCGCGGCTCGGAACTGAGTCGCTGGCTGCTGACGATCTTCTCGGCCGTCGTGGTGGTCGCCCTGGCGCTCTGGGCGCGCAAGGCGACCAAGCCGCTGATGGCGGCCGGCATCGGCCTGATCATCGGCGGGGCGTTCGGCAACAACCTGATCGACCGCATCCGCTACGGCTATGTCGTCGACTTCATCGACGTGTCGCGGATCCACTTCCCGTGGGTGTTCAACGTCGCCGACTCGGGCATCACGGTCGGGGTCTGCCTGCTGCTGCTGGACAGCTTCCTGTCGGAAGAGAAAAAGCTGGCCAATCCCGACGGCCACGGGCTGTAGGACCAGCGGGCGGAGGCGAAAACCTCGTCCTTCGACAGGCTCAGGATGAGGTTTTTCTGGCGTCCGGCCTCAAGAACGGTCCTCATCCTGAGCTTGTCGAAGGACGAGGACCACCCACCGGCCTCGAACGCCGATCAGGCTCTGAAGCGACACAAGCGCCCTAACGTAGCCACGATCTCAAGGAAGATTGGCGCCCGGCCTCGGATGTCGTATCGAGAGCGTCCGAATTTACGGCCCGGGGGGCCGCTGGAGCAGGTTCATGAGTTTCTATCGGGTCGCGACCCTGGGCGCTTTGGCCGTCGTGGCCGCCACGGGCCTGGCCGGCTGCCAGTCCGCGTCGAAGGCGCTGGGCATGAGCAAGGTCGTTCCGGACGAGTTCCGCGTCGTCACCAAGGCCCCGCTGGTGGTGCCGCCCGACTACAGCCTGCGCCCGCCGGCTCCCGGCGAGCCGCGCCCGCAGGAACTGCAGCCTGAAAGCGCCGCCCGCCAGGCCCTGATCGGCCAGAGCAACGCCGCCGGCCGCTCGGACGGCGAGAAGCTGCTGGTCTCCAAGGCCGGCGTCGACAAGGCCGACCCGCTGATCCGCTTCGTCGTCGACGACGAGAACGGCGACCTGGCCCACAAGGATGAGAGCTTCGCCAGCAAGGTGATGTTCTGGAAGAAGGGCGACAAGACCGCCGCCCCGACCGCCGCCGAGACCGGCGCCACCGAATCCGTCACCGTCGACGCGGCCGCCGAAGAAGCCCGCCTGAAGGCCCTGACCGGCAACGGCACGATCATCATCACCCGCGAGAAGCAGGGCAAGATCAAGCTGCCGGGCCTGTAGGGCCTGGGGCGCTGAACTCTGGAAAGAGGCCCGGAAGGAAACTTCCGGGCCTCTTTCTTTGGCCGCAGACCCCCTCCGGCCCTCCGGGCCACCTCCCCCAAAGGGGAGGATCTGTCGGCGCCCAGATGCCCCCCCTTTGGGGGAGCTGTCGCGAAGCGACTGAGGGGGTCTTTGCCCCCTACTCCGGCGCCGTCACCAAAAATCCCCGCGCCCGCATCTGGTCCAGCACGCCGCCGCGGGCCACCAGACTCCGGATCCCATAGACCGCCACCGCGTGGCCCGGCGTCCGCATCGCCGCGCTCAGGGCCTCGACCTCGTCGCGGGTCCCCTGACGCTCCAGGTCGGCCATGCCGGGCAGGGCCAACAGGCAGCGCTGGAAGTTGCGCGGACCGGCGATCGCGCCGCGCACGTCGCCCCGCGCCCAGGCCCGGGCGGCCTCGCGCGCGGCCTCGGGTCCGGCGTTGACCTCGTCGAGCACGCCCTCCAGGCACAGCAACCCGGCCTCGCGCGAATGGCCGCGCACCGCCGTCTTGATCAGCGGCATGACCTTGTAGGTGGCGGCCGGCCGGACCTTGACCCGATGCTTGCGGGCCAGGCGCTGGATCGTCCGCTCCGGTTCGTCCGGCTCCAGCCGGACCGTCTTGCGATAGTCGCCGGCCATCATGATCCCCGCCCCCAGCGGATTCCAGCCGTCATAGGCGTCGGCCGGCTTGCCCAGGGTCGCCCTGGCCCGCGCCAGCTTGGGCGCCAGGTCGCCGACGGCGGCGTCCAGCGGGACGTCGGACCTGAGCCGCTTGCGCAGCGCCAGGGCGGCCGGAACGTCGCCCAGCCCGGCCTTGCCCTCCGGCGGCAGGATCACCGCGAAAGCCCCGTCCAGCCGGCGGTCCAGCACGCCGGTGTCCCAGCCCTGGCCGCGCGGCAGGGCCTGCAGCACGCCCAGCATGTAGAGCGTGGTGTCGCCGTCGGCGATTTTCCACCAGGCCGGGCCGGGCAGCCTGGCCGCCACGACCAGGGCCTCGACGACATTGGCCTCGGGGTCGTCCAGGGCCGGCGGCGCGGTCTGGGCGTGGGCCGGCGCGGCGGCGGTGAGGGCGAGGGCCGCCAGCATCCAGGTCCATGATCGCCGCATGTCAGGTCTCCGGGACAAGGCAAACTTCTCGCACTTCTTCTCAGCGGCTGTGCCTCCCCTTCATGGGGAGGGGGGACCAGCGAAGCTGGTGGGTGGGGCGTCGCCGCCGCGTGGGCGCCCTGCACCGATCCCCCACCCGACCTCGCTTCGCGAGGCCACCCTCCCCGCAAGGGGGAGGGAAGCATCTCCTGTTCACGCCCCCGGCGTCTCCACCGTGAAGCCCTTGGCCTTCAGCTGTTCCAGCACCCCGCCCTCGGCCAGCAGCGAGCGCAGCTCGATCACCGCCACCGCCTTGCCGGGGGTCTTCAGCGCCGACGAGATGGCCTTGACCGCGTCCTTCTGGCCGTCGCGCAGCTCGCGGCTGATCGACGGGGTCGAGGCCAGGCAGCGCGAGAAGCCGCGGTCGGCCGAGACCAGGGCCCGCACCTGGCCCTTGGCCCAGCGGTCCGCCACGGCCTTGATCCCGCCGTCGCCGCTGTCGGCCTGGCGCAGGCCCGCGTCCAGGCACAGCTCCTGCAGCGGCTGGGGAGCCGAGGCCAGGCTCTTGATCGCCCCCACCAGGCTGTAGCCGTCCAAGGTCTGGATACGCGGCCGCTTGGCCAGGTCCTTGTCCTTGGCCAGCGCCTTGATCTGGTCGGTGAGGCTGCCCAGGTGGATCGAGAGGTTGCCCTCCTGCGAGTTGCCGATCACGAAGCCGGCGAAGGCGGGCTTGATGTCGTCCATCTCGTCGGGCTTCTTCTTGGAGGCCTTCAGCCGCGCCTCCAGCCGGGCGCGCAGGTCCGGCGGCAGGGTCTCGCGCATGGGCCGGTCCATCAGGAACAGTTTGCGGCCGCCGAGCACCAGGCTGAGCAGCCGGATGACGCTGACCTCGGCCTCCTGGCCCATGATCAGCACGTTGGCGCCGTCCAGCCGGCGGCGCAGCACCGTGTCGTCGAACGTCAGGTCGCTGGGCGTCATGCCCGGCACGCCCAGCACATAGACGGTGGTGTCGGCGTCGCTGACCTTCCACCAGGCCGGGCCGGGCATCGGGGCGTTGACCACCAGCTCCTCGACCAGGTTGGCCTCGGGGTCGACCTTGTGCAGGTCGATCGGACCGGAGGCGTCGACCGCCTGCTGGGCCAGGGCCGATGAGGCGGTCAGCAGGCCAAACAGGGCGACGCAGGCGGCAAGGCGGTGTTTGATCACTATGTACGGTCCTCGAAGGCGGGCGGAATCGATCTAGGATGATCGGTCTTCGCCAGTTGGACCGGGCCAAGCTGGACTGGTCAAATTACGAAGGCGCAATGCGGCGCCGAACGCCCTGGCGCCTGACGAGAGTTCCCGATGCCGATCCGCCGCCTGCCGCCCGAGACCGTCAACCGCATCGCCGCCGGCGAGGTGGTCGAGCGGCCGGCCAGCGCCATCAAGGAACTGGTCGACAACGCCATCGACGCCGGCGCCACGCGGATCGAGGTCGAGGCCCACGGCGGCGGCCTGACCCGCATCCTGGTGGCCGACGACGGCTGCGGCCTGTCCGCCGAGGAACTGCCTGTCGCCATCGAGCGCCACGCCACCTCCAAGCTGGCCCCCGACGCCGACGGCCTGTGGGACCTGCTGCGCATCCACACCATGGGCTTCCGGGGCGAGGCCCTGCCCTCGATCGGCTCGGTGGCGCGGCTGTCGATCAGCTCGCGGGCCAAGGGCAGCAAGGACGCCTTCTCGATCCTGGTCGAGGGCGGCGCGGTCGGCGAGGTGGCCCCCGCCGCCTTCGCTGGCGACCACGGGGCGCGGATCGAGGTGCGCGACCTGTTCTACGCCACCCCCGCCCGGCTGAAGTTCATGAAGTCCGAACGCGCCGAGGCCCTGGCCATCACCGAGGAGATCAAGCGCCAAGCCATGGCCAACGAGGGCGTCGGCTTCAGCCTGGACATCGACGGCCGCCGGATCATCCGCCTGCCGCCCGAGCACCCCGGCCCGCAAGGCCGCCTGGCCCGGCTGTCGGCGGTGCTGGGCCGCGACTTCCACGACAACGCCATCGAGATCGACCAGACCCGCGACGGCGTGCGGCTGACGGGCTTCGCCGGCCTGCCCACCTACAACCGCGGCAACGCCGCCCACCAGTACCTGTTCGTCAACGGCCGCCCCGTGCGCGACCGGCTGCTGCAGGGGGCCCTGCGCGCGGCCTATGCCGATTTCCTCGCCCGGGACCGCCACCCGACGGCGGCGCTCTATATCAGCCTCGACGCCGCCGAGGTCGACGTCAACGTCCACCCGGCCAAGGCCGAGGTGCGGTTCCGCGACCCGGCCCTGGTGCGCGGCCTGATCGTCGGGGCGCTGCGCCACGCCCTGGCGGCGGCCGGCCACCGGGCCTCGACCACCACGGCGGCCAGCGCCCTGGACGCCATCCGGGCGCAGAGCCTGGCCGCGCCGGGCGCTTATCCGGGTTATCAGCCGGGCCCCTCCCCCGCCGGCTTCTCGGCCTGGCAGGCGGGCGGCTGGACGCGGCCGGCGCCGCAGGTGCTGCCGGGCCTGTCGGACGTCTCGGCCCGCTACGAGGCCGCGCCGGAGGAGGCCTACGCCACCCGCGCCGAGGCGTTCGCCGGCGGCGGCGTGGCCGAGGCGGTGCGCGAGGCGGCGTTCGGCGACTACGACGCCCCGCCCAATGTCGCCTACCCGGGCGGCGGCGGCCTGGGCGAAGGCCCCGGCCCGGCGTTCGACCCGGTCGACTTCCCGCTGGGCGCGGCCCGGGCCCAGGTGCACGAGACCTATATCGTCGCCCAGACCCGCGACGGCGTGGTCATCGTCGACCAGCACGCCGCCCACGAGCGCCTGGTCTACGAGCGGATGAAGGGCGAGATGGCGGCCGGCGGCGTCGCCCGCCAGGCCCTGCTGCTGCCCGAGGTGGTCGAGCTGGACCCCGCCGAGGCCGAGCGCGTCGTCGCCCGGTCCGAGGAGCTGGCGGCCCTGGGCCTGGTCGTCGAGAGCTTCGGCCCCGGCGCGGTGCTGGTCCGCGAGACCCCGGCCCTGCTGGGCAAGACCGACGCCGCGGGCCTGGTCCGCGACATCGCCGACGACCTGGCCGAGAACGGCGCGGCCCTGGCCCTGAAGGAGCGCCTGGAGGAGGTCTGCTCCACCATGGCCTGCCACGGCAGCGTCCGGGCCGGCCGGCGCCTGAACGGCGCGGAGATGAACGCCCTGCTGCGCGAGATGGAGGCCACGCCGCACTCGGGCCAGTGCAACCACGGGCGGCCGACCTATGTGGAGCTGAAGCTGGCGGATATTGAGCGGTTGTTTGGGCGGCGGTAGAACCTCAGAAGCCCATGTCCAGTTCTGGGCCTAGGCGCACTCAAGGATCGCTCCGGAAAGCAGACTTTGGTGGACCTGAACGGAAACCTAGGGTTTTCAAGCCGTTATTTTACCTAATCTTTTTTGGAAAACCCTTTTGAAATTTTGGACATGCCGTTGAGCTGCCCCCAAAACGGCTAGCGACGAGGTGTGGTCAGCATTTCCCTTCCTACGCCTTTGAAATGCTGGATCACGTCCGCGTATGGGAGCTTTGGCGGAGGCTCGACGCCGTTCATCGAAATGATCGTTAGGTTCTGATCGCGGCGCCGGATCATCAAATCCGGCATCCCGATCCATCCCGTTTTCTGAAGGTGACCGACCATCGCTCGGCGAAGGCCGTTCGTCACGATATCCACGAGTTCCAAACCCGGCTCCGCATCCGTCGAGAACCGGAAATCGCTGAACACCTTGCGCAAATCAACGCTCATTCGAGGCCGGTCGCTCGGCTCTATGTGCGGAAGCAGATATTCCGGAATCTCGTCGTGCAAGAGCGGTGCGAAGTGCGACCAGCCAGCATCTTTGAGAAAGCCCGCAGGCTGACGGAGCGACGAAGCTTGGAGATAGGGCAACATCACAAAGCTCCACCATTTCTCCCATGGCGTCGCATCAACCATCGGCTCCTTCCCATCCACGACCGTTCGCTACACATGCCTTTCTTCGATCTGGACGACGACGACCGGGCGAAGGTGGACCTTTGGCAATGTGCAAAGGTCGCGCTGGTAGCCACTGATCTGATCATGACGGTGCGTGAGACGTCCGGCGGCTTCATCCCCCAAGAAGTTGTGCGAGACCGTCACCCCGTACTCGCACAGACCTGCGACGCGCTCCTTCCCAAGCTGATCGCCACGACCCGCTTTAAGGCGGCGGCCGACGCACTGAACGAGTAGGTCCAACCCGGTTCATGACCTGATCCTCATCCGGGTCACGCTAGGCGATTTGGCATCGTGGAAAATCATCCGCCCCGCCGGATGCGGCCACGCCTTAAAGCCTTGGTGGATGGGAGCTCTGGGGACTGACCGAGTCAAGGACCGCCTCCGGCGGCCGCGTCGCGGCGGCGCGACGCGCCGTCCTTGACTCGGTCAGTCCCCAGAGCACGCTGGCAGCCAAGGTTTCAAGGCGCGGCCTCGCCGCTGCGGGCGGAGGTCGGGAGGGGCCCTGCTTGAACCCTCTCTCATGGAGAGAGGGAGGGGCCCGCCGCGAAGCGGTGGGAGGGTGAGAGGTTTCACCCTGTCCGGTTTCACACCGACGCCCCCCAAAGGCCGTCATCCTCGGACTTGTTCCGAGGACCCCTGCCTCCGCCGCCAAGAAGGACGATCCGTGAAGCGGCGAGCTCGCGGCCTCGTGGCGCCGACAGTTCGGCTGAACGAGGGATCCTCGGAACAAGTCCGAGGATGACGGGGTATGGGGACGCAGCGCCGTCTTCACGCTCTCCCGGAGGAAAGAAGGCTTTGGAGGCTTATGCTCGGCGGATAGCGACCAAGGCCCAGCGATTTCAACGCCCTGAACTTTTTCGACCCAAATTGATCCCCACCCCTCCAGACCGGCCGTATCCTGACCTCACCTCGTCGCAGGGAAAGGGCGCATGGCCAGCGACCGATGCGGCGGCGGGGGGCGATCGAGCGGGAAGCTCTGTCGGCGGTGTTGTCCGCGTGCGTATGGACAGCATCAAACCTCGCGTCTCTGGAGCCGGTCGGGCCTGGAACACAAAAACGACGTGGCGCGAGGGCTGGCGGAGCAACAGGCGGGCGGTGACGCGCTCGCGGTCCGGGACCGGGGTTCGTTGACCTGGCCCGCCCGTCGGAGGCTTCAAGGCGGCGAGGCCCGAACAGGGCTCAGCGCCGCGGGCTTCCGGATAACGATGGCGCGGAGCGATCGGGCTTCGTCGAAAACGGTATTCATTTTCAAACTCCGGACGATGTCCGGCGCTCCGCGACCCTTTCCGATAGCTCAGCGGCCAGCCGCGTGAGAGAGCGACGCCGCGCCCCTGCCCGTGGGATAGCAGCGTTACCCCCCCGGAACAGTCACGCTTGGCCGCCGCCGGAAACTGCGCCGCACACCTCCACGTTGATGCCGGAACACCCCCCAACCGGAGGCCTCCCCATGCAACTCCATCGCGGCCGCCTGATCGACCACGTCCACCTGCGCACCCGGGACCTGCCGGCCATGAAGCGGTTCTACAAGGCCGTGCTCGAGGCGATCGGCGTGCCCTTGGTCGAGGGTAGCATCCCCGGGGCCGGCGATCATGTCTACGCCGACGAGCTGTGGATCGACGTCGGCGAGCCGGCCAGCCACGTGCACCTGGCCTTCCAGGCCCCGGACCAGGCGACCGTCCAGCGCTTCCACGCCGCCGCCCTGGCCAATGGCGGGCGCGACAACGGCGGGCCCGGCGAGCGGCCCTACCACCCCGGCTACTACGCCGCCTTCGCCTATGACCCGGACGGCAACAACATCGAGGCGGTCTATCACGGCCCGGCGGACCGCTCGGCCGACAGCGTGGTGATCACCTTCGAAGCGCCGAAGGAGGGCTAGCGCCATGTTCATCGTCCTGGGCGCCACCGGCCATGTCGGCCCGGCCGTGGCCGAGACCCTGCTGGAGGCCGGCGAGCCGGTCACCGTCGTGCTCCACCATGAGGACAAGGCCGCCGCCTGGCGGGCCAAGGGCGCGGAAACGGCCGTGGCCGACGTCCTGGATCCCGACGGGCTGCGGGCGGTATTGCGGCGCGGCCGACGCGCCTTCCTGCTGAACCCGTCCGCCGCCCCGTCGACCGACACCGAGGTCGAGGAGCACCGCACCTTCGCCGGCATCGTCGCGGCGCTGGAGGGCTCGGGCCTGGAGAAGGTGGTGGCCGAGTCGACCTACGGCGCCCAGCCGGGCGAGCGGTGCGGCGACCTCAACATCCTGTACGACTTCGAGCAGGCCCTGGCCGCCCAGCCGATCCCGGTCACCGTGCAACGGGCGGCCTACTACATGAGCAATTGGGACGCCGCGCTCGACCAGGCCCGGCAGGGCGCGTTGCCGACCATGCTGCCGGCCGAGCTGGAGCTGCCGATGGTCGCCCCGGTCGACCTGGGCCGCGCCGCCGCCGACTTCCTGCGCGAGCCGGTCGGCCAGGAGGGGATCCGCTATGTGGAAGGCCCCGCGCGCTATTCCCCGGCCGACGTGGCCGCCGCCTTCGCCCAGGCGCTGGAACGGCCGGTCGAGCCGAAGGTCACGCCGCGCGACCAGTGGGACGCGGCCTACCGCGCCCTGGGCTTCTCCGAACCCGCCGCCGCGTCCTACACCCGCATGACCGAGCTCACCGCCGACACGGCGTTCAAGCCCGAGGCCCCGCGCCGGGGGACCGTGACGCTGGAGCAGTACATCGGCGAACTGGTGCGGCGGGGGTGAGGGCGGGAACGACGTTCGAAGCCGTGCGGGGTCCTCGTCCTTCGACAGGCTCAGGATGAGGACCCCTGATGGCCGGGCGTCAGAAAACCTCATCCTGAGCTTGTCGAAGGACGAGGTTTTCGCCCCAGGCGCTGTGGAAGCTCTACCGCCCCGCCTCGAACGCCTCGAACTCGCGTTCCAGCTGCCATTGGGCCGCGGCCTTGCGGCTGCCGGCCAGGAAGGCGTCGCAGGCCGGGCCCGGCCTGGCGCAGGCGGCGACCGGCGTGCGCGGCGCGGCCCACAGGCTGGGCCCCGGCAGGAAGGCGTAGTCCAGGCTGACCCGGGCGGCGGCCTTCAGGTCGGCATAGCCCAGGCCCTGCTCGGTCACGGCCCGCAGGTACTCGTTGGTCAGGTCTATGCGCGAGACGCCCTCGTCGTCGGTGGACAGCACGAACGGCACCCCGGCCTGGCGGTAGAGGGCCAGAGGGTGGTCGCCGCCCTTGACGCCCAGGATGACGTCGTTGCTGGTCAGGTTGACCTCGACGGCGACCTTGTCGCGGGCCATGCGGGCCAGCAGGGCCGGGGCGTCGTCCTCGTAGGCGATGTCCACCCCATGGCCGATGCGGCGGGCCCCGGCGACCTCGACCGCCTGGCGGATGTGGAAGCGCAGGTCGCGCGGCGGCACCAGGCCCAGGGTCAGCTCGCCGGCGTGCAGCGACAGCTTCACGTCCGGATAGCGGGCGTGCAGGAACTGCAGCATCCGCATGTGCAGGGCGTAGTCGGCCAGGGCGGTGGGGTCGTCCTCGGGGGCGACGATGTTGACCCCGACGAAGCGCGGGTCGGCCTGGGCCAGGGCGAAGGCGGCGGTCAGCTGGGCGAAGACCACGCTGGGCGGCAGGATTCGCACGGCGAACGCCTGGTAGCCCAGCGTCACCGCGCAGGGGCCGGTGCGTGGCTTCTGGGCCAGGCAGCCCTGGCGGCGGTCGGCCTCGGCTTCGGCCGCGTCGAACTGCTGGCGGGCCTTGGCGGTCATGGCCGGGATGCCCGGCTCCAGGACCGCCAGGGCCTTGGCCATGTCGCCGTCCCAGGGCGCGTTGCGAACCGGGCTGACCAGGTCGTACATGGCCGAGGGGTTCACCGAGGTCTCGACATAGCCGACATGGTCGCCGGCCGCCTGGTCACGCGCCACCGCCAGCAGGCCCGGCAGGTTGCCGTCGGTCACGGTTCCGAAGCGGCCGAAGGTCGAGAAGAACTGATCGTGACCGGACGGCAGGGCCCCGTCGGCGCCAGGGTGGTAACTTCTCATCGACAAGGCGTTGATCGCCCGGCTGTAGAGCGCCGGATTGGTCTTGCCCAGATCCTTGGCCGAGACCTTGCCCGGCGCGTCGCACGGGCCGGCGGCGATGGCCGGCAGGGGGCCGGTGGTCACGCACAGGCCGTCGGCGTCGGCCCAGGCCAGGAAGTCCTCGGCATAGGCCGCGCCCACCAGGTGGTTGTGCAGGTCGCCGCCCTTGGGCATGGCCCGCAGGAACAGCCGCAACTGGGCGCGGTTCTTGGCGACGGCCTCGAAGCGGGCGGCCGTGCGGGCCTCCGGCGACCCGGCGGCCTTCTGGGCGGCCTTCTGGGCGGCTTGGGCCGCCTGAGCCGAGCCCGCCAGCAGCAGGGCGCCCAAGGCCGCGCCCGCCAATCGTTTCGCGCCGATCATCGTCTCCCCCGCCCCTGCTTCCCGCGGATCCAAGGTGCGTTGCGTCGCCCGGCAAATCCAGCCCCCAAACGACGCTCCCGGTACGGAGGGTTTCCGCCTGTTCAGCGCCGCCGCTTCAAGGCCCGGACGATCCTGGCCGATGACGGCCGGCCGGCGGGGCCGGTCTTCGGATTCAGCCCGATCACCAGGACGTCGCCGTCGGCCTTGACCTCGGCCCTGTCGCCCAGGACCAGGACCACCCGCCGCCAACGGGCCAGCAGGTCGCGCCGGCCCGAACGGTCGAGGTCCTCGAAGGCCTCGGCGACGACGGCGGCCGCGTCGGCGATCGGCGCCGCCGTCTCGGCCGTGATCTCGTCCTCCGAGGTGACGGCCAGTGGGTGCTGGGCGGCGCGGGTGGCCCGGTGGCCCGAGGCCACCACGGCCCGCAGCAGCGCCACCAACGACAGCGGGCGGCGGGTCGACAACGGCTCGCCGGGGCCGACCAGCGTCACGGCCTGGCCGTTCGGCGTCCGCCGCGTGAACAGGGTCAGGCCGCCCAGCTTGCTGGCGCGCAGCACGGTTTCGCCGACGTCGTTCTTGAACACCGTGTCGCCCCGCGGCGCGGGATGGCCCTCCAGCGCCCAGACCTCGTCGCGGTTCTGGAACTTCAGCAGGGCCTTGGGACCGGTGCGGTCCAGGACGAAGATGTCGCCGCCTTCGGTACGGAAGCGTCCGCTGGGCGCGAACACGGGCCGGGCCCGCAGGCCGACCCGGGCCTCCAGGCGCTGCTTCAGGGTGTCGGCCCGGGCGTCCTCCGCCGGCGGTCCGGCCGCCAGCAGCATCATCAAGGCCAGGATCCACCCTGTCCGGCGGCGGGTCGGTCGCCTGGAGGTGATGGTGGGGCGGTGCAACACGTGATCCCGTCGGGCCCACGGCGCCGCCGCCGACCACCGCTCCGAACAGCCCGGAGCGTCACGAGATCGCCCGCCAACCTCGAGGCGGGAAGCTTGACGGTTATCGCGGCGAAAGAATGACCATGGCCCCTCGCGAGGCTCCGTCGATCAGGCCACGGACGAGACGGATCCGGCCTCGGGCGTCACCGACCAGTCGTGCAGCGGCAGGTTCAGCCACGGCAGCGGGCTGGCGCCGATCGGCTGCTCCAGCAGGTCGGTCACCGCCTCGCCGGTCATGAACGGCAGGCCCAGCTCGATGCAGTGGTTCAGCTCGCGACGGGTGCGAACGTCGGCGACGCCCTGCCAGACCTGCTTGCGGCGATAGGCGGGTCCCTCGCGCACGAACCGGCTGACCGCCGCCAGCCGGGTGGGCTCGTCGCCCGGCGGCAGGGTCAGGGTGACGCTGCTGGCCAGGCCCGGCGGCAGCTCGTCGATCTGGAAGGCCGGATCGGTGACCCGCAGGTCGACCCGGCCAAAGAACGGCTCCAGGAACCGCTTGATCTGCGACAGGGCCGAGAAGGAGGGGGCGCGGGGCGTATCGTAGACGCCGACCGCCAGGCGCAGCCGCGATCCGCGCGGCAGCGCTTCAAGGTGCGGCAGCAGCTCGGCCCGGGCCCGCGGCTTGACCAGGGTCGAGAAGCTGATCGGGAAGAACATCACCCCCACAGGCACCGCGGCCAGGGCCGCGGCGGCGCCGCCCAGGATCAGGATGTCCTCGTCGGGGCGGTTGATCTCGACATGCGGCGGCGTGAGGCCAAAGGCGGAGGCCACCTGGGCCTGGCGCCAGACCGCGACGCTGCCGATGAAGGTCTGGCGGGGGCCGTGATAGACGCCGCGATAGCCGACGCGGGCCGGGGGACCGGCGAGCTCGGCGTCGTCCTCCGCCGCCAGCGCCGCCAGTTCCTCCATGGTCGGCGCGCCGCAGACCGGCCCGCCCTTGGGCACCACCGAGCTGACTTCGGTCGGGGTGATCCGGCAGACGCGTCCGGCGAACGGACTTTCGCCCTCGCCGTCCAGCAAGGCCTTCAACTGCGCGCCGTTGATGCCGGCGAAGCGCATGACGTCGGTCTGGTCGCCCTCGAACATCAGCAGGGCGATGTCGCCGTCGCCCTTGTCGCCGAACAGCTTGAACTGTAGGTCGCGGGCCAGGGCCTGCAACTCGCGGGCGTCCAGCGCGGTGGCGCGCGGGTCGGCCAGGACAAACGAGAACGGCGCGACCAGGCCGTAACGGCGTGGCCACAGCCAGGTCGTCTCCAGATAGGCGCCCGCCACCTTGCCGACCAAGCCGGCCATGGTGTCGTTGTCGGCGAACCGCAGTTCGTCGCCCACGAAGACCTTCAAGCACGCGATTGCAGTCATGCCGCTACCCTACGCGTGGAAGGTTAGCGGAATCGACTCAAACGCGAGAAATTTTCCGCGACCCACTGTCGCGGCGCCGTCGGCGTCAGGCGACTTTCAGCGGCAGGCCCAGGGCCGGAGCTGCGCCGATCGGGCTGGCCATCAGGTCGCTGATCGCCGGGCCGCAGACGAAGCGCAGGCCGGCGGCGCGGCAGGCTTCCAGCTCCCGGAGGTCGCGCAGACCGGCCACGCCCTGCCGGACCCCCTTGGCGCGATAGGCCCCTTGGGCGGCCGCAAACTGGCCGATCGCCTCGACCCGGGCCCGCAGGTCGTCCTCGGGCAAGGACAGGGTGATGCTGGTGGCCAGATCGCCCGGCAAGGTGGCGACCGGGAAGTTCGGCTCGGTGATGTTCAGGTCGATGAAGGCGAAGTGCGGCTGCAGGAATGTCCGGATCTGACCCAGCAGGCCCAGCGAAGGCTCCCGCGGCGTATCGTAGACCGTGGCCCCCAGTCGGGTCTGCATGTCCAGCGGATAGCGCGACAGGCGGCGCTTGTAGGCTTCCTGCGAGGCCGGGTTGGTCAGGTTCCAGAAGCTGAACGGCACGAACAGCATGCCCACGTCGCCCGCCCCCTTCTGGAAGGCGGGATGGGCGAACGCCGCCTGGGCGTCGTTCAGGCAGGTCAGGTCGCGGGTCAGCAGGGCGGCGTCCTCGCTGGGACGCGGGGCGGCCAGGTCGGCCCGCAGGCCGATCGCCGCGCCGACGAAGGATTCCGACGGCGGATGGTAGAGGCCCCACCAGCCGGTGGCGGGCGGAGGCGGCGGCTTGGGCTTGTCGGCGACCGGCGCGGGCCGAGGGGCGGCGGGCCGGCTCGCCGCGGCCGAGACGGTTGGACGGGCGGCCAGGCCCGGAGCCTTGGCCTGGGCCTGGGCGGCGGGCTCTGGCGCCGGCTCGGCGGGCGCCGTCTGGCTCAGGGCGTTGCGCAGCACTTCGTCGACCACGGCCTCGCTGGGCGCGCTGGGCACGGCCCGGATTTCCGCGGCGGTGATCACCTGCACATGGCCAGGCGGACCGGCATAGCCGCGGCCGGCGATCAGGCTGGCCAGCGACGCCTGGGACAGGCTGGCGAACTGCAGGACCGCGGTCTCGTCGCCCTCGAAGGTCAGCAGGCAGACCTGGCCGGCCTCACGTCCCGGGAACAGGCCCGCTTCCAACTCGACCGCCAGGGTCTGCATCTCGACGGGATCGAGGCGTTCTGCCTTGGTGTCGGCCAGGACGAAGGCCAGGGACGCGACGGCGCCGTAGCGGCGCGGGGCCTTCCAGCGATGCTTGAGATACAGGTCCGCGGCGGCTTGCACCTGGGCGGCCGGGAGGCTCCGTCCCGCCTCGGCGGTCCCGGCGAACAGAATTCTCAAGCACGCAATAGCCGTCATGGGGTCGGAAACTACGTGCGAAAGCTTGGCGAAAGCTTTACGAAGACATAGCTAACGCGATCTTTACCTCGAAGATCGGCATTCTTCGCAAAACTGTGACAATTGGCGGCGACCCAGGAGCGGCATTCTTGCTCCTTTGGGACGCCTCCCTGTTCACGGACCTAGGGCGCGTTAGCCGGCGAAACCGCGCACACTTTCGCCCAACGCGCTCTAGGCGAAGGTTTCCTGCAGCCGGAAGTCCAGCCGCTGGCGCACGCCCGGCCAGTCGGCGTCGGTGATCGAGAACACGGCGGTGTCGCGCACGTGGCCGGTCCAGGTGATCTTGTGGTTGCGCAGCACGCCGTCCTTGTCGGCCCCCAGCTTCTCAACGGCCGCCTGGCTGCGGGCGTTGCGGACGTCGACCATGAACTCCACCCGGATCGCCCCGGAGTCGAAGGCGTGCTTGAGCAGCAGCAGCTTGGACTCCGGATTGACCGGGCCCGAACGAGCGTCGGGATGCAGGAAGGTCGAGCCGACCTCCAGGCCGCGATGCAGCTTGCGGATGTTCAGGTAGCTGGACGTGCCGACCACCTTGCCATCCTTCAGCCGGCGGATGGCGAAGCCGATCCGCTCGCCACGCTCAGTCTCGCCCTTCAGCGCGCCCCACCAGTCGGCGAAGCCCTCGCCGCAGCCGTTGGTCGACATGATCTCCCAGCTCTCGGGATCGCAGTCGATCGCGCCCTTCAACTCGGCGCGCAGCTCTGGCGTGATCGGTTCCAGCCGCACGTGGCGGCCTTCGAGGGGGCGAATCTGGATGTTCATGGGCGGCAGGATGCCCTTGCCCGCCGGCCTCGCGCAAGATCGCGCGGCGATCCGGCGCCTCGGTCGTTCATCCCGCTCACCCTGCTGACATATCCTGACACGATGTTGTCGCAAGTTCCGGGCGGCGGTCGCGCGCACGACTGTCTAACGAGATCGCCGGCCGCCCAAGGCCGCGACGCCGACGGGGGAGACGATCGATGATTTCGCACGCGCTAGGGGCCCGCCTGGGCATGGCGTCGCTTCTGGCCTGGCTGGCCGTGGCCGCCACCGCTTTCGCCCCGGCGTTCGCCAAGGACGCCGCTCCGCCCCGGCAGGCGCTGGACGACGCCTGGTGGACCGGGCCGATCCTCGCCTCCGGCGCCTCGACCCTGCCCAAGGGCCGGGCCCTGATCGAGCCCTACCTCTATGACGCCAAGCCGTACGGCGTGATCGACGGCAAGGGCAAGCGGCGTCCAGCCCCGGACGCCGACACCTACGGCTCGCAGACCTACCTGCTGTACGGCGTCACCGACACCTTCACCGCCGGCCTGATCCCCCGCTTCGGCTATCGCCGGGCCGGCGGCCGGTCGAGCTCGGGCGTGCAACTGGGCGACCTGACCGTCCAGGGCCAGTACCGCCTGACCCAATACAAGCCGGGCGGCCGCACGCCGACAGTCTCGCTGATGCTGCAGGAGACCCTGCCCACCGGCCGCCACGACCGGCTCGACACCCGTCCCAACGACGGCTTCGGCAACGGGGCCTACGCCACCACGGTCGGCCTCAACTCCCAGACTTATTTCTGGACGCCCAACGGCCGGATCCTGCGCACCCGCCTGAACCTGGCCTACACCCGCTCGGGCTATGCCGACGTCGAGGGCGCCAGCGTCTACGGCACGCCCACCGGCTTCGCGGGCCGAGCCAGGCCGGGCGACTCGTTCAATGTCGACCTGGCCTTCGAGTACAGCATGACCCGGCGCTGGGTGGCCGCGATCGACCTGGCCTACCAGCGCGACGCGGCGACCACGGTGTCCGGCGTCGACGCCGCGGGCGCGGCCTACGAACGCCGCTCGCCCGTCGGCCAGGCGCTGATCCTGGCCCCGGCCGTGGAGTACAATTTCAGCCCCGTCCTGGGCGTGATCGCCGGCGCCCGTATCATCCCGGCCGGCCGCAACGCCACCGCCTCGGTGACGCCCGTGATCGCGGTGAACTACGTGCTGTAGGCCCCGCCGCGCCGAAAGGTGGTGACGCCCGACGAAGCTGGCTAGGCTCGACGACGCGGAGGAGTTTCGAATGGCGTTCGCAATCAAGGCAGCCGCGGTCGGCGTGGCCGCGACCCTCGCCCTAGCCCTGGCCCCGAACGCCCGCGCCGAGGATCCGCCCAAGGGCCTCAGCACGTTCGGCATGAGCGGCAAGATCGGGACCTATCCGGTCGGCATGCAGCTGACCGTGCGCGACCACCGCGACTTCGTGTCCGGCCACTATTTCTACGTCAAGACGCTGACCGACATCCCGTTGACCGGGCGGATGGACGGCGACATCCTCACTCTGCGGGAGCCCAGCGGCGGCGCGTTTCGGCTGCATCTGGTCTCGAACGCCTCGACGCGCGGCCAGACCCTGACCTTCTATAACTCGACCGGTCTGGCCGGAACCTGGACCCAGGGCGTCCGGACCCTGCCGGTCGAGATCGGCTTCTCGACCTCGTACGACGGGCCGCCCCGCGCCCGGCGCTACGAAGAAATGACCGACGAGCCCGACGCCGTCGTCGAGGCCCGGGCCGCCAAGTTCCTGAAGGCCGCGGTGCGCGGCGATCGAGCGGCGGCTGCCGATGCGGTGTCGTATCCGCTGCGCGTCAACGGCGACCGTCCCAAAACTATCCGCAACAAGACCGAACTGCTGACGCAGTGGAACAGTATCTTCACGCCAGCCCTGCTCGTCGCGCTGCGGGACGCTGTTCCGCACGAGATGTTCGTCCGGCAAGGCATGGCCATGGTCGGCGACGGCGTCGTCTGGTTCGACGCCAAGGGCGCCAAGGTTATCAACGGGCGATAGGGTTTTTCGAGGCCGCTTGCCGCCCGACGCCCTTCGGTGCTAGAACTATTTCAAACAAGCGTTTGACAGCACAAACAACGGGACCGGGAACGCCATGGATTTCGAAATCTCCGCCACCCAGCGCAGCTTCCTCGACCGGGTCACCGCGTTCATGGAAGAGCACGTCAAGCCGGCCGTCCCGGTCTACGAGGCCGAGATGAACGTGCTCGGGGCCGAGCGCTGGAAGGTCGTCCAGGTCGTCGAGGAGCTCAAGGCCAAGGCCAAGGCCGCCGGCCTGTGGAACTTCTTCATGCCGCCCCACAGCGGCCAGACCCATGTCGACGACACGTTCCAGTTCGAGGGCGTGCAGCTGACCAACCTCGAATACAGCCTGATCGCCGAGCAGCTGGGCAAGATCGGCTTCGCGTCCGAGGTCTTCAATTGCTCGGCGCCCGACACCGGCAACATGGAAGTGCTGATGCGCTACGGCACGCTGGAGCAGAAGGAGCGCTGGCTGCGCCCGCTGATGAACGGCGAGATCCGCAGCGCCTTCCTGATGACCGAGCCGGCGGTGGCCAGCTCGGACGCCACCAACATCGAGACCCGCATCGAGCGCGACGGCGACCACTATGTGATCAACGGCCGCAAGTGGTGGAGCTCGGGCGTGGGCGACCCGCGCTGCAAGGTGGCCATCGTCATGGGCAAGACCGATCCCAACAACGCCAGCCGCCATGCCCAGCAGAGCCAAGTGCTGGTGCCGATGGACAGCCCCGGCATCGAGATCGTCCGCATGTTGCCGGTGTTCGGCTATGACGACGCGCCGCACGGCCACGCCGAGGTGATCCTCAAGGACGTGCGTGTGCCCGTCGAGGACGCCCTGCTGCTGGGCGAGGGCCGCGGTTTCGAGATCGCCCAGGGCCGCCTGGGCCCCGGCCGCATCCACCACTGCATGCGCACCATCGGCACGGCCGAGGTGGCGCTGGAGAAGATGGTCAAGCGGCTGATGAGTCGGAAGGCGTTCGGCAAGTACATCTCCGACCACTCGGTCTGGGAGGAGCGCGTCGCCGAGGCCCGCATCAACATCGAGATGTGCCGCCTGCTGTGCCTGAAGGCGGCCGACATGATGGACAAGGCCGGCAACAAGTCGGCCCGGCTGGAGATCGCCATGATCAAGGTCGCGGCCCCGCGCCTGGCCCTGAAGATCATCGACGACGCCATCCAGGCCCACGGCGGCGGCGGCGTCACCACCGATTTCGGCCTGGCCAAGGCCTATGCCGGCATCCGCACCCTGCGCCTGGCCGACGGCCCGGACGAGGTGCACGAGCGCACGATCGCCCGCATGGAATACGGCAAGTACGGCGACCTGGCCTACCAGCAGAAGGTCGAACGCGAGGCCGCGCGGGAAGTGGCGGGGATCCGGTAGGGTCTGCGTCCAGAACGATAGCGAAAGGGCCTCCCGGAGCGATCCGGGAGGCCTTTTTCTTAGGATGACGCCCTACCCCGCCGGCGAACGCACGCTCGGCCGTTCGACCACCCTCGCCCGCCAGGCCGCCAGCGCCGCGCAGTCCTCCGGGATCGCGATCCGGGCGAAGTCGGCGAAGGCCAGGCCGCCCCACACCGTGATGTCGGCCATCGAGAACGCCTGGCCAGCCACATAGGGCTGGTCGCGTAGCACCTTGTCGAAATAGCGCATGCCAGCCACCGCCCTGTCGCGCGAGCGCTCGCCCCAGGCCTGGCGACCGTCCCAGTCGGGGCTCTTGTAGGCCAGCATCTTGTCGCCCAGGCCCGGGGTGGCGTGGTGGAAATAGATCCCCACCGCGTCGATCAGCTCGGACTCCGCCCGCTTCTGCATCATGTGGATCACCGCCTTCTCGCGCGGCGTGCGGCCGGTCAGCACCGGGTTGCCGTCGAGATTGTCCAGGTACTCGGTGATCGCCGTGCATTCGGAGATGAACAGGCCGTCGTCCAGCTCCAGCACCGGCACCGTGCCGGTCGGGTTCTTCTCCAGGAAGGCCGGCTGCTTGTGCTCTGCCCCGGGCAGGTCGACCGGCACGAAGGTGACGTCGGACGCCAGGCCCTTCTCGGCCAGGGCGATGCGGACGCGGGCCGGGTTGGGCCCGATAGCGAAGTCGTGGATTTTCATGGCGGCTGCCTCCATTGCGATTCTATCTACCAGTAGATAGGCAAAACTCGTAAAGGCCTTTCGCGCTTCGCCGTCAACCATTATCTATCGGTAGATAGGCAAGGACTCAGCGGTGACCGATACGACGAAGCTCGACACGCGCCAGGTGATCCTGGACGCCGGCCAGGCCGTGGTGCAGGCCCGCGGCTACAACGCCCTGAGCTTTCGCGAACTGGCCAAGACGGTCGGGATCAAGAGCGCCAGCATCCACTACCACTTCCCGACCAAGGGCGACCTGGGGGCGGCCCTGGCCAAGCGCTATACTGACGGGGCGGCCAAAGCCTTCGAGCATTTCCTGACCGTCGCGCCCGACGCCGCTGGGCGGATGGGCCTCTATACCGGCGTGTTCCGCGCCGCCCTGGTCAATGACAACCGCATGTGCCTGGTCGGGATCATGGCCGCCGAAAAGGCCGACATGCCGCCCGAGGTGATGGTCGAGGTCGAACGGTTCATCGCCCTGAACGTCGCCTGGCTGACCCACGTGCTGGACCTGACCGGGCCTGAGGCCGACCAGAAGGCCCTGGCGGTGCTGTCGGCGCTCAATGGCGCCCAGCTGCTGGCGCGCGGCGGCGGCGATGTGGCGATCTACGACCGCACGATCGCGGCCTACCGGACCGCGGGGCTGTTTCCTTAGGACGCGCGTTCCACCGCCGCCGCACTGCACCTCGCGCCCTTCGAAAGCCGCCCATGCCCGTCACCGACATCGCCACCCGCGTCCACGACCACGGCTGGCGGCTGGACCCGATCGTCCGCAGCCTGCTGGACACCGACTTCTACAAGCTGCTGATGCTGCAGTTGATCTGGAAGCGGCATCGCGACGTGCCGGTGACCTTCTCGGTGGTCAACCGCACCCGCGCGGTGCGGATCGCCGAGGAGATCGACGAAGGAGCCCTGCGCGAACAGCTGGACCACGCCCGCACCGTGCGCCTGAGCAAGAAGGAGCGCATCTGGCTGGCCGGCAACAGCTTCTACGGCCGGGCCCAGATCTTTGAACCGGCCTTCCTGGCCTGGCTGGCCGACTACCGGCTCCCCGACTACCGGCTGGGCCGGCGGGACGGCCAGTTCGTGCTGGAGTTCGAAGGGTCCTGGGCCGAGGTCACCCTGTGGGAGATCCCGGCCCTGGCGATCATCAACGAACTGCGCAGCCGCGCGGCGATGCGTGGCCTGGGCCGCTTCTCGCTGGACGTCCTCTACGCCCGCGCCAAGGCCAAGCTGTGGGACAAGGTCGAGCGGCTGCGGCGCCTGGAAGGCCTGGTCCTGTCAGACTTCGGCACACGGCGGCGCCACGGCTTCCTGTGGCAGCGCTGGTGCGTCGAGGCGCTCAAGGAAGGCCTGGGCGAGGCCTTCATCGGCACCAGCAACGTGCTGCTGGCCATGGACAGCGACCTGGAGGCCATCGGCACCAACGGCCACGAGCTGCCGATGGTCATGGCGGCCCTGGCCGGCGACGACGACGCCGCCCTGCGCCAGGCGCCGTTCACCGTGCTGGACGAGTGGTCGCAGGCCTATGGCGGCAATCTCAAGGTGGTGCTGCCCGACGCCTTTGGCACCGCGGCCCTGCTGCGCGACGCTCCCGACGACCTAGCCGACTGGACTGGCTTTCGCCCCGACAGCGCCCCGCCGATCGAGGGCGGCGAGGCGATCATCGCCTGGTGGCGGGCCCGCGGCCGCGATCCGCGCGACAAGCTGCTGGTGTTCTCAGACGGCATGGACGTCGAGAGTATCGAGACGACCCACCGCCACTTCGCCGGCCGGGTGCGCACCAGCTTCGGCTGGGGCACCAACCTGACCAACGACTTCGTCGGCTGCGCGCCGGACGCCCGGAGCCTGGGCCCGGTGTCCCTGGTATGCAAGGTCACCCGGGCCGGCGGCCGCCCCGCCGTCAAGCTGTCGGACAATCCCAACAAGGCCGTGGGCGATCCCGCCGAAATCGCCCGCTACCTCCGCGTTTTCGGCGCGGAGGGGTTCCAGGCCCAGGCGGTGACGGTTTAGGGACGGATGGGCATCGATGCTGTGCGCGGTCCTCGTCCTTCGACAGGCTCAGGATGAGGACCATTTACAGACCCAGCCGCGGAAAACCTCATCCTGAGCTTGTCGAAGGACGAGGTTTTCGGGCCCGGCGCCGGATGTGTCCGCCTAGACCGCGCCCACCAGCACCTCGGCGATCTGGACGGCGTTGAGCGCCGCGCCCTTGCGCAGGTTGTCGCCGGTCACGAACAGCGCCAGGCCGTGGGCGACGGTCGGGTCGGACCGCACCCGCCCGACGAACACCGGGTCCTGCCCGGCAGCGGCCAGCGGGTTGGGGACCTCGGCCAGCACCACGCCCGGCGCGCGGCCCAGCAGGTCCAGGGCCTCGGCGACCGAGATCGGCTGCTCGAACTCGGCGTTGATCGACAGCGAATGGCCGGTGAACACCGGCACCCGCACGCAGGTGCCCGACACCGGCAGGCCGGGGATTTCCAGGATCTTGCGAGTCTCCTCGCGCAGCTTGGCCTCTTCCTCGGTGTAGCCGTCCTCGCCGAGCTTGTAGTTCAGGGGCACCACGTTGAAGGCGATGGGCGCGGCCCACTTCTTCGGCGCGGGGAAGGCCACGGCGGCGCCGTCGCGGGCCAGGGCTGCGCCGCCGTCGGCGGCCGCCAGGATCTGGTCCCGCAGTTCGTCGATACCGGCCACGCCGCCGCCCGACACCGCCTGGTAGGTGCTGACCACCAGCCGCTTCAGCCCGGCCGCCGCGTGCAGGGGCTTGAGGACCGGCATGGCCGCCATGGTCGTGCAGTTGGGATTGGCGACGATCCCCTTGGGGATCTCCGCCAGGGCGTGGGGGTTCACCTCGGCCACCACCAGCGGCACGGCCGGGTCGTCGCGCCAGGCCGAGGAGTTGTCGATGACGACCGCCCCGGTCGCCGCGACCTTGGGCGCCAGCGCGCGCGAGGCAGCGCCGCCGGCCGAGAAGAAGACGATGTCCAGGCCGGCGTAGTCGGCGGTCGCGGCGTCCTCCACCACGATCTCCCGGCCCCGCCAGGCCAGGGTGGTTCCGGCCGACCGCGCCGAGGCGAACAGGCGCAGCGAGGCCAGCGGGAAGTCCCGCTCGGCCAGCAGGGTCCGCATCATCTCGCCGACCAGACCGGTGGCGCCGACGATGCCGACATGCGGCGGGTTGGAGGTGGAAAAGGCCGAGGTCATGTCATGCGTCTCCTGGAGGATGCGGAGGCGCGGGGATGTCCGTCAGTCTGGAAAGGACGGCCCCGCGCGTCGGCGGGGCTTCTGTCCGGCTGTCGCGTCTAGACCGCGCGCACATCCGCAGACGCCCCGCCGAAGCAGGTCGTTTTGCGAATAATGGCTTTGGTCATCACGACGGACATGGCGCAGCTCTCTAGGGACGAACGCGGCGGATGTAAACCTTCTGGCGCGTTCGTCGCTGGACCGCGATCAGTTCCCCGCCGGAACCGGCGACATCGCCGCGACGCTGGCGCCGGCCACCGGGATCATGAAGCCCGGCAACGAGCGCGGCGCCGGGGCGGGCGTCGCCGTCGGGACCGCCGCCCCGCCGGCCGCGTCGTTGACGCACTGGGCGGTGTCGATCAGGGCGTGCTGGCCCAGGCAGAAGACGTCCTCGTAGTGCGGGCCGGCCACGGCCAGGCACTGGTAGAGGTTCAGCTTGGCCATCTTCATGCAGAAGCCGCTCTTCTTGTCGTGCATGACGACGTCCAGCTTGGCGGCGTCCTCGTCGCCGGCCGCGCCCAGAACCGCCAGAGCCGCCAGGGCCGCGGCCCGCACGGTCACCGGGGTGAAGGCCGCCCCGCCCTCGCCGCCGAAGCCCCCCGCCTCGCGCGGCGCGGTCGCGGCCTGGATCAGCCGGCCGGCGTCCTCGTCGCCGGGCGTGAAGAAGGCGGCCGACATCGCCTTGACCTTGGCCAAGCGGCCGGCGGTGTCGGCGATCGGGCTCTTGGACCAATCCTGGTGCTGGATGTCGTAGGCCGCCTGCTTGACCGCCTTGCCGGTGGCGCCCAGCGGCGCGCCGCGCTTGATCAGGGCCGCCTGGGCCCGACTGGCGGCGGCGCCGACGCCGTCGATCTCGACGACGCTCTCGGGATTGGCTTCCAGGCGCTCGACCAGCACCTCCGGCGGGGTTTCGCGCGCCGCCTGGCGCACGCCGTCGATGAAGGCTTCCTCCTGCAGGGCGGCGATGGCGCCGTAGGCGATCATGCCGGCGTCCAGCTGCTCAGGCTGGTAGGCCGCGCCCTTGGCCAGGGCCTCGGCGACGCCGCCGCCGTTCTCGAACGCCGCCGAGATGGTCCCCGCGCCGCGCGTGTAGGTTTCGAAGGCGCTAGCCGCGGCGACCACGTCGCGGGCCAGGGTGACGCCGGGCGCGCCGCGCTCCTGGCGAGCGACGGCGAAACCGGAGACAGCGACAGCCGCGATCAGCGCGCTCGTCGCCCAGAGAACGGGATATTTCATGATGATGGCCCCAGACCGAACTTGGGGCCTATTGGGCGATCATCTCGGTTGATCAGTCTCTAATGTTCATGCCAAATTGGACGTTAACGTCCGTGTATTGGACTGTTTTCGCTGCGCATTTTGTCGCACGACAGCTTTGGATAGCATAGCAGTGTCGGCCTGGTATCTTTATAATGGAAAGTGTCGAGAGATCGACATTTACCCATTGATGAATACCCCTCACCCAAGGATTGTACAGACCAGGGCCGGCGCTGTGAGCTAGTCGCCGATGACAAGGTCCGAAAACCGCGAGACGTCGCCTCGTCCGGGTCTATGATCGGGCCCATGGACCTCGATCCCGACGCCTGCTATCGCGCCATCCAGACCCGCGACGCCCGCTTCGACGGCCGGCTGTTCGTGGCCGTCAGGACCACAGGCATCTACTGCCGGCCGGTGTGCCCGGCCCGCACGCCCAAGCGCGAGAACGTCACCTTTCACGCCACCGCCGCCTCGGCCCAGGAGGCCGGCTACCGCGCCTGCCTGCGCTGCCGGCCCGAGACCTCGCCGCAGCTGGGAGCCTGGAACGGCGCGTCCAACACCGTCAGCCGCGCCCTGGCCCTGATCGAGGCCGGCGCGCTCGACGAGGACGACGTCGAGACCCTGGCCGAGCGCGTCGGGGTCGGCGGACGCCAGTTGCGGCGACTGTTCCTGCAGCACCTGGGCGCGACGCCGGTGGGCGTGGCCCAGACCCGGCGCGTGTTGCTGGCCAAGCAGCTGATCCACGAGACCGACCTGCCGATGGCCGAGGTGGCCCTGGCCGCCGGCTTCGGCAGCGTGCGGCGCTTCAACGAGACCTTCCAGCAGCTCTACGACCGGCCGCCCGCCGCCCTGCGCCGGAGGAAGGCCCTCCCAGCCCCGGCCGGCGAGGCCATCTCCCTGACTCTGCGCTACCGCCCGCCATACGACTGGGACGGCATGCTGGCCTTCCTGGCGATGCGGGCGATCCCCGGCGTCGAGGCGGTCGAGAACAACGTCTACCGCCGGGTCATCGCCCTGGATGGTGCGGCCGGGACGATCGCCGTGGCGCCGATCGGCGGCGACCGGCTGAGCGTGGCGGTGCGGTTTCCCCGGCCGTCAGCCCTGCCCCGCATTCTGGCCCGGGTGCGCGGGGTGTTCGACCTGTCGGCCGATCCGGTCGGCATTGGCGAGGTGCTGTCGCGCGACCCGGACCTGGCGCGGATGGTGGCCCTGCGCCCCGGCCTGCGGGTGCCCGGCGCCTGGGACGGGTTCGAGCTGGCGGTGCGGGCGATCCTGGGCCAACAGATCACCGTCGTTCAAGCCCGCAAGCTGGCCGGCGACCTGACCGCCGCGCACGGCCAGCCGCTGCCCGAGCCCTGGGCCGAGCCGGGCCTGACCCACGCCTTCCCGTCGGCCCAGCGCCTGGCCGGAGCCGACCTGTCCGGCCTGAAGATGCCCGGCGCCCGTATCCGCTGCCTGTCCGCCATGGC
Organism: Caulobacter rhizosphaerae; assembly: GCF_010977555.1. GTDB lineage: Bacteria > Pseudomonadota > Alphaproteobacteria > Caulobacterales > Caulobacteraceae > Caulobacter > Caulobacter rhizosphaerae. Next base: position 4,630,284 of record NZ_CP048815.1, read on the forward strand.
CGGAGCGATCGCCGCCGATCCGAACCTGCTGTCGCCAACCGCCGGCCTGACCGAGATGGTCGCCCGCCTGCGCGCTTTGCCAGGCATCGGCGAATGGACGGCCCAGTACATAGCCATGCGCCAGCTGCGCGAGCCCGACGCCTTCCCGGCCGCTGACGTGGCCCTGATGCGCGCCCTGGCCGACGCCGACGGCGTCCGCCCGACGGCGGACCAGCTGCTGGCCCGCGCCGAGGCCTGGCGGCCCTGGCGAGCCTACGCGGCCTTGCACCTCTGGGCCTCGCTGGCCGACGCGGGGGCGCCGCCGATGCGGAAGGTGAAGCGTGCGGCCTGAGGTCCTGATGCTGGAGGTGCTGGCCACCCCGATCGGCGAGATCGATGTGGTCACCGACGCGGACGGGCAGCTGAGGGTGCTGGAATTCCACGACCAGCCCCACCGCCTGACCAGCGCCCTGCGCCTGCACCATCGCGGCCAAGCGGTGGAGAGCGGCGCGGCGCCGGCCGCCGTCCGCGATGGGCTGGCGGCCTATTTCGCCGGCGACCTGGCGGCGTTGCGGACCATCCCGTGGACGATCGGCGGCACCGCCTTCCAGCATCAGGTGTGGCAAGCTCTGGTCGAGATCCCGCTGGGCGAGACCACCAGCTACGCCCGCCTGGCCTCCCAGGTCGGGCGTCCCGCCGCTGTCCGCGCGGTCGGCGCGGCCAACGGCGGCAACCCGATCGCCATCGTCGTGCCCTGCCACCGGGTGATCGGAACCGGCGGCGCCCTGACCGGCTATGGCGGCGGGGTGGAGCGCAAGCGGTGGCTGCTGGCGCACGAAGGCGGCCGCGAACTCTGAGGGGGCGACAGGTCCATGGACCTGTCCCCAGCTTTGCCAGCCCCCCGCAAGCCCCATAAGATGGCCGCGCCGCCCTTCGCGACCGGAACCCTCATGCAGCTGTCCCTTCCGACCACCACCTCCGTGCGCTGGCTCAGCTGGCTGCGGCGGCGGATCCGGTCCAGCGAGCTGTGGCTGATCGCCGTGGCCACCCTGATCGGCGCGGGGGCCGGGGCGCTGGCGGTGCTGCAGGCCAAGCTGGCCCACGGCCTGCAGGTGCTGCTGTTCGCCATCAACATCGACGAGCGACTCAGCGCCCAGAGCGTGATCGCCCCCTGGCGGACCCTGGCCATTCCCCTGGGCGGCCTGGTGCTGGGCGTGGCCTCCTGGGCCTGGCTGAAATACCGCCCCAAGCCGGCGGTCGACCCGGTCGAGGCCAACGCCCTGCACGGCGGCCACCTGTCGGTCCGCGACAGCGCCTTCATCTGCGGCCAGACCCTGCTGTCGAACGGGGTCGGGGCCTCGGTCGGGCTGGAGGCCGCCTACGCCCAGGCCGGGGCGGCCATCGCCTCGTTCGCCGGGCAGCGGCTGAACCTGCGGCGGGCCGACATGCGAACCCTGGTCGGGGCCGGGGCGGGCGCGGCCATCGCCGCCGCCTTCGGCGCCCCCCTGACCGGGGCCTTCTACGCGTTCGAAATCGTCATCGGGGCCTATACCGTGGCCAACCTGGCCCCGGTGGCCGCCGCCGCTCTGGCCGCGGTGCTGGTGGCCGGACGGATGGGCGGCCTCCCCTACCTGCTGAAGACCTCGACCCCGGCCGTGCAGTCGTGGTTCGACTACGGCCTCTACGCCCTGCTGGGCGTGGTCTGCGCGTTCGCGGGGATCGCCCTGATGCGGCTGGTGGCCTCGGCCGAGGGGCTGGTCGGCAAGTCCAGGCTGCCCAAGCCCGTCCGCCCGATGGTCGGCGGCCTGGCCCTGGCGGCGCTGGCGATGATCACGCCCCAGACCCTGTCGGCCGGCCACGGGGCGGTGCACGTCAACCTGACCGCCGACCTGGGCCTCAAGACGCTGCTGATCCTGCTGGCCATGAAGGCCCTGGCCAGCGTGGTGTCGCTGAGCTTCGGTTTCCGGGGCGGCCTGTTCTTCGCCTCGCTGTTCCTGGGCGTGCTGGTGGGTCAGATCTTCGCGGCCCTGACCGTGTTCGTGCCCTGGCTGCCGTCGCTGGACCCGACCGTGGCGGCCCTGGTCGGGCTGGGCGCCTTCGGCGTCGCCGTGGTCGGCGGCCCCTTCACCATGTCGTTCCTGGTGCTGGAGGCGACCGGCGACTTCACCGTGGCCGCCGCGGCCCTGGTGGCTTCGCTGATCGCCAGCGCCCTGGTGCGCGAGACCTTCGGCTACTCGTTCTCGACCTGGCGGCTGCACCTGCGCGGCGAGACCATCCGCAGCGCCCACGACGTCAGCTGGATGCGCCCCCTGACCGCCGGGCGGATGATGCGCAAGGACGTCAAGACCGTGCCGGCCGAAGCCAGCCTGGCCGAGTTCCGCCGCCGCTATCCATTGGGCTCGACCAAGCGCGTGGTGATGCTGGACGCCCAGGGCCGCTATGCCGGCATCGTCCGCACGGCCTTGGCCTACGCCCAGCCCGACGACAGCGAAAAGCCCGTCGGCGGCCTGGCCCTCTACACTGACACCGCCCTGACGGCCGACCAGTCGATCAAGGAGGTGATGCGCGCCTTCGACCACACCCAGGCCGACGAACTGGCGGTGATCGACGCCAACCGCGAGGTGATCGGCATCCTGTCCGAAGCCTATGCGACCCGGCGCTACGCCGAGGAACTGGACAAGGCGCGGCGCGAGCTGACGGGGGAAGCCGGGTAGGCGGCGACAACCTGGACGCCTTGATCGGAGACGGCCGCGACAGGCCCGTTCGCGTCGCCGCCCGGAACTTCGCTAGGCGGCTCGCCGCGCTGATGACTGGCGCGCCTCGCCGTGGGTGCGAAACTGACCGACAAGACGAGAAAGCTCTCGCGACTCGTTGCTCAGGCTGCCGGCGGCGGCGGTGGCCTCCTCGACCATCGCCGCGTTCTGCTGGGTCACCTGGTCCATGCGATTGACGGCGACATTGACTTCGGCCAGGCCGGTCGCCTGCTCCTGGGACGACGAGGCGATCTCGGAAATCAGGCCGTCGATCTCGGCGACCTTGGCGACGATGCCGTCCAGGGCCTCGCCGGTGTCGCCGACCAGCTTCACCCCACGCCCGACGTGGGCGCTCGAGGTGGCGATCAGCGTCTTGATCTCCTTGGCCGCCTCCGCCGAGCGCTGGGCCAGGGCCCGGACCTCGGAGGCGACGACGGCGAAGCCACGGCCGGCGTCGCCCGCGCGGGCCGCTTCCACGCCGGCGTTCAAGGCCAGGAGGTTGGTCTGGAAGGCGATCTCGTCGATCACCCCGATGATCTGGGTGATCTGGCGGGACGACCCTTCGATGGCGCCCATGGCCGACACCGCCTCACGGACGATCTCGCCGGACCGGTGGGCGTCGGCGCGCGCCTGAGACGCCGCGCTGAAGGCCTGCTTGGCCCCCTCCGCGCTGCGCTTGACGGTCGCGGTGATCTCGTCCAGCGCCGCGGCGGTTTCTTCCAGGCTGGCGGCCTGCTGCTCGGTGCGACGCGACAGGTCGTTCGAGGCCTTGGCGATTTCCTGGGCGCCGCCGCTGACGCTGCCGGTCGAGACCGAAATCGCCGACATCGTGCTCTCCAGCGTGTCGGCCGCGGCGTTGAAGTCGCTGCGCACCTTCTCGTAGGCCGCCTCGATGGGACGATCGATGCGGTAGGTCAGGTCGTTGCGGGCCAAATGATCCAGGCCGACGGCGATCTCGTCGACCGCCTTGACCCGGCCGGTGACGTCGGTGGCGAACTTGACGATCTTGATGACCCGACCGGCATGGTCGAAAATCGGATTGTAGGACGCCTGGATCCAGACCTCCTTGCCGCCCTTGCCGACCCGCTTGAATTCCGCCGAGACGAATTCGCCGGCGTTCAGCTTTCGCCAGAACGCCTGGTAATCGGGCGACCCGGCGTAGGTCGGATCGACGAACATCCGGTGGTGCTGCCCCTGGATCTCCGAGAGGCTGTAGCCCAGCGTTTCGAGGAAATTCTGGTTGGCGGTCAGGACCTCGCCGGCGGGCGTGAACTCGATGACCGCCTGCACGCGCGAGATGGCGTTGAGCTTGCCTTCGACCTCGACGTTCCGACGCTTCTCGGCGGTGATCACCGTGGCGACCTTCACCACGCGGGTCACGGCGCCGCGGCTGTTGCGGACTGGATTGTACGAGGCCTGGATCCAGACCTCGGCCCCGCCCTTGCCGAGGCGCAGATATTCCTGGGCGTCGAACTCGCCGCGTCCGAGCTTGGCCCAGAAGGCGCGATATTCGGGGGAAGCGGCGTAGGCCGGATCGACGAAGAGGCTATGGTGGCGGCCCTTGATCTCGCTCAGGCTATATCCCAGCGCCGTGCAGAAATTGTCGTTGGCGGTGAGGATCGTCCCACTGGGGTCGAACTCGATGATCGCCAGAGAACGATCAAGAGCCGTCAGGGTCTCCGGCGCGCTCGCCGCGCGGCTGAACTGAAATCCCGCCATGTGGGCCTCTAAAAGGAAGGGTTGTCTAGGACGCCGAAGGCAACGCTTACTTGTCTCCAACAAGCGAAACATCACAGTGGCGAAGATGGGGTTCTGCGAGTTAAGTTTTGGAAAACTTCGTTCTCCCACGCCGCAGGTGCGTCACGATCACGCAGACATTCAGGTTGCTGGCCATGGCTGTCGCCCCGGGGCCGCGCCGGGGCGGGCTTGACGCGGCGCCAGCAGCCTTTCCGCCCAGACGCCCAAGGGCCGCTTTCTCGAGCCGTCCGAGGGTCTGAGCCACGCCCAACAGGAACGCGATCGTCCGTTATCCGTGTGAGGAAGCTTCCGGCCCCACCGCCGCATCCTCACCCTGCCCCATCGCGTTAGACGTCCATCGGTAACCGAGGCGGCGTCATGACCAGCACCTTCAACTTTCGCCGGGACCTGATCACCCGGCCGATCCTCGCCTGGGCGCGCGGCGTGATGCCGGCCCTGTCGCAGACCGAGCGCGAGGCGATCGACGCCGGCGACACGTGGTGGGACGCAGCGCTTTTCACCGGCGATCCCGACTGGAACGAACTGCTGGCCTTCCCCGCGCCCCGGCTGCGGCCCGACGAGCAGGCCTTCCTCGATGGACCGGTCGACACCCTGTGCGCCATGCTCGACGACTGGAGCATGACCTGGGAGACCCGCGACCTGCCGCCCGAGGCCTGGGCCTATCTGAAGCGCCAGAAGTTCTTCGGGATGATCATTCCGAAAGAGTATGGCGGCCTGGGCTTTTCCGCCTTCGGCCACGCCGAGATCGTCCGCAAGATCGCCACCCGCTCGGTGTCGGCCGCGGTGACGGCCATGGTGCCCAACTCGCTGGGTCCGGGCGAGCTGATCATGAAGTTCGGAACCCAGGCCCAGCGCGACCATTGGCTGCCGCGCCTGGCCGACGGCCGCGAGGTGCCCGCCTTCGGCCTGACCAGCCCTGAGGCTGGCTCGGACGCCGGGGCCATGGTCGACGAGGGCGTGGTCTGCCGCGGGACCTGGAAAGGCCAGGAGGTGCTGGGCATCCGCCTGAACTGGCACAAGCGCTACATCACCCTGGGACCGGTCTGCACGGTGCTGGGTCTGGCCTTCAAGCTGCGCGATCCCGACCACCTGCTGGGCGACGTCGAGGACATCGGCATCACCTGCGCCCTGGTCCCCACCGACACGGCCGGGGTCGAGATCGGCCGCCGCCACCTGCCCGCCTTCCAGACGTTCCAGAACGGCCCCAACTGGGGCAAGGACGTCTTCATCCCGATGGACCTGGTGATCGGCGGGGCCGAGCGGGTCGGCCAGGGCTGGAAGATGCTGATGACCGCCCTGGCGGCCGGGCGCGGAATCTCGCTGCCCGCGTTGTCGGGCGCGGCGGCCAGCTTCAGCGCCCTGACCACCGGGGCCTACGCCCGCGTGCGCAGCCAGTTCAACGTGCCGATCGGCAAGTTCGAGGGCGTGCAGGAGCGCCTGGCCCGCATCGCCGGCAACGCCTACCTCCTGGACGCCGGCCGTCGCCTCACCTGCACCGGCCTGGACCTGGGCCACCATCCGTCGGTGATCTCGGCCCTGCTGAAGGCCGGCGCCACTGAGCGCATGCGGGTGGTGGTCAACGACGCCATGGACGTGCACGGCGGCAAGGCGGTGATCGAGGGCCCGCGCAACTACATGGGCTCGCAGTACCGGGCCATCCCGGTCGGCATCACCGTCGAGGGGGCCAACATCCTGACCCGCAGCCTGATGGTGTTCGGCCAGGGCGCGATCCGGGCCCATCCGTTCCTGCTGAGCGAGATCCTGGCGATCGGCGAGGATGACAGGGCCAAGGGTCTGGCCGACTTCGACGCGGTGTTCTGGAAGCACGTGGCGCACGCGATCCGCTCCGGCTTGCGGGCCTGGGGCCGCAGTTGGACGGGAGGGGCCTTCGCGCCGACGCCCGAGGCCGGCCGCGCCACCCGCTTCTACCGCCAGATGGGCCGCTACAGCGCCGCCTTCGCCCTGACCTCCGACATCGCCCTGCTGACCCTGGGCGGGGCGCTGAAGCGCAAGGAGATGCTGTCGGGCCGGATGGGCGACATCCTGGCCGAACTCTATTTCCTGTCGGGCGCCCTGAAGCGCTGGGAGGACGAGGGCCGCCAGGACGCCGACTTCCCGCTGCTGCAATGGTGCATGGACACGGGTTTCGCCACCATCGAGCAGCGGTTCGACGAGGTGTTCGCCAACCTGCCCAACGTCCTGGCCGGCTGGCTGCTGCGGGCGGCGATCCTGCCGCTGGGCCCGCGTCGCCGAGGCCCGTCGGACCGCACGACCACCGCCTGCGCCGAGCTTCTGCTGCACCCGTCGGCCACGCGCGACCGGCTGATCGAGAACGTCTATGTCGGCGGCAAGGACGAGGCGGTCGGCCAACTGATCGACGCCTTCGAGCGCGTGGTCGCCACCCAGCCGATCCACGATCGCCTGCGCGCCCAGAAGATCCGCCACTGGAAGGACGGGGTCGAGCAGGGCTGGGTGACCGCCGACGAGATCGCGACGCTGGAGGCCGCCGACAAGGCGGTGGCCGCGGTGATCGCGGTCGACGACTTCGCCCAGGACGGCTTGGCGATGCGGGTGGCGGCGGAGGCTCGACCGACGATGCGTCCCATCTGGACCGATGGCGTGACGCAGCGCCCGGAACTGGACGTTGAGGAGCAGCGGACGTTCGGCGGGGTCGGGCCGTAGAGGGCGGAAGCGGCGACGTCCCTCGCACGAACGCGCGAACGGTGCTCAACTTGCCGACGGCTGATGGCCACGGGATCGGGCGGACAGGATGCGCAAAGAAACCTTCATCAGAGGGCTGGAGGTCGTTTGCTGGACCCTCTCCATGGCCTGGATAGTTCTCTGCTACGTCAGGCAGGACGCCGTCATAGGCCATAGTCCGCACGTCGCTAACGTCGCGACCGGGAACGTCTATCTGTACAGAAACCACTCGGACACGCTGTTCATCAAGAAGAGCGATCTGATCTATGTGCAGTTCTTTTCGTTTCCGCTTGGGGCTGTCCCATTGTTGATCGGAACCGCCATCATACGCTTGGTGGACAAGGAACGCGGGAAACAGGCTCGCCCCTCGGAACCGGTGCAAGGGTGACGAACGTCCCGCGCCGGGTGGCCCTCAAACTCCGCTCTTGATTTATAATATAATTGCGGCGACGTTCCGCCCGCCGCCTCGACGCGGCGCATTGTCGGAAGGAAACGTCATGCGGGGCAAACGCCGCTTCACCCTGGCCGTCGCCGCCAGCGTGATCAGCCTTGGCGCGGCCCAGGCGGAGTCGGCGAAGCCCCCGATCTATCTCGGCGTCGACATCTCCTACGCCAACGAGATGGACGACTGCGGCGCGGTCTACAAGGCCGGCGGCAAGGCGGTGGACCAATACCAGTTCTTCAGGGCGGCCGGCGCCAACACCGCCCGGATCCGCATCTGGAACGACCCGGACTGGACGACCTATTCCAACCTGGCCGACGTCAAGCGCAGCCTCGGCCGGGCCAAGGCGGCCGGCCTGCAGGTGTTGCTGGACTTCCACTATTCCGACGACTGGGCCGACGGCGACAAGCAGGTCGCCCCCAAGGCCTGGGCCAAGCTCTCGACGCCCGACCAGGCCAAGGCGCTGTACGCCTTCACGCACGACACCCTGATCGAACTGAACCGCGAAGGCCTGATGCCCGACCTGGTGCAGGTGGGCAACGAGACCAACGGCGAGATCGTCTCCAGCCTGGCCAAGGCCAAGGAGCCCATCCACTGGGACCGCAACGCCCTGCTGTTCAACGCCGGCATCAAGGCCGTGCGCGACGCCGGCCGCGAGACCGGGACCAAGCCGCGGGTCATGCTGCACATCGCCCAGCCCGAGAACGCCGAGCCGTGGTTCGAGGCGGCGACCAAGGCCGGGATCACCGACTACGACGTCATCGGCCTCAGCTACTACAGCAAGTGGTCCAAGCGCTCGATGGCCCAGCTGGGCCAGACCATCAACCGCCTGCGCCACACCTATGCGGCCGACGTGCTGGTGGTCGAGACGGCCTATCCATTCACGACCGAAAACGCCGACGCCTCCCCAAACCTGCTGGGCGAAGACTCGCTGATCGCCGGCTATCCGGCCACCGCCGACGGCCAAAGGCGCTACCTGGTCGACCTGACCCAACTGGTGCTGTCCAGCGGCGGCACGGGGGTCTTCTACTGGGAACCGGCCTGGGTCTCGACCAAGACCTGCGGCACCCGCTGGGGCAAGGGCTCCAACTGGGAGAACGCGGCGGTGTTCGACTTCAAGGGCCAGACCCTGGGCAGCGCGGAAGGCTGGCTGAAGCACGCCTACGTCCGGCCGGTCGAAGTGACCTTCAAGGCCAAAGCGACCACCGAAGCGGCCTTCATCGACGGCGACTTCCTGGACGGCGTCGGCCCCAGGCCCATGACCCGCGAGGGCGAGGCCTTCATCTACCGCACGCGCCTGGCGCCCGGGTCATCGGTGACCGTGGCCGCGGCGGCGACCGCCGCGGCGGTGGCCGAGGTGCCGGCGGTCACCGCCTCGATCGGCGATCGCGCAGCCAGCGTTCCCTTGCCGGAACAACCCTGACCTTTCGGATTCGATCTCCGATTGTCTGTTTAATAATATGAATGGAGATTCCCTGAAAACGGCGATATGGCTGTCGGACCAGGGGAACGTCGGGCGCGGGGGCGCGCCGGTCGAGGAGGTCGCGATGCCGCGGGAGAACCCGGCGCAGCAACAGGTGGAAACGTCCGACGACGGGCAGATCAATCGCCTCAATGCGCGGTATCGCGGGCCGCTGACCAGCTTCTTCCTGCGCCGTGTTCACCGTCGCGACGAGGCCGAGGACCTGACCCAGGAGGTGTTCCTGCGCATGGTCCGCAGCCTGCAGCGCCCTGATCGTGAGGGCGGCGAGCGGATCGACAATCCCGAGGCCTTCCTGTTCCGGACGGCGGTGAACCTGCTGCGCGACCGCGCGCGGCGGGCCAAGACCTTCGCCGAACACCTGGCCGAGGCGGCGCACCGCGATGAAACTGTTGAGGTGCGGTCGCCCGAGCGCGTCTTACAAGACAGGCAGTCCTTGCGATCCGCACTGGCCGCCCTGGAGGAACTCGACGCCCGCACGCGCGACGTGTTCATCCTGCATCGACTGGAAGGGTTGAAACACGCCGAGATCGCGACGCTGTACGGCGTCTCGGCGAGTTCGATCGAGAAGTACATGATCAAGGCGCTGGCGCACCTGGCAAGGCGCGCTAGCGCGGTCTAGAGCAGGTCCGTGGCCCGATCCTTGTCCGACAGCATCGTTCATGAAGAGGCCGCGCGGTGGCTCCTGCGCCTGGGCGACGCCCCGGACGATGCGGCCATCTTCGAGTCCTTCGAGGACTGGCGCGACGCCTCGCCCGAACACCGGCAGGCGTTCGAGGACGTCCAGGAAAGCTGGGCCCTGTTCGGCGACCAGGCCGCGGCGCCCGAACTGCTGGTCCTGCGCCGCGACGCCCTGGGCCGGGCCGGCGGGGCCGGAAAACGACCCGGCCTCGACCGTCGAGGCGTCGCGGCGGGCCTGGCCGCCCTCGCCGCGGGCCCCCTGGCGATCTACGGCTGGCGGCAGCTGCATCCCGACGCCCGCCAGACCCTGCGGACGGCGGTGGGCGAGCAGCGCACGGTCACCCTCTCGGACGGCAGCCGCGTTTCCCTGGACGCCAACACCCTGGTCAAGGTCGCCTATTCGCCCGCCCTGCGGCTGGCCGAGGTGGTCGAGGGCCGAGCCCATTTCGAGGTGGCCAAGGACAAGGCGCGTCCCATGAAGGTGCGGGCCGGCACGCGCACCGTGACCGCCCTGGGCACCGCCTTCACCGTCGAGCACGAAGGGGCGCGCGTCATCGTCACCCTGGTCGAGGGCCGCGTGGCGGTGACCGAGGCCGCCCCGGTCCGCGGGGCCGCGCCGCCGCCCAAGGAACTGGCTCCGCAGCAGCAGCTGGTCTTCGCCGCCGACGCCACGCCGCCGCTCATGCACGAAGCCGTCGATGTCGAGCGGGCCATGGCCTGGCGCGAGGGCAAGCTGGTGTTCGACGACGAAAGCCTGGCCGACGCCGTGGCCCGAGTGAACAACTATTCGCGGGTGAAGATCGTCGTCGAGGACGCCCCTGCCCGGGCCCTGAAGATCAGCGGCATCTTCAACGCCGGCGACACTCCGGCCTTCGTCGAGGCCGTGCAGAGCTACTTCCCCGTCGACGTTTCGGCCGACGGGTCGACCGTCGAGATCCGCTCGCGAACCTGATCGCCGAGGCTGATCCCAGCCCCCGATCTCAGCCATTGTGAAGTTTTTTTTGAGGGCTCCGTGAGGAGCCGCGTCGTAACCCATATCCGCGGGTTTCGAGAGCCAAGACGGCCACCAGAGCGAGCCGCGGACCGGGAGGGAAAACGATGACTGCCTATCGTCCGCGCGGACACCGCCACAGCCTTTGCGCCGGCGCCGCGAGCGCCATTCTGCTGACGGGTCTCGCCGCCGCCGCGCCCGCCCTGGCCCAGGGCCAGGCCGCCGTCGCCCAGACCTACGAATTCAATATTCCGGCCAAGGACCTCGACCAGGCGCTGAAGGCGTTCGGCGATCGGTCGAACACTCAGGTGCTGTTCACCAAGGCGGTGGTCCAGGGGCGCAAGAGCCCGGCGCTGCGCGGCCGCTACACCAGCGCCGAGGCGCTGAACCTGCTGCTCAAGGGGTCCGACCTCAACTACCAGCGCACCGCCTCCAACGTGGTCCTGATCCGCGAGGGCGCGCCGCCCGCGTCGTCCATGGCCGGGTCGGCCGCCGAGGCGCCGGCGTCGACCGCGGCGCAGGAGAGCGTCGCCCTCGATGAAGTCGTCGTCACCGGCGTGCGCAAGAGCCTGCGCGAAGCGCTGGACGTCAAGCGCGGCTCCGACAAGGTGGTCGAGGCCATCTCGGCCAAGGACATCGGCGTGCTGCCCGACGTCACCATCGCCGAGTCGATCGCCCGCCTGCCCGGCGTCAACGCCACCCGCGACCGCGGCAACGACAGCCAAGCCGTGGTGCGCGGCCTGGGCGCCCGCCTGGTGCTGGGCACGATCAACGGCCGCGAGGTCGCCTCGTCCGAGCCCGACCGCAACGTCCGCTGGGAGATCTATCCGTCGGAAGTCGTCTCGGGCGTCCAGGTCTACAAGTCGCAGTCGGCCGACCTGATCGCCGGCGGCGTGGCCGCGACCATCAACATCGATACGATCGCCCCTCTCGACTACAAGGGGCCCGAATTCGTGCTCCGCGCCGGCCCGGTGTTCTACGACGGCGGCAAGGACATCCCGAACTACAAGACCACCGGCTATCGCGCCTCCGGCTCCTGGGTGCACAAGATCAACGACGACCTGGCCGTGGTGCTGGGCGTGACCGGCCAGCGCCAGAAGAACGGCTACGGCTCGTTCACGGGCTGGGGCTACAACGACTCCAACGCCCGCCCGCCGGCCGGCGCCAGCGACTATTCCAGCGACCTGAACCGCGACGGCGTCGTCGACTACACGCCCTGGGGCGCGCAGATGTCGGCCAGCCGCATCGACCAGAAGCGCACCGGCGTCTCGGGCGGCCTGCAGTACAAGCCCACCGACCACTTCGAGCTGAAGGCCGACGCCCTCTATTCGAAGATCAAGATCACCGAGGTCCAGGACCAGACCGTCTGGGGCGCCAACAACTGGGGCAACTGGAACCGGGGCGACGAGACCAATACCGGCTGGAACGACGCCGACTACCACGCCGCCGGCTCGTCCTTCACCCTAATCGACAACACCGTGGTGGCCGCCACCCTGCCCTTCAGCTCGGTCCAGACGGTCCTGGCCAAGTACAGCGAGGACAAGGACCTGTTCGCGGGCGGGCTGAACGGCAAGTGGACCAGCGACCAGTGGACCGTCGCCGCCGACGTCTCCTACTCCAAGGCCAAGCGCACCAACACCTGGAAGGCCGTCCGCTTCGAAGCCTGGCCGAGCTGGACCAGCTTCGACTGGCGCGCCGGCAAGACACCGACCATCACCACGAGCCAGGACAGCCTGAGCCTCAGCCAGACGGCCGACCTGGCCGGCTCGCACGACGGCCCCGAGCACCTGAACGACGAACTTAAGGCCGCGGCCCTGGACGTCACCCGCGACCTGCAGGGCTCGCCGTTCAAGAGCTTCCAGTTCGGCGCCCGGGCTTCCGACCGCACCAAGGACCACACCAGCTTCAGCTTCGCGCCGAGCGCCACCGGCGCGACCGTACCGGCCAGCCTGCTGAGCGCCTACAAGCTGGACGACGGCGCGGACGTCCCGGCCCTGCTGACCGGCGACATCGACGCCATCGCGGCGGTCGCTTACGGCCCCAACGCCTTCGCCCTCTCCAACGCCACCGAGGAACTGGCCGAGCGCTGGAGCGTCAATGAGAAGGTCTACGAGGGCTACGGCAAGCTGAACTTCGCGGCCGACAGCGTCGCCGGCGCCTGGCTGACCGGCAATGTCGGGGCGCGGGTGGTGCACACCGAGACCAGCAGCGACGGCATGCAGCAGGACACCGCCAGCGCCTTCAGCGCCGTGACGGTCGACAACGACTACACCGACTTCCTGCCCTCGGCGAACGCCAAGCTCGACTTCGGCGACGGCAAGGTGCTGCGCTTCGGTCTGGCCAAGGTCATCGCCCGCCCGCCGCTGGACGAGCTGCGCGCCAGCCGCACCCTGGCCAACTGGGCGCCCTGGACCGGCAGCGCCGGCAATCCGAAGCTGAAGCCGTTCGAAGCCTGGCAGCTGGACGCCTCGGCCGAGTGGTACTTCCGTCCCGAAGCCCTGGTCGCCGCGTCCTACTACTACAAGGACGTCGACTCCTACATCGGCTGGAAGCAGAGCCCGGCTGCCTTCGGCGGTCAGACCTATACGGTCGCCAGCCCGGCCAATGGCGGCGGCGGCTACATCCAGGGCCTGGAACTGACCTTCCAGACGCCGTTCTTCTTCCTGCCCGGCCCGCTCAGCAAGTTCGGGATCTATTCGAACTACGCCTATGTCGACTCCGACCTGAAGGAGTTCTCGCCGGCCAACAACCCGCTCTCGATGACGGGCTTGGCCAAGAACACGGCCACGGTCGACCTGTGGTACGCCAACGGCCCGATCGAGGCGCGGCTGGGCTGGAAGTACCACTCGCCGATGACCGTGATCTACGGCTGGAACGGCGCGGACCTGCAGACCCTGGAGAGCGAGAAGACCCTCGACTTCAGCTCGTCCTACACCTTCAACGACCACGTCGCCGTGCGCTTCCAGGTCAACAACCTGACCAACGAGGCGCTGCGGATGTACCGCGACAACGATCCCAATCGGATCGGCCGCTACGACAGCTACGGCCGCCGCTACCTGGTCGACGTCACCTTGAAGTTCTAGGCCCCACCAAGATCCGTCGTCCCTCGGCTCGTTCGAAGGATGACTGTGGCAAGGCGATGGATGCTACGAACTTGGCCCCATCCCCCTCCCCGATGTTCCTGCGACTGGGGAGGAAGCGCGTCGCTTCCTCCCCATTTTTTCTTTCCGCGTGAGGATCCCATGGTCGACTTCAGCCGCCGCCAAGCCCTGGCCGCCACCGCCGGCGCCGCCGCCCTTGTCGGCCTAGGAGCCGCCGCTTCCGCCCGGGCCGCCACGCCAGGGGGCAAGACGCCCGCCACGCCGCCGCTCGCTCCCCTGCCCGCCATCGACCTGGCGCCGCGCGAGCGCCTGTCGCTGGACTTCGACTGGCGCTTCAAGCTGGGCCACGCCCAGGACCCGGCGCGCGATTTCGGCTTCGGCGCCAACCAGCGCACCTTCGCCAAGGCCGGCGCCACGGCCGCCAACTGGGCGGTCAGCCAGCTCTCCGACCCCAAGTTCGACGCCGGCGCCTGGGCGCCCGTCACCCTGCCCCACGACTGGGCGGTCGAATTGTCATTCGTCGACAACCCCGCCTTCGTCCCGTCCGGCAAGCCCGACGACGAGGATCTGCGCGCCGCCCACGGCTACAAGCCCGTGGGCCGAGAATTCCCCGACACCAGCGTCGGCTGGTACCGCAAGACCTTCGCCCTGGCCGCCGCCGACGCCGGCAAGCGGCTGTCGATCGAGTTCGACGGCGCGTTCCGCGACGCCACGGTCATCGTCAACGGCTACATCCTCGAGCGCGAGGACAGCGGCTACAGCCCCTTCCGCGTCGACATCACCGACATCGCCAACCTCGGCGCCGAAAACACCCTGGTCGTCCGGGTCGACGCCAGCCTGGGCGAGGGCTGGTTCTACGAGGGCGCGGGCCTCTATCGGCACGTCTGGCTGGTCAAGACCGCCCCGGTCCACGTGCCGCAATGGGGCGTGTTCGTGCGCGCCAAGCTCGACGGGACCCTGTCGATCGACACCGACCTGGTCAACGAGGGCGACGGCCGCGCCGCCTATGAGGTCGCCCACACCGTGCTCGACGCGACCGGCAAGCCGGTGCTGGCGCCCGCGCCGGCCACCGGCTTGCTGCCGGCCTGGGAGCGCCAGTTGCTGGCCCTGACGGTAACGCTGCCCAATCCCGTGCCGTGGTCGCTGGAGATCCCGCATCTCTACAGCCTGGTCACCGAGGTGAAGGTCGACGGCGCCGTGGTCGATCGCTACGTCACGCCCTTCGGCGTCCGCTCGATCGCGTTCGACGCCGACAAGGGCTTCCTGCTGAACGGCCAGAGCGTGAAGCTGAAGGGAACCTGCAACCACCAGGACCACGCCGGGGTCGGCGCTGCCATTCCCGACGCCCTGCAGGTCTGGCGGCTGGAGCAGCTGAAGAGCATGGGCTGCAACGCCTATCGCGCCGCCCACAACCCGCCGACGCCGGAACTGCTGGACGCCTGCGACCGGCTCGGCATGGTCGTCATTGACGAGACCCGCCGGATGTCCAGCGATCCCACGTCGATGGACGAGCTGGAGCGCCTGGTCCGCCGCGACCGCAACCACCCTTCGGTGATCCTGTGGTCGATCGGCAACGAGGAACCGCAGCAGGGCACGGCGCGCGGCGCCAAGGTGGCGGCCACCATGAAGCGGCTGGTCAACCGCCTGGACCCCACCCGCCTGGTCATCGCCGCCATGGACAACGGCTTCGGCGAAGGCATCAGCGCGGTCATCGACGTCCAGGGCTTCAACTATCGCCACGAGAAGATGGACGACTTCCACCAGCGCTTCCCGCACGTGCCGATCATCGGCACCGAGAGCGCCAGCACCGTGGCCACCCGCGGCGAATATGCCCGCGACGACGCCAAACTGTACGTGCCCGCCTACGACACCGAGCATCCCTGGTGGGCGACGACGGCCGAGAAGTGGTGGGGCCACGCGGCCGACCGGCCGTGGATGGCCGGCGGCTTCATCTGGACCGGTTTCGACTATCGCGGCGAACCGACGCCGTTCAACCGCTGGCCCAGCATCAGCTCGCACTTCGGGGCGCTCGACACCTGCGGCTTCCCCAAGGACAACTATTACTATTACCGCGCCTGGTGGCGGCCCGAGCCGCTGCTGCACCTGCTGCCACACTGGAACTGGGAAGGCCGCGAGGGTCAGCCGATCGCCGTCTGGGCGCACAGCAACTGCGATCGGGTCGAACTTTTCCTGAACGGCAAGAGCCAGGGCGTCCGCGAGGTCGTGCCCAACCAGCACGTCGAATGGTCGGTCCCCTACGCGCCGGGCGTGATCGAGGCCCACGGCTACAAGGGCGGCAAGGTCATCCTGCGCGAGCGCCGGGAGACCGCCGGCCCTGCCGCCGGCCTGCGGATCACCGCCGACCGCCCAACCCTCCTGAAGACTGGCCTGCGCGCCGACGGCCAGGACGTGGCGGTCCTCAAGGTCGAGGTGCTGGACGCCAAGGGCCGCCCGGTTCCGCGCGCCGACGACCTGGTGACGTTCGCGCTCGGCGGCCCGGGCGAGGTGATCGGGGTCGGCAACGGCAATCCCACCAGCCACGAGCCCGACGTGGCCAGCCAGCGTAAGGCGTTCAACGGCCTGTGCCAGGCGATCGTCCGCACCCGGCGCGGCCAGGCGGGCGCGCTGCGGGTGACGGCCTCGGCGCCCGGACTGAAGGCGGCGACGGTGAGCGTGACGGTGGGCTGAGGCCGCCCTCGTCCTTCGACAAGCTCAGGATGAGGGCTACGGGTAAGGCAGTTGAATAGAATTCCTCATCCTGAGCTTGTCGAAGGACGAGGAATTCGGCCCAAGATCCTCAACTGCCCACAGACCCTAACGCTTGACCAACGCCCCGATCGCCACCGCCTCGCCCATCGCCTTGTAACCCGCCGGCGAGGGATGCAGTTGGTCGCCGGAATCATAGGCCGGCAGCAGGCGTTCGGGGTGGGCCGGATCGCGGGTCACCCTGTCGAAGTCGACCACCGCGTCGAATACGCCCGAGCCGCGGATCCAGGCGTTGACCGCCTGGCGGTCGGCGTCCGCGTCCGCATCGGAACGGTAGACCTTGGTCCCGCCGCACGGGAGGATCGTCGCCCCGATCACCCGGATGCCGCGCTCGTGCGCCCGGGTCACGATCTGGCGGTAGGCGGCGATCAGGCCGGTCACGACCTGGGTCCGCTTTTCCGGCGTCACCTCGCCCTCGCGCGACAGGCCGCCGATGTCGTTTATGCCGATCAGCACGATCAGAGCCTTCACCCCCGACTGGGTCAGCACGTCGCGATCCAGTCGGGCCAGGGCCGCCTGGCCGCTGCCGTCCTTGAGCAGCTTGTTGCCGCCGATGCCGACGTTCAGCACCGAGACGCCCTTCGTCCGCGGGTCCGCCTGCAGCCGCGCGGCCAGCACGTCGGGCCAGCGCTCGTAGACGTCGACGCCCGCGCCGGAGCCGTCGGTGATCGAGTCGCCCAGGGTTACGACCGCCGTGCCCTTGCCGGAGGGCCGCTCGACGTCGACGCCGGCCAGCTGGGCCCACTGGGTGAAGGTCGCGGCGCCAGCCAGCTCCGGCGCGGCCGACTGGTCGCCGGCGACGACAAAGGCTGTGGTGCGGGCCGAGCGGTGCACGCTGGCCTGGCGCGGGACTTCGGGCAGGCGCAGGCTGACGGCCAGCCGCGCCAGGCCCTCGACCGGCAGGTTCACCGGGTCGGACAGCCAGGTCGCGCCGGGCGGTATGGTCACGCCGCTCTGGCCGTCGAAGGTCACCGCCCGGTCGGTCTCCGCCACGATTCCCGACCCGCCGGGCGCGGCCGCAAGCGCCACCCTCGCGCCGTCGATCCGCAGCGGCGCGGTTCCGAAGGTATTGGCCAGCCGCAGCCTCAGGCGCGGCCCGCCGGCGCCCAGTCTCACCACCTGGCGGATCGTGACCTCGCCCTGCGGCGCGGGCAGGTTGGCCGCGTCAGTGGGAACCAGGGCCGTCGCCCACGAGCCGGTCCAGGTCGGCGGCGACGTGGCGGCCGTCGCCGGCCAGGCCAGCCCCACGCACAGCGCCAGCCCCAAAAGCCGCGTTCCGATCCGCCGCATCGCACCCTCCTAAAGATCTCACAAAATGGATTGACGTCACAGAATATGGAATTAGCGTCGCTGGCAAGATCGCGCTGATCCGGCCAGCGGCGCCGAAGGCGGCGCGCAGGAGGAAGCGCGCCATGAACTCTCCCACCCGACGTGAGGTGCTGGCCCAGACCGCGTTGGCCGGCGCTGTGGCCGGCCTGGCGGGCCCAGCGCTGGCCGCCAGCCCCGCCCCGGCCGCCTCCGCCAAGCCCCTGCCGCCGACCCAGGCGGTGTGGATCGACGGCGCGCCGCCGCCCCTGAACGCCGGCCAGACCTGGGGCGTGCCCTGGCCGCAAGGCGCCTATCCCCGCAAGCAGGCGTTCCGCGCCAAGGCGGCGGACGGCTCGCCCGTGGCCCTGCAGACCTGGCCGATCGCCTACTGGCCGGACGGTTCGCTGAAATGGACCGCCCACGCGGTCGGGGCCGGCCCACTGGGCGCGAGCCTGACGATCGAGCTTGGCAAGGCCGTCACCGGCGCCCCTGGCGTCCGCGTGACTGAGAGCCCGGCGGCCGTCGAGGTCTCGGCCGGCCTGGCGACCTGGCGCTTCCCCCGCGACGGCTCGGCCCTGATCGCTTCCGCAACCCGGGGCGGCCGCGAGGTGCTGCGCAACGTCCGCCTGGTGCTGCAGACCCAGGACGCGCCCGAGATCGACAGCGCGCCGGTGGGCCGCAAGACCTTCGAGAGCGTGGTCGACAAGGTGGCGGTCGAGCAAAACGGACCGGTCCGCGCGGTGATCCGCCTCGAGGGTCGGCACAAGGGTGGCGACCGCGCCTGGGCCCCGTTCATCGTCCGGTTCTACGCCTATGCCGGCGCGGACTCGCTGCGAATGATGCACACCTTCATCTTCGACGGCGACGCGGCCAAGGACTTCGTCTGCGGCCTCGGCGTCACCGTCGACGTGCCGATGGCGGACGAGCTCTACGACCGCCACGTCCGCTTCACCGGCCAGGACAGTGGCCTTTGGGCCGAGGCGGTCAAGCCGCTGACCGGCCTGCGCCGCGATCCGGGCGCGGCGTTTCGGGACGCCCAGATCGCCGGCCGCAAGGTCCCGCCCGCCGACCAGATGGCCGCACCGGTCCGCGCCGGCCTGCACCTGATCCCGGCCTGGGGCGACTTCCTGCTGTCGCAGCCGACGGCCGACGGCTTCACCATCCGCAAGCGCACCGCCCCGGGCCACGCCTGGATCCATTCGGACGGCGGCGGACGGGCCAGCGGCGTGGCCTATGTGGGCGGGGCCAGCGGCGGGGCGGCGATCGGCCTGGGCAATTTCTGGCGCGCGCCGCCGACGGCTCTGGAGATCCAGGGCGCGGCCGGCGAGGTCGCCCGGCTGACCGCCTGGCTGTGGTCACCCGACGCCCCGGTGATGGACACCCGCTTCTATCACGACGGCCTGGGCATGGAGACCCACGCCCAGGAGACCGAAGGCCTCAACATCACCTACGAGGACTACGAGAAGGACTGGGGCACGCCCACCGGCATCGCCCGCACGACGGAGCTGCGGCTCTGGGCCCTGGACACGACCCCGGCCCGCGACGCCTTCCCCGCCATGGCGCAACTCAACGACAAGCCGCCGCGACTGATGGCGACGCCTGAGCGGATCCACGCCGCCAACGTCCTGGGGGCCTGGAGCCTGCCGGACCGCAGCACGCCGCAGAAGGCCCGGATCGAGGATCGCCAGGACCATCTGCTGAACTTCTATCTGGGCCAGATCGCCCAGCGTCGCTGGTACGGCTTCTGGGACTATGGCGACGTCATGCACAGCTACGATGTCGACCGCCACGTCTGGCGCTACGACATCGGCGGCTTCGCCTGGGACAATTCTGAACTGTCGACAGACCTGTGGCTGTGGCTGAGCTATCTGCGCGGCGGCCGGGCCGACGTGTTCCGCATGGCCGAGGCCATGACCCGCCACACCGGCGAGGTCGACGTCTATCACGTCGGGCCCTACCGGGGCCTGGGCACCCGGCACGGGGTGCAGCACTGGGGCGACAGCTCCAAGCAGCCCCGGGTCAGCAACGCCATCTACCGCCGCATCTACTACTACCTGACCGCCGACGAGCGGGTCGGCGACCTGATGCGCGACCTGGTCGACGGCGACGAGGCCCTGACCCGGGTCAATATCGGCCGCAAGCTGGAGGACGGCGCCTGGCCCAAGGGCGAGATCCGCGCCTCGTTCGGCACCGACTGGAGCTCGCTGTGCGGCGCCTGGTTCACCGAGTGGGAGCGCACCGGCGACGTACGCTGGCGCGACCGGATCCTGGCCGGCATGAAGTCGATCGCCGCCCTGCAGAAGCAGTGGTTCGCCGGGGCCGCCACCTACGACGTCAAGACGGGCACGTTCTCCGGCGCGGGCGACAAGATGTCGGTCGGCCACCTGAACGCCGCGTTCGGCGCGCCCGAGATCCACGTCGAGATGCTGGCCCTGATCCGCGAGCCCGCCTACGACAAGGCCTGGCTGGACTATTGCCGCTGGTACAACGCCCCGCGCGCCGAGCAGATCGCCCAGTTCGGCCGGCCGCTGGGCGCCAACGGCCTGCGTCAGGGCCATTCCCGGCTGACGGCCTATGCCGCCTGGCGGCTGGGCGACAAAGCCCTGGGCGAACGGGCCTGGACCGAGTTCTTCGGCCGCGGCGTGGTCGAGGACCTGAACCTGTCGACCGCCACCAAACACTTCGCGGGCTCTGACGTGCTCAATCCCATCGACGAGGCGGCCGGGGTCACCACCAACGGCACGGCCCAATGGGGCCTGGCGGCGATCATGAACCTGGCGCTGGTTCCGGAGGCGTTGCCGACAAGCGGGGGCTAGATTGGCGCCTCTTCCCACAGGGGAGGGTCGACACACTGCCGAAACATAGCGTCGGCTACGAACACCTCAGCTTATCGGCGTCGATACCTGGGGGTCATCCGCCAGCCACGGCGGCGCTCTAGGCAAGTACGGCTCACATCAAGGCCGTCCATGTCCCGCAAACTTCTCGCCTCGGCCGCCCTGGCCCCCCTGCTGCTCAGCGCAGGGGGCGCGGCGGCCGAGACCCAGGTGACCAGCAGTTCACGCACCACGCCGATCGCCACGTCGACGGCCGCGTCCGGGGCCGCCGACGACGTCAAGATCACCAGCGACGGCGCGATCACGCTCAGCGCCTCGGGCCCCATCGCCACGCTCGACAGCGACAACACCCTGACCAACGCCGGCGCACTGTCCAGCGTCGGCGTCTCGGACTCCATCGGCGTGCTGGTCTTGGGCGGTCACGCCGGGACCCTGCTGAACAGCGCCACGATCAGCCTGACCGAGGACTACACCTATACCGACGACGACAGCGACGGCGACTATGACGGCGCCTTCGCCAAGGGCTCGGGTCGCTACGGGATCCGCCTGACCGGCACCACCCCCTTCGTCGGGACCATCACCAACGATTCGACGGGCGCGATCACCATCGAGGGCAACGACTCGGCGGGCGTCAGCCTGGAAGCGCCCCTGACCGGCTCGCTGGTCCATAGCGGTTCGATCAGCGTCACCGGCGACCGCAGCTACGGGATCCATACCACCGGGACGATCAGCGGCGGCCTGACCAGCAACGGCTCGATCAGCGTGCTGGGCGGCGGCAGCGTCGGCCTGGCGGTCGACGGTGACGTCGGCGGCGCGGTGGTCATCCAGGGCTCGGTCTATTCGACCGGCTACCGGGTCACCTCGCGCTATTCCGATCCCGCCGACGAGGCCCTGCTGGACGCCGACGACCTGCTGCAGGGCGGCGGCGGCGTGAAGGTCACGGCCGACGTGGCCGGCGGCGTTCTGCTGGACGCGCCGCCCACCGACACCAACGATGACACCTCCGACGACGAGGACGGCGACGGCGTCACCGACAGCAGCGAGGGCACGGCCTCGGTCACCGCCTACGGCTCGGCCCCGGCCCTGCGGGTCGGTTCGGACACCCGCGCGGTGACCCTGGGCGCGGTCGGGACCGGCGACGACGCCTACGGCCTGATCATCAGGGGCTCGGTGACGGCGGCCGGCGTCCATGACGGGATCAGCGCCACCGGCGTCCAACTGGGCGGCGACACGGGGCTGTCGACGATCGTCACCGGCGGGGTGAGGCTGACCGGCTCGATCTCGGCCAGCGCCTACGAGGGCGACGCGGTCGGGCTGAAGCTGAACGCCGGCGCCACGGCCGACACCCTGTGGAACACCGGCTCGCTCGCCGCCTCGGTCACCGGCGACACCGCCGTCACCGCCAAGGCCCTGAGCATCGCGGCCGGGGCCGGCATGACCAGCGTGACCAACGCCGGGACGATCAGCGCCACCGTCGCCGGCGAGGGCGGGTCGTCCTACGCCATCATCGACGACAGCGGCGGGCTGAAGACCGTCACCAACACCGGCAGGATCACCGCCTATGTCGTCGCCACCGACGATGAATACGACACCGACGACACCGACACCGACGCCAGCAACGAGGTCGTCTACGGCACGGCGACGGCCATCGACGTCTCGAAGAACACCACCGGCGTGACCATCGTCCAGAGCGGCGTCAATGACGGCGACGACGGCGATGACGGGGTGGCCGACGCCGACGCGGACGGCGACGGTGTGGACGACGCCGACGAGCCGCTGATCCGCGGCAGGGTGCTGTTCGGCTCCGGCGCCGACAGCCTGTCGATCCTGAACGGCGGCCTGATCGGCGACGTCTCGTTCGGCGCGGGCGCCGACCGCCTGACCATCGACGGCACGGGCTACATGATCGGCGCCCTGACCGACAGCGACGGCCTGTTGGATATCCGGATCGGCGACGGCTCGCTGGGCCTGACCAACACCGAGACCATCAAGGCCACCAGCCTGACCCTGGGCGCCGACAGCACGCTGGTGTTCTCGATCGACCCCACCGCCGGGACCCAGACCAAGCTGGTGGTCGACACCGCCACGATCGAGACCGGCGCCACCCTGGGCCTGAACTTCAAGAGCCTGCTGACCGCCCCGACTACCTATACCGTGATCCAGGCCGGCAGCCTGATCGCCGGGACGATCAACCAGGACCTGCTGGGCCACACCTCCTACCTGTATGTCGCCAACGCCTATGCCTCGGGCAACGACATCGACATCGACGTGCGGCGGCGCACGGCCTCGGAAGCTTCGATGTCGCGCAGCCAGACCAGCGCCTATGACGCGGTGTTCGCGGCCCTGTCGAACAACACCGACGTCGCCGGCGCCTTTCTGAACCAGAGCACCCGCGACGGCTTCTTCAACCTCTATGACCAGATGCTGCCCAGCCAGGGCGAGGGGCTGTTCTCGGCCCTGCAAACCGTGCAGCAGCAGATCTCGGCGGCCACGGCCAACCGGCCAGACCTCGGCGACCGCTACGGCCCCGACAGCGTCTGGGTGCAGGAGATCAACGCCTTGGTCCGCCGCGAGGATGGGGACACCCAGGGCTCCGACACCCAGGCCCTGGGCATGGTGGCCGGCTACGAGGCCATGGGCGACGCCGGCGGGGCGCTGGGGGTCACCCTGGCCGCGGTCAGCCTGGAAGAGCACGACACCGTAGCCAAGGCCGGCGAGAAGACCACCGCCTCAATGCTGCAGGCCGGCCTCTACTGGCGCCGGTCGGTCGGCGGCTGGCGTTTCAACCTGGGCGGCGGGGTCGGCTACAGCCGCTTCAACGGCGACCGGACCTTCCTCAGCGAGGACGTCGACGGGAACGGCGCGGCGGACGTCAAGCTGACCAACACCGCCGCCTGGAATGGCATGGTCGCCAACGCCTTCGCGGGTCTGGCCTACGAAGCGCGACTGGGCGAGGTCTATCTACGGCCCGAGGCTCGGCTGGACTATGTCTGGCTGTGGGAAGGCGAGCGCAAGGAGCATGGCGGCGGCTCGGGCTTCGACCTGACCGTGGCTTCGCGGCAGGCCGACAACCTCAGCGGCGACCTGGGCCTGGTGCTGGGCAGGCAGTACGGCAAGGACGTCTGGGTGCGGCCCGAGCTGCGGGTCGGCTATCGCCAGACCCTGGCCGGGGCCATGGGCGACACCATCGCCAGCTTCGCGGGCGGGACGCCGTTCACCCTGGCCGCCTCTGGCGACGAGACCGGCGCGGTCACCCTGGGCTTCGCCCTCCGCGCCGGCTCGAACCTGTCCTACCTGGCCTTGGAAGGCGGGGCCGAGGCCTCGCGCAAGCAGACCAAGTACACCCTGCGGCTGAGCGGAAGGGCGATGTTCTGACCATGGACAAGCGCATCCTGATCCTCGACGGCGACCCCGTCGCCCGCCACGACATGACGGGGCTTCTCTCCGGCTACGGTCTGACGGCCTTGGGGGCTGGAAGCGCCCACGAGATGGAGCAGATCCTGCGCGAAACCCAGGTCAACCTGGTGATGCTGGACATGATGCTGCCCGACGCCTCGGGGCTGTCGGTCTGTTCGCGCCTGCTCCGCCTGCCCGCCCCGCCGGCGATCATGGTGGTCTCGGACTCCGGCGAGGAATGCGACGTCGTGGTGGGCCTGGAGTTCGGGGCCGACGACTATGTGGTCAAGCCTTACCGCCCACGCGAGCTGCTGGCCCGGGTCAGGGCGGTGCTGCGCCGCCACGACGACGCGCGCCATGACGAGTCGGCCCGCGCGACCCCGGCCGTCTATGGGTTCGACGGCTGGCGGCTGAATGTCGCCACCCAGGACCTGTTCGATCCGCGCGACCGGCCCGTGCCGCTGTCGACCGCCGAGTTCCTGGTGCTGTGGGCGCTGGTCGACAAGCCCAACCAGGTCCTGACCCGCGACGCCCTGCGCCAGGGCCCGCCCGACGCCCATGCCCGACCGGCGCCGCAGCAGGTCAATGTCGCCATCAGCCGGTTGAGGAGCAAGCTCGACCGCATCGACGGCGGCGCCGGGCTGATCCGCACCATCCGCCACCTGGGCTACATCTTCGCGGCCCGCGTGGAGCGGGTGGAGGGCTGAGACCCGCTCGCCGCCCCGCCTCGGATGTCGGGCCGACGATCTAGGCCGCCGCCTGCGCCGGCCGGTACCGCGTGGCGTCGGTCACGTATTCGGCATGGCCGTAACGGACCAGCAGTCGGCGCACCCGGCGTTCCAGAACGGCGTCGGCCGCCCGGCGCAGACCCGGAACCTGGAGCGCGACGTCGAAGGCTGCCATCCGCATCGTCACGCCCACGGCCACCACCGTGAAGACCAGCCGGTCGGCCAACCCGACCTCGACGCCCATTCGCGCCGCCGCCGCCCGGTCGCCCCGCATGAAGTGGCGCAGAAAGAAGGCCTTGGCGAAACGCCGTTCGACACGGTCGTGCAGGCGGTTGGGCAGGGAGCGGTCGGGCGGCAGGTAGGCCGCCAGGGTGGCGCGGATCAGCGCGCCGCAGGTTTGGTCGTCGAAGCCTTGGCGCAGGGTGGAGTCGCGGGCGGTCATGGTCCGCACGATCCCCTCGGGCGTGTCGGCCAGCAGGTCGCGCGGCAGGCCCAGCAGAAAGCAGCGGTAGCGCGCCAGCTCGACCTTGGCCCGCTCCTGGGCGGTGAACCGGCGGCGGCCCTGGCGCAGCATCTTGAACGCCATCAGGTAGATCGGGATCAGGCCGGCCGGCATCTGATCGACCTGGGGGATCGGCACGCCGTAGACCGACGCGTCCCAGCGACCCGACCGCAGCGCATTGAACCGCACCATCGAGTGCATCAGCCGCACCATGGCCGCCGCCTTGAACCCGGCGCCGTGGCGCTCCAGCGCGCCGGGCAGCACCGTGGTGGTGAAGAAGGTCGCGGTCTCGTTGACCCGCCGGGCGGCGCTGGCGTTGGTCAGGGTCCCGGTCAGGGCCATGGGCAGGGCCGAGTATTTGTTCAGGAAGGTGGCCACGAATGCGCTGCGGATCGCGAACGGCGCCAAGTGGGCCATGACGTTGAGCTCCAGCCGCGCCCCCTCGCGCACCAGGTCCATGTCGATCCAGTCGGGCCGGGCCTCCATGTCGGCGATGAAGGCGGCCAACTGCGGCGGCGCCGAGGCCACCGCCTCGACGCCGTGCTCGCAGGCCGCGACCAGCATGTCGATCAGCCGGCGAAAGCCGTATTGCGGGATCAGGGCGGCATAGGCGTCGGCGACCACGTCGCCCAGCATCGTATAGGCCTGGATCCGGTCCAGGTCGTCCTGGGTCACCGCCACGCCCAGCGGCGCGCGGTCGCGCACCACGGCCTTGGAGGCGTCCAGCGTGAAGCGCTCCGGCGCGGCGTCGAAATCGACGGCGCCGTACAGCGCCGGCAGCAGCGTCTTCTGCGACGCCACCTTGGCGCGGACCTGGTCGATGGAGAGGCTCATCGGCGCTCCTGAGCTTGCCGCCGCGACGGGCGGCTCTGGTGTCGGCGCAAAGGTTATGTAAGCGTCGTTCAGGTTCCTACTCGCCTTCTCGCGACGTGGGTCGGGCGCCGCACCAGGGGTGGCAAGTGACTGAAAGACAACGCAGAACGCCGCGTCAGGCCCGCTCGGAATCGACGATCGACGCGATCCTGGACGCGACCTTTCAACTTCTCGAGGCCGACGGGATCGACCGGCTGACGACCAATCGCATCGCCGAACGGGCCGGGGTCAGCATCGGCACGCTCTACCAGTACTTCGCCGGCAAGCACGACATCCTGGCCGCACTGGCCCAGCGCCGCGCCGCCAGCGTCCGTGACGCCATCGCCGAGACGGTGATCGAGCGCCCGGACATCGGCAGCGTACGGGCGATCGTCCGGTCTCTGATGAAGGGCGTGGAGGGCTCGCCCGCCACCGGCCAGGTGCTGTTCGAGGCCCTGTTCCAGAAGGGCAAGGACGGGATGCTGGCGCACCACCACCAAGCCTTCCTGGCGGCCATCGCCGGCCGGGCGCGGCTGGAGATCGCCTTGACCAACGAGTCGGCCTTCGTCCTGACCCACGCCGCGGTTGGCCTGCTGCGCGCCGCGGCGGCCGAACCCGACCTGGCGCTGGATCCGGCCAAGCTGGAGGACGAACTGGTCCGGCTGATGGAAGCCTATGTCGCGGCGCTGGCGCAGGGGCCGCGATAGCCCCCGGCCTTTTGGGGCGCGCCGCCCGCACGGCGCGAATGTTTCGCTCCAATGCCGTCCTGTTTCGGCCCGATACAAACCGGCGCCAAAAAGGACGCGGGGAAGCCTGACAGTCCGGATCTCCGCGCCGCTTCGCCCATGGCCAAGGTCCAGGCGCGAACATAATCTGGCTGTATGTCCGCCGTCATGACCCTGAACGCCCTCGCCGAGACCGCCACCGTCCTGCTGGTCGAGGACGACGACGTCCTGCGCGCGGAGATGGCCGGCTATCTGGCCGGCCAGGGCTATACCGTGCGCCAGGCCGCCGACGTGCCCGCGGCCCGCCAGGTGCTGGAGACCCGTCCCATCGACGTGCTGGTGCTGGACGTCAACCTGCCGGGCGAGAACGGCCTGTCGCTGTGCCGCCAGGTGTCGGGGACCGACGGGCCGGCGATCCTGCTGCTCAGCGCCCTGGGCGACCCGGTCGACCGCATCGTCGGGCTGGAACTGGGCGCCGACGACTACGTGGTCAAGCCGATCCCCCCGCGCGAGCTGCTGGCCCGGGTCAAGGCCCTGCTGCGGCGCCGGGCGGGCGGCAAGGGTCCGCGCAGCCACGTGCGGCTGTTCGCCGGCTTCCGCCTGGACGCCGCCGCCCGCCAGCTGACCGCGCCCAACGGCGTGCTGCTGCTGCTGACCCCCGGCGAGTTCACCATCCTGTCGACCCTGGCCGACCATGCCCGCTCGGTGGTGTCGCGCGACGAGCTCCTGACCATCATCGCCGGCGAGACGGTCGAGAACCTCGGCCGCCGTGTCGACCTGCATATCAGCCGCCTGCGTCGCAAGATCGAGGCCCAGTCCGAGCAGCCCCTGATCCGCACCTATCGGGGCATGGGCTACATGCTGGACGCCAAGGTCACGCTGGAGTGACGGCCTGGGGACGCCTTGCGGGAAGGGTCTTCCCGCGCCGGTGGCCCAGCCCGCCAATCGCCGTCCAGGTGATGGCCCTGCTGCTGGCCGGGCTGGTGGCGGCCCAGACGGTGACCCTGGGGTTGACCGTGCTGCTGCCGCCGGCCCCGCCGATGCACCACAGCCTGGCCGACATCGCCGCCGGCCTGCGCGGGGCCGTGCCCGACGACGACGCAGACCGCCCCCTGGTCCGCACGGTCGAGACCCAGCCGCCCAGCCTGCAGAGCCCCGGCTGGGTGGCCTCCGAAGCCGCCCGCGCCGACCTCGCTCGCCTGCTGGACGCGCCGCGCGACGACGTCCGCCTGCTGTTCTACGCCCCGCCGCCGTTCGCCGGCGCCGAGAGCCGCCGCCCCGGACGCTCGCCTCTAGCCCTGCTGCTGACCACCTACGCCGAGGCTCAGACCCTGCCGCCGGGCCTCGGGCCGGGCGGGATCGGCGGTCCGGGCGACGGCATGGGGCCGATCGGGCCGGGAATGGGCGGCGTCCAGATCCGCCAGGGCTTTCCGTCCGACGGAGGGATGCGCGCCGCCACCGGCCAGCGCGTCTTCCAGGCCGGCGACCCGGGCGGCCAGCGGATCTTCAGCTATTCCCCGTCCGCCGCGGCGGCCGGGCGCTCGGCTGACCCGCTATTCGCCGCGCCGTTCCGTTCGCGGGCGACCACGGCCCTGCCCGACTCGCTGCGGGGACCGGCCCCGCCCGCCCCGCCCCTGGATCCGGTCGCCGACGCCGTCGCCCGCGAGCCGACCCTGAAGCGCCCGCCGCCGCCCCAGCCCCTGACCGCGGCCGCTCCGGTCGTCGAGCCTGTCCAGGCCGCGCCGCACGTCGCCCTCCCTGCGCCCTCGCCAACGCCGGCCAAGCCCCAGCCCGGGCCCGAGCCCGAGGCGACGGTCGGCCGCCCGCTGGCCGCGCCGGCGGCGCGCAGCCTGTTCGGCCTGGCCCCGCCGCCCTTCATCGAAGGCGACTTCGTGGCCGCCCTGCGCGTCGGTCCAAACCAGTGGGCGACCCTGCGCCCCCGACCCGAGGCCTTCCCCAACAGCTGGCAGCGCCGGGTGCTGATGTGGTTCGCCCTGTCCCTGGCGGTGGTGGCGCCACTGGGCTGGATCTTCGCCCGCCGTCTGGCCGCGCCCCTGGCCGGCTTCGCCGCCGCCGCCGAGCAGTTGGGCCGCGACCCGGCCTCGCCAGTCATCGTCGCCGACGGTCCCGCCGAGATCGGCCGCGCCGCCCGGGCCTTCAACGCCATGCAGGGACGTCTGAGCCGCTACATCACCGATCGCACCGCGATGATCGGCGCCATCTCGCACGACCTGCGCACGCCCCTGGCCCGCCTGCGCTTCCGCCTGGAGCGCGCCTCGCCGTCGCTGCGCCGCGAGATCGGCCAGGACCTGGACCAGATGGAGGCGATGATCACCTCGGTGCTGGCCTTCATGCGCGAGGACGCCGAGGCCGGCGCCCGCCAGCGGGTCGACCTGCGCTCGCTGCTGGAATGCGTGATCGACGAGGCCGAGGTCACCGGCGGCGACGTGGCGCTGGAGCCCGGCGAACCGGCCGAGGTCGAGGTGTCAGTGCTGGGCCTGCAGCGGGTCTTCGCCAATCTCCTCGACAACGCCGTCAAGTATGGTGACAGCGCCCGGGTCGCCCTGCACGTCGAGGGCGACGAGACGGTGGTCGAGATTCGCGATAGCGGGCCGGGCCTGGAACCCGAAGACCTGGAGCGGGTGTTCACGCCCTTCTACCGCGGCGTCGAGGCCCGCGGCTCCAGCAAGCAGGGCGTGGGCCTGGGCCTCAGTTCCGCCCGCTCCATCATCCGCGCCCACGGCGGCGACATCCGGCTGAGCCTGCCGGGCGAGGGCCTGCTGGTGCAGGTGCGCCTGCCGCTGGTCGGAACCGCGGAGGTCCGGCCGCCGGCGCGGCTGCAGGCGGCGGAGTAGCGGCCGGATCAGGCGGCCGCGACGCCGCAGTATCGGTCGAGGAAGGCCTGGTGGTTCGGCAGGCTGCCGACCGCGCGGGCGATGTTGCCGCTCAGGTCGGCCAGAGCGGCGCGCAGTTGCTCGGGCGGCATCAGGCGGCCCATCTGGTGGTGGGCGACCGGCTCCAGCCGCTGGCCCAGCATCACCTGCAACCAGGAATCGACCTGGAACAGCTCGCCCGGAGCCTGGAAGGCCTGGGCGCTCTCGTGGAACAGGGCGATGCGCTGGGCCAGGCTGTCGGGGATGTCCATGGTCCGGCAACGGTCCCAGAACGGGCTGTCGGTCCGCTCGGTCAGCTTGTAGTGCAGGATGATGAAGTCGCGGATCTTCTCCAGCTCGTCGACGGCCTGCTGATTGTAGCGAGCGACGACGGCGTCGCTGACCCCGCCGAACGGGAACAGCTGCATCAGCCGCGTCACCCCGATCATGATCAGGTGGATCGAGGTCGATTCCAGCGGTTCCACGAAGCCGCTGGCCAGGCCCAGGGCGATGCAGTTCTTCGACCAGGTCTTGCGCCGTCGGCCCGTGCGGTAGCGGATCACCCGCGGCTCGATCAGCCGCTCGCCGTCCAGCGCGCCCAGCAGGGTCTCGCGGGCCTGGTCGTCGGACATGTAGTCGTCGCAGTACACCAGGCCGTTGCCCACCCGGTGCTGCAGCGGGATCTTCCAGCGCCAGCCGGCCTGGTGGGCGATCGCGCGGGTATAGGGAACCGCCGGACCGGTCGATCGGGTCTGCACCGCCAGGGCGCTGTTGGTTGGCAGCCAATGGCTCCAATCCTCGTATCCTGCCTTCAGGGTCTGTTCGATCAGCAGGCCCCGGAAGCCCGTGCAGTCGATGAACAGGTCGCCCTCGACCCGGTCGCCGTTCTCGAGAACCAGAGCCCGGATGAAGCCGGTCTCCGGATGCTGCTCGACCTGACCGATCTTGCCCTCGATCCGCCGCACGCCCAGGCCCTCGCTCATCTGGCGCAGGAAGCCGCCATAGAGCGTGGCGTCCAGGTGATAGGCATAGTTCAGCTCGGGCCCTTCGCCGACCGAGAACCGGTCGGCAAGGGCCGCCTGCAACTCGAAACAGTAGTCACCCAACTCGCCGCCGAAGCCGGCCGCCCGGGCCTGCAGCCAGAAGTGATGGAAGCTTCCCATCCAGTTCGACTTCCCGACCTGGCCGAACGAGTGGATGTAGCGGTCGCCCACCCGGCCCCAGTCCTCGAACGAGATGCCCAGCTTGAACGTCGCCTGGGTGGCGCGCACGAAGGCTGGCTCATCGATGCCCAGGAGGGCGTTGAAGGTGCGCGCCGTGGGGATCGTCGACTCCCCCACCCCGACCGTGCCGATCTCATCGGACTCGACCAGGCTGATGTCGAGCAGCGGACCTAGCTGCCTGGCCAGCGCCGCCGCCGCCATCCAGCCCGCGGTGCCGCCCCCGGCGACGACGACCTTCTTCACGACCTGGTCCTGCATGGGGTCCCTCCGGCGGCCGTCAGCGGTTCAAGCGGTTGAGCAGATAGGCCCGCAGCCGTCGGGCCTTGCGTTCGTCCAAGGGCGAGAGGTCGCCGCGCGCCGCCTCGGGCAAGTGCGCGCCCGCCCGATCCGCGGGACCGAAGACGTAG
Source organism: Caulobacter rhizosphaerae (assembly GCF_010977555.1). GTDB lineage: Bacteria > Pseudomonadota > Alphaproteobacteria > Caulobacterales > Caulobacteraceae > Caulobacter > Caulobacter rhizosphaerae. The sequence goes on from NZ_CP048815.1 coordinate 4,661,783, forward strand.
TAGTCGAACAGTTTTTTCCAGGCCTGCTTCTCGAAATCCGGCCGGTCGCGAAGGCTGAGCAGGCCGTGCAGCAGGGTGTTCATCGGGCTGTCCATGAAGGCCGGCGCGGCGTTCCACCAGTAGTTCACCAGCACGTTGAACGGATCCAGCGCCTCGACCTGATGCCACCACAGGGCCGGATAGACCAGCACGTCGCCGGGCTCGAGCTCCGCCACCTGGGCCGCCGCCAGGGCGTCCCGAAACCTTGGGAACCGCGCAAGGTCCGGCGCGTCGAAATCGACCATGCTGACCGCCTGGCCGCCGGGCGTGGGGTCCAGCGGGCCGGGATAGAGGTTGTCCACCTGTTCGGGCGGGAGCAGCGTGAACCGCCGCCGGCCCACGGCGCAGACGGCGATGTTGTTGGACATGTCGTAATGGGCCGCCGCCACCGTGCGATTGCCGATCCAGACGCTGGCCAGAGGCGTCGCGTCGCCCAGGGCGGCGAGGTCCAGGCCCAGGTCGTTCTCGGCGCGCAGGCCGGGCAGATAGGCGTCGATGTCGCTGGAGCCGATATAGAAAGACGGACCGTCGACCACGTGCAGGTGCTGCTCGACCCGCTCCAGAAAGGCGCGCAGCGGCGCCCGCTCGGTCTGGAAGTTCAGGCGGGAGACCTCGGCGTCGTAGCCGAACCGTCCCTTGATCTCCGGCGCGCCGATATAGGCCACGAAGCGTTCGCCTCGATCGTGCTCCAGCAGATGATCCATGGCTGCGCGCGGCGAGGCCAGGCCGGCCCGCACCAGGGGCCAGTCGCGCGCCATGCCGCGGAAGATCGTCGGCCGCTGCTGGGTCAGGATCTCGTCGAAGGGGATCTGGCCGGCCGCCAGCCCCTCGACCACCGGCGTCCTGCGGGCGATGTCGATCATCGGCCCCCTCCCGCTCAAGCCGCCAGGGCCCGCTTGCGGTTCTTCAGCTCGACGAGGGTCCCGACATTGCCCAGGGACGACAGCACCCATTGGGCGGCCGCCAGGAAGCCGGCCTGATGCAGCGCCGCCAGCGCGGGGCCGTCCAGGGCGGCGAACCGCGCCTGGGAGATCGTGTAGAGGTCGGGCAGGTCGTATTGGACATGGTCGTCCAGCTTGATCTCCACGTCGACCGGTTCGACCAGCTCGGCCGCCGCCAAGGCCTCGAACATCGCCTTGCCGATCTCCAGGCCGTCATAGATCAGGCCCAGCAGGCGAGCCACGTGCTGGAGGTAGGGCGAATTGCCCCCGGCGGGCAGGAACACCGGTTCGCCCTCGCCGGCGCGAACACGCGGATGGTCCAGGTCGACATGGATCATCGGCTCGCCGTCGCGCTCGCGCAGAGCGATCGAGAACGGCCCGCGCTGCTGGACGGCGGGCACGTAGCGGGCGTTCCAGCCCCGCTGGTCAAGGAACAGATTCTCGTCGCGGTCCAGGCCCAGCAGGGCGACAGCCTGGAACGCCCCGTCGGCGTCCTTGCGGAAGAAGATCGGGTATTCGCGCTGCACCGCCTCGAACTCGGTGGGGAAGACCAGCACCTGGTTGATGTTGTCGCCGAACGCGGCGCCGTGCCCCGTGAGGACGCGCAGGTCGCCATGGTCGACATTGTTGAGCAGCACTCTGTTGGTCATGTCCGCCCTTCGCCCAAGCGACGCCTCATCGGTTCGATGCGCGGTCATTCTAGAGAAGAAAGGGCCGCTGCGAACAGCGACCCTTTCCCAATCCAGGCGGGCCCTGAGACCCGCCATCGTCCTCGTCCTTTAGAAGCGGTAGCGCGCGCCCAGCAGGAAGCGACGGTCAAGTTCCTGCGCGTACCACAGCTGGTTTTCGTCGCGCGCATAGGTACGCAGGCTCTCCTTGGTCAGGTTGATGCCCTCCAGCGAGATCGCCAGCTGGGGCGTGACGTCGTAGCTGACGTTGAAGTCCAGCTGGGCGAACGGCGCGACGAACACCGGGTTGCGCGAGCCGCCGCGATTGGTGGCCTGCAGGAACTTGTCGCGCCAGTTATAGGCCAGCCGGGCCGAGATCCCGTTCTTGTCGTAGATCAAGGTGGCGTTGGCCGTGTCGCTCAGGCCCAGCAGGGCGAACTGGTCCTCGCCCGGATCCGAGGCGATGTCGAAGCCGACGTCGCCGCGCACCAGGGTATAGGCCGCGGCGATCCCGAAGCCGGTGTCGCCGAAGAAGTGCTGGGCGGCGATTTCGAAGCCGTGGATCTTGCCGGTCTTGTTGTTGATCGGCTGGGCGACCTGGAAGTTGAACAGCGGGTCGGCCGCGTTGGGGCTGATGTCGGTATTGGCCAGGACCTGGTCGACGAAGGCCTGGTTCAGGTCTCCCGAGGGACCGCGATTGGCCTGGAACACGGCCGTGGCGGCCGCGACCGAGCCCGTGGACTGGATCAGGGACGTCATCGTGAACAGGTTGACGTCGGTCTGGTCGGCTCCGATCGTCGTCAGCGAGGCCTTGGCGTCGCCCGACCGCGTGCCGGCGGCCCCGGAGCTGGCGTCACGCAGGCCGAACAGGGTCTGGGTGAAGGTGCCGGTGCCGACGAAGTTGTTGACGCGCTTCTCGAAGAAGCCCGCCGACACATAGCTGCTGGGCTTGTAGTACCACTCGACCGAGACGTCGAAGTTGTCCGAGATCAGCGGCTGCAGTTCGGGGTTGCCACGGGTGCCCAGCGGGATGGCGCCGTTGGCGGTCGGGCGGTTGGGCGCGCCGGCCGAGACCGAGGCGAACAGGTTGCCGTAGTCAGGACGGGCGATCGTGCGGCTGAACGAGAAGCGGCCGATCAGGTCCTTGGCCAGGTCCATCTGGAAGTCCAGGGCCGGCAGCAGGTTGCTGTACTTGTTGCTGCCGGAGACGGGCGAGTAGGTGGTCGTCGTGTCGACGCGGAAGTCGTTGTCGGCCGTCCAGACGATGGCCTGCGGGGTGCGGATCAGCGAGACCGACTTCGACTTGGTCTCCTCGTAGCGCACGCCGGCCACCATGCTGGCGTTGCGGCCCGCCAGTTCGCCCTTCCAGGTCAGCTGGGCGTAGCCGGCCCAGATGTCCTCGTCGACCTTGTTGTTGTCCTGGCCGGTGACGCCCACCGCGTTGCCGCGGGCGACATAGGCTGGCGACAGGGCGTTGTAGAGGTCGATCGCGTCGGCCCGGAAGGCGATCAGCCCCGTGCCGGTCTGCTTGGGGTCGAAGTTGTCGAACCGGCAGGCCAGGCAGAACTGCTTGACCAGGCTGCCGGCGTATTGCGACACGTCGCGCGGGTTCGAGATGCCCCAGCTGCCCAGGTCCTGCTGGGTGTTGATGCTGGTCTGGCTCATCTTCGAGGTGCGGTAGTTGAAGCCGAAGTCGAAGCGGCTGCCGTTGTCGTCCAGCTCGTAGGACGCGTCGGCGCGGATCTCCTTGACCTCCTGCTGCTGGCGCTGGGCCGAGGTGCGGGCCACCTGGCTGCCCAGGTCGCCGATGTCGAGCACGCCATTGCCGTTGCCGCGCGGCAGGGCGTCGTTGATCGTCACCGACTGGATCGGGATCTTGCCGCTGTAGTCCACCGAGTGCGACGAGATGATCGGCGCGCCGATGCTGACCGAGGTCGAGCTGGTGCCGTTCGGCGCGTCGGGAGCGCTGTCGGCCTTCGAGATGTGGCCGTCCACCGAGACCTTGAAGCGGTCGTTGACGTCCCACACGCCGTTCAGGCCGAACGACTTCAGGGTGTCCTCGTTGGCCCGGTACTGCTGCTCGAAGCCGGTGTCCTTCACGCCGCTGAGGTTTTCCTGCAGGAAGACCGCCGTGGCGACCACGGGATTGTCGTCGAAGGTCACCCGGTCGAACGGCCGGTTGAACCAGTTGGTCTGGTCGTTGCGCCGCTCGTAGGTCTTGTTGCGGGCGTAGAGCGCGTCGGCCGTGATGGTCACGCTCTCGACCGGCCGCCACTGCAGGGTGGCCTGGCCGTTCAGGCGCTCGCGCTGGCCTTGCGAGAAGTGGTAGCGGCTGTCGTTGGGGATCGCCACCAGGGTGTTGGGATTGGACGGCGCGTTGGTGATCTGGGTCGCGCCGCCGTTGCGGACGAAGCCGTTGGCCGGATTGATGAAGTCGGCGTAGGTGCGGATGTTCCAGTCGTTGGAGGTGACGCTGCGGCTGGTGAAGTTGCGCTTCTGATAGCTGCCGAACAGGCTGACGCCGAATTTCTCGTCCGCGTCGGTCCAGTTCAGCAGGCCCGAGACTTCCGGCGTGTACTTGGACGTATCCTCCAGCTTCTCGTCCATGCTGGTGTCGTAGACGCCCTTGACGCCGATGCTGCCGCTGAGGCCGCTCTCGCGGGCGTCGAACGGGTGGCGGGTCTTGACGTTGATCGTGGCGCCGATGCCGCCCGACGGGATCGCCGCCCGGCCGGTCTTGTAGACCTCCAGGGTCGAGACGCCTTCCGAGGCCAGGTTCGAGAAGTCGAACGAACGGCTGGTGCCCGCCGCGAAGTCGACCGACTGGTCGCCGCCGACGGTGGAGACGTTGGCCGTGGGCATGGTGCGGCCGTTGACGGTCACCAGGTTGAAGCCGCCGCCGAAGCCGCGGACCGTGACCTGCGAGCCTTCGCCATTGCTGCGGTCGATCGACACGCCGGTGATGCGCTGCAGCGATTCCGCCAGGTTGGTGTCGGGGAACTTGCCGATGTCCTCGGCCGAGATCGCATCGACGACGCCGCTGTTGGTGCGCTTGATCTCGATCGATCGCTCCAGCGACGCCCGGATGCCGGTCACGACGATCTCGTCGACCGTGCTGTTTTCGTTGTTGGTCTGAGCCTGGGCCTGCCCGCCGGCGAACACCGCCATGGACAGCGCCAGCAAGGAGGCAGAGGTGTTCAGGCGACGGTGTCGCTTCATGGCCGTTTCCCCGCGCAAGGCCCCCACACGGAGGGCTCGGTTCTTTTTGTTTCAGCGCCGATAACTTCGCCCGGCGATTTTTTGACGATCCTCGTCAAAAACAACCGGACGTCGACAACTCCGTTAGCGGTAACATCAGTATCTGAACTCGGTCAAGCAGCCGAAAATGAATTCTGACAGCGCTGTTTTGGCTTATAATTCATACAAATGCCTCGAAAGCCAGGCAGCGCAGGCGAATTATGCCTTTTTGACGACGAAGCTTTTTTCACGCAGGCCAACCCATTGTTGCAGACCAGACACAGAGGATCGCTGCAACCGTTAGGCCTGAAAGGGATTTGAAGCTCTACCACGGAGGTCGCGCGCGGCTCTCCTCCACGCCGAGTCGCGAAGGTGCGCGAGACAAACCCCGTTGACGCAACCGGGGAGACTGTTACCGCTATCTTCGGCTTTGAGAGCCGGCGCTCTTGAACGCTTGCTCGATCCGCCCGTGGACCACTTCAGGGGCCGCCATCCCAGATGTCGGCCCCGCCTTTTCGATCACAGCCCGGCAAAGCTCACGCCGCCGGATCCACCTTCGCCCAGGCCCGTCGCTCGGCGCCGAACCGGTCTGGAACCACCGTGCAAGCCACGTCCAGAACCATGGTCGAGCGGGTCTTCGGGTCGTAGGGAGGCCAGGCCGGCTGTCCCGGCGCGCTCGGCCGGCCCGTCCGCGCGAAGTTGGCCCACATGGCGCTGACATTGCGCGCCGCGGCGAAGCGGTCGGCCCGGCTGCCGGCCAAGGTGTCGGGCGAGGCGACGGTGTTGAACACCAGGGGGATGTCGCTGGCGTGCATGGCCCCCAGCTCGATGTCGGTCCCGTCCATCCTGCGGTTCGAGCGATAGGCGATGTTGTAGACATAGGCTGGCGCCCGGCCTTGGGCCGCCTTGCGTTCGGCGGCGAGCACCGAACCCGCGCCCATGGCGTAGTAGCTGGCCGCCGCCAGGTAGATATCGCTGGGCGTCGCGCCCGGACGGTCTGAGCGGTAGGCGTCGATCAGGGCCGGGGCCTTGTCGCCGAACCTGCCCGACAGCCGCGCTTTCAGCCCCGCCTCGTCCAGCCGGAACGCCTCGACGTCCTTGCCCGTCCAGGCGAAGAAGGCCGCTTCGTTGTCCAGCCAGCCGATCATCAGCGGCTTGTCGGCGGCGCTGGCCGGGGCGGTCGGGTCGAACGGGTGATGCGGCAGCAGGTCGCCGTCGAGGATTGGACCATAGGTTCCAGGCGTCAGCGACTGGATCCCGCGCCAGCCGCCGCTGTCGCTCTTGACCTTGGCGTTCAGCGCCTTCTGGGCGGCCAGGATCTGGGGCGCGGGAACGTCGAGCACCTTGCGCCAGTCGGCCGGGGCGATCTCCAACTGCTCCAGGAACATCCGCGTCGTCTGGGCCGCGACGTCGGGGGTGGTTATCCGCACCGCCGGCCCGCTCTGGATAATCGCCTTGGAGAATAGCGGCGCGACCGACGGCATCGCGTAGAGGCACGAGGTCTTGGCCCCGCCGCCGCTTTCGCCGAAGATCGTCACATTGGCCGGATCACCGCCAAAGGCCTCAATGTTCCGCTGTACCCACTTCAGGGCCAGCACGATGTCGGACAAACCCTGGTTGCCCGAGCCGGCGTAGTCGGCCCCGCCCAGCTCGCCCAGGTACAGATAGCCCAGCACGCCCAGCCGGTGGTTGGTGGCCACCACCACCACGTCGTGCTCACGGGCCAGCATGGAACCGTCCTGGGCGGTGCTGCCGCCGGAGCCGGTCGTGTAGCCGCCGCCATGGCTGTAGACCATCACCGGCCTGCCCTTGCCGACGCCGGCCGGAGTCCAGACGTTCAGCACCAGGCAGTCCTCGCCGGGCGGGGGCTCGTTCTTGCCATAGACCGTGGTCGGGTCCTGCAGCGACGGCGTCCCGAGCCTGGTGGCGTCGAACACGCCGGTCCAGGGCGCGACCGGACTGGCCGGCTTGAAGCGGTTCATGCCCGAGACGCTGGCCCCATAGGGCACGCCCTTGTAGGCGTCGACGCCGCCGGTCCGCGCGCCGCGCAGCCGCCCCTCGGCGATCTGGACTTCCACGGCCTCGGCGTCGGCGGCGCAGGCGGCCATCGGCATGGCCAGGACGCCAGCCGCCGCCCCCGTGGCCAGGAGCCGGCGGCGATTGATGTCGGCGTTGCGGATCAAGGACGTCACGGGCAACTCCTGTTTCGATGGACCGCCAAGGCGGAACTAGGATCCATCCCGAAGGCGCCTGGACTTCCTAGCCCGACCTTGGTCGGCGACGCGGAGCAACGGCCTATCGGCACATCCTGTCGAGCTCCGCGAAGGGCAAGTCCAGCTTGGGGACCGGCAGGCCCTTGGCCTTCATGGCGTTCTCCAGCGTGGTCGGCGCCTCGGTCGCCTGCGTCTTGAAGTCGGCCGCGTAGAACTTGTCACGCTCGGCCTCCTCCAGGCTGACGAACTTGGCGCCGTTGTCCTGGTACATCTTCAGCAATCGCGGCATGACCCGGGCGTCGAAGGCTCCGGCGTGCATCAGCAGCACATAGGCAATGTCGCGGTCGTACAGCTTGGCCGACAGGCTTCGCGAATAATCCAGGCTGTCCTTGGCGGCCTTCAGGTAGCTGGCCTCCAGCGACGCCACCGCCGCCGCGTCGCCCTTGGCCATGCAGCGGGCGTAGGGCTCGTTCCAGGCGTAGTCGCCGAAGCTCATGGTCACGCTGGCGATGCGGTAGCCGTGGGCCTTGAGCAACTTGCGCGCCGCGACGTGCTTTTCCGGCGTCTCGCCCTCGCTGAGGAACGGATAGCGCAGCCAGCGCCAGTCCTGGCCCGCCATGTGACGTTTCAGCAGCGGCTCGTTGCGGACGAGGTCGGCCTCCCAGTCGGCCAGGCTATGGGTGTTCAGGTCCAGATGCGACCAGGTGTGGTTGGCCAGCGGGTGGCCGGCCGCGCGCCACAGCGACAGGACGCCCACCGAGTCCGGCTCGCGCTCTTCGTGCACCCCGTTGATGAAGCCGTAGACCGGCCCCGTCCCTGCATCGTGGAAGGCGGCCAGCAGCCGGCCGGCCACGTCGATGCGGCTGACGCCCGGCGGCAGGGCGCTGTGGGCGGGCAGGTCGTCGAAGGTCAGGGCGATCTTCACTGGAGTGGCGGCTTGCGCGGCTCCCATCGTCGTCGCGGCGACCAGAGGCGCGATGCAGCGCGTCAACACCCGCACCCACGCGCGCTCGATACCCATGCGTCCTCCCGCTTCATTCCTTGGCGAATGATAACGCTACCATTTATGCCACCCTTCGCCTTCGCCGCAAGGCCGATCGCACGACGCCGACGCCCCGCGCGAAAACTTGCGGGACACGGTGGGGGTTTTGGCGCGACGTGCGTCATACATCCTGGGAAAATCGTCAAACCCTCCAGCAGGCGGAACCGTGCGGCCAGCGACCGAGCCAGACCTGAACAGACTCGACCGGCGCTATCGGCCCGCGCTGATGGCGTTCTTCATGCGCCGCGCCGCCAGCCACGGCGACGCCGAGGACATGACCCAGGAGCTGTTCGCCAAGCTGGCGACCGCTGAAGCCAGTTCAATCGACAACGCCGACGCCTACATCTTCCAGATGGCCGCCAACCTGCTGCGCGACCGGGGCCGGCGCGAGAAGGTGCGGGCCAACTACCGCGCCAGCCTCGACACCGGCGCCCTCGACCTGGAGCCCCTGGACCCCGCCCGGGTGCTGCTGGGCCGCGAGAGCCTGGGCGAGGTCTCGGACGCCCTGCGCGAACTGCCCGAGCGCACTCGTGCCATCTTTCTCCTGTTCCGTCTGGAAGGCATGAAACAAGCCGAACTCGCCGCCCTGTACGGCGTCTCCGTCAGCGCGGTGCAAAAGCATATCCTCAAGGCCATGACCCACCTGACCCGACGCGTGAGGGCAGGCGAATGACCATGATCTCGCCCGACGACCGGCTGGACACCGCCCGCGAGCAGGCCGCCCTGTGGTGCATGCGGCTGGCCGACGACGACCTTTCCCCGGCCGAACAGGCCGACCTGCAGGCCTGGTTCGAGGCCGACGCGGCCCATCGCGGCCTGCTGGACGACGCCGTCACCGCCTGGCGCGCCATCGAGGCGCAGGCCGCCAGCCCCGGCCTGATCGCGCTTCGGCGCGAGGCGCTCGAGGACCTGCGCCGCGCCCAGCACGGTCGCTGGGCCCGTCCCGGCCGCCGCCCGGCGCTGTGGGCCGGCCTGGCCGCCGGCCTGGTCGTCGCCGTGGGGGCCGGGCTCGCCTGGCGGGCCAGCCTGCCCGACGTCTACCGCACCACCGAGGGCGAGCGGCGGATCGTCGAGCTGGCCGACGGCTCGCGGGCCTCGCTCGACAGCGCCACGGTGCTGAAGGTGAAGTACGAAAGCGGCCGCCGCCGCCTGTGGCTGGACAGCGGCCGAGCCAAGTTCTCGGTCGCCAAGGACCCGCTGCGGCCGTTCTCGGTGGCGGCCGGCGACAAGCTGGTGGTGGCCACCGGCACGGTGTTCAGCGTCGAGCGCCTGACCGGCCAGATGCGGGTGGTGCTGTACGAAGGCCACGTGGCGGTGCTGGACGACAAGACGGGCCGGGCCGACAAGGCCGCGCCCGTCCAGATCGACGGCGCGCCCGCCGATCGCCTGCTGACCCCCGACCACGAGCTGGTGACCTCGACCCGGACCAGCGCCACCGTGGTCAGCCAGCTGGACCCGATCCGGGCCCGGGCCTGGGAGAACGGCCAGCTGGTGTTCCAGGACGAGCCCATGGACCTGGCCGTCGAGCGCGTGAACCGCTACGCCCGCGACAAGCTGCGGATCGGCGACCCGGGCGTGGCCAAGCTGCGGATCAGCGGGGTGTTCACCTCGGGCGACACCGGGGCCTTCGTCGACGGGGTGACGGCCGTCCTGCCGGTCCACGCGGTTGCGGCCAATGGCGTGACCGTGCTGAAAATCGACCACGGCCAAAAAAATTCCACGCCGGCCGGTGTGCCTTCGACGAGCTGAGGCGTCTCACCTTCCAAAGCGCCGCAATCAACGTCGGCGCGCTTGGGAGGGAAGACACATGCGCAGATCCTTCGACCGCCGCCCGCATCGCCATTGGGCCCTGGGCTCCACCGCCGCCGCGGCCCTGATGCTGCTGGCCGCCCCGGTGGCCGGCCACGCCCAGCAGGCCCCTCAGCAGACACGGGGAGCCACCTACAGCTTCGACATTCCCGCCCAGGACCTGAGCGGCGCCCTGCGAGCCTTCGGCCAGGCGTCTGGCCAGCAGCTGGCCTATGACGAGGCCAGCGTGCGCGGCAAGCGCGCCCCCGCCCTGACCGGCGCCTACACCGCCGAGGCCGGCCTCAAGCGCCTGCTGAACGGCACGGGCCTGAGCGCCCAGGCCACCGCCAGCGGCGTCTACGCCATCCGCGCCAAGACCCTGCTGGTGGCCACCAGCGCCCAGACCGAGGCCCAGCCCGCCACCGCCGTCGAGCCCACGCCCGACACGCCCGCCCAGGTCGACGAGCTGATCGTGGTCGGCACCCCAGGCGGCAAGGGCATCGACAAGCTGGCCGCCAGCTTCGCGGTCACCACCGTCAACGCCGACGACATCACCAAGGCCTCGCCCAAGAGCACGGCCGAGCTGCTGACCCTGGTGCCCGGCGTCTGGGTCGAGACCTCCGGCGGGGTGGCCGGCGCCAACGTTTTCGTGCGCGGCTTCCCCGCCACCGGCGACGCCGAGTTCCTGACCATCCAGTTGCAGGGTTCGCCGATCTATCCGCCTTCGACCCTGTCGTTCCTGGAGAACAGCTCGATCTTCCGGGTCGACGAGACCATCTCGCGGATGGAGGCCCTGCGCGGCGGCCCCAACCCGATCTTCTCCAACGGCCAGCCGGGCCTGACCACCAACTTCCAGCTCAAGGAAGGCGGCGAGGAGACCCACGGCCTGGTCAAGCTGACCACCTCCGACTACGACCTGCGCCGCGTCGACGGCCTGTTGAGCGGCAAGCTGGCCGACGACCTCTATTTCATGGTCGGCGGCTATGCGACCACCTCGCCCGGCGTGCGCGACACCCAATTCGACAGCGAGGTCGGCCAGCAATTCACCGTCAACATCACCAAGCGGATGGAGCGGGGGAAGCTGAACCTCTACGCCCGCTATACCGACGACCACGGCGCCTGGTACCTGCCGTTCGCGATCAACGTGCCGGGCGTGGACAAGGGCGAATACACCCAGCTGGGCGAGGCCAGCCGCTTCCACACCCTGCAGGTCAACGGCGCCGGCGCGACCCGCAATTTCGACCTGGCCGATGGTCGAGGCTTCAAGGGCTATGTGGCCGGCGGCAGCTTCGAGCACGAGTTCGGTGACGGCTGGCAGGTGCGCGACCGCTTCAGCCTGACCGACGGTGACGCCAACACCTACGGCCTGGTGCCGGACGGAGCGGCGATCACCGTGGCCGCGCTGAACACCGTGGTTCCCGGCGCGATCACCACCCGCGGCGGGACCGCCCTGGGCGCCAATGACTACGTCCAGAACTGGGGCGCCTGGATCGTCGAGAAGAAGATCAAGGCGGTGACCAACGACCTGTCGATGGCCAAGACGATCGGGACCCACCAGCTGTCGGCCGGCTACTATGCCTCCAGCTTCAAGTCCGACGACTTCTGGACCATCGGCAATGTCGAGCCGATGCAGGTCAAGGCCAATGGCGACTACCTGGCCGCCCCGGTCACCTGCGCCAATCTGGCGACAGCCGGCAGCACCTCCAGCTGCTTCAAGTTCGGCCTGACCTCGGCCGGCGACGGGCGCGTGGACGCCCTGTACCTGGCCGATTCCTGGCAGGTGATCGATCCGCTGCGCATCGACCTGGGCGTGCGCCGCGAGCGGTTCCAGACCGACTACGTGGTCGACGACGGCCCCGGCTTCCCGGATGGCCTTGCCCTGCGCACCACCGACTACAGCAACAGCAAGACCAGCTACACGGTCGGGGTGAACTACGACATCAACGCCGTCTCCGGCGTGTTCGGCCGCTATTCGCGCGGCTACAAGTTCCCCAGCTTCGACAACTTCCGCGAGGGCCTGACCGACACCCTGTCGGTCGACCAATACGAGCTGGGCTACAAGCTGCGCAGCGGGCCGTTCGAGCTCTACGCCACCGGCTTCGCCAACAAGTTCGAGGGCGCCAAGTTCGCCGACGTCGGCGGCATCCAGGAAAGCAACAGCAACAAGGCCCACGGCGTCGAGCTGGACGGCCGCTGGCGCTCGGACTTCGGCCTGTCCCTGGCCCTGAACGGCACCTTCCAGAAGACCGAGATCGTCAAGTCGTCGATCCCGGGCAACAAGGGCAACAGCGCCCAGCGCCAGCCCGACTGGATGATCCGCTTCACCCCCAGCTACGACGTGACCCTGGGCTCGGTGGAGTCGACCTTCTACGGCACGGTCAGCGCCGTGGACGACCGCTTCGCCGACAACGCCAACACCCAGGTGCTGAAGGGCTACACCAAGGTCGACCTGGGCGCGATCTTCGACGTCAACGCCTTCACCGTCCAGGTCTCGGCCGACAACCTGACCGACAGCCACGGCCTGACCGAGGGCGACCCGCGCTCGACCAGCGGCGCCAACGCCCGCCCGATCCTGGGCCGGTCGTTCAAGGTCAGCGTCGGCTACAACTTCTGACCGGTTTCCCGATCAGGACCCGCCGCGGCCGTCCCCAGCGGCCCGGCGGCAACGGAGCCGCTCCCCCCAGCGGCGCCGCTCGCGGGTCGGGTTCGTCACGGACCCGATCCGCGCTTTTATCGTTTTGAGTTGACCGATTTAATTTCCACTCATCCCGGCGAAAGCCGGGACCCAAGCCGAGCTTGAAGGTCGGCTTTGAGCCAGGAACGTCCACCTCCGCTTGGGTCCCGGCTTTCGCCGGGATGAGTGGAGGAGAAGGAGGAATTTCGTGAAGCATCGTCGCGTCCTCGCAGCCTCCACCCTCTGGCTCGCCCTGTCCGCCCCGGCTATGGCCCTGGCCCTGGCGCCGAAGGCCAGCGAAGTCCCCTCCCCCGCCGACACCTATGGCGAGCTGTTCCACCAGGTGCAGATGCGCAAGCTGTTCCCGGACGGCAAGACCTTCGTCGACGCCACGCCCAGGCGTTCGCCCGCCCAGATCCTGGCCGCCTACCGCGCCCACGCCGCCTTCACCGACGCCGAGCTGAAGCGCTTCGTGCACGCCAATTTCGTCGTGCCGCTAAGTGCGCCGCTTCCGCCCCCGTCCAAGGACCGCACCACCCTGAAGGCCCACATCGCCGCCCTGTGGCCGGTGCTGACCCGCCCGCCGGTCGAAGCGGTGGACGGCGGCAGCGCCCTGCCGCTGGACAAGCCGTTCGTGGTGCCCGGCGGGCGCTTCCGCGAGATGTACTACTGGGACAGCTACTTCACGATGCTGGGCCTGGCCGCCGACGGCCGCCAGGACGCGGTGGAGAGCATGGTCGACGATTTCGGCGGGCTGATCGACCGCTACGGCCACATCCCCAACGGCACGCGCAGCTACTATCTGAGCCGCTCGCAGCCGCCGTTCTACTTCGCCATGGTGGGATTGGCTGACAAGACCGACAAGGCCCGGTTCAAGCAGCGCGTGGACCTGATGCGCCGCGAGCACGCCTTCTGGATGGACGGCGAGAAGACCCTCGCGCCCGGCCAGGCATATCGCCGGGCCGTCGCCCTGCCCGACGGCGCGATCCTCAACCGCTACGCCGACGACCGGACCACGCCGCGCGACGAGTCCTACCGCGAGGACGTGCTGACCGCCCGTGCGGTGACCAACCGCCCGGCCGGCGAGGTCTTCCGCGACCTGCGTTCGGGCGCCGAGAGCGGCTGGGACTTCAGTTCGCGGTGGATGGCCGACGGCAAGAGCCTGAAGACCATCCAGACGACCGCGATCCTCCCGGTCGACCTGAACGCCCTGCTGTTCGGCCTGGAGACGGCCATTGCCCAAGGCTGCGCCGACCTGGCGGACGCGCCCTGCGTCGCTGAGTTCAGCGGCCGCGCCAAGGCCCGCCGGACGGCGATGGACGCCTACCTTTGGGACGCTCCGCGCGGCCTCTATCTCGACTACCAGTGGCGCGAACGGACGCGGCTGGACCATCCCAGCGCCGCGACGCTGTATCCGCTGTTCGTCGGGGCGGCCAGCCCGGACCAGGCCAAGGCGGTGGCGACGACCACCCGCGCCCTGCTGCTCGCGCCGGGCGGCCTGCGCACCACCACCGTCGCCACGGGCCAACAATGGGACACCCCCAACGGCTGGGCCCCGATGCAGTGGGTGGCTGTGTCGGGCCTGCGCCGCTACGGCGAGGAGGACCTGGCCAAGGACATCGGCCAGCGCTGGCTGGCCACGGTGGCCCGCGAGTACAAGGCCAGCGGCAAGATGCTGGAGAAGTACGACGTCGAGGAGGCCAAGGCCGGCGGCGGCGGCGAATACCCGCTGCAGGACGGCTTCGGCTGGACCAACGGCGTCACCCGCGCCCTGCTCGACCTCTATCCGGCGCCGGGCTGACCGCCTCCACGAAGCCTTCGGACGCTCACCTTCCTGTCGCCAGGCCCGCCCTTCGCCTTTCCCGCGACGCGGCCGGGGCGACGCCTTGCCCAGCCTCGTGGCCCGTCGCCGGCGTCCGACCGGCCCGCGTCACCGCCGCGACGAGGGCGGCCATGTCGACGGGCTTGACCACGAAGTCGTCCATGCCGGCCTCCCGGCAGGCCCGGACCTGGTCGTCCATCACGTCGGCGGTCAAGGCGATGACGGGCAGCGCGGCCCATTCGGGCCGGGCGCGGATGCGGCGCGTCGCCTCCAGTCCGTCCATCACCGGCATGTTGACGTCCATCAGCACCACGTCGAAGGCCTCGGTCTCCAACCGGTCCAGCGCGGCCTGACCGTGCTCGGCCTCGACCACCACGCAGCCGAACGGCGCCAGCATCACCCCCACCACCTTGCGGTTCACCGGATGGTCGTCGACCAGCAGGACCTTGCGGGCCTGGAGACCGAGCGGCGCGGCGGCTTCCTCCGCTTCGGCCGGGGGCGCCTCGACGGCCACCGCGTCGCAACGGAAGCACAGGGTGAAGGTGGACCCAACCCCCTCCTGGCTCTCGACGGTCACGCCGCCGCCCATCATCTCAGCCAGCCGGCGGGTGATGTTGAGGCCCAGGCCCGTGCCGCCGAACTCGCGCGCGGTGGCCGCGTCGGCCTGCACATAGGCGCCGAACAACCGGGACAGGGTTTCGCCCGACATGCCGACGCCGCTGTCGGCGACGCGGATGGTCGCGCGGACATCGCCGTCCGCCAGCGGCTCGCACCGCAAGGTCATCGCGATCTCGCCGTGGGCGGTGAACTTGACGGCGTTGGACAGCAGGTTGGAGACGCACTGCCGGACGCGGACCGGGTCGAAGGACAGGCTGGCGGGCGTGTCGCCGTCCACCGTGAAAGTGATCGCCAGCCCCTTGTCGGCGGCCAGGGCGCCATGAAGCCGCGCGGCCCGCGCGCAGGTCTGGACCAGGTCGCCGGGGATCGGCGCGATGTCCAGCTTGCCGGCCTCGATCTTGGACAGATCCAGTACGTCGTTGAGCAGGGTGAGCAGGTTGCGGCCCGAATCCTCCAGCAGTTCCACCTGCTCTCGCTCGCCCGGCTCCAGCGGTTCCAGCTTCAGCGCCTGGGCCAGGCCCAGCATGCCGTTCAGGGGCGTGCGCAACTCGTGGCTCATCGTGGCCAGGAAAGTCGACTTGGCTTCGCTGGCGGCCTCCGCACGCGCCCGCGCCTCGCGCAGCTGTCGCGAGACCCGGCGCTGATGGAAAACCCAGGCCGCGCCGCCGGCCGCCAGCAGCGTCATCAGGCCGGCGACCAGCGTCCAGGCCGTGTTCAGCCCGCGCTGGAGCGCGGCCTCCTTCTCGACGTGCTCGAGCCGCTCGCGCTTGGCGCCCAGCTCGGCCTGCAGGGCCGAGGAGATGTCGGCGATCTTGTGCTGGTGGTCCTCGTCCAGCGCCCGCATCGCCTTGCGGCGCCAGCGGTCGTAGACGTCGAACGCCTCCAGGCCGCGCTTCTCGGCCCGCAGCGTGTAGGCGTCGCTGAACAGGTCCAGCAGCGGGTCCTCGGCGCCAAGGCCGTCGGGCGCGGCGCGCAGCCGCGCGAAGTCGCGGCGGGCGCCCTTGGCGTCGCCCAGGCGCGCCTTGACTTCAAGCCGCAGCCGCAGGGCCGCCACCGCCCATCCGTCCTCGGGCCGGTCCAGCAGCGGCGCGATGTCGTCCAGGCAGCTCAGCACGCGTCGCCATTTGGCCTGGTCAAAGGCGATCGAGGCGCAAAGATAGCGGTTGAAGAATAGCGCCCGGGGACCGCCGGAGGTCTTGATGACCTCGCCGTGCAAGGCGGCCAGCCGTTCGGCGGCGGCGTATTCACCCGCCGCGCTGGCCATGTAGGCCAGGTCGTAGACCCGCTCGGCGTCCTGGGTCGCCGAGCCGATCTTTTGATCCAGGGCGGCCGCGGCGGCCATATGGTCCAGGGCGCTGACATGATCCCCCAGATCGCCCAGCGTGGTCGACACCAGGGTGTGGGCCTCGGCCGCCAGGGGCCAGGTCAGTCGGTCCTGACCGTCGACGTCGCGGATCAGCGCCGCCCCCACCGTCGAGGCCTTAGCCCATTGGCTCAGCGCGACCGCGACGCGCAGCCGTTCCAGCTGCGCCACGCGGCGGACGTCCGGCCCGGCGACGTCGAACCGCCGCCAGACGGTGTCGTCCAGTCGATCCGTGCGGCCCGACAGCACGGGCGCCGACAGCGCCATCGCATCGACCATGCCGGCCAGCCTCGGCTCGTCGTCGCGCGCCGCGGCCGCGCGGAGCTGGCCGGACCAGCGTGCGAAATCGGCGTCCTGGCCGTTGTTCCGATAGTAGTTCAGTACGCGCCAGGCGCCGTAAAAGCGGGCGTCGCCCTTGGCCGCCAGCGCCGAACGGCCCATCGTCTCGATCAGCGTCGGCGTCAGCTTCCCATGGTGGGCGCGGATCTGCTGGCCAAGCGCGTCAAGGCGCGCCTCTCGGGTTTCGGCGCGGGCGGCGCCGGTCGCCGGCGCGGTCAGGATCAGGAGGGTCATGGCCAGCGCGACCGCCATGGCCGCGCGACCGGCGCTCCTGCCGGCGATGCTGATTGTCGCCATCGGCGCCCCCAAATACGTCCCCGCGCCGACCAAATCACGACTTGATGCAGCCAGGCTTAACGGGCCTTCAAAAAGGGCGAACGCGGCTGCGACGGATTGCCCCTCGAGGAACGAGCGCCGTCAGGGTCGAGGACCGCGCCGGGACGGCCGATAGGCGTCGATCTCGATCCCGTGGCGGCGCAGCTTGTCATAGAAGGTCTTGCGCGGCGTGCGCAGCAGGGCCATCGCCGTGCGCGCGTCGCCGTTGCAGGCGGCCAGGGTCTCGCGGATCGCCATGGCCTCGTAGCGCTCGACGCGTTCGGCCAGGCCGTCGGCCTGGACTCCCGTCCCGGTGTCCGGGGTGACCGCGGAGGTTAGCCCCAGGGCCACCCGCTCGGCGTAATGCGCCAGTTCCCGCACGTTGCCGGGCCAGTCATGACCCAGCAGGTGGTCACGGACGGCGGCGGTGAGGCGCGGGACAGGCCGGCGGAATCGCGCCGCGGCCTCGGCCAGGAAGTGGCCGAACAGCATCGGCACGTCCTCGCGCCGTTCACGCAGCGGCGGCGCCACCAGGGTGACGACGTTCAGCCGATAATAGAGGTCGGCGCGGAACAGACCCTCGCGGACCCGTTCGGCCAGATCGACCTTGCCGGCGGCGATGATCCGCAAATCCAGGTGCCGGGGCTCGGCCGCGCCGATCGGCCAGATCTCGCGCTCCTCGACCACCCGCAGCAGCTTGGCCTGCATGGCCGGGGTGAGACCCTCGATCTCGTCGAGAAACAGCACGCCGCGATCGGCGTGCTCCAGGCGACCGATGCGTGGCCGGCCGCCGGCCGCGCCGCCGGTCACCCCGAACAGCTCAGCCTCGAACACCGCCTCGGGCAGGGCGGCGCAGTTGACCGTGGCCATAGGGCGGCCACGGCGCGGGCCGCCGCGATGCAGGGCCTGGGCGACGAGGTCCTTGCCGACCCCGGTCTCGCCCTGGATCAGCACGTCGACCTCGGCCTCGGCCAGCTGGGCGATCGTGGCGCGCAGGCGCTGCATGACCGGCGCCTCGCCCAACAGGGGCGAACCGGTCGGCCCCTGGGACGCCGCCGCCTCCAGGCGCCGGTTGTCCAGCACCAGGCTGCGCTTCTCCAGGGCGCGCGCCAGGGCCGCCGCCAACCGCTCCATCGGGAACGGCTTGGAGACGAAGTCGTAGACCCCCTCCTTCAGGGCGGCGACGGCCATGGCCACGTCGCCGTGGCCGGTGATCAGCAGCACCGGGATGTCCGGGTCGATCGCCTGGATGCGCGCGAACAGCGCCAGGCCGTCCATGCCGGGCATGCGGACGTCGGAGACCACCACCCCGGGGAAATCACGCGACAGCGCCTTCAGCGCCGCGGGACCGTTGTCGAACGCCGTAACCTCGAAGCCGGCCAGCTCCAGCCCCTGGACGGCGGCCACCCGCAAGGCGTGGTCGTCGTCGATGAACAGGACCTTGCCGGCCGACGCGCTCATCGGTCGGCCTTGCGCAGGGTCAGGGTGAAGGTCGCGCCCTCCTCCGGGGTGGAGGCGGCGGTCAGCTGGCCGCCGAAACCCGCCGCGATGTCGCGGGCGATGACCAGGCCCAGGCCCAGTCCTTGGGGCTTGGTGGTCAGGAACGGGGTGAACAGGCCGCGCTCGACCTCGGGGGCCAGGCCCGGGCCGTTGTCGCGGACGGCGATCTGCACGGTGTCGCCCGCGTCGCGCACCGTCAGGGTCACGAGCCCCTGCGGCCGGTGTTCCACCGCCTCGAAGGCGTTCTGCAGCAGATTGACCAGCACCTGCTCCAGCCGGATCCGCTCGCCCAAAACCGTCAGGCCCGACGCCTCGCCCTCGCGGACCAACCGTGCGTCGTGGCGGCGCGACCGACTGGCGGTCAGCAAGACCGAACCCTCGATGACCTCCGACACCAGGGTCGGTTCGACCCGGCCGTCGGCCTTGCGCGAGAAGGCCCGCAGTTCGTCGGTGATGCGGCCGATCCGTTCGGTCATGGCGGCGATGGCCACCAGGTTCTCCCGCGCCGTCTCCGGCTTGCCGCGGCCGATCAGCACCAAGCCGTTGTCGGCGTTGGCGCGGATGGCGGCCACCGGCTGGTTGATCTCGTGGGCCACCCCGGCGGCGATCTGGCCCAGGGCCGCCAGCTTATTCGCCTGGACGAGATCGGCCTGCAGGGCCCGCAGCCGGGTCTCGGTCCGCTGCCGCTCGTCGACCTCGCGCGACAGGGCCCGGTTGACCTGGGTCAGCTCCTGGGTGCGGACCTCGACCCGCCGTTCGAGCTCCGCCCGGGCCTCGCGCTCGCGCTCGGCGGCCAACCGGATGCGCCGCCGCCGGATCCACAGCCAGAACAGCGCCGTGCAGAGCAGGATCCAGACCAGGGCGGTGATCCAGCGCGCCGCCGCGGCGGCCTGGTCGGCGGGCGTCGCGGCGGTCAGCAGGTGCAGCGTCCAGCCCGGCGCGACGTCGGGCAGCAGGGTTTCGACCTGGCGCTCGGCGCGGGCGACGTCGGTCCGCTGCACGCCGTCGCCGCCACGCGACTTCAGGGGCAAGGGCGCGAACGCCGCGTCGCCGAACTGGCCCTGTTTCCGCAGCGCCGCGCGCTCGTTCTCGGGCAAAGGGCGGCGCACCTGGAAGCGCCAGTCGGGCTGGCTGGTGATCAGCACCAGGCCGCGCGGATCGACCACGAAGGCGGGCTCGCCGATGGCCCGCCACGCCGCCTCGACGCCGTCGAACTCCAGCTTGACCACCACCACGCCCAGCGGCCCGGCGACCCCGTCCACCCGGCGGGCCAGGTAGAGGCCCGGCTTGCGGCTGACCGTGCCCAGGGCGAACTGCTCGGCCCGGCCCTGGCGCAGGGCCTCCGTGAAATAGGGGCGAAAGCCATAGTTCGAGCCGACGAAGCTGGTCGGCTGGCGCCAGTTGCTGGCCGCGACGGTCACACCGTCGGCCGCGATCACATAGACGGCGGCGGCGCGGGCCTGGAGCCCCAGGGTCTCCAGCTTGCGCGACAGGGCGGCCAGCCGCTCGGGCGCGCGACTGGTCAGGGCCGCCTCCAGGTCGGCGTCGTCGGCCAGGACCAGCGGCAGGGCCCGCTGCTTGTCCAGTTCGCTGCGCAGCACCGCCGCGTGCAGCGCCGCCGAAGCCGTCGCCCGGGACCGCAACGTCGCCATGGCGCGATCCTGGACCAGCGCCCCGACCGTCCAGGCCAGGGCCAGGCCGATGGCGGCCGCCACCAGGGCCCAGGCCAACAGCCGCCGACGCGAGACCGGCGCGTCCGATGTCGATGTCGATACCAAGCCGACCTCCAGAGATCGTGCCATATACCACACAAACCGCGATCCTTGCGGGCGGAATATGATACAGCCGAGGCCACGAAGCCCGTACCCTATGTTATTTTTACTGAACTAAATCAAAAGAGTACGGCAGGAGAAAGAAACGGGCGGCGCGACCCTGAAAATTCCCGCACTCTAGGCCCAAGCGCCGAGCCTTCAAAGATGCGCGAGGAAACGAGCCCAGGAGCCCGCCGATGATCCCGCAGACCCCCGCCCCGCCGTCGCGCCCCGGCCGCTGGTACACCCACCTCTATGTCCAGGTGCTGATCGCCATCACCGCCGGCGCCCTGATCGGCCACTTCTATCCGCACTTCGGCGAGTCCCTCAAACCGCTGGGCGACGCCTTCATCAAGCTGGTGAAGATGGTCATCGCCCCGGTGATCTTCCTGACCGTGGTCACCGGCATCGCCGGCATGCGCGATCTGGGCAAGTTCGGCCGCGTGGTGTTGAAAGCCTTCGTCTACTTCTTCACCTTCTCCACCCTGGCCCTGATCCTGGGCATGATCGTCGCCAATGTCGTCCATCCCGGGGCCGGCATGAACATCGACCCGGCCAGCCTGCACAGCGACAAGGTCGCCGACTATGCGGCCAAGGCCCACGAGACGACCGTGGTCGGGTTCCTGAGCAACATCATCCCGGCCACGGTCACCGGCGCCTTCGCCGACGGTGACATCCTGCAGGTGCTGTTCTTCTCGATCCTGTTCGGCGTCGCCCTGGCCCTGGTCGGCGACAAGGGCCAGCCGGTGGTCGATCTGCTGGAATCGATCGCCCACGCCTTCTTCCGCCTGGTCGGCATCCTGATGAAGGCCGCCCCGCTGGGCGCCTTCGGGGCCTTCGCCTTCACCATCGGCAAATACGGCATCGGCTCGGTGATCAACCTGGCCGCCCTGGTCGGGACCTTCTACGCCACCTCCCTGGTGTTCGTGCTGGTGATCCTGGGCGCGGTGGCGCGGTTCAACGGCTTCTCGATCCTGCGCCTGATCCGTTACCTGAAGAGCGAGCTGCTGCTGGTGCTGGGCACCAGCTCGTCGGAATCGGCCCTGCCCAGCCTGATCGACAAGCTGGAGCGGGCTGGCTGCGCCAAGCCCGTCGTCGGCCTGGTCGTGCCGACCGGCTATTCCTTCAACCTCGACGGCACCAACATCTACATGACCCTGGCGGCGCTGTTCATCGCCCAGGCCACCGGCGTCCACCTGTCGATCTGGGACCAGTTGCTGCTGCTGGGCGTGGCCATGCTCAGCTCCAAGGGCGCGGCCGGCGTCACCGGCGCGGGATTCATCACCCTGGCGGCCACCCTATCGGTCGTGCCCTCGGTGCCGGTGGCCGGCATGGCCCTGATCCTCGGCGTCGACCGCTTCATGTCCGAGTGCCGGGCCCTGACCAACTTCATCGGCAACGCCGTGGCCACCATCGTCGTCAGCCGCTGGGAAAACGCCCTGGACAAGGACCAACTGGACGCCGCCCTGTCCGGCCATCCGGTCCCTTCGGACGTCGAACCCACGCCCGACCCCGCCGCCATCGCCGCCGAATAGGCGCTCCAGATCGGAGGCCGCCCCGGCGGCCTCCCCGCCCTTCCCGATCCCGACCACCAGCTCCCGGCGCACGGCGCCGGAGAGGGGGAGACCTGTCATGCGCGTTCTTTTCACCACCACCGCCCTGGTCGCCTTCGGCCTCGCCGGCGCGGCCCATGCTGAAGACCCCGACCTCGCCGCGCTCAAGGCGCAGATCCAGGCGCTGCAGGCGCGGCTCGACGTGCTCGAGCGCCAGGCCGCCGCGCCGCCTGCCGCCGCCCCGGCTCCGGCCACCGCACCGATCCAGACCCTGCCGTCCAAGCCAGCCGCCGAACCGATCCGCTGGGAGAACTCCCCGCGATTCACCGACCCGGCGTCGGGCGCGACCTTCAAGCTGCGGGGGCGGATGTCGCTGGACGCCGTGGACTCCACCACCGAGCGCGACGGCCTGGCCGACTACCACGCCCGGCAATTCCGGGCCCGCCAGCTGTTCCTCGGCGTCGAGGGCCAGACCGGCCGCTGGGCCTACCGGCTGGAGGGCGGCGCGGTCAGCGGCGGGGCCTGGGGCTGGGACGACGCCATCATCGAATACAAGCTCGACAGCCAGACCTCGATCCTGGCCGGCAACCAGAAGGCCGCCTCGCTGGAGGGCCTGACCTCGTTCAAGTCGACCACCTTCATGGAACGCGGCGCCTATGGCGACCTGATCGACGCCGGCTACACGCTGGCCCTGGAGGTGGTGCGAACCGGTCCCAACTGGTCGCTGTGGGCCGCCCTGCAGGGCGACAGCATCAACAAGGCCGACGTGACCGGGGGCTTCGACCCCAACCAGGCGGTCGAGCGGTCGGGCGCGACGGTGCGGGCCACCTGGTCGCCCAAGCTGTCGGAGAACGACCGCCTGCACCTGGGGGCCTGGGCGCGGCGGCGCGACCGCGGCGGCGAGACCGGCTTCACCTATTCGGCCGCCGCCAACACCGCCTTCCGGCCGCAGACCGCCTCGGGCGCGACCCTGTTGAGCACCGGCGCGGTCGGCGACGGCGACACCACCCTGGCCCTGGAAGGCGCCTGGGTGCACCGGGCCCTGTCGGTGCAGGGCGAGGCCGCGCGGATCAGGGTCGACCGGATCGCCACCAGCTTGAGCCCGACCCTGGGCGGCGACAATTTCGACATTGTCACCGCCTACGGCGCCGTCAGCTGGTTCCCGACCGGCGAGACCCGGCCCTACAACCCCAACGGCTCGTTCGGGCGGATCAAGGTGCTCCACCCGCTGGACAAGGGCGGCCTGGGGGCCGTGGAGCTGGCGGCCCGCTACGACTATGCTGACCTCACCGACATGGCGGCCAACACCGTGGTGGCCCCGGCGCTGCAGACCGGCCTGGGCACGGCGGGGATCTATCGCGGCGTGACGCTGGGAGCCAACTGGTACCCTTACAGCTATGTCCGGCTGACCGGGAACCTGACGCGGGCCAAGATCGACAACCGCAATATCGCCGGCTCGGAGCTCGACGCCGACGTCACCGTCGTCCAGGGCCGTTTGCAGGTGGAGTTCTAGGATCGGCGTTCCAGGCCGTGCGTGGTCCTCGTCCTTCGACAAGCTCAGGGTGAGGACCCTCTCGAGACCTAGCCGTAGAAAACCTCATCCTGAGCTTGTCGAAGGACGAGGTTTTCGGTCCCGGCGCCGAATGGCTCTCCAAACCGGGACGCGAACGGGAAACGCGTCCCTCGCGATCAGCGCCCGGTCGCCTCGATGATCGCCACGCCCCAGGGCGGCAGGTCGAGGGCCTGGCCGGCCTCGACCTTGCGTCCCGACAGCAACTCGGTCCCCGCCCCGGCTCCGCCCGCCAGGCGCTGCGGCGCGGCCGAATAGTTCAGCACGTAGCGCACCGCGCGGCCGTTCGACAGCTGGCCGCCGCGCACGATGACCGGGAACCGGGCCTGCGGAAGCTCGACGCCGGCGCGCCGGGCCTCGCCGGCCAGGATCTTCTCGATCACCGCGTCGGTCGGCATGAAGCCGACATAGGCGACCTCGCCCTTGCCGTAGGCGTTGCGGGTCATGGCCGCATAGGCCGGCCAGGAGGGATGCTTGTAGCGCGCCACGACGGTGGCCGTGGTCGGGGTGAGGAACTCCATCCACCAGCGGGCGGTGTTGTCCTTGTCGCCGACGGCGAAGGGGTCGCCGTCCAGGGTCACGCCCTCCGGCCGCGTGAATTGCTCATAGCGGACGCCCGCCGCCTGCGTGATCCCGCCCGGCTGGGGCGTGTAGCGCACCTTGGTGTTCTCGTCGGTGAAGCCGCTCTTGAAGGTGTAGACTAGGTGGCCGCCGGCCTTGGCGTAGGCGTTCAGCCGGTCGATCTCGGCGTCGCTGGCCGCGTAGAGCGCGGGGACCACGATCAGTTGGTAGTCGGACAGCGGCGTCTTGGAGCTGGGCGACAGGAAGTCGACCTCGACGTTCATCCGGTAGAGGGCGTCGTAATAGGGGCGCAGCACGTCGTTATAGCCGACGTCCGGGCTGATCTTGAACGAGTCGAAGGCGCTCAGCGCGGTGTTGCTGACATAGATCGCGACGCGGTTGCGCTTCTTCATGTTGACCAGCTTGGGGCCCAGCCGCTTGAGGTCGGCGCCGATGGTCTTGGCCTCCTCGTAGACGGCGTTGGGCCGGTAGTCCTGCGAGAGCACCCCGCGCCAGTAGGTCTCGATGGCGTTGGACGTACTGGCCCAGTGCCAGTACTCGACCATGTTGGCGCCCGAGGCCAGGTGGCTGAAGGCCTGCAGCCGCAGCTGGCCGGGATAAGGCGTCCATTCGGGGAAGCCCTGGGCCTCGGTCTCCAGCACCAGGTAGTTCTGCCCGTCGCGCACGGACCGGCTCACGTCGCCGCCGAAGGCGATCTCGGCGCCGGTCAGCTTGTCCTGGCTGGGGTGGTAGATGTCGACGCCGGCCACATCCAGCGCCTTGGCCGCCTCCCAGTGGTTCACCTCGGGCTGCACGCCGAACGAATGGCCGCGCCAGGCGAAGTCGAAATTGTGGGTGATGAACTGGTCCGGCCGGGCGTGGGCCCGCACCAGACCGGCCTGCCAGGCCAGGAAGTCGGTGACCAGGCCGCGCTGGAACCGCGCGAAGGCGTTTGACAGGCTGGCGTTGATCGAGCCGTTGACCGACGGGAAGTCCTCCCAGCGGTTGATGCGGTTGCTCCAGTAGTCCAGACCATAGGCCTTGTTCAGGGCGTCGAGGTCGGGCCAGCGGCGCTTCATGTCGGCGACGAAGGCGGCCTGCACGTTGGGACCGCTGGTGCCATAGGCCTTGGTCTCGTTGTCGACCTGGTAGCCGATGACCGCCGGGTGGTCCTTCACGTGGTCGACCAGGGCGACGATCACCCGCTCGGCGGCGCGGCGATAGTCGGGGTCGGTAATGTCCATGTTCTGCCGCCAGCCGTACTCGGCGCGGCCCTTCGGCGTGACGACCAGGACGTTGGGGTGCTCGCGGGCCAGCCAGGTGGGGACGGCGTAGGTCGGTGTGCCGACGATCACCTTGATGCCGTGCCGCTGCATGGCCGCCAGGGTCCGGTCGACATGGCTGAAGTCGAAGACGCCGGGCTGGGGCTCCAGCGTGCCCCAGGTGGACTCGGCGATGCGGACGACGGTGATCCCCGCCGCCTGCATCATCCGCGCGTCCTCCTCGACGCGGTCGGTCGGGGTGTATTCGTCGTAGTAGGCGACGCCGTAGAGGATGGTGTCGGGGAGGTCCGCCGCCGCCGCGATCCGGCCGCCGCCCAGCATGAACAGCAGCGCCAGCGCCACGGCCCGCAGGCGTCGATCGAAGTTCAGCATCCCGGCCTCCCGAGCCGTCCGTCAGTCGTCGATATTGTAGAAGCCAGACCGGCCAGCGGCGACGCCGCTAGCCGGTCCTTGCATCATTCGCCGAAGCGGAAGCGCAGGCCCAGGCCGTAATAGCGGCCTTCGTAGCGGACATCGACCGGATAGGTGCGGTCGGGCTGGTAGTTGTTGATGTTCTCGAACGGCTTGGCCAGCAGGTTCGAGACGTCGGCGCTGATCGTCAAGTGCTTGGAGATGTCATAGCTCAGCGACGCGTCCAGGCGGGAGATCGCCTTGACCCCGACCCCCGTGTACTGCGAACCGTCGGGCGCCTGGCGATAGTAGTTCACCCACGGCGAGCGGCGATTGTACGAGATCCGCCCCGTCACGCCGTTACGCTCGTAGAACAGCGCGGCGTTGTAGGTCCACTTCGACAGGCCCGTGATCCGGACGTAGTCGGCGTCGCCGCCCAGCACCGTGGGAAACTGGTTCTTGCCGTCGATATAGGTGACGTTCCCCTGGACGCCGAAGCCCTTGAACGCCTCCGGCAGGAAGTCCAGGAAGGTCTGGGCGCCGACCTCGAAACCCTTGATCTTGCCCGCGCCGGAATTCTCCGGACGGTTGATCTCGATCAGGCCGTAGACGGGATCCTGGACACGCCGGGTGTAGTTGCTCGTGAAGCCGAACAGGTCGCGATAGAAGCCGGCGACGGTGATGCTGCCGGTGCTGGAGAAGTAGTACTCGGCGCTGACATCGTAGTTGTTGGACGTCAGCGGCAGGAGGTCGGGGTTGCCGCCCGAGCCGTAGGCGTTCGGCTGCGGAGGCGCGTTGGGATCGATGGGTTGCGTGGGGTCCCGAACCACCTGGGTGACGTTCAGGGATGGGTTGAGCGCGCCAAAATCGACGCGGGTGCGGGTCTGGGTGTAGCCGACGCGTAGCTGCAGCTTGTCGATCGGCCGGATCCGCAGGCTGACGTTCGGCAGGACGTCGGTGTAGTTCTGCCGGATCGTCCGCGGGATCAGGGACGTGACGCCATTGACCGAAACGCGCGAGGTGCCCGAAAACTCGCCGAGGGTCTGGACGACTCGGACGCCGATCACGCCGTCGAAGGCGACCGACCCGACATCGAAGTTGTACTTGGCCTGGGCGTACTCGGCGTAGCTCTGCTCGGTGGCGCTGAAGGCGCCGCCCTGGTCCAGCGGCACGTCGGGGCTGCTGAACGCCTTCAGCGTGTCCTTGTAGCCTTGGTCATTGGGGTTGAGGGCCACCAGTTGCTGCAAGGCGGCGATGGAACGCTGTTGCAGGCCCGTGAAGTTCCCGGCGATGCCGTCACGCGTCGGCATCAGGTATTGGGTGAAGCCCTGCGAGTTGCCGCGGAACGGATCCGCGACCATCTGCAGTTCGCCCACGGGCAGGCCAGCCAGCGGCAGCTTCAGGGGCAGCACCCAGGCGTAGCGCGAGCCCTGGATCAACGAAGCGTCCCGATCAGTGAAGCGCAGGCCGAACTTGAGTTCCGGAAGCCACGAGGAGCCGGTGTTGAACACTGCGTCGCCGCGCCATTGGACCCCGCTGCCCTTGGCGATGTAGTGGCGCTCGTAATAGCCGCGCCAGAGATAGCTGGCGGGGTCGGCGGCGTTGAAGTTGGTGATGTCGAACGCCGCGCCGTCCTTTTCATTGAACTTCACGACGACGGTCGGCGGCGAAGCGAAGGCGCTGTCCAGGCTCCAGTTGCGGGCCTCGTACTCGCTGTCCTCGTAGGCCAGGTCGGTGGACAGGGTCAGGCGATCGCCGCGCCAGGTCGCCCCGACGGCGCCCTGGTAGGTGTTGGTGTGGTCGGCGCCGGTCGAACGATAGGCCTGCGGCGCAACGCCACCGGTCTTGGTGAAGCCCGCCGCCTGGTCGGTGGTCCCGGGGACCAGCGTGACATTGGTCAGCGTGGGATCCTGCTGGACCGTCGAATCCCAGTCCCGCAGGTTGACGTCCAGGTTGTCGGTCGCCTGCCGGCCACGATAGCCCTGGTAGATGCCGTCGAAATAGACCTCCAGCTTGTCGTTCGGCCGCCACTGGAGGGCGATGTTCCCGGAAGGCCGGAAGCGCTTGCCGCCGTCGTTGTAGAGGCCGACCGAGTGCGGATAGCGGAAGCTATGGCCCACTGACGCTGGCGAAACGCTCGACGCGGGACTGACCGTGGAGATGTCCTGGTTGTTGTACCGCACGCCGTTGCGGTACTGCGACTGGGCGTAGGTGGCGTTGGCCAGGACGCCGATCTCGCCGATGGGCGTGTCCCAGCGGTTCGAAACCAGGATGTTGCCGTTCGGGTCGTACTTCTTGGTCTGGTCGTTATAGGTGCCGCGGACGCCGCCGCCGACGAACCAGTCCTTGAAGTCGAAGGGGCGACGGGTACGGACATTGATCAGGCCGGCCAGGCCCGGCTCGACGATGTCGGCCGTCCCGGACTTGTAGACCTCGATCCCCGCCAGCGCCTGGGCCGGGAAGTCCTGCAACTGCACGCGGCGCAGCTCGGCGGTGAAGATCTCGCGGCCGTTATAGGTAGTGGCGACATCGGGCAGGCCGCGGATCAGCACGCGGTTGGCCTCGTCGCTGAAGCGCTCGACCTGCACGCCGGTGATGCGCGCCAGGGTCTCGGCCGCGGTGTTGTCCGGCAGCTTGCCGATGTCCTCGGCGACGACCGCGTCGAGGATGGCGTCGGAATTGCGCTTGATCTGCTGCGCCGACCGCAGGCTTTCCCGCAAACCGGTCACGACGACTTCGTCGACGGCCGAGGCTTCAGCGACGGGCTTGTCCGACGATTTCTGGGCTGCCGGCGCGGTCTGGGCCGCGGCGGGCATGGCCAAAAGCGCCATCGGCGCGACCGACAGCATGAAAGCGAGACGTTTCATCGTTCCCCCTAGGTGAATAGGCCCGAGGTATTTTCCTCGTGACCGCCAATTGTCCGACCAAACCTGCCCGCCCAGTCTCCGGCCGTCAACAAGTTTGTAATATTAATGCCATCAAGCAATCGGCCTGGAAATTTCGGAACGCTCGCGACGCACAGCGTCCCTCGCCTGGCGTCTAGACGGGCCGGCGTTTCTGGCATGTCACCTTGCGGGGCACAGGTTGCTTTCCGGGCTTCAAGCCCCGCCCGACCGGTCGCGCAGCGCTCCATCCAAGCCGATATATACTCGGACAAAATTGGAACATTCTGAACCTTCAGGCGACGAATCGACCGGCCACAGCATCGGGGCCCCGTTGTCCGCTACGGGACGGAAGCCTGCGCGGTTTCGCCCCCTACGGACCCGCCGCCGAAACTCAGGAGAAGGAAAACCCGGCGCCGGTCTGCGCAGCGATGGGCGAAGCCACCCAGGTCGCGGGCCTGGCCATTTGGACCACGGCGTTGGCCGGAGTGTGGCGTCGCGCCCAGAACGGCGCGTCCGGCCAGCGCCGCTCCAGCCCATACCAGGCCGCCAGGTGGCGTACATAGGTCTGGCGGACCCGGTCCAGTTCGTCGACGTACTCCGCCGCCGCTCCGGCTTCACCCGATAGCAGGCGGTCAACGGTCTCGGCCCCGGCGAGGCCGGTATAGAGGGCGTTGAACAGACCCTGGGACGAGAGCGGATCGAAGGCCAGGGCGGCGTCGCCGACGGCGATCCAGTCGGGTCCCGCGGGCGGCGAAAGCGTGGCGCCATGGGCCGCGCAGTAGCCGGCGCCCGCGTCGTCCCAGCCGGCGCTGGCCAGCGCTCCTCCCAGCATGGGCAGGCTTCGGGCGCGCTCCAGCAGCGCCGCGCGGTCACGGACCAGGCGCGCCTGGGGCAGGTCCGCATCCGTGTGAAAGGCCAGCACGGCCTCGCCATGCGGAAGGGGCGCGGCGTACCACCAACCGCCTGCCTCCGCCTCGATCTGGGTGACGCCGTCGGGCAGGTCGGCCCGCGCCCGCAGCCAGGCGCAGACCAGACGATCGTCGGCGGCGCGACGCGGTCCCAGGCCCGAGAGGAGGCGCGAGGCGCGGCCCGCCGCATCCACGATCAGGCGCGCGCCGAGATCCAGAACCTGGCCGCCCACCTCGAGGCGCAGGCGCCAGCCATCACCGTCCCGGGCCAGGGCGAGGGGCCGGGCGGGCGCGAGCAGGATCGCGCCGCGGGCGACCGCCGTCGCCCGCAGCCGCCCTTCGAACCGCGCGCGGTCCAGGTGCCAGCCGTGGCCGTCGGGATCGGCCAGCGCGTCGCGCTCGACCGGGCTGGCCTCGCCCCAGACGCCGCGATGGGCATGGCGTGGGGCATGACCGTCCGCCGCGAAGCCCGTCCACAGGCCCATGTCGATCAGCAGGCGTCGCGCCGCGCCCGGCAGGGACTCGCCGATCCGGACGCGCGGCGCGGGCCAGCGGTCGACCAGCAGCACCCGCCGGAACGGGGCCAGGTTGAGGGCGGCGGTCGCCCCCGCCGGCCCGGCCCCGACGATGACGACGTCGTAGTCCGGCACGCTCGCCTACTTGAACTGCACCGGCAGGCCCAGGGGGAAGCGCCGGAACTTGTCGATCCCCGAGATGTCGACCTGCCGGTTGGTCCCCGGCGCGCCGGCGTGGGCGGCGCCTTGGTGGGCGGTCGACTTCAGGCTGCGCGGCCCCTTACCGCTCTTGGGAATGACGTCGTGGATCGTCTTGCGGCGGTCTTCCACCTCGACGACCTTGGGGAAGGCGTCGGTGTCGCCGGGGCCCGGATGAACCTCGACCACGCCCAGGTGGTCGAAATGCTCGATCATGTTGTTGATCTGGTCGGTGTAGCTGGTGGTCCCCAGCGGATCGATCCAGGCGGCCCGGTTGGCGAAGGCGGCGCGGCGCTCCGACAGCGGACGCTTCTCGTCCATCAGGATCTCGTAGTTCTCGCGCGTCATGACCTGGTCGGGCACCCGCGCCGGCCAGAAGGCGGGAACATAGGGGTCATAGGCGGTGTCGTAGCCCGAGCGGCAGCTGGCGCTGTCGGTCTGCCAGGGCACGGCCATCCAGCGGGTGATCCCGCCGGGGACCTGGCCGTAGAGCGGGCCGTTGGGAATCGTCATGCCGTCGCTGGTCAGCACCTCGCCAAGGTTCGGCGCCACCCAATCGGGCAGGACGTGAGCGAAGCGGAAAGGCTCCATGTACATCGTCGCCGTCCGAACCGGCCAGGTCATCTCGCAGCCCGGATGGAAGGCGTCGGCCAGGCAGAAGTCGAGCGCGGCCTTGGTCAGGACGTCGCCTTGCAGGTGGACGGGGACTTGGTCGATCCGGCTGGGCGGCGCATAGGCCGGATCGTAATCGTCCTCGAATTCGCCCATAGCCCACTGGTCCAGCATGGCCAGCTGACAGTCGCTGAGCGCGCAGTTCTGGCGCGGCGTCGGGGCCGGCGGAATGGCCATGGCGTCGCCATAGAGCCAGGGCCAGGGCTTGGGCGACCAGGAATCGACGTCGAAGCGGCGGAAGGAATTGGCCAGGACGCGGCGGATCTCCTGGTTGGCCGGGCCGCGGTCGGCCAGCCTGGCCACGCCCTCGGGCGTCGAGACGTCGAACGCCCCGCGCCAGCCGAAGCCCGCCGCGAAGCCGGCGTTGACCCATTGCAGTCCGGCCAGCCGCTGGAAGATCGGCAGGATATCGTGAGTGAATGACGGACGCTTGGGCGCAGGCAGGGTCCCGGCCGTGATGGCGACGTCGCGCATCAGGTCCCACATGGTCCGCACCGACTTGCGCTGCGGGCCGAAGTTGGGCGGGGCCACCACCACCCAAGCCGGCACGACCTCGAGCGGCGTCCCGTTCAGCGAGACCTTGGCCGTGACCGGGCCGTCGGAGATGTCGTCGTACCAACCCTCGTTGTTGGCGAAGGTGATGGCCCAGCTGCCGTCGCACGAGGCCGACTTGCCGTGGCCGCCCAGCACGATCAGCCGGCCTTCGGCGTCGGTCGAGACCTCGCCGAGATAGACCTTCTGCCCCATGAACTCGCCGTCGTCGAAGGTCTTGGGCCTGGCGTTGCGGCCGGCCACTTCGCGCGCGCCCGGCGTGATCGACAGACGTGACCGCTCGGTGACAGCCGCGTTGCGCAGCACGGTGGGCGGGGCCGAGGCCGCCTCCGGGATGTCCAGCGCCAGCTGGAAGCCGTACCAGGCCGACTTGGTGTTGGCCAATTCCACCGACCAGGCGATCTTGGCGTCGTCGCCCTCCCCCGTCAGCTCGCGGACGATCTGGCCCTTGGCGTTGATCCCATAGACCCGGAACCGCGCGGCCTGGCGCTTGAGCCGGCCCTTCTTGTCGCGATAGGCGCCGGGCGGCAGCGGCTCGGGATCGGGGGTTTCCGGACCCAGATACCATTCGTCCGGACTGTTGCCGACCCGCGCGACGCCGATGGACGGGTAGATCGCCGCCTTGACGATGCAGGTGTCCGGCGGCGTTTCGGGCGGCAGGCGGACCTCGCGCGGCTGGGCCGGATCCCTCAGCGGCTGGCCGTTGGCCTCGTGGCGGGTGTCGGCGCTGGCGGCGTAGACGGCCTTGCGGACCGCCGCGATCGAGGATTCGGGAACCGGGGCCTGCTCGGGCGGCACGCGAAAGATGTTGAAGGCCAGGGACTGGCCGTACTCGGCCTGGCCGCGTTCCTCCACGTCCTGGCGGGGGATGACCAGGGTCGCCACCTGGATGAACGGACTTTCGGACTCCGGCCATTCGACCGTCGCCTCGTCCAGCGGCATGGTCTTCGGATGAGTCCGGCGCTGGACCATGAACCGGAAGCGGTAGTCGTCCTTGGACAGGCGGTTGGCCATGTCCACGGCCAGGTAGTCGGGCGCGTCGTTGGCCACGTTCTCGGGCGGGGTTTCGGGATCGAGGCGATACTTCACCGCCTGCTTCTGGCCCGCCCCGAACGGCAGGATGCCCCAGTAGGTGGTGGTCAGGACGCTGCCCTCGACCTTGGCCATCTCGTTGAGGATGCGGCTGGTCTTGGGGTGGTGCGCCAGATAGGTCGGATAGTCGCCCTGGACCACGCCGGCATAGGTGAACTCGCACATCTCCTTGGCGTTATCGACGAAGAAGACGGGGTAGTTCTGCAGGATGAAATCAGCGGTGTCGCCGACGCCGCCGTAGGCCTTCTCGCCTGGCACGCCGAACACCTTCAGCCCGATCCCCACGGTCGACTGCAGGTCCGGCGAGGTGGGCGAGGTGTCGCTGGAGAACCGCATCCAGGCGGTCAGGTCATCATGGGCGAACACCCCGACCTTGAGGTCGGCCGGAATGTCCTTGGCCATCTCCAGCCGGCCGTGGGCCACGCCGTGCAGCTTGCGGAACACCGGGCGTTCGGCGGGCCGCTGGCCCAGGCCGATGCGCTTCTTCTGAGCGATGCCGACGAACATCTCGATCAGGCGGTTGATCGGGTCGTCGCCGCAGTCGAAGCATGGCGGTATCGGCGGGTTCTTGTCGCTCATGGCTGCCCTCCCTGGCGCTCGCGTCTCAGGGGGACATGCGGCTCATGGTTGTGTCAATTGAAAGTTCGCGCCAAACTCCGCCGCGTCGAAACTCCAAAGGATCGTCACGCCATGGGTCGAGCGCCGGCGTCGGCGCGCCCGCCCCGGAACGCGCGATAGAAGCCGGCCGGGCCATGAACGGCAAAGCCCTCGGTCTTGGCCGATCGCGCCACCGGCCACACGCCCGACAGGCTTTTGCCGGCCTCGACCGTGTAATAGCGCGGACCGTTGCCGTCGCCGTCGCGGTAGACCGTGAACACCGCCCCGGCTTCGCCCCGGTTGAGGAACCGCAAGGTCACCTGGTCGCCGGTCCAGTGCGCCAGGACCTCCAGATCGTAGGGCAGCGGCCGGGCCGGCCGGACGCCGGGCTCCTGGCGCGGCATCGCCGGCGGCTGGGCGTAGGTCGCCTTGGGCAGGCGACAGCTGGCGTCGCTGCGCGCCCTGAAGTCGCCGGTCTCGGGCAACTGCCGCAGCCAGCTGGTGTCGCGCCGCTGGGCCTCGGAAATGTCGAAGTCGAAGGCCGAGGTCAGGTCCCCGCACACCGCCCGTCGCCAGGGACCGATATTGGGCTCCGCCACCCCGAACCGCCGCTCCAGGAAGCGCAGCACCGAGGTGTGGTCGAAGACCTGCGAATTGACCCAACCGCCGCGCGTCCAAGGCGAGACGATCAGCATCGGCACCCGGAAGCCCAGGCCCACCGGTTCGCCGTGATAGTCCTCGCCACGCAGGTCGACCGTGCTGGCGCCCAAGTCCGGCCGGATCGCCGGGATCGGCGGCGGCACGTGGTCGAAGAAGCCGTCGTTCTCGTCATAGTTCAGGATGAAGACGGTCTTCTTCCAGACGTCGGGATTGGAGCCCAGGACCGCGACCAGCCGGGCGGTCAGGGTCTCGCCATAGGCCGGCGGCGCGTCGGGGTGCTCGCACAGCTTGAACGGCGCGACGATCCACGACACGGCCGGCAGGGTGTCGGCCGCGACGTCGGCGGCGAAGGCGTCGACCAGGTGCTGGCCCGTCGTTTCAGGGACGTTCTCCTTGGTCGAGCCCGCCACCCAGGCCCGGGCCCACTGGTAGGCCACGGAGCCGCTGTCGAGATTGCGGTACATCGGGAAATAGGCCAGCGGGTTGTCGCTGTAGTTGTCGTACTCCTGGTAGACCTTCCAGCTGATCCCGGCCGCCTCCAGGCGCGCGGCATAGGGCGTCCAGGCGTAGCCGGGGAAGGCTGGGTCGTCCTTGGCCATGTCGGCGCAGCCGTTGTCGTCGGAACCCTCGTTGGAGACGGCCGAGACCGTGACCTGGCCGACGCTCAGGCCGTTGGTCCCCGAAAACAGGAACAGGCGGTTGGGGCCGGTCGGTCCATGCACCGAGGCGTGATAGGCGTCGCAGATCGTGAAGGCGTCGGCCAGGGCGTAGTAGTAGGGGATGTCCTCACGCGTGAGGTGGCCCATGCTCATCGGGCCCTTCTCGGGCATCCAGACGTCGTAGTTCTTCCAGCGGTCGTGGCTGCCCTTCCAACTGTGGTCGAGGCCCGACAGGCATTGGGCGGCGGTGACGCCGGTGTTCAGCCGGAACGGCATGACCGTCTCGCCGCCGTCCTGGTCCAGCTGCTTCTGCATCCAGACAGGATCGCCGTTCGGCTTCAGTACGGGGTGTGGATCGTCGAAGCCGCGCACGCCGCGCAGCGTCCCGAAATAGTGGTCGAACGAGCGGTTCTCCTGCATCAGGATGACCACGTGCTCGACGTCCTGGATCGAACCCCGCCCGGGCGATGTCGCCCGGGCGGGGCCGCTGGCCACCGTCGCGCCCAAGGCCGCCCCCGAAGCGGTCTTCATGAAACGGCGTCGGGTGAAGGGCATGGAACGCTCCGGTTGGGCCGCTTCGCTAGGGGGAGCACGAAGCGGCCGGGCGAGGAAAGCATCAGAAGCTATAGGCCGCTGATATGAAGGCGTTACGACCGGACGAGACCAGTTGCGGGATCGTCCCGCTGTCGCGGCCGACCGTCCGGTAGTAGCCGTAGTCGTTGAGCAGGTTCGAGGCCGACAGGGTCAGCTTCAGACCGCTCTGGAACTGGTAGGCGACGCTGGCGTCCAGGGTGCGGGTGGCGCGCTGCCACTCGTTGAGATCCGCGCCGCCGTAGTCGCCGAACCGGTAGCTGACCAGGGTCGGACCTCCATAGCGATAGGCCAGGCTCGCGGTCAGGCCGTCGCGGTCATAGAACAGCGAAGCGTTGTAGAGCAGATCCGGCGAGCCCTGCATCCGCATGCCGCTGTCGGTGTCCGGATCCTTCAGGTCGACCTTCGAGCGCTGCAGGGTCAGGTTGCCGCTGACGCCCAGGCCGCCCAGCCAGCCTTGCAGTTCGGTGAACTGGCGCCGTCCGGACACCTCAAGGCCGTAGACCCGCGCGTCCCCGCCGTTCTCGGGGCGGCTGATCGAGGAGATCCCCGTCTGGGCCACGGCCTGGGCGCGGTAGGTGTTGCCGCGATCGTAGAGGTAGTTGGACAGGTCCTTCAGGAACAGCCCGACCATGACCTGGGTCCCGCTGGCGCCGGCGTGCTCGTAGGAGACGTCGTAGTTGACCGCCGAGATCGCCTTGAGGTTCGGATTGCCCTCGGTGATGTCGATCGAGCCGTCGGGATTGAGCGTGGTTCGCCGGCCGCCGGCCAGCTGGAAGAAGGCCGGCCGCACATAGCTGCGCCAGATCGAGGCCCGCACCACCGTCTCGGCGTCGGGACGGTAGTTGGCGTGCACGCTGGGCAGCACGAAATCGTACGTCGTCCGGTTGGAGGCGAAGGCCGAGGCTCCAGCGCTGTCGTCCGGATTGGTGACCTGGTTCCAGAACGTGTCGTGGATGTCGGTGTGCTCGTAGCGCAGGCCCGGCTGCACCTCGACGACGCCGAGCTTGAGATTGGCCAGCACGTAGACGGACGAGACCTTTTCCGTGCCCGACGTGGTGTTCTTGTTGAAGTCGTCGGCCGACAGGGCCTGGGCCTTGGACAGCCTGGCCATCAGGTCGGTCAGGGCCGCGCCGTCGCCGATCGGAAGGGCGTAGGGGTAGACGCCCTTGATGGTCTGGCCCAGCGTCCGGTTAATCAATGGACTGTCGGCCAGGGTCGAGCCCGCCGGATAGGGATTGAGGCCGCTGTAGTCGCGTGAACTGGTCTCCCGGCGGCTCTCGACATATTTCGCGCCGAACGCCAGGTCGCGCAGCACGTCGCCATCGACGTCGTAGTGGAAGTCGACCCTGCCGCCGGTCTTGCGCTGCTCGCTGTGGGAGCTGGTGAATTCGCCGCTGTCCTCGCCGACCAGGAACAGGCGGCTGTCGTTCAGTCGCGCCAGCTGGGCGGGCGTCAGCTGCGGAATGGGGTAGCGGTCGCGATAGGTCACCGTGAACGGGCCGTTGAGGTCGTGGTCGGCGTCGGTCTGGTAGGTGATCTCGGCGTGGTCGGGGGCCGAGTTCTCGCCCCAGCTGTAGAAGGCGTTGTAGTCCACGGTCAGGCGGCCGAACTTCGACTGGCCGCCCAGCTGGAACGAGTCCAGCTCCGACACCTCCGGCGAGGTCTCGAACCAGTAGTGATATTCGCCGTCGTCCTCGGCGTTCTGGTACAGGCCGTCGGGTCGCAGCACCCCGGCCGAATAGCCGTCGGCCTGGATGCTCTTCTGGTAGACCTCCTGGTCGATGTTCGAACGGGCGAAGCTGCCGCGGGCGTAGAGCGTCGTGCGTTCGCCCTCCCAGTCCAGCGAGGCGATGGCGCCGTAGCGCTTCTGCTGGCCGCGCGTGAACTGGGCGTTGAGGCTGGTCAGCAGCAGGTTGTCGCTCTTGTCCATGCCGACCGGGTTGCTGCCCTGCTCGCCATCGGAGATGGCGTGCTCCCACTGGCCGGCCTGGTAGTCCTGCATGGTCGAGGCGAAGTTGCGCTTGCCGTAATAGGCGGTGGCGTAGATCCCGAACCGGCTGTCAGCGCCGAACCGACGCGCCAGTTCCGCCTGGGCCAGGCCCGAGCCGCCCTTGAGGCCGTAGCGCAGCGGCAACTGCGCCAGGCCGGCCTGGACGTAGATCCGGGTCATCGGGTCCTTGAAGTCCAGGCCGGTCGGGGTGCGGAAGTCGATCGTGCCGCCGATGGCGTCGCCGTCCATGTCGGCGGTCGAGGTCTTGGACACCACGATCCGGTCCAGGCCGACCGGCGGCAGCAGGCTCAGTTCGATCTGGCGGCTGTAGGGCATGCCCTGGGCGGCGTTGACGCCGTTGAGCAGGTTGACGTTGT
This sequence comes from Caulobacter rhizosphaerae, assembly GCF_010977555.1. Taxonomy (GTDB): domain Bacteria; phylum Pseudomonadota; class Alphaproteobacteria; order Caulobacterales; family Caulobacteraceae; genus Caulobacter; species Caulobacter rhizosphaerae. The sequence continues at coordinate 4,699,209 of NZ_CP048815.1, forward strand.
AGGCGCCGTTCAGGCCGCGCAGGCTGACGAAGGAGCCTTCGCCCCGTCCCGCGGCGTCGACGCCGTGGTGGTTGCCTTGCGACGGCGAACCCATGTTGTCGGTGGGGGAAACCGAGACGCCGGGCAGACGGGCCAGCGCGTCGACCACGTTCTGATCGGGATTGCGCTGGATCTGGTCGGCCGACAGCACGTTGGTGGCGCCGATCGCCTCGACCTGCTGGGCGGCGCTGGCGTTGCGCTTGCCGTTGACGACCACCGCCGAGACGTCGCCGCCGCCGTCGTTCAGGTCCGCCGCGTGCGCCGCCGGGCCCAGGGTCGCCAGGAGCAGGACGCCGGCGGCGCTTCCGGCCAGCCAGGCGCCGCGCGAACGCCGCGCGTGATCGGCGCGAGGGTCGTCGAGACCGCCGAAGGTCGATCGGGTCATGGTGTCACCAGCTCAGGCGCGGCCCCCCAGCGGGTCCGTCTGTCGGCGCCCTCCTTAGGGACCCTCCGCGTCAGTTCTGCGACAATTATGACTGAAAAATGCGTAGATCGCACTATATCCACATTTGAACCTTAAAATTTGTGGAATTCCGCGCACCATCCGCAGAAGCCTTGACGTGTTGCGTGCAACTCCGTCATTTCTCCGTCAGTTTCGGGGAGCAAGCATGACCAAGCGAAGGGTTCGGCAACAGGCGATCATCGCCCGTGTCCAGGCGGCCGGCGCCTATGCGGTTCGCGACCTGGCCCAGGAACTCCAGGTTTCCGAGGAGACCATCCGCCGCGAGCTCAAGGTGCTGGAAGCCAGCGGCGCCATCTCCAAGGGCCATGGCGCGGTCAGCCTGCCGCTGGGCGCGGTGGAGGGGCCATTCGAGCTGCGGCTGCGGGAGAACGCCGAGGCCAAGCAGCGCATCGCCCGGGCCGTCGCCGGCCTGGTTCCCGACGGCGGCATCGTCCATATCGACAGCGGCACGACCAGCTACTACGTCGCCAAGGCCCTGCGCCAGCACAGGTCCCTGACCGTGATCACCAATTCGGTGGCGGTGAGCGCCGAACTGGGCGGCCGCAATGACAACAGGGTCTTCCTGTCGGGCGGCGAGCTCGACTACCAGTACAAGGCCTTCTTCGACCACCGCAGCTGCGACTACCTGGCCCAGTTCACGCCGACCCTGGCCGTGCTGTCGGTGGGAGCGATCAGCCGCGACCAGGGACTGATGGACTTCCATTCGGGCGAGGCCGCCGCCAACCGGATCGTCTATGGCAAGGCCCGCACGGTGATCCTGGCCGCCGACGCCAGCAAGTTCGACCGCTACGGCCTGATCCGGACGGCCCACCTGACTGATGTCGACGTGCTGGTCACGGACCAGCCCCTGACGCCCGAGTACGCCGAAGCGTTCACCCACGCGCGGATCGTGGTGGCCTGAGCGTCGCCGACGGATCCTTCGCTCGCGTCGCCCGCTTGAAACCGTCGCCGCAATCGCGTTCACATCCTCGCGCGCCACACGGGGAGACGCCGCGCCTTGACCGAAGCTCTGATCGTTCGCGGCCTCGACAAGACCTTCACCAGGCCGGCGGTCATGGACCTGGACCTCACCGTCCATGCCGGCGAGCTCTACGCCCTGCTGGGGCCGAACGGGGCGGGCAAGACCACCACCCTGCGGATGGTGGCCGGCCTGACCAAGCCCGACAAGGGCGCCATCAGCATCTTCGGGATCGACGCCCGGGCCGACCCGGCCGCCGCCAAGGCGATCACCGCCTGGGCTCCGGACGAGGCCATGGTCTATGACCGGCTGACGCCGCTGGAATATCTGGAGTTCGTCGCCGGCCTCTGGAACGTCGAGCCCAAGGCGGCCAAGGCCAGGGCCGAGGACCTGCTGGCCAAGCTGGGCCTGGCGGTCGAGGCCCGCACCCGCTGCGAGGGCTTCTCGCGCGGCATGAAGCAGAAGGTGGCCCTGGCCGGAGCCCTGATCCACGACCCGCGCCTGCTGATCCTGGACGAGCCGCTGACCGGCCTGGACGCCGCCGCCGCCCGCCTGGTCAAGGACATGCTGCAGGAACGCGTCGACGCCGGCGGCACGGTGATCCTGACCACCCACATCCTGGAGGTGGCCGAGCGGATGGCCGACCGCATCGGCATCATCGCCGGCGGCCGCCTGTTGGCCGAGGGCACGCTGGACGCCCTGCGCGGCCAGGCCGGCGAAGGCCGGGGAAACTCCAGCCTGGAGGACGTCTTCCTGCAGTTGACCGCCAGCGACGCCGGCGGAGACGCCCCGTGACCCTGGGTGTGACCCTGGCTGCGCCCGGCTCCATCCCCTGGCTGCTGGCCCACGAGATGCGGCTGTACTGGCGCAACTTCCGCGCCGGCCGGGCCGGCAAGGGCTCGCGCGGCTTGGTCAGCCTGCTGGTCGTGGCGACGATCCTGCTGGCGGCCGGCGTTCTGGCGGCCCTGGGGCTGCACGACATCCAGATTCCGATCAACCCGATCTCGATCAGCCTGGCGGCCCTGGCCAGCGCCGTGATCTTCACCCTGATGCTGTCTCAAACCTTGAGCGCGTCGAGCGAGGCGCTGTACGAGCGGGGCGACCTGGACCTGCTGTTCTCCTCGCCGATCGGGCCGGCCAAGGTGCTGTTCGTCCGCTCGCTGGGCGTGGCGGGCGGAGTGATCACCATCTTCCTGATCCTGGTGACGCCGCTGCTGCTGCCGTCGGTGATCTGGGGCCATCCCGGCTGGATCGGGGTGTTCGGCGTGCTCGGGGCCCTGGCCCTGGCTTCCACCGCCGTCGGCCTGCTGCTGGCCATGGCGCTGTTCGCCTTGATCGGCCCGCGCCGCACCCGCACCGTGGCCCAGGTGATGGCGGCCCTGGTGGGCGCCGCCTTCTTCCTGGTCAGCCAGACCCGCACCCTCCTGGGCGAGCAGAAGAGCAACAGCCTGTTCGCCGAGATCACCCGCCAGGCGCAGGAGGGACGGCTGCATCCGACGCCGGTCATCAGCCTGCCGCTGCGGGCCATGCTGGGCCAACCCCTGCCGCTGCTGGCCTTGCTGGCCGCGTCGGCGGCGCTGTTCGCCATGGCCGCCCTGACCCTGGGCCGGCGGTTCTCCGACGCCGCGGCCGCCACCCAGGGCAAGACCGCGGCGCGACCGGCCCGGGCGGGCGGCAGGAAGGCCCGCCGTGCCTTCGCCGCTGGACCATTCCTCGCCATCCTGCGCAAGGAGCTGCTGCTGATCGGGCGTGACGCGGCCCTGCTGTCGCAGGTGCTGCTGCGGGTGCTCTATCTGATCCCCACGGCGCTGTTGCTCAGCCGGAACGCCGCGCACGGGACGGGTGCGGCCCTGGCCGGCAGGGCCGGGGTAGTGGCGTTCCTGGCCGGACAGGTGGCCGGAAGCCTCGCCTGGATCACCCTGTCGGCCGAGGAGGCGCCCGACCTCCTGGCCGTGTCGCCGGCCAGGATCCGCACCCTGCGCCGCGCCAAGATCGTCGCCGCCCTGGTTCCGGTGGCGCTGTTCCTGGTCCTGCCGATCGCGGTCCTGGCCTGGTTCGCGCCCGCCGCCGGAGCCTGGACAGCCCTCGGCGCCGCCCTGGCCGCCTGGAGCAGCGGCCTGATCAACATCTGGCACCAACGACCGGGCAAGCGCTCGGAGTTCAAGCGGCGCGGCGCGGCTTCGTGGATGGCCACGGTCGCCGAGATGCTGGTCTCGGCCCTGCTGGCCGGGGCGACCGGCATCGCCGTGGCCGGCTTCTTGCCCTGGGCCCTGATCCCGCTGGGCCTGGCCGGCGCGGCCCTGCTGAGCCTGCGGCGCAGCGACGCCCAGATCGCCCGGAACCTCCGAACACGGTAAAGCGCCCGTTCAGGGTTTTACCCGATTTTCGCCGGGAAGGCGCGCGGCTAGGGTCTATGTCGGGTCGGGGACATAGAATTCGAGAGCACCATGCCCGCCGCGCCCGCGACGTCCCGCGCCCGCAACCGCCGAGAACACCACAAGGAATCCAAGGCCTTGGTGGTGGTGACCAGCGCGCTGCAACTGGCCCTGGTGGTGCTGGTCTGGCTGCTGGCCCTGGTCCCGGTGGCCGTGATGGCCCTGGTCGCCGTCGCGATCGGCGCCCTGAAGCCCGTACCCGCCAAGGCGCCGGCGCCGGTCGATTCCTGATCCGTCCTACCCGTCCAGCGCCGCCTCGATCCGGCACACGACCCCGTCCGGTTTGAAGTCGATCCGCGCCTCGCCCGACAGCTCCGCCGCCAGGCCGCGCTCGATCAGTCGCGAGCCGAAGCCCCGCCGGGTCGGCGGCTGGACCGGCGGCCCGCCGGTCTCGGTCCAGGTCAGGACCAGGCGGGGCTGGGCGGGGCCCGGGACCACGGTCCAGGCGATCCGCACCTGGCCCTGCGGCGTCGACAGCGCCCCGTACTTGACGGCGTTGGTCGCCAACTCGTGCAGCACCATCGATAGCGACAGGGCCATCCGCGGCGACAGCCGCACCAGCTGGCCGATGATCGCGAACCGCTCGGGCCCGCCGTGCAGCACCTCCAGCCGGTTCAGCAGGTCCAGCAGGTCGGCGCCTTCCCAGTTCTCGCGGGTCAGCAGGTCGTGGGCCTCGGCCAGGGCGACGATGCGGGCCGAGAACGCCTCCAGAGCCTGGGGCAGGGAGCGGGCGGCGTGGAAGGTCTGGGCGGCGATCGCCTGGATCGTGGCCAGCGAGTTCTTCACCCGATGGTTCAGCTCGTTGACCAGCAGCCGCAGGTGCAGCTCGGCCCGTTTGCGCTCGGTGATGTCGACCGTGGCGCCGACCACGCGGGTCGGCCTGCCCGCCTCGTCGAAGAAGCCCCGCCCCTTGGCCGAGATCCAGCGCTCCAGGCCGTCGTCGCGGCCGATCGTGCGATACTCGACGTCGATGTCGGCGCGCAGGGCCGGGTTCATCGCCGCCAGCAAGGCCTGGCGCGTGGCCTCGCGGTCCTCGGGGTGCATGGCGGCGTAGAAGTCGTCCAGCCCGACCTCCGCCCCGGGGGTGATGCCGAACATGTCGTACCCGCGGTCCGACCAGCGCAAATGGCGCTTGCGAACGTCGAAGTCCCAGGTGCCGACATTGCCGGCGTCCAGGGCCAGGGCCATGGTCGCCTCGCGCAGCACCTGGTCGGCCTCGGCCTCCTTGCGCTCGGTCACGTCGGAAACCACGCCGACGAAGCGCACGCACTGGCCCTCGTGGAAGAAGGCGCGGCCGAACGTCTCGATCCAGCGGGTCGCCCCGTCGCGATCGCGCCGGATCCGATATTCGCGGTTGATCGTATTGTCGCTGGCCGGATCCAGGGCGCCCCGCACGGCGTCCATCAGGGCCGGCAGGTCGTCGGGGTGGACCAGACGTTCGAAGGCCTCGGGCGGGTTCTCGATCACGCCGCCCGGCAGGCCGTAGATCTCGCGGCAGCGCTTGTCCCAGAAGCGCTCGCCGGTCTGGGGATTGTGGTCCCAGCGGCCCAGGCCCGCGGCGTCGACGGCGATGCGCAGGTCAGCCTGAGCGGCTTCGAGGGCCTGCTCGGTGCGCTTGCGCCCGGTGATGTCGACCATTACCCCGCGATGACGGACGGCCCAGCCCTTGGCGTCACGCTCGACCCGGCCGCGGGTCTGCACCCATTTGACCGAGCCGTCGGCCTGGATCAGCCGGTACTCCTCCAGGAACTCGCTGGTGGTCTTCAGGCTGGTTCGGCCCGACCTGAGCAGCCGGTCGAAATCGTCGGGATGCAGAGCCTTGGTGAATTCGGACAGTGGCGCGCCCTGAGCCGCCCGCTCCGGATCGACATTGTGGAACACTGCGTAACGGGCGTCGGCATAGACCTTGTCGGCGACGATGTCCCAGTCCCAGGTGCCCACCCCGCTGGCCGCCTGCAGGGCCAGTTGATAGCGCTCCTCGCTGGCCCGCAGCGCCTGTTCGGTCCGCACCTTCCGCGTGACATCGGTCAGGGCGATCAGCACCCCGCCGACACCCGAGGGCGCGGCCGCGTCGGGCATCGGGCTGAGGCGGATGGTGAAATAGCCCTCGCTGACCGAGCCGTCCGGATGGGTGGTCGAGAGCGGCAGCTCCTCGATGATCGCGCCGCCGCTGGCGCCCGCCAGGACGGCGCGCTCCGGCTCCTCGGACTCGGCGGCCGAGGTGGGCGGGGCCTCGGCGAAGGTCTTGCCAAGGACGCGGGGATGGCGCTCGCCCAGCATCGGCGCATAGGCGTCGTTATAGATCAGCACCAGCTCGGGGCCCCAGCGCAGGGCGCTGGGAAACCGGCTGGCGACGATCATGTCGACAGCGAAGCTCAGGCTGGGCGACCAGGCGGCGCGTGATCCGAGCGGCGTCGCCGCCCAGTCGAACGCGTCGATCCGCTCTCGCATTTCGCCCGGCGCGGACGTCCCGACGACGAGCCCCCGATCACGGGTGTTCACCATGCCCGTGTTCCTTCCCGACCGCGACAACGGCCAAGGTGCAGCAGACCTCATGGCCGGCGAGGTTTCAAGCACGGCGCGGCGACTTGGCCTTCCACGCGCCGAAAAAGCGGCCGATTCCACCTCCGATGACGAAAACAGTCGAGATTTCATCCGGTTGCCGTCGGCTAGCCGACAGTCGGCCTCGGGGCCCGGTCGCTGCGCCACGCCACCCAGGCCGCGCCCAGCAGCACCGTCGCGGCGATCAGGCCCGAGGTCCGCAAGCCGGCGGCGATCCGGTCCGGCCCGCCGGTCGCCAGGGCGCCCATCACCGCAACGCCAGCCGCGCCCGCGGCCTGGCGACAGGCGTTCAGCACGCCCGAGGCCGCGCCCGAGACGTGACGGTCGACGTTGGCCAGCAAGGCGCTGGTCATGGCGGGCACCGCCGTGCCCATGCCCGCCGGAATCAGCAGGAAGCCCGGGATCATCAGCCCGTAGGGCGTGGACGGCGACAGCCGGCTGGTCAGGGCGTAGCCGATCGCGGCCACCAGCACGCCGCCGGCCATGGTCCGCGCCGGACCGAACCGGTGGGCGACCCGCCCGCTCAGCAGGTTGGAGACGATGAAGGTCGCCGTCAGGGGCAGGAAGGCCAGGCCCGCCTGCACGACGTCGTACCCCGCCGAGCGCTGCAGGAAGAGACCCAGCACGAAAATCACGCCGTAATAGGTGAAGTTGACGCCGACCCCGATCACCACCGCAGACCAGACCATGCGGCTCCGGAACACCGCCAGCGGCACGGCGGGGTGCGGGCTGCGGATCTCCACCCACAGGAAGGCCGCCGCCGCCGCCATGCCGACGACCAGGGCGCTGGCCACCAGGAGATCCCCCCAGCCGCGATGGCCGCCCTCGATCACCGCTCCCACCAGGCAGGCCAGGGCGACGAAGCCCAGGGCCTGGCCAGGCAGGTCCAGCGGCCGCTTTTCGCGCGGCGGGACCTCGGGCACGAAGGCCAGGGTCAGGGCCGCGCCCAGCAGGCAGAGCGGCAGGTTGACCAGGAACACCCAGCGCCAGCCCAGGGCGCCGATCAGCAGGCCGCCGATCACCGGCCCAGCAGCGATCGACACGCCGCCCGCCGCCGTCCACCAGCCGACGGCCCAGGCCCGCGCCCGGTCGTCGCCGGCCGCCGCATGGGCGATCAGGGCCAGGGACGGCGGCACCAGCAGGGCGGCGGCCGCCCCCTGGATCGCCCGGGCCAGGACCAGCTGCAGCGCGTCCCGGGCCAGGCCGCAGGCCGCCGACGACACCGCGAACAACAGAAGTCCCGTCAGAAAGGCCCGGCGCGGCCCGAACCGGTCGCCCAGCGCCCCGGCCGACAGCAGCAGCGCCGCCAGCAGCAGGGTATAGGCGTCGACCACCCATTGCAGGCTGGCGGTCGGTGCCCCGAACTCGCGGCCGATGGCGTCCAGCGCCACGTTGACGATGGTCACGTCCAGTTGGACGATCGTGAAGCCGAAGCTGGCGGCGACCAGGATCAGCGGCAGGCCAGCGGGACGGGCGGGGGACGCGACTCGGACAGGGGTCATGGTCGCAGTTTCGCCGACGCCGCGGCGGAATGTCACCTCGAAGGATGAAGGATCGCCGCCGCACGCTCGACAGGACACAACCTCAGATCACACAATCGTCATGCCAACGCTGCAGATGATCGCTGGTCAAAACCGCGCGGCCAATCTCAGATTGCATTGTCGAAACGCCCCAGGGGAGCAATCGGGACATGCGTGAACTGACGCTTGAAGAGATGGAACTGATCACCGGCGGCACGGACACCGTCGACGGAATCACCGTCATCGGCGACGGCGGCGGAGACGGCGGCTGGGATGGTTGGTGGGACGGCGGCTACGACGGGGGGTACGACGGAGGCTATGACGGCGGCGGCGGCGGCGGATCCGATCCCTCGGCCGACCAAGCCTCCATCGACGTTCAGGTCAACTTCAGCCGGCCGTTGACCCCCGCCGAACAAGCGGCTGTCGATAACCTGAAAGTATCGATCGCCAAGGAAACCGCCTACATCGACAGCCTGTCGGACACTGCGCAGATTACGCTTCCCAATGGCCATGTCGTCACTGGCGCCGACCTGAAGGATACTTGGTCGAAAACCGATTTCCAGATCAACGAGGTCGGAACCAACTATCCCAACCAAAGCATGCGCGGTGAAGCGAACTACAATAACGGCGATCCGGTGGTAGGCTACAATATCGACATCCTGACAGCCTATAACAACTTGGCCGGCGGCATGGACTATCTGGCCATGCACGAGCTCGGGCACATGACGCAGGCGGGCCGCGACAGCAACTCCAACATCGACGCCAACCACGACGGCACGGTTTCGCAAGCCGAGAATGACGCCAATGAACGGGTCGCCAACGACATCGCCCAGGCGCTCGTGGCGGGTTCGGGGGGTGTGGTGATGGCGAATCCGGGCGGCGGCTACAGCGGAGCCCCGCTCACCTTCCAATAACGGCGCGAGTCTAGGGCATTTTCCGGCGAGTGGACGCCGGTTCGTCGCTGGAAAATGCTTTAAACCAAGGAGCAAAAGCCTCGGCCCGACGCAATCGGGTCGGGGAATGCTCCAGTACCCGAGGTCATATTATGAAGACATGCCTGCTTTTGACGGGCCTCTCGAGCCTTGGTCTTTTTTTGAGCGCTTGCACCTCGACGGCCGTCGCCGGGCCGCCGACCGATATGCCGGGCCGCGGCCCGGCCTGCGCGCCCGCCGGTCAGCGGCTGGCCGCCCTGTCTGTAAAACCGGGCGAGGCGGAGGTCGACCGCGTGATCGCCTGGAGTCCGCAAGTGGCGACCGACAGCCATCGGCTGGTCGAAAACAGGCGGGTGACGGGGCCATGCGCCAAGACCGTCAAGGCGTTCCTGGTCAACACCGCGGTTCTGGAAAGCGGCGAAGGGTTCGACTTCGGCAAGGACGGATCGATCACATCGCGGGAACCGGCCGACTTGCTCAAGCCCGTGACCCTGGCAGGACCCCCGCCCCAAAACGGCGGCCAGTTTCTGATGGCGACACGAGTTGGCTACCGCAGGGAAGCGCAAGCCTTGGTCAGCGACTATCTAGGCCTGTGGCGTGACGACGACCGTTGGACGGTCGCCAGCTTCAGCCAGCGCGGCGCTCTCAATACCGGGCCGGTCAAGCCGGTTCTGACCTCGACCCTGCCCGTGGAAGGCGTGACCTATTTTCCGTCGCTCGACACGCCCTCCGGCCAGATTGCACTGACGCTGCGAGAAACCCCGCTGACGACCACGCTGCTGAGTTTCAGCTGGCGTCATTCACAATGGTTCCAATAGCGGCGCAAGGACCGCCGCATTGCTCGCCCTCCCGACGGCGACCGGTCGCCCGCGCGGAACGCCTGTTGCGCCTGGCGTCGTCGTGACCCGGCCTAGAGCCTTTTAGCCTGACCAGGTTGAGGCGTCTAAAAAGGCTCTAATCAAACATTTGGAGCGCGTCGTCGGTGAAACCGCTCACGCGTTCTAATGCGCTCTAAGCCGCTTCCACCCCGAACTGCAGCCGGGCCAGCTTGGCGTAGAGCCCGCCCTGGGCCGAGAGTTCGGCGTGGGTGCCCTGCTCCACCACGCGCCCGTCCTCCATGACCACGATGCGGTCGGCCTTGAGCACGGTGGCCAGGCGGTGGGCGATGACCAGGGTGGTGCGTTTGCTCATGGCGTCGTGCAGGGCCTTCTGGACCAGGCGCTCGTTCTCGGCGTCCAGGGCGCTGGTGGCCTCGTCCAGCAGCAGGATCGGCGCGTTGCGGACCAGGGCGCGGGCAATGGCCAGGCGCTGGCGCTGGCCGCCCGACAGGGTTTTGGCCCGCTCGCCGACGGGCGTGTCGAAGCCCTGCGGCAAAGCGTTGATGAAGGGTGTGGCCTGGGCCGCGTCGGCGGCGGCGCGCGCCTCCTCCTCCGTGGCGTCCTCGCGGCCGAAGCGGATGTTGTCCAGGGCCGAACCGGAGAACAGCGGACTGTCCTGGGCCACCAGGGCCATGCGGTCGCGCACCTCGGCGGGGTCGGCGGCCCGCAGGTCGACGCCGTCCAGCGTCACCACGCCGGCCTGCGGATCGTAGAAGCGCAGCAGCAGCCGCAGCACCGTGCTCTTGCCCGCACCGGACGGACCGACCAGGGCCACGGTCTCGCCCGGCCTGACCACTAGGTCGAAGCCCTTCAGGGCCGGCAGGTCGGGCCGTCCGGGATAGGCGAAAGTCACGCCCTCGAAGGCGATGGCGCCCCGGGCCGGCGTAGGCAGCGTGCGGGGCTGATCCGGCGCCGCGATGCCCGGTTCGGAATTGAGCAGGTCGGAGATCCGCTCCATGGCCCCGGCCGCCTTCTGGACGTCGCCCCAGACCTCGCCCAGGGCCCCGACCGAGCCGGCGGCCATGATCGCCAGCAGGGCGAACTGGGCCAGGGTGCCCGGCGTCATCTCGCCGGACAGAACCAGGTGCGCGCCGGTCCACAGCAGCAGGGTGATGCCGCCGAACGCCAGGACGATGACTACGGCGGTCATGCCCGCCCGGGCGCTGATCCGGCGGACCGAGGCCTTGTAGGCCGCCTCGACGGCGCCGCCGAACCGGGTGTCGGCCGCCGCCTCGCGCCCGAAGGCCTGGACGGTGTCCAGGGCGTCGAGGCTCTCGCCGGCGTAGCCGACCGCATCGGCGAACCGGTCCTGGGCGGCGACCGACAGCTTGCGCACATTGCGGCCCAGCAGGAACATCGGCGCCAGGATCACGGGCACCATCAGCACGATGAAGCCGGCCAGCTTGGGGCTGACCACGGCCATGTAGCCCAGGCCGCCGATCAGGCTGAGCGTGTTGCGCAGCGCCACCGAGGCCGAGGTCCCCACCAGGGTCTCGACAATGGTGATGTCGGTGGTCATCCGCGACAGCACCTCGCCCGTGCGGGTCTTCAGGAAGAAGGCTGGATCCAGGGTCAGGGTGTGGCCGTACAGCGCCCGGCGCAGGTCGGCGACCACCCGCTCGCCCAGCCGGGTGACGAAGAAGAAGCGCGCCGCCGTGGCCACGGCCAGCACCAGGGCGACCGCGCCCAGACCGAGGAAGGCGGTGTTGACGGCGTCGCCGGAACCTTTGGCGAAGCCCTTGTCGATCACGCCCTTGAAGGCCGCCGTCAGGCCCAGGGTAGCGCTGGTCGAGAACAGCAGGAAGAAGCCGGCGGCCAGCGCATCGCCGATGTGGCGGCGCACGAACGGCAGCAAATGGGCCAGCGGGCGGACATCCTTGCGGCGCGGCCGGCGGTTGGCCGCCTCGGCCAGGCTCTGCACCAGCTCCGCGCCCGCGCTCGGCCTGCCTTCGGCCGAAATCTCGCCCGCGTTCACGTCGCTCATCAACTGACCCTTGCCAAAATCGCGCGCTTTCTTTATAGCCGCGCGTCTCCGAGAGCCACCCGCAAGGTTTGGCGCCCGCTCACATTACACGCCGCCTCAAGTCGGTTGGATCGCCCGATGAAACAAGACATTCACCCCGACTACCACTTCATCACCGTCACCCTGACCGACGGGACCACCTATCAGACCCGTTCGACCTACGGGAAAGAAGGCGCGACCCTGGCGCTGGACATCGATCCGCGCGTGCACCCGGCCTGGACCGGCGGCAACAGCCAGATGCTCGACCGCGGCGGCCGCGTCTCGCGCTTCAACGCCAAGTTCGCCGGCTTCACCGCCAAGAAGTAAGCGTCTCACGCTTCTCGCCGTAAGGGCGACGAAAGGCCGGTTCCGCGTTCGCGGGCCGGCCTTTTCCGTTTCGGGCGCCGATTAGCCGCGAGGTCGGGACAGCACCCAGACCAGCGGGTCGATCACGGCGTGGCTGTCGATATCGATCTGGTCGCACCGTTTCACGTCCGCCACCAGCAGCTGCTGCAGGCTCGACGTAACGTAGAGCCCCGTTTCCGTGCGAACTGACGGCTCGGTCTCAGGGCGGCAAGTGACATAGGCCTCGGTGTCAGGGCCCACTTTCAGGACGCCCAGGCTCCAGCCGCCGCGTCCCACGTGGCGGGCCCCGATCGCAGAGCCTTCGATGCCCAGATCAAGATCCACCGGCGCACCTGTGAGATTGTGCGCCACCACCAGTACATAGGGCTGGAATGTCAGGCTGAACGTGGCGGCGCCCAGGGCAAGAACCACCGCGACGCAGGTCAGAAGGATCCTGAAACCCGGCAGCCAGACAGCTTCGCGTCGCCTCACGCCACCCCGAACGCCGCGCTCAGGCGGTCGAACTGCGCCTGCACGGGACGGGGCGCTTCCTCGTCGGCGGCGGCTTCAAGATACATGCGCTTGTCCAGGTGGCGGACGCGCTCATACAGCCGCTCGGAGCGCTGCAGCAGGTTGACCAGGCCGAAGGGCAGATCCTCGACGGCGGCGGGTTCGCCGGCTTCCAGGCCCAGGCGATAGTTCTCCGCGCAGGCGGCCTCGGCGGCCATCTCGCCTTCCTTGACCGCGCGCTGGACCAGCAGCCACGAGGCCACCTGCATCAGCCGCGTGGTCAGGCGCATGCTTTCGCTGGCGTAGGCCAGCGCCGCATTGCGCGAGAGGATCTTGCTGTCATGGCGTCCGGCCCCATCGAGATAGGCGGCGGTCTCCTCGACCAGCGTCATGCCCTCCTCGAACGTCCGGTCGAAAAGCTCGGAGCGAGCGAAGTCCTGGATCACGCCAGCACGCCAGGGGGCCGCGGCCACGTTCAACTCGGTCATAGCTACTCAATGCCCCTTCGAAAGGCCGCGAGAAGGTCCCGCCGGACAGGAGGACTGCAACCCCCGTGCCAGACATGATCGTCCCGTTTCGCGACCGCCCCGCCCCCAGGTCCGTTTCAAGCTCGTGTCCGAGTCCGATATCCGAGTCAGGCGGGTCCGAGACTCCGCCTGTAGCGTAAACCGATCGTTAGTCTAGGCGACCAAACAGCGCATTGGCCGCGTCGCGCCCCGCCTTTTTCTTGCTGAGCTGGGCGCGGGTGCGGGCGATTTCCGCTTCCAGCGCCTCGATCCGCTCTTCCAGTTCCGCCACGCCATAGGTGTCCAGGTCCTCGTGCGTGGTGGCGTTGAGCGCATCGCCACGGAAGGCGCGCGGCTCGACCGGTTCTTCGATCATCCGATCGGTCTCCCTTTGCTCGACCCCTTTTCGATCCTTCATCTGACGCCTACCAAGGGCGCGACGCAAGCCTCACGGGATGTCCGCCCATGTCCGACCCGATGTCCGACACCATGACCGCCATCGCCGTCGAGGGCGGCAAGGGAGCGGCCGACGCGCTCCGTCCCGGGATTGTCGAGCGCCCGCGACCGGGCCCGGGTCAGATCCTGATCCGCGTGCGGGCCGCGGGGGTGAACCGTCCAGACCTGCTGCAGCGCCTGGGGTTCTATCCGCCGCCGCCCGGCGCCCCGGCCACCCTCGGCCTGGAAGTCGCCGGCGAGGTCGTTACCGGCGCGGGACGCTGGAAAGCCGGCGACAAGGTCTGCGCCCTGCTGGGCGGCGGGGGCTACGCCCAGTACGCCGTGGTCGACGCTCGCCACGCCCTGCCGATCCCCGACGGTTTCGACTTCGCCCATGCCGCCGCCCTGCCGGAAACCGTGTTCACCGTGTTCGCCAACGTGTTCGAACATGGCGCGCTCAAGGTTGGCGAGACGCTGCTGATTCACGGCGGGACGTCCGGTATCGGGACAACGGCGATCGCCATGGCCAAGGCGCACGGCGCGCGGGTGATCGCCACCGGCCGCGGCGCCGACAAGAAGGCCCAGGCCCTGGCCCTGGGCGCCGACATCGCTGTCGACGCCAAGGCCGAGGACTTCGCCGAGGTCGCCAGGGCGGCCGGCGGGGTCGACGTGGTGCTGGACATGGTCGGGGCCAGCTATCTCGACCGCAACCTCGAGGCCCTGAACACCGGCGGCCGCATCGTCTACATCGCCGCCCTGGCCGGGCCGGTGCTGGAGGTTCCGGTGATGAAGATCATGCAGAAGCGCGCGGTGATCACCGGCTCGACCCTGCGCCCGCGCTCGGCCGATGAAAAGGCTCGCCTGGCCGCCGAGATCGAGCGCGTGGTCTGGCCGTGGATCGCGGCCGGCAAGCTGGCGCCGGTGATCGACGCCACCTTTCCGCTGGAAGAGGCCGCCGCCGCCCACGCCCACCTCGAAGCCGGCGAACACGTGGGCAAGGTGGTGCTGCTGACCTAGACCTGGGAGGAAGCAAGAGTCGGCCGTTCCGATCCCGCGGCGTTATAACCCAGCGACCTACCGCCCACTGTTCGTAAACCCCTTACGGGCACATGATATCGTCCCTAGCGTTTCCCGAAGGGCTCGATGCAGGCTTTCAACGATCAGGATCCGGTACAAGGTGCCTTGGAAAACGCCGAGCAGCGCGGGGGCGTGGCTGCAAACGGCAAGCCCAGCCTGACCATCGAGGAGGCCGGCCTGCACCTGGTCCGCGGCGAGCCCGGATGGTCCGCGGCCCTCGGCCAGGCCGCGACGGTCAGCTACGCCTTCCGCTCCACTGCGCCGGCCACCATGCCGGAGGACACCGGCGGCTTCTCGCGCTTCAACGCCGCCCAGATCGCCCAGACGGAACTGGCGCTGGCGTCCTGGAGCGACGTGGCCAACATCACCTTCGTCCGCACCGGTTCGGGGTCCAGCGGCGAACAGGCCTATTCGAACTCGGCCTCGATCCTGTTCGCCAACTACGCCACCGGCGCGGAGGGGGCCGCCGCGTTCGGCAACTATCCCGGCAACACCAGCTTCGCCTCGGCGTCGGGCGACGTGTGGGTGAACAGCACGCTCGGCTACAACGCCCATCCCGTGCAGGGCGGCTACGGCGGCCTGGTGTTGGTCCACGAAATCGGCCACGCCATCGGCCTGGCCCACCCCGGCGACTATAACGCCGAGGACGGCGTCACGATCACGTACGCCGCCAACGCCGAGTACTACGAGGACTCGCTGCAGTTCACGGTGATGAGCTACTTCGATGAGGACGAAACCGGCGCGAACTTTCACGGCGCCTACGCCGCCGCCCCCATGTTGGACGACATCTCGGCCGCGCAGCAAGAATACGGCGCCAATATCACCACGCGTACGGGCGACACCGTCTACGGTTTCGGTTCGACCGCCGGCCGCCCCTGGTTCGCCGCGACCGTCAGCGATTCGACGCTGATCTTCGCCGTTTGGGACGCGGGCGGCGTCGATACATTCAACTTCTCGGGTTATTCCACCGGTCAAGTCATCGACCTGCAACCCGGGCATTTCTCCAGCGTCGGCGGCTTGATCGGCAATGTGGCGATCGCCCTGAACGTCGGCATCGAGAACGCGCTCGGCGGCTCGGGCGTCGACACCATCACCGGCAATGCGCTGGCCAACCGGCTGGAGGGTCTGGCTGGCGGCGATGCGCTCTATGGCCTGGCCGGCGACGACGTCCTCTTCGGCGGCGACAGCCAGGACCAGCTCTATGGCGGCGACGGCAACGACCACCTGTACGGCGGCGCCGGCGGCGACTTCATCGATGGCGGCACCGGCTACGACCTCGCGCGCTATGACGACGCGGCGGCCGCGGTGACGGTGAATCTATCGACGGGCGCGGGCGCGAACGGCGCGATCGGCGACACCTATATTTCGATCGAAGGCGTGATCGGCTCGAACTTCAGCGACGTGCTCGTCGGCGACGCCGGCGACAATGTCCTTTACGGTCAGGCCGGCGACGACGCCCTCTTCGCCGGCGCGGGTCGCAACAGCCTCTACGGCGGCGCGGGCGGTGACCATCTCTACTCCGGAAGCGGCGCCGACCTGATGGACGGCGGCGACGGCTACGATCTGGTCCGCTACGACGCCGCGGCCTCGGGCGTGTCGGTGGATCTGTCGGCCCAGCGCGGTCTTGCCGGCGAAGCCGCCGGCGACGCCTACGTCTCGATCGAGGGCGTGATCGGTTCGACCTTCGCGGACATCGTGACGGGCGACGCCGCGGCGAACGTCATCTACGGCCTGGCCTCGGATGATGTTCTCTACGGCCTAGGCGGCGCCGACCAGCTGTTCGGCGGAGACGGCAACGACTTTCTCTACGGCGGCTTCGGCGCCGACCTGCTGGACGGCGGCGCGGGCTACGACCTGGCGCGCTTTGACAGCGCCGGTCCGGCCTTCATCATCGTCGACCTCAAGAATGGCGTGACCAACGACAACGACCACATGATCTCGATCGAGAGCATCGTGGCCACCGACCAGTCGGACATCCTGTACGGCGACGACAGCGGCAATGTCATCTACGCCCTTGGGGGGAACGACCGGCTGGTGGGCCTGGGCGGCGACGACAGGCTCTACGGCGGCTCCGGCGCCGACCTGTTCGCTTTCGACAGCGGGTCGGGCCGCGACCTGGTCGTGGACTTCCAGCCGGCGGGCGCTGGTCACGACGTCATCGCCATCGAACGCGACGCCAATCACTCGGGCGTCACGGATTTCGCGACGCTGATGGCCCGCGCTCAGGAACAGGCGGCCGGAGTCTTTCTGGACCTGGGCGGCGGCAACGGCGTCACCTTGCTGGATGTCCACGTGGCCGACCTAACCAGCGACCTGTTCACCTTCTACTGATCGCCGCCTGCTGATCGCTGATGGGCTGGCGGGATATCATTGTCGCGTCTCGGCCGAACTCGCGCCGGGCCGCCGCGTTGTGCTCGCATGCCCCATCGCCCTCGCATCGGCTGCTCCGGCTGGACCTATGACGACTGGAGGGGACCGTTCTATCCCGAGACGGTGAAGCTGAAGGATCGGCTGACCTACTACGCCAGCCGCTTCGACACGACGGAGATCAACGGCAGCTTCTATCGTCTGCCCAGCGAAAAGGCCGTCGCCGCCTGGGCCGAGCAGGTCCCCGACGGCTTCTGCTTTGCCTGGAAAGTCTCGCGCTACATCACCCACAACAAGAAGCTGAAGGATTGCCAGGACAGCGTCGACCTGGTCTTCGACCGGATGAAGCCCCTGGGCGGCAAGCGCGGACCCGCCCTGGTGCAGCTGCCGCCCATGCTCCACCGCGACGACGAGCGGCTGAAGCGGTTCCTGGGCTGGCTGCCGAAAGGCTGGCGGACCACGGTCGAGTTCCGTCACGCCAGCTGGTACGAGGACGCGGTCTTCGACATCCTGCGCGACCACGGCGTCGCCTTCTGCGTCTCGGACCACCACGACGCCCCCTCGCCCTGGCTGGCCACCGCCGACTTCGCCTATGTGCGGGGCCACGGGCCGGGCGGCCACTATCACGGCCGGTATTCCGACGCCGAACTGCAGGCTTGGGCCGAGCATCTCGCGACCTGGCGCGCCGAGGGCCTGGACACGTTCAGCTACTTCGACAACGACGTGAAGAGCGCCGCGCCGCAGGACGCGGACAAGCTGATCGCGCTGCTGGACTGATCGTCGCGTCGATCCCCGTTCCCTTTCCCGAAGAACCGCATTATAGCTCCAGGCTGAACATCCCGCCCGGCCGCAAGGTCGGGCGCCGTCATTTCTGGAGGACCGCATGTCCGACATCCTGATGCCCAAGGCGACGGCCGTCTGGCTCGTGGACAACACGTCGCTGAGCTTTGAGCAGATCGCCGATTTCTGCGGCCTGCACCCCCTGGAAGTCCGCGGCATCGCCGACGGTGAAGTGGCGCGCGACATCCGCGGCGCCGACCCGATCGGCAACGGCCAGCTGACCCGCGAGGAGTTGGATCGCGCCCAGGCCAATCCGGACTACCGGATGAAGGCCCAGGTCAGCCGCCACGCCGAACTGCTGAAGCCGCAGAAGAAGGCTCCGCGCTACACCCCGGTGTCGCGCCGCCAGGACCGTCCGGACGCCATCGCCTGGTTCCTGCGCCACCACCCCGAAGTGACCGACGCGCAGATCTCCAAGCTGCTGGGCACCACCAAGTCGACCATCGAGCAGGTCCGCGCCCGCACGCACTGGAACGCGGCCAATATCAAGCCGGTCGATCCGGTGACCCTGGGCCTGGTCGGCCAGCTGGAGCTGGACGCCCTGGTCAAGAAGGCCGCCGAGAAGAAGGCCAAGGACGACCTGAAGAAGGGCATCCTGCCGGAAGACCCGACCCTGCGCCCCGCTTCGGAAACCAGCGCCCTGCCGGAAGACCACGAGGACGAAGAGGCCGCGATCCGCGCCGCGCGTATCGAGCCCAAGGCCGAGGACGTGTTCGGCAAGTCGACCTACGTCCCGGACGAGGACGAAGACGACGAGGACTAGGGCCTCACGGTCAAGCAAAAGGCCCGCTCCGTCTGCACGGCGCGGGCCTTTCTGTTTTCGGCCTCCTCAGGCGGCCACCGCGGCTTCAGGCGCGCGACGGCCAGAGGGGGCTAGTGAAGTCGGGCCCTGAGGCCTTCGATCTCCTCCTTGAGCCTGAGCTTCTGCCGCTTCAGCTCCCGGAGACGGGTGCTGTCGCTGACGGGTCGACTGGTCTCCTCCTGGATCGTGCGGTCGAGGCTCTCGTGACGGGACCCTAGCTCGCGGATACGGGATTCGATGGCCATGGCTGTCGGCTCCTTGCTGGTGGAGAGGCAAGTCAACACCCGCTGGCCGAAGCTGTCAGATCACATATGATTGCAATCGGCGGCGCTTGACCTGGCGCAGCTTGCTCCCAGGACGGACGAAAATTCACCATGTCGGACCCGCTGGCCAGCCCCCAAGCCCCCTCGGAAAAGCCTCGTCTGGTCGTCGGAATCTCAGGCGCTTCGGGGGTTATCTACGGTCTTCGGGCCCTGGACGCCTGCCGCGAGCTGGGCGTGGAGAGCCACCTCGTCCTGACCAAGTCGGCGGTCCTGACCCTGTCGCAGGAAACCGGATTTTCCGTCGGCGAGGTCAATGAAAAGGCGGACGTTGTCCATCGCGTAGGCGACATTGGGGCGGCGATCGCGTCTGGCTCATATCGCACATTGGGAATGATCATCGCCCCCTGCTCGGTGCGGACGATGAGCGAGATCGCCACGGGCGTCACGGCCTCGCTGCTGACCCGCGCCGCCGACGTGACCCTGAAGGAGCGCCGTCCGCTGGTGCTGATGGTGCGCGAGACGCCGCTGCACCTGGGTCACCTGCGCACCATGACCAAGCTGGCCGAGATGGGTGCGGTGATCGCTCCGCCGCTTCCGGCGTTCTACGCCAAGCCGCGGTCGATCGCCGAGATGGTCGACCAGTCGGTGGGCCGCGCGCTCGACCTGTTCGGCCTCTCCTGGCGGCCGGTCCGGCGCTGGGGCGAGGACCTGGCGACCATCACTGGAGAGGCCTGAAAGGGCCTTGGGGGGTTAACGACGATGCGGCTTTGGCAATGGGCGCTGGAGGTCTATGTGCGACCGTCTGTCGCAGAGGCGTGCCTGTCGCTGCAGGACGGACACGGCCAGAACGTGCCCTACCTGTTGTGGGCCGCCTGGCGCGCCAGCGAAGGCCGCGCGGCCGACGTCAAGGCCGCCGCCCAGTTGGTCCGGCGGTGGGACGCCGAGGTCGGCTCGCCCCTGCGCGCCATCCGCCGCGCGATCAAGCCGGCCTGGCCGGGGATCGACGACGGCGCTCGCGAGGACTTCCGCAATGCGGTCAAGGACATCGAGCTGCACGGCGAGAAGGTGCTGATGGAAAGCCTGGAAGCCCTCAGCGGCGAGCCCGGACCGGCTCTGGACGTGTTCGACACGCTGCTGGAAGCCGCCCGGGCGTCGGGCGACCCGCCGCGCGACGGCGCCCTGCGGGCCCTTTCCGACGCGCTGGGCGGGCCGGCGGCGTGAGGCCCTTTACCCGCTGTCAGGCTTTGCTATCTATCACCGCCGCGAACACGCGCCCGAGACCTGGCATGGAGGAGCGTCCATGAACGACGACGATCCTTCCGACGATTCCGACGTCGCCATCGAACGACGCCTGGCCATCCTGCGCGAGGAGCACCAGGACCTGTCGGATTCGATCGAGGCTCTGGAAGAACGCCCCCAACCCGACATGCTCCAGATCGCCCGCCTCAAGCGCCGCAAGCTGGCCCTGAAGGACGAGATCGTGCGGCTGGAAGACCAGCTCATGCCGGACATCATCGCCTAAGCCATTACCTCGGCCAACCACCGCCGCAGGGCGCTGACCGCCTGGCCGTCGCGCGCGGCGGGCGGATAGACCAGCTCGAACCGCCGCCCGGCCAGCACCGGCCCGAACGGCTGGACCAGCAGGCCGGCGGCCAGCTCCTCGGCCACCAGCGTCAGGCTGGTCAGCACGACGCCCTGCCCCGCCGCGGCCGCCTGGATGGCGTGACTGTCGTCGGTGAAGCGCGGCCCCGCCTCGACGTCCAGATCCGTCCTTCCCGCCTGCCGGGCCCATAGCCGCCAGGTTGGGGCGTCGGCGCCCGGATGACGCCATTCGGCATGGATCAGGGTCTGGGCGGCCAGACCCCCGGGCTCGGCCAGGCCAAGGCGGGGACTGCACACCGGGGCGAAGCGGTCGTCGACCAGGGGTTCGGAGACCAGGCCGGGCCAGGGTCCCAGGCCATAGCGCACGGCCGCGTCGGCCTCGCCCGCCCGCAGGTCGACCGGATCGTCGGTGGCCAACAGGCGCAGGTCCAGATCGGGATTGGCGGCGCGGAACGCCTCCACCCGGCCGGCTAGGCGTCGAGCGGCGAAGGCCATGGTCGTCGACAGGGTCACCACCCGACGACCGCTCTCCACGCGAAGATTGGCGACCGTCCGTTCAAAGGCGTCCAGGCCGTCCATGAGGACCGGGAAAAGACGCGCCCCGGCGGCCGTCAGGCTGACGCTGCGAACGCCGCGCACGAACAGCGGCTGGCCCAGGTGCGCTTCCAGCTGCCGCACCTGGTGGCTGACCGCCGTGGGCGTGACCGCGAGCTCCTCGGCCGCCAGGCGAAAACTGAGCCGGCGCGCGGCGGCCTCGAAGGCGCGCAGGGCCGAGAGCGGCGGCAGGCGGCGCATGAATGATCTCACCTCATCTGTCGCCTGTGGATTTCGCGTTTGTGACGGCACGTCAAGAGCGCGATTCACGTCTAGACGCCGACCGGATGAGATCAGTTCATCCAAAGCCTCGGAGATCTCGCATGACCACCCTGCTCCACATCGACTCCAGCGCCCGCGCCGGACTGTCCGGCCGCGACGCCCGCGGCTCGCACAGCCGTCGCCTGACCGCGCGCTTCGTCGACCGCTGGCGGGCCGCGCATCCCGCCGATCCGGTGATCTATCGCGACGTCGGCGCCGCCCCGCCCTCGCCGGTGACCGGTGACTGGATCCACGCCGCCTTCACCCCGCCCGAGCGCCGCGAAGCCTGGATGGCCACGGCCCTGGCCGAAAGCGACCGCCTGGTCGACGAAGTGCTGGCCGCCGACGTGATCGTGCTGGGCGCGCCGATGTACAATTTCGGTCCGCCCGCCCAGCTGAAGGCTTGGCTCGACAACATCGTCCGGGTCGGCCGCACCTTCGGCTTCGACCGGGCGCGGGCGGGCGAGCCCTACTGGCCGATGCTGGACACGGCGGGCAAGACGCTGGTGATCCTGTCCTCGCGCGGCGACCACGGCTACGCCCCCGGCGGGCGGCTGGCCCACGCCAACCATCTGGAGCCCGCCCTGCGCACCCCGTTCGGCTATCTGGGCGTCACCGACGTCCACGAGGTCGCCATCGAGTACGACGAGTTCGCCGACGCCCGCCTGGCCGCCTCGATCGTCGCGGCCGAAGCGCGGGTCGACGACCTGGTGGAGACGTTGCTGGCCGCCAGGTCCGAGGCGGCGGCGGCGTAGAGCATCGCGCGGAAAGGTGGGTCCGGTTTTCCGCAGAAGCGATGCGAAGACAAAACCTAGAGCGCCACCTCGACGCTCGCCTCGTGCGCCACCGGGAAGTTCAGCGAATTGGCCACGAAGCACTTGGCGTTGGCCTCGTGATGCAGGGCCAGGGCCTTGGCCGGGTCCGAGCCCGCCGCGATCGTCACGTGGGGGCGCAAGGTCGCGCCCTCGAAGCGGCCGCCGCCGGTCTCGTCCTCGACCATCACCGCCGTGGCTTCGTCGCGATAGGCGGTGACCACCACGCCGTTCACGGCGCACAGGTGCAGGTACCACAGCTGGTGGCACGAACTGATCGAGGCCAGCAGCAGCTCCTCGGGGTTCCAGCGCGCCGGATCCCCCCGGAAGCTGGGATCGGACGAGCCGAGAAGCGCCGGCTTGCCCTCGGCGGCGACCTCGTAGGCCCGCTCGTAGGACCGGTAGCTGGCCGTGCCCTCGCCGGCGTTTCCCGTCCAGGTCAGGGTCGTGGCGTAGCGGTGCGACTTGGACATGGGCGGGCTCCTCTTTTGCGAGGGAGATAGCGCGCTCCCGCCCCGCCGAAAACCTCGTCCTTCGACAAGCTCAGGATGAGGTTTTCGACTGTCCGGGAAATTGGTCTTATCCTGAGCCCGCCGAAGGGCGAGACCACGCGAGGCGTCTGAACGCCGATGCGCCCTCACGCTTCCCTGCGGACCCGCTTCTTCAGGAACATCGCCGCGTCGGCCTCGGCCAGGGCGACTTCGGGGTCGGCGCCCGGCTCGATCTCGCGCGCGCCCCACGAGATGCGCAGCGGCACGGACCACTCGCCCACCTGCACCGGCCTGCCTCGCACGGCGGCGGCCAGGGTCTCGGCCTTGGCGGCGGCGGTCTGCTGGTCGGCCTGGACCAGCAGCACGGCGAACTCGTCGCCGCCGATCCGGCCCACCACGTCGGTTTCGCGGACATGGGCCTGCAGGCGCTCGGCCACGGCCTTGAGGGCCTGGTCGCCGGCTGCGTGGCCGAAGCGGTCGTTGACGGCCTTGAAGCCGTCCAGGTCGAAGAACACCAGGCTGGCGGGCGAGCCGTAGCGCTGGGCGAAGGCGGCGACCCGCTTGATTTCGCGCAGGAAGGCCCGGCGGTTCAGCACCGGCGCCAGGACGTCCAGGTCGGCCAGCCCCTGGGCCTCGCCCAGCTTGAACTTCAGCCGGGCGACCTCGTTGCGCAGGTCGTCGATCTCGACCATCAGGGTCTTGAGCGCCGCCTGCACCTGCGGGGTCAGGTCGGCCTCCGACAGCCCCAGGAACCCGGCCGTATCGGCCGCCACCACCGCCCGCGCCACCGCCGGCCCGGCGGCCTCGGTCAGGGCCCGGCGACGGATGGCCGAGAAGGATTCGGTGCGGGCGCTGGTGATCTTCATGCGACGTCGGGAACCACAGGGGGAATCACTTGCAGTGAAGCTCCAGCATTTCTGCGTTCTTTCATTAACCATGACAATGGTGACACGCCTGTGTCGCAGCGTCGCGGCGTCGCCCTATCCCTTCGGATCGCCTGGGCTTTTCCCGAGGTTCATTCGGTGAGAACGGGCTTTGGCGCTTTGACGCCAGGGGCTATAAGGCCCGCGATTCACGGCCGTCAGGTCACGGAGCGCGCCAAAACCTTTGAGGGGCGCTCCACCGCCGCCTCTAGGGAAATCGTCGCCGATGCCCACCGCCACGCCACCTGTCCCCCCCGTGGCGATCGTCATGGGCAGCCGCTCGGACTGGCCGACGATGAAGAAGGCGGCCGAGGCGCTGGACGCCCTGGGGGTGGCCTATGAGGCCAAGGTGGTTTCCGCCCATCGCACGCCCCAGCGCCTGGTCGAGTTCTCCACCACCGCCCAGGCGGTCGGCTACAAGGTGATCATCGCCGGCGCGGGCGGCGCGGCGCACCTGCCGGGCATGGTCGCCTCGATGACCATCCTGCCGGTGCTGGGCGTTCCGGTGCAGTCCAAGGCCCTGAACGGCCTGGATTCGCTGCTGTCCATCGTCCAGATGCCGGGCGGCGTTCCGGTCGCCACCCTGGCGATCGGCGAGGCGGGGGCCAAGAACGCCGGCCTGCTGGCCGCCCAGATCCTGGCTGTTTCGGATGCGGCCCTGGCCGGACGCCTGGCCGCCTTCCGCACCGAACAGACCGACAGCGTCGTCGAAAGCGTCGAAGACTGATGAGCACCTTTCCCCTGCCCCCTGGTTCCACGATCGGCATCCTCGGCGGGGGACAGCTGGGCCGCATGCTGGCCCTGGCCGCCGCCCGCCTGGGCTTCGACGTGGTGATCCTCGATCCCGAGGAGAACAGCCCGGCCGGCCGCGTGGTCGCCCGCCAGATCGTCGGCGCCTATGACGACCGCTGGTCGCTCAAGCGCCTGGCCGAGGCCTGCCACGTCGTCACCTACGAGTTCGAGAACGTGCCGGCCGCCACGGTCGCCGAGCTGACCGCCCAGGGCGTGCTGGTCGCCCCCGGCGCCAAGGCCCTGGCCGCGGCGCAGGACCGGGTGGTGGAAAAAACCTTCCTGGCCGAGATCGGCGTGCCCACCGTCGCCTTCGCCGCCGTCGAGACGGCCGACGACCTGGCCGCCGCCGTGGCCAGGATCGGCGCCCCGTCGCTGCTGAAGACCCGCCGCGAGGGCTATGACGGCAAGGGCCAGGCCTGGGTGCAGCGCCCCGCCGACGCCCCGGCCAGCTTCGACAGGATCGGCCAGCGGCCGGCCATCCTCGAGGCCCCGGCCGACTTCGTGCGCGAGCTGTCGGTGATCGCCGCCCGCGGCCGCGACGGCGAGATCGCCTGCTATCCGCTGTCGGACAACCACCACGAGGGCGGCGTCCTGCGCCGCACCAGCGCGCCGGCCAAGGTCTCGAGCGCCACCCGCGACCAGGCCGAGGCCATCGCCGCCCGGATCCTGACCGCCCTGGAATATGTCGGCGTGATCGGGGTCGAGCTGTTCGAGCTGGCCGGCGGCAAGCTGCTGGTCAACGAGTTCGCCCCGCGAGTGCACAACACCGGCCACTGGACCCAGGACGGCTGCGAGGTCGACCAGTTCGAGCAGCACATCCGCGCCGTCGCCGGCTGGCCCCTGGGCCCCACCGCCCCCCGCGCCCATGTCGAGATGACCAACCTGCTGGGCCTCGAGGTCGACGCCTGGGCCAAGCTGGCGGCCGAACCCGAGACCCGCATCCACCTCTACGGCAAGGGCGAGGCCCGGCCGGGGCGGAAGATGGGGCATGTGAACAGGTTGCGGGGGTTGAAGGACTAGGCGCGGCGAGGCCCTGCGGCGGGCCTTAGCTTGACCAGATCTCGGACCCGTCGCCAGATCGCCCGGATCGCGACGACGGCCAGCGCGACGCCTGCGAGCGCCATCGCCACCCTCATGCCTCTGCCGTTATTGTCGACGGCTTTGTCGACGATGACCTCGCCGTCCATCCGCAAGTCCCGGATCTCGCTGCCGAAGGCTTCCATCTCGACATGCTCGGGCTCCGGCCAGCGGGGCAGCGCTCGCCACTTGGCCAGGGCCGGACAGTTGTTCCGCGGATGCTGCCGCGACCCGCACCAGAACTGGAAGGCTCGCCCATCGGGCATGATGACGAGCCTGGACAATGACCGGACCTCGATCGGTTTGCCCGACACCACGGTCGGCGGGGGATCGGGGAGGAAAGTCAGGACCATGAGGATCGCGGACAAAGGCAGGGCCGCGCTCCAGGAGGCCAGTTCCGCGCGCGCCCGGCTTGAGCGCGCCGCATGGCTTCGCAGGGGCTGATCCCCGAGACGGCGGTGAAGGAGGATCGCGACCGTCGCCAAGGCGATCGTCAGCAGGCCCGACGCCGCGAAGGCGGCGAACTTCGTCAGCAGCCCGAGAGCCACCGCGGCGGCGCCGAGCATCGCCATGCCGACGGCGCACTCGATCCAGCGTCGTCTGTTCTGGAGCGTGCGGGAAATCGACTTAGACCCAAGCGCCGCCTGATCCGGACTCCGAACGGCCAAGGGCGGAAGCTCGGCCTTTCAAGGTCAAGCTATCCAATATGCGCTCCTGGAGGAAGAGCCAGACCTTGCCGCCGCCCGATCGCCAGGGCAGCCCCCCTGCACCCAGACACCAGCCGAGACGATCGGCATAGCGGTTCCCGACGGCGCGGAAGCGATGCGACCTTTCCTGCCGGCCAAGGACTAGATCCCGTCGGTGGGATTGTGGATCACGGTGTTCATGGCGGCCTCGCCGCTTTTGTCTTGTGAGCTTGGCGTCCAAAGCCTAGCGGAAAGACGCGCCGTCGGTGTGACGGTCTTGGCGGAGACAGGCGTGGCCGAACAAGCGTGCATAGGCCTGATCGGCGGCATGAGCTGGGAGAGCTCGGCCCAGTACTACCGCCTGATCAACGAGGGTGTCCGCGACCGCCTGGGCGGGGTGGCGTCGGCCCGCACGCTGATGTGGTCGTTCGACTTCGCCCGGATCGAGGCCCTGCAGCACGCCGGCGACTGGGACGCCCTGGCCGGCGAGATGGCCGAGGCCGCCCGTGTGCTCGAGAAAGGCGGCGCCGACGCCCTGGTCCTGTGCACCAACACCATGCACCGTTGCGCCGGGGCTATCGAGGCGGCGGTGGACATTCCCCTGCTGCACATCGCCGATCCCACGGCGGCGGCGATCCAGGCGGCCGGCCTGACGAAGATCGGCCTGCTGGGCACGGCCTTCACCATGGAGCAGGACTTCTACCGCGGCCGGCTGGAGGCGCGGTTCGGCCTGGAGGTGCTGATTCCCGACGCGGAAGACCGCGTGGCCGTGCACGGCGTCATCTATCGCGAGCTGGTGGCCGGCCAGGTGCTGGACGCCTCGCGCGAGGTCTACCGCGACGTGATCCAGCGGCTGGTCGATCGCGGCGCGCAGGGGATCATCCTCGGGTGCACCGAGATCATGCTGCTGATCGGCCAGGCCGACAGCCCCGTGCCGGTGTTCGACACCACGACCCTGCATGCGATGGCGGCGGTGGACCGGGCGCTGGGGGCGTAAGAGCCCTCAGTCGCTTCGCGACAGCTCTGGGGAGCGACTGCGCACTGGAGATCCTGCCCTCTGGGGGAGGTGGCCCGGAGGGCCGGAGGGGGTCAGCCTCGCCCGTACCGCATCCGCGCCAGGGCCCCGGCCACCTCGGCGGCCATGTTCATCGGCTTGATCCCGGCTTTCCACTTTTCGAAGGCCATGACGTTGTCGATGCGGCCGTCCAGGTGCTTGAGCGCCGACTCGCGGCCGGACGCCATGTCGACCGCCAGGGTCGAGACCAGGATCCCCGACAGGATCGCGCGCTTGGAATAGTGATTCTCGTCAGTCGCCGTGTCGCCGGCCCAGCGCCACAGGACGTCGGCGCTTTCCCAGACCAGGGTCAGGGCCAGTGGCAGGTGGGTCGGAAAGGCCAGGAAGGCCGCCAGCCTGCGCAGGGCCTCGGCGTCTTGCTGGGCCGCGTCGAGCCGCGCGACGACGCCGGCGCGGATCTTGTCGCGGATCTTGGCTGGCGGCGGATCCAGCGCCTTCAGCGCGGCCAGGGCCGCCTTGTCGTGGCGGCGCGACAGCAGGGCGGCCAGGTCGCGGGGGCCTTGCGGCAGCAGCAGTTGCGCCTCGCCGGCCTTGAGACCGGCGGCCTCGGCCGCGGCCCGGACCAGACCGGCGTTCCAGCCCAGGCGCGAAGCCAGGCGCAAGGCCGCGTCCAGCACCCGCTGCTCGGCCTGGTCGGCCCAATCCCCGGGTCCATCCTTGGAGGTGTCGGCTGTCTGCGTCATGAATCCGAGTCTATACGGGAGTTTAGGCCGCGTCGCGATGGACAGAGCGCCCCGCCTCTGCTATCAGCCGCCCCTCGTCGCCCGGGAGATCCCTTTCCGGGCTTATCAGGTTTTGTTCGCCCGCCCGGCCCCTGAGAGGGACTCGGGAAGATGGTCGGGCCGTCGAATGGAGAGAGACCCCTGGTCCAGATTTTCGTCCGCGACAACAACGTCGATCAGGCGCTCAAGGCCCTGAAGAAGAAGATGCAACGCGAAGGCTCGTTCCGCGAAATGAAGCGGCACGTGCATTACGAAAAGCCGTCGGAAAAGCGCGCGCGCCAAAAGGCCGAAGCCGTCCGCCGCGCCCGCAAGCTGGCCCGCAAGCGCGCCCAGCGCGAAGGCCTGCTGCCGATGCCGAAGAAGCCGGCCGGCGCGCGTTAAGCGACGCTTCCAGGTTTCTGGACACATAAGCCCGCGTGGAGCGATCCACGCGGGCTTTGTTTTGGGTGTTGAGTGGGCCGCACGCTCACTTGCCCCCACACCTGACCGCTTCGCGGTCTGTCCGCCCCCACAGGGGGCGGAGCCTTGCGACTCGGGTTCTTCCCCCTGTGGGGGAAAACGGTCGCGAAGCGACCCGTAGGGGGCAAGCGCTAGCCGCCCTTCCCTGTCCCTCCCACGAACTCCACCGCCTTGACGATATGGCCCGCGAACGACTCGCCCAGCAGCCGCGTGTGGCTGGCGGCCTCCACGTGATCCACATAGCCGCGCTTCGACCGCTCGGCCGGCGCGGACTGCATGGCCTTGCGCCGCTCGCGCCCCTTGACCGGTCCGGCCGTGACCACCGCCACCGGCCAGGCCGGATCATAGGCCGGCTCGGCGACCGCCTGCTGGGCCGATTGGGGCCATAGGGCCACTTCGGCGGCGGCGGTGCGGTTGTGGCGGCCGTTGGCGAAGGCCCAGCGCTTCTCGGCCTGGGCGGCGGGCGGCAGGCCGATCTTGTCGCCCAGGCCGGTATGGGCCAGCGGCTTGAACAGCCCCAGCGACGCCCCCCGCGCCGCCCAGCGGGACGCCGCCGTGAAGGCCTTGATGAACGGCTTGAACGCTTCGGTCTCCGAGGCGTCGGCCGTCGCGGCGTCGACCAGCACCAAGCCTGCCACCTGCCTTGGATTGCGGCCGGCGTATTCGCGCAGGCGCAGGCCGGCCATCGAGTGGCCGACCAGGATGAACGGTCCCTTTTCGCCCGAGGCGGCGACCAGCTTCTCGAAGTCCGAGACGATGGCCAGGCCGTCGCGCGGCGCAGGTCCCGGTGGCGAGAAGCCCATGCCGGCCCGGTCATAGGCGCAGGATCGCCAGCCGGCGGCGCTCAGGGCGTCCTGAGTGGCGCCCCAGTCGGCGGCGAAGCCGAAGGCGCCGGCCTCCAGCCAGACCAGCGGCCGCTCGCCTTGGGAGGGCCCTTCGCAGACCAGCCGCAGTTGCCGCCCCTCGCCGATGTCGACCATCCGGCCCCGCGGGACGGGGTGGCTGGCCGCCGACATCAGGCCGCCCGCCGCGATGAAGGAAAGAAGGAGAAGAGCGAATCCGGCAAGGGCGCGTCCGACGAACTTGAGCATGCAAGCACTCTAGACAAGCGACCATGTCCGTCGAGTGACGGCGGCGTGGAAAACCGGTGCAGCGTCTGACCTGCCTTGGACCTAGCCGTCGACGACGTTGATCCGCATACGAACGCGGCCGCCCTTGACGCGGGTGACCACGCCCTCGTCGTCGGCCGCCATCTTGCCGGCCATCTGGGCCTTCACGCCTTCCGGCCACCGCGACACCTGGGCCAGGCGCACCTTGCGGCCCACCTTGGCGGCGGCCTTCAGCGGCAGGTCGTCCTTCTCGGCGAAGGTCTTGCCCATGAACAGCGCCGGGTTCAGCGGCTTGCCGGCCTTGTTGCGCAGCTCGAAGTGCAGGTGCGAGCCGGTCGAGCGGCCGCTGTTGCCGACATAGGCTACGGTGGTCCCGCGCTTGACATAGGTCCCGCGCTTGAGGCCCGCGTCTCGGCCCAGATGGGCGTAGAGGGTGCGGAAGCCGTCCTTGTGCGCCACCTCGACGAAACGGCCGTAGGAGCCGCTGACGCCGCTCCTGGTGACGATGCCGTCGGTGACGACATGCACGGGCGCGCCGGCCGGGGCGGCGATGTCGACGCCCTCGTGCAGGCGGCCGTTCTCTTCCCACGGCATCTGGCGCAGGCCGAACGGCGAGTTGATCACCCGGCCCGGCAGCGGGGCGTCAAACACGAAGGCGGGCGGCGGGGGCGGCGGCGGCTCGGGCGCCGTAACGGGCGCGACCGCGGGAGCCGGGGCGGGCTTGTCCAGGTCGGCGTTCATCGCGCCGATGGCCGTGACGGCGTTGACCATGCCCCAGACCACGATGGCCCCACCTGCCGCGGCGAAGGCGGCCAGGGAGTAGGGAGAGGCGGTTGCGGCCAGGACTCGTGACGCCAAGAGCGATCCTCACAGACGGTCGGTCGACCCAAGGGACCGCGCCAAAGCGCGCTTCCATCCCACAGGCGACCTTTCGGGATGATGAAGGCGGGCTCTATGACGCGCCCATGCGGCGAAAAGGCGGCGCACCTTAACCATTCGTCAAGCATGACCCTGAATCAGCCGACAGACGTTCGGCGAAACATTACGGGATGTTCAGAACATTACTTCGCGTACACTTCTTTAATTACACGTCATGAAGGACACGTAACGAGTATTCGCGAGAAGTTGAGAGTATATCTTTGGACATGGGGCGCAGGGACGCGCCGGGACAAAGGAACACTCCAATGCGCAAGTTCATGACCAGCCTGGCCGCCGTGGCCACCGTCACCCTCGCCGCCGTGCCCGCCCTGGGCCTGCTGCAGGCCGCCCACGCCGCCGAGCCGACCGCCACGGTTTCCCTGGTCGGCCTGAACCTCTCCAACCCCGCCCACGCCGCCGAATTCCTGGCTCGCGTTGACACCGCCGGCGAACGCGTCTGCGGGGCTAAGGCCCGCACCAACCCGGGTGGCGATTTCACGATGGCCGGCTGCAAGGTCGCGGTCCGCAGCCAGGCCGCCTCGCAACTGTCCAGGAGCCAGCGCCAAAGCCTGCACATGGCCAGCCGCGCCGCCCCGGTGACCGTCGCCGTCCGCTGAGCGACCGCATGACGCGCCAAAAGCAAAAGCCCCCGGATGGTAACATTCGGGGGCTTTTTCAGCACCAAGCGCCACCTTAGAGACGGCGAACCTTAACTATTGACGAAGCATAACCATAGCTGGACGATACGCAAAATCTCCCATATCATCTATAATACTCAATATTATCTTTCCTAAATTCCTTGTCATGAATGAAATGTGATGAGTATTTACAATAATACGAGAGTACACCCTTTGGCGCCGGGAGAAACAAGCACCAAATCGAGGGACAACTCCAATGCGCGAGTTCATCATCAGCTTGACTATCGCCTCCGCCCTGGCCCTGACCGCCGTTCCGACCCAAGGCCTGACCCAGGCCCCCGCCGCATCGACCGCCCGCATCTCGTTCGTCGGCCTGAATCTGGCGACCCCCGCCGACGCCGCCAAGTTCGCCGCCCGCGTCAACGCGACCGCCGAAGACGTCTGCCACGACATGGCGCGCGGCAATCCGAATGGCGCGTTCACCATGGCCGGCTGCAAGCGCGCCGTCCGCCAGCAAGCCATGTCGCAACTGTCCAAGGATCAGCGGCAAAGCCTGCGGATCGCGTCGCGCGCCAACACCGTCGCGCTCGCCAGCCGCTGAGACCCGCACGACCTCTGCGACCCGTCAAAAAGCAAAGCTCCGGACGGGGTCCCGTCCGGAGCTTCTTCTTTTCGAAAACACCCCGCCGCGTACCTGAGGCGCCTTGGCGCGCGCCCTCCACACCTGGGACGGATAGAGGGGTTCCGGGCACAAGGCCCGGAATGGCGGAGCTAGTTTGGATCGCCTTGGGACAGCGACGAACCCGTCCCTCGCCGCCTCACAGCCCCTTGACGATCCCCTCGACCATCTTCTTGGCGTCGCCGAACAACATCATGGTGTTGTCGCGGAAGAACAGCTCGTTCTCCACGCCCGCATAGCCGCTGGACATGCCGCGCTTGATGAACAGCACGGTGCGGGCCTTCTCGACGTCCAGGATCGGCATGCCGAAGATCGGGCTCTGCGGATCGGTCTTGGCCGCCGGGTTGGTGACGTCGTTGGCGCCGATCACGAAGGCCACGTCGGCGGTCGAGAACTCGCTGTTGATGTCCTCCAGCTCGAACACCTCGTCATACGGGACGTTGGCCTCGGCCAGCAGCACGTTCATGTGGCCGGGCATGCGGCCGGCGACGGGGTGGATGGCGTACTTCACCTCCACGCCCTCCTCCTTCAGCTTGTCGCACATTTCGCGCAGGATGTGCTGGGCCTGGGAGACGGCCATGCCGTAGCCGGGGACGATGATCACCTTGCTGGCGTTCTTCATGATGAAGGCCGCGTCGTCGGCCGAGCCCTGCTTGACCGGGCGCGTCTCGACCTTGCCGCCGGGGCCCGCCGCGGCCGCGGCGTCGGCGCCGAAGCCGCCCAGGATCACCGAGATGAAGCTGCGGTTCATGCCCTTGCACATGATGTAGGACAGGATCGCGCCCGAGCTGCCAACCAGGGCGCCGGTGATGATCAGGGTGGTGTTCTCCAGCGTGAAGCCCAGGGCGGCCGCGGCCCAGCCCGAATAGCTGTTCAGCATCGAGACCACGACGGGCATGTCGGCCCCGCCGATCGGGATGATCAGGGTGACGCCGATCAGCAGGCTCAGGGCGAAGATCGCCCAGAACGCCCAGATCGCCGAGCCGCCCGAGATCACCAGCACCACCACCATGGCGACGATGGCCAGGGCGATGACGATGTTCAGCAGGTGGCGGGCCGGCAGCAGGATCGGCGCGCCGCCCATGTTGCCGTTCAGCTTGGCGAAGGCGATGACCGAGCCGGTGAAGGTGATGGCGCCGATGGCCAGGCCCAGCGACAGCTCGATCAGGCTGTTGAGGTGCACGTGGCCGTTCTCGCCGACGATGCCGTAGGCCGCCGGGGTGTAGATCGCCGCCACGGCCACCAGGCAGGCGGCCATGCCGACCAGGCTGTGGAACGCCGCCACCAACTGCGGCATCGAGGTCATGGCCACCTTGCGGGCGATCACCGCCCCCACCGTGCCGCCAACCGCGATGCCGCCCAGGATCAGGCCGATCGTCACGGGATCCAGCGCGCCCTGCTTCCACAGGGTGGCCAGGGTGGTCAGCACGGCGATGCCCATGCCGATCATGCCGTTGCGGTTGCCCGCCTGGCTGGTCACCGGGCTGGACAGCCCGCGCAGCGCCAGGATGAAGAGCACCCCCGACACGATGTAGAGGATGGCGGCGAGATTGGCGTTCATTCGGAAGTCCCCATTTCCGGGTGAGACTTGGCGGCCGCTTTGCGACCCTTGACGATTTGCCAGCTGAAGAGGCCGGCCAAGGCGAGAAAGACCCAGTTCATCGGTCGCGCGGGCTGCAGCGCCAGCAGGACAAGCACGTAGGCCACCCATCCGATCCAGACGAGAACCGCGAACGGGCGGAAGATCCAGCGGCGCATCCAGGCCTTGACCGGAGGCGGCGTGACGGTTCCGGCCAGGCCAAAACCCACCAGCAAAGCGGCCAGGATCAGCGGCAGCACGGTCATCAGGATGTCGGAGTCGAGCGCACCGTTCATGCCTTGCCTCTCGAAGCCAGTTCCGGTGCGGCGTTGACGCCGAACCGGGGCGGATGGCCCGAAGGCAGGCCGGAGAGGTCGTAGCGCGGCGGTTCGTAGTGGTTGGCCGCCGTATAGGGCGCGGCGAAGCGAGGTTGTCCGTCAGGGCCGGTCAACTCTTCCTCGCGCACGAAGAAGGCGTTGGCGCCGGACAGATTGCAGCCGACCAGGGCGTAGCCCTTGGCCCGGCCCAGGGCCTCCAGGCTGCTGAGGCTGGCGCTGTGATAGTTGCCGCCGTCCCAGACCCGGTCGGCCTTGTACTCGGCGACGAAGGCGACGGGCGGCGGATAGGCGGCGTTGTATTCGACGATCACGACGCGCGGGCGAACGGCGGTGATCGCCTGCCAGATCCAATAGTCGTTGCCGTCAATGTCGATCGACAGCAGGTCGACGCTGGCCGGCTTGTCGGCCGTGCCGCCGACCCAAGGACCGAGCAGGCCGTCGATGTTCTCGGCGGTGACGAAGGCCTTCCGGACGGTCAGCCGGCCCTGCCCCACGGCCACGGCGTGATGGCCCTTGGCCGCTTCGACATACTTGTCCGAACCATCCAGCCACAGGCCGCTCCAACCGGCCATCAGCAAGAGAGCCGTGTTGCACTCCACCCCCGCCTGGACGCCGAACTCGATGAACCGCCGGTCGCCCTCGCCGATGCGGTTGAAGATCTCGAGAACGATGCCGTCCTCGTCGTTCTGGCTGTAGGTCTTGCGGCCATGGGCGATCAACCGCCCGGGCTCGCGGGCCCGGGGCGAGGCGCGCAGCTCGTCCCACCAGCACTCCAGCGCGATGCGGTTGGCGACCTGAGCCTGTTTGACGATGCGCTTGCCACCGAACATCAGCACCCGCTCCCTGAAAACGACCAGCTCATGGACGGACCTCGCCCGGGGGAGCATCGGCGGGCAACAGCGCGAAGATCGAAGTCTGGAGAGCCGGGTCGTTGGGACGGCCGTAGGTGGCCGCCAGCATCATCAGCTTACGTCCGGCCGGAAACGGCTGGCTGGTCTCCGCAGAGGCCAGACCCGTGGCGTCCACCCGCACCGTGGTCGCCATTGGCCCTAAGGTCAGGACTTGAGGCCCCAAGGCTTTCAGGTCGATCGCCGTCCGCTCCCTGTAAGCGGTGATCTTGAAGCCCACCATCAGCGTTCCGCACTGGCCCCATGTCCATTCCTTGGTTGGGGCGGTCATGGCGTCTGGCGCACAGATGCGCAGCGCGACGGATGCCTGGGGCCGGGCCAGGGGCGGATCGACGTAAAAGTAGTCGATAGCGATCCGCCCGGCGGGGATGTCCTCGGGGCGGATCGGGCTGTAGGGCACCTTGGCGGGGGCCCAGCGCCAGGCGTTAGGCTTCAGTTCGTAGGCGGTGCGGGCCCGCGACGCGGAGTCGACCAACGCTTGCCCGTCGAACACTCCGTCATGATCGGTGTCGCGGAAGCAGACGCCGACATCCCCCTTCAGGAAGATGCCAATGGCGCCGTTGGAACCCGGCGCGCAGAACACGTCGCTCTCGGCGATCACGGCCTTAGCGAACACCGCGCCATCCGGAAAGGCGATTGTGCGCCCGGTGGCGTCCGGCAACTGATAGGCGGACGTCAGACGAACCGCCGCTTCGGATCGGAAAGCCTGGCTGAATAGGTCTCCGCCACTGGCGACAGCGGTCGTCGAGGTCGTCGTCGGCGGCTCGACGATGATCGGGAAAAGCAGCAGGGGTCGGCCGCTCGCGGACGGCTCGGCCGCCTCCGCGCCCGAACCCGTCACGAACAGCGCAACCAGCAGCCCGAGGGCTGAAAGGGCGCTGTGTCGGCTCACTTCTTCTCTTTCTTCTTGTACATGGCCAGCATCCGGTTGGTGACCAGGAAGCCGCCGAAGATGTTGACCGCGGCGAAGGCGGCGGCGATGGCGCCGGCTCCCTTGGAGATCCAGGTCGAGGCGGCGACCGTGCCGCCCGACAGGTCGCTGTGGGCCCCATGCGCGGCGGCCGCCAGCAGCGCGCCGACGATGATCACCGACGAGATGGCGTTGGTCACGGCCATCAGCGGCGTATGCAGAGCCGGCGTCACGCTCCACACCACGTAATAGCCCACGAAGATGGCGAGCACGAAGATCGCCAGGCGGAACACGGTGGGGTCGACGGCTTCCATATTCAGGCTCCTGGCTCAGTGCGTCCTTCGAGGCCTTCGCTGCGCGAAGGCGCCTCAGGATGAGGAAGTTGGATGGCTCGGTCTTCGCGGTAGAACCTCATCCTGAGGTGCGAGCGAAGCGAGCCTCGAAGGACGAGGTTCGGCCCCACGGCCATCAGCCCTGCAGGCTCGGATGCACCACCGCCCCGCCCTGGGTGACCAGGGCCGCCTTGAGGATCTCGTCCTCGAAGTCGGGGGCGAAGGCGCCCTCCTTGTTCAGGAACAGGCCCGATAGGGCGAACAGGTTGCGGGCATAGAGCGCGCTGGCGTCGGTGGCGATGCGGCCGGGCAGGTTGGGGATGCCCAGGATCTTGACGCCGTTGGCCGTGACCGCCGTCTCGCCCAGCTTGCCGCCGACCACGTTGCCGCCGGCTTCGATGGCCAGGTCGACCAGCACGGAACCCGGCTTCATCGAGGCGACCTGCTCGGCCGAGACCAGCTTGGGGGCCGGGCGGCCCGGGATCAGGGCCGTGGTGATGACGATGTCCTGCTTGGCGATGTGCGCGGAGACCAGCTCGGCCTGCTTGGCCTGGTACTCCTTCGACATTTCCTTGGCGTAGCCGCCAGCGGTTTGGGCGTTCTTGAACTCCTCGTCCTCGACAGCCAGGAACTTGGCGCCCAGCGACTCGACCTGTTCCTTGGTGGCGGGACGCACGTCGGTGGCGGTGACCACCGCGCCCAGGCGGCGGGCGGTGGCGATGGCCTGCAGGCCGGCCACGCCCACGCCCATGATGAACACCTTGGCCGCGGCGACAGTGCCGGCGGCGGTCATCATCATCGGCAGGGCCTTGCCATAGGCCTCGGCCGCCTCGATCACGGCGCGATAGCCGGCGAGGTTGGCCTGGGAGGACAGCATGTCCATCACCTGGGCCCGGGTGATGCGCGGGATGAACTCCATGGCCAGGGCGCTGGCGCCGGCCTTGGCCAGGGCGTTCAGCGTGTCCTTATCCTGGTGCGGGTTCAGCGCGGCCGCGACGATAGCGCCGGTCTTCAGGGCGGCGATCTCGGCGGCTTCCGGCGCGCGGACCTTGAACAGGACGTCGGCGTCCTTGATGGCGTCCTTGGCCGTCTTGGCCAGCTTGGCGCCGGCCGCCTCGTAGTCGGCGTCGGGGTAGGAGGCCGCAGTCCCCGCCCCGGCCTCGACCACAACCGAGAAGCCGGCCGCGGCCAGCTTCTTGACGGTCTCGGGCGTGGCCGCGACCCGGGTTTCACCACCGCGGGTCTCTTTCGTGACGGCGATAACGGCCATCGGCATACCCCTCCCAAGGACGCTGTTTGCTCAGACGAGCTTGCGCGTCTCTCTAGGGGATGTTCTTGCCCGATGTCGAGCCTTACGCTCGCGTTAGGGGCAAAAAAATACCGATGTCTACCGGTGTCAGTGGGCCGAGGCGGGCTTTTCGCGCAGGAACACGACGCCAAGGATCGCAAGTACGATTCCCGGGATCACTCCGCCGATGAAGCCGGCCGAGGTGCAGAACCACAGGGTGATGGTCAGCAGCAGCACGGCGACGGCCAGCGAGCCCCACTTGGTCATCTTGCCAAAGGCTTCGAAGGTCGCGGACTGTTCGTGGATGTCCATTTCACCGCGTTGGTAGTCGCCGGCCATGTCAGTTTCCTGGGTGGAATTAAAAAACGCCCCGCCGCTTACAACGTGCGGGCCGCCGGCTCAAGCCGCCCGGATGTCGCGGTTGGCCCAACCCTCCTGGGTGAACCGCGTTCGAACAGCGGAGACCGCCTGGTCGACCGAAATATCGGCGATCCGGCCTTCTCCGCCGTCGAGGCGGCTGAGCCAGCGCGAATAGGCCGGCACCGGGCTGGTGCCCATCAGGCCGATGGCCGGGCGGCCGACCGAGGCCGCGACGTTCAGCGGTCCGGAGTCATTGCCCAGGAACCCGGCCGACAGGGCGATCAGGGCTGCGGCCTGGTCCAGCGGCAGGTCGCAGGCCAGCACGTCGCGGCCGGCCACGGGCTGGGCGTCGAGCGTCGGCCCGACGCTCGCGGCGTCGTTCGGGCCGCCCAGCCAGAACACGGTCGGGAACAGGTCGGCCAGGGCCTGGGAGACGGCGGCGAAGCGCTCAGCCGGCCAGGTGCGGGCCGGCTCGCTGGCCCCGACGCCCAGCACCAGCCAAGGACCCGGGCGCTCCCCGAACCGCGCCTCGACGGCGGCCACGGCGTTGGGATCGAGCAACAGGCCCGGCTCGCGGCTGTCGACCTTCAGGCCATGCAGCGCCTCGAAGGCCGCCAGCTTGGTCAGGCGATGCTCGGGCCGCATGGCCTTGGGCAGGAACGGGCCTTGCAGCCACCGCTCCTGGCTCTTGTGCCCCAGGCCAAAGCCCCGCCGCTCGGGCACGCCCGCCAGCCAGGCGGCCTGGGCGGGGCGGCCGATCTTCTCCAGGATCCACACGGCGCGGGGCTTCGCCTCGCGGCAGATGCGCCAGAAGTCGAGCACCTCCCGCACGCCCTTCAGCGATCCTGTGAAATGGCGGGCATAGATCACGCTGGCGATCGTCGGCTCGACGGCCAGCACCTCGGCGGCGCGGCTGGACGGGCGGGCGACCAGCACCACCTGACCCTCGGGCGTGGTCGCGGCGATGGCCCGGAAGGTCGGCAGGTGCCACATCAGGTCGCCGATGCCCCGGTCGGGCGCGTAGACGAGGACGGGGCCGGGATGCTGGGCGGTCATGCGACGGGCTTAGCGGGCGCTTGCGAGGTTGTCATCTCGTCCTCCCCTCCCAACCGTCATTCCGGGCCTTGTGCCCGGAACTCCTTTCTCCGTCGCAGGTGCGGAGGGCTGGCGCGCCTACGCGCCAAGGCGCCTCACCGTCGGCTGGACGAGGGGTTCCGGGCACAAGGCCCGGAATGACGGCACTCTTTATGGGATAGGTGAGGCAGGGGTCCCTTCGAGACCTACGCCCACCCCGCCAGCAGCCCCCGCAGCCCCGCCACGAAGGCCAGCGGCTGGTCGACCATCACGTGGTGGTCGGCGTCGGGGACGATGACGCGCAGGACGCTGTCAGGCATCTCGCCGACCATGTAGTCCACGGTCTCGGCCGGCATCAGGCCCGAGCGCTCGCCCCACATCATCGCCGCCGGACAGGCGATGCGCGGCAGCAGCAGGCCCAGGTCGGGCATCGAGAACCGCTGCCAGATGGCCGGGTCGAACTTCCAGGTCCAGCCGCCCTCGACCGCCTTCAGCGATCCTCGGGCGATGTGGTCGGCGATGTAGAGGTTCTCACAGCCCTGCGGCGGGGCCAGGCGGAAACGGCTCAGCGCCGCCTCCAGGGTCGGATAGACCCGGTTGGCGTCCGGGCGCGAAGGCGGGCCGCGCCAGCGCTTTTCCGGCGGCTGGATGCTGCTGTCGACCATCACGATCCCGCGCAGCCGGTCGGCATGCTCGACGCCGCAATAGAGGGTGGGAAAGCCGCCGAACGAGTGACCGACCAGGATCGGCTTCACACCGCCGACCTCCAGCTGCGCCGCTTCGACCGCCGCGAAGACCTCAGCTGCGAACAGCTGGGCCGAATAGGCTGGCCGCCAGTCCGACCCGCCCATGCCCGACCACGAGATCGCCGCGCACCGCCAGTCCTTCGCGAAGAACGGCGCGATAAAGCTCCACCAGTCGGCGTGGGCGCCGTTGCCGTGCAGGAACA
The DNA here is from genome assembly GCF_010977555.1 of Caulobacter rhizosphaerae. Classification (GTDB taxonomy): domain Bacteria; phylum Pseudomonadota; class Alphaproteobacteria; order Caulobacterales; family Caulobacteraceae; genus Caulobacter; species Caulobacter rhizosphaerae. The sequence goes on from NZ_CP048815.1 coordinate 4,738,719, forward strand.
GCAGGCCCGGCTTGCCGACCTCGCCCCAGGTCAGCAGCTCGATCTCCGCGCCCTCGACCGGTATGCGCGAGCGTTCGGGCGCGGCGGCGATCGCCGCCTCGAACCAGGCCGGGGCCGGCGGTCGCTCGCCGTGAAATGGGCCGAGCAGCGAGAGTGGCGCGGGGCGGTCGTCGGCCATGTTCAAGCCTTTTCCCGATAGGCGATCTCGCCTGGACGCGGCGCGCGCGGGGCCAGGGCCTTGAAGACCCCCGTGCCGGTCATCAGGGTCCGCTCGCCGGCCCAGATGCGGCCGCGCACGGTGAACACCAGATCCTGTTCGATGAGCAGCTCGCCCGCCCCTTCGACGAAATCGCCAAGCTGGGCCCCAGACAGGAAATCGCAGTTCAGGCGCACCGTGACCCAGCTGTAGGACTTGCGCAGCGAGATGATCCGCCCCCAGGCCATGTCGGCGAAGCTCATCAGCATGCCGCCGTGGCAATTGCCCAGGCCGTTGGTGTGGTGCTCTTCCACCCGGAAGCCCAGGGTCGCCTCGCCCGGCCCGGCGCGCTGCTCGTACAGCGGCCCGATCTGCCGGCCAAAGCCGCGCGACCAGTTGAGCAGGCTGTAGCCCTCGGGCAGGGCCGCGGCCTGGGCGTCGGTGAGATCGTCGGACATGGGCAAAGTCTAACGAGCGTTTGAAGCCTGGCAAGCGCGACGCTGGGGAAGCCTGGGACGACGCCTTCGCGGTCGGTGTAAGGACGGGACGATCGCCGGCGTCTAACCTTTCGAAAACGGGGCGGACCATGGGCGCTGGACGACAGGAGGACGAGGCTTTCGCGGCGTGGCTGGCGCCGCACCTGGGCGCGCTGCGCCGAACGGCCCGCGCCTTCGCCGCGCCGGCCGACCAGCACGACCTGATGCAGGAGTTGATGCTTGCGGTCTGGCGAGCCCGCCCGCGCTTTCGCGGCGACAGCGCCGACACCACCTTCGTCTACCGCGTCGCCCACAACACCGCCCTGACCTGGAAGCGCGGCGAGAGCCGCCGCCGACGGCGACGCGAGGCGATCGAGGCCGAGATGGCCCTGCGCCTAGAGGCGGACGACACGCCGGAGGCCGACCTGCTGGACCGGCTCTACGACGCCATCCGCACCCTGCCGCCGCTGGACCGCTCGCTGATCCTGCTGTCGCTGGACAGCCAGCCCTACGCCGAGATCGCGCGCGTGCACGGTCTCAGCGAAACCAATGTCGGCGCCCGGCTCAGCCGGATCCGCCGCCGTCTCTCGGACCTCGTGGAGAAGCGCGCCGATGGAGTTTGAGCGTCTCGAACAGGCCTGGCGGTCCCAGGCCAACACCCCCGACCAACAGGCCCAGGCCTATCTGATGGAGCAACTGATGCACGCGCTGAAAGCCCGCCGCCGCGGCGAGATCCTGCTGTTCGCCATCCCCGTCGCGGCCATGGCCCTGTTCACCGCCATCGCCGCGCGCTCGATCCTGATCGGCCAGACCGATCTTGGCCGCGAGTGGGGCGCCCTGGCCATGCTGGGCGTGTGCTGGGCGATGCTGGGGGCGGTGGCGGTCGCCGCCCTGCGAGCCCGGCGGACGCCGGGCGACGGATCGCCGGTGCGCCAGGCGCTGGAGGCCCTGCTGGCCGCCAACCGCCGGGCGCGGGTCAACTACCGGATCTTCTGGATGAGCCTGCCGGTGTTCCTGGTCCCTCTGCTGGTCGCCGTGGTCCAGTTGAACCAGGTCGGCAAGACCACCGACCGCGACATGGGCCAGATGCTGTTGGTGTTCGGCGTCGCCCTGGGGGCCAGCGTCGGCTGGAACGCCTTGCGATTTTTCAAGGTGCTGAAACCGGAACAGCGGCGGCTGGAGGGCTTGCTGGCGGCGTATGAGGGTTCGTGAGGCTCTTGCGTCCTTCGAGGCCCGCTTTCGCGGGCGCCTCAGGATGAGGAGCGTTGTTGCTGAATTCCTCATCCTGAGGTGCGAGGCCCAGCCGAGCCTCGAAGGACGCAGAGCCCTACCCCGCCACGGCCCCGAACTTCCCGGCGTTGTAGTCGTCGATGGCCTGGATGATCTCCTCGCGGGTGTTCATCACGAACGGACCGTGGGCGAAGACCGGCTCGCCGATCGGCTGGGCGTGGCCCAGCAGGACCACCGCCCCGGCCGGGGACTCGAACGCCACCGCGTCGCCGTCGTCGTTCAGTTCGACTAGGTTCCAGCGCGGGGCCGCCTGGCCGCCGACGACAATCTCGCCGGACACCACGTACAGGAACACCGCTCTGCCCTCGGCCACCGGCAGGGTCACGACCCCGCCCGGCGCCAAGCGCACGACGCTCATCTCGATGCCGATCAGCGACGGAAACGGCCCGACCACGCCGTCGACCGCGCCCGAGATCACCTCGATCGTCGCGCCATCGGCCTCGACCTTGGGGATCGCGTCAGCTTGCAGGCCCAGATAGTTCGGATCGGTCATCTTCAGCCGACCCGGCAGGTTGACCCACAGCTGCAGGATCTCCAGCGGCCCGCCCGCCTGTTTGAAGCTGGCCGGCGACAGCTCGGCGTGCACCAGGCCGCGGCCGGCGGTCATCCACTGCACCCCGCCGGGGCCGATCACGCTCTCATGGCCGCCGCTGTCCAGGTGCGAAAGCTCGCCCTCGAGGATGAAGGTCACGGTCTCGAAGCCGCGATGCGGGTGCGGCCCGAACGGCAGGCCGCGATTGTCGGGCGGATAGACCTGCGGGCCGTGGTGATTGAGGAACAGGAACGGATCCAGCTGCGGGATCGCCGGGCCGGGTAGCGGCCGGCGGGTGGTCAGGTCGCCGATGTCGTCGCGCTGGGCGGGGTGGAGGCGCTTTAGGGTGCGAGGGGTCATGATCACCGTTCCATCCACTTCCATTCATCCCGACGAAAGTCGGGACCCAAGCTGACCCTCAGAAGTGCGCTCGTGCGGTTGTGAGCCACCGAGCAAATCTTGAAACTCGGCATGGGTCCCGACTTTCGTCGGGATGAATGGAGTTTGGAGCGGATCACGCCACCCCCGCCCCGCTGAGCACCGCCGCCTGCCGCTGGGCCAGGCCCTCTTCCGAGAAGCCCTCCAGCGAACGCTCGAACAGCGCCTTCCAGTTATGCCTTGCGCCCAGGTGCAGGAAGGCCGCGCCCAGGCCGATGGCGGCGCGATCCATGAACACGAACTCGCGGGGGATCAGCACCGGGCCTTTCGCCTTCAAGGCCTGGCGCACCTTGAAGGCCTCGCGGCGGCCGTACTCGCCGGGCGGCACATCGTCGGCGACGCTGCGCACCCGGTCGTCCAGCAAGGGACCGTAGATAAACCGGGCCCAGACGTTCAGCACGTCGACAAGGTCGTCATTGAGGTTGGCGAAGCCCCAACTGCGATAGGCCTCGACCTGCTCGGCGCGGTCGTCGTTCGAGAGCGCGCGGTACAGCCGCACCACGCCGCCCACGAACTTCGGCGGGAAGATGCGGATGCAGCCGAAGTCCAGCAGGTTCAGATGCGACGCGTCTCGCCATCCATCGGGGCCGCCCCCGGTCCCGCCGAAGGTGTAGTTGCCCAGGTGCGGGTCGCCGTGGATGATCCCCAGGTGGGTCATCGGGCTCCACCAGGCCTCGAACAGCAGGGCGGCGATCCGGTCGCGGGTGTCCTGCGGCGCGTCCTTGAAGGCCAGCAGGCCCCGCCCCTCCAGCCAGGTCATGCTGAGCAGGCGCCGGGTTGACAGGGCGGGCACGGGCTCGGGAACCCGGATGTCGTCGCGGCCGGTGAAGAAGGCGCCATAGACGGCCATCAGCCTGGCCTCGCGCTCGTAGTCCAGCTCCTCGCGCAGCCGGTCGCCGACCTCGACGATCATCTCGGTCGGGTCGATCGAGCCGTCCATCCGCTTGAACAGGCCGATGAGGGCCCGCAATTGGCCCAGGTCGCTTTCGACCGCGCTCTGCATGTCCGGATACTGCAGCTTGACCGCCAGGGCGCGGCTGTCGGGGGCGATCGCGCGGTGCACCTGGCCCAGAGAGGCGGCGGCGGCGGCCTCGTGCTCGAAACTCTGGAACCGGGACGCCCAGTCCGGCCCCAGCTCGGCGGCCATCCGTCGGCGGACGAACGGCCAGCCCATGGCCGGGGCGTTGGTCTGCAGCTCGGCCAACTCGGCGGCGAACTCCGGCGGCAACAGGTCCGGCACCGTGGCGAACATCTGGGCCGCCTTCATCAGCGGGCCCTTGAGGCCGCCCAGGGCCGCCTTCAGCGCCTTGGCGTTGCGGGCGTCGGCGCTGTCGCCGCCGAACAGGCTGTTGGCGCCGTAGCTGACCGCCGCCCCCGACAGGCCCGCCCCGACCCTGGCGAAGCGCGACATGCGGCCGGCCAGGCGATTGCGTTCGGGGTCTTTCGAGGGGCCGCGCGGATCGTCAGCCATCGCCTAGCCGAACTGCCGGGAGTCGTAGAAGAAGCGCTCACGAACGATCCTATCGCCCTCCCAGACCTGGTGGGTCAGCTCTTCGAACCGAAGCGTCTCGCCGGTCTTGTTGGTCATCAGGAACACCCACTGGATGACGACATCGTCGCCGTCATGCAGCACCATGACCGCCGGCTGGGTGTCCATCTTCGACAACCGCGCCAGGGCGGCCGCCTCGTGCGCGACCAGGACGTCGCGACCCACGCGCGGCGGGGCGTTGTTCTCCTGCATCGAGGCGTGCGGCGCATAGAAGCGCTCGATCGCCTCGACATGCTCGTTGCGTTCGACGGTGGCGATGAACTCCGCCAGGCGTTCCTTGGTGGGCATTTAGGTTCCGATCACACGAGGGCTTCGAATTCGTCCACCAGGCGCTCCAGCTGGGCGCAGCCCGCGGCCCAGAACGCCTTTTCGCGCGGGTTCAGGCCGAACGGCTTGAGGGCCTCGACATAGGTGCGCGTGCCGCCGGCGGCCAGCAGGTCCTCATAAAGCGGCGCGAAGGTTTCCGGGTCCTCGCGGCGCTTCTCCATCAGGCCCCGCACCAGGAGGTCGCCGAACGCGTAGGCGTAGACATAGAACGGCGCGTGCACGAAGTGGCTGACATAGGCCCAGTAGTGCTCGTAGCCTTCGTTCAGGGTCACGGCCGGGCCCAGGCTCTCGGCCATCACCTCGACCCACAGCCGGCCGATCTGGTCGGGCGACAGCTCGCCGTCCTTGCGGGCCTCGTGGAAGCGCCGCTCGAACCGGTGGAAGGCGATCTGGCGGACCACGGTGTTGAGCCCATCCTCGATCTTGCCGGCCAGCAGCCCCATGCGGTCCTTGGGCGTCGCCTCGGCCAGCAGGCGGTCGAACACCAGGCCCTCGCCGAAGATCGAGGCGGTCTCCGCCAGGGTCAGGGGGGTGTCGGCCAGCAGGGTGCCCAGCGGCGCGCACAGGGTCTGGTGCACGGCATGGCCCAGCTCATGGGCCAGGGTCAGCACGTCGCGCCGCTCGCCCATGTAGTTCATGAACACATAGGGGTGCCGCTCGGCGGTGACCGGATGCGAATAGGCGCCCGACTGCTTGCCGGCCCGCGGCCGGGCGTCGATCCACGGCTTGTCGAAGAAGGTCGCCGCCGTATCGGCGAACTTCGGGGCCAGGGCCTGGAAGCTGTCCAGCACCACCGCCTTGGCCTCGGTCCAGTCATAGGTGCGCGGCGCGGCGGCGGTCAGAGGAGCGTTGCGGTCCCAGTAGTCGAGGGTCTTGCGGCCCATGACCTTGGCCTTCAGGGCGTAGTAGCGGTGCGACAGGCGCGGATAGGCCTCGACCACCGCCTGCTCCAGGGCGTCGACCGCGTCGGCGTCGACCTCGTTGGCCAGGTGGCGCGACTGGGCGGGATTTTCGAACCGACGCCAGCGGTCCTCGACCTGCTTTTCGAAGGCCAGGGTGTTGAGCACCAGGCCTTGGGACGAGGCGCGCCCCTCCAGCGCCTTGGCCAGGCCATCGGCGGCGGCCTTGCGGCGCTTGCCATCGGGATCGGACAGGCGGTTCAGGGCCTCGGGCAGGGTCAGGGTCTCGTCGCCGACCTTGGCTTGAAGCTTGGCCAGCGTCTCGTCATACAGCCGTACCCAGTTGCTGACGGCCGGGCCGCGGTCGACGATGTAGCGCTCCAGGTCGGGCGTCAGCTCGTGCGGACGCGACAGGCGCAGGCGGCGCAGCCAGGGAATCCAGCGGGCCGCGGCCGGATAGGCCTTCAGCGCCGCCTCCAGTTCGCCGTCCTCCAGCTGGTTCAGCTCCAGCGAGAAGAACAGGCTCTCGGCGGCGATGGCCGAGGAACGGGCCCGCAGGTCCGCCTCGAACTTGGCCCAGGCCGGGTCGTCGCGCGCGGTCGAGGCGGCCAGGCCCGCATAGGCCCCCACGCCCCACAGGCCGTTGGTGGCCTGCTCGTACAGCCGGATCCCGCGATCCAGCAGCACGCCCAGGCGCTCGGGCTCGCCGCGGGCCTGGAGGAACAGGCCCTCCAGCGAAGCCAGCTCGTCGTTGGCGGCCTTGGCCGCAGCCAGGTCGGTCTCGATCTTCGGATCGTCGCGACCAGCATAGAGGTCGGCGAGATTCCACTCGGGCAGGGTTTCGGTCTTGAAGGGCGCGTTCATGGCCAAGGGATATGGCCCCGCCGAAAGACGCGCGCAATCGTGGCCGCAGCTTTCCGTCGCGAGGGCGGCTCGCCGCATTACCGCGAATTAAAGGGCGTGACGGCGAGTCGCGCCTTAGGATACCGCCGGTCGGCGAGGGCCGCCGTAGAGGGACCGGGGACGAGGGGCGCATTGATGATCAGGATCACCGCTTCTCTCGCCCTGGCCGTGAGCCTCGTCGCCGCGCCGTCCGCGATGGCGACCGACAAGCCCCAGCCGATGGGCTGGCTGGCCCAGACGCTCCGCAGCGCCGTGGTGTTCCACAGCTGCACCGAGCGGCTGAAGGAGAAGTTCAACATCGGGCCGCTGGACGGCATCGACATCACCCACATGGATTCCGACGGCGACCCGGCGGGGGTCATGGACGTCAAGTTCGAGGCCGTCACGATCGAGAAGAAGACCCAGCGCAAGAGCCGCTTCGTCGGCGTCTGCCATGTCGGTCGCGAGGGCGAGACCCGGATCGACGCGCGCCTGATCAGCCAGAACGGCGGGGCGGTTCGTCGCGTGCCGCCAGGCAGGATCGCGGGCTGAGACGGCGGATGGTCATACCCCGTTAAGGGCGATCGTTAACCCCTGACTCACGTCTCCGAAACCCGGTCTTTACCCCGCGCCTGTATCACTCTGAACCAACAAGAGCCCTGTCCCATGTCGGACGCGGCCGGTTCACGTGGGTGTCTGCAAATGTCCAAGACGGTTCTCGTCGTCGATGACGATCCGACTCAGCGTCGGCTGATCCAGGCCGTGCTCGAGCGCGAGGGCTTCTCGGTGTCGCACGCCGAGAACGGCGACGCGGCCATGGCCCACCTGGCCAGCGGCGCCCCCGTGGACGTCGTGCTGCTGGACCTGGTGATGCCAGGCCTGTCGGGCCAGGACACCCTGAAGGAGATGCGGGCGCGCGGGTTTGTCCAACCCGTGATCGTTCTTACCGCATCAGGCGGCGTCGACACCGTGGTCAAGGCCATGCAGGCCGGCGCCACCGACTTCTTCATCAAGCCGGCCTCTCCCGAGCGGATCACCGTCTCGATCCGCAACGCCCTGTCGATGGGCGACCTGAAAGGCGAGGTCGAGCGCCTGACCAAGCGGGCCGGCAACCGCACCACCTTCGCCGACCTGATCGGAACCTCGCCCGCCATGACCCTGGTCAAGCGCATGGGCGAGCGGGCCGCCAAGAGCTCCATTCCCATCCTGATCACCGGCGAGAGCGGGGTCGGCAAGGAGCTGATCGCCCGCGCCGTGCACGGCGGCTCCGAACGGGCCGGCAAGCCGTTCGTGGCCGTCAACTGCGGGGCCATTCCGGAGAACCTGGTCGAGTCGATCCTGTTCGGCCACGAGAAGGGCAGCTTCACCGGCGCCACCGACAAGCACCTGGGCAAGTTCAAGGAGGCCGACGGCGGCACCCTGTTCCTCGACGAGGTCGGCGAACTGCCGCTGGACATGCAGGTCAAGCTGCTGCGCGCGCTGCAGGAGGGCGAGATCGACCCGATCGGCTCCAAGCGCTCGCAGAAGGTGGACGTGCGCATCGTTTCGGCCACCAACCGCGACGTCGCCCACGCGGTGTCGCAGGGCCGGTTCCGCGAGGACCTCTACTACCGCCTGAACGTCTTCCCGATCGAGGCCCCGTCCCTGCGCGAGCGCCGCGAGGACATCCCCGCCCTGGTCGAGGCCTTCGTCCGCCGCTTCAACGTCGAGGAAGGCAAGCGGGTGGTCGGCGCCGCGCCGGAGACCCTGAAGCTGCTCGGCGCCTTCGACTGGCCCGGCAATGTCCGCCAGTTGGAGAACGCGGTCTATCGCGCCATCATCCTGGCCGACGCGCCCTATCTGCAGCCCTACGACTTCCCGGCCATCTCGGGGATCGTCGCGCCGCCGCCGGAAGCCATGACCGCGACGGCCGTCCAGCCCGACCTGCCGGCCGTGCTGCAGGCCGCCCACGCCGCCATGGCCCGCACCCCGGCCCCTGAGTCGCCGGTCCGCATCCTCGACGACCGCGGCCACCTGCGGACGCTGGAGGAGATCGAACGCGACCTGATCCAGCACGCCATCGAGGTCTATGCCGGCCACATGTCGGAAGTGGCCCGCCGCCTGGGCATCGGCCGCTCGACCCTCTACCGCAAGGTCCGCGAACAGGGCATCGACGTGGACTTCAAGGAAGCAAGCTAATTCCCTTCTCCCCTTGCGGGAGAAGGTGTCAGCGAAGCTGACGGATGAGGGGTCTCTCAAACATCGAAAGCCGCGCCAGCCGAAAGGCCGAGCGCGGCTTTTGCGTTTATCGACGCCTTGTCTGTTGGAGAAGCGGTAAGCTGCTGGTGTCTTCCGGGACGTCCGCCTGGTGTTCTCAGCACCAGGCGGACCGCCGGCGGAGGGACCGATAACCCCTGAGCGTTTTGGCGCTGCGGGTGAGCCTGGTCGCCGCTGGCATATCCATGACCCGGATGGTTGCAGGGACGTATGGGTCCGGAGCCACAAGGATGGGATCGATGGATAGGAACAAGTCTAGCACAACGATCGCCGGGATCGATGTGGGCAAGCGCCAGTTGGATGCGGCCGTGCTCGGCAGGGCCGAGCAGCATCGGGTGGCCAACGACGCAGCGGGCTGGGAAGGGCTGATCGCCTGGCTGGCGGAACGCGGCGTCAGACGCGTGGGGCTGGAGGCGACGGCGGGCTACGAGCGCGGCGTGCGGGCCAGACTTGAGGCGGCGGGGCTGGAGGTGGTGGTGCACCAGCCGCTGGAGGTGAAGCTGTTCGCGCGCCTCAAGCGGCGGCGGGCCAAGACCGACCGGCTGGATGCGGCGCTGATCGCGGCGGCGACGGCGCAGGTGGACACGGTGCGGGCGGCCCAGGACCCGCGCCTGGCCCATCTGGCCGAACGCCTGACGGCCTACGAGCAGATCAGCGACCAGGCCGCCCAGCTGAAGACCTTCATGGAGCATGTGACCCTGCCCGATCTGGCCGCCAGCCTGGGCGAGCAGATCCAGAGCCTGGCGCGGCTGAAGGCCCGGCTGGCGCGCGAGATCCTGGCCGCGCTCAAGGCCTGGCCCGACCTTCTGGCCCGCTGGACGCTGCTGCGGTCTCTGCCAGGTGTCGGGCCGCTGGTGGCCGCCAGCCTGGTGATCCGCATGCCCGAGCTGGGCGCCCTCAAGCGCGGCCAGCCCGCCAGCCTGCTGGGCGTGGCTCCCTTCGACCGCCAGTCGGGCCAATGGAAGGGCCAGAGCTTCATCGGCGGCGGTCGAAGCCGACCTCGCCGCATGCTCTATCTGGCCGCCATCGCCGCCAAGCGCTTCGATGCCGCCTTCAAGATCTTCGCCGATCGCCTCCTGGCCGCCGGCAAACCGCCCAAGGTCGCCATCGTCGCCGTCATGCGAAAACTCGTCGAAGCCGCAAACCTCGTCCTCAAGCGACAGCAGCCCTGGGTTCGCCACGCCTGATCAACATGGTTGCTCACCCGACCTCGCTCCGCGAGGCCCCCCTCTCCCGCAAGGGGAGAGGGATCATTCGTCGCCTTCCACCGCCTCGACCTTCACCCGTCCGCGCCGCCCGAAGCCCTTGCCGCGGGACATCGGCTTGCGCTCGCCCTTGGCCTTGGCGGCGATCTCCTTGAGCTTGATGGTCTGGTTGACCGACATGGCCTGGCCGGCGCCGCCCTTTTCGGGATCGCCGAACGCGCGGCCGTAGGTCTCGATGCGCTGGGCGACCGAGCCCAGGAACTCGCCTTCCCATTCTGACAACTGGATCCCGGCCTTGTCGGCCGTGCGCTGGGCGCGCTTGAGCGCGTTGAGAGCGGCCTTGCGGGCCTGGGCTCTGGGATCGGGCGGCTTCTTGGCGCGCATGGCCGCAGACTAGCGGGCGTCGGCGGCGGGACGCACGCGGAAAAACGGCAGGTTTAACGATCGGGGACGCTCGCATGCGAGCGTCCCCAGCCGGTCATCAGATCTCGCCGATGGCCGACAGGTACAGGTCCAGGATCGCATCCTCTTCCTGGCGCTTGGCGCGGTCGGTCTTGCGCAGGCGGACCACCTTGCGCAGGATCTTGACGTCGAAGCCGTTACCCTTGGCCTCGGCGTAGACTTCCTTGATCTGCTCGGCGATCTCGGTCTTCTCGACTTCCAGGCGCTCGACCCGGTCGATGATGCTCTTCAGCTGGCCCTGGGCGGTGGAGTTGAGCACATCGGCGTGCGGGGCGGCGTCGTCGGCCATGGCAGAGGTCTCGCGAAAAGGCGGGGAAACGGAAGGCGCGGAACCTAATGGCAACGGGCCGCCAGTGGAAGGCCGATTCCCCGCTCTTTTTTCTTCAGCGTCCTTCCACGCGTCCGCGCGAGACTTCAGCCAGGCCGGCCAGGTCGGGCGTTTCGCCCTCGCCCGCCAGCAGCGCCTCGAGCCCGCTCTCGACCAGGTCGGCCAGCGGCAGGGCCAGGCCCTTCTCGTCGCCAGCGGCCTGGGCCAGGCGCACGTCCTTCAGCGCCAGGTCAGCGGCGAAGCCGGGCGGGTGGTAGCGGCCCTCGGCGATCATGGCGCCATAGATCTTGTAGACCGGGGCGGCGAAGATCGTGCTGGTCAGCACGTCCAGCAGATCACCCGCCGGCACGCCATGGGCCGCGCCCAGGGCGGTGGCCTCGCCCATGGCCTCGACGGCGGCGACGATCATCAGGTTGCCCGCGATCTTGACGGCGTTGGCGCGGACGGGATCCTCGCCCATCGGCCAGACCTTGGCGGCCAGGGCCTCCAGCGCGGGCATGGCCGCGGCGACGGCGTCGGCCGTCCCGGCCGCCAGCACGTTCAGCCCGCCCGCCCGCGCCACCGGCGGCCGGCCGAACACCGGCGCGGCCACGTAGCCCAGGCCCAGCGCGGCGTGGCGGTCGGCCAGCTCGCGCGCGAAGGCGGTCGAGATGGTGGCGAGATTGACGTGGACCAGGCCCGGCCGGGCGCGCGGCAGGGCTTCCAGCAGGACATCGCGGATCGCCTGGTCATGGGCCAGGATCGACAGGACGATGTCGGTCTGCAAGGCGTCATCAGGGGCGGCGGCGACCTTGGCGCCCCGGGCCGCCAGTTCGGCGGCGGGGCCGGGCGAGCGGTTCCACACCGTCACGGCATGACCCTTCTCCAGCAGGGTCTCGACCATGGCCTTGCCCATGGCCCCCAGGCCGATGAAACCGATATGCATGGGGCGACTCCAAAAAGGCTCTGCGCGAAGCCGACGCTCCGCTTCATCCTGAGCTTGTCGAAGGACGAGGCGGACGCACCGCGCCAGGCGCCCTCGTCCTTCGACAAGCTCAGGATGAGGGCTACTTAGGCGCCGGCGCGCCTAGAGCAAGCCGTGGCGCTCGACCACCCGCCGCAGGGCCGCCGGATCCGTGAAGTGGTAAGTGTGAAACCCGAGGGCGTCGGCGGCGGCGATATTGGCGGCGCTGTCGTCGACGAACAGCAGGTCGGCCGCTTCCAGGCCCGTGCGTTCCAGTACGATCTCGTAGATCCGCGCCTCGGGCTTGATCACCCGTTCATGGCCCGAGACCACCGTGTCGCGGAAATGCCGGAAGGCTGGGCTCATGGCCCGCACGCCGTCCCAGGTCTCGTGGGACATGTTGGTCAGGCCGAACTGCGGGACGCCGCGCGCGGCCAGGTCCTCGATGATGGATTCGGTCTCGGAGATCGTTCCGGAGAACATTTCGTCCCAGCGGTCCCACCAGGCGGCCAGATGCTCGGCGTGGTGCGGATACTGGGCGCTGCGGGCGGCGATGTTGTCGGCGAAGGTCACGCCGCGGTCCGTCGCCGCGTGCCAGTCCAGGGTCCCGACATGCGAAAGGAACCGGTCGAGATCGGCCGGTTCCTTGAAGATCTTCGCGTAGAGCGTGCGCGGATTCCAGCGCACGATGACGTTGCCGACGTCCCAGAGCAGCGCCCTGGGAGGCCGTGCGGGCGTCATTAGCCTTGCTTGGCTTTGAAGCGCGGGTCGGTCTTGTTGATGATGTAGATGACGCCCTTGCGGCGGACCATCTTGCAGTCGCGGTGACGCGACTTCAGCGACTTCAGCGAGCTACGAACCTTCATGACCGTCTCTATACTCAGCGGAGAGGTTCGCGGCCGCCATGAGGGCGAAAGGAACATCCGGGATGTTTTCGGAGGCGTGCGTATAAGCAGGACAGGCGCGGGAGTCAATGCGGAGCGCGCGCCAAGCCGCACCGATCGCCGATTGACGGGCCGCCCCGGAGGTCACCTGCAGGTCAGGGTCAGCCGGTAGCTGTTCAGCGCGGTGTTCAAGGCCAGGGTCTCGCGCTTCATCGGATACACCTTGCCGTCGACCCTGACGTTCTGGTCCCCCGCCCAGCGGGTTTTACCGCCGTCCATGCTCTCGGCGTAATAGTACAGCACCGGACTGCTCATGCCGGCGACGTGCTGCTTGGTGTCGCCGCCGTTCAGGCCGATCTCAGATAGAGTGGTCCAGTTTCGACGGACATCCTGGTAGCGGGCGACGAAGACGATCGACTTGCCGCATCGGTTTTGGACCGTCAGGCCGGGAATCACCGTCAGGCTGGCGCCGGCCGCGCCCGGGACCAGCAAGCTCAAGGCGATCGCGATCTTCACGGCGGTTCTGGCGGCGATGGGCATGGGTTTCCTGCCGATCCAAATTCCCTTATCGAGAGAATTTAACATATACTCGCGCTAAGCGATATGCATTTCGGACCGCCCGGGCGCAACCTTAACCGCTCTGTCGCCCTTGTGATTGCAGCCCCGTCACGAACCCCGGTAGCCTGCCCTCATGGATAGACGCGTTTTCCTCGTTCTGCTGCTGGCCGGTTGCGCCGACACCTCGACCAATGCGCCGCTGGCCCCGTCGGTCGCCCCGCCCCCGCCGCCGCGCGTGCCGCCCCCCGCCCCCGCCGCCCCCAGCGCCGACCCGGCCGCCTCCGGCCAAGCCGTCGGCTTCGACGCCTGGCTGGCCGCCTTCAAGCAGAAGGCCCTGGCCGCTGGCCTGCCCCAGCAACTTCTGGACCGCGAGTTGGACGGGGTGACGCCCGATCCCAAGGTGATCTCGCTGGACGGCCGGCAGCCGGAGTTCTCCAAGCCGGTCGGCGACTACATCAAGGGCGTGATCAGCGACGACCGGGTGGCGGTCGGCCGCGACAAGCGCCAGAGCCTGACCTTCCTGCCGGCCATCGAGGCCCGCTACGGCGTGCCGCGCGACATCCTGCTGGCCGTCTGGGCCATGGAATCGGCGTTCGGCAAGATCCAGGGCAATTTCGACGTCGTGCGCTCGATGGCCAGCCTGGCCGCCGACGGCCGACGCCGCAACTGGGCCGAGGGCGAACTGATCGCCGCCCTGAAGATCATCGCCTCGGGCGAGGACACCCGCGCCCAGCTCAAGGGCTCGTGGGCCGGGGCCATGGGCCAGACCCAGTTCCTGCCGTCCAACTACCTGTCGACCGCCGTCGACTTCGACGGTGACGGCCGGCGCGACATCTGGGGCAGCGACAGCGACAGCCTGGCCTCGGCCGCCAACCTGCTGAAGAAGGGCGGCTGGAAGCCCGGCGTAGGCTGGGCCAAGGAAGTAATCCTGCCGGCCGGCTTCGACTACGGCCTGGCCGAGGGGCCGCGCGAGGTTCCGTCGTGGTGGGAGGCCAAGGGCGTCAAGCGGGCCGACGGCCTGCCCTGGACGGCGGCCGACGCCGCCTCACCCGCCGGCCTGATCCTGCCCGCCGGTTGGTCGGGACCCGCCTTCCTGGCCCTGCCCAACCACTTCGCGATCCGCACCTACAACAACTCCACGTCCTACGCTCTGGGCATCGGCCTGCTGGCCGACCGGTTCGCCGGAGGCGGGCCGCTGGTCGCCGCCTGGCCGGTCGAGACGCCGCTGAGCCTGGCCGACCGCATGGCCGCCCAGATCGCTCTTGGTCGTTTGGGCTTTGACCCTGGCCCGGCCGACGGCGTGGTCGGGGCCGGCACCCGCAAGGCCCTGCGCGCCTGGCAGGCCGACCGCAAGCTGCCCGCCGACGGCTACCTGTCGTCCGACATGGTCGCCCGGCTGAAGGCCCAGGCCGGGATCAGCTAGCGGACGGTGATGTCCACCGCGATCCGGCGGACCGCGCCATCGGGGCTGGAGCCCTGCAGCACCATCCGGTCGTGACCGGTATAGCCCGCGGCGGCGGTGTAGAAGGCCTGGTGGCCCGGCACCTTGCGGTCGTTGCAGGCCGAGCGCGGATTGGCCGGCGGGAAGGCCACGTAATAGGGTTCGTCCTTGACCACCGCCGCGCCATGGGCCGGCTGTTCCAGGATGGTCAGGGTGGCGTCCGGCGTCTGGGCCGAGCAGTCGGGGTTGATGGCGGCGTTGGCCCAGACCCGGACCGGCGTGCTGCCGACCACGGCCTTGTCCACGTGCAACCTTTGATAACCGGAAGCCGGCAGATGCGGCTGGGCTGATGCGCCGGCGGCGACGGCGACGGCGACGGCCAAGCCCGCCGTGCAGGCCAGGATGAATAGCTTGGAACCCACGGTCGATCTCCCTGAAGCGACACCTCGCGGAGGCTGCGCGCCGTTCGTTGCGCGACTGTTTCAGGCTTGGAACAGGCGGGGGCCCTCAGTGCGGGCCCGTGGCGTCGATCGAACTGGCGTCCACCACCTGCGCCTCGTCACGGGCTTCGCGGGGAGCCGAGGCGTCGCCGACCCGGCGCATGACGGGATCGATCAGGGCGTAGGCTACTAGGCCGGCCAGCAAAGCCATGTTCATCAGATAGGGCGACGGATGGGCCCACTTGTAGAGCGCCACGCCCAGCACCGGGGCGATGATCACCGAGGCGCCGTTGATGGCGCTGATCGCCCCGGCCACCGCCCCCTGCTCCTCGTGTCCCACCGACAGCGAGGCGCCGGCCGTGAAGCCGGGCCGGGCGAAGCCGTAGCCCAGGCTGCACAGGGCGAAGCCGACCACCAGGGTATGGTAGTCGGGCGAGAAGGCGACGATCAGGTTGCCCAGGGCCGCGCAGCCCGCGCCCAGCCACAGCAATTGGCGCGGCGCCAGCCGCAACATGCGGATCAGGCCCCATTGGGCCAGCAGGCTGGCCACGGCGCCGGCCATCATCGCCACCCCGGCGAAGGCCGCCGCCTTGGCCGGCGTAATGTTCAGCTTGTCGATGACCATGAAGCCCAGGGTCTGCTGGTTCACCGTCTGGGCGCTGGCCAGCAGGAAGCCGTAGAGGACGAAGGGCATGATCCGCCGGTCGTTCCAGCGCACCCGGGCCCGGGGCTTGGCCGACACGCCGGCCTCGCGGTCCGGGATCTCCTCGGGACGTTCGGGCAGGCCGCGCAAGACCAGCACCAGCACCACGCCGGCGATCAGCGCGAACGAGAACATCGGTCCCGACAGGGCCAGCAGCGGGAAGACCAGGAACGGCGCGACGGCGGGCCCCAGGATCGTGCCCAGGCCGCTGGCCGAGGCCATGGTGGCCAGGGCGTTGGTGCGGTCGGCCGGCGCCGTGCGGTCGGCGACATAGGCCTGGGCCGCGGGGTTGGAGGCGCTGCCGACCAGGCCGAAGATCCCCCGCGACAGGGCCGCCCCGGCGAACACCGCCAGCGGCGCCATCAGGCCCTTCAGTCCCATCAGGATGAAGAAGCCGAAGCCTAGCATCGACACCGCGAAGCCCGCCATGCCCAGGATCACCATCGGCTTGCGGCCGCGCTTGTCGGACATCCGCGCCCAGACCGGCGACATCACGCCCCACAGCAAGGCCGACAGCGAGAAGATCGAGCTGATCAGTACGTCGGGAATGCCCACCTGGCGGCCGATGGCCGGCAGCACCGTCTGCAGGGCGGTGTTGCCGGCGGCGCTGGACAGCAGAACGGCGAACAGGATGGCGAAGGCCCGGCCCTTGGCCTTGTCGTCCAGGCGGACATCCGGGCTGGCGGCGCTCATGCTTCCCCTCCGACGCGCGTGGCTGGTTGGTCCGGCCTATGGCGTCAAACACCTGTTAGGCGGGTGCGGCGAATGGCGCAACAGCGCCGCAAACCCCCGCTCACCTTGGATTAAGCATTAACGGCGATGATCACGGCGCAAGTTACCCGGGGCCTTCCACGTCATGTTCCAGATCATCGGCATTGTCCTGCTGTTCGGCCTCGTGTTCGGCAGCTTCATCATGTCGGGCGGCAAGATGGACGTGATCATCGAAGCCGCGCCGCACGAGTTGATGTGCATTCTGGGCGCGGGCATCGCCTCGTTCCTGATCTCGAACTCGATGACCGTCATCAAGGCCACCGGCGGCGGCTTCGGCAAGATCTTCAAGGGTCCCAAGTGGAAGACCTCGGACTATCGCGACCTGTTGAGCCTGCTATTCCTGCTGACCAAGACGATGAAGTCCAAGGGCGTCATCGCCCTGGAAAGCCACATCGAAAAGCCCAACGACAGCTCGATCTTCCAGCGCTATCCGAAGATCACCAAGGACCACTTCGCCGTCGACTTCATCTGCGACACCCTGCGGATGATGACCATGAACCTGGAAGATCCCCACCAGGTCGAGGATGCGATGGAGAAGCAGCTGGAAAAGCACCATCACGAAGGCCTGGCCCCGGCCCACGCCCTGCAGAGCCTGGCCGACGCCCTGCCCGCCCTGGGCATCGTCGCCGCCGTGCTGGGCGTCATCAAGACCATGGGCTCGATCACCGAGCCGCCGGCCGTGCTGGGCGCGATGATCGGCGGCGCCCTGGTGGGCACCTTCCTCGGCGTGTTCCTGGCCTATGGCCTGGTCGCCCCGTTCGCCACCCGCCTGACCGCCGTGGTCGACGAGGAAGGCGCGTTCTACAAGATCATCCAGTCGGTCCTGGTCGCCCACCTGCACGGCAACGCCGCCCAGATCAGCGTCGAGATCGGCCGCGGCAACGTGCCGAGCGAGGCCCAGCCCAGCTTCCTGGAGCTGGAAGAAGCCCTGCAGGCGATCCCGAACGAGGCCTGACGCGCCCGATCACGGGACGATCACGGATCCGTGAACAATTGTCTTGCCCCTGCCATGGAACTGATGTTCTGTGACCGGGCGACACGGCCCAGCCGGGCCGTCGTCGCCAGACAAGCAGTCGCAAGGGAAGTCCCTATGACCACCAAGATTCTCCGCTCGATCCTGATCGCCGGCATGGCCGTCTCGGCCTTGTCGCTGGCCGCGTGCGGCAAGAAGGCCGACGAGTCGGCCGACGCCTCGACGAAGGCCGCTCAGGACGCCGCCGCCTCGGCCAGCACGGCCACGGACGCGGCTTCGAACGCCGCCGTCGCCGCCGCCGACGCCAACAAGGCGGCCGCCGACGCCGCCGCCGCGCCGGCCGCCCAGGACGCGACGACCGCCGCCGAAGCGCCCGGCACGGCCCCCGCTCCGGCCGCCACGACGCCCGAAAAGAAGGCCGAGCCGGCCGCTCACTAGAAGCCGGTTCGCCTCACCGCGATCGGAAGGGCCGTCCGCGAGGGCGGCCCTTCTTTTATGGGCGCTCGCGGCCCTATAAGCGGCGGATGAGCGATCCCGCCGCCCCTTCTCCCGCCTCGCCGCCCGCCTCGCCCCTCGTCTGGCGCGACGACGGCCTGCCGCAGTCGGCGCTCTATGGCGACGTCTACTTCTCCAGCGCCGACGGCCTGGCCGAGACCCGCGCGGTGTTCCTGGCCGGTTGTGATCTCCCTGCCGCCTGGCGGGGCCGCGACCGCTTCGTGGTCGGCGAGCTGGGGTTCGGCACGGGCCTGAACATCGCCGCCCTGCTGGACCTGTGGCGGCGCGAACGGGCGGAAGGCCAGCGCCTGCACGTCTTTTCCATCGAGGCCCACCCGATCACCCGCGACGAGGCGGCCCGCGCCCTGGCGGTCTGGCCCGAGCTGGGCGAGGCGGCCGGCCTGCTGCTCGACCATTGGCCGGGCCGGGCGCGCGGCTTTCACCGCGTCGACCTGCCCGGCTTCGACGCCACCCTCGACCTGGCGGTGATGGACGTCGAGGAGGCCCTGGCCGCCTGGGACGGCGCGGCCGACGCCTGGTTCCTGGACGGCTTCTCGCCAGCCTTGAACCCGGCCATGTGGCGCGAAGAGGTCCTGGCCGCCGTGGCCGCCCGCAGCGCCCCGGGCGCGCGCGCCGCCACCTTCACCGTCGCCGGCGCCGTGCGGCGCGGCCTGGCCGCCGCCGGCTTCCAGGTCGACAAGCGCCCGGGATTTGGCCGGAAGAAGGAGCGGCTGGAGGCGGTGACGCCCGGCCAGCCGCGCGTCGCGCCGCGTCCACGCCGCCTGGCGGTGATCGGCGGCGGGATCGCGGGCGCCGCGATGGCCCGCGCCGCACGGGCCGAGGGCCTAGAGGTCACGGTGTTCGACGACGGCGAGGCGCCCGCCTCGGGCAACCCCGCCGCCCTGGTCACCCCGGCTCTAGACGCGGGCGGCGGTCCGCGCGCCGCCTTGGCCGCCCAAGCCTTCGCCCGCGCCGTCACCGTCTATGCCAGCCTGCCCGAGGCGGTGATCGCGCGCGGCGTGCTGAAGCTGGCGGTCGCCCCGCGCGACCCCGAGCGCCACGCCGCCGTCGCGGTCCAAGACCTGTTCGAGCCGGGCGTCATGGTCCTGCGCGACGCGGACGATGTCGCCGCCCAGCTGGGCGAACCCGTCGCCGCCGGCGTCCTGGACATGGCCGACGCCCTGGTGGTGGAACCCGCCCGCGTGATCCAGGCCTGGCGGGGTCCGGCCACCCCCGCGCGGGTCGCCCGGGTGGCGCGCGAGGATGAGGTCTGGCGGCTGTACGGTCCGGACGACCGCCTGCTGGCCGAGGCGGACGCCGTGGTGCTGGCCGGCGGCGCGGGCCAGGCCCGGCTGTGGCCCGCCGCCCCGATCCGCCCCGTGCGCGGCCAGGCGACCTGGACCGATCAACCCGCCCCTTCCGCCGCCGCCTTCGGGGCCTATGCGGTTCCCACCCGCGACGGCGTGCTGTTCGGGGCCACCCACGATCGCGGCGACCTCGGGACCGACGTCCGCGAGGCGGACGACCGCCGCAACCTGCAGGCCCTGGCCAAGGGGCTCCCCGGCCTGGCCGCCCGCTTGTCCGACGCGCCGCTGCGGGGCCGCGCCGCCGTGCGCGCCACGACGGCCGACCACCTGCCGCTGGCCGGCGCGGTCCCGGACGCACCCGACGGCCTGTTCGTCCTGGGCGGCCTGGGCGGGCGCGGTTTCTGCCTGGCGCCCCTTTTGGCCGAACACTTGGCGGCGCGGATCCTCGACGTCCCGTCCCCCCTGCCGAACGCCCTTTCGGACCTGCTGGAGCCCGCGCGATTTTCATCGCGCGCCTAAACCTGGAGCGGTATGATCAGGCCCACGGGAGAAGGCCGGGGCGCCTCGCCGGTGGACGTTCGCCACGAGAGCCGACGCCGCAGAATGTCGGCCTGACCGGGGCCCGACGCCCTCTCGGGCTTCCGGATGATGGCGCTCCCGATACCGTCGGGGGCGTCTTTCTTTTTGAGGGTGATCGCCCCGCGCCGCCCCCATTGCACCTGGAGCGGAATGGACAAAGGGCCCGGCGTGCCGCCGGGCCCTCCATCTTCGTCGTGATCGCGATCTTTAGAAGTTGATCGAGATCGTGGAACGGCGGTTCAGCGGTTCCTTCACGCCATCGCCGGTGGCGACGGCCGGTTCGCTTTCGCCCTTCCAGTCCACCGCCAGGGTGGTGGCTTGGACGCCAGCGCCGACCAGAGCGTCGGCCACGGCCTTGGCGCGGCGCTCGGAGAGCTTGGCGTTGTACTTCGGAGAGCCCGAGGTGTCGGTGTGGCCGACCACGGTGATCTTCGTCGCATTGCCGCCCTTGGCGTAGTCAGCCGCTTGCGAGACCACGGACTGGGCTTCCGGCGTCAGCACGTACTGATCGAACGGGAAGTAGACCACGAACTCACGCGCCTCGTATGCCGGAGCCGCTGGCGGCGGGGGCGGCGGGGGCGGGGGTTCCGGCGGCGGGGGCGGCGGAGGCGGCGGGGGCGGCGGCGGCGGCGGGGGCGGCGGCGAGCCGAAGGTGTAGCGAACGCCCAGCGTCAGCGAGGTGTCCTTGTACTTGCCTTCGTAGGTGCCGACGTCGGTCACCGCGCCGAAGTGACCCGGGCCGCCGACATTGGTCGTCACCGAACCCCACTGCAGGTCGTCGGTCTGCAGATAGCGGCCGGTCAGGTCCAGCGACCAGTTCGGCGCGAAGTCCCAGGCGATGCCCAGGATGCCCTGATAGGCCAGGGCTTGGTCGACGTCGTCGAAGCTGGTGTTCTGGAACTGGGCGGCGCCGGCCGGAACGCCCGACAGCTGGCCGTAGACCTTGTTGTGGACCCAGGCCGTACCGACGCCGGCGCCGATGAACGGACGCCAGCTGGAATCGGGCATGAAGTCATAGATGACGTTGGCCATCAGGGTCGTGGCCTTCAGGTCGCCGTTCGGCTTGCCGCAGGCCGGGGCCGCGGCGGTGCGCTCGACGCCGGCGGTGCAGAGGCCGATCGGCTGGGGATCAGCAGCCGAACCACGGACGCTTTCGATGTCGCCCGAGCGATAGCCGTATTCAGCCTCGACACGCCAGTTCGGGGTCAGCTTGTAGCCGAGACGGCCAAAGGCGGCCCAGTCGTCCTTGGCGGAGAACGTCCAGTCCGAAGCCCCTGTGGACGACGAAGCCTTGACGCCGTCGGTCGTATGGTACCCGACGTCGCCGGCGACGTACCATCCGCTCAATGCGCTTTGGGCGGAGGCGCCTGACGCGGCGCAGAGCGCAAGCGTCGCGACACCAGCCAGCAACCGGATTTTCATGGTGTAACCCTCTACGTGAATGTCTTGAGGTCGGTCTGGGAGCGACCTCAGCACGACAAACGCGCCAGTCGTAAAATCAGGTGTGGCCAAGGCGCCACATTTCGACCATTTCGTCGGAAAAACGACGCAACGGCCAGGAACCGGAGAACCGGATCTTTGGCGCACCCCATCGAGACGTTGCGTCGTGAGGCGCCAGCATGGCCGTCAGGCGGACGCCCCGGCGACAGCCGCCAGACTCGGCCGTTGGGCTTAGGTCGGCCCCCCCAAGAGGGCCTTCGCTCAAACCCGTCAACGCCGCCGCCTCAACCTTGTCGCGATCCCATTACAACGACTATCGTTGATGCTCGTCGGTTTACGTGATTGCATTACGACGACGAGGAGCTGTGGGTTTAGTCGGGGGCATGGCAATTTTCGACAGTGTGTCGGCGTTCGCGCGGCTGCGGCGAACGAGAAGGCATTTGCTTCCCTTGCTGAAGGCCGTCCAACCCGGCGGCCGCGCCCTCCGCGTACTGGACGTCGGAGGAACAGCGAATTTTTGGCGTCCCATCATTCCGTCGCTCGACGGGCTGGACGTCAGAATCACCGTTCTCAACCTGGAGGCCCGGTGCTTGGGCTCCGACGACGAGATTTTCACCTATGTCGTCGGAAACGCATGCGCGCTGGACTACGCCGACAACTATTTTGACGTCGTCGTCTCGAACTCGGTGATCGAGCACGTGGAAGATCCCACCGGCCACGTCAGCTGGCGGGCCCAGCGCAAATACGCCGCCGAGGTCCGCCGCGTCGGCAAAAGCTTCTACGTTCAGGCCCCCTACTTCTGGTTCCCGATGGAACCTCACTACCGCCGCCCCTTCTTTCACTGGCTGCCGTTGCCGCTCCAGGCCTGGATGCTGATGAACTTCGACCTGCGTGGCGGGCGGAAGTCGGGCTCGCTTCACGACGCTTACGAGCGCCTCGACGAGCACCCACGGCTTCCAACCTTCGGCGACATGAAGTTGCTGTTCCCGGACGCCCGCATCGAGCGCGAGAGATTCGCCCTGCTGACCAAGTCCCTGACCGCGATCCGCTTGGACGACGGATTGCGGACATAAGGCGTCCGACCTCGATATCGCGCGGCGCGTTCGGTCGTCCCTTCGGTGGCGACTTTCCGGGTGATCGACGAAGGCCGGACCAGGCTGATCCAGGTCACGGAAGGCCGCCGCGGAGCCGCAGCGCGCTGAACCGACCCGGAGTTCTGAATTCAAGGGAAGAAAAGGAATGGTGGACGCGACAGGGATTGAACCTGTGACCCCTACGATGTCAACGTAGTGCTCTCCCGCTGAGCTACGCGTCCGCCAAAGCGGCCTGGAAGCGCTTCGAAAAGCGTCCCGGGCGGGAAGGTGTGGGGGTATAGCGGCGGCTTGGCCGTCGCGCAACCCGCCTTTCGGCGGGTCCCCAAAAAATTAGGCGGCCATCATCTTCTCGACCTCGGAGACGAGGTCGCGCAGGTGCACGGGCTTGGACAGCACCTTGGCGCCGGCCGGCGCGCGGTCCTGGGCCGACAGGGCCACGGCGGCGAAGCCGGTGATGAACATGATGCGCAGGGACGGGTCGCGAGCCGCCGCCTGGCGGGCCACCTCGATGCCGTCCATGCCAGGCATGACGATGTCGGTCAGCAGCAGGTCCCAGGGCGTGTCCAGGTGCTGGACGGCCTCTTCGCCGTCGGCGCAGGCCGTGACCTCGAAGCCGGCGCGCTCGAGGGCGCGGGCGAGGAACCCGCGGAGGGAGTCGTCGTCTTCGGCGAGGAGGATGCGGGCCATGCGGTCAGTTTCCAGGCGACAGGCGGGATTTGAAAGTGAGAATCTAGTGAAGGACGGTAAATCGGGGATGAACCGGGCTCTCGCTGTCCACAGCTAAAGCCAGGCCCACGCCCCGCTTCCTTATACCGCGGCCCCTCAGCGTTTGACCCGGAACCGCCAGGCCGCGACAATAAGCCCATGACCGCATGGGAGCCGATCGCTTCGGAGACGCCGGAGACGGCGGAGCAAGGCTTCTCGCCGGCGTTCGAGGTGATGCGCGCCCGCGCGGAGGGCGAGCCGCCGCCCACGCCGCTGGTGTTCGCCTCGCCGCACTCGGGACGCCTCTATCCGCCCGACATGATGGCCGCCGCCCGGCTGGCCGCCCAGGACCTGCGCGGCTCGGAAGACGCCTTCGTCGACGACCTGATCGCCGGCGCGCCCGCGC
This sequence comes from Caulobacter rhizosphaerae, assembly GCF_010977555.1. Taxonomy (GTDB): domain Bacteria; phylum Pseudomonadota; class Alphaproteobacteria; order Caulobacterales; family Caulobacteraceae; genus Caulobacter; species Caulobacter rhizosphaerae. The sequence goes on from NZ_CP048815.1 coordinate 4,762,298, forward strand.
TTGGGGTCTGCGTGATCCGCGCCCGCCTGGCCCGGGCCTATATCGACCTCAACCGTGACGCCTGGGAGCTGGATCCCACGATGTTCGAGGACGCCCTGCCCGACTTCGCCCAGGCCCGCACGGCGCGGGTGGCGGCGGGGCTGGGGGCCATCGCCCGGGTGGCCGGCGAGGGTCGTCCGATCTATGCCCGCAAGCTGACCTTCGCCGAGGCCAAGGCCCGCATCGAGACCGCCCACCGCCCCTATCACGACGCGCTGGACCGCCTGCTGGCCCAGGCGCGCGGCGCCCATGGCCTGGCGATCCTGGTCGACTGGCACTCGATGCCGGCTGCGGCGGCGCGGGGTCACCGGGCCCGCGGCGGCGGGCCGTGCGACATCGTGCTGGGCGATCGCTTCGGCGCGGCCTGCGGTCCCGGACTGACCGCGCTGATGGAAAAGACCCTGGAGGGCCTGGGCTATCGCGTGGCCCGCAACGCGCCCTACGCCGGCGGCTACACCACCGAGCACTACGGCCGCCCGTCGCGGCGGACCCACGCCATCCAGGTCGAGATCAATCGCGCGCTCTATATGAATGAGACGACCCGCGAGCCGGCGGAGGGCCTGGCGCGGCTGAAGACGGATGTCGAGTCGGTGACCGCGCGCCTGGTCCAGACCGACTGGACCGAGCTGCTCTGAACCCTCACGTTTCGCGTTTTTCGGGAAAATGCGCCGAGCGCGGCCATTCGCCTTGGGTTCGCCCAGGTTACGGGCAAAAAAAAAGCCCGGCTCGAAAGCCGGGCAGTTCATTAGGGAGGAAACGCCCAGGAAGGGCAGAGGCGGCAGCGCCGCCTCACAGGTTGCTTATAGGGTGCACTGCGAAATGCATCAAGCAAAATCGACAGACATCGCTGTCTTTTTTTCGCGCTCACCGACTGAAACCCTTTGTAACACAAGGGCCAGAGAACGCCGCTCTCCAAGCTTGGCTGATTTTCGGATCTATGCTGCACTGCACAATTAGTTGCCAAAGAAACGACAGCCGTCCGCAACTTTCGCAAACCCAATAAATTTAAGGGGTTTTGCGCTGACACCGGTTTCCAGTCCGATCTGTCGCGCAGGGGTGGGGTGGATAATCGTCGCGCAGTCGCGTAAAAGCCGCGCGCCTGACGCGCGCAGCGTCAAACCCCATCTGTTCCTCCCGAAAGTTCGCCTTCTCCATGTCCATGCGAAACATCGCCATCATCGCGCACGTCGATCATGGCAAGACCACCCTCGTCGATCAGCTGCTGGCCCAGTCGGGCGTGTTCCGCGCCAACGAGGCGACCACCGAGCGCGCCATGGACTCCAACGACCAGGAGCGCGAGCGCGGGATCACCATCCTGGCCAAGTGCACCAGCGTCCTGTGGAACGGTGAAGCGGGCGAGACCCGCATCAACATCATCGACACCCCTGGCCACGCCGACTTCGGCGGCGAGGTCGAGCGGATCCTGGGCATGGTGGACGGCTGCGTCCTGCTGGTCGACGCCGAAGAAGGCGTCATGCCGCAGACCAAGTTCGTGCTGACCAAGGCGCTGAAGATGGGCCTGCGCCCGATCCTCTGCATCAATAAGGTCGACCGCGCCCACGCCGATCCGGACAAGGTCCACAACGCCGCCTTCGACCTGTTCGCCGCCATCGGCGCCACGGACGAGCAGCTGGACTTCCCGCACATCTACGCCTCGGGCCGCGCCGGCTGGGCGACGCTGGACATGAACGTGCCCAACGACAACCTGGCCCCGCTGTTCGACCTGATCGTCCGCCACGTGCCGGAACCCAAGCAGATCGCCAAGAAGGACGAGCCGTTCCAGATCCTGAACGTGCTGATCGAAAGCGACCCGTTCCTGGGCCGCCTGCTGACCGGCCGCATCGAGAGCGGCAAGGCCGTTCCCGGCATGGCCATCCACGCCCTGGACCGCGACGGCAAGGAAATCGAGCGCGGCCGCATCACCAAGGTGCTGGCCTTCCGCGGTCTGAAGCGTTCGCCGGTCGACGAAGGCGCCGAGGCCGGTGACATCGTCGCCATCGCCGGCATGTCCAAGGCCACCGTGGCCGACACCCTGTGCGCGCTGGAAGTCACCGAAGCCCTGCCGGCCCAACCGATCGATCCGCCGACCATCTCGATGACCGTCTCGGTCAACGACAGCCCGCTGGCCGGCCGCGAAGGCGACAAGGTCCAGAGCCGCGTGATCCGCGACCGCCTGCTGAAGGAAGCCGAATCGAACGTGGCCATCAAGGTCACCGAGACCAGCGAAGGCGACGCCTATGAGGTGTCGGGCCGCGGCGAACTGCAGCTGGGCGTGCTGATCGAGAACATGCGCCGCGAAGGCTTCGAAGTGTCGATCAGCCGTCCGCGCGTGGTGTTCCAGACCGACCCGGAAACCGGCAAGCGCCTGGAGCCGATGGAAGACGTCATGATCGACGTCGACGACGAATATTCGGGCATCGTCATCGAGAAGCTGTCGCTGCGCAAAGCCGAGCTGAAGGACATGGGCCCGTCGGGCGCGGGCAAGACCCGCATCCAGCTGGTCGCCCCCTCGCGCTCGCTGATCGGCTATCAGGGCGAGTTTCTGACCGACACCCGCGGCTCGGGCGTGCTCAACCGCGTGTTCAGCCACTACGAGCCCTACAAGGGCCCGATCGACCAGCAGCGCAAGGGCGTGCTGATCAGCAACTCGGACGGTGAAACCGCGGCCTACGCGCTGTGGAACCTGGAAGAGCGCGGCACCATGTTCGTCGGCGCCGGCGAGAAGACCTATCTGGGCATGATCATCGGCGAGAACGCCCGCCAGGACGACCTCGACGTCAATCCGATGAAGGCCAAGCAGCTGACCAACGTTCGCGCTTCGGGCAAGGACGAGTCGATCCGCCTGACCCCGCCGCGCCGCATGACCCTCGAACAGGCCATCGCCTATATCGAGGAAGACGAGCTGGTCGAGGTCACCCCGAAGAACATCCGCCTGCGCAAGCAGATCCTGAACCCGTCGTTCCGCAAGCGTCGCGTCAAGGAAGAATAGCCGGCTCCCGGAGCTCTCCGGAACGAACGATCGAAGGCCCGCCATCTCCTTGGGATGGCGGGCTTTTTCGTGCTCACGGCGCCTACGGTTAACCGGCGTTTCAGGAAGCGTCGTTAGGTTGCCCGAGCGGGATGCGGGGCGTCCTGGGATTGCAGGATCGCGCCGTGCGCCAGACTTCCGCTCTTTCGGGAACCTTCGCGCGCGTCGCCGCCCTGGTGTCGCGCCACCTGCCCGCCGTGCCCGAGGCCATGGCCGGCCGCGTCCGTTTCGAACAACTGGCCAGCATCCAACGCCTGACGCCGGTGATGATGGTCGCCAATATCGTCAACGCCCAACTGGTGTTCCTGGCCGGCCTGGGCGGTCCGCACCGGCTCACCCTGCTGGTCTGGGCCGGCGTGGTCACCGCCTACGCCGTTCTGGGCCTCTACGGCTGGCTGTCCGCCCGCCGCCGCAAGAGCGCCAAGAACACCGTCTCGGCCCGCGGCGCGCGTCGCGTGGCGATGCAGACCGGCCTGTTGGGCGCCCTGTGGGGCGTGCTGCCCTACGTGGCCCTGCGCGACGCCGGCACCCAGATGAGCATGCTGATCGTCGCCCTGACGGCGGGCATGATCGGCACCGGCAGCTTCGCCCTGCTGACCCTGCCGATGGCGGCCCTGGCCTACACCACGCCGCTGGTCGTCGGTTCGCTGCTAGTGCTGCTGACCAGCCATGACCCCATCCTGCTGGCCTTGGCCGGGCTTCTGATCTTTTGCTACCTGGTCGTGGGCCTGTCCTGCCTGTCGCACGCCAAGGTGTTCGTCGACCGCCTGGTGGCCGGCGACGAGTTGGAACGCCAGAAGCAGGTCGTCAGCCTGCTGCTCAGCGACTTCGAGGAAGGCTCCAGCGACTGGCTGTGGGAAGTCGACGCGACCGGCGCCCTGACCTATGTCTCCGAACGCATGGCCGAGGCGGCGGGGGTTTCCCGTGACGACCTGCTCGGCCGGGTGGTCGGCGGGCTGGACGCCAGGATGGCCGAGGCGCCCGAAGGCCTGGCCGCCACCCTCGCGGGCCTGCTGGCCGACCAGAAGGCCTTCCGCGACGTGGTGGTGTCGGTCACGGTCGCCGGCGAGGTCCACTGGTGGGCGCTGACGGCAAAGCCGATCCACGACCTGGACGGGGTGTTCGCCGGCTTCCGCGGCGTCGGCGCCGACGTCACCCAGGCCCGCAAGGACCAGGAACGCATCACCCGCCTGGCCCACTACGACGTACTGACCGGCCTGCCCAACCGCCTGTCGTTCTTGCAGGCCCTGAGCGGCGCCTGGGACGCCAAGGGACGAACGGCCGGCTGCGCGGTCCTGTGCCTGGACCTAGATCACTTCAAGGGCGTCAACGACAGCCTGGGCCACCCGATCGGCGACGCCCTGCTGGTCGAGGCGGCCGGCCGCCTGCGCGCCTGCGTCGGCGAGGCCGGAATCGTCACCCGCCTGGGCGGCGACGAGTTCGCGGTGGTCGTCCAAGGCGATCTTGAGCCGTCAGCACTGGGCGCCCTGGCCCAGGCCATCGTCGACGCCCTGGCCCTGCCCTACGCCTTGAACGACCACCACGTGTCGATCGGCGCCAGCGTCGGCATCGCCGTCGCCCCCGCCGACGCCGACGACGCCGACACCCTGCTGAAGAACGCCGACCTGGCCCTCTACCGCGCCAAGGGCGACGGGCGCGGCGCCTACCGGTTCTTCGAGGCGACCATGGACGTCTGGGCCCAGGAACGCCGGGCCCTGGAGATCGACCTGCGCTCGGCCCTGCGCAACGACGAGCTGAAGCTGTTCTTCCAGCCGCTGATCGGCGCCAAGGGTCACGAGATCACCGGCTTCGAGGCCCTGCTGCGCTGGCAGCATCCACGCCGCGGCCTGGTCGGGCCCGACGACTTCATCGAATGCGCCGAACAGTGGGGCCTGATCTGCAAGATCGGCGAGTGGGTGCTGCACGAGGCCTGCCGCCAGGCCGCCGCCTGGCCCGCGCCGCTGAAGGTGGCGGTGAACCTGTCGCCCAACCAGTTCGCCGCCGGCGACCTGGTCGACCAGGTGCGGACGGCCCTGCGCGTATCGGGTCTGGAGCCCTCTCGGCTGGAGCTGGAGATCACCGAGGGCCTGCTGCTGCGCGACACGGCCGGCACGCTGGACCAACTTCGGGCGCTCAAGGACCTGGGCGTGCGCATCGCCATGGACGACTTCGGCACCGGCTATTCCAGCCTGGCCTATCTGTGGCGGTTCCCGTTCGACAAGATCAAGATCGACCGCACCTTCGTGGCCGAGATGTCGGGTAATCCCGCCATCGCCGACATCCTGCGCACCATCACCCTGCTGGGCCGCACCCTGAACCTGGAGGTCACGGCCGAGGGGGTGGAGACGGCCGAGCAGGCCTCGATCCTGGAGGACATGCGCTGCGACCACTTCCAGGGCTATCTGTTCGGCCGGCCCATGCCGATCGCCGACATTCCCGGCTACCTGCTGGAGAACATGGCGCAGCAGCTGCGGCGCGGGCCGACGGGGGACGACGTCGCCCAGGCGGCGGTAAGCTGAGCTCCTTCCCTCCTCCGGGAGCGAGGTCGGATGAAAGGTCGGAGAATGACAAAGCCGCGACCGGCCTTCCGGCCGATCACGGCTTTTGCTCCTGAGAGACCTTTCACTCCGGCGGCTGCGCCGCCACCTTTTCCCGCAAGGGGAGAAGGCTAAGAGATCAAACCCGGTTGCGGCCCTTGAACAGGCCGAGCAGGAACAGCAGCACGATCGCGCCGATCGTCGAGATGATCAGGCTGCCGATCCAGCCCATGAAGTGGATGCCCAGCATGCTGGCCAGGAACGCGCCGATCAGCGCGCCGACCAGGCCGACGATCAGGTTGGTGATCAGGCCGTGGTTGCGGCCCATGATCTTTTCGGCGATCCAGCCGGCGAAGATGCCGATGATGATCGCGCCGATGAAGCCCACACCGTTCATGTCGTTGTTTCCTGACAGCCAAGGTTGTTAGGGAAAATGCCCGAGAACGCGGTTGGTTGCTAGCGCGCGGTGTCGACCCGGGCCACCACGCTCATCCCCGGACGCAGGCGGGCGACGGCGTCCTGGCCGGGATCCAGGGCGATGCGGGTCGGCAGGCGCTGGACCACCTTGGTGAAATTGCCCGTGGCGTTGTCGGGCTTGATCACCGCGAACTCCGAGCCGGTGGCCGGGCCCAGCCGCTCGACATGGCCGCGCAGCTTCAGCCCGCCCAGCCCGTCGACCTGGACCACCGCCGGCTGGCCGACGCGGATGCGGGCCGTCTGGGTTTCCTTGAAATTGGCGGTCACCCAGGTCTGGCGCGGCACGATGCCCATCAGCTGGGTCCCCACGGCGACGTACTGGCCCAGCTTGACCCCGACCTCGCCCACCGCCCCGTCCTCGGGCGCGCGGATGGTGGTGTTGGCCAGGTCGATGCGGGCCAGCTCGACGGCGGCGCGGGCGTTGGCGAGCGTCGCCTCCAGCCCCTCGCGGTTGACCTTGGTCGTGGCCAGGGCCTGGCGGGCGATGTCGATGTTGGCCTGGGCCTGGGCGACGCTGGCCGTGGCCTGGCGCTGGGCCACCCGCAGCACGTCGCGCTGGCTGGGGGCCAGCCAGCCCTGGGCCAGCAGCGGCTCGGCCCGACGGATGTCGACCTCGGCCTTGGCCAGGGCGGCCTGGCTGCTGCTGGCCTGGGCCTCGGCGAGGCGGATCTGGGCGGCGTTGCTGGTCTGGGCCTGGAGGTTGGCGTCGAGCGCCGCCTGGGCCGACTGCACGCTGGCTTCGGCCTGGGCCAGCCTCTGGCGATAGATGCGGTCGTCGATCTGGACCAGCGCCTGACCGGCCTTCACGGGCTGGAAGTCCTTGACCGCCACGGCCGTCACATAGCCATCGACCTTGGGGGCCAGCAGGGTGACATAGCCGCGGACATAGGCGTTCTCGGTGCTCTGCACCGCGCCCGTGAACGGCGGCAGCTTCCAGGCGTACAGCACCAGCAGCACGCCGCCGATCCCGGCGACGATCACCGGAACGGCCGCCCGAGACCACAGGCGCTTGGGCGGAGGCGGAACGGGCTGCGGGGCTTGGGAATCGGACATCAGGCGGCCTCCACGGGCGTCAGGCGGGCCGCGCGCCGCTGGCGCAGGTCGCTCCGGACGCGCAGGAACAACAGGTAGGCGAAGACCATCAGCGCCATCACGGCCACCGTGGCGAACACGTCGTCATAGGCCAGCACCGTGGCCTCGCGCGTCGCCTGCTGGGCCAGCAGGGCCCCGCCCTCGCCGCTCCGCAAGCTCGGATCGGTCAGCACCCCGGCGTACGAACCGGACAGTTGCCTGACGCGCAGGGCCACCTGCGGATCGGTCAGGCTCAGCCGGCTGACGATGGCGTCGGAATGCACCCGCTCGCGGATGGTCATCAGCGTGCCGAGGAAGGCCGAGCCGCCCAGGGCCCCGATCACCTGTCCGGTCGAGAACAGCACGATGAAGCTGACGATGTACTCCTGGCCCATCCGGATGGCGCGTGGGAACCCGGCCAGCAGGGCGGCGGGCAGGAACAGGGCGCCGGCGAAGGCCATCATCCCCTGGCTCAGATACATCTGCTCGGGGCGGGTCAGGCTGGTCGATCGGCTGTCCAGCCAGGCGGCGACGGCGACCATCAGCAGGGCGATCAGGGCCGGGGTGCTGACGTGCTCGGGATTGATCGTGAAGGCGACGATGACCATGCCGGCCAGGGTGGCGAAGAACATCACCCACGACAGTCCGGCCATCTGGTCGTTGTTCATGCCCAGGGTCTGCAGCAGGCCGAACGCGCCCACCCCCTGCTCGGACAGCACGACGCGGAACAGCAGGATGATGACCAGCAGGCGCAGCAGATCGGCGCTGGTCAGCCAGCGCAGGTGGATCAGCGGCTTCTTGCGATGCAGCTCGACCAGGGCCGAGGCGACCAGCAGCACGATGGCCGCCACCAGGCACCAGCCGATCCAGGCCGTGTCGAACCACCACGCATAGCGCCCCTGCCCCAGCACCACGCACAGCAGGGCGATCCCCGGCGCGAACAGGGCGAATGTCAGAAAGTCGCGCCACTCGAACATCTGCACGCGCGGGATCGGCGGCAGGCGCAGCAGGTTGACGGCCGACAGGCAGACGATGCTGAGCCCGATCTCGGCCAGGTACAGCCCGTGCCACTGGCCGGTGTCGAGCAGGTCGGACGACACCAGCCGCGACAGCGGCAGGGCCAGCTGGGCCCAGCCGATGCCCAGGGCGATGCCGACGATCCGCCGCTCCGGCGGCGCGGCCTCGACCATGTAGAGCAGGGTCAGGGTCGACAGAGCCGACGCCGCCATGCCGGCCGCGGCCCGCACGGCGATGGCCGAGCGCAGGTCGTTGCTCAGCAGGTGGGCCAGGCCGACCACGATGAACAGCCCCAGGCCGATGTCGGCGAACAGCCGCAGCCCGTACTGGAAACGGAACTTGACCGCCAGCAGGCCGATCGTGGCGTTGGCGGCGGTGTAGGCGATCGACAGCCAGGCCGACTCGTTGGTGTAGGCGCCGAGCGAGCCCTGGATCCAGGGCAGGTTGTTGTTGATCAGGTTGGCGCCCAGCCCCTGGGTCAGGCCCAGCAGCATCGACACCGCGCCGTAGGCCAGCCCGTGCGACCACGTCCAGGGCGGCGAAGGCGGCGGAGCGGGGACGGCGCTGTCGGTCAAAGGGCGTTCGGCTCCATGATCCATTCCTTTCCGCCACGCAACTCGCCGAAAGGAGCGGACAGAACGGGCTTTGGCTCCAACGGTTCAGCTAGGGCTTTCGCTGCATCCGTTCCCGAACCTAGGCCAAGCCCAGCGATAGGACTTGAAGAAATCCGCGATCGCGCAACCCATGCTAGGCAAGGCCTCGAGGAGCGCACACGCCATGGTTCATCCGGTCTATGCCGACCTGCCCACCACCATCTTCGAGGAGATGAGCGGCCTGGCGCGCCAGACCGGGGCGATCAACCTGGGCCAGGGCTTCCCCGACGACGCCGGACCGATGGCCTTGCGCCGCAAGGCCGGCGAGGCGCTGATCAGCGGCACGAACCAGTATCCGCCGATGCGCGGCCTGCCCGCCCTGCGCCAGGCCGCGGCGGCGCACTACGCGCGCACCCAGGGCCTGGACCTGAACTGGGAAGGCGAGATCGTCGTCACCTCCGGCGCGACCGAGGCCCTGGCGGCGGCCTTCCTCAGCCTGATCTCGCCTGGCGACGAGGTGGTGCTGTTCCAGCCGCTGTACGACGCCTACCTGCCGATGGTGAAGCGGGCCGGCGGCGTGCCCAAGCTGGTGCGCCTGGCGCCGCCGCACTGGCGGTTCGACCGGGCCATGCTGGAGGCCGCGTTCAGCGACCGGACTCGGATGGTGGTGCTGAACACGCCCCTGAACCCGGCCGGCGTGGTCACCCCCGACGAGGACCTGACCTTGCTGGCCGAGTTCTGCGTGAAGCATGACGTCATCGCCGTCTGCGACGAGGTGTGGGAAGCCGTGGTGTTCGATGGCCGAAAACATCGACCGCTGATCGGCTATCCGGGCATGCGCGAGCGCACCGTCAAGATCGGCTCAGCCGGCAAACTTTTCGGTATGACAGGGTGGAAGGTCGGCTTCCTGTGCGCCGCTCCCGTCCTGACCCGGGCCCTGGCCGGCGCCCACCAGTTCCTGACCTTCACCACCCCGCCCAACCTGCAGGAGGCGGTGGCCTACGGACTGGAGCAGCCCGGCGACTGGTTCGAGACCATGCCCGCCGGACTGCAGCGCTCGCGCGACCGGCTGGCGGCGGGCCTGCGCGCGGCGGGTTTCATGGTGCTCGATAGCCGCGGCACCTATTTCCTCAATGTCGACCTTGCGGCCTCGGGGGTCGACGAGGACGACCGGACCTTCGCCCTGCGCGCGGTGCGCGATCACGGCGTGGCCAGCATTCCCGTCTCGGCCTTCTATGCCGAGGATCCTGTGCGCCACATCCTGCGCCTGTGCTTCGCCAAGGCGGACGAGACGCTGGACGAGGGCGTGGCGCGGCTGGCGAGGGCGCGGGGGTAGAAGATCGCACCGCCTAGACCCTCCCCCAGTGGGGGAGGATCTTGTCGGCTCGACCGCCCTTAGGCCGCGATCGCCTCCGCCGTCGGGCCAAACACCTCGTAGTGGATGCGGTCAGCCGGCACGCCCGCGGCGGCCAGACCCTGGACGAAGACCTTCAAGAACAGCGTCGGGCCACACAGGTAGAAATCGGCCTGAGCGAACGGCGTGTTGGCTTTCAGCCAGTCGATCGAGATGAAGCCGTCGACGTCGTGCGTCCGGCCCGCTTGGTCGCCCGCCAGCGGCGCGCTGTAGAAGGTGGTGACCGTGACGCCGCCGTGGTCCTTGGCCAGGCTGCGGACATGGCCGTCCAGCGCGTGGACATCGCTGTTCAGCGCGCCATGCACGAAGTGGGCCTCCAGTTCCGGATGGGCCTGGGCGATGTGCTCAAGCATGCTGACCATCGGCGTCAGGCCGACGCCGCCGCTGAGCAGCACCACCGGCCGGGCGGGCTGGTCGGCCAGGAAGAAGTCGCCGGCCGGCGGGGTGGCGGAAAGCACGTCGCCGATCTGGATCTGGTCGTGCAGGAACCGCGAGGCCGCGCCCAGGTCCTCGCGCTTGACCGAGATGCGGTAGCTTTCGCCGTTCGGACCGGCGGAGATCGAATAGTTGCGCTTTTCACCCGGCGCGCCCGGCAGGTCGAAGCGGAAGGTCAGATACTGGCCCGGCTTGTGCGTGATCACCCGGCCGCCATCCCGGGGACGCAGCACGAACGAGGTGATCACCGCGCTCTCGCGGACCTTCTCGGCGACCACGAAGTCGCGCCAGCCGGTCCAGCCGCCGTCGGCGGCCTCGATCCCGGCGCGGATCGCCGCCTCGCGGTCGATCAGGATGTCGGCCAGGAACCAGTAGGCCTCGCCCCAGGCGGCCAGGATCTCGTCGGTCGCCGCCTCGCCCAGCACCGCCTTGATCGCGCCCAGCAGGGCCTCGGCCACGAACGGATAGTGCTCGGCCAGGATATGGTAGCCGACATGCTTCTGGGCGATGCGCTCGACCACCGGCAGCACGACGCCCAGATTGTCGATGTTCTGGGCGTAGGCCAGCACCGCGCCGGCCAGGGCCTTGGGCTGGGCGCCGCTGCTCTGGTTGGCGTGGTTGAACAGCGCCTTGATATGCGCGTCCTGGAACAGCCGGGCGTACATCGCCAGGGTGATCGCCTCGCCGTGTTCGGCCAGGGCCGGAACCGTGGCCTTGACGCGCGCGATCGTTTCCGCGCTCAGCGCAGCCGCCATTGTCTTACTCCTTGTCTGGTTCGATCGAGGTCTGGGTTTGATCGGTTCGGGCGTCGCTGGGACGCCGCGGGTCGGGAGGGCTCCGCCTTGGGCAGGCGAAAGTGGATGGCCAGGTCCAGGCTCTGGGCGATGCGGGCGGCCTTGGCCTGCATGGCCGCGGCGACCTCGGGCGACATCATTTCGGCGGTCGTCTGGTTCCACAGCGCCAGCCAGCGGCCGAACATCTCCGAAGGGATGCGATGGCCGTGCCGCATGTGGGCCTGCATCGGATCGCCCTTGTAGCGGCCGGTGGTCAGCATCACCGACGACCAGAAGTCGGCGAGGGTGGCCAGGTGCCGGTCCCAGTCCTCCACCGCGTCGTTGAACACCGGCCCCAGCGCGGCGTCGGCCCGCACCCGGGCATAGAACCGGTCCAGCAGGGCCGGCAGGGCGGCTTCGATCTCGGCGGCTTGGCTCGGGTCCATGGCGAAGGCCTAATTGATGCGTAGAAAATGCATCTATAAGTCCGCCCTAAAACATGCAATGAGAATACCAGTTTTACGTAGTCGCCCTTAGGGGCGACGCCCGGAGCGCCGATGCGCCTGACGCGCTACACCGATTACGCGATGCGGGTGCTGCTGCACCTGGCCGCGCGCGGCGACGACGGCCTGGCCTCGATCGGCGAGATCGCCGCGCTCTACAGGATTTCGCAGAACCACCTGATGAAGGTGGTGCAGGACCTGGGCAAGGCCGGCTTCGTGCGCACCGTGCGCGGCCGGGGCGGCGGCATAGCCCTGGCGCGCCCCGCCGACCAGATCGTCGTCGGCCAGGTGGTGCGCCAGACCGAGGACGGCTTCAAGCTGGTGGACTGCACGGCCTGCGTGATCGCCCCGGCCTGCACCCTGCCCCGCGCGCTGAACGAGGCGACGGCCGCCTTCATCGCCGTGCTCGACAAGTACACGCTGGAAGACCTGCTGGACCAGCGCCATCAGATGCGGACGCTGTTCGGCATCACCGACGCCGCCGAGCTGCCCGCCGCCAGCTAGATCGTCGCTTCCACCTCGGCCCTGTCCGCGGATGCGGCGCCGCGCTTGTCCAGCACCTGGACCAGCACCGACAGCAGGTCACGCAGGTCGATCGGCTTGGCGATATGAGCGTCCATGCCGGCCTCGAGGCAGGTGTCGATCTGGGTGCGCATGACGTCGGCGGTCAGGGCGATGACCGGCAGGCCGGCCCAGCGCGGATCGCGGCGCAGGCGGCGGGTGGCCTCCAGCCCGTCCATCACTGGCATGTTGACGTCCATCAGCACCAGATCGAAGATCTCGGCCTCGAGCGCGTCCAGGGCCTCGCGACCGTTCTCGACCTCGACCAGGTCGCAGTCGAACGGGGCCAGGAACAGCTTGATGACCCGACGGTTGACCGGGTGGTCGTCGACGACCAGCACGCGGCGGCCCTGCAGGGGCGAGCGCGTGGGTTCATCCTCGTTGGCGGCGCCGAAGGCCGGGGCCGCGCCGTCCATCGCCGAGCTGGAGGCGACGTCGACCTGGAAGCCGAGCGTGAAAACCGAGCCCCGCCCCTCGCGGCTGTCAACGACGATCTCGCCGTCCATCAGCTCGGCCAGGCGGCGGGTGATGTTCAGGCCCAGGCCCGTGCCGCCGAAGGTGCGGGTGGTCGAGGCGTCGGCCTGGGTGAAGGCGCCGAACAGCTTGGACAGGGTGGCTGGGCTCATGCCGATGCCGGTGTCCCGCACCGTCAGGCTCACCGCCGTGCGCCCGGTCTGCGGGTCGGGCCGCCAGGCCAGGGTCACGTCGACGCGGCCCACCACCGTGAACTTCAGGGCGTTGGACAGCAGGTTGGCCAGGCACTGGCGCACGCGCACGGCGTCAAACAGCAGCATCGGCGGCGGCTCGCCGGCCACGGTGAAGACCAGCTCGACCCCTTTCTCGCGGGCCGTGGGCTGATAGCCGCCGACCAGGCGGGCGCAGACCCCGACTAGGTCGCCGGCCGTAGGGGAGATCTCCAGCTTGCCGGCCTCGATCTTCGACAGGTCCAGGATGTCGTTGAGCAGCACCAGCAGGGTGTCGCCACTGTCGATCATCAGCTCGACCTGCTCGCGCTGGCGGGCGTCGAGGCTCTCGGTCCGCAAGGCCTGGGCCATGCCCAGCATGCCGTTCAGCGGCGTGCGCAGCTCGTGACTCATCACCGCCAGGAAAGCGGACTTGGCCTCGTTGGCCGTCTCGGCCCGGCCGCGAGCCTCCTTCAGCCGCTCGGAAGCCCGGCGCAGATAGACGCCCCAGGCCACCCCGCCCAGCACCAGCACGCCCAGCAGCATGGCGATGACGATCGAGGCGTGGGCCAGACGGCGGTTCAGCTCGACCTCGGCGGTCAGGCGCTTGCTTTCGTCGCGCTTGGACTTCAGTTCGGTCTCCAGGGCCGAAGCCATCTGGGCGCCGTTGCGCGACAGGGCGGCCTGGGTCTTCTCGTGATCTTGCCGACGCCACTGGTCCAGCAGGCGGAAGGCCTCCTCGCCGCGATGTTCGGCCAGGGCGATATAGGCGCTGAGCAACAGCTCGGCCTGGGGATCGCGCTCCAGCCTGTCGACCGGCACGGCGCGCAGCGCTTCCAGGTCAGTCCTGGCGGCGGCCGCGTCGCCCAGCTCGGCGCGGGCCTGGGCGCGCAGGCGCAGGCTGAGGCCGGTCAGGCGATTGGTCGGATGGGCGATCTCGAAGTCGCCGTCGGCCAGGCAGCGCAGCACCCGGCCCGGGGCGTGCCGGTCGCTGGCGATGCGGGCGCACAGATAGCGGTCCCAGGTCTTGAGGTCCGGGTCGCCGGCGGCCTGGGTCATGTTGTGGTGCACGCCGGCGAAGTGCTCGGCGGCGTCCAGCTCGCCCACCTCGGCGGCGGTGTAGGCGATGTCGTACATGCGCTCGACCTTGCGCATGTAGAAGGCGTTGCCCTCGTCCAGGCGGGCCGCCTGGCTCATATGGTCCAGCGCGCCTTCCTTATCGCCGATGTAGGACAGGGTGTAGGAGTGCACCTGGTGCGTCTCGGCCAGCAGGGGCCGGGCGATGGCGCCGCGGCGCTCCAGCTGGCCCGTGGCCTCGGCGGCCAGGCGCGAGGCGTCGGCCCACTGCCCCGATCGGCCCAGGCTGCGGATGCGCTCGACCGCGGCCATCAACCGGATATTCGGCCCCGAACGGTCCAGAAACCGGGTCCAGTCGGCCTCGGTGAAGGTGCGAAAGCCGCCGGACTCATGGCGGTAAGCCATCTGCAGCAGGTCCACCAGCGTCGCCAGTTCGGCGTCGTGGTCTTCCTCGGCCAAGCGGCGCACGCGGTGGGACCACTCATCGAACTGCGGCTGGACCTGGTTGCTCTTGTAGGCATAGAGCACCGACCACAGGCCGTAGAGACGCTTGTCGCCGTGCTGCCTGAGCGCCCGGCGCCCGACCCGCTCGATGTCGTCGTTCTCGCGCGCCGGCGGCTGGATCTCGTCGCGCCGGATCTCGCGATAGAGCGCGTCCAGCTTGGCCGACTGCGGCGACCGAGCGAGGGCCGGGCCGCAGGGGCCCGCCAACAGGGTTGCGATCGCCGCGAGGAACAGGACGTAGCGCCGCAAGCCGTGGTTTCCCGGTGAACATCGGTACGCTACGAGAAAGGGCCTGTATTCAAAGTTAAGATCGGCCCGGCGCGACGTTGCGTCGCAAAAAAGCGGCGCGGGGGAATGATATTCCCCGTTTTAAGTCGTGAAGCCGACTCCGCGCCACCGTCTAGATGGTGGCGCCGCCGTCCACCACCAGGGCCTGTCCGGTCATGAAGCTGCCCGCCTTCGAAGCCAGGTAGACCGCCGCCCCGGCCAGTTCGTCCGGCTCGCCGATCCGGCGCAGCGGCACGCCCCGGGTCGAGCGCTCCAGGGTCTCGGGATCGTCCCACAGCGCCTTGGCGAAGTCGGTCTTGATCAGGCCCGGCGCGATGCAGTTGACCCGCACGTTGTCGGGGCCGAACTCGTGGGCCAGGTTGCGGGCCAGCTGGAAGTCGGCGGCCTTGGAGATGTTGTAGGCCCCGATGACGGCGTTGCCGCGCAGGCCGCCGATCGAGCTGACGATGATGATCGCGCCGTCCTTCCGCGCGCGCATCTCCGGCGCGACCATGCCGATCAGCCAGTGATTGCTGATGATGTTGTTGTCCAGGATCTTGCGGAACTGGTCGTCGGCGATGCCGGACAGCGGGCCATAATAGGGGTTGGACGCGGCGTTGCAGACGCAGATGTCGACCTTGCCGAACGCCCGCCGCGTCTCGTCGACCAGGCGCTGCAGGTCGTCCTTGGAGGCGATGTTGGCCGGGACCGCGATCGCTGTCCCTTCGCCATGCCGGGTGTTGATCTCGGCCGCCACCTCGTCGCAGGGCCCGGCCTTGCGCGAGGAGATCACCACCTTGGCGCCGTGCTCGGCCAGGCGCTGGGCGATGGCCTTGCCGATGCCGCGCGAGCTGCCCGTGATGATCGCCACCTTGCCGGCGAGGTCGAAGAGGGGGGTCATGGCGCGCTCCTAAAACATTTGTTTGAATTTTCGACACAGTGCTGTCGCCACACGCGCACGTCAAGCTGCGCGCCGCTCGTCGACAAGGCCCGAAACGCGCTCTGCGACCTATTGCTGCACCATACTAGTCGCTGCCGATACGCCATGTAATGTTGAATACAGACGGATATTCATTATCCACACCGTCGCGCTTTCGCGACAATGGTAAATGATCGCCATGACAAGGACTTTAGATAAGAACGATTTCTTTAATCGCCTTCAGGCCGCGAGCGTCCTGATCTGCGCCAGTTTTCTAACCCTCGAGGTCTGCATCGAGTTCGGAATGGTCGAGAGAGCCTTCAGCCGCGATCTCGCGGGCTGGCGAATTGACGCCGCGGTCTCGCTGCTGGCGGTCGTCGTCCTGGCCGGGCTCGCGATCCTCAAGGCCTTCGAACTGCGCACCGAGTCGGCTCGGCGGCAAGCCGCCGAGCAGCGCCTTGCCCAGATGGAGACGCGAGACCCGCTGACCGGCCTGGCCAATCGCGATCGGATGCTGGAATTCCTGGGCCAGTCCCTGCAGACGCGCAAGACCGGCGACGAGGTCACCGGCCTGCTGCTCATTGACCTGAAGCGGTTCACGCCGATCAACGAGACCCATGGCCGCGCGGTCGGCGATCGGCTGCTGCGCATGGTCGCCGAACGTCTGCGATCGGTCGCGCGGGAGGACGAGATGGTCGCGCGCCTGGGCGGCGACGAGTTCGCGGTCGTAATGCCCCGCCTCGATTGCGCCAAGGCCGCCAGATATCCCGCCCAGCGGCTGGTCCGCGCCCTGGAAGCACCGTTCGAGATCGATGACTTGGCGCTCAGGATCGGCGGGGCGGCGGTCGGCGTGGCGACCAGCGCGAACACCGAGCTGCGTCCCGGCGTCCTCGTCCGCCATGTCGACGCCGCCCTCCAGCGCGCCAAGTGCGGTCCGGCGGCGGAATCCTGCTCCCATCGGCGAGGGACGGGCCAAGCCTGATCCCTGGCGGCGAGACTTTCGCCGACGCGGCGTCCGCGCCGACAAAATTTCTCCGGCGATGTCGGATCGACGCCCATGGGGCCGTCCTCGGGGCAACCAACCGAAACCCTGGAGACAAACGCCATGACCACCCCCTCTTCCATCGCCGATCGCGAACTCGTCCTGACCCGGATCATCGACGTCCCGGCCGACAAGCTGTTCAAGTGCTGGACCACGCCCGAGCGCATGCACGAGTGGTTCTGCCCCAAGCCCTGGACCGTTTCGCACGCCGAGACCGACGTGCGCCCCGGCGGCGCCAGCCTGATCGTCATGCGCGGGCCTGAAGGCCAGGAAATGCCCAATCGCGGGGTCTATCTTGAGGTGGTCGAAAACCGCCGCCTGGTGTTCACCGACGCCTTCGTCGAGGCCTGGGTACCGTCGGAAAAGCCGTTCATGGTGGCGATCATCGAGTTCGAGGACCTGGGCGACGGCACGACCCGCTATACCGCCACCGCCCGCCATTGGACGGTCGAGGACCGCCAGGCCCACGAGCAGATGGGTTTCCACCAAGGCTGGGGCGTCGTCGCCGACCAGCTGGCCGAGGTGGCCAAGACGTTCTGAGCCATGAGCGGGGACAGGCGCATGCGCCTGTCCCCATCCCTTCGTCACGAGCACTTGTTCCAGCCGCTCTCTTCCAGGTGAAAATGGTCGCGGTGGGCGGCGTTGTAGTCTGGGCCAAGGACGGTCCCGAACACCCGGCAGGCGCCGCGGCGCGCCGCCTGGACGAAACGCCCCTCGGCGCTGTCGGCGCGGAAGTCGGCCGCCACCGTGGCCCGTCGCCCGTCGGCGAAGCGGAAGCCGGCCACGTCCAGCGCTGCGGCGCGGGCATGGGCGCTGGGCCGCTCGCCGGGCCGGCCGTAGATCGTGCGGCAGGCATAGGTTCCGTAGTGGTCCACCCGCGTCAGCCGGCTGTGCAGGATATCCCGCGCCGCCGGAGCCAGCACCTGGCGCTCCCACAAGGCGTAGTCCAGGGCCAGCGGACAGGTCATGACCGGCGCGGCGGGCGCCAGGCGGCCGACGGCTCGCACGGTGTTTCGTGTCGAGCAGAAGCCGGTCTCGCGCGTCTCGCTCTTCACGAACCGCACCCCGCCCTCGCGCAGGGCGGCGCGGCAGGCGGCCGGGTCGGCGCCGATCCGCGCCAGCTTGCCGGCCGTGGCCAGGCCGATCGGCTGATCCAGCGAGAACGGCTTCCACGGCAGGTCCTGCGGCGGCGCCAGGCGGTCGACCAGGGCGAAGACCAGCAGGCCGGCCAGCAGCAGGTCCAGCAGGAACCCGGCCGCGCCGGCCAGCGACCGGGCGTCGGGCGAGGGTTCGGGGATCGCCAGTTTCACGCTTCACCCAACGGCGGGGCGACCACGAAGTTCAGCCGCAAGGCTTGGCTTGTCGGGCGCGAACGGTCATTACCGCCGCGCTGGAGACCCTCATGACCCCCTCGAACAGCTGGCGCGGCCTGCTGAACGCCGAACTGGCCCCGCGCTTCGCCCTGCTGTGCCTGGGCATCTGGCTGAACGCCGCCGACACCCTGGTGACGGTGACGATCATGCCCAGCGTCGCGCGCGAGATCGGCGGCTGGCAGTATTTCGGCTGGTCGATCGCCGCCTTCCTGCTGGGCTCGATCCTGGCGGGGGCCTGCGCGGGCAAGCTGTCGATCCGCTTCGGCCTGCGACGCGCCACCGCCCTGGCCGGCGTGGTCTACGCGCTCGGCTGCGCCATGGGGGCCCTGGCGCCGGAGTTCCTGACCTTCGTGGCCGGACGGCTGGTCCAGGGCCTGGGCGCGGGGGCGATCGTGTCGCTGTGCTATGTGGCGATCAGCGCCATGTTTCCCGAAAGCCTGTGGCCGCGCGTCTATGGCGCGATCGCCGGGGTCTGGGGCGCGGCCACCTTGCTGGGCCCGCTGTGCGGCGGGCTGTTCGCGCAGGCCGGCTTCTGGCGTGGAGCCTTCTGGTTCTTCGTGGTCCAGGCGGTGATCTTCGTCGGCGCGGTGCTGGTCATGGTTCCCGCCACCCCCAAGGCGCCGGAGGACGGGCGCATCCCCGGGCGGCAGCTGGCCCTGCTGACGGTGGGCGTGACCCTGATCGCCGCCGCGGGCGTCGTGCCCGGCGGACTGACGGCGGCGCTGTGCGCGGTGTTGGGGACCCTGGCCATGGCCGCCATGCTGGCGGTCAACGCCCGCACCAGCGACCGCCTGCTGCCCCGCGCGGCCGGCGACCTGGCCACGGCGACGGGGCTGGGCCTGGCGGTGATCTTCTTCTGCGAGGCCGCCACGGTGGGCTTCTCGGTCTATGGTCCCACCTTCATCCAGGTGCTGCACGGCGCCGACCCGCTGCTGAGCGGCTATGTGATCGGCGGCATCGCGGCGGGCTGGACCGCCTTGTCGTTCGTCGTCGCCGGGCTGAAGCCCGGGCACGAGGGCCTGGCCATCCGCGTCGGCGCCGTGGTCATCGCGGCCGGTGTGGCGTGGGGCGCCTATGAGATGGTGCACGGCGGCCTGGTCGGGATCACCTTGTCGATGGTGCTGCTGGGCAGCGGCTTCGGCGTCTGCTGGGCGTTCCTGGCCAAGCGCGTGATCGGCGGCGCCCCGCCCGAGGAACAGCCCCTGGCCTCGGCCGCCGTGCCCACCACCCAGCTGATCGGCGGTGCCACCGGCGCGGCCGCGGCGGGGGCCCTGGCCAACGCCCTGGGCTTCGCGCACGGCGTCGAGCCCGCCAACGGCCTGACGCACGGGCTGTGGCTGTTCTGCGCCTTTGTGCCACTAGCGCTTGTCGGCCTGGCGGCGGCTTGGCGGCTGGGGCGGGAGTAGAGACGCCTTCGCCCTCAACTCGCGAGAATGGCGGCGACGATCGCGAAGACCGCGACGAGACCGCCGCCTCCGACGAAATGGATCCCGAAATAAAGCGCGATCCAGGGCGCCGCCTGGAAGAAGCTGAACGCGCCCGCTCGCATGAGCGCGGATGCGTCGGCGCCGTCGGTCACCTTGGCCAGAGGGTTCATGCGCGTCAGGGTAGCACGAAGTCTCAACCGCTCAAGTTTCCGCCAGCGCCGCCGCTTCCACCAGCCGCACCACGTCGCTCATGATCTGCGTGATCCTGAAGTCCTTGGGCGTATAGATCCGCGCCACGCCCATCTGCTTGAGGATCAGGGCGTCGGCGTCGGGGATGATGCCGCCGACCACCACCGGGACATGGTCCAGGCCCTCGGCGCGCATCAGGCGGACGACGTCCTGCACCAGGTCCAGATGCGAGCCCGACAGGATCGACAAACCGACCACGTGAGCGCGGCCCTCCTTGGCGCGGCGGACGATCTCTTCCGGCGTCGAGCGGATGCCGTCATAGATCACCTGCATGCCGCAGGCCCGGGCCCGGGTGGCGATCTGCTCGGCGCCGTTGGAGTGGCCATCCAGGCCCGGCTTGCCGACCAGGTAGGTCAAGGTGCGGCCCAGCACCTGGGACACCCGTTCGACCTCGGCCTTCACCGCCTCGACATCCTCCGCCTCGCCGGTCGAGACGACCACCGCCACGCCGGTGGGGCCGCGATACTCGCCGAACACCGCGCGCAGGGCCCCGGCCCACTCGCCGGTGGTGACCCCGGCCTTGGCGGCGGAAATCGAGGGTTCCATAATATTGCGGCCATCGGCGGCCGCGGCCTTCAGGTCCACCAGGGCCGCTTCGGCGGCGACCGGGTCGCGGGCCGCGCGCCAGGCCTTCAGCCGCTCGACGACGCCGGCCTCCAGCAGGGGGTCGACCGTCTCGATCGCCTTGCCGGCGGCGGCCAGCGGCGAGGCCTCGCTGTCGGTCCACCGATTGACCCCGACCACGGTCAGAACACCGGTCTCGACCGCGCGCACCCGCTGGGCGTTGGAGGCCACCAGCTGCGCCTTCATGTAGTCGATGGCGCTGGAGGCCCCGCCCATCCCGTCGATCAGGGCCAGTTGCGCCAGCGCGCCCTTCGACAGCTCGGCGACCTTGGCCTCGACCACGTGGCTGCCGTCGAACAGGTCCTCGTATTCCAGCAGGTCGGTCTCGTAGGCCAGAACCTGCTGCAGGCGCAGCGACCATTGCTGGTCGAACGGACGCGGCAGGCCCAGCGCCTCGTTCCAGGCCGGCAGTTGCAGCGCCCGGCAGCGGGCGTCCTTGCTGAGGGTGACGGCCAGGGCCTCGATCAGGATACGGTAGACGTTGTTCTCGGGCTGCTGCTCGGTCAGGCCCAGGCTGTTGACCTGAACGCCGTAGCGGAAGCGGCGGGCCTTCGGATCCTGAACGCCGTAGCGCTCCAGCAGGATCTGGTCCCAAAGCCGCGTGAACGACCGCATCTTGCACAGCTCGGTGACGAACCGCACGCCGGCGTTGACGAAGAAGCTGATCCGCGAGGCGACGATCTCGAAGTCCTGCTCGGGCACTTGGCCGCCGGCCTTGACGGTGTCGAGCACGCTGATGGCGGTGGCCAGGGCGAAGGCCAGTTCCTGCTCCGGCGTCGCCCCCGCTTCCTGCAGGTGGTAGCTGCAGACGTTCATCGGGTTCCACCTGGGAACCTCGCGGTAGCACCAGGCGATCATGTCGCCGATCAGCCTCAGGCTGGGCTCCGGCGGAAAGATATAGGTGCCGCGGCTCAGATACTCCTTGATCAGGTCGTTCTGGGTGGTGCCCTGCAAGAGCTTGCGGTCGGCGCCCTGCTCGTCGGCCAGCGCCACGTACAGCGCCAGCAGCCAGGCCGCCGGGGCGTTGATGGTCATCGAGGTGTTGGACTGCTCCAGCGGGATCTGGTCGAACAGCGTCCGCATGTCGCCGAGGTGGGCGATCGGCACGCCGACCTTGCCGACCTCGCCCCGCGCCAGGACATGGTCGGCATCATAGCCGGTCTGGGTGGGCAGGTCGAAGGCGACGGACAGGCCCGTCTGGCCTCTGGCCAGGTTGGCCCGGTACAGGGCGTTGGATTTCTCGGCCGTGGAATGTCCCGCGTAGGTGCGGAAGATCCAGGGCGCATCGGGCGCGTGCTGGAACGGCTTGGAGGTCATCCTGCGCTTCCGTCCTGTCGTTCTTATTACCAACGATCATGAACCGGGGCTTGTTGCGGCGCAACATCGCAAAAGCGAACGAAGCGGCCGATCTCAGAACGGCCGCTTGCCCGTCACCACCTCGAAC
Source organism: Caulobacter rhizosphaerae (assembly GCF_010977555.1). Taxonomy (GTDB): domain Bacteria; phylum Pseudomonadota; class Alphaproteobacteria; order Caulobacterales; family Caulobacteraceae; genus Caulobacter; species Caulobacter rhizosphaerae. The sequence continues at coordinate 4,784,355 of NZ_CP048815.1, forward strand.
CACAACCGAAAGTCGCCCGCCAGGCTGTAGAGCGGATACTTGAAGGTGGCCGGGCGGTTCTTCTCGAACACGAAATGCCCGAGCCAGGCGAAGCCGTAGCCCACCAGCGGCGCGGCGACGAAGAACCGCCAATCGATCAGGAAACCACAGATCGCAGCCGCGATGACCAGGGTCGTGCCGACCACGTGCAGCCGCCGGCTGGTGCGGTTGAGGTGTTCGGTCAGGTAGAACGGATAGAACGCCGCGAAGGTGCGGTAGCGCCCTTCATTGTCTTCGGCGTTCCGGTCATGCGCGGCCATGGGCCGATGTTCCGCCCAACGGGGCGCGGTGGCAAGACTGTCGAGCTGGTCCTTAGGCCTGGCCGATTCTCTTCGCGCAAGCTGGTACCGTTAACGCGCTTAGCACGCGAGTAGGCGGTGATTCTGCTCCGTCCCCGGAGCGACTCGGCGTAGGAACTTGAAGCGTGGCCGAAATAATTTCGCCCGGAAATCGCCGCGATCTGGGCGCGTACGTCCGTTTCGTTAGCGCAAGCTGAGGGTTAACAAGCTAAACCTCAGCGACCTAACGCCGCGCTTCGCCGCCGCAGCGTTCCACGAACGCCGTGGACGTGGCATGGTGACTGGACAACCTTTGGAGGCGAAACTTGAGCGAAGAAACCGAGGGCCGACGCCCTAACCCCGTCGATCTCCACGTCGGTGGCCGTGTTCGGATGCGTCGCAAGCTGCTGGGCGTCAGCCAGGAACAGCTGGCCGACTCGTTGGGCCTGACTTTCCAGCAGGTGCAGAAGTACGAGCGTGGCGCCAACCGCGTCAGCGCGTCCAAGCTCTATGAGATCGCCAAGACCTTGCAGGTCCCGGTGTCGTTCTTCTTCGACGGCCTGGCCGACCCGATGGATGGTTCGGACGGCGACGAGATCGGCCAACAGGCCGAGCGCATCGTGCAAGAATTCCTGACCACGCCCGAGGGCCTGGAGCTGGCCGAGGTGTTCCCGAAGATCGGTCGCGGCCGGGTTCGCCGCCAGGTTCTCGACCTGGTCCGCGCGATGGCTGAAGAAGCCCACCGCGCCGAGAGCGCCGCCGCCTGATCCGGCGACGAGACTACCAGTAACCCGTTCGTTCGGGCCCCGGCGATCACTCGCCGGGGCCCGATCGCATTCTACGCTCAGCAGCCCGCGCATGGGCCCGGGTCCGGGTCCGATCGCCCCGGCGCTGCGGAACAGCTAGCTGGCCGAGACCCGCCCCTGGCCGGCCTGCCAGATACGCTTGGCCGTCTGCAGGGCGGCCGGGGCCAGGCCGCGCAAATCGTGGCTCCTGATGATCCTCAGACCCAGTTCGCGGTCCTTCTGCCAGATCACGCGCACGTCGTGGGCGTAGCCCGTGGCCAGGTCGACCAGCTGAAAGCCGCCTGGAGGCGTGGCGCTGGACAGCATCTGGATCCGCAGGCCGGTGTCCGACTGATCCCGCACGATGCAATCCCACGCGAAGACGCCGCACAGCACCTTCCCGGGGTTTTGCATCATAGTGCGAGGACCGGCGCGCCGGTCGAGAGCTCCGCCAGAACCAAACTTGGACATAACCGTAACAACGCGCGACGACGTTAAGCGGCGGTGCAATGGAAGAGTTTATTTGCCGATGACCATGTCCGCGGCCGGGGCTATTCCCTGGAAGGCAGGAACCTTGGGCGAGCACGGTTATTTAGCCGGTAACCCACTCGACGCTAAGGATCCCGCGGCCGGCGAAGACCGGCGATCGAGGAAGCGAAAGGGATGACCCGATGACCCACGGCGTGGCGCTCTTGGCCGATGTGACGGGTCGCGACCTGATCGTCGCCCTGGCCCGTCCCGGCGACGCACCGGGCGAGCACCGCGTCCTGCCCGGCTCCACTTCGCTGGAGCTGGAGGCCGGCCTCAAGTCCGTGCTGGCCGAGCTCGACGCGGACGTGCTGGTGGGCGCGGCGGTCGCCGCCGCCGGTCCGGAGATCGACGGCGCGGTGACCCTGACCAGCACCGGCCTGACCGTGTCCCTGACCTGGCTGCGCCACGTGCTGCGCACGCCCCGGGTCTATCTGGTCAACGACTTCACCGCCTGCGCCATGGGAGCCCCCAAGGTCGCCGAGGCGGCGCTCAGCGTGATCCATCCCGGCAAGGCCGCCCGCAACGCCGCCATCGCCGTGCTCGGTCCCGACATCGGCCTGGGCGTGGCGGGCCTGGCTCCGCTGCGCGGCGAGGGCTGGCTGGCCGTGCCCAGCGAGGGCGGCCACATGGACTTCTGTCCGGTCGAGGCCCGGGAGGCCCCGATCTTCTCGGCCGTCCGCGCCCGCCACGGCGAGGTCTCTGCCGAGCGCCTGCTGTCCAAGGAAGGCCTCAGCGACATCCACTGCGCCCTGGTCGGCGATGGGGATCCCCTTGTCGCGCCAGAAAATGACAACGTTATCATTGAGCTGGCCCGGGCCGGCGACGCCCAGGCGCGCGAGGCGATCTCGATCTTCAGCGGCCTGCTGGGCGGTTTCGCCGGCGACATGACCCTGGTTTTCGCCGCCCGGGGCGGGGTGTTTCTCAACAGCCCCCTGCTGGAGGCCATCGGCGGCTTGTTGGACCGCGAGGCCTTTGTCCGCCGTTACAGGACCAAGGGGCGGATGAGCCCTTATCTGGCCGAGGTGCCGGTGTTCAGCATGCCCGGCCGCTCCGCCCTGCTGGGCCTGTCCAGCCTGTTCAGCCCCAGCGACATGCGCTACGCGGCCTCGGACGTGAAGTTCCTGGACTGCTGAGCCTCAATCCGGCCGCCAGCCATTGCGCAGCAGGTCCACGGCCAGCAGGTGGGCGGCCTCCAGGGCCATGTCCTCCAGCTGTTCCAGTAGGGCCAGGCGCTGGGCGGGTGTGCGGGCGTGCGCGTAAAGGGCGCAGATCGCGTGCAGCCGGGCTCTGATGTCGAGCGGCGGCGCCGGGGCGTGCAGCAGCGGATTCTCCGGCAGCTGGGCGGGTGCGTCCCCCTTGCGGCCGAAGGCGCGCTGGGGGGCGTCGAACTCCAGCGATTCAAGGCCGGGCCAGTCAAGGGCGCTCATCGTTTCGCTCCGATCATCGGTATCGCATCCATCAGGCGACCAGAGCGGCGACGCCGCATCTGAGGCCGTTGACCCGCACGTCGGCTTCACCGACGCCGAGACCCAGAAGCTCGGTCAGGGAGGTGATCACCCCGTCCAGCGGCGTCGTCGCGGCCTCCAGCTGCGGTTTCAGCGCCGCCAGAATGGTCGCCTCCCCGAGGCCCAGGTGGATCAGACTGACGAAATCGACATCCAGGTCCAGATTGGTCAGCAGCGAGGCGCTCGCCGCGGCCAGGGTGTCGTTGGTCTTCACGGTCTTGACGGCGCCGGTCTTCACCTCGGCGGCGGTGAACGACACCGCCTGCCAGGACGCGCCGCCCAGCGCCACGTCGGACTTGCCGCTCACCCCGAACAGGGGCGCCTTGACCAGCTTGGCGCGATTGACGGTCAGCGGCCGCTTGAAGTCGTCCAGCGCCGCCAGGTCGATGTCGCCGATCTTCAGCGACCCGATGCTGGGCTTGACCTCCAGGGTGGCGGCCTTGCGCCCGCAGTCGATCTCCTTGAGCCGCGCCTCGCCTGACGCCAGTTCGACCAGCACGGGTAGATGCACCTGGGCCAGGCCGCCCAACAGGCCCGATCCGAGCAGCTTGGCGTCGACATAGATCCGCGCCTGGCTGGTGCGCACGACCACAGTCCTGTCCTGGGTGACGGTCATGTAGGGCGCGTTGTTCATCGGCTCGCCGATCGCCAGCCAGACGTCTGTGTCAGCCAGGCCCGGGACGGTGGCGCCGAGGTCCAGCTTCAGCTGGCGATCGCCCGCGCCGGCCTGCAGGAGCGCCTGAGCCAGGTCCATGGCGCTCAGAGCCACCGTAGCCGCGGAGCCGCCGGACACGTGGTCCTGGCCGCCATAGGGTCCCAGCGACGCCAGGGCGTCCAGATGGGCCGGCGTGCGGTCGCCGGCCGCCAGGGCCAGCGTCCGAGTCGCCGAAGCGGCCTGACTCTCTCCGCTGGCCGACAGCGTGTCAGCCAGGGCCTGCAGCGCCTTGCCGGTCGTCAGGTCGGCCTGCAGCACCTGATCGTAGGTCGGCCCCTTCAGGTCCAGCCGGGTGGAAACCGCGTCGAGATAGCTGAACAGACTGACGTCAGCCTGGGCCAGCGCGTCATAGTCCATCACCGACAGATTGACCTGGCTGCCGGTCAGGTCGCCGAGCAGCGCGTTGGCCAGGCCGCCCTTCAGACTGGCCAGGCGCGAGCCGATCGAAAAGCTGGCCAAGTCGGCGCGGGCGGCGGTGGCCTCGCGGCGGATCGGCACGGACGGGCGGTCCAGCAGCGCCGCTCCGAAGAAGAGCTCGGCCTCGCTGGCGACCGAGACCTTGACCGCGTCGGGATCCTGGGCGGTTGCCTGGAAGCGCGCCTTCACCGGGACGGCGGCGTCGCCCGTATAGCGTCCCAGCGTCACCGTCGTCTGCGGCGGCGTGCGCCAGCCGTCGCCGTTGGCCGTCACGGTCGCCTGGGCGGCGACCTGGGCGCGGCCGATGTCGTTGGCCGCCGTGATCGCCGCCAGATCGGCGACGCCCTGCAGCCGGCGGCTCTGCAGATAGACCCAGCCCATGTCGACCGCCAGGGCCGCCAGGGCCAGGATCAGCGTCAGGGACATGGCGGTGATCACCGCGACCCCGCCCCGCCGGTCCCGCCGGAAGCCCGCTCTTGGCAAACCGCGCATCGGCCTCAATAGCCTCCCAGCTGCACCGAGGCCCGGCGGCGGATCTGGTCCGACGGCATGGGAGTCACCCCGCGCACCGCGAAGGCGAAGGACTGGGCCGCGTCGTAGGACACCGCCACGGTCAGCCGTCCGTCACGGTCGATCACCTCGGTCGACAGCTTGGCCGGGACCAACTCGGCGTCGCCGGCGCTGGCGGCGACGGCCGCCTTGGCCAGGGTGGCCCGCTCGGCGGCGGTGGATCCCGGGATCGCCGCCCGCGCGGCGTCATTGGCCAACTGCTGGACCGAATGCGACATCCAGAAATAGCCGCCATAGCCGGTGATGCCCATCAGCATGAAGATCAGCACCGGCGCCAGGAAGGCGAACTCCACCGCTGTCGCGCCGCTTTGATCGCGCCGGAAGCGTCGGTCTGTTATGATCGCCTGATTGGTCTGCCGCATCGCTCGAGTCCTTCTTGCGAAGATTGCGCAAGCAGGATCGCCCAGGCGTGGATGCGGCCAAGTTTATCTGAGTAGTCCGTAAAATACGTATTTTACGGCGACAGCCTGTCTCGCCTGAAGGATGTCGCGATCAATTGTCGCTCAACCGCCACGATGGTAGCTTGACAAGGACTAGAGCATCTCGGCCAAGCGGATTCACGGGCAAGACGGAGATGATTGATTCTCCGTATTTTGTGGAGCGGCCATGACCAACGACTCTCCCGCCACGCACGCCACCGCCGGCGAAGTCAGCCGGAATTTCGGCCAGTGGCAGGACGTCGCCTTGACCGGCCCGGTCATCATCACCCACCACGGCCGTCCGCGCGTGGTGCTGCTGTCGGCGGACCGCTACGCCAGCTGGAACAATCTGCCGACGGCGAGCGGAAGCCTGGAAGACCATGTCGCCGAAACCAGTCGCGAAGCCCTGCTCGAGCAGATGGCCGAGGGCTTCATCGCGCTGGATCCGACACTGCGCGTCACCAAGGTCAATCCCGTGTTCGAGGCCCTGGCCGGGCGCAGCGCCGGCCAGCTGGTCGGGGCCAGTTGGAGCGACCTGTTCCCCCGGCCCACCCAGGCCGTGATCGCCGAGCAGATGCGGCGGGTGCTGCGCACCGGCGAAGCGGTCGAATTCGAGGCCGATTCCACGGTCCAGCCAGGCCGCTGCTATGGCGTGCGCGTCTTCCCCTATCCGGGCGGCGTCGCGGCCCTGTTCGCCAACCGCACCGAGGAGCACAGCCTGCGCGGTCGCCTGCGTCACGCCCGGGCCATGCAGACGGCGACGGCCGCCCAGCCCCGCCTGGCCGTGGCGCGGCTGAACATCCGCGGCGTGCTGGCCGAGATGGACGAGGACTTCCTGCGCCTGACGGGGTTTTCCGGCGCCGAGCTGCTGGACTGCCGGCTGACCGACATCGTCCGCCCGTCCGATCGTCGCGCCTTGAGCCAGGCGCTGGAGAAGGTCCTGCAGGGCGGCCCGGCCGTCCGCGTCGAGACCGCCTTGCTGGTCCGGGCCGGGGAAGAGCGCCCGGTCGAGCTGTCCCTGGCCCCCATCCTGCACGACGGGGCGGCCGACGGGGTGATGGTGCTGATCCTGGCGGAGGCCTGAGCCCCCGCCAGGATCGCCCCTATTTCTCGACTTCGGCTTTCAGGGCGGCAAGGCCGGGTTTCAGGCCTTGGGCGTGGTGGCGATCGACCACAGGAAGCCGTAGGGGTCGCGAACCTGGCCGTAGCGGTCGCCCCAGAACATCAGCTGCACCGGCAGGACAACCTCGCAGCCGGCCGCCGCGGCGCGCTCGAACCAAGTGTCCACGTCGTCGACCTGCAGATGCAGGGTGAAGGCGCCCGGCTTTTCCGGCGGATAACCGTGCTCGGGATAGAAGTCGCTGAGCATCAGCGAATTGCCGTTGATCACCAGGTGGATGTGCATGGTCCGCCCCTGCTCGTCGGGCGGGATGCGGTAAAGGTCCTGGGCGCCGAAGGCCTTGATATAGAAATCGGCCGCCTCGCTGGCGTTACTCGGCGACAGGTAGGGCACGATGCCGCCGGAGACGGCGGGCAGCGGGGGCATCTGGTGTTGGGCGTCGGTCATGGTCGTTCTCTCTTCGCTAAGTTGAAGTCAGGGCTTCAGGTCGATGGCGGCCTTGAAGCTGCCGTCCATCAGGAACGGTACGGACTCGTGGGCATGGACGATCTTCCAGGCCTCGCCGCGCTGGCGCAGGCCCAGGGTGTAGCGAAACCACAGGTCGGTGACTGCGCCGTCCGTCTTCGTCCCGGTCAGGTGGGCCAGGCCGTGGGCGAAGGCCACGTCGCCCGCCGCCGCGATGTCCAGCGCGGCCAAGTCGTAGCCGATTGGGCCGGACCAGGTGTCGAACCAGGCCTGGAGGCCGACGGGGTTCGGTCCCGTCGAGCGCAGCGGCGGAGCCAGCGAATAGCGCACGAAGTCGTCGGCGAGGACAGCGGTCGTCCCCTGGACGTCCTTGTCGTGCAGTCCTCGGGTCCACGCCTCGATCGCGCGGCGGATCGCGGCTTCGTCATTGTCGGCGGGGGTCATGGCGGTCTCCCGTTCAGCGGTCGACCAGAGGACGAACGGCGCGTCGCCATCCCGACATGCCCACGAACCTTTTTCGCGGAAATCAGCCGCCGGCGGACTCCTTCATCAGCCGGTCCAGGTGCAGGCGGATGTGGGCGGCCTCGGCGGCGGTGTTGGCCAGGGCGATGGCCTGGTCGAAGGCGACGCGCGCCTCGTCCTTCCGCCCCAGCTGCAGCAACAGCCCGCCGCGCAGGCCGAAGAAGTGGAAATAGCCCGACAGCTTGGGAGCCAGGGGTTCGATCATCTCCAGGGCCGCTTCGGGTCCGGCGACCTTCGCCACCGCCACGGCCCGGTTCAGGGTCACCACCGGCGACGGCGCCAGCTGCTCCAGGTCGCCGTACAGCAGGTCGATCCGCGCCCAGTTGGTGTCCTCGGGACGCTCGGCGCGGTCGTGCTCGGCGGCGATGGCGGCCTGGACCAGATAGGGCCCGGGCCGGCGATGGCGCACGGCCTTGTCGATCAGGGCCAGGCCCTCGGCGATCATCCGCCCGTTCCATAGGCCGCGATCCTGGTCCTCCAGCAGCACCACCGCCCCGTCGGCGTCGAACCGGGCCGGCGCCCGGGCGTGCTGCAGCAGCAGCAGGGCGGTCAGGCCCATGATCTCCGGCTCGCCGGGGAACAGCCGCAGCAGCAGGCGGGCCAGGCGGATGGCCTCGTCGCACAGCGCGCCGCGGGTCAGCAGCTCCTGGCCGCCGGCCGAATAACCCTCGTTGAACACCAGGTAGACCATGGCCGCCACGGCGTTCAGGCGCTCGGCGCGCTCCTCGGCGCCCGGCGCGCCGAACGGCACGTCGGCCGCCCCGATCCGGGCCTTGGCGCGGGTGATCCGCTGCTCCATCGCCGACTCGCCGACCAGGAAGGCGCGGGCGATCTGGCGCACCGAGAGACCCGAGACGATGCGTAGCGCCACGGCCACCTGCTGGGTGGCCGGCAGGTCCGGATGGCAGCAGATGAACAGCAGCCGCAGCACGTCGTCGCGATAGTGGTCGCCGTCCAGCCGATCGACCAGGGTCGCCTCGGCGTCTTCCAGGTCGGAGATCAGCTCCTCGGGCGGCAGGGGCGACGACTTGCTCTGCTTGCGCACCCCGTCCAGGGCGGCGTTGCGGCCCACCAGGATCAGCCAGGCGGTCGGGTCGCGCGGCGGGCCGTTCTTGGGCCAGGCTTTCAGGGCCCGCAGGCAGGCGTCCTGGAACGCCTCCTCGGCGGTGTCCAGGTCACGGAAATAGCGCAGCAGGGCCGCCACCGCCTGGGGCCGCGCGGCGGTCAGGGCGGCGTCGATCCAGGCCGCGTCGATATTGGCGATGGTCATGCCCCAGCTCCCCTGACATGGGCTTCGCGCCCGCGGACCTGGCGCGACGCGCCGTCCAGGCTTCCCGGACGATAGACGGCCAGCGGGCGGATTTCATAGGCGCCCCGGTCCGGATTGGCCACGGCCAGGTCGCGGGCGACGGCGATAGCCGCCTCCAGGTCGGTGCAATCGACCACATAGAAGCCCAGCAACTGCTCCTTGGTCTCGGCGAACGGACCGTCGATGACCATCAGTTCGCGGCCCTTGCGCAGGGTGACGGCGGCGGTGGTCGGCAGCAGGCGAGCCGTCGCCCCCATCCGCTCGGCGGCGGCCAGACCGGCCTCGACCGCCCCCAGCCGGGCCATCACCGCGGCGTCCTCGGCCGGACTCCAGGCCCCGACCACGTCCTCGAAATTGTAGCAGAGAATGGCGTAGAGCATGGGATGGGCGCCTTGATCGTACCGAGGACGATCGAAGACGGGCCGATCCGACAGCGCCCCGTCGAAAAAGCACCGTGGCGAACGTCGCCGGGCCGCAAGACGGCCAGCTCGTCTCGCTGCGACCTGCGTGGAGGCAGGTCGCGAAGCTTCAGGACCCCGCCGGATTCCCCGACCGCCAGATCGGATTACTCGCGGCATAGGCGAATCGAATTGCCGAAATTAAGCTAGACGCTAGCCATAACAGCCGGGATCGTCAAAAACTGCGCCCCATAGGTCGAGCCGCCGAAGGGAATGCAGCCGCGACGAGCGGTCGCATGGACCTTCACGGCGATCTCCCTAAGAGGTAGTTCGAACCACAGTAACGCTTGCGGCGAGAGTTCGCCGAAAATCATAAAAGTCACGGCGGGTCGGGGGACTCCAGGAATGAAGAAGCGCTATCTCATCGCCCTCACGGGCGTGCTGTCCTTTGGCCTGGCCATGGTCCTTCCGACCGTGCAACGACGCGCCGCCACCTCGCATATCTGGCGGCTGGCCGAGAGCGCGGCCGCCCTGCCCGCCAAGCCCGTCGTCCCGACCTTCGCCCAGGCGGACCGCGTGATCGGCCGGAACTTCGGCAAGCGCGTCTACCTCTTCCATGGCCTGCCCGGCCTGGACGGCTATTGGCAGAGCCCGGACCGCCAAGCCCTGGTCGACGCCTTGCAGGAGGACGGATCGCAGGTGGTGGTCGTTCGCCTGCCGAGGGCTCGACAAGCCTTCTACGCCGACGGCGGCGCGGCCTACTGCCAGGCGTTCAGCGCCTGGTTTTCCGCCTTCGAACGAAACATTTCCCAGCGCTATGGCGCGGCGAAGGAATACACGGTGGGGATCAGCTACGGCGGCTATCACGCCATGCTCGCCGCCCAGGACCCGACCGTCGACGGCTGGGCGGCGATTTCCCCGGTCACCGACCTGTCGCGCCTGGACGAGTTCCGCTGGCAGTCCAACAGCCGTTGCCAGCCCGGCACGCCGTCGATCGCCGCCAAGCCCGGCCTGATGGTCTATGGCCGGCATGACAAGCGCGTCGGAAGCGACCTGCTCGTCGCCGCCGCCGGCCGAATCGAAGGCGGCGGCAACCAAAGGTTCGAGGCCGCCGACTTCGACGCCAAGGGCCATGGCCTGTCAGCGGAAATGGTCGCGAAGGTCGAGCAGTGGTACGGCCTGCAGCAGCCGGTGAGTTAGGTTCGGAAGAACGGTAAGTCCGGCGTCTCGGCCGGAAACCGCGTGGTGGCTGGGGGCGGGATCGAACCGCCGACCTGTGGGTTATGAATCCACCGCTCTAACCATCTGAGCTACCCAGCCGCACGAAGCGGAGGCGGGCTTATAAGCGCAAAGCGGGGGCGGCTTCAAGCCCGTCCGAGCATCCGATCGAGCACCGCGTCCAGACGCCGCTTCAGGCTGGCCGGGCCGTAATCGGCCAGCACCTTGGCGCGGGCGGCGGCGCCCAGGGCGACGGCCTTTTCCGGCGCGGCGGCCAGGCTGGCCAGGGCGCGCGCCAGGGCGGCGGGGTCGCCGGGCGCGACCAGGGCGCCGTCGACGCCGTCCTGGATCATCTCCACGGGCCCCGGGATGGCGCTCGACACGGCCGGCAGGCCGACGGCCATGGCCTCCAGCAGCACCAGCGGGAACCCTTCCTGGTAGGATGGGAAGGCGAAGACGTCGCCCGTGGCCAGGAAGGCCGGGACATCGCCGCGCCAGCCGACCAGGCGCACGCGATCCTGCAGGCCGTGCTGGGCGATCAGTCCCTCCAGCCTGGGGCGCTCGTCGCCCTCGCCGGCGATCTCGCAGTCGAAGGCCTGGTCCTGGTCGCGCAGCAGGGCCAGGGCGGCGACCAGCACGTCGAACCCCTTCTTGGGATGCAGGCGGCCGGCGGCGACGATGCGCGGCGGGCGGCCGGCCTGGCCGAACGGCGCGGCCTGGACGGCTGGCGGCTTCACGGCGTTGGGCACCAGGTGCACCCGCTGGGCCGGGACGCCGCGCTCGACCGCCAGATCGGCCAGGTGCCGGCCGACGCAGACATAGTGGGTGCGGGCGAAGTGCGGACTGGACGTCTCGACGTCGAAGGCCGGCTTGTGCACGCAGACCGCCAGCACGGCTCCGGGCGGGGCGACCCTGGCCATCAGCCTGGCCGGTCTCTGGCCGTGGCTGAGGATCAGGTCGGGCGCGGCGGTCTGGACGATCCCGCGGGCCGCGCCCAGGGTCAGCGGGTCCCAGTCGGTATAGGCCGGCATGGTGGTCAGCGGCGGGACGCGGCCGGCCTGCTGGGCGGCGACCTTGCCCCCGGTCCGCACCACCCCCGTCGCCGCGCCGCCATCCGCGGCGGCGTAGGCCTCCAGGATCAGCTGATAGTCGAGAAACACCTGCTCCAGGCCGCCCAAACCCTTGCCCAGCATGGCGTGCAGGATGGCGGTCAAGGCGGGCTCCGTCTGTGGCGAGGCCGGACCTTGGTGGGGGGACAGGCTTGAGTCAACGGCGCGCCACACGCCGGTCCGGGATGACAACCCGGCCCCGGAATGACAACGTCGGCGTCGCCCCTCCCCAATCGGACAGTTCCCTATGCGTCTTCGCCATCTCGCCCTCGCCGCGCTGGTCCTGTCGGCGTGCGGCCCCGCCAACACGGTGCAGGCCCTGCCCAATCCGCCGGTCGAGACCGGCCCGCCCAACGCCCCCGACCAGAAGCCGGCCTTCCCGCAGCAGACCCGGGCGCCGGAGGAGAAGCTGGGCGTGGCCTACCAGGTCGAGACCCTGACCACGGGCCTCGACCATCCCTGGAGCCTGGCCTTCCTGCCGGACGGCGCCAAGCTGGTCACCGAGCGGGCCGGCCGCCTGCGGATCCTCGGCGCCGACGGCAAGCTGTCGCCCGCCGTCGCCGGCCTGCCGCCGGTGTTCGCCGAGGGCCAGGGCGGCCTGCTGGACGTGGCGCTGGACCCCGACTACGCCAAGAATGGCTTGATCTACTGGACCTATGCCGAGCCCCGCGACGGCGGCAACGGCACGACCGCGGCGCGCGGCAAGCTGGTGCTGGGCGCCGCGCCCCGGCTGGAGAACGTCCAGGTGATCTGGCGGCAGATGCCGACCATGGATTCGCCCCTGCACTTCGGCGGCCGCCTGGCCTTCGCCCGCGACGGGGCGCTGTTCGTCACCACCGGCGAGCGCTCTATCCTTCCAGGCCGGATGCAGGCCCAGAACCTGGACGCGGCCCTGGGCAAGCTCATTCGTATACGACCAGACGGCTCGATCCCGGCCGACAACCCCTATGTCGGCAATCCGCAGGCCAAGCCGGAAATCTGGTCCAAGGGGCACCGCAACGTCCAGGGCGCGACGATCAATCCCTGGACCGGCGAGCTGTGGACCGTCGAGCACGGCGCCAAGGGCGGCGACGAGATCAACACCCCCAAGGCCGGCAAAGACTACGGCTGGCCGACCATCACCTATGGCGAGGAATATTCGGGCAAGCCGATCGGCGAGGGGATCACCCAGCACGCGGGCATGGAGCAGCCGATCTACTACTGGGACCCGGTGATCGCGCCCTCCGGTCTGGCCTTCTATGACGGAAGCCTGTTTCCCGCCTGGAAGGGCAGTCTGTTCGTTGGCGGCCTCAAGGGCTACCTGGTGCGGCTGACCGTCAAGGACCACCAGGTGGTCGGCGAGGAGCGCCTGTTGTCGGAGCTGAACGTCCGCATCCGCGACGTGAAGGTCGGCCCGGACGGGGCGCTGTACCTGGTGACCGACGAGGATGACGGGCGGGTGCTGAAGCTGACGCCGAAGAAGGGATAACCCTCGGAACTTGCCCCCTACGGGCCTTCGGCCGTCTTCCCCCAGAGGGGGAAGAGCCTGCGCGCGAAGGCTCCGCCCCCTCTGGGGGCGGACAGACCGCGCAGCGGTCAGGTGGGGGCAAGAAAAGGGCGCCCTACTTCGGTTTGCCCTTCCTCGCCTCCCACAGCGTCGCCGCCAGCGAGGGCTTGCCCTTCAGCAGGGTGGCGGCGGCCATGCCGGCCATGAACGAGGCGGTCGGATGGGCCTGCATCATAGTCAGCACGCGCTGGTCCAAAGGCGGCTGGCGGGTCTTGGCCAGGTGCTGCTTGTGCAGGACCGACCAGACGGCCACCACCACCGCGGCCACGATCGCGACGATGGCGTAGGCCCAGGCCGAGCCGACCCACTGGGCCAGGAAGGCGAACACCGCCATCGCCCCGGCCACGGCGGCGATTGCGGCGGCCATGATCAGGCCCGCCCCGGCCATCAGCCGCGAGATCAGTCTGTCGATGAAGTCGTCCAGCATGGCGCCCTCCTGAAAACCCAAGACGGCAACGCGCGAGACGCCAGTTGGTGGCAAAGCCTTACGCGGTCAGGCGCCGCGCCACCTCCTCGCCGATCGCCAGCGAGCTGGTCAGGCCCGGACTCTCGATGCCGAACAGCGCCATCAGGCCCTCCAGGCCGTGGCTGTCGGCGCCGCGCAGCTGGAAGTCGGGTTGCGGCTCGCCAGGGCCGTGCAGCTTGGGCCGCACCCCGGCATAGTCGGGAACCAGCCGGTCGGCGGGCAGGTCGGGCCAGAACTTGCGGATATAGTCGGCGAAGGCCGCAGCCCGGGCGGGGTCGACCGAATAGTCGGGGGCCGGGACATAGTCCAGGTCCGGCCCGAACACGGCCTGGCCGCCCAGGTCGTTGCGATAGTGGGTGCCCAGGGCGCCATGGATCGGCGGCGGGTAGATCAGCCTCTGGAACGGCGCCTTGGCCGCCAGCCGGAAATAGACGCCCTTTCCATAGTGGGCGGCGGGAATCTGGTCGGCGGGGAAGCCCTCGATGGTCGCGGCCACGGCCTGGGCCGACAGGCCGGGCGCGGTGACCAGCAGGCGGCACGCCAGGCTGGCGGGCTCGGCCCCGCCGATCCGCACGGTGAAGCCGCCGCCGGCCCGCGGCGTCGCGCCCTCGAACGGGGTCTTGACCACCACGGCCCCGCCAGCCGCCTCGATCTCGCCCTGCAGGGCCAGCATGTAGTCGTGGCTGGCGAACACGCCGCTTTCCGGCGACAGCAGCGCGGCGTGAGCGTTCAGCCCCGGCTCCAGCGCCCGGGCCTGGTCGCCGGTCAGGTGGTCCATGCCCTCGACCTCGTTGGCCAGGGCCTGGTCGTAGATCGCCTCCAGTCGCGGGATCTCGCTCTGGCTGGTGGCCACCACCAGCTTGCCGCACTTCTTGTAGTCGATGTGATGCTTGTCGAGGAACGCATACAGCCGCCGCCGGCCCTGGACGCAGAGCCGCGCCTTCAGCGAACCGGTCGGATAGTAGAGCCCGCCGTGGATCACCTCGGAATTGCGCGACGACACGCCCTGGCCGATGTGGTCTTCGCGCTCCAGCACGGCCACGACCAGGCCTTGCTGGGACAGGGCGTAGCCGCAGGCCAGGCCGACGGCGCCGGCGCCGACCACGACGGCGTCGAAATCGAACTCTTGGGTCATCTGGAAATCACCGGTCGCCGCTTCACCCGCGTGGCGTATCCAGGCGCTGCTTCACGGTCGCGCGGAGGTCGGCGAAGAAATCTTCCGCGTCGACATAGTCCTTGGGATCGATCGCTTCGGCCTCAAGCTCGTCGAGGAAGCGCTCAAGCTTGTCGGATCCGCCCATGATCTCGGCGGCCCGGCGGTAGTTCAGTTCCGCGAGTTCCGCCGCCACCGCCTCGTCCAGCGAGGCGAACTCGCCACGCCGAACCCGCGCCAGCAGATCGGCGGCGTCGTCGGGCGACAAGGTCACGACGCTGGAGGCGGGCGGCGGCGGCTTGTTCATGCGCCCAACCTATCACGCCTCATGGCCGGCGCCAGATGGAGTGGTCGGCGGCCTTCATTGCCCTTTTTCGCGAGCTGTGAAACCTTACCCGACAAGGTTGAGGGCGCGGCGGTCGTCAGGCCGGCGTCCCAGGGAAGGGCATCATGAACTTCGGCGCCGCGCTCGATGTCGCGATCGGGCTGATCTTCGTCTACCTGCTGGTCAGCCTGTTCGTCACGGCGCTGAACGAATACATCTCGAGCTTCCTCAACAAGCGCAGCGAATTCCTGCTCCAGCGGGTGCAGAGCCTGCTGGGCGGCGACGGGTCGGAAGCCAAGTCCGGTGACTGGTCGCCGCAGATGTGCGCGGTGTGGAACCACCCGCTGATCAACGCCCTGAAGTCGCACAACCTGGCCGAGGACCACGGCACCAAGCGCGGGGCGCTGCTGAAGAACGCCCCCTCGTACATCCCGGGCAAGACCTTCGCCGTGGCCCTGACCGAGACGCTGAAGCCTTCCGAAACGGCCCATCTCAGCTTCGCCCAGCTGAAGACCGCTGTCGCCGGCATCGAGAACAACGAGCCCCTGAAGGCCGCCCTTCTGCCGATGCTCGACGACGCCGAGGGCAAGCTGGACGTGTTCCAGCAGAACGTCGCCACCTGGTTCGACCGGGCGATGGACCGCACCAGCGGCACCTACAAGCGCTGGGTCCATCGGCTGACCTTCTGGGCCGGCTTCGCCGTGGCGGTGGCGTTCAACGTCAATTCGCTGCAGCTGATCGACAACCTGTGGCGCGATCCGGTGGCGCGGGCCGGCCTGGTGGCCCAGGCCTCGCAATCGGCCCAGGGCGCCACCGAGGCGCGCGACGTCGAGGCCAATCTGGCCGCGCCCGCGCCGACGCCGGCGCCGACGCCAGCAGCCTCGGCCGAGGGCGACGAAGCCACCGCGCCCGAATGCGCCTGCGACGGAGGCCAGAGCGCCGCCGACCTGGCCCAGGACCTGCCGCTGCCGATCGGCTGGAGCCAGGAAGGCCTCTGCGCCCTGGTCCACGAGCCGTTGTCGTCCCTGCCGCCCAGCAAACGGCCGGCCTCCGCCTGCAAGACGCCCTATCGCAACGGCTGGAGCGTGACAGCGAAGATCTTGCTGACCCTGCTGGGCCTGGCGATCACCGGCCTGGCCGTCTCGCTCGGCTCGCCGTTCTGGTTCGGCATCCTGCAGTCGGTGACCAACATCCGCGCCACGGGGATCAAGCCTGACCGCGCGGACGGGACGGTGCAGCGGTAAACTCACGGACGGGGACACGCCCTTGCGGCGTGTCCCCTCCTCAGGCGCGGCGTAGACTTTTGGGGACGCGCCGCAAGGGCGTGTCCCCGGCTCCTACCCTTCCCACTGGCTCCAGAGGGTCGCGGCCTGGGCCTTGGCCTTGACTACCGCGGCGTCCTTGACGTGGCCGTAGCCGCGGATCTCCTGCGGGATCGCGGCGATGCGGGCCGCCAGCGGCAGGCGCTCGGGCGTCAGGCCGCCGGCCAGGCGGTCCAGCGTGGTCTCGTAGTCGGTGATCAGGCCGCGCTCCATGCGCCGCTCCTCGGTCTTGCCGAACACATCCAGCGGTCCGCCGCGCAGGCCTTTCAGCTTCGCCATGACCGGGAAGGCGAGGTCAAGCATCCAGCCGCCGAACGCCATCTTGCGCGGCCGGCCTTCCTTGTCCTTGGGGGCGAGAATCGGCGGGGCCAGCCAGACCTTGGCCTTGCCGCCCTTGAAGGTCCCGGCCAGTTCGGCCGCGAAGCGTCCATCGGTATAGAGCCGGGCCACCTCGTACTCGTCCTTGTAGGCCATCAGCTTGTAGAGGTTCACCGCCGCCGCGCGGGTCAGGATCTCCCCGCCGCCGTTCGCCGCCTCGGCCAGGGCGACCTTCTCGATCTTGGCCGCGTAGCGCTTGGCGTAGGCCTCGTTCTGGTAGGCGACAAGGTCGGCGGTGCGCTTGGCGATCAGCTCGGCCAGCGGCATGGTTTCCGGCGTCGGCACGTCCGCGTCGCGCGGCCCCATCGAAGCTGGATCGTGCGCCACGCGGCGGCCCAGCTCGAAGGCGGCCAGGTTGGACTCATAGTCGACGCCGTTCAGCTTGATGGCCCGGTAGACCGCGCGGCTGGACAGCGGGATCACCCCGCGCTGCCAGGCGAAGCCGACCATGATCATGTTGGCGAAGATGGCGTCGCCGAACTGGGTCTCGGCTAGGTGCTGGGCCGGGCAGGCGTCGAAGCTCTTGGTGGCGCCCTTGATCCGCCGGGCCATGGCCCCGCTGTCGAAGCGGACGTCGCGGCTCGTGACGAAGTCGGCCGTGGGAGCGAAGTCGCTGTTGCCGAAGGCGGCCGTGCGGTCCTTGGCGTACAGCGACAGACCTTCCGGCGAGGCGGCCACCAGCATGTCGCAGGCGATCAACACGTCGGCGCTGGCGGCGGGCACCCGGCCACCGACCACCGTCTCCTCGGTCTCGCCGATCTTGACGTGGCTGAACACCGCGCCGCCCTTCTGGGCCAGGCCCGTCATGTCGACCACGCTGCCGGCCCGGCCGTCGACGTGGGCGGCCATGGCCAGGATCGAGGCCACGGTGGTCACCCCTGTGCCGCCCACGCCGGTGAAGATGATCCGGCGCACGCCGTGGAAGTCGTCGAACACCGGCAGCGGCGTGGAGTCGACCGTCAGGGCCGGGGCCTTCTTGGCCTTGGCGCTCTCGGCCCCTTCCAGGGTGATGAACGACGGGCAGAAGCCGTCGACGCAGCTGTAGTCCTGATTGCAGCTGGACTGGTTGATCTTGCGCTTGCGGCCGAACTCGGTGTTCAGCGGCTCCACCGACACGCAGTTGGACTTGATCGAGCAATCGCCGCAGCCCTCGCAGACCAGCGGGTTGATGAACACCCGCTTGGTGGCCTTGGCCATGGTCCCGCGCTTGCGGCGGCGGCGCTTTTCGGTGGCGCAGGTCTGGTCGTAAAGCAGCACCGTCGTGCCGGGGGTGTCGCGCAGCATCTTCTGCACGCTCATCAGTTCCGAGCGCGGGAAGACGTCGACGCCGGGCGCCAGGTCGGTGACGCCCTGGTAGCGTTCCAGCTCGTCGACCACGATCACGGTCCGGGCCACGCCCTCGCTAGCCAGCTGGCGGGTGATCTGGGCCGGGGTGAAGCCGCTCTCGGCCCGCTGACCACCGGTCATGGCCACGGCGTCGTTGAACAGCAGCTTGTAGGTGATGTTGGCCCCGGCCGCGACGGCGGCCCGAATCGCGAGCGAACCGGAGTGGTTGTAGGTGCCGTCGCCCAGGTTCTGGAAGACGTGCTTCTCGGTGGTGAACGGCGCGGCCCCCACCCAGGTCAGGCCCTCGCCGCCCATGTGGGTGTTCAGGTCGGTCATCGGATCGTTGAAGCCGGCCATGTAGTGGCAGCCGATGCCGGCCAGGGCGCGGCTGCCCTCCGGCAGCTTGGTCGAGGTGTTGTGCGGGCAGCCCGAGCAGAAGAACGGCTTGCGGGCCTGGTCGGCGGCCAGGCTGACGGCGGCGACGCCGGCGGCCGAGACGCGGTTCAGATAGGCCTGGGCCCGTTCCATGTGCGGGCCGGGAGGCAGGCGGTCGTAGATGGCCAGGGCGATCTCGGCCACCGACAGCGAGCCCAGTTCCGACAGCAGCGGATGGCCGTGCTCGTCCAGCTTGCCGATGATCCGGGGGCGGGCGTGGGCCGGCAGGTCATAGAGGGCGGCCCGGGCCTGGGGCTCGATCAGGCCGCGCTTGTGCTCGATCACCATCAAGGTCTCGAGGCCGGCGGCGAAGGCGCGCACGCCCAAGGGCTCCAACGGCCAGGGCATGCCGACCTTGTAGATCGACACGCCCAGGTCGGCGGCCTCCTGCAGGGTCATGCCCATGGCGGTGAAGGCTTCCAGCACATCCTTGTAGGCCTGGCCCTGGCAGACGATGCCCAGACGCGCCTTGCCGACGCGCACGTGCGAGGCGCCCAGCACCACGCGGTCGATCCCGTTGGCCCGGGCGAAGGCCAGGGCGGCGGGGATCTTGTGCAGGCGAAGTCGGCGCTCCTTCTCCATCGGCTGGTCCTTCAGCCGGATGCCCAGGCCGCCGGGCGGCATCGGGAAGTCGGGGATCACCAGCCGGTGGCGGTTCAGGGAGACGTCGATGGTCACGCCCGAGTCCATGGTGTCGGCCAGGGCGATCATGCCGGTCCACAGGCCGCTGAACCGCGACATGGAAATGCCCAGCAGGCCGTAGTCGAGCACCTCCTGCACATCGGCCGGCGACAGCACGGGCATCTCGAAGTCCTGGAAGGCGAACTCCGACTGCGACGGCAGGGTCGAGCTCTTGCAGGCGTGGTCGTCGCCGGCCACGGCCAGCACGCCGCCGGTCGGGAAGCTGCCGGCGAAATTGGCGTGCTTGAAGACATCGCCAGTGCGATCCACGCCCGGCGCCTTGCCATACCACATGCCGAAGACGCCGTCGTGGGTCGCGCCCGGGAACAGGTTGGCCTGCTGGCTGCCCCAGACCGCCGTCGCGGCCAGGTCCTCGTTCAGGCCTTCCTTGAAGACGACGTCATGGGCCGTGAGCAGCTTGGACAGGCGGGCGGCCTGCTGGTCCAGCCCCCCCAGGGGCGAGCCGCGATAGCCGGAAAGGAAGCCCGCCGTGTTGAGCCCGGCCCGGGTGTCCAGGCGCTTTCGGTCGAGGAGAACGCGGATCAGCGCCTGCACGCCGGTGATGAACGCACGACCATCTTCGAGCAGATATTTGTCGTCGAGCGTGACTTCCGAGTGCCGCATAGCAAAAAAATTCCTCCCGGGTCTTCTCGCCCGCTCAGCAATATCTTATAGAAACGGGGAAATTGTTTGCCCAAGGTGTGCCCGTCCCAAGGCCGCTTTGCGCACGATCAGCGCGCCAATCACCCTCTGGGGGGAGGAATTCTTGTCCGAACAACTCGACGCCGTGGATGCCAAGATCCTGGATCTCATCCAACACGACGCCGGACTGTCCGTCGCCGAGATCGCCGAGCGAGTCGGCCTGTCGTCCAGCCCGTGCTGGCGCCGGATCAAGCGGCTGGAGGACGCGGGCGTCATCCAGCGCCGCGTCACGATCCTGGACCGCGAGAAGCTGGGCCTGGGCTTCGAGGTCTATTGCACCGCCAAGCTGTCGCTGCCGACCAAGGAAAACCTCGAGGTCTTCGAGCAGGCGGTGGCCAAGTGGGCCGAGGTGGTGCAGTGCGCCACCGTGACCGGCGCGGCCGACTACGAGCTGCGAATCGTCACCCGCGATATGCGCGCCTTCGACGAGTTCCTGCGCGACAAGCTGCTGTCGCTGGGCCTGGTCAGCAATATCGAGAGCCGGATCGTCATCCGCGGCGTCAAGAACTCCACGGCCGTGCCGCTGGGCCTGGTCAGCCCGTATGTGAGCCCGCTGGGGTAGATCGCGGCCGGGGACAGGCGCATGCGCCTGTCCCCGGCCCGCGCGCCGTCGTTTCCTTCTAGAATCGGCGCTTGCGTCCCGCCACAATGCTGGCTCCACCGCTTCGGAGCCCGCCCCCATGATCGACCTCGTCATCGACCAGCGCCGCAAGGACCTCGGCGGTTTCGAGGTCGGCCGCGTGCTGCCGTTCCACAGCCGGCGGATGGTGGGGCCCTTCACCTTCTTCGACCATATGGGCCCCGTCGCGTTCGAGCCCGGTTTCCCGCGCAACGTCGACGTGCGCCCGCATCCGCACATCGGCCTGTCGACCCTGACCTACCTGTTCGAGGGCGAGATCACCCACCGCGACAGCGTCGGCTCGCAGGTCGAGATCCGGCCCGGCGAGGTCAACTGGATGACCGCCGGCAGCGGCATCACCCATTCCGAACGCTTCGAGCACCTGCGCGAGCACGGCGGCGCCATGCACGGCATCCAGGCCTGGGTGGCCCTGCCCGACGGCCAGGAGGAGATCGCCCCCAGCTTCTCGCACCATCCGCGCGACGAGATGCCGGTCTATGAGGAGGGCGGGCTGAAGGCCGCCCTGGTGGCCGGCAAGGCGTTCGGCGCGTCGGCCAAGGTGCCGGTGTTCTCGCCGCTGTTCTACGTGCACTGGGAACTGGCGGCCGGGGCCAAGGCGGGCCTGCCGGCGGAGTATCCCGAGCGCGCCGCCTATGTCGCGGTCGGCAAGGTCGAGGCCGCCGGCCAGGTGCTGCACGCCGGCCAGATGGCGGTGTTCAAGCCGGGTGAGACGATCACCTTCGAGGCCCTGGAACCCTCCACCGTCATGCTGCTGGGCGGCGAACCGGTGGGGCCGCGCTTCATCGAGTGGAATTTCGTCCATTCGTCCAAGGCGCGCATCGAGCAGGCCAAGGCCGACTGGCGGGCCCAGCGCATGAAGCTCCCCGACCTGGACGACCAGGAATTCACCCCCCTGCCCGAGCCTTCGCCGCCGGCGCAGCCGATGTCTTAGGGGCGGGGGCCATTTTGAAGCGGTCCGGAACGTAGCTGCGCGCCAGCGACGCGGCGTCGAACATGGCCGGGTCGGGCTTTTCATGCTCGACCGCGACGGCATAGGTCAGGGACCACGGTGAACCGTTGACCAATTCATAAGTGGTGCGAACGATCGCGCCGTCCTGCATGACGTCGTAGGTCCTGACGTTGTGCGCGTCGATCAGGCGTATTCGTTGCGCTGGGCCAAACGCGGTGTTCACGACGCCCCGCCATTCGCTCGCGACAAAGGATTTGTTGGTGTTCACCCCGCAGGCCGCCAACGCCACCTTGGAACCGACGACCTTCTCGCCCGTGGTGAGTGACAGGCCCGTTCCGGAGCCGGTTGCGCAATCGGCGATCCAGCGGTCGCGCGGCGTCTCGACCCGGTGCAGGGTCCCGGAATGGAACTCCGCAGACCATTCCTCGACCGGCCCGCCTGTCTGCTCGATCCGATTCCAGTTGTAGACGACGTAGTCCGTCCTCGTGGTCTTGGTGAGCTCGACCACCGCCCTGACTGGAGCAGGAAGCCTGTCCTCCGTACGCCCCGAACAGGCGCTCACCCCGAACAGGCCAATCGTCAGCGCCACCTCGAGACCACGTTTCATGATCATCTCTCATACCCCCTCGAAACGACCGGACCTTAGCCGAATTTGCGCGACGCCTAAGCTCAAGCCTGCAGCGGCGCGCCCGAAGGCCGAAGTCTTCGCCTACTAGAGGAACGGCCCCGGCAGCCTCAGCGGCCCCGGCCCGACCTCGTCGTCGGCGTCGCCCACGGCCTCGTAGTGCGCCGCCAGCTTGGCGCAGGCGGCCAGGACCAGAGTTTCGACGAAAGCCGGGTCGCGACCCGTCAGCCGGACGATCTCGGCCAGGGCGTGGCCCCGGCCGGCGGCCATGTCCATCGCCGCGACCTCCTGGACCGACAGCGCCGCGCGGGCGCGGGCCAGCCGCTCCACCGCGTCCAGCCGCTGGAAGCCGTCGTCGCTGGCCAGCGCCTTGCGATAGTCGCGGCCGTACAGGGCGGCGGCCTCGGCCTCCGCGAAGCCGATGTCCGGGCCAAGCTCTTCAATCGATGCGAGCGGATATTTGGATGTCACGAGCGCATTCCAGGTTCGCGTCGGTGAGCCGTCGCTTCACTTGGCCTTCAATACATGGAAGACCGGCTCGCCCCAGTCGAACTTCCACTGGTCGTAGCGGTAACTGGTGACGAGTTGCGCGGCCTCTACGGGAATATCGAACACGTGGTCGACGTCGGAACTCGCGCCCATCGCCTTCTGCTTTGCAAGCAGCCTGTCGCGGATCGTCAGGATTTCCGCCGGGAGCTCACCTGAAGTCTCCAAGTTGAGGGGACCATCACCCGCAAAATGCGAGATCGACCAGACCTTGCGACCGGCGTTGAACAGCGTTGCGTCGCTGAACATCACGCCCTCATGGATATGACAGCCGATCACCGTCGCTTCGGCCGAAAGCGCCGCCAGACGCTTGTCAGAGACGTACTCAAAATCGTTGGCGAACAGGATGATCCACTTGTTCGGCAACTCAGCCAATGAGAACGGCTCCTCTTGCGCCTCGTCCACCTCGTCGGTGGCGGTCATGCGCAGGCGATGCAGGCATTCTGTTCGGTCGAGACCGTTGAAGCCAATCCAAGAAATATCAAATCCCATGCCTGAATGGGTGTCACAGCTTGAGCGTGCGAACAAGCCGAAGGCGATGCGCAGGGTTCCGCCTTGACCGAGCCGTCGCTGCGGCCGATGGATTCGTCATGACCGACACCGCCCTTGAAACCTTCGTCCGCGGCCTGCCCAAGGCCGAGTTGCACATGCACATCGAAGGCAGCCTCGAACCCGAGCTGATGTTCGAGCTGGCCGCGCGCAACGGCGTGACCCTGCCGTTCAAGACGGTCGACGAGATCCGCGCCGCCTACGCCTTTTCCAACCTGCAGGACTTCCTGGACATCTATTATCAGGGCGCGGGCGTGCTGCTGACGGCGGCCGACTTCAAGGACCTGGCCCTGGCCTATTTCCGCCGGCTGGCGGCCGACGGCGGGACCCATGCCGAGATCTTCTTCGACCCCCAGACCCACACCGACCGCGGCGTGGCCTTCGAGACGGTGATCGACGGCCTGGTCCAGGGCATGGAAGAGGCCGAGCGCACTCTGGGCGTGACCTCCAAGCTGATCCTCTGCTTCCTGCGCCACCTGGACGAGGCCTCGGCCTTCGCCACCCTGGAACAGGCCAAGCCGCACCTGTCCAGGATCGCCGGGGTGGGCCTGGACTCCTCGGAGGTCGGCCACCCGCCCGCCAAGTTCGCCCGTGTCATGCAGGCCGCACGCGACCTGGGCCTGAAGGTGGTGGCCCACGCCGGCGAGGAGGGCCCGCCGGCCTATGTCTGGGAGGCTGTCGACATCCTGGCCGTCGACCGCATCGACCACGGCAACCGGGCGCTGGAGGACGACTGCCTGACCGCCCGCCTGGTGCAGGACGGGACGACCCTGACCGTGTGCCCGCTGTCGAACCTGAAGCTGTGCGGCGTGTCCGACCTGAAGGAGCACCCGCTGAAGCGCATGCTGAAGCTGGGCCTGAAGGCGACGGTCAATTCCGACGATCCGGCCTATTTCGGCGGCTACCTGCTGGAGAACTACGTCCAGACGGCGGAAGCGGTTGGTCTGACGCGGGACGAGCTGGTGACCCTGGCCAAGAACAGCTTCACGGGGTCGTTCCTGGACGAGGCGGAGAAGGCCCGGCGAGTGGCGGCGATCGACGCCTATGCGGCCGCGCACTGAATCTGAGGACCCTCTCCCAAAGGGAGAGGGAGGGGCCCATCGCATCGCGATGGGAGGGTGAGGGGTTTAGACGCCCGACGGCGTGCCGGCAGGGCCTGAGTGAAATCGGATAGGGCGTAACCCCTCATCCTCCCACCGCCTCGCGGCGGGCCCCTCCTTCTCCCCGTGGGAGGAGGTGATTACAGCGCTTTCCTCACCGCTTCCGCCAGTTCATCCAGCTCGGCGATGCCCAGGTCGGCGTGGAACGGCAGGCTGAGCACAGACTTGGCCAGGCGGTCGGCCACCGGGGTCTGGTCGCGGATGACGACGCCCGGGCCGACCGGGTTGGTGGCGTAGCCCATCTCGGCCAGACGCGCGGCGACGAGCGGGGCGGTTCCTTCAGGCAGACTGACGACCCAGGCGTCGGACACCCAGCTCATCCCCCAGCCCGGCTGGAAGCCGATCCGGGCGCCCAGCAGCAGCATGCGCAGGCGCTGGGCGGCGGTGGCCAGGCGCAGGCGCTGGCCCGACCAGCCCTCGAGGCCGGCGTCGCCGACAAAGGCCGGCGCCTCGAGCCTGGCGATGAAGTCGGCGTCCTGGCTGGCCACGAACACCCCGCGGCCGCAGGGCAGGCCGACGATCACCGGAACCGGGGCTTCCATGATCACGTCGAAGCCGTCAGTGGCGTCGACTACGATCGGCAGGCCGGTCTCGCGCTGGAAGGCCGCCCAGGCGGTCATGTCCGGGGCGCGGCCGAAGGCGCAGGTGGGGACGATGGCCTCGATCGGCGGCGGGGCCTCGCCGAGGCGCTCGCGCAGGTGGGCCGGGTCGAACATCCAGCTGCAGGGATCCACGTCGACCAGCCAGGGCCGCAGGCCGGCGCCGACGATGGCTTCAAGCGTGGCCGCCGAGGCCAGGGCCGGGACGATGCAGACCCCGCCGCGACGAACGCCCGAGGCGACGAGGGCGGCGGTCAGGGCGGCGACGCGGGTGGCGACGGCGCGGACGGCGGTGGGGCGGTCGAAACGGTCGGCCAGCCGGGCGTCAAGGCCCGAGGCCAGGCCCTGTCGCAGCACCTTCTCCACGGCGGCGAAGTCCTGCGGGACGCCGGCGGCGGCCAGGGCCGCCTCGGCCTTGGCCTGCCTGCGGGCTTCCGGCGACACTTTGGGGAGGGCTTGCATCACACGTCGCTTCCGAACAATCCGGCCCCGTCACGCAACGGCGCCGTTATGGTTAAGAGAACGTATCGAGTGACTCGGGGCCCCCGGATGCGGCGCGCCGTCGCGGCAGAAATGTGGCCGGAATCTTTGACCTAGGCAGAAGCCGTCCACGCGTCGCGCAACTCGCGCTTCAGGACCTTGCCGATATGGCTGCGGGGCAGGGATTGGACGAGTTTCAGGTCGGCCAGCCGCTGGGTCTTACCAAGGCGAGCATTGACCCAGGACCTCAACCCGTCCGCGTCAATTCGCCCTTCTCCTGGAGACTTGAGCGCCACGAAGGCCACCGGCGATTCGCCCCAGGCGTCGGAGGGCACGCCGACCACCGCCGCCTCGACCACGTCGGGGTGCTGGACGATCTGGGCCTCGATGTCGCTGGGATAGACGTTGAAGCCGCCGCTGATGATCATGTCCTTCTTGCGATCCATCAGGGTCAGGAAGCCGTCCTCGTCGAACCGGCCGACGTCGCCGGTGCGGATGAAGCTGAGACCCTCGGGCGAGATCCAGGTCGCCTCGGCGGTCTTGCCGGGCTGGCCGTGATAGCCGTTCATCATGCCGGCCGAGCGGCCGACGATCTCGCCGACCACGCCGGGCCCCACCTCCACGCCGTCCTCATCGATCAGCCGGATGTCGTGACCCGGCGCAGGGCGGCCCACCGTGTGCAGCTTGTCCGGATGTTCGTGGGCCATCAGGATGCAGGTGCCGCCGCCCTCGGTCATGCCGAAATACTCGACCAGCCCGCCGGGCCAGCGCGCCAGGACCTGGGCCTTCAGCTCAGCCGCGAACGGCGCGCTGGTGCAGAACTTCAGCTGGGTCGACGACAGGTCGAAGTCGCCGAAGTCGGGACGGTCCATCAGCCGTCTGTACTGCACCGGCACCAGCATGGTGTGGGTCATGCGGTGCTTCTGGGCCAGTTCGAGGTACTTGCCGGCGTCGAACTTCCTCATCAGCACCACGGTCCCGCCGCCGGCCAGGGTGGGGAAGAAGCAGACCAGGGTGGTGTTGGAATAGAGCGGGGTCGACAGCAGGGTGACGGCCTCGGCGCCGTAGCCCACCGCGTCGCCGCGGAACACGTGCTTCCAGCGCATGCCGTGCGACTGGACGATACCCTTGGGCGCGCCCGTGGTGCCGCTGGAATAGATGATGTTGAACGGGTCGTCGGGGGCGATCGTCACCGCGGCCGGAACCGCGCCGACCGGGGCCAGCCAGGCGTCGAAGGCCTCGGCGAAGCCCGAGCCGTCCAGGGCGACCTGGCGCACGGCGATCGGGGCGCCGGCCTGGGCCTCGGCCGCGCCGGCGTCCAGGAACACCCGTCGCGCGCCGCAGTCGGCGACCATGCCGGCGATGGCTTCGGGCGTGGAGGACGGAGCCAGGGGCGCGACGGCGACGCCGGCCCGTAGGGCGCCCAGGAACAGCGCCGCGTAGGGAATCGACGACAGGGCGCAGACCGCGACCGCTTCGCCCTGCCCGACTCCATCACGCTGCAGGGCGGCGGCGACCCGGTCGGCCAGGGCGTCGAACTGGGCGTAGGTCACCGCCTCGCCGGTTTCCATGATGACGGCGGGATGATCGGGGGAGTCCGCCGCCCGCAGCCGCAGGATGTCGCCCATCACGCCGCAGTCGGCGGTGATCATATCGACGATGGTAGGGGACATACAGCAAGCTCCGAGGGATCGCCCTTGTCCTTCGACAGGCTCAGGATGAGGGCTACTTTAGCTCAACGTCGGCAGTCAAAACCCTCATCCTGAGCTTGTCGCAGGACGAGGGTTTTGCACCGATCCTCAGGCGTCCTTGAACCCCTTGCCCTCGGCGACAAGGCGCTCCAGCAGGGCCGAGGGCTTGAAGTCGTCGCCGTGCTGCTCCTGGAACGCCTTCATCCCGGCCAGCACCTTGTCCAGGCCCACCAGTTCGCCCCAGAACATCGGGCCGCCGGTATAGACTGGCCAGCCGTAGCCGTTGATCCACACCGTATCGATGTCCGACGCCCGGATCGCCTTGCCCTCCTCCAGGATCTTGGCGCCTTCGTTGACCATCGGGTACAGGCAGCGCTCCAGGATTTCCTGGTCGCTGATCTGGCGACGCTGGATCTGGCGCTTCTCGGCGAAGTCGAGAATGACCTTCTCCACCTCGGCCGAGGGCTTGGCGACCCGGTTCTCGTCGTAGTCGTAGAAGCCCTTGCCGTTCTTCTGGCCGCGGCGATCCATCTCGCACAGCACCTCGCGGATAGTGGACGAGGAGGTCTTGGCCGGGTCCCAACCGATGTCGAGGCCGGCTAGGTCGCTCATCGCGAACGGCCCCATCGGCAGGCCGAAGTCGTAGAGCACGCGGTCGACGTCCCACGGCATCGCGCCTTCCAGGATCAGACTCATGGCCTCGCGCTGGCGCTGGGCCAGCATGCGGTTGCCGACGAAGCCGTGGCAGTTGCCGACCAGCACCGCGACCTTGCCGATCGTCTTGCCGATCTGCATCGAGGTGGCGATCACCGACTTGTCGGTCTTGGCGCCGCGCACGATCTCCAGCAGGCGCATGACATTGGCCGGCGAGAAGAAATGCAGGCCGATCACGCTTTCCGGGCGGCTGGTCGAGGCGGCGATCACATCGATGTCGAGGTACGAGGTGTTGGAGGCCAGGATCGCGCCGGGCTTGGCGATCCTGTCCAGCTTGCCGAACACCTCCTGCTTGATCTCCATCAGCTCGAACACGGCCTCGATGATCAGGTCACAGTCGGCCAGGTCCTCCAGGTTCATCGACGGGGTCAGCAGACCCATGCGCTTTTCGACGTCGGCTTCCGTCAGCCGGCCCTTCTTGGCGGTGTTCTCGTAGTTCCTGCGGATCACCCCGACGCCGCGATCCAGGTTCTCCGCCTTGGCCTCGATGATCGTCACCGGGATGCCGGCGTTGAGGAAGTTCATCGAGATGCCGCCGCCCATGGTGCCGGCCCCGATCACCCCGACCTTCCTGACCGGGATGATCGGGGTGTCGTCGGGCACGTCGGGGATCTTGGCGGCCTGGCGCTCGGCGAAGAATGCGTGACGCTGGGCGGCCGACTGGCTGCCGCTCATCAGTTCCATGAACAGCTTGCGCTCGAGCTTCAGCCCCTCGTCGAACGGCAGGTTCACCGACGCCTCGACGCACTGGATATTGTACTCTGGAGCCTTGAAGCCGCGGAACTTGCGGGCGTTGGCCTTGCGGAACTCGCTGAAGATCTCGGGCTTGCCGCGCGCGGCCTCGACCTTGGCGTTCTGGTCGCGGATGCGGGTCAGGGGCTTGTCCTCGGCCAGCACCACCCGGGCGAAGGCGATGGCCCCGTCGCGCAGGGCGCCTTCCTCGACGATCGAGTCGAACAGGCCCATGGCCAGGGCGGCCTTGGCCGGCACGTGCTGGCCGGTGGTGACCATCTCGAGCGCCTTCTCGACGCCGACGACGCGCGGCAGGCGCTGGGTGCCCCCCGCGCCGGGCAGCAGGCCGATGTTCACTTCGGGCAGGCCCGCCTTGGCCGAGGGGACGGCGACGCGGTAGTGCGCCACCAGCGCCACCTCCAGCCCGCCGCCCAGCACCGTGCCGTGGATCGCGGCGACCACCGGCTTGGGCGCGTTCTCGATGACGTCCTGCACCTCCTGCAGCGACGGCCCCGTCATGGCCTTGCCGAACTCGGTGATGTCGGCGCCGGCGATGAAGGTCTTGCCTTGGCAGATCAGCACGATGGCCTTGACCGCCGGATCGGCGATCGCCTGCTCGAACGCGCCCTTCAGCCCCTCGCGCACGGCCGCCGACAGGGCGTTGACCGGCGGCGAGTTGAGCGTGACGACGCCGATGTCGCCTTCGACGGTCAGATCCGTGACGTTGTTGATCGCGGTCATGGCGTGCTTCACCCCTGAGATTGGCGTTTCTTGCGTTTGAACGATTGTTTGAAGCAACCCTGCACGAGCCGTCGCCGAAGTCCAGAGGTCCGTCGCGTCACGGGCGTTTGGAGGGCGGCCCAACCCCCTACGCGTCGCTCTCCGTCAGCGCCGCATAGACCAGCGTCCGCAGCTCGCGCCGGATCGGATAGGCCGAGGACGGGATCAACTGCGTCATGAACACCACCGCCAGGTCCTCGACCGGGTCGATCCAGAAGGCCGTGGAGGCCATGCCGCCCCAGAAATATTCGCCCAGCGACCCCAGGTTCCGGGTCCGCGCCTGGTCGACGGTCATGGCGAAGCCCAGGCCGAAGCCCAGCCCCTCGAACACCGTCTCGCTGAACAGCGAGCGGGACATCTCCGTCAGCTCCCGCCCACCCGGCAGGTGGTTCAGGGTCATCAGCTTCAGGGTCTTGGGGCTGACGATCCGCGCCCCGTCCAGCTCGCCGCCGTTCAGCAGCATGCGGCAGAACCGCATATAGTCGTCGGCCGTGGAGACCAGGCCGCCGCCGCCGGACTTCACCGACGGGTCGGAGAAGTAGCGGCTGGTGGCCGGATCGTCCTGCAGCACCACCTCGCCCTTGGGATTCAGGGTGTAGCAGGCCGTGAAGCGATGGCGCTGGCCTTCGGGCACGAAGAAGCCGGTGTCGACCATCTTCAGCGGGTCGAAGATCCGCGCCTTCAGGAACTGATCGAACGGTTGGCCGGAGATCACCTGCACCAGGTAGCCGAGCACGTCGGTGGCCACCGAATAGTTCCAGGCCTCGCCCGGCGAGAATTCCAGCGGCACGGTTCCCAGCGTTTCGACGAAGGCCTCCAGTCCCCCTTCGCTGTCGACCCCGTCCAGCTTCAGCTTGCGATAGGCCGCGTCGACATTGGTGCGCTGCTGGAAGCCGTAGGTCAGGCCGGCGGTGTGGCGCAGCAGATCGAGGATCCGCATCGGCTGGTCGACGGCCCGGGTCATGAAGGCGCCCGCCCCCCCGGCCTGGAACACGCCAAGCTTCTTCCACGACGGGATGAACCGGTGCACCGGATCGTCCAGCGCGACCTTGCCCTCCTCGACCAGCATCATGAAGGCGATCGAGGTGATCGGCTTGGTCATCGAATAGATGCGAAACAGGCTGTCGGCCTGCAGCGGCAGCCCGCGCTCCTTGTCCGCCGCACCTAGGATCGTCGTGTGCGCCAACTGGCCGCGACGCCAGACCTGGACCAGGGCGCAGGGCAGCTTCCCGGGCGCGACGTAGCGTTCCTGGATGAAGGCGTCGATGCGCTTCAATCGATCGGACGACAGGCCCACGGCCTCAGGCGTGCTCAAGCGGTATTCCTCCTGCGTGCTGTTCTTGGCGATGACCGAAGAGACGGTATGTCGCAACGCCTCCTTCACGCGATCATGCGCATATCGATTGAAAACCAGGGAATGGGGATGGGCAAGCACTTGCGCGACGAGCCAGCCGGGGGGCTTGCGGCGTCCGGCCTCGAACAGGCCGCCGCCGATTGGTTCTTCGAAAGCAGCCTCGACATGTTCGTGGTGCTGGAGAACGACGCCATTCTCCGCGTCAATCCGGCCTGGACCCGGCTGACCGGCTGGGCGCCCGAAGAGACCCTGGGCCGGTCGATGCGCGACTTCTTCCACCTGCACGACACCGATGTCCTGCGCGGCGTCGGCGACACCCTGCGCGCACAGGGCCAGGCCCGGGCCGAGCACCGCCTGGCCCGCAAGGGCGGCGGCTGGCTGTGGGTCTGCTCGCAATCCAAGCTGCTGCCCGAGACGTTCGGACACGACGCCGTGCTGGTCGTGTTCCAGGACTTCACCGAGGACCGCGCCCGGCGGATCGAGCGCCAGCAGTCCGAGCGCGCCAACGAGCTGCTGCGCAACGCCGCCGGCGTCTATGTCTGGCGGTTCGACCCGCGCAAGGGGATCTACGTCTTCGAGCAGGACGTCCCCACTCCATCGTCGCCGGACGGCGGGGTGCGGACCATGACCATCGGCGAGATGAACGGCTCGGTCCATCCGGACGACCAGCAGAAGGTCTGGGAGGCGTTCAGCCAGACCCTGGCGACCGGCGATCACCACGTGCTGACCTATCGCTATTTCGACCCGGCCCACCAGAGCTGGATCTGGATGCGATCCGCCTGGCGGGGCGCGCGGGGCGCCAGCGCCAGGAGCTGGGACGTGATCGGCATCAGCCAGGACGTTACCGAACTGGTCGCCACCCGCGACGCCGCCCTGCACGCGGCCGAGGCCAAGTCCCAGTTCCTGGCCAATATGAGCCACGAGATCCGCACCCCGATGAACGGTGTGTTGGGCGTCATGCACCTACTCAAGCGCGAGACCCTTTCAGCAGACGGCCGGCAGTTGCTGACCGAGGCGCTTGATTGCGGGGCCATGCTGTCGGAGCTGCTCAACGACATCATCGACTTTTCCAAGGTCGAGGCGGGCAAGCTGGAACTGCACGTCGAGCCGATCGATCCGGCCGCGGTCCTGCGCAGCGTCGCAGACCTGCTGCGCCCGTTGGCCACGCAGAAGGGCCTGGGCCTGACCATCGCCGTCGCCCCCGGGGTCGGCTGGATCGGCGCGGACCCTCTGCGGCTGCGCCAAGCCCTGTTCAACCTGGTGGGCAACGCCGTGAAGTTCACCCTGGAGGGCGGCGTCCAGGTCCGCCTGGCGCCGGCCGGTCGGCCAGGCGAACGGCGCCTGCGCTTCGAGATCCAGGACACCGGCGTCGGCATCGACGAGGCCATCGCCGACGGCCTGTTCCAGCGCTTCAGCCAGGCCGACGGCTCGACCACCCGGCGGTTCGGCGGCGCCGGCCTGGGCCTGGCCATCACTCGGCGGCTGGCGATCCTGATGGGCGGCGACATCGGCTTTTCCAGCCCGCCGGAAGGCGGCTCGCTGTTCTGGCTCGAGATCGCCGCCCCGCCCGCCTCCGAGGCCGTCGCGCCCGCGGAGCCGGCGGACATCGCCCTGCTGGCCGGCGCGCGTGTGCTGATCGTCGAGGACAACGCCACCAATCGGCTGATCGCCGGCCGGCTGCTGCAGGCCATGGGGGCGGAGGTCGAGACCGCAGACGATGGCGTCCAGGGGGTCGAGGCCGTCGAGCGCGACGCCCGGGGATTCGACCTGGTCTTCATGGACATCCAGATGCCCGGTTTGGACGGCGTCGAGGCCACCCGGCGCATTCGGGCCCTGGGCGGCGAGGCCGGCGCGATCCCGATCATCGCCATGACCGCCAACGCCCTGGCCCACCAGCGGGCGGCCTACATCGCCGCCGGCATGAACGGCGCGGTGGCCAAGCCGCTGTCCCCCGCCGCCCTGGTCCAGGCGATCGCCGCCGTGCTGGGCCAGCCGGCGGATGCAGCTTCCCGGGCGTCCTAGCCTTTCGAACCTCATCGCCGCCGCAATCACGCAACACAGCTGCAAGATTCCAGGTCCACGAAGGCCGCGCCGCAGCGAGTCGCGCCTTGTCGCGAAGGCCAGGCTTCCTAAATCTGGACCCGCGGGTCCAAAACGAGGCCGCGAGCCGGCAACCAGGGGGCGACAGATGGACGACGGCCGGATCGCCAGCCCCGCCACCGAGCGGTACGCCAGGAAGAAGGAGGCGATCCTCGCCGCGGCCACCGCGATCCTGAACCGCCAGGGCGTCAAGGGCATGACCCTGTCGGACGTGGCCGCCAAGGTGGGGCTGATCACCACCAGCGTCACCTACTACTACCGCAAGAAGGACGACCTGGCCGCCGCCTGTTTCATGCGCGGCGTGGAGCGCCTCGACGCCGTGGTCGGCGAGGCGGCCAAGGCGCCGGACGCGCCCAGCCGCCTGCTGGCCTTCCTGGACCTGTATCTCGACCTGAACCGCCGCGTGCGGCTGGGCGAGGCCGCGCCCCTGACCAGATTCACCGAAATGCGGGCCCTGAAGGAGCCCCTGCGCGGCTCGGTGCAGGGCGCGTTCAACGATCTGTTCCGCCGGGTGCGCGGCTTCTTCGAAGGTCCGCAGTTCGACCACCTCGACAAGCGCGACCGCAACGCCCGCACCCAGCTGTTGCTGGAGCAGCTGTTCTGGACGGGCTCGTGGCTGCGCCGCTACGACGTCGAGGACTATGGCCGCGTCCGCGACAAGATGTACGACATCCTAGTCCACGGCCTGACCCCGAAGGGCGCCGGCGGCCACGCCGCCTGGGCTCCACTGCCCCTGCCCGACCCGACGCCGCAGTCGTCCGAGGGCCAGGAATGGCGCGAGACCTTCCTGGTCGCCGCCACCCGGCTGATCAACCAGCGTGGCTATCGCGGGGCCTCGGTCGAGGACATCTCGGCCCAGTTGAACGTCACCAAGGGCTCGTTCTACCACCACCATGAGGACAAGGACGCCCTGGTGGTCGAGTGCTTCGAGCGCACCTTCGCCGTCACCCGCAAGGCCCAGGCCGACGCCCGCGCCCTGGGCGCCGACGGCTGGACCCAGCTGTCCTCGGCGACCGCCGCCCTGGTCGCCTACCAGCTGTCGGAGCACGGTCCGCTGCTGCGCGCCTCGTCGATGGGCGCCCTGCCGATCGAGATCCGCCACGAGATGGTTCAGGGCTACAACCGCGGCTCCGAACGGTTCGCGGCGATCATCTCGGACGGCGTCGCCGAGGGCTCGGTGCGGGCGGTGGACCCGATGATCGCGGCCCACATGATCAATTCGATGCTGAACGCCGCCGCCTCGCTGGGCGTCTGGGTTCCAGGCCTTGAGCGCGACGAAGCGGCCCAGCTGTTCGCCCGGCCGCTGCTGACGGGGCTGTTTTCGAAGTAGGCGCGGCGAACACTTGCCCCCACCTGACCGCTGCGCGGTCTGTCCGCCCCCATGGGGGGCGGAGCCTTCGCATTGAAGCGCTCTTCCCCCTCCGGGGGAAGACGGCCGCGAAGCGGTCCGTAGGGGGCAGGCGGTCGCCGGCTCATCCCATGAGGTGAAATAATCGCCGCGCCATGTCGCAAAGCCCCGCCCTGCTTCGTCATCCTCGGGAAGGCTGAAGCGCGGACGTCCTCGCGCCCTCCACCCTGGCGAGAAAAATTGCGATGACGTCTCCCCCTTTCATTCCGCCTCCCTCGCACCCAATTGAACGAACGTCGATCGCTCACGAGGGCGGACGGCCGTTTGGGGTTGGGGGTTGAGCGGTGAAGGTCCGGGCGAGCGAGCCCGCCACAGCGGCGGCGGGATCTTCCTCTATATTGCTAAGCAATTTGACTATTAAATTCCTTAGCAATATGAGTCGCGACCATGGCGAACAGCGATCCTCCACCCGGACAAGAACCCTGGCGCGGATCGCACACGCCCCGCGATCCGATCGGCCAGCGGCTGAAGACCATCTCGATGCTCACGCGCCAGATCGGTCGCAAGATCGGCGAGAACCTGGGCGTGAACGTCACCGACATGGCGGCGCTGGAGCACCTGCTGATCAACGGACCGATGACGCCGGGCCAGCTGGCCGGGCATCTGAAGGTGACCACCGCCGCCGCCACCCAGGTCGTCGACCGCCTGGAACGCGCCGGCCACGTCGCGCGCGAGCGACGGACCAACGATCGGCGCAAGATCTGCGTCGTGCCGGTGGCGGCCGCGCTCGATCGGGCCTTCGCGCAACTGGCGCCAATGATGAATGGACTGGACGGGGTCATCGCCGACCTGTCGCCCGCCGAACGCCAGGTCATCGAACGCTTTCTGGACCAGGTCGTCGAGGTCTACGGGACCGTCGCCGGCCTTCCGACGGCCTCGCCCCCTCGACCCCATTGTTGAAATAGTCCCGACCGCCCTCCCCGTCGGTCGCGCCCGCAGGTGATTGTTGATGAGTGAGATGATGACCGGAGAGCCCAGGCGCCCTCGGCCATTCCGATCCGGGGCTCCGACCTCGGCGCTGGACCTGGCCCTGGGCCTGGGCCTGGGCCTGGCGGGTCTGGTCCTGGCCGGCTGCGTGAACACCCCGCGTCCGACGCCCGACACCCGCCTGCCCGCCGCCTACGAAGCCCCCGCCGGAACGGCGCAGGCCGACCTCGACCGCTGGTGGACCAGCTTCAACGACCCGCAGTTGACCAGCCTGATCGAGACGGCGCTGGAAAAGGCGCCCGACGCCCGCACCGCCGCCGCCGTGCTGGACGAGGCCCGCGCCGTCCGCCGCGGCCAGGTGCGCCAGATCTGGATCCCGAACACGCCCCTGACCGGCAACGCCGGCCGCACCCACACGGAAATCCTCAGCCAGACCGTTCCGCCGGGCGGCATCCCCTTCACCCGGGGCGGCGACAGCGACAGCTACAACGCCAATTTCGACGTCAGCTGGGAACTGGACCTGTTCGGCCGCAAGCGGGCCGGCCTGGGCGTGGTCAACAACGACTTCGCCGCCGCCCGTTTCGCCTATGAAGGGGCCCGCGCCTCGCTGGCCGCCAATGTCGCCCAGTCCTATTTCGAAGCCCGCGGCCTGGCCGTGCAACTGGACGACGCCCGCCAGACCGAGCGCATCAACACCTCGCTGCGCGACTTCGCGGTCAAGAAGGCCAATGCCGGCCTGATCGCCACCTCCGAAGCCGACCGCGCCGAGGCCGACCTGGCCGACACCCAGGCCCGCGCCGCCAACCTGGAGGCCCAGCTGGGCGCCGCCCGCCGCAGCCTGCTGATCCTGGTCGGGCGCGGGATCGACCCTCTGGCCAGCCTGCCGGTCGACGCCAGGCTGGACCTGGCCCCGCCCGTACCCGCCACCATTCCCGGCGACCTGCTGGGCCGCCGACCGGACGTGCGCGAAGCCCAGGCCCGCCTGGCCTCGGCTTCCAAGACGCTGAAGGTCAACGAACTGGCCCTGCTGCCGACCTTCAACATCACGCCCGGCGTGGGCCTGTCCAAGAGCGTGTCGCCCAGCTTCGGCGGCGGCAGCGGGACGAGCTCCACCTCCACGTCCACCTGGACCCTGGGGGCCAATGTCTCGATCCCGGTGCTGAACATCCCGGCCCTGCTGGCCGACATCGACGCCCAGGACGCTCGCACCCGCCAGGCCGCCATCGCCTTGGAGAAGACCGTGCAGACCGCCTATGGCGAGGCCGAGAACGCCATGCTGCAGCTGGCCGCCGACCAGCGCCGCGTCAACCTGCTGACCGCCGGCGAGGCCCGGGCCCAGCGCGCCTACGAGGCCAACCGCAAAGGCTATGGCCTGGGCCTGATCGACCTGACCACCACCCTGCAGGCCGAGCAGTCCTGGCGCGCCTCGCGCTCGGCCCTGACCGGCGCCCGGACCGACGCCCTGCTGCACGCCGTCCAGACCTACAAGGCGCTGGGCGGCGGCTGGTCGCCGACGTCCATGACCTCGACCCAAGTTTCCTCGAAATGAGACCCTTCCCCATGACGACCCGCACCGTGCTCGCCGCCATGATCCTGATCGCCTCGACCGGCCTGACCGCCTGCGGCGACAAGAAGGACAAGCCCGCAGAGAAGGCCCCGGCCGCCGCCCAGGCCCGCGCTGTCAGCGTCGGCTCGGTCGAGACCCGGCCGCTGGGCGGCGGGGTCGAGGCCTCGGGCCAGTTGGTCTCGCGCGAGGAGGCCGCCGTCGGCTCCGAGCTCAGCGGCTACCGCGTCGCCCGGCTCTATGCCGACGAAGGCGACTGGGTGCGGGCCGGACAGCCGCTGGCCCAGCTGGACGCCACCCTGTTGCGGGCCCAGGTCGACCAGCAGGCGGCCCTGACCGCTCAGGCCCAGGCGGAGGCCAAGCGGGTCGCCGGCCTGGACGGCCAGGGCGTGCTTAGCCAGGAGCAGATCGAGACCCGCCGGTACCAGGCCAAGGCTCAGGAAGCGGCGTTGAACGAGCTGCGCACCCGGGTTTCGCGGATGACCATCACCGCCCCCGTCAGCGGCCGGATCCTGCAGCGCGGCGTCCAGCCGGGCCAGATCGCCGGCGGCGGGACCACGCCCTGGTTCACCATCGCTCGCGACGGCCTGGTCGAGCTGGACGCCGAGGTCAACGAGGCCGACCTGGCGGGGGTCCGCGCCGGCCAGCCGGTCCAGGTCAGCCTACCCGGCGGCCAGTCGGTGTCGGGCGTGGTGCGCCTGGTCAGCCCGCGGGTCGACAGCAACAGCCGCCTGGGCCGGGTGCGCGTGCGCCTGCCGGTCCGTCCCGACCTGCGCCCCGGCGGCTTCGGCCGCGCCACCTTCGGCGCTTCCGGCACATCGGTGACCGCCATCCCTGAGTCCGCGATCCGCTACGAGGCCGACGGCCTTTATGTGATGACGGTCGACAGCGCCAACCGCGCCCACCAGACGCCGGTCAAGATCGGCCAGAAGGGCGGCGGCTGGGCCCAGGTCGTCCAGGGCCCGCAGGCCGGAACCCGCATCGTGCTGGGCGGAGCCTCGTTCGTCACCGACGGCGACCTGATCCGCCCCGCCGCCACGACCCAGCAGGCGGCGCGCTGATGGCTACTGAACACAAGACTGGCGAACACAAGACTGGCGAACTCCGCATCTCCGCCTGGGCGATCAAGAACCCGATCCCCGTCGCGGTGCTGTTCATCGCCCTGATCATCGCCGGCATCGGCTGCTACATGGGCCTGCCCATCAAGCAGTTCCCCAATGTCGAGTTCCCCGCCGTGACCGTGACGGTTACCCAGAGCGGCGCCGCGCCCGGCGAGATGGAGACCCAGGTCACCCGCCCGATCGAAGACGCGGTGGCCAGCATCTCCAACGTCAAGACCATCCGCTCGTCGGTGGTCCAGGGAGCCTCGACCACAACGATCGAGTTCAACCTCGGCGAGGACCTGCAGAAGGTCACCGACGAGGTGCGCTCCAAGGTCGACCAGACCCGCTCGCTGCTGCCGCGCGAGGTCGACGAGCCGATCGTCCAGCGCCTGGAGATCACCAGCGCCCCGATCATCACCTACGCCGTCTCGGCCCCGAACATGAGCGCCACCGAGCTGTCGTGGTTCATCGACGACACGGTCACCCGCGCCCTGCAGGGCGAGAAGGGCGTAGCCCAGGTGGCCCGGGTCGGCGGCGTCGACCGCGAGATCAACGTCATCATCGATCCCGACCGCATGGCCAGCTTCGGCGTCACCGCCCCGCAGCTGAACCAGGCCCTGGCCAGCTTCAGCGTCGACGCCCCCGGCGGCCGCGCCAAGATCGGCGGCCGCGAGCAGACCCTGCGCGTGCTGGGCGCGGCCACCACCGTCGAGCAGCTGCGCGCCATCACCATCCCGGTGGCCGGCGGCCGCTATGTGAAGCTGACCGACGTGGCCCAGGTCGGCCAGGGCGCGGAGGAGGAGCGCGGCTTCGCCCGTCTGGACGGCAAGCCCGTGGTCGCCTTCCAGGTGATGAAGACCCGCGACTCGAGCGACGTGGCCGTCGAGGATCGCGTCAAGGCGGCCGTCGACAGGCTGGAGGTCAAGCAACCGGGCGTGACGTTCGTGAAGATCTTCTCGACTGTCGACGAGACCCGCGCCAGCTTCACCGCCACCGAGCACACCCTGCTGGAAGGCATGCTGCTGGCCTCGCTGGTGGTGTTCCTGTTCCTGCGCGAGTGGCGGGCCACCCTGATCACCGCCATCGCCATGCCGGTGTCGCTGATCCCCACCTTCGCCTTCATGGCGGTGATGGGCTTCTCGCTGAACGTCGTGACCCTGCTGGCCCTGACCCTGGTCATCGGCATCCTGGTCGACGACGCCGTGGTCGAGATCGAGAACATCGAAAAGCGTGTCTCGCGCGGACAGAGG
Organism: Caulobacter rhizosphaerae; assembly: GCF_010977555.1. Taxonomy (GTDB): domain Bacteria; phylum Pseudomonadota; class Alphaproteobacteria; order Caulobacterales; family Caulobacteraceae; genus Caulobacter; species Caulobacter rhizosphaerae. Next base: position 4,823,260 of record NZ_CP048815.1, read on the forward strand.
CCGTTCCAGGCGGCCATGGAAGGCGCGGACTCCATCGGCCTGGCCGTCGTGGCCACCACCTTCACCATCGTGGCGGTGTTCGTGCCGGTGTCCTACATGCCCGGCACGCCCGGCCAGTTCTTCAAGGAATTCGGCCTGACCGTCGCCGTGGCCGTGCTGTTTTCGCTGGTGGTCGCCCGCCTGTTGACGCCGCTGCTGGCCGCCTATTTCCTCAAGCCGTCAAAGGACCCGCATCCGCGCAAGCCGTTCGAGGGCCTCTATCGCAAGAGCCTGGACTGGGCCCTCGACCACCGGATCATCGCCTTCTTCCTGGGCGGCCTGCTGACCGTGGGCTCGCTGGTCGGCTCGGTCTTCCTGGCGATGATTGGCGTGTTGGCCGTCGGCTTCCAGCCACAGGGCAACGCCAACTACTACTACCTCAAGGTCCAGGGTCCGCCGGGGGCGACCACGGCCGACATGGAGCGCACCGTCCAGGCGGTGACCACCCTGTTCCGCAAGCGTCCCGAGACCGCCCACGTCTTCGCCCAGGTCGGTTCGAACATCGGCAGCGGCTGGGGCGGCCAGAGCGGCGCCGACCTGCGCGACGCCACCATCACCATCGTGCTGAACGGCAAGCGCGACCTGACGGTGACGCAGATCAAGCAGGTGGTCCGCAACAGCCTGCACGACATTCCCGACGCCCGGGTCAACCTGCTGGGCGACTGGGGCACCTCGGACGTCCAGACCATCCTGACCGCCGAGGACGGCCCGCTGCTGGAACGCACGGCCGCCCAGATCGAGCGCGAGATGCAGAAGCTGACCACCGTGGCCGATCCGCGTCCTTCCTCGCCGCCCAGCGGTCCGGAAATCGTTATCCGGCCCAAGCCCGACGAAGCCGCCCGCCTGGGCGTCAGCGCCGCCGACATCGCCGCCATCGCCCGCGTGGCCACGGTCGGCGACATCGACGCCAACGTCGCCAAGATGACCCAGGGCGAGCGGCGGATCCCGATCCGCGTGCGCCTGCCGGCCGACACCCGCGCCGACCTCGACGCCCTGGGCGCCCTGCGCATCCCCACGGCCAACGGCGGCTCGACCCGGCTCGACACCGTCGCCGACCTGTCGTTCCAGGCGGGACCCGCCAAGATCGACCGCTTCGCGCGCAAGCGTCAGCTGACCATCGAGGCCGACCTCAACAACGGCGCCCAGTTGGGTCAGGCGATGAGCGACGTCAACAACCTGCCCACGATGAAGAAGCTGCCCGCCGGCGTCGCCCCCGCAGCGGCCGGCGACCAGGAGGCCTTCATCGAACTGTTCACCGGCTTCGCGGTGGCTCTGCTGTCGGCCGTGGGCCTGGTGTTCGGCGTGCTGATCCTGCTGTTCCGCAGCTTCTTCAAGCCGATCACCATCCTGTCGGCCCTGCCATTGGCGATCAGCGGGGCCCTGGTCGCCCTGGTCGTCACCGGCCAGTCGCTGTCGATGCCGTCGCTGATCGGCTTCCTGATGCTGATGGGCCTGGCGGCCAAGAACTCGATCCTGCTGGTCGAATACGCCATCGAGCAGGAACGGGCCGGCATGACCCAGCGCGACGCCATCCTCGACGCCTGCCACGAGCGGGCCCGGCCGATCATCATGACCACCCTGGCGATGATGGCCGGCATGCTGCCCACCGCGCTTGGCATCGGCACCGGCTCGGAATTCCGCCAGCCGATGGCCGTGGCGGTGATCGGCGGCCTGATCACCTCGACCGTGCTGTCCCTGGTGCTGGTGCCGGTGGTCTACGAGATCGTCGACGACATCGAGCGCTGGCTCACCCCCAAGCTCTCGCGCATGACCACCCCGCGCGAGGCGGACGGCGGCAGGCTGTCGCCGGTGGACCGGCTGTAGGAGCGCCGTCGACATCCGACTTCGGAAGCGAAAACCTCGTCCTTCGACAAGCTCAGGATGAGGTTTTCTTACTGCTGGGCCTGTGAATGGTCCTCATCCTGAGCTTGTCGAAGGACGAGGACCACGCATCGCGCTTGAAGATCCGGCCTGCCTAGTCCAGCAGCGAATTCACGGTCGGACCGCCGGCGGCCTTGGCGCTGATCGGCTCGCACCAGGCGAAGCGGCCGTTCGGACCGTCGGTACGCCGCGCCGCCAGGCCGGCCTCGTACATCTCCTGGCCCAGGTCGAACCCGTCCAGCTTGACGACCGCCAGCTGGCGATGGAACTCGTCGAAGCCCGCCGCCGGCTCGACGGCGATGTCGCGGGCGTCTTTGATCTTGGCCCGCACCCAGGCCAGGGTGGCCTGGGCCGCCGTGGCCTCGGCCCAGCAGCGGGCGTCGGGTATGCCTTGCGGCGCATAGGCGTTGGCCAGCCGCACGTGCTTGCCGTCGATCACCATGGCGTCGGCGCTCAGCACCCGCACGCGGTCGCCCAGGCCCGGCGGCGGGCTGATGGACGCCGGCGGGTCTGGCGTGCGCTGGCAAGCTGCGAGCGTGGCGACCGCCAGGGACAGGACGATAGGCTTTGCGCGGATCAACAGGTCACCCCCGATTTCGCGCTCAGGATAACGTGTTCTCGCCAGACCGGGAACCGGCCTAGGCCGGCGTGACCGCGCCGAACAACTGCTCGGCGAAAAGGTCCAGCGCCTTCTACGACAGGCTGGCGTTGTTGAGGATCACCACACTGGTCCGGTTGGCGAAGCGATGGCCCTACGGATCGCTTCGCGACCGTCTTCCCCCATAGGGGGAAGAGCCTCGCGCCTAAGGCTCCGCCCCTTACGGGGGCGGACAGACCGCGAAGCGGTCAGGTGGGGGCAAGTGGGGAGCCCCCAAAGCAAAAGGCCCCGGAGTTTCCTCCGGGGCCTTCGCTTGTCTTAGCCGAAGCTAGATCGTTCGAGGTTACTCGACGATCTTGGCGCGCCAGAAACGCATGCGTTTCTGGCCACTAAGCATGGTCGAGAAAATCGTTATTCAACGATTTTCGCGACGACGCCGGCGCCGACGGTGCGGCCGCCTTCACGGATGGCGAAGCGCAGCTTCTCTTCCATGGCGATCGGGGTGATCAGCTCGACGTCCAGCTCGGCGTTGTCGCCCGGCATGATCATTTCCACGCCTTCGCGCAGCTTGATGATCCCGGTAACGTCCGTGGTGCGGAAGTAGAACTGCGGGCGGTAGTTGGTGAAGAACGGGGTGTGACGGCCGCCTTCTTCCTTGGTCAGGATGTAGGCTTCGGCCACGAACTTGGTGTGCGGGGTGATCGAACCCGGCTTGCACAGCACCTGGCCGCGCTCGACGTCTTCGCGCTTGGTGCCGCGCAGCAGCACGCCGACGTTGTCGCCCGCCTGACCTTGGTCCAGCAGCTTGCGGAACATTTCGACGCCCGTGCAGGTCGTCTTCTGGACCGGACGGATGCCGACGATCTCGACTTCCTCGCCGACCTTGACGATGCCGCGCTCGACGCGACCCGTGACCACGGTGCCGCGGCCCGAGATCGAGAACACGTCTTCGACCGGCATCAGGAAGGGCAGGTCGACCGGACGGTCAGGCTGCGGGATGTAGGTGTCGACCGTGGTCATCAGTTCCAGGATCGACTGCTCGCCGATGACCGGGTCGCCGCCGTCGATGGCGACCTTGGCCGAGCCCTTGGTGATCGGGATGTCGTCGCCGGGGAAGTCGTACGACGAAAGCAGCTCGCGCACTTCCATCTCGACCAGCTCCAGCAGCTCGGCGTCGTCGACCAGGTCGACCTTGTTCATGTAGACGACCAGGGCCGGCACGCCGACCTGACGGGCCAGCAGGATGTGCTCGCGGGTCTGCGGCATCGGGCCGTCGGCGGCCGACACGACCAGGATCGCGCCGTCCATCTGGGCCGCGCCGGTGATCATGTTCTTGACGTAGTCGGCGTGGCCGGGGCAGTCGACGTGGGCGTAGTGACGGTTGGCCGTCTCATATTCCACGTGCGCGGTGTTGATGGTGATGCCGCGGGCCTTTTCTTCCGGCGCGGCGTCGATGTCGGCGTAGTTCTTCGCCGTCGCACCACCGGTCTTGGCCAGAATGATGGTGATCGCAGCCGTCAACGTCGTCTTGCCGTGGTCAACGTGACCAATGGTGCCGATGTTGCAGTGCGGCTTATTACGTTCGAACTTTTCCTTGGCCATTTTTCTCTAGCTCCGGACCCCAGAGGGGCCTGCAATTAAAAGGGGATTTCTGGGGTTAGCTTAGGCGTACTTCTTGATCACTTCGTCGGCGACGTGTTGCGGCACCGGCTCGTAGTGGTCGTATTGCATGGTGAACTGGGCGCGGCCCTGGGACATGCCGCGCAGGGTGTTCACATAGCCGAACATGTTGGCCAGCGGCACGAAGGCGTTCACCACCGTGGCGTTGCCGCGCATGTCCTGGCCCTGGATCATCCCGCGACGGGCGTTCAGGTCGCCGATGACCGAACCCAGGTACTCTTCCGGGGTCACGACCTCGACGGCCATGATCGGCTCGAGCAGCTTGGGAGCGCCCTTTTCACGCAGTTCCTTGAAGGCGGCGCGCGACGCGATTTCGAACGCCAGCACGCTGGAGTCGACGTCGTGGTACTTGCCGTCCGTCAGGGTGGCCTTGAAGTCGATCAGCGGGAAGCCGGCCAGCAGGCCGTTGTCCTTGACGGACTCCAGACCCTTCTGGACGCCGGGGATGTATTCCTTCGGCACCGCGCCGCCGACGATCGAGTTCTCGAACACGAAGCCCGAACCGGGTTCACCGGGTTCGAAAGTGATCATGACGCGAGCGAACTGGCCCGTACCGCCGGTCTGCTTCTTGTGGGTGTAGTCGATCTCGGCCTTGCGACCCAGGCTTTCACGATAGGCGACCTGCGGCGCGCCGATGTTGGCTTCGACCTTGTAGGTGCGCTTGAGGATGTCGATCTTGATGTCCAGGTGCAGTTCGCCCATGCCCTTCAGGATCGTCTGGCCGCTTTCGAAGTCGGTCGAGACGGTGAAGGACGGATCCTCGGCGGCCAGCTTGGCCAGGGCGACGCCCAGCTTTTCCTGGTCGGCCTTGGACTTGGGCTCGACGGCGATCTCGATGACCGGGGCCGGGAATTCCATGCGCTCCAGGATGACCGGCGACTTCAGGGGATCGCACAGGGTGTCACCGGTGCGGGTTTCCTTGAGGCCGGCCAAGGCGACGATGTCGCCGGCGAAGGCTTCCTTGATGTCTTCGCGGTTGTTGGAGTGCATGAGCAGCATGCGGCCGACGCGCTCGCGCTTGTCGCGCGTGGCGTTCAGCAGGCTCATGCCAGTTTCCAGCTTGCCCGAATAGATCCGGCAGAAGGTCAGCGAACCAACGAAGGGGTCGTCCATGATCTTGAACGCCAGGACCGACAGCGGCTCGTCGTCCGAGGCGCGACGCACGACTTCTTCTTCGGTCTTGAAGTCGATGCCCTTGGTCGGCGGGATGTCCACCGGCGAGGGCAGGTAGTCGACGACGGCGTCCAGGAGCGTCTGCACGCCCTTGTTCTTGAAGGCCGAGCCGCAGAGGATCGGATAGAAGGCGCCGGTCAGCACGGCCTTGCGGATGCACTTCTTCAGCACGGCTTCCGAGGGCTCTTCGCCGCCCAGATAGGCTTCCATGGCTTCGTCGTCGAGCTCGACGGCGGCCTCAACCAGGTAAGCGTGAGCTTCCTTGGCCTTGTCCAGCAGGTCGGCGGGAATCTCTTCGTCACGGAAGTTGGCGCCCAGGGCGTCGTTGTCCCAGATCACGGCCTTCATGCGGACCAGGTCGACCAGGCCGCTCAGCGAGGATTCCGAACCGATCGGGAACTGGATCGGAACGGCCTTGGCGCCCAGACGGTCGCGGATCGACTCGACCGACTTGTCGAAGTCGGCGCCGATCTTGTCCATCTTGTTGACGAAGACGATCCGCGGAACCTTGTACTTGTCGGCCTGACGCCAGACGGTTTCCGTCTGCGGCTCGACGCCGGCGTTGCCGTCCAGCACCGTCACGGCGCCGTCGAGGACGCGCAGCGAACGCTCGACTTCGATCGTGAAGTCGACGTGTCCGGGGGTGTCGATGATGTTGAGGCGCTTGTCTTTCCAGAAAGCGGTCGTCGCGGCCGACGTGATGGTGATGCCGCGCTCTTGTTCCTGGTCCATCCAGTCCATGGTCGCGGCGCCGTCGTGGACTTCGCCGATCTTGTGCGACTTACCCGTGTAATACAGGATCCGCTCGGTCGTCGTCGTCTTCCCGGCGTCGATGTGCGCCATGATGCCGAAGTTGCGGTAGTCTTCGATTTTATGCTGGCGGGCCATGGTCTAGCTCTGCGTGACTGCCCGACCCCAAGCTGGGGCGGGGACATTTAAACGTGCGGCGCGGGCGGTTTATCTCAAACCGCCCGCGCCTGAAAGAGTGCTGGTAAGAAAGGTTACCAGCGGTAGTGCGAGAACGCCCGGTTGGCTTCGGCCATCTTGTGGGTGTCTTCGCGCTTCTTCACCGCGGTGCCGCGGTTGTTCGAAGCGTCGAGCAGCTCACCGGCCAGCTTTTCGGTCATGGTGTTTTCGCCACGCTTGCGGGCGGCGGTCACCAGCCAGCGGATGGCCAGGGCGCGACGACGGTCCGGACGGACTTCCACCGGCACCTGATAGGTGGCGCCGCCGACGCGGCGCGACCGGACTTCGATCGCCGGGGCGACGTTGTCCAGGGCGGAGTGGAAGGTCTCAAGCGGACCTTGGTCCTTGCGCTTGTTCTCCAGGATGTCGAAAGCACCATAGATGATGTTTTCGGCGACGGCTTTTTTGCCCTCGTACATCACGTAGTTCATGAACTTCGTGACAATCAGATCTCCAAACTTGGGATCCGGCAGGACTTGGCGTTTCTCGGCGCGACGGCGGCGGGACATACTTCTTCTTCCTTACTTCGGACGCTTGGCGCCGTAGAGCGAACGACGCTGCTTACGATCCTTGACACCTTGGGTATCGAGGACGCCGCGCAGGATGTGATAACGGACGCCGGGCAAGTCCTTGACGCGGCCGCCGCGGATGAGCACCACCGAGTGCTCCTGCAGGTTGTGGCCTTCGCCCGGAATGTAGCAAACGGCTTCGATGCCGGTGGTCAGACGGACCTTGGCGACCTTACGCAGAGCCGAGTTCGGCTTCTTCGGGGTCGTCGTGTAGACGCGGGTGCAAACGCCGCGGCGTTGGGGGCAGCCCTTCAGGGCGGGCACCTTGTTCCGGACCGGCTTAGGCTGGCGCGGTTTGCGGATGAGCTGGTTGACGGTAGGCATTAAGTCTCTGCTCTGATGGAAGCGTGTGCCTTTCGGCCGAGGCGCTTCAGGGTCCTTGTCGTTTTTATTCCGGCTTGTCTCGGCCTCGGATGAGGACCTGATAAACACGAAACTCGCCGGGACGCGGGCAGCGTTCCGGCGGGCTGGTCCGTCGGGGTAAGGGACGGGCGCTCATCAGGACGGACAGGGTCCGCCTCGAAAAGAGCGCGGAAACTACTCGCGAACGCATCCGACGTCAATGCCGAGTCAATTCACGGGTTTGCGCCGGTTCATGGCCCGCTAAGGGCCACGCTTTCGCGCCTTCCAAACCCGACTAGCGAGGGCGATCGGTCACCCCATCTAACGTTCAGCCGCCATGCTTTCGCCACTCGAGGTGGCAAGCCTCGCCGCTCCCCTGTTCCTGTCGAGCTTGTTCTTGTCCCCGGCCACGGCGCGCAAAACCCGGTTGAGAAACGGCGCCGTCCTTGGCGGGTCGCTGGCGCTGCACGCCGTGATCCTGGCCGTCCTGGGCTGGCCGATGGCGGCGCGCTTCCAGGACCGGTCGGACGACGAGGACGCCATCCGCGTCACCCTGGAGCGCGAGTTCACGCCCCGTCGCCCCACGCCCGAGACCGTGGCCAGCGCCGACCGGGCCGCGGCGGCTTCGCCGATCCAGCCGCGCGCGCCGCGCCGGGTCGCGCCGTCCTGGATCCAGCCGCTGGGCGTCGCGCCCGTTCCCGGTCCGCCCGCCCCGAGCAACCGCGCGACCGGCGTCCATCCCGCCCCCCTGCCCGAAGGCCCGCGCGGCGACCTGCGCACCGCCCTGCGCGGAAGCAGCCCCGGTTGCGCCAACGCCCAGGCGGTCGGCCTCAACCGGCGTGAGCAGGAACATTGCGACGAGGCGTTTGGCGCCAAGGCCCGCAACGCGCCAGTCTATGACGCGCCGATGGACGCGGCCAAGCGGCGGGGCTTCGACGCCCAGGCCCTCAAGCAGCAGGCCGACCGCGCCTATCGCGACGCGCCGATGGGCGTCGGGGTGGATCACCGCAATCGCGACGATCCGGGCAAGGGCAAGGACATCCCCTGGGTGCTGGGCGCCGAGCAGGACGGCCTGGGCCGCTCGCGCTCGGCCGAGCAGCAGGCCCTCAAGCGGCTGGACGATGCGCGGAAGGCCGACGAGCGTCGGAAGACGGCCGCGCGCCAGAACGAGCAGCGCTAGCCGCGCCGACCTTGAAGTGGTCGACCAGGGCGGCCAGGCCCTCGACCTCGCGCACCAGGGTCAGGCTGTCGGCGGCCGAGCGGTTGACCATGGCGGCGTTCTTCTGGGTGGCCTGGTCCATGTGGCTGACGGCGGTGTTGACCTCCGACAGGCCCGAGGCCTGCTCGGCGGCCGAGGCGGCGATCTGGCCGATGACGCCGTCGATGGCCCCGACCTGGCCGGCGATCTTCTGTAGAGCCTCGCCGGTGCGGCCCACCAGCACGACTCCGGCCTCGACCTGGCGGGCCGAGTCGGCGATGTGGACCTTGATCTCCTTGGCCGCGTCGGCCGAGCGCTGGGCCAGGGCCCGGACTTCCTGCGCCACGACCGCGAAGCCGCGGCCGGCGTCGCCGGCCCGGGCCGCCTCGACCCCGGCGTTCAGGGCCAGCAGGTTGGTCTGGAAGGCGATCTCGTCGATCACGCCGACGATCTGGGCCACCTGGTGCGAGGAGGCCTCGATGCCGCCGATCGCCTGGATGGTCTCGTCGACGACGGCGCGCGAGCGGCCGGCCTCGGCCTGGGCCTGGCTGACGGCTTCGCGGGCTCCGCGCGCGCCGTCGGCGGCCACACGGACGGCGTTGGTGATCTCGGTAAGCGCGGCGGCGGCCTCTTCCAGGCTGGCGGCCTGCTGCTCGCTGCGGGTCGACAGGTCGCCCGCCGCGCCAGCGATGCCGTTGGCCCCGGCGGTTAACCCGCCCACGGCCGAGATCACCGCGCCCATGGCCTGCTCCAGGCGCTCGACCGCCTGGTTGAAGTCGGCGCGCAGGCGCTCGTAGTCGGGAGCGAAGGCCTCGGTCAGGCGAACGGTCAGGTCGCCGGCCGACAGCCGGTCCAGACCGTGGGCCAGGCGCGAGACGACCAGGGCCTGCTGCTCGGCCTGGTGGCTGTCGCGATCGGCCGACAGGCGGCGCTCGGCCTCGGCGGCTTGGCGATGGGTCTCGGCCTGGGCTTCGATCCGGCCCTTCTCGCGAGCCTCGTCGCGGAAGGCGTGGACCGCGTCGGCCATCAGGCCGATGTCGTCGCGGCGCCCTGCGAACGGCAGGGCGACGGTCAGGTCGCCGCCCATCACCCGCTTCATGGCCTCGCGCAGGTCGCGCAGTGGCGACAGTTGGCGGCGAACCACGGTCACCGAGGCTGCGACGCCCAGGGCCGCCAGCACCGCGCCGGCCACGGCCAGCCAGATCAGCTGGCGATAGACGGGCTGGAAGTAGTCGGCCTTGGCCACGCCGACATAGAGGATGCCGATCACCTGGCCCGAGGCGTCCTTGATCGGGTCGTAGGCCGCGAAATAGGGCTTGCCCAGCACCTTGGCCTCGCCGCGATAGGACTCGCCCCGGTCCAGCACCGCATCATGAACCGGCCCCTTGGCCAGGGTGGTGCCCAGGCCGCGGCTGCCGTCCGGCTTCTGGACGTTGGTGGCGATGCGGGTGTCGCCCAGGAAGATGGTCATGGTGCCGCCGACCAGGTCCTTGACGTGGTCGACCGTGGCGATGTCGCCGTTCAGGACCTTGCCGCCGACCGTCAGCTTGTCGCCGTCACGTGCGAAGACCGCGCCCTGGCCGCCGACCGCGTCCCAGGCCACACGCATGCTGGCCTCCTGCTGGCTGACCGCCTGCGACTTGGCGAAGTCCAGCGAGTTCTTGCCGACGATGGCCAGCAGGGCCAGCAGCAGGGTCATGAAGGCCGCGACGACGGTCAGGCTGACCTTGGTGGAGATGTCGGAACGCATGGGGGCGCCAATGTCTGGAGAATCCTGCCTCCGGTTTGCACCGCAACATCTCAAGCAAGGCTTAACCTTCCGGTCGATTGATCCGCCGAATGAAATCGCGACGTTGCGCCGCACCGGGTAAACGACCCAAGGCCGGCGCTCCCCTCACGCCGCCGCGAAGTCGGGCATGGGCTTGAACCAGGGCTGGGCCTCGACCCGGGCCAGCCACGCGCGCACGGCCGGATAGGGCTCCAGCGCCACCCCGCCTTCGGGGGCGTGGGCCACATACGAGTAGCAGGCCAGGTCGGCGATCGTGACGTGGTCGGCGGCGAGATAGGCGCGGTCCGCCAGGTGGCTGTCCATGAAGGCCAGCACCCGGGCGGCGATGCGAGCGGCGCGGGCCGGATCGTCGGGGAGGTCGAACAGGGCGATCATCCGGGCGATGGCCGGGCCGTGCATGACCTCGCCGGCGGCGATCGACAGCCAGCGCTGGACCCGGGCGGCGGCGACCGGCTCCAGCGGCAGCCAGTCGGCGTCAGGCGCATAGCGACGCGCCAGATAGACCAGGATGGCGTTGCTGTCGGCCAGGACCAGGCCGCCGTCCTGCAGCACCGGGATCTGACCGAGCGGGTTGAGGGCCAGGAAGGCCGGCGAGGCGCGAACATCCTTGGGCGCGGAGACGAAGCGGTAGGCCAGGCCCAGGGCGTTCAGCATCAGGCCCACCCGGTGGGTATGGCCCGAGAGCGGCGTGCCGTGCAGGACGATGGCGGTGTCGGACATCGATGCTTTCCCTTGATGCGGAGGCATCTTCGCCATTGCGCCGTTCGAAATGAATTGAGCAAATAGGCAAGACATAATTGCGGATTATGGAATGGATCGCCTGGACGAACTGGCCCTGCTGTTGGCGGTGATCGACAGCGGGTCCCTGGCCGCCGCCGGCCGCAGGCTGCGGCGCTCGCCCGCCGCCATGACCCGGACCCTGGCGGCGCTGGAAGAGCGGATGGGCGTGCGGCTGATCGAGCGCACCACCCGCCGCCTGGCGCCGACCGAGGCCGGCCGCGACCTGGCCGAGCGGGCCCGGCGGCTGCTGGTCGACTACGAGACCGCCCTCCAGGCCCCCGCCTCTGACACGGTGCGCGGCACGCTGCGGATCACCGGCCCGACCGTGTTCGGCGGCCGCTGCCTGACCCCGGTCGTGGCCGACTTCCTGGCCGAGCACCCCGGCGTCCAGGCCGACCTGACCCTGCACGACCGAAATCTGGACCTGATTGAGGGCGAGTTGCACGTGGCCCTGCGGATCGGGCCGCTGGCCGATTCCAGCCTGATCGTCCGCAAGCTGGGCCAAGTGCGCCGGCTGCTGGTGGCCGCGCCCGATTACCTGGCGCGACGCGGGACGCCGTTGGAGCCGGGCGACCTGGCCGGGCACGAGGTGATCCTGACCACCGTGGTCTCGGCCTCGCCGGAATGGCGGTTCGAGCATCGTGGCAAGCCGCGGGCGGTGCGGCTGGAGCCCCGGCTGCGGGTCAACAATGTCGAGGCGGCCCTGGCGGCCATGGTCGCCGGTCGCGGGATCGGTCGGGCCCTGTCCTACCAGGTCGCCGAGGACCTGGCGGCCGGGCGGCTGGTGCGCCTGCTGCCCGACTTCGAGCCCCCGCCCCTGCCCGTGCAACTGGTCACGGTGGGCGGCCGGTTCATGCCGCCGCTGGTGCGGGCGTTCCTGGATTTCGCGGCGCCGAGGCTGGAGCGGCTGGCGGTGTTGCGGGGATCGTAGAACGGAGGACGCCCCCTCCGTCCGCTTCACCGACACCTCCTCCTGAGGGAGAAGAGCCAAAAAAGAAACGGCCCGGGATTGCTCCCGGGCCGTTCCGTTTCAGTCCTCGAAGGAGGCTTACGCCTCTTCGGCGATGACCGCGGGCAGCGGCTCCATCGACTCTTCGCGCTGCTGGGCCAGTTGCTCGTCGCGCTTGGCGGCGATGCGTTGCAGGCTGCGCAGGTAGGAACCCGTGCCAGCGGGGATCAGGCGACCCACGATGACGTTTTCCTTCAGGCCTTCCAGCGTGTCGGTCTTGCCGTGCACCGAGGCTTCGGTCAGGACGCGGGTCGTTTCCTGGAACGACGCGGCCGAGATGAAGCTCTTGGTCTGCAGCGAGGCCTTGGTGATGCCCAGCAGCACGGGCTGCGTCGTGGCCGGACGGCCGCCGCGGGCGACAGCCTTGTCCTGCTCGACGTAGAACTCGGGCTTGTCGAGGTGATCGCCCTTGATCAAGCCCGTGTCGCCCGGCTCGACGATCTCGACCTTCTGCAGCATCTGACGAACGATCGTCTCGATGTGCTTGTCGTTGATCGGCACGCCCTGCAGTCGGTAGACCTCCTGGATCTCGTCGACCAGGAAGTTGGCCAGGGCCTCGACGCCCAGAATGCGCAGGATGTCGTGCGGATCCGGGTTGCCGTCGATGATGTACTCGCCGCGCGTGATGTAGTCGCCATCATGCACCGCGATGTGCTTGCCCTTCGGGATCAGGAACTCGACCGCTTCAGGCTGGTTGCCGTCGGCGTCGATGTCCGGAGTGATCTTGATCCGGCGCTTGTTCTTGTAATCCTTGCCGAATTCGACACGGCCGTCCATTTCCGCGATGACCGCGCAGTCCTTGGGACGGCGGGCTTCGAAGAGTTCGGCGACGCGCGGCAGACCACCGGTGATGTCCCGGGTCTTGGCGCCTTCGGTCGGGATCCGCGCGATGACCTCGCCCGGCTTGACCATGTCCCCGTCAGCGACGGAGAGAATGGCGCCGACCGACATCAGATAGCGGGCCTCGCCGCCGTTGGCCAGACGGACATAGGCGCCGTCTTCACCCAGCACGCCCATCGCCGGACGCAGGTCCGACGCGCGGGCCGAGGTCCGCCAGTCGGCGATCACGCGCTGCGCGATGCCGGTGGCTTCGTCGGTTTCCTCGCGAACGGAGAAGCCGTCCACCAGGTCTTCGGCGCGGATGCGACCGGCCACTTCGGTGATGATCGGGGTGGTGTAGGGGTCCCAATCGGCCAGGCGCTGGCCGCGCTTGACCTTGTCGCCGTCCTTGACCTTCAGGCGCGCGCCGTACGGCGGCTTGTAGTTCTCGCGCTCCTTGCCGTCGACCAGGACGCTCACGGCCGTGTTGCGGCTCATGACCACCAGGGCGCCGTCCGAACCCACCACGGTGGCGCCGGTCACGCGGACCACGCCGTCGTTGCTGCTTTCGAAGAACGACTGCTCGGCCACCTGGGCGGTGCCGCCGATGTGGAAGGTCCGCATCGTCAGCTGGGTGCCGGGCTCGCCGATCGACTGGGCGGCGATGACGCCCACCGCTTCACCGATGTTCACCGGCGTGCCGCGGGCCAGGTCGCGGCCGTAGCAGGCGCCGCAGACGCCGATCTTGGCCTCGCAGGTCAGGACCGAGCGCACCTTCACCGACTGCACCGCAGCGGCTTCGATGGCGTCGGCCATGTTCTCGTCGAGATAGGTGTCGGCCGGAACCACGATCTCGCCGGTCGCCGGGTCCTTGATGTCCTCGGCCGAGAAACGGCCCAGGACACGGGTGCCCAGCGAGACCAGCACGTCGCCGCCTTCGACCACGGCCCGCAGGGTGATGCCCTTGGTGGTGCCGCAGTCTTCCTCGACGATGATGCAGTCCTGCGCGACGTCGACCAGACGACGGGTCAGGTAGCCGGAGTTGGCGGTCTTCAGCGCGGTGTCCGCCAGGCCCTTACGGGCGCCGTGGGTCGAGTTGAAGTACTCCTGAACGGTCAGGCCTTCCTTGAAGTTCGAGACGATCGGGGTCTCGATGATCTCGCCGGAGGGCTTGGCCATCAGGCCGCGCATGCCGCCCAGCTGCTTCATCTGGGCTTGCGAACCACGGGCGCCGGAGTGGGCCATCATGTAGATGGCGTTGATTTCCTTCTCGCGGCCGTTCTCGTCCTTATGCTTCATCTGAAGCTCGGCCATCATCTCGTCGGCGACCCGGTCGGTGGCCTTGGCCCAGGCGTCGACGACCTTGTTGTACTTCTCGCCCTTGGTGATCAGGCCGTCGGCGTACTGTTGCTCGTACTCCTCGGCCAGGGTGCGGGTTTCGGCGACGATCGCCTCCTTCCGCTTGGGGATGATGATGTCGTCCTTGCCGAAGGAGATGCCGGCCTTGGCCGCTTCCTTGAAGCCCAGGCCCATGACCTGGTCGGCGAAGATCACCGTCGCCTTCTGGCCGCAGTGGCGATAGACCACGTCGATCAGGTTGCCGATTTCCTTCTTGGTCAGGGCCTTCTCGATCAGTCGGTGACCGATCGCCGGGTGACGCGGAAGCAGGGCGGCGATCTTCATGCGGCCGGGGGTGGTGTCGATCACGCGGCGACGCGCCACGCCGTCGGCGTCCACTTCGGTGAAGCGCGACTTGATCTTGGCGTGCAGCGACACGACGCCGGCGTCCATGGCGGCTTCGATCTCGCCCAAGTCGGCGAAGATCTTGCCTTCACCCGGCTCGCCGTCGCGGGCGACCGACAGGTAGTACAGGCCCAGGACGATGTCCTGCGACGGCACGATGATCGGGCGACCGTTGGCGGGCGACAGGATGTTGTTGGTCGACATCATCAGGACGCGCGCTTCCAGCTGGGCCTCGAGGCTCAGCGGGACGTGCACGGCCATCTGGTCGCCGTCGAAGTCGGCGTTGAATGCGGCGCAGACCAGCGGGTGCAGCTGGATGGCCTTGCCCTCGATCAGCTTGGGCTCGAACGCCTGGATGCCCAGGCGGTGAAGCGTCGGCGCGCGATTCAGCAGCACGGGGTGTTCGCGGATCACCTCTTCGAGGATGTCCCACACCTGCGGCTGTTCGCGCTCGACCATGCGCTTGGACTGCTTGACGGTGCCCGACAGGCCCTTGGCGTCCAGGCGCGCATAGATGAACGGCTTGAACAGCTCCAGCGCCATCTTCTTGGGCAGGCCGCACTCGTGCAGCTTCAGGTCCGGACCCACGACGATGACCGAACGGCCCGAATAGTCGACGCGCTTGCCCAGCAGGTTCTGGCGGAAGCGGCCCTGCTTGCCCTTCAGCATGTCGGCCAGCGACTTCAGCGGACGCTTGTTGGCGCCCGTGATCACGCGACCGCGGCGGCCGTTGTCGAACAGGGCGTCCACCGACTCCTGCAGCATCCGCTTTTCGTTGCGGATGATGATGTCGGGGGCGCGCAGTTCGATCAGGCGCTTGAGGCGGTTGTTACGGTTGATGACCCGGCGGTACAGGTCGTTCAGGTCCGAGGTCGCGAAGCGGCCGCCGTCCAGCGGCACCAGCGGGCGCAGTTCCGGCGGGATCACCGGCACGACCGTCAGCACCATCCACTCCGGACGGTTGCCCGACTCCTGGAAGGCTTCCAGGATCTTCAGGCGCTTGGAGAATTTCTTCTGCTTCATGTCCGACGGGTTGCCCGCCAGCTCTTCGCGCAGCTTCTCGGCTTCCTTCTCCAGGTCGATCGCCTTGAGCAGGTTCTGGACGGCCTCGGCGCCGATTTCGGCGGTGAAGCTGTCGTCGCCGTATTCGTCCTGGGCGCGCATGAAGTCGTCCTCGCTGAGCAGCTGGTGCTGCTTCAGCGGGGTCAGGCCCGGCTCGGTGACGATGTAGTATTCGAAGTACAGGACCCGCTCGATGTCCTTCAGCGGCATGTCCAGCATCATGGCGATGCGCGAGGGCAGCGACTTCAGGAACCAGATGTGGGCGACCGGCGAGGCCAGCTCGATGTGGCCCATGCGCTCGCGACGGACGCGGGCCAGGGTGACCTCGACGCCGCACTTCTCGCAGATGATGCCCTTGTACTTCATGCGCTTGTACTTGCCGCACAGGCATTCGTAGTCCTTGGTTGGGCCAAAGATACGGGCGCAGAACAGGCCGTCACGCTCGGGCTTGAACGTGCGGTAGTTGATGGTCTCGGGCTTCTTGATCTCACCGAACGACCACGAGCGGATCTTTTCCGGCGAAGCCAGCGAGATGCGGATCTGGTCGAAGGTCGGAGCGGCCTGGACCGGATTAAAGATGTTCAGGACTTCCTGGTTCATCTTGGTTCCTTCTGCGGGACTACCCGCGAAAATTCTGAGGTGCCGCCCTCGTCCTTCGACAAGCTCAGGATGAGGGCTACTGCGTCGCTGGTGAAACCCTCATCCTGAGCTTGTCGAAGGACGAGGATTTCACCGCACGGCGCTTAAGAGTTCTCGAGTTCCACGTTCAGGCCGAGCGAGCGCATTTCCTTGACCAGCACGTTGAAGCTTTCCGGGATACCGGCTTCGAACGTGTCGTCGCCACGGACGATCGACTCGTAGACCTTGGTCCGGCCGGCCACGTCGTCGGACTTCACCGTCAGCATTTCCTGCAGGGTGTAGGCCGCGCCGTAGGCTTCCAGAGCCCACACTTCCATTTCCCCGAAGCGCTGACCGCCGAACTGGGCCTTGCCGCCCAGCGGCTGCTGGGTGACCAGCGAGTACGGACCGATCGAACGGGCGTGGATCTTGTCGTCGACCAGGTGGTGCAGCTTCAGCATGTAGATGTAGCCGACCGTGACCGGACGCTTGAACTGGTCGCCCGTCTGGCCGTCGAACAGGATCGACTGGCCCGACGGATCGACGCCCGCCATGGTCAGGTGCTCTTCGATGTCGCCGATGCGCGCGCCGTCGAACACCGGGGTGGCGATCGGAACGCCCTTGCCGAGGTTGCGGGCCAGTTCGACCAGCTCTTCCTCGGTTTCCGGCAGTTCCTCGTCCGGGCCGTAGATGTCGCGCAGGCGCTGGACCAGGGCGTCCTTCTGGCCGCCGTGCTGCCAGTCTTCCAGCAGGTTGGTGATCTGCTTGCCGAGGTTGGCGCAGGCCCAGCCCAGGTGGGTTTCGAAGATCTGGCCGACGTTCATGCGCGAGGGCACGCCCAGCGGGTTCAGAACGACGTCCACGTGCGTCCCGTCGGCGAGGAACGGCATGTCCTCGATCGGCAGGATGCGCGAGATGACGCCCTTGTTGCCGTGACGGCCGGCCATCTTGTCGCCCGGCTGAAGCTTGCGCTTCACGGCCACGAAAACCTTGACCATCTTCATCACGCCCGGGGGCAGTTCGTCGCCGCGCTGCAGCTTGTCGACCTTGTCCTCGAAGCGGCGGTCCAGACGCTTGCGGTTCTCGTCGAACAGACGGCGCAGGCTTTCCAGTTCGCCCATCGCCTTCTCGTCCTCGAGGGCGATCTGCCACCACAGGCCGGGCTGGACTTCAGCCAGGCCTTCGGCGGTGATCTCGCCGCGCGACAGGCCCTTGGGACCCGACAGGGCGACGTTGCCGATCAGCAGTTCGCGCAGGCGGCCCGAGATGTTGCGGTTCAGGATCGCGAATTCGTCGTCGCGGTCCTTGCCCAGGCGGTCGATCTCGGCGCGCTCGATGGCCAGGGCGCGTTCGTCCTTGTCGACGCCGTGACGATTGAACACGCGCACGTCGACGATGGTGCCGGCGACGCCCGGGGGCAGGCGCAGGCTGGTGTCGCGGACGTCCGAGGCCTTTTCACCGAAGATGGCGCGCAGCAGCTTTTCTTCCGGCGTCATCGGGCTTTCACCCTTCGGCGTGACCTTGCCGACCAGGATGTCGCCCGGCTGGACCTCGGCGCCGATCGCCACGATGCCCGCTTCGTCGAGGTTGCGCAGGGCTTCCTCGCCGACGTTAGGGATGTCGCGGGTGATTTCTTCCGGACCCAGCTTGGTGTCGCGGGCCATGACTTCGAATTCCTCGATGTGGATCGAGGTGAAGACGTCGTCACGGACGATGCGCTCGGAGATCAGGATCGAGTCTTCGAAGTTGTAGCCGTTCCAGGGCATGAACGCGACGAGCGCGTTGCGGCCCAGGGCCAGTTCGCCCAGCTCGGTCGACGGGCCGTCGGCGATGATGTCGCCGGCGCTGATCCGGTCGCCCACCTTCACCAGCGGGCGCTGGTTGATGCAGGTCGACTGGTTCGAACGCTGGAACTTGCTCAGACGGTAGATGTCGACGCCCGAACGGGCGCTGTCGGTCTCTTCCGTGGCGCGGACGACGATACGCGTGCCGTCGATCTGCTCCACGACGCCGGTGCGCTTGGCGATGACCACGGCGCCGGAGTCACGGGCGACCACGGCCTCCATGCCGGTGCCGACCAGCGGGGCGTCGGACTGCACCAGCGGCACGGCCTGACGCTGCATGTTCGAGCCCATCAGGGCGCGGTTGGCGTCGTCGTTTTCCAGGAACGGGATCAGGGCCGCGGCCACCGAAACAACCTGGCGCGGCGACACGTCCATCAGGTCGACCTGTTCCTTCTGGAGCAGGGTCGGCTCGCCGTTGATCCGGCCGGGGACCAGGTCGTCCACGATCTCGCCGTCCAGCACCTTGATGTTGGACTGGGCGATGACGTGCTTCGACTCTTCCATGGCCGACATGTAGACGACCTCGTCGAGCGGCTTGCCGTCGGCGACGCGACGGTAGGGGCTCTCGATGAAGCCGTACTTGTTGACGCGCGCGTGGGTGGCCAGCGAGTTGATCAGGCCGATGTTCGGGCCTTCCGGCGTTTCGATCGGGCAGATCCGGCCGTAGTGGGTCGGGTGCACGTCGCGGACTTCGAAGCCGGCGCGCTCGCGGGTCAGACCGCCCGGGCCAAGCGCCGACAGGCGGCGCTTGTGGGTGATCTCCGACAGCGGGTTGGTCTGGTCCATGAACTGCGACAGCTGCGAGCTGCCGAAGAATTCACGCACCGAGGCCGCGGCCGGCTTGGCGTTGATCAGGTCGTGCGGCATCACGGTGTCGATGTCGACCGACGACATGCGTTCCTTGATGGCGCGCTCCATGCGCAGCAGGCCGACGCGGTACTGGTTTTCCAGCAGTTCGCCGACCGAGCGCACCCGGCGGTTGCCCAGGTTGTCGATGTCGTCGATTTCGCCGCGACCGTCGCGCAGGCCGACCAGCAGCTTGAGCACCGCCAGCACGTCTTCCTTGCGCAGCACGCGCATCTCGTCCGAAGCGTCCAGCTCCAGGCGCATGTTCATCTTCACGCGGCCCACGGCCGACAGGTCGTAGCGCTCGGCGTCGAAGAACAGCGACTTGAACATCGCCTCGGCGGCTTCGACGGTCGGCGGCTCGCCCGGACGCATCACGCGGTAGATGTCGAACAGCGCATCCTCGCGGACGGCGTTCTTGTCCACGCGCAGGGTGTTGCGCATGTAGGCGCCGACCGTGACGTGGTCGATGTCCAGCACGTCGATGGTGCTGAAGCCCTGTTCGGCCAGGGCCTGGATCGAGGTGACGTCCAGCTCGTCGCCGGCCTCGGCGTAGATCTCGCCGTTCTCGAAGTTGACCGCGTCGCGGGCCAGGTAGCGGCCCGTCAGGGCTTCCGGCGCCAGCAGCAGGGTCTTCAGGCCGGCGTCAGCCAGCTTCTTGGCCTGGCGGGCGGTGATCTTGGTGCCGGCCGGAGCCACTTCCTCGCCGGTGTCGGCGTCGATCAGGGCGAATTCCGGCTTCACGCCGCGCCAGCGCTCGGGCTTGTACGGGGTGGCCCAGCCTTCGGCGCCGGCCGCGGTGCGCTTCTCGAACGGGACGACGTCATAGAACGTCGTCAGGATCTCCTCGCCGTCCATGCCCAGGGCATAGAGGAAGGTGGTGGCCGGCAGCTTGCGGCGGCGGTCGATGCGGACATAGACCACGTCCTTGGCGTCGAACTCGAAGTCCAGCCACGAGCCGCGGTACGGGATCACCCGGGCGGCGAACAGCAGCTTGCCCGAGGCGTGGGTCTTGCCCTTGTCGTGGTCGAAGAACACGCCGGGCGAACGGTGCATCTGCGAGACGATGACCCGCTCGGTGCCGTTGACGATGAACGTGCCCTTGTCGGTCATGAGCGGGATGTCGCCCATGTAGACGTCCTGCTCCTTGATGTCCTTGACGGACCGGGCGCCGGTTTCTTCTTCGGTTTCGAACACGATCAGCCGCAGCTTGACCTTCAGCGGCGCCGCGAAGGTCATGTCGCGCTGGATGCACTCTTCAACGTCGTACTTGGGCTCTTCGAATTCGTACGAGACGTATTCGAGCACCGCGCGCTCGTTGAAGTCCTTGATCGGGAACACCGACTTGAACACCGCCTCGATGCCTTCGTCGCGGCGCTGGCCCGGACGGACCTCGCGCTGAAGGAACTGCTCGTAGGAGGAGCGCTGAACCTCGATCAGGTTCGGCATCTGCACAGCTTCGGGGATGCGGCCGAAAGACTTCCGGATCCGCTTCTTGCCGGTGAAGGATTGCGCCATGTTTTTTCCCTGGGCGCGGACGGACTCCGCGCGTGAATTCGAATGTACCTAGCGACCACCCTCGCCGCTCTCCCCTCGGGAGAGCGCTGGTCGCTGGAATTCCCCTGTCAGGGCAACCGGGACCGGATGCCTGACGGGCGCCCCTTCGCGCTGGTCGGAGGGCGGCTGACCGCGCCTCGGGGCGTATCATGCGGACACGCGCGTACGCGCTCCGCCGAATATCTTCGTGAGCCGGCGGATATAGGACACCCGACCGAGATTGGGAAGGGGGTTTATCCACAAAAGAATGCGGGCGCGTTCGGTGACGCTTGGAACCCCTAACAATCCGCTCATCCCGGCCAATGCCGGGATGAGCGAGTTTTAAGGCGTTACTTCACCACCTGCACCGCCGCCAGCGCCTGGGCGCTGAGGCCCTTGTCGCCCGTGGCGGTCAGCTTGCCGGCCTTGTCGTCCCAGTGCAGCTTCACCGTCTTGCCGACGCCCTTTTCGTAGGCGTTGGTCACGCCGTCGTCGTCGTACAGGGTGAAGTCGGCGTCGCGACCGGGATAGACCTTGACCGCGTTGATCGCCTGAGGCTGCGAAGTGTTCTGGATCGGCGCGCCCATCGGGATGATCGAGCCGGCCCGGACGAACAGCGGGATGGTGTCGATCGGCGCATGGACGCTGATCGTCTGGCCGCCGGTGAACTTCTTGCCCGTCCAGTAGTCATACCAATCGGCGCCCGCCGGCAGGTAGACGTCGCGGTCCTCGACACCTTGATCGGTGATCGGCGCCACCAGGAAGGCCGGGCCGAACATGTACTGGTCGCCCAGGTTCACGACCTTCGGGTCGTTCGGGAAGTCCATGAACAGGCCGCGCATGAACGGCGCGCCGGTCTCGTAGGTCGTGTGGCCCATCGAGTACAGGTACGGCATCAGGGCGTAGCGCAGCTTCAGGTACTTGGCGACCACGGCCTCGGCGCCCTTGCCGAACGACCACACCTCGGTGTCCTTGCGCATGCCGTGCACCCGCAGGGTCGGGGTGAAGGTCCCGTACTGGAACCAGCGGGCGAACAGCTCGGGATAGTCGTTGTTCTGACCGACCACGGCGCGGGCGTCGGACGGATCCAGCAGCGGCGGCTTGGTCGCCGTCGTGGTCTGGGGCAGCCACTGCCAGCCGCCGATGTCGTTGCCCCAGTAGGCGAAGCCCGAGGCGGTGAAGTTCAGGCCCGTCGGCACCTGCCGCTTGAGCGCTTCCCAGGTCGGCTGGATGTCGGACGACCAGAACAGGGCGCCGTTGCGCTGGGCGCCGATATAGGCGGCGCGGGCCAGGATCAGGTTGCGCTTGTCGGGCCGATCGCGGCGCGAGCCCTCGGCCACGCCCTGGGTGTGGACCAGTGGGAAGACGTTGCGGTAGCGGTCGCCCGAACCGATGCTCCAGAAATAGCCCTCCGGCACCAGGTCCGGCTCGGTCTCGTCCAGCCAGAACCAGTCGAAGCCCTTGGAGGCGATGTTGTCGCGGATCTTGCCCCAGAACCATTCGCGGGCCTGGGGATTGGTGCTGTCGATCAGGCCGCCGGTGCGGTCGCTGCGGAACGGCAGGCCGTCGACGACCTTGCCGTCCTTGTCCTTCAGCAGCCAGCCCTTGTCGGCCAGGTAGTTGAAGTAACGGCCTTCCTTCTCGAAGCGCGGCCAGACGCTGATGATGCTGTGCACGCCGTTGTCGTGCAGCTCCTTGTTCATCGCGGCGGGATCGGGGAAGGCGGCCGGGTCGATGTCCATCTGGCCCATGCGGGTCCAGTAGAACCAGTCCAGCACCATCACGTCCAGCGGGTAGCCGCGGTCGCGATAGCCCTTGGCCACGTTGAGGATCTGGGCCTGGGTCTCATAGCGGGCCTTGGACTGGATGTAGCCGAACGCGGCCTTCGGCGGCAGCGGCGTCACGCCGGTCAGCTGGCGGTAGCCGGCGTAGATCTCGTCATAGCTGCCGGTGATCACGAAGAACGACACCCGCTCGCCGACCTTCGACTGCCACAGGGTGCGGCCGTTGACGGCCGGATAGACCTTGGTGTCCGACGGGTTGTCCCAGAGGATGCCGTAGCCCTTGCTGGAGACCAGGAATGGCACGCAGACCGTCTCGCCGTGCGGGGCGTCGTAGTCGTGCTTGCAGTCGATCTTGCGGCCGCGCAGGTCGAGAATGCCTTCCTGGTTCTGGCCCAGGCCGTAGAAGTGCTCGTCGGCGCTGGTCGAGAAGCTGGCGCCGGCCTGGTAGGTCCGCTCGCCGTTCACGACGTGCGGCGACATCTCCCAGCCGTTCATCGCCACCAGGTCCGAGCCGTCGGCCTTGCGGATCTTCACCGAGACCGGCGGCAGCGACGGGGCGAAGTAGCGGTCCATCTGCGAGGGCGCGCCCGGCCAGGGCTGGGCGACGACCTCCAGCGACAGGGCGCCGGAGGTGAAGAGGTCGGCTCCGGCCTTCTGGTCGTGGCGCCAACCCTTGACATCGCTGTCAGCCAGGAAGCCGTAGCCCGGCGCCGCGGCGGCCAGATCCTTGTCCTGGCTGATGGTCACCCGGACAATGTTAGGGGCGTAGGTCTCGACCGAGACATAGGAGCCGTTGCGGTCCACCACCGCCATCGGCGCGGCGTGGGCGGCGGCGACCGGCGCGGCCAGGTTGCCCACGACCCCGATGGCGAGGGTCAGGGCCAGGCCCGAGACCAGTCCAGCCGACCAGCGGCGCGCGCCCTTGTTTAGCCGATCCATCGCTTCTTCCCCGGAATGTTACCGCTATCTCTTGGGCGCATGGCTAGAGATGCAGCCGGGCAGCGTCAACAGGATTGATACCAACAATGACGCTCAGCCGCGCCGAACGACCTTGCCGACCAATGAGAGCGCCAGGCCGATCAGGCAGAGGAAGAAGGCGATCTTGGCCAGGCCGCCGGCCACGTCGACGACGAAACCCAGCACGCCGAACACGATCATCAGCACCAGCAGGACAGCGGCCAACTTCAGCATGGGCAGATAACGCCCATCGCGCGGCAAGGGTTGCCGCCTTGGATCAGACGCTGAGGTCGACGAAGTTGGACACGGCCAGGCCGTTCTTGGCCTGGGCCTTGGCGCCGTCCATGGCTTCCTTGATCCTGGCCTTCACGGCCTCGTCGACCTGCTGGAGCGCCGCGGTGCGCTGGTCGGGAGTCATGGCCGCCAGGCTCTCCTCGGTCAGGCCCATGGTCTTCATGGCCTCAGCCTTCCACTGCTTGAGCTTTTCCTCCCAGGCGTCCTTCTTGGCCTCCTTGGCGAAGGCCACCAGGCCCTTGTCGCGAACCTTGTCCAGGTCGCTGGCGGCCTCCAGCGCCGTGGTCGACGCCGGACGGGCCGATATCGCGCTGAGCGGGCTCCAGTTCGAATAGCCGCCCGAAATCCCCGAAATCGCCATGGTCGCCTCCACCGCCGCGTGTACGCACGGCCAGCTAGCAACGACCGTGCCAGAATGACGCGGGCGGGCGGAGGGCGAACGAAAACGGCCCCGGAGGTTTCCCTCCGGGGCCGTCAACGTGTGCGTCAGAGAACTGACGCCGGCTCGTCCCCACGCCGAGGCGTGGGCGTGAATTACTTCACTTGGACGGTGGCGCCGGCTTCGGTCAGCTTCTTGGCGACTTCTTCGGCGACTTGCTTCGAAACGTTTTCAACGACGTTCTGCGGAGCGCCTTCGACCAGGTCCTTGGCTTCCTTCAGGCCGAGGTCCGGACGGACGCCGCGGACTTCCTTGATCACGTTGATCTTCTTGTCGCCACCGTTCGTCAGGACGACGGTGAACTCGGTTTGCTCTTCGGCGGCTTCGGCCGGAGCAGCGGCGGCGCCGCCGACAGCGGCGACGGCGACCGGAGCAGCGGCCGAGACGCCCCACTTTTCTTCGAGCAGCTTGGAGAGCTCAGCAGCTTCCAGGACCGACAGGGTGGACAGTTCTTCAACCAGCTTTTCGAGCTTGGACATGGGTAAGTTCCTTAGAGGATGAGGGATTTATGCGGAGATGACCGTTACGCGGCGTCTTTGGTCGCATAGGCGTTGAAGACGCGCGCCAGTTGGCCAGCCGGAGCCTGCAGGACGCCCGCGATCTTGGTCGCCGGAGCCTGGATGAGGCCGATGAGCTTGCCACGGATCTGGTCGAGCGACGGCAGCGTGGCCAGGGCCCGCACCGCGTTTTCGTCCAGAACAGTCGTCTGGCCCAGGATGCCGCCGACCAGCTTCAGCTTGTCGTTTTCCTTGGCGTACTGGGTGACGATCTTGGCGGCCGAAACAGGATCCGAGCCATAGGCGATGGCGACCGGGCCGGTGAACAGGGCGTCGCCCTTTTCGCCGATCGAGCCGTTCAGCGCCTTCTGGACCAGGGTGTTCTTCACCACCTGGAACGTGCCCTCTTCCTTGCGGAGGCGGGCGCGCAGTTCAGTCATTTCCGCAACGGTCATGCCCGAATAGTGGGTCACGACGACAGCGCCGGCGTCGGCGAACACGCTTTTCAGCGCCTCGATCGACTCCTGCTTTTGAGCGCGGTCCATTGCGGTCTCCTACTCAATTACAGCGGCCGGACCATTCCGGCAGCCAAATGCGCGTCCCACGCGGGATCGCTCCCGCACGCGAGTTGCATCAGCCTGTTCCAAGGAAAGTCAGCCGCGCGTCCCATCCCGGAAGGAGGAATTGCGTGGTCTTGTCCATCCCTGTCTCCCGACGGCGAGGAAGGGCTCTTCCTCGATTATGGCGCTGGTGACCCCACGCCCCGCAGTTC
This sequence comes from Caulobacter rhizosphaerae, assembly GCF_010977555.1. Taxonomy (GTDB): domain Bacteria; phylum Pseudomonadota; class Alphaproteobacteria; order Caulobacterales; family Caulobacteraceae; genus Caulobacter; species Caulobacter rhizosphaerae. Next base: position 4,848,495 of record NZ_CP048815.1, read on the forward strand.
TCAAACAGGATCGCCGCCGGGCGAGCCCAGCGGAGAAGGGGCGGCGTATAGACGGTTTGGGGAAGGATTTCAACAGAGGATCCAAACTGGATCCCGCACCTCTCTCAGCCGTCATCCCGGGCCTTGTGCCCGGAACCCCTCTGTCCGCCGCAAGTGCGGGAGGGGCGGTTCGCTGGCGAACCGCTTGCATCTCACGCGTCAGCTGAACCAGGGGTTCCGGGCACAAGGCCCGGAATGACGGCTGAAATGAGAGCGCAGACTAGCCTCCCTCCGAGATTTCCGCATAACAGAAGGCGCCTAAGAGGACCCGTCCATGAAGCGCCTGTTCACCGCCGGCCTGGCCGCCGTGCTGCTCGTCGGCCTCGCCGTGCCCGTCAGCGCCGAGCCGCGCTTCGCCCCGATCCCCCAGGCGGTGGTCGCCGACCCCGCCCGCGATCAGGCTCATCCGGCGGACATGGCCGCGTTCACGGTCCCGACCGGCGGGGTGCGGGTCAACGCCATGATGTACCTGGCCTCGGGCGACCAGCCGCATCCGACGATGCTGATGCTGCACGGCTTTCCAGGCAACGAGACCAATATCGACCTGATGCAGGCCGTGCGCCGGGCCGGCTGGAACGTGATGCGGATCAACTATCGCGGCTCGTGGGGCAGCCCGGGTAAGTTCTCGTTCGCGGGCAGCCGGGCCGACGGCGAGGCCGCCCTGGCCTTCCTGCGCGACCCGGCCAATATCGCCAAGTACCGCATCGACCCGACCCGGATCGTGGTGGCCGGCCACAGCATGGGCGGCTTCATGGCCGCCGACGCCGTCGCCGCCGATCCCAAGGCGGCCGGGGCGATCCTGATCGACGCCTGGGACATCGGCAAGCAGAAGGCCGACCTCGTCGATCCGGCCAAGCGCAAGGCGGCGCTCGAGGATCTGCGCTCGAACACCCCGCCCCTGGCCGGGACCAGCGCCGAGTTGCTGGCCAAGGAGATCGAGACCACCTCGGCCAAGCTGGACCTTGAGGCGCTCAGCGCCCGGATCGCCGACCGGCCGGTGCTGATGATCGGCGCCGAGCACGCCGGGGCGCCCACCACGCGCAAGCTGGCCGCCGCCGCCCGCCAGGCCCAGGCCAAGGCTCTGACCGAAACCTATATGGACACCGACCACAGCTTCTCCGACAGCCGCATCGCGCTGGAAGCCGAGGTCATCCGCTGGCTGGGCCAGTTCGATCCGGCCTCGGCCAAGGTGGGCACGCCGGGGATCCCCCTGAAGGCCGCCTATGACGAGACCAACCCGTTCGCCCGGATCATTCGCGGCGAGATCCCCGTGCCCAAGGTGTACGAGGACGACCAGGTGCTGGCCTTCATGGACCATGCTCCGGCCGAGCCGGGCCACGTGCTGGTGATCTCCAAGACCTCCAAGGCGCGGAACCTGCTGGAGATCTCGCCCCAGGACCTGTCGCGGCTGATGGCCGTGGCCGCCCGGGTCGGCCAGGCCCAGGTCGACGGCCTGGGCGTCGAGGGCTTCACGATCGTCCAGAACAACGGCGTGGGCCAGAGCGTGCCGCATCTGCACATCCACGTCATCCCACGCGTGGCCGGCAAGCCGCTGATGTTCGTCGAGAACGCCAAGGGCGACCCGAAGGACATCGAGGCGGTGGCGGCCAGGATCCGGGCGGCGATGAAGCCCTGAGACTCGTGCGTCCTTCGAGGCTCGCCTTCGGCTCGCACCTCAGGATGAGGACCGTGGATTGGCTCTGAAATCCTCATCCTGAGACGCCCGCGCAGCGGGCCTCGAAGGACACAGGGCGTCAGCCCAGCCGCTTCATCACCGCCCGCGCCGCCGCCACGCCGGTCGCGAAACAGGCTTGCAGCAGGTAACCGCCGGTCGGGGCCTCCCAGTCCAGCATCTCGCCGGCCACGAACACGCCGGGCGCGGCCTTCAGTTCCAGGCCGTCCAGCGCCTCGAACGCCAGGCCGCCGGCGCAGGAGATCGCCCGCTCCAGGCCCTGCGTCCCGGTCAGTACGACCGGCGCGGCCTTGATCGCCGTCGCCAGGGCGTCGGGCGCCACCGGCAGGGCCAGGCCGTGCGCTTCGCGCAGCAGGCCGATCTCGACCGGCGACAGATGGGCCGCCTTGCGCAGCCAGCTCGACAGCGATTGCCCGCCGCGCGGCCGGGACAGTCGTGCGGTCAGTTGGGCCAACGAGAGGTCGGGGCGCAGGTCGATCTCCAGCCTGGCCGCCCCCCGGACGGCGATCGCGTCGCGCAGGGCCGCCGACAGCGCATAGACCGCCCCGCCCTCCAGGCCGTAGCCCGCGACCAGGGCGTCGCCGCGCGAGACCTGGCCTCCGAAGCTGAGCGCCACGTTCTTCAGCGGCGAACCGGCGAAGCGCTCGCGGAACACCGCGGTCCAGGCCACGGTGAAGCCGACATTGGCCGGGCGGAACGGCGCGACGGCCGCGCCGCGCTTCGCCAATAGCGGCGCCCACGCCCCGTCCGAACCCAGCCGGGCCCAGCTGGCGCCGCCCAGGGCTAGGACCGTGGCGCGCGGCCGCACGGCGCGCGGTCCGTCGGGCGTCTCGAAGGCCAGGTCCCCGGCCGCGGTCCAGCCGGTCCAGGCCGAGCGGAGGTTCAGCGCCACGCTCTGCCCCTCCAGCCGCGCGATCCAGGCCCGCAACAGGGGCGAGGCCTTCAGCGCCTTCGGAAACACCCGGCCGCTGCTGCCCACGAAGGTCGCCTGCCCCAGCCCCTCGGCCCAGGCGGTGAGGTCGGCCGGGGTAAAGGCCTCCAGCATCGGCCGCAACCGCTCGCCCGCGGCGCCGTAGCGCGCGACGAAGCGCTCGAAGTCTTCCGAATGGGTCAGGTTCAGCCCGCCGCGCCCAGCCATCAGGAACTTGCGCCCCAGGGTCGGCATGCGCTCGAACACCGCCACCGACAGTCCGGCGGCGCTCAGCACCTCGGCCGCCATCAGCCCGGCCGGGCCGCCGCCGACCACGGCGACGTCTGGACTAGATCTTTCAATCACGTGGAGTGATGGGTCGCTGCGCTCTCCGCCTCAGCCTCGCTCGTCGGCTGGCCCCTTGCGGCGAGGGCTTCTTTGACGGCGATTTTCACGGCCTGGCTCATACTCACACCCCGCTCCTTGGCGAAGCGTTTCACTAAGGCGCAGACTTCCGGGTTCGCAACATGGATGGCCATCTGAAGTTCGCCTTCGGAATGCGAGGTGCGGGTCCGAAGCTATCATCGGCAACCCCGCCAACCAACCACCGCCCAAACGCAAAGCGGGCGCTGGATCGCTCCAGCGCCCGCTCGCTTCAGTCTAGCCGAAGAGGCTTAGGCGGTGATCGACGAGACGTCGACCTTGAAGCCCGGGCCCATCGTCGAGGACAGGCCGATGCGCTTAACATAGACGCCCTTGGCGCCCGACGGCTTGGCGCGGTTCAGCGCTTCGACCAAGGCCTTGACGTTGACCAGCAGAGCTTCGTCGCTGAACGAGACCTTGCCGATGCCGGCGTGGACGATGCCCGCCTTCTCGACGCGGAATTCGACGGCGCCGCCCTTGGCGTCCTTCACGGCCTGGCCGACGTTCGGGGTCACGGTGCCGACCTTCGGGTTCGGCATCAGGCCGCGCGGGCCCAGCACCTTACCGAGGCGACCGACCAGGGCCATCATGTCCGGGGTCGCGATGACGCGATCGAAGTCCATGAAGCCGCCGGCGATCTTTTCGTACAGATCTTCGGCGCCGACGTGTTCGGCGCCCGCCGCGGTGGCTTCCGCCGCCTTGGCGTCCTTGGCGAAGACGGCGACGCGGACGTCGCGGCCGGTGCCCGACGGCAGGTTCACCACGCCGCGGACCTGTTGGTCGGCGTGGCGCGGGTCGACGCCGAGGTTGACCGAGATCTCGACGGATTCGTCGAACTTGGCCTTGGCGTTGGCCTTCACGAGAGCGATGGCGTCGGCGACAGCGTGGGCGGCGTCACGATCGCCGGTCCAGGCTTGGATGCGCTTGGGTTGCTTGGCCATGGTCTTAGGCCTCCACGATCTTCAGGCCCATGGCCTTGGCGGAGCCTTCGATGATCTTGGCCGCGGCCTCGAGATCGTTGGCGTTCAGGTCCTTCATCTTCTTTTCGGCGATCTCGCGCAGCTGGGTGCGGGTCACTTCGCCGACGGTCTCGCGACCGGTCAGCTTGGCGCCGGACTTCAGGCCGGTGATCTGCTTCAGATAGTGCGTCGCCGGAGGGGTCTTGGTGACGAAGGTGAACGACTTGTCCTGATAGACCGTGATGACGGTCGGCAGGGGGGTGCCCTTTTCGACGTTCTCGGTGCGCGCGTTGAACTCCTTACAGAAGCCCATGATGTTGACGCCGCGCTGACCCAGAGCCGGGCCGATGGGCGGTGAAGGCGTGGCGGAGCCGGCCTTCACCTGGAGCTTGATATAGCCCAGGATCTTCTTAGCCATTGTATCCTCTCAAGAAAGCCGAACGGGCGGCCTTCGCTGGTTGGCCGTGGTGCGGGCTGGCGGCCCTCCCACGGATTTGATCTCATCCATAACGACGAGCACGCCCCGGGACGGAGTCCTGGAGCGAGGCGCGGCGTTTAGCAGGTGGGCGGCGGGGAGTCTAGCGCGCCGGCTCGGCGGCCGGCGCGGGCGGATCGACGAACACCGTGTTCGACGGCCCGCAGCCGGTGACATAGAGCACCACCGGCCCATCCTTGGCTGTTCCGAAGTGGGCCACGGTCTTGGGCTCGCTGTAGAGGCTGCCGGGCGGCAGGGCCTTGGTCTGGGTCACGTCGAACTTCCGGCCGTAGCCGATGGACCAGGTCCCCGAAACCACTGTCGTCGTGCGGGTGTCCTCATGGGTGTGGGCGGCCAGTACGAAGCCGGCGGGGATGGCCAGCCTGGCGGTATAGAGGCCAGGCTTGGCCGGGTCGCCATAGAGCACGACGGTCTGCACGCCCCCCGGCTTGCCGGTGCTGGGCAAGGCGGCGATCTCGGCGGGCGTCCGCCGCACCTGTGGCGGAATGACCGAGCCGCCGCACGCCGCCGTGTCGGCCGCGGCGACTCGCGACGCCTTCGCGGCGGGCGGGGCGCAGGCGACGGCGGCGAGGCACAGGGTCGCGAGGATCCAGAGGCGGGAGCGGCGCATGGCGAGTTCCTGGGTCGGACAACCGTCACCCATACTCGCCTTATTGTTGAGTTTGCGATAGAGCAAAACCGCAGAGTTTGTCAAACCAGCTTCCGGTACACGACAAACCCCGACTTCTCCGCCACCCGGTCGTACAGCGTCATCGCCGTGACATTGGTCTCGTGCGTCTGCCAGTAGACCCGCGAAGCGCCGGCCGCCCTGGCCGCGGCGTAGACCGCCTCGATCAGCGCCCGGCCCACGCCCTTGCCGCGCGCCTGTTCGGTGGTGAACAGGTCCTGCAGGTAGCCGCTGGGTTCGATCGCCGTGGTGCTGCGGTGAAACAGGTAGTGGGTCAGACCCAGCAACCGGCCGTCCTGTTCGGCGACCAGGGCGTGGACCGGCTCGTAGGCGTCGAAGAACCGTTCCCAGGTCATGGCCGTGACCGCCGGGTCCAGGGCCGTGTCGCCGGACCGGCCGTAGAAGGCGTTGTAGCCGTCCCACAGCGGCAGCCACTGGTCGCGGTCCGCGCGGGTCACGGGACGGATCACGAGGTCGGCCATGGTCGAAGTCCTTCGGGCGGCTAGGGGCAGCCTTCCCCTAGCCTTGCAGGCGCTACATCGCCAGCATCCACACCGCCATGGCGACCATCATCAGGTTCTCGGTCAGGGAGACGAAGCCCAGCGGCACGTTGCTGTCGCCGCCCACGCAGGCGCATTTCAGCTCGCGCTTGTCGATATAGACGGCCTTGAACACCGACACCGCCCCGACGGTCCCGATGAACAGCGCCACCGGCGCCGACAGCCAGGTCAGGGCCCCGGCGATCATCAGCACCCCCGCTCCGACCTCGGCGAACGGATAGATCCGGGCGTAGGGCAGCCAGCGCTGGGCCAGCAGGTCGTAGCCCAGGAACATGGTCGAGAAGGTCTCGACGTCGCGCAGCTTCAGGATTCCGAGCACGCACATGGAAAAGGCGATGAACCACTGGACCGCGTGGACGGTCAGGGCCTGGCCGGTCATGGCGTAGCTGGCGGCCAGGGCCATCAGGGCGGTGACGGCGAACACCGCGATCACCGGCGTGTAGGTCAAGGCCTTGGGGTCGCGCACCTTCAGGCCGAAGTGGCGACGCAGGTCGTCATAGCCGCCGATCCTGCGGCCGCCGATGAAGGCCTGGGGCGTGGTCGCCACCCCATGGGCGGCCTTGAAGACGTCGATCTCCTCGCGCGTCGTCAGCAGGTGGTCCTCGACGGCGTAGCCCTGGCGGCGCAACAGGCCCTTGGCGCGCAGGCCCCAGGGGCAGGTGTGCTGGTCGGTGACCATCCGGTGCAGGACGGCGGTCCGGGGCGAGATCTGGGTGGCGGCGGGAGCGGTCATCGCGGGGTCTCCGGCTTGATCGAAAACGGGTCCCCGCTCATATGGGTTCCGTACCATGGTACGGAGTCAAGGGGCGCAAGGCGATGAAGACGACGACGATCGCGGGCCTGGCCCAGGCCGGCGGAGTGGGCGTGGAAACGGTGCGCTACTACCAGCGGCGCGGCCTGCTGGAGCAGCCGCCGCGACCCGAGGGCGGCGGTTCGGGCGGCGGGGTGCGGCGCTATGGCGAGGACGACGTGCGCCGCCTGCGCTTCATCCGCGCGGCCCAAGCGGCCGGCTTCACCCTGGAGCAGGCGGCCGAGCTCCTGGCCCTGGACGCCGGCGACGACCACGCCCGGGCGCGCGGCCTGGCCCTGGAGCGCATCGCGGCGCTCGACGCCAGGATCGCCGAGCTGGAAGCGGCCCGCGACGCCCTCAAGCGCCTGGCCCGCGCCTGCGGCGAGACCACCACGGACCCCTGCCCGATCCTGTCGGCGTTCGAGGGGGCGTAGGGACGAGAGCCAGCGCCAGGGACGGGACAGGCGCATGCGCCTGTCCCCAACCGTACTCGTCCCCAGCCGCGTTCCAGACAGCAAAAACCCCGCGCCGTTTCCGGCGCGGGGTTTTCGAAAGCTTCGGCCGGGAAAGCCGCCCTTAGGCGATCTTCTCGACTTGGCTGTATTCCAGTTCCACCGGGGTGGCGCGACCGAAGATCGAGACGGTGACGCGCAGGCGGGCCCGCTCCTCGTCGACCTGCTCGACCGAGCCGTTGAAGCTGGCGAACGGGCCGTCGGTGACGCGGACGTTCTCGCCGACCTCGAACAGCACCACGGTCTTGGGACGCTCGACGCCCTCCTCGATGGTGCCGATGATGCGCTGGACTTCCTTTTCGGAGACCGGCTGCGGCTTGGAGGCGCTGCCCAGGAAGCCCGTGACCTTCGGGGTGTTCTTGATCAGGTGATAGGCTTCATCCGAGAGGTTCATCTTCACCAGCACGTAGCCGGGGAAGAACTTGCGCTCGGCGTTGACCTTGCGGCCGCGACGGATCTCGACGACGTCCTCGGTCGGGACCAGGATTTCGGAGAAGCTGTCTTCCAGGCCGTGGCTCTTGGCCTGTTCGCGGATGCTCTCGGCCACCTTCTTCTCGAAGTTCGAGTAGGCGTGGACGATGTACCACTTGTGGTTCGGATTGGACGCGGTGTCGGTGCTCATGATGTTTCTTATCCCGCGGCGATCTTGAGAAGCAGGTTGGCGCCCCACCCCAGGATCCAGTCGGCGAAGGTGAAGAACAGCGAGGCCAGCACCACCATGATGAAGACCATCACCGAGGTGATCCAGGTCTCCTTGCGGGTGGTCCAGGTGATCTTGCGGGCTTCGGCGCGGACTTCCTGCGCGAAGCGGACCGGGTTGATCGGCTTCTTCGGCGCGGCCGGAGCCTTGGCGGCGGCGGTGGCGGCGCCCCCTTGAGCGGAAGGCGAGAGCGCCGCGGCCGTCTTGGCGGCGCGGTTCTTGATCGCAGACGGGCTAGAACCCGGTTTCCTGGCCATGACTTAAGAGGCTCGCGACTTTCGATAGGTCAGCCCGAAAACCGGGTGACCGATGACATATAGTGGCAGGAGTGGAGGGACTCGAACCCACGACCCTCGGTTTTGGAGACCGATGCTCTACCAGCTGAGCTACACTCCTGCGGAACCGCGATCCCCTTAGCGGAGATTCCGGCTTTCCGGCAATGAACATCGCGCCGGTAGGCTCTTTGAAGCCCGCCAGCGCGTTGGTCTCATCGCCAGAGCCGCGTCGTGTAGCAGGGTCGTTCGAGCCCGGCAAGCGGCCGGCGCACGTTCCGCGGATTCGGTCGCTACGGCCCCCCCGGCGCTCCAAGGACGGCGCGTCTGCAAGGATCAGCCGCAGGCGCGGCGCGTTAGGCCTCTGCGCGCGTCGAAGCCCGGAGGAAACGCCATGCCGACAATCACCAGCCATGACCAGGGCCGGCCGTCCAATCGCGAGGTGGAGAACGAGAACCAGCGTCCCGCCCGAGACGCGGATCAGGGCGGCGGCGGCAAGGCTCCGCGTCCCGCGACGGAGCCCCGCGGCGCGGAAGGCAGTTCGGACTCGCCGAAGACCCGGACGGATCCGGGCTCCGGCGAAGCCTGAGTCGTCAGCCGGCCTTTTCCGCTTCCGGCGCGGCCGCCGGAGTCAGGGCGGCGCATTGGATGTTCAGATACGACCACTTCACGTCCGCGAGCTTGCGGCCGCATTGGGTGTTCTCACCCAGGTCGCGCCCTTGAAGGGAGATGGCCACACCCTTGGCCGGGTCCGGGGCCGGACTGGCGCCGCTGACGTCGTAGTAGCCGCCGCCGGGACCGCGAACCACCAGACAGGACGTCGATTCCACCGGCCGCACGCAGCCGGAGGCGGTGACCGCCTTGCCTTCGAGAGAGACCGTTTGAGCCTTTTGACCGGTGTTGCCGGTTTCCTGCCCGCAGGCAGCTACGCTTAACGCTAACAGACTGGCCGCCGCGGCGGCCTTTACGAACCTTACCCGCATACGTTCCTCCGTATCATTGGCCTCCCCGCCGTCTTCGGGCGAGGAAGCAGGAGGACAGTGCGCCCCGTTTTGAGAGGCGGCAATCACAATTTTGACACGGTTCAAAAAACAGGCGCCCGCCGTTTTGACGCTTTTGGGGAAGATTTTCTCAAAGCCCTTTCAGACCACCAAAGTTGACATCGGCCCGGGTCTGCTCACATGAGACGCAGTCGCTTCTGGGCCGTTGCGGCGCCACCTCTAGAATTCCGCGGTTCGCCGCGCGTCCAGGACTTGAAACGACACTATGACGGCCATCGAAACCACCGCTCCCGCCCCCGTCAAGGAAGCCGCCTGGCACACCGAGACCGTGCTGTGGGTCAAGCACTGGACGGACCGCCTGTTCAGCTTCGCCATCACCCGTCCGGCCAGCTTCCGCTTCCGCTCGGGCGAGTTCGTGATGATCGGCCTGCCGCCCCGCGAGGAGCTGGGCGAGAAGAAGCCGATCCTGCGCGCCTATTCGATCGGCTCGCCGCACTTCGCCGAGGAGCTGGAGTTCTTCTCGATCAAGGTCCCCGACGGCCCCCTGACCTCGCGCCTGCAGCAGATCAAGGAAGGCGATCAGGTGCTGCTGGGCAAGAAGCCGACAGGCACCCTGGTGCTGGACGCCGTTCGCCCCGGCAAGCGGCTGTTCCTGTTCGGCACCGGCACGGGCCTGGCGCCCTGGCTGTCGGTGGCCCGCGACCCGGACGCCTACGCCCGCTTCGAGCAGGTGATCGTCGCCCACGGCGTGCGCGAGGTGCAGGAACTGGCCTATCGCGACCTGTTCACCGCCGAGATCCATGACGACCCGCTGGTCGGCGACGAGGCCAAGGCCCAGCTGGTCTACTATCCCACCGTCACCCGCGAGCCGTTCGAGCGCCAGGGCCGGTTCACCGACCTGATCGAGAGCGGCAAGCTGTTCGCCGACCTCGGCCTGGAACAGGTGAAGTTCGACCCCGAGCACGACCGCGCCATGCTGTGCGGCTCGATGGCGATGATCAAGGACACCGCCGCCCTGCTGGAAGCCCACGGTCTGACCGAAGGCTCCAACGCCGAGCCGGGCGACTTCGTGATCGAGCGGGCGTTCGTGGGGTAACCCACCGACGGGCACAGGCGCATGCGCCTGTCCCCGGCCCGTGCGGCGTGCGTTAGACTGGGCTCGGGAGCGCGGGAGTACGGGCGTGGGCGACGACGACCTTTCACGGAAGACCCTGAAGAACCTGACCGTGGACGAGGCGCGGGGCCGCATGCTGGCCGGCGCCGCGCGGTTGGGCGTCGAGGAGGTCCCACTGGCCAAGGCCCTGGGCCGGGTGCTGGCCGCCCCCGTGGTCGCCGACCGCGACCAGCCGCCGTTCGCCGCCTCGGCCATGGACGGCTGGGCGATCCGCCGCGCCGACCTGGTCCCCGGGGCGCGCTTCCAGATCGCCGGCGAAAGCGCCGCGGGCCAGGCCTATGGCCGTCCCGTCGAGGCCGGCCAGGCGGTGCGGATCTTCACCGGCGCGCCCGTGCCGCGAGGCGCCGACCTGGTGGTGATCCAGGAGAACGCCACGCGCGACGGCGACACCGTGGCCTTCACGATCGACCGCGACCCGCCGCCTGGCAACATCCGGCCGGCCGGCGGCGACTTCCGCTCCGGCGACGTGCTGCTGACCGAGGGCGCGCGGCTGGACGCCTGGCGCCTGGCCCTGGCGGCCGCCGCGGGCTGGCCCAGCCTCGATGTCGCCGTCCGGCCGCGCGTCGCCATCCTGGCCACCGGCGACGAGCTGGTCCCGCCCGGCTACGTTCCTGCCCCCGACCAGATCTTCGAGTCCGGCTCGTTCGCCCTGGCCGCGCTGGTCGAGGCCTGGGGCGGCCAGGCGACGCGGCTGAAGGCCCAGGCCGACGACCGGGACGCCATCGCCCGCGCCGTCGCCGAGGCTCAGTTCGACCTGCTGGTCACGGTCGGCGGGGCCTCGGTCGGCGACCACGACCTGGTCAAGCCCGCCCTGCAGACCCTGGGTCTGGATCTTCGCGTCCAGACCGTCGCCGTGCGCCCCGGCAAGCCGACCTGGTTCGGCGTCCTGGAGGCCGACGGCGTGGGCGGCCGCCCTGTCCTGGGCCTGCCCGGCAACCCGGCCTCGGCCCTGGTCTGCGCCGAGCTGTTCCTGCGGCCGCTGCTGGCGGCCCTGACCGGCGCCGATCCGGGCCTGGCGATCGAGACCGGCGTCCTGGCCGCTCCCCTGCCCGCCAACGGCCCGCGCGAACACTGGATGCGCGCGGCCCGGGCCGTCGACCCCGACGGCCGGGTCAGGGTCACCCCCTTCTCCGACCAGGATTCCTCGCTGATCGGCGTGTTCTCCCGCGCCGACTGCCTGGTGCTGCGGCCGGCGGGCGCGGCGGCGGCGGACGTGGGCGACGTCGTCCAGCTGCTGCCGCTGGCCCGGGGCTGATCGCCTCAACGGGCGACGCCGCACGCGGAGCGTGCTAAGTCCCCCGCGAAGCGGTTCGCGGCGGCCGCCGGCGGGAGTTGCGTTGATGGGTCGTATGGGCAAGATCGCGGCGCACATGGTGCTGGCCTTCATGGCCATGCTGCTGGCCCAGACCCTCGCCTCCGGCGCCCTGCCGTTCACCGCGCCCGGCCTGATCCTCGCCGCCCTGTTCGCGGTCTCCGCCCTGGCCGTCGAGCTCCTGTTCCAGGTCGAGCGCTCGCCCTGGCGGTTCTTCGCGGCCAGCGACGGGCTGCGGCTTGCGCGCTCGGCCCTGCTGTCGGTTCTGACCTTCGCCCTGGTCGCCCGCCTGGCCGACGTGCGCCAGCCGGGCGGCCTGCGCACCCTGGCCGTGGCCTTCCTGCTGCAGACCGCCTTGCTGGCCGGCCTGCGGATCGTGCGCCGCGCCGTGCACGAACGGGCGCTGGTCGACGCCCTGACCCGCCTGCGTCCCGCCCCCGCCTCGCCGGCCCTGCCCCGCCTGCTGATCGTCGGCTCGGCCAACGAGGCCGAGGCCTTCCTGCGCGCCCCCGCCGCCCTGGGCGAGCGCTACGCCCCGGTCGGCGTCCTGACCCCCGAGGCCCGCGAGACCGGCGACGAGTTGGGCGGGGTCTGCATTTTGGGCGTCATCAACGACTTCGACCCCGTCATGGCCCAGCTGCGCGACGGCGGCCTGCAGCCGTCGGCCGTGCTGTTCCTGACCGACGGCCCGCTCAGCGCTTTCGGAGCCGAGCGCCTGGGCCGGCTGAAGACCGAGGGCGTGCGCCTGCTGCGTCGCCAGGGCCTGGTCGACATGGCCGGCGGCTCGGCCCTGCGCGAGATCAGCCTCGAGGAGCTGCTCAGCCGCGCCCCGGTGCGGCTGGACCCCCAACCCGTCCGCGCCCTGGTGGCCGGCAAGCGGGTGCTGGTCACCGGGGCCGGCGGCAGCATCGGCTCCGAACTGGCCCGCCAGATCGCCGCCAGCGGCCCCGCCCAGCTGACCCTGCTTGACGCCGCCGAGGCCAACCTGTTCCACATCGACCGCGAGTTGGGCGAGGCCTGGCCCCGGCTGCCGCGCCACGCGGTGCTGTGCGATGTCCGCGACTCCGCCCGTCTCGACCAGGTGTTCGCCGCCGAGAAGCCCGAGCTGGTCTTCCATGCCGCCGCCCTCAAGCATGTGACCCTGGTCGAGAACCATCCCTGCGAAGGGGTGCGCACCAACGTGCTGGGCAGCCGCAACGTCGCCCTCGCCGCCAAGGCGTGCGGCGCGGCCCACCTGGCGCTGATCTCCACCGACAAGGCCGTGGCCCCGGCCAGCGTGATGGGCGCCACCAAGCGCGTCGCCGAGGCCGTGGTCCGCCAGTTCGCCAAGGGCTCCGATGGGAGCGGCGTCGGGACCCGCGTCAGCGTGGTGCGGTTCGGCAACGTGCTGGGTTCGGCCGGATCGGTGGTGCCGATCTTCCAGCACCAGATCGCCCGCGGCGGGCCGGTGACCCTGACCGACGCCGAGGTCGAGCGCTACTTCATGACCATCCCCGAGGCCGTGCAGCTGGTGCTGCGGGCCGTGGCCCTGTCGGCCGGCGACAGGGAGCCCCCGACCGGGGTCCTGACGCTCGAGATGGGCGAGCCGGTCAAGATCATCGACCTGGCCCGGCGGATGATCGAGCTGCAGGGTCTGGTCCCCGGGCGCGACATCGAGATTAAGATCACCGGCCTGCGCCCCGGCGAGAAGCTGACCGAGGCCCTGGTCGACATCAACGAGACCGCCCGCCCCAAGGCCGAGGGGATCACCGAGGCCGCGCCCGTCGTCCCCCTGCCGCCGATCCCTTCCGCGGCCCTGGCCGCCCTGGAGGCCGCCGCCCTGGCCGGCGACGAGGCCGCGGTCCGAGAGCGGCTGTTCGCCCTGGTCGAGGGACTGCGGATCGTGTCGCCCGCCCCCGCGACCGCCGGAAGGACGCCGGCGGGCGAAATCCGGGACAAGTTGGCCACTGCCCGAACTCAGGCTTAAATAGAACTCGCCCACGATCGCCTATAGGGCGAGCGAGCAAGCCAGAATCAGCCTCTCATGCTTTGTCTCGCCGCGCTTGCGTGGCGGGCCGTCCTGGCCTTGGGACAACAGTAAGCGTCAGCGGGAACCTGGATGCTCGAACAGACGGTGGACGTCACCCGCCTGGAAGGGTTCGTTCGATATACGCGCGGGATCGTCCGCGCCCGCCTGGTCCTGGTCGCCCTGTTCGTCGGCCTGCTGGTGATCTACACGCCGATGCGGATGACCGTGTTCGGCCTGGTCGAGCTTTGCGTCTACGGCGCGCTGTTCCTGGCCACCGAGGTCGCCCAGCGTCATCCCGATCCGATCACGGCCTTCCGGCGGCTGCGCTGGCAGTCGATCGCCCTGGTCTTCCTGCTGTCGATCAACGCCTGCGCCCTGGCCGTGAAGATCCGGCTGATCGGCCAGCCGATCATGCGGGTGGAGGCCGCCCTGCTGGCCATCTGCGTGCTGCTGTTCGCCGCCCTGCGCGTGCACACCGGCAAGATCAGCTACCTCACCGCCGTGGCGCCGCCGGTGGCGACGCTACTGTGGATCGGGTTCGACCGCCACACGCCGCTGGCGGCCAACCACTATGGCGCGGCCATGCTGCTGTTCGTGGTCGCCGTCCTGACCGCCACCTGGCGCCAGCAGACCACCGACCGCGCCCTGGCCCAGGCCCTGCGCGACCTGGCCCGCAAGAACGCCGACCTGACCGAGGCCGTGGCCGAGGCCAAGGCGGCCAGCCGCGCCAAGTCCGACCTGCTGGCCGTCGCCAGCCACGAGATCCGCACCCCGCTCAACGCCGTGCTCGGCTTCGCCCACGCCCTGCGCCGCGACACCTTCCTGACGCCGATCCAGGCCGACCTGGCCCAGGGCGTGATCGAGGGCGGCGCCCAGCTGACCCGGCTGCTCGACACCGTGCTGGACCTGACCAGGGTCCAGGCCGGCCAGGCGGCCCTGAACCCGACGGCGGTCGACCTGCGCCGGCTGATCCGCACGGTGGTGCGGGTGTGGAGCGCCCACGCCCAGGCGGTCGGCGTGCTGCTGAGCTTCGAGGACGCCGATCCCGGCCTGGCCTATGGCGTGCTGGCCGACGAGGCCAAGCTGGAGCAGACCCTGGTCAACCTCGTCTCCAACGGCCTGAAGGCCTCGCCGTCGGGCGGCGCGGTGACGGTGCGCCTGGCCGGCATGGTCAAGGACCAGACCCTGACCGCCCTGGTCGAGGTCCGCGACAGCGGCGCGCTGGTGCCCCTGGAGGACCGGCCGCGGATGTTCGAGGCCTTCGAGCAGACCGAGCGCGGCAGGAGCCTGGGCGGCAGCGGGCTGGGCCTGTCGATCTGCGCCGCCAACCTGGCCCTGATGGGCGGCGAGATCGGCGTGGAGGACGTCTCAGAGGACGAGGTCCAGTCCGGCAAGGCCGCGCGGCGCGGCGCGGTGTTCTGGTTCGCCTTCGAGGCGCCGGTCCTGGCGGCCCCGGCGGCGGAATCCGCCACGGAGGCGTCCGTCGCCGCCCCGGTGCGGGTTCTGGCGGCCGAGGACAACCCCGCCAACCGCCGGGTGCTGGCCGCCCTGCTGGCCGCCTCGCCGGTCGAGCTGGTGTTCGCCGAGGACGGCGCCCGGGCGGTCGACGCCTGGCGGGCCGAGGCCTTCGACCTGGTGCTGATGGACGTCAACATGCCGGTCATGGACGGGGTGGCGGCCGTGGCGCGGATCCGCCAGCTGGAAACCTCGGCCGCCGAGCCTCGCCCCCGCACGCCGATCTGGATGCTGACCGCCAACGTCTTCGACGACGACGTCGCCCGCTACCGCGCCGACGGCGCCGACGGCGTGCTGCGCAAGCCGATCGACACCGTGGCCCTGTTCGCGCTGCTGGCGCAGGTGGCGGAGGCGAAGGCGGGGGTCCAACGGCGCGTGACGGCCTAGGGCGGATCGGCGCTCGGCATTTCGCAAGTCCAACTTCTGCGTTAAATGATGTCTGGATCCCTGGGGTTACCTGCGGCCTGACCAAGGTCCGCAATGGATGGTTCGCGGTCTCCCCTAACCGCTGCTGTCGTGATCAAGCCGCCTCCAAGCTTAACATTACGAAACCTTCAGTTGTCACTGTGCGCGCTCGACGCCATGGCTGCCCCTTCAAAAGGGTGAAGCGATGCGTATTGTTTTTCTGCTTCTGGCGCTGCTCGGCGCGCCGTCCATGTCGACCGCCCAGTCGAATTTCTCCCGCCACAATCCGCCTGGGCCAAACGCCGTCGGCTTGCGGATCGTCGAGCAGTACGATTTCTCGCGCGGCTATCGCGGCGAGACGGACGTCGAGACAGGCAAACCGATCGCCGGCGAGCGGGCGCGGCCCGTCCAGACGCTGGTCTGGTACCCCGCGGCGAAGGGCTCTGGCCAGGGCCTGACCGTGGGCGACTACGTCAAGCTCGGGGTCACGGCCGACGACTTTGATCATCCGCCAGCCGAACGCGCCACGATGCAGGCCAAGTTCGTGGCCGCCCAGGTCGCCATGCTGTCGCCGGAACGGGCCAAGGCCGAGCTGGCCGCGCCGATGCTGGCCCGCCGCGACGCCACGCCGGCTTCGGGCAAGTTCCCGGTCGTGATCTACGCGCCCAGCTTCAACGCCGAGGCCTACGAGAACGCCGACCTGTGCGAATACCTGGCCAGCCAGGGCTATCT
The DNA here is from genome assembly GCF_010977555.1 of Caulobacter rhizosphaerae. GTDB lineage: Bacteria > Pseudomonadota > Alphaproteobacteria > Caulobacterales > Caulobacteraceae > Caulobacter > Caulobacter rhizosphaerae. The sequence goes on from NZ_CP048815.1 coordinate 4,864,663, forward strand.
GGTCATCGCCAGCCCCAGCTTCGGCCAGGCCTCGCGCGGCATGACCACCGACCTGGAAGGCGTCGAGGCCCAGGTCGGCGACATTGAATTCCTGATCGGCTACGCGCATGGCCTGCCCCAGGCCGATATGAGCCGCCTGGCCGTGGCCGGCTACAGCTGGGGCGGCCTGGCCAACGCCATGGCCGCGGCGAAGGACAGCCGCATCCGCGCCCTTGTCACGCTGGACGGCTCGGTCCGCTATTGGCCCAACATCGTCAAGCAGTCCCAGTACCTGACCCCGGCCCGCGTCACCGCGCCGATGCTGTACATCGCCGCCGCGCCGAAGTCGGTCGAGGACACGGCCGCCGACGTCAACCGGGACCAGAGCTTCCTGGCCAAGATGAAATACGCCGACCTCTACAAGGTCACGATGTATCCCTACGTCCATGCCAACTTCTCGGCGATGTTTGGCCAGCGGCTGCTGCCCGACAGCCGCTATGGCGCCTATGACAAGGACGAGCTGTCGGTCGCTAACGGCTGGGTGGAGACCTATGTCCGCCGCTTCCTGGACGCCTATCTGAAAGGCGACGCCGCCAGCCGTACCTTCCTCGACACGCCCGTCGCCAAGACGGGCGCGCCGCGTCACCTGCTGGCCGCCGACGTGACCAAGTCCACGGGCGCGCCGCCCACCCGCGCGGCCTTCGCCGCCGAGCTCAACCGCGCCGGTTTCGACAAGGCGCTGGCGACCTACCAGGCGTTCAAGAGTCGCGACCCAGACTTCGCGATCGACGAGACGGAGCTGAACCGCTGGGGCTACCAACGACTGGCCGCCGGCGACACCTCCATGGCCGCGGGCGTCCTGAAGCTGGCCGCGGACCTGCACCCCGACAGCTGGAACGTCTTCGACAGCCTGGGCGAGGCCTATGCCGCCAATGGCGAAAAGGCGCTGGCGATCGCGGCCTATCGCCGGTCCCTGGTCCTGAACCCCGGGAACGGGAACGGCGCGGCGCAGCTGAAGGCGCTGGGCGCGGCGCCCTAGCCACACGCCGATCCCTCTCTCTGGGAGGGACGTCGCTCGGGGGCCGCGAGCCGTCCGGGGTGACATGCGACGCCCTAGTGAAAATCCCGGCTCCTCTGCAGCCGTCCGGATGTCCGCATCCGCACCGTGGGGGCCGGGGCTTCAGGGTCTTCCTTCATGCGCGCCAGCTGCGCCGACAGGTCGGTGAAGCTCTCAGCCACCACGTGGATGACGCCGTCGGCCGCCTGGACCTTGCCGTGGACGATCAGGAACGAGGCGCTCATCACCGTGCGGCGGTGGGCGTCGAAACAGTCCTTCCAGACCACCGCATTGGCCACGCCCGTCTCGTCCTCCAGGGTCAGGAACACCACGCCCTTGGCGGTGCCCGGCCGCTGGCGGATCAAGACCAGGCCGCCGACCGACACCCTGCGGCCGTCGCGCACGCCCTTCAGTCGCTCGGCGGGCGTGACGTTCAGCCGATCCAGCTGGGGCCGGAAGAACCGCAGCGGGTGGGCCTTCAGCGACAGGCTGGTGGTGCGGTAGTCCTCGGCCACCTGCTGGGGCAGGGCCATGGCCGGCAGGGTGACGGCGTCCTCGAACAGCGGCAGGCCGGCCAGCAGCGGCGCCTGGATGTCGACCTTGACCTCGCCCTTCAGCCCCTTGACCGCCCACAGGGCGTCGCGGCGGGAGAGGCCCGCCCCGGCGAAGGCGTCGGCCTCGGCCAGCAGCTCCAGGGCCCGCTGGGAAACCCCGGCCCGGGCGAAGTCGGCGGGGGCGCGGGCGCCGGCGGCGCGGGCGGCCATGATCAGGTCGGCGTCGAGATCGGCGTCCTCCGGCTTTTTCTTCTTCTTCAGCCCTTTGATCTGGCGCAGGCCCAGGCGAACGGCCTTCCAGAGCGGCCGGGTGTCGGGATTGAAGATCTTGTCATCGGCGATCCGCCGTTCCCGCCCGGTCGGCGGCGTGGCGTCCTCCAGCGTGCAGTCCCAGTCGCTGGTCAGCACGTCCGGGGCCCGCACCTCGACCCCGTGTTCGCGAGCGTCGCGCACCAGCTGGGCCGGCTGGTAGAAGCCCATCGGCTGGGAATTGATCAGGGCCGCGCAGAACACGTCCGGCCAGGCCCATTTGATCCAGGCCGAGACATAGACCAGCTTGGCGAAGCTGGCCGCGTGGCTTTCCGGGAAGCCGTACGAGCCGAAGCCCTCGATCTGCTTGAAGCACCGCGTGGCGAAGTCGCGTTCATAGCCGCGCGACACCATGCCCTCGACGAACTTGCCGCGATACTGGCCCGGGTCGCCGTCGTGCTTGAAGGTGGCCATGGCCTTGCGCAGGCCGTCGGCCTCGTCGGGCGTGAACCTGGCCGCCTCGATGGCCAGGCTCATGGCCTGTTCCTGGAACAGCGGCACGCCGTAGGTGTTGCCCAGAATGCCCTTCAGTTCGTCCTTGTCGCCGTGCTCCGGCGAGGGCGCCGGCCATTCCGCCTTCTCCAGGCCCTGTCGCCGCCGCAGATAGGGGTGGACCATGTCGCCCTGGATCGGGCCCGGCCGGACGATCGCCACCTCGATGACCAGGTCGTAGAACCTGTTGGGCTTCAGCCGGGGCAGCATCGACATCTGGGCTCGGCTCTCGACCTGGAACACCCCGACGCTGTCGGCGACCGACAGCATGTCGTAGACGCCCTTCACCTCGACCGGCACGTCGGCCAGGTCGACGATCGGCTGACCGTGGTCGGCGCGCAGCATGCCGAACGCCCGCTGGATGGCCGCCAGCATGCCCAGGGCCAGGATGTCGACCTTCATCAGGCCCAGGCTGTCGATGTCGTCCTTGTCCCACTCGATGAAGGTGCGGTCCTTCATCGCCGCATTGCCGATCGGCACGGTCTCGTCCAGCCGCCGCTTGGTCAGGACGAAGCCGCCCACGTGCTGCGACAGGTGGCGCGGGAACTGCAGCAGCTCGGTGGCCAGGGCGATGGCCCGGGCGATCTGCGGGTTCTTCGGGTCCAGGCCCGTCTGGCGGATATGCTCGTCGGGCAGGCCGTCGCCCCAGCTGCCCCAGACGGTGTTGGCCAGGATCGCGGTGATGTCCTCGGTCAGGCCCAGGGCCTTGCCGACGTCGCGGATGGCGCTGCGCGGGCGGTAGTGGATCACCGTACCGCAGATGGCGGCGTAGTCGCGGCCATAGCGCTCGTAGACATACTGCATGACGTCCTCGCGCCGCTCGTGCTCGAAGTCGACGTCGATGTCCGGCGGCTCGCCGCGGTTCTCGGAAATGAAACGGGTGAACAGCAGCCGGTGCTCCATGGGGTCGATCGCCGTCACCCCCAGGCAGTAGCAGACCGAGGAATTGGCCGCCGAGCCCCGCCCCTGGCACAGGATTCCCATCTCCCGCGCCTTCTGGACGATGTCGTGCACGGTGATGAAGTAGTTGGGGTAGTCCATCTTGGCGATCAGGCCCAGCTCCGTGCGGAGGTTGTCCTGAACCTTGGGCGGAACGCCGCCGGGATAGCGCCAGGCCGCCCCTTTCCAGGCCAGATCCGTCAGGTGCTCCATCGCCGTCTTGCCCGGCGGCACGGGCTCGTCCGGGTACTGCTCCTTCAGGTGCGAAAGGTCGAAGCCGATGCGCTCGACGATCTCGACCGTGCGCTCCACCGCCTGGGGCCAGCGCTCGAACAGCCGGGCCATCTCGGCGGGCGTCTTGAGGTGGCGCTCGGCGTTGGCCTCCAGGCGAAAGCCCGCCTCGGTGATCGTGCAGCCCTCGCGGATGCAGGTCATCACGTCCTGCAGCGGCCGCCGCTCGGGACCGTGATAGAGCACGTCATTGGTGGCGACCATCGGCGCGCCGGCGTCGCGGGCCAGCTCGGCCAGCCGCGACAGACGCTTGAGGTCCTGGGCGGCGTAGGCCCGGCTGGCGGCCAGCCAGACCCGGCCGCGCAGTTCGCCGGCCATGCGGTCGAGATCGGCCTGGAAGGTCTCGTCCAGTTTCGCCGGCGGCACGACCAGGGCCAGCTGGCCGTGGGCGTGCTCCAGGAAATCCTTCCAGGACAGGTGGCACTCGCCCTTTTCGGCCCGGCGCTGGCCCACGGTCAGCAGGCGGGTCAGGCGGGCGAAGGCCTCGCGGTCGGACGGGTAGCACAGCAGGCTGGGCGTGCCGTCCATGAAGTCCAGCCGGCAGCCGGTCAGGGCGCGGATTTGCAGGTCCTTGGCCGCCGTCCAGGCCCGCACCACGCCCGCCAGGCTGTTGCGGTCGGTGACGCCCACGGCGCTCAGGCCCAGGGCCTGGCCGGTCAGCATCAGCTCCTGGGCGTGGGAAGCGCCGCGCAGGAACGAGAAGTTGGTGGTGGCCTGGAGCTCGGCGTAGCGGTGGGTGGTCATGGCTAGACCCTCCCCCCATGGGGGAGGCGGCCCAAATGGGCCGGAGGGGGAAGTGGTCCCACCTCGGCCGTATCCCCCCACCGATCGCTGCGCGATCGCCTCCCCCACAGGGGGAGGGTCTTAGCCAAACAGGCCATGCAACCACCACTTCGGGGCCTTGTCCCCGTCGCCGTACAGGCCGGCCCGGAAGATCCAGAACCGTTCGCCCGTCTCGTCCTCCACCCGGTAATAGTCGCGCACCTTGCCCGGCCCGACCTCGTCGAAGGCCTTGCGCCACCATTCCTGGCCGATCCGCTCGGGCCCCTCGGCCAGGCGCACGCGGCGCGACCGGCCGCGCCAGGTGAAGCGGACCGGCGGGTCGTCGGGCAGCTTGGCCATCACCTCGATCGCCTCGGGACGGCGCAGCAGGCGGGTCGGCCGGGGACGGTCCGGGTCCCAGGCGTCTTCCGGTCGGGGATCCAGCGGCGCGCGGCGGACCACGGAACGTTCCGGCACGTGGCTCGGATACGGATCGGCCCGCCACACCCGGTCCTCGCCCAGGCGGTTGACCAGCCGGTCGACCAGCGGCGCCAGGCCCTCCTCCAGGCCGGCGCCGCCGTCGGCGTCGGCGTTCAGGTTTCGTTGCGTGGTCGACAGCGGCTCGACCTCGGCGGCCCACAGGGTGACGACCTCGATCCCGAAGCCCGGGTCCACCGTGTCCAGCTTCGGCTTCAGCAGCTTGGCGATGCGGGCGGCGTCGCGGCCGGGGCGCGACAGGCCGGCCCGCACCGGCTGGTCCTTGCCGTCCAGCCGGTGGAAGACCAGCTCGAACCGCCGCGCGCCGCGCCCCTCGGCCTCCAGCCGGGCGCACAGCAGGGCGCAGATGTCGCCGGTGACCCGCTCCAGGTCGGACAGGGCGCTGATCGGCTCGAAGAAGGCCAGGCGGTCGAACCACGGGGTGGCGGGGCGGCGGAAGACCAGGGCCTCGCGGGCCGCGCCCAGGGCCTGGTCCAGGCGCATCACCGCGGAAAGCCCGAACCGCCGGGCCAGCTGGGCGCGCGGCAGGGCCAGCAGCTGGCCGACCTGGAACAGGCCCAGGCGCGGCAGCTGGGCCTGGGCCGCCTCGTCCAGCCGTAGGGCCGCCACCGGCAGCGGGGCCAGCAGCGGACCCTGGCCGCCGGGCGGGGCGATGGTGCGGTCGGGGGCGTAGCGGGCCAGGGCCCAGGCCGCGCCGGGGGTGTCGGCGATCGCCCCCCCGGCCGGCGCCCCCCAGCGCTCCAGCCGGGCCAGCAGGTCGTCCAGCATCAAAGCCTCGCCGCCCCACAGGTGCGACACCCCCTCGACGTCGAGAAACAGGCCGTCCAGCCCGTCGATGGCCACGGCCGGCGAGAAGCGCACGCACCAGTCGCAGAGGATCTCCAGCGCCGCGCGGTCGCCATCGGGGTCGTGGTCGGCGGTGAGCAGGTCCGGAACCAGGGCCGCCGCGTCGGCGGCCTTCTGGCCGACGAACAGGCCCAGGGCCGCGGCCGCGTCGTCGACGGCGGCCAGACGCCGCGTGCCGCCTTCTGTGGCGACCAGGGCGACGGGGGGAGGAGGCAAAACAGGCCCTCCCCCCGCGGGGGAGGCGGTCGCGAAGCGACCGGCGGGGGGCGTGATCGGAAGGTCGACCCGGCCACGGGCCGGCGGCCTATGACTCCCCCCTCCGTCGGCTTCGCCGACACCTCCCCCACGGGGGGAGGATCTAGGCGGTGCGACGGTATTCTTCCTCGCCCATGTCGTGATCGGCCAATTGCGACACCAGACGGAAAGGATGCGGGCCATCGGCGGCCTCCGCTTGTTCGAGGATCCAGGCGCCGGGACGGCCGCCCCGGCAGCGTTCGAGTTCGACCCGCCAGCGCGGCGGGCCCAGGCCCGGGTCGCCCGGCGGCGGCTGGCTGGGCGCGGCGGCGATGCGCCAGCGGGTCTGGGCGGCCGCGCCGGAGACCTCGCGAACCTTGCCGGCCGGGCCGCCATAGGGCCGTCGTCGCAGCAGCACCCCGGTCGCGCCGCGCCGTTCGCAAGCCAACTGCAGGCGACGGCCGGCCTTGAGGTCGGGACTCTGCGCCTCGCCGATCGCCGCGGCGACGCCGACCGTGGCCAGGGCGTCCTCCAGCACCGACAGCACCTCGGCCTCGTCGCGGGCCTTGACCTGGATCAGCCGGCCGGTGGGAAAGCCCAGCCCGACCAGGCCCGGCGCGTGCAGGTCGGCGCGCCGCATCACCCACACCACCGCGCCCCGCGCGGCCAACGGCCGCAAGAGCAAGGCGGAAAAGCTCGCGGGCGCGGCGCCGGTCTCTTCCTCCAGTCCGGCCCCGCCCACCTCGTGCCAGCCGCCGCGCGGCAGGCCGCCGGCCGGAAAGCAGCCGTCGATGCGCGGATCCCCGAACGGCAGGACGGGAGGCGGAGTCCGAGTCCCCGCCTCCAGGGCGGCGATCTGGGCTCTCAAAGCCGAGAGGGCGGGCTTCGCCCCGGGCATCCCTGCATCTCCGATGTTCCACTTTTGTTCTGATCCTCCGGGCATGGAGAGTCAAGCGGAGCCGGGTCGCGATTCAGGGATGCGCTGGAATGACGCGCCGAAGGGGCGGAACGAGGACCGGCCTAGAACCGCGGCTTGGCCCGCCACCACTGGCTGACCAGCATCGGTCCGAACGCCGCGCTGATGCCGCAGGCGTCGGCGAACAGGTCGAACCACGAGGCGTCACGGCCGACGAAGGCCTGCAGGATCTCGATCGCCCCGCCGAACGCCAGGATCACCAGGCCGATGCGGTGCAGCCGGCTCTGCGGCAGGGCCAGGCTGGCCAGGATGCTGAGCACGTAGAAGACCAGGAAGTGCTTGGCCTTGTCCCAGGGGATCAGGCCGATGCTGTCGTCGTCGGGCAGCAGGGCCTTGGCCAGGGCGAAGGCCGCGGCGGCCAGGAAGACGATGAAGACCAGGCGGTTGATCTTGCGGGCGCGGAGGGACATCGAAGCTCCTGGCTGGGACCGTCCGCACCTAGCCGGTCCGGTGAGGCTTGAAAATGGCCGGACAGAGTCTTGGCCGGATCGCCTCGTCGATTGCACCGGATCTGCACGCTCTCTTCCTTCTCCCCTTGCGGGAGAAGGTGTCGGCGAAGCCGACGGATGAGGGGTCGATGAACGCGAAAGCCGCGCCCAGCCTTTCGACCGGACGCGGCTTCGAACGTCTGAGAAACCCCTTGTCTGTTGGAGAAGCGGTAAGCTGCTGGTGTCTTCCGGGACGTCCGCCTGGTGTTCTCAGCACCAGGCGGACCGCCGGCGGAGGGACCGATAACCCCTGAGCGTTTTGGCGCTGCGGGTGAGCCTGGTCGCCGCTGGCATATCCATGACCCGGATGGTTGCAGGGACGTATGGGTCCGGAGCCACAAGGATGGGATCGATGGATAGGAACAAGTCTAGCACAACGATCGCCGGGATCGATGTGGGCAAGCGCCAGTTGGATGCGGCCGTGCTCGGCAGGGCCGAGCAGCATCGGGTGGCCAACGACGCAGCGGGCTGGGAAGGGCTGATCGCCTGGCTGGCGGAACGCGGCGTCAGACGCGTGGGGCTGGAGGCGACGGCGGGCTACGAGCGCGGCGTGCGGGCCAGACTTGAGGCGGCGGGGCTGGAGGTGGTGGTGCACCAGCCGCTGGAGGTGAAGCTGTTCGCGCGCCTCAAGCGGCGGCGGGCCAAGACCGACCGGCTGGATGCGGCGCTGATCGCGGCGGCGACGGCGCAGGTGGACACGGTGCGGGCGGCCCAGGACCCGCGCCTGGCCCATCTGGCCGAACGCCTGACGGCCTACGAGCAGATCAGCGACCAGGCCGCCCAGCTGAAGACCTTCATGGAGCATGTGACCCTGCCCGATCTGGCCGCCAGCCTGGGCGAGCAGATCCAGAGCCTGGCGCGGCTGAAGGCCCGGCTGGCGCGCGAGATCCTGGCCGCGCTCAAGGCCTGGCCCGACCTTCTGGCCCGCTGGACGCTGCTGCGGTCTCTGCCAGGTGTCGGGCCGCTGGTGGCCGCCAGCCTGGTGATCCGCATGCCCGAGCTGGGCGCCCTCAAGCGCGGCCAGCCCGCCAGCCTGCTGGGCGTGGCTCCCTTCGACCGCCAGTCGGGCCAATGGAAGGGCCAGAGCTTCATCGGCGGCGGTCGAAGCCGACCTCGCCGCATGCTCTATCTGGCCGCCATCGCCGCCAAGCGCTTCGATGCCGCCTTCAAGATCTTCGCCGATCGCCTCCTGGCCGCCGGCAAACCGCCCAAGGTCGCCATCGTCGCCGTCATGCGAAAACTCGTCGAAGCCGCAAACCTCGTCCTCAAGCGACAGCAGCCCTGGGTTCGCCACGCCTGATCAACATGGTTGCTCATCCGACCTGCTACGCAGGCCACCTTCTCCCGCAAGGGGAGAAGGATCGGAGTCCCCTAGAACGTCAGGGCGCGGGCTTCCTTGACGTGCGGCAGGGCCTGGATCTTGGCCAGCAGGGCCTCGTCCGGAGCCTGGTCGACGCCGACCAGGGCGATGGCGTCCGCGTCGGCCGAGACACGGCCCAGGTTGAAGGTGGCGATGTTGACGCCCGCCTCGCCCAGCAGCATGCCCAGGGCGCCGATGAAGCCCGGCTTGTCCAGGTTGTTGATGTACAGCATGGCCGGCGAGAAGCCCGCGTCCAGCTCCATGCCCTTGACCTCGACGATGCGCGGCGCGCCGGCGATCACCGTGCCGGCGAAGGCGCGCTTGCCCTTCTCGGTGGTGATGGTGATGCGCATCAGGCTATCATAGGTGGGGCTGACCTCCTGGCGGCTCTCGGAGACGGTGATGCCGCGCTCCTTGGCCACGGCCGGGGCGGAGACCATGTTGATCTCGGCCAGCATCGGCTTGAGGATCCCGGCCAGGGCGGCCGAGGTCATCGGCTTGACATTCAGCTTGGAGACCTCGCCCTCGAAGGCGATGTCGATGGCGGAGATGCCGAAGTCGACCATCTGGCCGGCCAGGGCGCCGATCTTCTCGGCCAGGGCCACGAACGGCTTCAGCTTGGGGGCTTCTTCCGCGGTGATCGAGGGGCTGTTCAGCGCGTTGGTGACCGCGCCGGTCAGCAGGTAGTCGCTGACCTGTTCGGCCACCTGCAGGGCCACGTTCTCCTGGGCCTCGCTGGTGCTGGCGCCCAGGTGCGGGGTGGCCACGACCTTGTCCGAACCGAACAGCGGGTTTTCCTTGGCCGGCTCGGTGACGAACACGTCGAAGGCCGCGCCGCCGACATGGCCGTCGTCCAGCAGCTTGCGCAGGGCCACCTCGTCGACCAGGCCGCCGCGGGCGCAGTTGACGATCAGCACGCCCTTCTTGGTCTTGGCCAGGTTCTCGGCCGACAGGATGTTGCGGGTCTTGTCGGTCAGCGGGGTGTGCAGGGTGATGACGTCGGCGCGGGCCAGCAGGTCTTCCAGCTCGACCTTCTCGACGCCCATCTCGATGGCGCGCTCGGGCGAGAGGAAGGGGTCGTAGGCCACGACCTTCATCTTCAGGCCCAGAGCCCGGTCGGCGACGATGCCGCCGATGTTGCCGGCCCCGATCAGGCCCAGGGTCTTGGCGTACAGCTCCACGCCCATGAAGCGGTTCTTTTCCCACTTGCCGGCCTGGGTGCTGGCGTCGGCGGCCGGCAGCTGGCGGGCCAGGGCGAACATCATGGCGATGGCGTGCTCGGCCGTGGTGATCGAGTTGCCGAACGGGGTGTTCATCACCACCACGCCCTTGGCCGTGGCGGCGGGGATGTCGACATTGTCGACGCCGATGCCGGCCCGGGCGATGACCTGCAGCTTGTGGGCGGCGGCGATCACGTCCTTGTCGAGCTTGGCGCCCGAGCGGATGGCGATGCCGTCATAGTCGCCGATCACGGCGATCAGTTCGTCTTTCGACAGGCCGACCTTGATGTCGAAGTCGACGCCGCGGTTCTTGAAGATGTCGACGGCGGCGGGGCTGAGCTTGTCGGCGATGAGGACGCGGGGAGCGGTCATGTGGGGGATTCCTTACGGAGAATTCGGTGCGCGCCCTCGTCCTTCGACAAGCTCAGGATGAGGGCTACTGAAATGCGGCAGTCCGGAATCCTCATCCTGAGCTTGTCGAAGGACGAGGATTTCAGCCGCGAAGTGGGAGACGCTTAAGCGGCGGCCAGTTCGGCCGAGACGGTGGCGAACGCCCAGTCGAGCCAGGGCGTCAGGGCCTCGAGGTCCGAAGCCTCCACCGTGGCGCCGCACCAGATGCGCAGGCCGGCCGGGGCGTCGCGATAGCCGCCGATGTCGAGCGCCGCGCCCTCCTTCTCGAGCAGGCTGGCCAGCTTCTTGGCGAAGTCGGCCTGGGCGTCGTCCGGCAGGGCGGCGATCGTGGGATCGACGACCTTCAGGCACACCGAGGTGTTGGAGCGGATCTCCGGCGTGGCGGCCAGGAACTCGACCCACGGGGTGCGGGCGACCCAGTCGGCCAGCACGGCCAGGTTCTGGTCGGCGCGAGCCTGCATGGCTTCCAGGCCGCCGATCGAGGCGGCCCACTTCAGGGCGTCCAGGGCATCTTCGACGCACAGCATCGACGGCGTGTTGATGGTCGCGCCCTCGAAGATGTCGGCGGCGATCTTGCCGCCCTTGGTCATGCGGAACAGCTTCGGCATCGGCCAGGCGGGGGTGTAGCTCTCGAGGCGGGCCACGGCGCGCGGCGACAGGATCAGGATCCCGTGCGCGCCCTCGCCGCCCAGGGCCTTCTGCCAGGAGAAGGTCACGACATCCAGCTTGGTCCAGTCCAGGTCCTGGGCGAAGGCGGCGCTGGTGGCGTCGCAGATGGTGATGCCTTCACGGTCGGCCGAGATGAAGTCGGCGTTCGGAACGCGGACGCCCGAGGTGGTGCCGTTCCAGGTGAAGACCAGGTCCTTGGCCGGATCGACCTTGGACGTGTCGGGCAGCTGGCCGTAGGGCGCGTCGAGCACCTCGACGTTCGGCAGCTTCAGTTGCTTGGTGACGTCGGTGACCCAGTCCTTGCCGAAGGACTCGAAGGCCAGCAGTTGGACCGGGCGGGCGCCCAGCATCGACCACATCGCCATCTCGACGGCGCCGGTGTCCGAGCCGGCGACGATGCCGATCAGGAAGTCGGCGGGGACTTCCAGCACTTGCCGCGTCTGGTCGATGGCGGCCTTCAGGCGGCCCTTGCCCAGCTTGGAGCGGTGCGACCGGCCCAGCACGGCGTTTCTGAGATTTTCGGGGGTCCAGCCTGGGCGCTTGGCGCAGGGGCCGGAAGAGAACTCGGGGCGAGCCGGGCGGATCGCCGGCTTGGCGAGGGTCGTCATATCGATGTCTCCCATCCTTACAGATGGACTGCATCCCGTTGGGGGGATGTGGCCCGCCGGCGACAAACTCTTTTTCGACGGCGATGGCAAGGAGAGATTTTGCGGCGGAACGAACGAATCGTCCGCGGCCGGCAATTATTTTGCGGCGGTCAGTTTTCGCCGGCGCGTCGCCGCTTGCGCCAGGCCAGCAGGCATCCGGCGGTCAGGCACACCAGCACGCCCAGGCTGACCAGGTTGTTCACCATGGCGTAGAAGGTGTCGTACATCTTGCCGCCCACCAGATAATAGGCGTGAAGACTGAATTGCGCGGCCTGCAGGAGAACGGCGACCCCCAGCCAGGCGGTGGTGTACCGCATCGCCATCACCATCAGCCCGGCGCCGAACAGGCCGTCGACCAGGAAATAGCTGGGCTTCTGGATCGCCTTGTCCGGTATCAGGCCGATCAAGGTAATGGCCAGAGACATGACCACCACCAGCAAGGCCACTTGCCGCTCGACTCGCCCGCCCAGGCGCCAAGCCAAAAGGCTGACGCCTAGAATCAATGTCCAACCAAAAATGAGCAGGAAATCGAGATGCATACCTTGGGCCTCTAACCTAGATTAGGGGCCCAAGGTATTAAACTATTTGCAATGTAACTTAGACGGCGACGCGCAGATCGGTCTGAGCCGAGCCCGCCGGCTTGCTGATCACGCCGATCAGCTTGGTGCGGATACCGATGCGCAGACGGACTTCGTCCAGTTCAGCGTGGGCTTCGACGACCGCGGTGCGGGCGGCGGCCAGGGCGGCGACCGCATCGGCCAGCTTGGCCGTGGCGCCGTTGGCGACGACCGACGACAGCTCCAGGTCCTTACGAGCCTGGATCAGCTCCGCCGTCATTTCCATGGTTTCCACCATCGCGGCGTCGATAGCCGACTCGGTGGCGAACAGCTTGTTGGCGACACGTTGAGCAACGAAAGCCTTTTCCACACCCATCTCCCTTAACAAAAACCTAAGGGAGAAGGTAAACCAGATGTTAAGAGAGCGGAAAGAAAAACAACCGCTAGCGTTAGTTTGTCGCGGCCGGGGGCCTGGGCGGAAGTGAACCGTTAGGAAGATCGCGCGACAATAACGGCCGAAATCCACCTGGACGGGTCATGACCGACCAAAGCCGCCGCCCTGAAGGCACGCCGCACGCGCCGTTGCAGGCGCGAATCGCCAGCGTCGCGCTGACCACCACGGTGGTCGCGCTGCTGGCCGCGTGCGTGTGCTTCATGCTTCAGCAGTGGAGCGTCGCCCGCCAGGAATCCCAGGCTAATCACGCGATCCTGGCCCAGATGGTGGCGGCCGGCGCCGCCGCGCCCCTGGCCGATCACAACACCGTCGGCGCCTATCGCGCCCTCGAGGCCGTGGCCAAGGCGCCCGGCGTGGCGTCCGTGCGCCTGACCGACATGCAGGGCCAGGTGGTCGCCCAGGTCGGCGCTTCGCAGGACGCCGAGGTCGACACCCTGGTCCGCCCGATCAGGCTAGGCTCGCGGCAGGTCGGCGCCCTGTCCCTGTCGGCCCGCCGCCCCAGCCTGACCGACATCATGGCCCGCGACCTGGCCCTGACCGGCACCCTGTTCTTCGGCTCGGCCGGCCTGGCGATCCTGCTGGCCAACGGCCTGGCCCGGCGCATGACCAAGCCGATGGAGCGCCTGTCCAGGGCCATGCGCGAGGTCGCCGCCGACGGTCGCTTCAAGCCGGTGGAGGAGTCCGCCGACGACGACGTCTTCCACAGCCTGACCTCCAGCTTCAACCATCTGGTCTCGCGGCTGGAGATCAACGACCACGACCTGCGCGGGGCCATGGCCGAACTGGTCAAGGCGCGCGACGACGCCAACGCCGCCAACGTCCTGAAGTCACACTTCCTGGCCAATATGAGCCACGAGATCCGCACGCCGCTGAACGGCGTGCTGGCCATGACCGAGGTGATGGCCATGGGCGAGCTCAGCGCCGCCCAGCGCGAGCGCCTGTCGGTGATCCGCGAGTCGGGAAGCCTGCTGCTGTCGGTGCTCAACGACGTGCTGGACCTGTCGAAGATCGAGGCTGGCCGCCTGGACCTGGTCGAGCGCGACTTCGACCTGGCCAGCCTGGCCCTGTCGATCCGCGAATCCTACGCCACCCAGGCGCGGGCCAAGAACCTGGACTTCGGCGTGTTCGTGGCGCCCGAAGCCCTGGGCTCGTGGCGCGGCGACGTCGACCGCCTGCGCCAGATCCTGGGCAACCTGGTCTCCAACGCCCTGAAGTTCACGCTGGAGGGCAGCGTTTCGGTGCGATTCGCCTCGTCGGACGACGGCGCGGGCCTGCGCGTCGACGTGGTCGACACCGGCATCGGCATCGACGCCGAGACCCTGCCGCGCCTGTTCGATAAGTTCGTCCAGGCCGACAGCTCGACCACCCGCCGGTTCGGCGGCTCGGGCCTGGGCCTGTCGATCTGCAACGAACTGGCCACCCTGATGGGCGGCGGCGTGCATGTGCAGAGCCGCGAGGGCCAGGGTTCGACCTTCACCGTCGTGGTGACCATGCCGCGCGGCGAGGCCGCCGCCCCCGCGCCGACGGAAGCCGCCCCGCCGCCGCCGATCGAGTCCGAGCGTCGCCTGCGGGTGCTGGCCGCCGACGACAATCCGACCAACCAGAAGGTCATCGCCGCCGTCCTGGCCCCGCTGGGCGCCGAGGTCGAGCTGGTGGCCGACGGCGCGGCCTGCGTCGAGGCCTGGAAGCGCGGCGCCTACGACATCGTGCTGATGGACATCCACATGCCGGTGATGGACGGCGTCGAGGCGGCCCGCACCATCCGTGCGCTGGAGGTCGGCGAAGGCCGCAAGCGCATCCCGATCGTCGCCGTGACCGCCAACGCCCTGGTCCACCAGGTCGAGGGCTACATGGCCGCGGGCATGGACGGCCACGTCGCCAAGCCGATCGAAGTGACCAAGCTCTATGACGCCATCGAGACCGCCGTGGCCGCGGCCCGGCGCGAAGGCTCCAAGGTCGCGGCGGCCTGAAAAAGCCGCTCATCCCGGCGAATGCCGGGACCCAGATCCCATAGCTGCGCGGCGGCCTGGAAGAGCTCCGCGCTCTTGGCGTCATCCACACCATCATTCCATCTGGGTCCCGGCGTTCGCCGGGATGAGCGGATGTTTGGCTGGTTCACCTACCTGAACGCAACATAACGAGCGGCTCAGGACCGCTTCAGCCGCCGTGTGGTCTCTTGTGTCCAACGTCGCCTCCTCGGCGCCGGACATCTTCAAGAGGAACCGTACGATGAAAAAGATTCTGCTTTCGATCGCCGCGGTCTCGGCCATCGCCGCCGCCGTCCCCGCCGTCGCTTCGGCCCAGGCCTACGGCTACGACCGCGGCCCCGATCGCGGTTATGACCGCGGCTACAACCAGGACGTCGGCGGCGACCGCGTCGCCCGCCTGGACGAGCGCATCGACCGCGGCATCCGCAGCGGCGGCCTGACCCGCAACGAGGCCTGGCGCCTGAAGGGCGAGCTGCGCGAAACCGCCCGCCTGGAGTCCCGTTATCGTCGCGGCGGCCTGAGCGGCTGGGAGCGCGAGGACCTGGATCGCCGTTACGACCGCATCAGCGCCCAGATCCGCTACGAGCGCCATGACCGCGACTATCGCGACGGTCGCGACTATCGCGACGGCCGTCGCTACTAGGCCTAGACGAGGGCCGGCGCCACCCGCAGCCGGCTCTCCACCATCGTGAAGCCGCGGCCGCGCAGGAGAACGCGCGCGCCGCGGTTTTCGCAGTCCAGGTCGCCGCCCCGCCCCGGATAGGCCTGGTGGAACCGCAAGGACGCCACGCCCAGCTTGTCGGCGTAGAGCGGCGTCAGGATGCAGTGGGCCGAGCCCGTGGTCGGGTCCTCGGGAATGCCGCAGCTGGGCGCGAAGAACCGGCTGACCACCGCGTAGTCGCGGCCCGGGTCGGCCAGGGCGGCGACGATCACCTGGCCCGGCCCGCCCGCGGCCAGGCCCGCGCCGACCGCCGCCAGCCGCGACAGGTCCGGCGCCAGCCCCCGCACCGTCGCCTCGTCGGCGACCACGGCCAGCAGGTATTGGCCCGCCCAGACCTCCAACGGCATGACGCCCAGCGCCTGGGCCAGTTCGGGCCCGGCCTCGACCCGGCGCGGCGGATCGGCCGGGAAGTCCATCTCCAGCCCCGCCCCGCCGAACACCCCGTCGACGCGGCGCACGGTCAGTTCGCCCGCCAGGGTGTCGAAGGCCAGCAGCGGCGCGTCCACGCCCATCTCCTCGAACAGCGCATGGGCGCTGGCCAGGGTGGCGTGGCCGCAGATCGGCGCCTCGACCGTCGGGGTGAACCAGCGCAGGCCGAACCGCGCCGGGTCGGCTGTCTTCAGCAGGAAGGCGGTCTCGGCCTGGTTGTTCTCGGCGGCCAGGGCCTGCATCCAGGCGGTGTCGGGCCACTGCTCGAACGGCTCGACCACGCAGGCCGGATTGCCCTTGAAGGGGCCCGAGGCGAAGGCGTCGATGGTCCACTGGCGCATGGCGGGGCTCCCGGAAATGACGGCTTTCGCGGTCGTAGGAGCAAGGCGTCACGGGATCAAAGGCAACATTGTCATGGGTGACAATGTTTTGCCGCGCGCATTCAAGACGTTCGTCATCCCGGGCCTTGTGCCCGGGACCCCTGGTCCAGCCGACGGTGAGGCGCCATGGCGCGCCAGCGCGCCACCCCTCCGCGCTTGCGGCGGATAGAGGGTTCCCGGGCACGAGGCCCGGGATGACGGTGTAACCCTAATCCCCCTCCACCGTGATCTCTGGCCACCGCGCCTTGGCCGAGCCGGTGGTGCGCGCCCAGCCGCCGGCCCCTTTCACCCGCAGGGGATTGGGCCGCAGGCGCAGGGCGAACAGGTCGTCCAACCCGAACGGAGCGAACACCGAGAGGCTGTCGTCCGCCTCCATCCGCACGCCCACGCAGAAGGCCGTGGCCACGAAGCGCTCCAGGGCCGCGGCGCTGGACTCCAGAGGCGGATAGGGCTCGTCCGCCCCGAACTTCTTTTCGAACCAAAGGTGCACGCGGGCCTGGTTGCGCACCTCGACCAGATCGCGCAGCGGCGGCTCGAACGCCGCCGCCACCCGCCGGATCACCACATCCTCGGCCTCGTACGAGATGTCGGACGCGTCGTGATAGGCCACGTCGTAGTCCTTGATCCCGTAGTCGGGCGCCCGGCCGGTCAGGTGGTTCCAGACCGGCTGGTAGACGGCGCCGGAGAACACCATGCCGTCGGGCAGGTCCAGGTCGCGGACCGTGCGCAGCACCTGCAAGGTGGTGGGCGTGGCGCGGAGGATGTCGGCGAGGCGGGCTTCCAGCGAGCTCATCGGCGCCCCCCTTCCCCGCGGAGCAGCCAGCCGTGGTCCAGCGGCCCATGCCCCGCCCCGAACCCCGGCGCGCGCAGCATGGCCTCGTGGACATAGTTCCAGGCCCGGGCCACGGACTCGGTCAGGGACAGGCCCTGGGCCAGGCCGACGGCGCAGGCGCTGGCCAGGGTGCAGCCGGTGCCGTGGGTGTGGCGGGTGTCGATCCGCTCGCCCTCGAACGCCGTCTCGCCCTGGCGGGTGATCAGCAGGTCGATGACCCTCTCGCCCCCCCCTTCGCCATTGAGCACATGTCCGCCCTTCATCAGCACCGCATGGGCGCCCAGCGCCAGCAGGGCCTCGCCGGCCCGGCGCAGGTCGTCGGTGGTCTCGACCGCCAGGCCGGTCAGGGCCGCGGCCTCGGGGGCGTTGGGGGTCAGCAGGGCGGCGCGCGGGACCAGCAGGCTCTTCAGCGCCCCGACCGCTTGATCGGCCAGCAGCGAAGCCCCGCCCTTGGCGACCATCACCGGGTCGATGACGGCCGGTACGCCCCTGGCGCTGTCCAGCACCCGGGCCACCACCTCGACCGTGGCGGCGTCGCCCAGCATCCCCGTCTTGAAGGCGTCGGCCCCGATGTCGTCGAGCACGGCGCGGGCCTGGGCCTCGACGATCTCCAGCGGGATCGGATGCACGGCGCTGACGCCCAGGGTGTTCTGCACCGTGACGGCGGTGATCGCCGTGGCCGCGTAGCCGCCCAGGGCGGTGATGGTCTTGATGTCGGCCTGGATCCCGGCCCCGCCGCCGGAATCCGATCCGGCGAGGACGAGCACGCGGCCGCGGTGGGTAGCTTGGGTCATGGGAAGGTTCTAGCGGGGAGTCGGGGGGCGGGGGTAGGCGCCTTGGGGCCCATGCGCGCACTTGCCCCCACCTGCCTGGCGCGACATTCCCGTCCCGACCTGGGAACCTTCACCGTATCGGGGCGTATTCACTGCCAAGTTGCATGGGTTGGGGTTCCTGATGAGAAGACTGTTCCGCGTCGCGCTGATCGGCGCGGCCTGTTTCGCGCCGGTCGCGGCCTTGGCCCAGGAGGCCGCCGACGGGATCGATCCGGCCACGCTGGACCTGGCCAAGATGATCGAATGCCGAACCTACGACGTGCCGTCGTACAACGCCCTGGCCTTCTGGCTGGTCGGGGACGAGGCGGCGCAGGCCCGGGCCCATTTCGGGCTCACCGAGGAAAAGACCAGCAACTTCCTGCTCAAGGCCTATGCGCTGAAGACGCCGATCACGGTGTTCGGCCGCCAGACCCGCCACATCGTCTTCAACAGCTCCGGCCCGATCGCCGTGCTCGACGAGGCCGACCCTCATCCCCTGGCCAAGCAGTTGGAGATCCAGCCGGCGATCGACCTGCCGACCAAGTTCCTGGGCGAGCGCGAGATCTCGGCCACCACCGACAAGGGCCAGGCCGGCGGCTTCACCTACAAGACCCGCGTCACCCTCAACGTCTCCACCGCCACCTCGCATCCGGGCAAGGTGCTGGCCGGCTGCAGCTACACCTTCGAGATGATCGAAAATGGCCAGTAAGCCGGCCCTCGTCGCCCTGTGCGCCCTGGCGGTGGCCGCCGCCGCAGCGCCCGCCGCCGCCCAGGACCTCTATATCGGCACGGTCGACGTCCAGAAGGACCAGGTGATCCTGACCCGCTGCGACCTGGCCCAGAACCGCTACGTGCTGCGCGATCGCGAGGGCGAGGGCGAGGCGGACAAGCCGGTCGCCAAGCTGCGCGAGCGCCTGAAGACCCTGAAGGCCCCGGTCTATGCCGAGGTGATCGGCGAATATGTCGAGGTCCAGGGCGAGGACGGCAACGGGCTGGACGTCATCGGGCTGGAGAACGTCACGCCGGCCAAGTCCTGCCACCTGCTAGACGCCCTGCCGGCGGGATAGCGGCGAAAGTTATCCACAGGGGGTGCGGGTTCCCACCGGGGACACGCCCTCGCGGCGTGTCCCCAAACGCCGCACGGAGACCCAGGGACGAGAGCCGCCTCGGCCTTCTTCGGGGGACACGCCGCAAGGGCGTGTCCCCGTCCCCTCTATCCCCGCGAAATCCGGACCCGCTCTCGACGAAATCAACGCCCTACACGAAAACGCAGGTTTCCTATCCCCACCCTTCGGGACGGCCGCACACTGTGAGGCATGACCCAGACCCACACCCCCGCCCCGTCGCTTGCCTGGTCCCAGGCCCTGCAAGCCAAGCTCATGGCCGCGCTCGACGCCGCCTGGGCGATCCTCGAGCACAGCCAGGATCTCGCCGAGATCCGGCGCGCCCGCGACAAGGCCAAGGCCATCGGCGACCTGGCCGCCATGGCCCGCAAGGTGGCGCAGATGATCCCGACCGCCCGCAAGCCGCCCGTGGACGTCCTCGCCGCCGGCCTGGCCGCCGTCCAGGGCGGGACGGACCTGGGGGTCATGGCCGCCCCCCTCGCCGCCCAGGCCGAACACGCCCGCCGGGCGCTCGACAAGCTCAAGGGCGGCCGACGCGGGCGGCTGTGAGGCCTAGTCCCGCTCGTCCTTGAGCCGCGCGCTCTCGGCCTTCAGCGGCTTGGACACCGGGCAGACCTCCTGGACGAAGTCGTTCAGCGTGTTGACCAGGCTGTCGCGCACCAGGCTGTAGTGCACGAACTGGCCGCGCTTCTCGCTGCGCACCAGGCCCGCCGCCTCCAAGATCGACAGGTGCTGCGACACCGCCGGCTTGGAGATCGAGAACCGCGAGGCGATGTCCCCCGCCGTCAGTTCGGCATGGGCCAGATAGGCCAGGATCTTCCGGCGGACCGTCGAGGAGAGGGCTTCGAACACGCGTTGCATGCCTTGGTATTTAAGCGCTTCGCTAACCGCTTGCAAATAGGCGATGAGATATTTAAGGAATAGCTTACACAGAACCGGGACCCGACCCGCATGACCCAAGCCTCCGACAATCTGCCTCCGCCGGCGCCGACGTTCGGCCGCGCGCTGTCCAGCCTGGCCCTCGGCGCGACCTGGGGCGCGGGTCTGGTCAGCCTCGGCGTCGGGGCGATGCTGGTGGGCCTGCAACTCGGCTCGCCCCACCCCACCGAAGGCGTCCCGTCGCTGCTCGTCCCGCTGATTTTCTCGATGCTCGCCGCGTTCGTCGTCGCCTTCTTCGTCTGGTTCATGGGTCTGATGGTCGTAGGGGCGCCGGGCTGGTGGACGCTGCACCGGCTGGGCATGCGATCGCGCTGGGCCGCCGCCGCGCTTGGATCCGTCCTGGCCCCGGCGGCCTGCGCCGCCTGGAGCGTCTGGATCGCTTGGCCGTCGATCTCCCCGACCCAGACCCTCAGGGACGGACTGGTCCTCGACGCGATCCTGGCCGCCATGGGCGCGGTCGTCGGCGGGATCGTGGTCGTCCACGCCTATCGCCCGGAGCCCAGGTCATGAACCTCACCGAGCAACAGGACCCCGCCCGCATCATCCGCCGCATCCTGCGCGTCAACGACGCCGGCGAGCGCGGCGGGGTGGCGATGTACCAGACCCAATTGGCGGTGGCGCGCTGGCGATGCCCCGAGGTGGTCCCGTTCCTGGAACTGACCCGCGACCACGAGGCCGACCACGCCCGGCGCTTTCGGGCGCTGATGCCCTCGCGCGGGGCCAAGGCCTGCCGGCTGCCCTGGATCTGGACGATCGGAGCGGCGGCGATGGGCGCGGCCACGGCGGTGTTCGGGGCGCGGGCGATCTATCTGTGCACCGAAGTCGTCGAGCGCGGCGTCCATCAGCATCTGTCGGTCCAGCTGGCCTTCGTCCGCGACCACGATCCCGAGCTCGCCGCGCTGATCGAGTCGGTGGCGGCCGACGAGGCCGAGCACTACCAGCACGCGGTGAGGCTGCGCGGCGACCGCCGCGCGCCGCTGAGCGGGCTGTTCGACGCGGCGATCACCGCCAGCACGGAAGTCCTGATGTGGCTGTCGACGCGCGGCGACGTCGCCCGGCTGGCGCGGCGGCTGGAGACGGAAGGCGCGCGATGACCCACGCCCACGACGATCCCTACGCCGTGCACTCGATCCTTGAGGACGCCGGCGGCGACGCCGTGACGGGCCGCGTGGTCTGGGCGCCGGCGACCTCGCTGTGGCAGGGCGTCATGCTGGCCGGGGCCCTGGCCGCGCCGTTCTTCTTTAGCTGGAGCGGCCTGCTGGTGTTCGTCGCCCTGACCGGCGCCACCCTGCTGGTCGGGCACTCGGTCGGCTTCCATCGGCGGCTGATCCACGGCAGCTTCCAGAGCCCGCTATGGCTGGACCACCTGATGATGTACCTCGGCACGCTGGTGGGCATGAGCGGGCCGCTGGCGATGATCGAGGGCCACGACCTGCGCGACTGGGGCCAGCGCCAGCCCGCCTGCCATCCCTACCTGTCCAACCGGGCCGGTTTCTGGACCGACTATGCCTGGAACCTGCACGGCCGGCTGGTGCTGGCCTCGCCGCCGCGCGTCGCCCTTCCGGAACGGATCGCCGGCGACCGGTTCTATCGCTTCCTCGAGCGCACCTGGATGCTGCAGCAGCTGCCGGTGGCGATCGTGCTGTTCGTGGGCGGCGGCTGGCCGTGGCTGCTGTGGGGCGTCTGCGCGCGGGTCTGCGTGTCGGTGACCGGCCACTGGTACGTCGGCCGCCTGGCCCACCGGACGGGACCGCAGCGGTGGCTGGTCGAGACCTCGGGCGTCCAGGCCCACGACGTGCCCTGGGCGGCGATCCCGACCATGGGCGAGGCCTGGCACAACAACCACCACGCCTGGCCGGGCTCGGCGAAGCTGGGGCTGTATCCGGGCCAGGCGGACTGGGGCTTCGCGTTCATCCGCCTGCTGGAGCGGCTGGGCCTGGCCTGGGACGTGCGCACGCCGGAGACTCTGCCGGAAAGGGCGGGGCTGGCGCGGGCGTGAGGGATTTCCATCCCCCGCTCGCCCCCAATCCCGTCATCTTCGGACTTGTCCGAGGCCCCCTCGTCCAGCCGCGCTGTCGATCGACGGGAGGCCGCGACCTCACCGCCTCTCGGATCGTCCTTCTTCGCGGTGGAAGCAGGGGTCCTCAGAACAAGTCCGAGGAGCGGACGTTCGCAACATCCGAGAAGGGTGATGGGGTGGACGCCCCCCGACGGCATCTACGTGCCAGAGTGAGGTGTGTTGAACTTCACTCGAGGGAGGCGCCCATGGGCGAGCTTACCATCATCGGGCTGGATATCGCGAAGTCAGTATTCCAGGCCCACGGAGCCGATGCAGCCGGCACGGTTATATTCCGGAAGAAGCTTGGGCGAGGCCGGCTGCTGGCGTTTTTCGCCGGGCAGCCTCGCTGCTTGGTCGCCATGGAGGCCTGCGCCGGAGCCCATCACTGGGGCCGTGAGCTGGAGGCGCTCGGCCATACGGTCAAATTGATCCCGCCGGCCTACGTGAAGCCCTTCGTGAAGCGGCAGAAGAACGACGAGGCCGATGCGGAGGCCATCTGCGAGGCGGCCCAGCGGCCGACGATGCGCTTCGTGCCCGTGAAGAGCCGCGAGCAACAGGCCAGCGGGGTGGTGTTCCGCGCCCGGGATCTGCTGGTGCGCCAGCGCACGCAGATCATGAACGGCCTGCGCGGCCATCTGGCCGAGTTCGGGTATGTCGCCCCAAAGGGGGTGATGTACGTCCAGCGCCTGGTTGCCGAGATCGAGGATCCCGCGAGCCAACTGCCGCCGGCTGCCCGCGTTAGCCTGCAAGTCATGGTGCGGATGCTGGCCGCGCTGGAGACGGAGATCGCCAGCCTCGATGCCGAGATCGCCCGTCGCGCCAAGGAGGATCTTGTCGCTCGGCGGCTGATGACGATCCCAGGCATTGGACCTGTCACGGCCTCGGCCATGGTCGCCCTGGCCCCGGGAGCAGAGTCCTTCCGCTGCGGGCGGGACTTCTCGGCCTGGTTGGGCCTAACGCCTGTCCAACGATCGAGCGGCGGCAAACAGAAGCTGGGCCAGATCACCAAGGCGGGCGAGCGAACCTTGCGACGATTGCTGGTGATCGGCGCCAGCGCCGTGATCAAGCAGGCGCTCATCCGTGGCGCGCCGCCTGGATCATGGCTGGCGCAGATGCTGGCCCGCAAGCCGCGAATGCTCGTGGCTGTGGCCTTGGCCAACAAGACCGCGAGGATCATTTGGGCGCTCCTGGCTAGAGGCGGCGTCTACAGGGCTCCGGCGCTGACGGCCTAACAGCCGCCGGCTCCAGAGGCGTCGAAGCGTAGTCGGACGACGGAGGGTATGGCGCACAGTCGGTGAGACGGGATCGGGAAAACCAGGGCTTACCACCGTGCCTCTCTTGAGCACGCTATGGGTGATTTGGACCTGATCCGCGAACTTCCATACAGGCCAGCGCTGAAGGGCGCACAACAGGCCGGACAGATGGCAGCATCCGATCGAGCGTCAAAGCTTCAAATCCGTCTTGCGCTGAAGGGGGCGTCCACAGATGGTGGGCGGACATTAGGCGTCGTAGCTTCACCAAGACCTAAGGTGCGAGATTGTAGATGGCCGCCGCCGATCCCGATGATCCTACGATGGAAGAGATAGAGCGCGCTTGGCGGCGTCCTCGATCGAACGGCAGGCCTACGGGGTGGCGACGTGTGTATTATTCCGGCCTAGCCTACTACGGGCTCGTATTTTCTTACCTGTGGCGGTTCTTCGGTGTCCTCATCATCGTAGGGAACAGCTGGATGAGCTTGCACGACCCCACCATCAGGGCAGCTTGGTTTCCCCTCTGGATCAGCGCGCTACTCCTCGTCGGCGTGCTGGGTATCGGCCATATCATTGGCCGATTGGCCTCTTGGTGGATTATCAAAGTCACGGGGCGGGCGCCTTGGGCGAGCAGCAAATAGCGCCTCTCTGAACGGTCCGACTTGGGTCGTTCGTCGCCGGGAGCATCGCGCGAGCGTTTGGACATTCGGCGGCGTTGCCGTGAGCGGACGTTCCCAACTTCGGCAAGGGGTGGAAGTCGGACTTTTAGCGCCTCGCTTTCGCTCTTAGCTGCGCGAGTAACGCGACCTAGTCGCCAGCCAGTGAACCGTCGTTTTTATGACGGGTGGCCAACGCGGTCAGGTGCTTTTCCACGGCCTTCTTGTGAGCCTCGCCTGACTTCTTGCGAGCCTCATCCCACAACGCCTGTCTCGCGCTTGCAGGCGTCGTGGGGGCGCGCCTCCCCTCCACCCCCGCTGCTTTGCCGCGGGCGCTACTTGTCCGGGTTCGGCTCGCAGAAACTACACTAGACATGCCACCAAGGTACCGCCCGCCACCGCCTACGCAAGCGGGGTTCGTGATGACGATATCCAACGCGCGGGTGTCGCCATAGGTTTGGGCATGGTCAAGTTCAGCCGCGTTCGAGGGAAACCAATGCCGAGACCAACCCTGACCATGGGGCGGTTCGCGCCGGCCGTCGCGGCGCTGGGCCTCCTGCTCGGCGCCTGTTCGCCCAAGACGCCGGAGCAACAGGCCAAGGAGGCTGTGGCCGCCGTCAATGCGGCGGCGAACAGCGCCACACAGCCCTACGGCGACGCCCTGCTGTCGCCTGCAGACCTGACCCAGGCCCAGGCGGGTACGTTGAGAGGTTATCGCGAGGACGCCGCCCGGCTGTCGATCCACTACATGCTCAAAGGCCCCGGGGAGGCCAACGCGCCGGAAGCTCGCCGCTGGATCGCGCTCGCGGCCGCCACGGGATCCAGCCAGGCGATCCAGAACTATGTCGACCTGCTCCGGTTCAGCGACGCACCGGCCGACTGCGTCGAGGCTCGCGCGCAGATCGCCAAGGCCAAGACGCTGTACGCGCGCGAGATCGCCGCCGCCAAGGCCAAGAACCTGCGCGACGCCAAGGTCGAGGCGCTGGAGAATATTCGTGACCGGGAGCGGCAGGTGGCCGCCTACGGTTGCGGGCGGTGACCCACCGGGCGGCGGCTCAGGTCGAAAACCGCTCCTGAGCCCTACGCGCCGCCGATCGCCCCCCATACCGCCAGCGCCTGGGCCGTCTCGCGCACGTCGTGGACCCGCACCGCCGCGACGCCGGACGCGGCGGCGTGCAGGTGAGCGGCCAGGGAGCCGCCGAGGCGGGCGGCGGGGTCGGCGCCCAGCGGGTCCAGGGCGGCGATGAAGCGCTTGCGGCTGGCGCCCAGCAGGATCGGATAGCCCAGGGCCGCCAGGCGCGGCAGGGCGGCCAGCAGGGCCAGGTTGTGGGCCGGGGT
The DNA here is from genome assembly GCF_010977555.1 of Caulobacter rhizosphaerae. Taxonomy (GTDB): domain Bacteria; phylum Pseudomonadota; class Alphaproteobacteria; order Caulobacterales; family Caulobacteraceae; genus Caulobacter; species Caulobacter rhizosphaerae. The sequence continues at coordinate 4,889,934 of NZ_CP048815.1, forward strand.
CTTGCCGAAGCCGATTCCCGGATCCAGCCAGATCTTCTCGCGCGCCACCCCGGCGGCCATGGCGGTCAGGGCCCGGGCCAGCAGGAAGGCCTCGACCTCGGCGACGACGTCGTCGTAGCGCGGGTCGTCCTGCATGGTCCCCGGCTCGCCCAGCATGTGCATCAGCACGACCTCGCAGCCCAGTTCGGCGGCGACCTCCGGCGCATCGGGGGCGAAGCGCAGGGCGGCGACGTCGTTCCAGAGGCTGGCCCCGGCGGCGACGGCCGCGCGGGCCACGGCGGGCTTCATGGTGTCGATCGAGATCGTCACGTCGCTGACCGCGCGGATCGCGGCGATCAGCGGCGCGACGCGGGCGATCTCCTCGGCGGCGGGGACCGGCGTCGCGCCGGGCCGGGTGCTCTCGCCGCCGATGTCGAGGATGTCGGCCCCGTCGTCGACCAGCCGCAGGGCCCGGTCCAGGGCGGCGGCGGGATCCAGGAACCGCCCGCCGTCCGAGAAGCTGTCGGGCGTGACGTTGACGATCCCCATGACGCGGGGGCGGGGGTGGTGGGTGGTCATAGGAGCGTTCTAAAGCAGGTTCGCTCTTGCTCCCACCAATCCGCTCATCCCGGTGAGTGCCGGGATGAGCGGGGTTGTTGGTTCCCTACCAGTCGATGAACGTCGTGAAATTGCCGATCATCCCGGTCCAGACGCCGAAGTCGTCGTCCAGGCCCGCCATGGTGCGGCCGGCGTTCACATTGACGTCGTACTGGACGTAGGGGTCGCCGTCGTCGTCGAGATAGACCTTCAGGTAGCGGTTCTTGCGGTTCCACTCGTTGGCCTTCTCCAGCTTCAGCGGCTCCTTCAGGTCGAAGCCGGCCGAGAACTGCAGGGCCTTGCAGCGCTTGGCCTCGCTGCAGTCGTAGAAATAGATCTTGAAGTCGTGGCCTTCGGCGGCGCTGTTGATCATCGGATCGTCCGACGAATCCTTGGTCAGCTCGGCCTTGTAGCCCGCCTTCTGCAGCCAGGCCGCCACCTCGGGGCCGGTCATGCCGTCCTTGTGGATCTCCTCGGCCCGGGCCGCTCCGCCTAGGAGCGCCGTCGCGGCCGCCAGGGCGATGATCGCCGTCTTCATGTCATGCCTCCCCGCCGCAAGCTCGCGGCCAGGGTGCAGGCTAGCGGCGCCCGCCCCGGACGCAAAGCGAGCGGCAAAGAAAAAGCCGGATCGGCGAACCGGTCCGGCTTTTCCAGGCTTGTCGGCCGGAAGGGCCCAAGGCGTGTCGACCTTCAGCGCCGGGGCCGGAAACCTCGTCCTTCGACAAGCTCAGGATGAGGTTTTCGACTGCCGAGGCCTGCACAATGGTCCTCATCCTGAGCTTGTCGAAGGACGAGGACCACGCGCGGCTTTGAAGATCGCCCCTAGGCGACGACGCCCGTCGAGACCGGCACCGAGGCCACCGGCCCGGTCGGCATCTTGTTGCTCTCGTCCTCGATGCGGACCGGCGGGATGCCCTTCATGACGTTGATGATCTCGTCGCCGCTCAGGGTCTCGAACTCCAGCAGGGCCTTGGCCACCGCGTGCAGTTCGGTCAGCTTCTCGGTCAGGATCTGCCGGGCCTCGTCCTCGCCGCCCTTGACCAGGCGGCGGACCTCGGTGTCGATCTTCATCATGGTCTCGGGCGAGACGTTCTGGGTGCGGGCCACCGAGTGGCCCAGGAACACCTCGTCCTGGTTGTCGCCATAGGCCACGGTGCCCAGCTCGTCGGAGAAGCCCCAGCGGGTGACCATGTTGCGGGCCAGGCTGGTGGCGGCGCTGATGTCGCTGGACGCGCCCGAGGTGATCTTGTGCTTGCCGAAGATCAGCTCCTCGGCCACCCGGCCGGCCATCATGATGGCCAGGCGCGAGGTCATCATGTCGAAGCTCATCGAGTAGCGGTCGCCCTCGGGCAGCTGCATGACCATGCCGAGAGCCCGGCCGCGCGGCACGATGGTGGCCTTGTGGACCGGGTCGGCGACCGCGACGTTGAGGGCCACCAGGGCGTGGCCGCCCTCGTGATAGGCCGTCAGCTTCTTCTCGTCCTCGCTCATGGCCATCGAGCGACGCTCGGCGCCCATCATCACCTTGTCCTTGGCGTGCTCGAAGTCGTGCATGGTGACCATGCGGCGGTTCTTGCGCGCGGCGGTCAGGGCCGCCTCGTTGACCAGGTTGGCCAGGTCCGCGCCCGAGAAGCCGGGGGTGCCGCGGGCCAGGGTCTTGACGTCGACGTCGGCGGCCAGCGGCACGTTCTTCATGTGCACGCGGATGATCTTCTCGCGACCCATGACGTCTGGGTTGGGCACCACGACCTGGCGGTCGAAGCGGCCCGGACGCAGCAGGGCTGGGTCCAGCACGTCGGGACGGTTGGTGGCGGCGATCAGGATGATGCCTTCGTTGGCCTCGAAGCCGTCCATCTCGACCAGCAGCTGGTTGAGGGTCTGCTCGCGCTCGTCGTTGCCGCCGCCCAGGCCGGCGCCGCGGTGGCGGCCGACGGCGTCGATCTCGTCGATGAAGATGATGCAGGGGGCGTTCTTCTTGGCCTGCTCGAACATGTCACGCACGCGGCTGGCGCCGACGCCGACGAACATCTCGACGAAGTCCGAACCGGAGATGGTGAAGAACGGCACGCCGGCCTCACCCGCGACGGCGCGGGCGATCAGGGTCTTGCCGGTGCCGGGAGGACCGACCAGCAGGGCGCCCTTGGGGATCTTGCCGCCCAGGCGCTGGAACTTGGCCGGGTCCTTCAGGAACTCGACCACTTCCTGCAGCTCTTCCTTGGCTTCGTCGACGCCGGCGACGTCGTCGAACAGCACGCGGTTCTTGTTCTCGGTCAGCAGCCGGGCCTTGGACTTGCCAAAGCCCATGGCGCCCTTGGTGCCGCCCTGCATCTGGCGCATGAAGAAGATCCACACCCCGATCAGCAGCAGGATCGGCAGCATCTGGAACAGGACGCTGAGCAGGATGTTGCCGCCCCTCTGGTAGACGATCTCCGAGCCGCGGGCCTCGAGGCGCTTGACCAGGTCTTCGGAATTGGCCGGGATGTTGACATTGTAGGGCTTGCCGGCCTTCGGCTCGACCTTGACCATGTCGCCGTTGATGTTGGCCTTCTTGACCTCGCCGCTGTCGATGTTCTTGAGCAGCTGCGAATAGCTGGTCTCGCCGGCGGCGCCCGCGCGACCGCCCTGGCTGAAGACGCCATAGGCGGCCACCACCACCAGAACGATCACGGCCCAGATGCCCAGGGTCTTGAAATTCATACGCGTTGTCTTCCCAACGATAGTCTCTGACCTTCCAAGATAGGACGGTCCGGGCGATTTCGCCACGCGCGGGATATCATGTCGCGGGTTCTTGATCGACACGGCCCGTCGCCGCCTCGAAACGATCCATCACAAGACAACGCGCGCGCGTCGCTTTCGTCCCTGCAAGGATCGGGCAAGTCACCGTCCCATCGGGGGCCAGCAAGACCGGCAGGCTGGGTCGGGCGGCGGCCGGAAACCCCTTCAGCGCCCGGCGTTGCGCGAGCGGCAGGCGAGCAGCGAGGCCTTGCAGCGGGCGAACGACCAGGCCGGGCTCGGCGGCGGTGAGTTCGTAGCGGCCGTCCCAGACGACGGGCTGGTTCAGGGGCAGGGCGAGGGGCTCGGCCAAATCGCCCCTCCCCCTATGGGGGAGGCGACCCGAAGGGTCGGTGGGGGGAGGGCCTGCACGGCGGGCCTCGCCGGGTTCGCGGAAGAACCAGACTCCCTCGCCGTCCGCCTCGATCCGCGCCCCGGCCAGGGTGGCGGTGAAGGTCTCGCCGGCCCGGATGCGGTCCACCAGTCGCCGAAGCCGCTCGCCGCGCGGCGGCTGGACGGTTCCGGCCGCGCACAGGCAGGCGGCGGCGACATGGGCGGCCGGGGCGTCGCGCAGGAGGGTGAGATAGCCCTCTCCTCCCCCGTGAAACGGCGAAGGCGGCGCGGCGCCGATCGGCGACGTCACGGCGGGGGCGTCCGAGGCCGCGCCTTGCCTTGACGTCCCGTCTGTCTGTTGAAGATCGCGCCTGGCCCGGGCCCGCGCCGACCTCGGATCGACATTGGCCGGATCGTCGAGCCAGGTCTCGCCGCGCGCCCTCAGCCCGTCGCGGATCTCGCCGCGCCCGACCAACAGCAGCGGCCGCAGCACGAAGACGCCCCGTCCTTCCGGCCAGGCGGGCGACGGCGACCACGCGCGGGGGTCCGGCACCGTCGAGCCCTGGGCCCGCATCAGGGCGGCCTCGGCCAGGTCGTCGGCGGTGTGGCCCAGCAGCAGAACGCGCGCCCCGGCCTGGCGGGCGGCGTCGGCCAGCAGGGCGTGACGGGCGGCGCGGGCGGCGGCCGACAGGCCCGTGGCGGGCTTGGGACCGGTCCAGGCCAGGGCGCGGGCCTCGGCGCCCAGGGCGCGGGCCTTGGCGAGCGCCTCGGCGGTCCAGTCGGAACTGGCGGGGTTCAGTTGGTGGTCGACGGTCAGGCTGAGCACGGAGCGGCCATGGGCCCGGGCCCAGTCCAGGGTCAGGATCAGAAGGGCCAGGCTGTCGCCGCCGCCGGAGAAGCCCACCGCCAGCGGCGCGGCGGCGTGGGCCTGCAGGCGGCGGTCGAGGGCGGCGGTGAAGGCGGGGAAGGATGTGATCATGACCTCCCCCTCCCTTCCGCTCACCGCCCGATCGTCAGATGAGCGGCTCGGTAAACTCGCGCCTTCGGCCGGGCGGACCTTGGAGGCCGTGCGTGGCCCTCGTCCTTCGACAAGCTCAGGATGAGGACCATTTACAGACCGAGCGGACAGAAAACCTCATCCTGAGCTTGTCGAAGGACGAGGTTTTCCACCTCTGAGCCGACCGTCGATCCGCCTAGGCCGCGCACTTGGCCTGGACCCGCGTGCTGGCGGCCTTGGAGGTGATCGTCGCGGGCGCCTTGGGATAGCGCTTGGCCAGTTCGTCCAGGGTCTTGCAGGCGTCAGCGGGCTTCTTCAGGGCCACCAGCGAGCGCGAAAGCTTCAGCACCGCGTCGGGCGCCCAGCTGGTCTTCGGCCAGCCGCGCACCGCGCCCAGATAGCTGCCCGCCGCATCGGAATAGGCTTCGCGCACGAACTGGGTCTCGCCCAGCCAGTAGCGGGCCTCGGGCGCCTTGGCGCTGTCGGGGAAGGCCTCGACATAGCCGGCGAAGGCCTGCTCGGCCCCGGCGTAGTCGCCGTCCAGCAGCATCTGCCGGGCCGAACTGAAGGCCGTGGCGGGGTCGGTGGACGCCGGAGCGGGCGCGGCGGCGACCGGCGGGGCGGCGGCGGCGGCGGCCGCGGCGGCCTCCTGGTCGGCGATGCGCTTCTCCAGGGCGGCCAGGCGCTGGTCCAGGGCGTCGCCCCGGGCCTTCTCGGCCTCGTTGGCCCGGCGCGCCTCGTCCAGGTCGTGGGTCAGCCCCTCGTTCTGGCCGTTCAGCTTGGTCAGGGTCTGCTCCAGGTCGCGCATCCGGTCGGACATCGCGGCGATCTGGGCGTCGGTCTCGGCCGCCTGGACGACCACCGGCTTGCCGGTGTCGCGGCCCTGGAAGACGATCGACCGCAGTTCGCGGACCACCTTCTCCATCTTGTCCAGCCGCTTGGCCGAGCGGTCGTCCAGCGGGTCGGGCATGGGGGTCTGGGCCATCGATGCCGGCGCCAGGGCGGGCACGGCGGTCAGGGCCAGGACGGCGGCGAGCAGGGCGGCTTTCAGCTTCATGTCGGCGATTATGCCCCGGTTGCGGACAAAAGTGCGGCGCTGGACCGCAAAGCCCTCCCCCTCGATGGAGGAGGGTTGGTGGGGGTGACGTGGTTACGACACCCCCATCCTTGTCCCTTCCCCATCGAGGGGAAGGACGCTTTCGTTACCGCGCGCCGTCGGTGATGGCGGTGCGGGCGTTGCGGTTCTTGGCCCAGGCGTCTTCGTTGGTGCCCGGGTCGATCGGGCGTTCCTTGCCGTACGACAGGGTCTCGATGCGCGAGGCCGCGACGCCTTGGCCGGTCAGGAACTCGCGGACGGCGTTGGCGCGACGGGCGCCCAGGGCCAGGTTGTACTCGCGGGTGCCGCGTTCGTCGGCGTTGCCCTCGATGCGCACGCGCACGGCCGGATAGCGGTTCAGCCATTGGGCCTGGGCCGACAGGGTCGGCTGGGCGTCGCTGCGGATGTCGTAGCTGTCGGTGTCGAAATAGATCCGCTCGCCGATGTTGATCACGAAGTCCTGCACCGTGCCGGGCAGCGGGCCCTGGTTGACCGGCGACTCCGGCGTGGCCGGCGCCTGGTACGGGGGAGGCGTGGGTTGCGAGGCCGTCGGGGTCGGCGCCGCGGGGCCCGCCGGCTTCGGCCGCGAAGCACAGGCGGCGAGCGAGGCGGCCGCCAGACCGATCATCGCCAGTCTAGCGACGCGTTGGGTGTCGAAGCTCATCCAAGTTTCTCCTCAAGTCCACGGCCAAGGTCCGCAGTTCTAACGCGTGTGGCCTTCGCGGCGCCGCGCCAAATCGTACCTTGCACCTCACAATGGCGTCAGAATGTCGCACGACCACCTGGTTTCATCCGCCGCGTGAACACCGGATGAACGACGGTGAGGCAACGCGCCGCCATGGCAGAGGTTGCCTGAAAGAGGTGTGGATCAATCCAGCAGCCCTTGATTTTCGTCATCCCGGGCCTTGTGCCCGGGACCCCTTTGTCCGCCGCACGTGCGGGGGTGTGGCGCGCCGGCGCGCCATTCGGCTTCACCGTCAGCTGAACCAGGGGTCCCGGGCACGAGGCCCGGGATGACGGCGCTTAGGGTGATCGCCAGGAAAGTTCCGACCTCAATCCAGCAGCGGCGACCAAGCCGGGTCGGACGCCGCGCCCTGGTAGGCGGCCGGACGCAGGATCCGGCCGGTGATGTCCACCGTCCACAGCCGCGAATTGCCGTTGGCGCTCTCGCGCGAGAACATCAGCACCCGGCCGTTGGGCGCCCAGGTCGGGCCCTCGTCCAGGTAGCTGGTGGTCAGCAGCCGCTCGTCGCCGCCGTCGGCCCGCATGACGCCGATGTGGAACTCGCCGCCGGTCTGCTTGGTGAAGGCGATGAAGTCGCCGCGCGGGCTCCAGACCGGGGTGGTGTAGCGGCCGCCGCCGTAAGAGATGCGGCGCACACCGCTGCCGTCGACGTTCATGATGTAGAGCTGGGCCTGGCCGCCGCGGTCGGAGTTGAACACGATCTTGCTGCCGTCCGGCGAGAACGAGGGCGAGGTGTCGATGGCCGGGTCGGTGGTGATCCGCGTCGACGACCGGCTGCGCAGGTCCATCACATAGATGTCGGAATTGCCGCCCTTCTCGACCGAGAAGGCCACCTTGCTGCCGTCCGGCGAGAAGCGCGGGGCGAAGACCATGCCCGGGAACTTGCCGATGGTCTCGGTGCGGGCGGTCTCCAGGTTGGTCAGGTAGATGCTGGACCCCGTCGGCCGCAGCGCCATGTAGGTGATCTCCTGGCTGGTCGAGGAGAAGCGCGGGGTCATGACGATGTAGGAGCCGTCGGTCAGGTACTGCGGGTTGGCGCCGTCCTGGTCCATGATCGCCAGCTTCTTGACCCGGGCCATCTTGGAGCCGCTCTCGGCGACGAACACCACGCGGGTGTCGAAATAGCCCTTCTCGCCGGTCAGTCGCTCATAGACCGCGTCGCTGATCTTGTGGGCCACCCGCCGCCAGTTCTCGGCGGTCGAGGTGAACTGCAGGCCCAGCAGCTGCTGCTGGCTGAAGGTGTCCCACAGGCGGAAGTCGACGCGCAGGGTGCCATCGGCGCCGACCGTGACCTGGCCGTTGATCAGGGCCTGGGCCCCGGTCGCCTGCCAGTCGGGGAAGCGCGGCTGGACGTTCACGTCGGTCAGCTTGTCGGCGACGTTGGCGACGTTCAGCGGCTGGAAGAGGCCCGAGCGCTCCAGGTTGCCGCTGATGACCTGTGAGATGTCGGCCCCGCGCCCGCCGCCCGAGAAGGCGGGAATGGCCACCGGCAGCGGCTTGACCGCGCCCTTGTCGATGTCGACCTCGATCTGGGCGCGGGCGGCGGTCGGCGCGAAGACGGCCATGGACAGGGCCAGGACGGCGGCGCTGGCCAAAGCGGCGGGCAGACCCGTGAAGACGGACTTGAGGTTCATGCTGGGCATCCTCCCTATCGCGCCGCGCAAGCGTCGCGCGCCTTGAAGTTCAAATTGAGTTGCTGGCCGTAATAGTCGGGCGGCAGGCCCTCGAACGGCGCCGACTGGTAGACCGCGCGGATCGCCCGGTCAGCGGCGGCCTTGACTACCGGGTCGGGCGAGCGTTCGGCCTCGGCGGCCGTCACCTGGCCGACGATGCGGCCGCCGGTGGCCAGCTTGAAGCTGACCTTGACCTGCACGGCGGCGCCGCCCTCGACCTCGCAATTGGGGTTCCAGCGGCGCTGGATCTCGTCCTTCATGCCGTTGATCGCCGCGGCCTGCAGGCCGGTCATGGCCCCCGCGCCGGGACGGGCCTGGGTGGCGGTCTCCGGCCGGGTGGGACCCTTGGCGGCGTTGGCCACCGGCTTGCCGGTGGCCTTGGGCGTCTTGGCCAGGGTCTTTTCCAGCGAGGCGAAGAAGTCCGGCTCGGGCTTGGCCGGCTTGGGCGGCGGCGGCTTCGGGGTGGGCGGCTTGGGCGTCGGGGTCGGGGCGGGCGCGGTCTTCGGCGGGGCCGGGGCGGGGGTCGGCACGGGGGCCGGGACCGGGGCCGGCGGCTGCGGCGTGGCCTCCGGCGTCGGCTCCTCGGTCTGGGCCGCCTGGTCCTGGACGTCCTCGATCGCCGGCCGCACGTTGGTGGGCCCCTCGGTGACGATGGTCACCGGCACGCTCTCGCCGATGATCACCGGCTTGGACGGCTTCCACGGCCCGATCAGGATCGCGACCACCACCAGGACGTGGAGGCCGATCGACCCGACCAGGGCGGGGGAGAAGTTGGTGCGGTCTTCGCGATGGCTCATGCGAACCACCCCATGATCCGCTCATCCCGGCGAACGCCAGGACCCAGATGGAATGGCTTTGAGGCTGACGCCAAACAGCGCCGGGCGCCTCCAGTCATCCACACCGCTTTAGGATCTGGGTCCCGGCGTTCGCCGGGATGAGCGGAAGTAAGGATCATGGGCGCCAACCCTCACTGCGCCGGACGCAGGGCGCCCGCGTCGGAAGCGCCCGGGGTCTTGGCCGCGGCGCCCGAGGACGGGCCGCCGGTGTCGGTCAGCAGGTTGATCTTGGTGAAGCCGGCGTTGGACAGCGCGGCCATCACCTGGGCGACGGTCGCGTAATTGGCCTTGCCGTCCGCGCGCACGAAGATCGGCTTGTCGTAGCCGTCGCCGGCGATCGCCGAGATGCGCTGGGCCAGCTCGTTGAACGGAACCTCGCCCTCGCCGATGAACACCGCGCCGTCGGCCTTGATCGACACCGTGATCGGCTCCTGCTGGTTCTGCAGGGCGGCGGCCTCGGTCTTGGGCAGTTCCAGCGGCACGCCGGCGGTCAGCAGCGGGGCGCTGATCATGAAGATGATCAGCAGCACCAGCATCACGTCGACCAGCGGGGTGACGTTGATCTCGGACAGGGCGCCCTTGCCGCGGCGGCCGCGGCGGCGACGGCCGCGACGGCCGCCGGTGGCGAAGGCGTCGTTGGCGGACATGGCCATGCGACTAGACCCGCTCGCTCAGGCGGCGCTGGATGGCCGTCGACAGGTCGTCGGCGAAGTTCTCCAGCCGGCCGGCGTACTTGCCCGCGTCGGTCGAGAACTTGTTGTAGGCGATATAGGCCGGGATGGCGGCGATCAGGCCGATCGCCGTGGCGAACAGGGCCTCGGCGATCGACGGGGCGACCACGGCCAGCGAGGTGTTCTTCGACAGGGCGATGTTCTGGAAGGCGTGCATGATGCCCCAGACCGTGCCGAACAGGCCGATGAACGGGCTGGCGGTGGCGACGATGGCCAGGCTGCCCAGCCCCTCCTCGGCCTTGCCGGTCTCGCGGGCGATCAGGGTGTCCATCATCCGGTCGATGCGCTGGATCAGGAAGGCGGCCTGGGCCTCGCCGATCGGCCCCTTGGCCTTGGCCTCGCGCCATTCCTTCAAGGCCGCCTGCAGCATGCGCGGCAGCGGCTGGCGCGGATTGGTCCCGGCCTGGGCGGCCACCTCCTCCAGCCCCTGGCCCGAGCCGACCTGGTCCTCGAATCGGTTGGCGGCGCCGTTCATCGCCGCGAAGCGGAACAGCTTGTCGATGATCACCGCCCACGAGCCCAGCGAGGCCAGGATCAGCCCGATCATCACCGCCTTGACCACCCAGTCGGCCTGGAGGAACAGCGAAATGAAGGAAAAGCTCTGAGGGCCTGCGGCGGCGTCCATGCGGGGGTCCTGCTCCGTTGGGGCGTCAAGGTTGGGCGTCGGTGTCGTGGAAGGTGAATAGCGCACCTCCCGGGGTTCCGTTGCGCCTTACTGACATGAAGCGGGGCAATGGTGAAACTATGACGATTGGTGAAGGCGGGGGTTTTTTGCGGTGGTGAAGCGTTGAGCTTCACCGTGCCTCCCCCGCAGCGCCCCCGACGCTCGTCACCCTCGGACTTGTTGTTGCGGGGATGACGGGATCAGGGCTCCAGCCACGGCGCCAGTTGGCCCAGCATCTCCGCCGTCGGCTTGCGCGGTCGGCCGTCCAGGGTGATGCAGACCGCCTCGCCGGCCGCCTGGACGATCACGTCGTCGCCGCGGGTGATCTTCTGGCTGACGTACAGGCGCGGGCCCTTGACCCGGTCATAGGTGGTGCGCACCAGCAGGGCGTCGTCGATCCGGGCCGAGCGCTTGAAGTCCAGTTCCATGCGGATGATCGCGAAGGCCGTGTCGGCCTTGGCCAGTTCGGTGTGCGAGATGCCGATCCTGCGAAAGAAATCGCTCCGCCCCCGCTCGAAATAGCGCAGGTAGTTGGCGTGGTAGACGATGCCGGAGAAGTCGGTGTCCTCGTAATAGATCCGCACCGGCAACTGGTGCTCGCGGCCGTCGAAGACGCCGGCGGTGGGTTCGATCATCCTGGGCTCCGGTCAGGCGCGGCGTATTGGGCTCTCGCCCTTGTAGTGCTATGTTCGGCTCATGAAAATCGAGCCTTCCCTGTTCGATGAGATCGACGACGACGCGGAAGCCGCCGCCGATGCGCGCGCCGAGGCCGATGTCGCGGCGGGCCGCGTGATCAGTCACGAGGCCGTCAGTCGCTGGCTGGCGTCCTGGGCGAACGGCGCGCCGACCCCGCCGCCCAAGGTCGGCGACTAGGGATTGCGTCGGGTCGTCTGGACAGCCGAGGCTATCGCCAATCTCGACAGCATCTTCACCTATGTCGCCGGCTTCAACGCGCCGGCCGCCGCGCGCCTTGCCCAGCGTTTGCAGACGGCGGCCAACAGCCTCGTCGAGCATCCCGAACGCGGCCGAGCCGCCTCGCGCGGCCTGCGCGAACTGGCCACGATCCATCCGTACCTGATCCGCTACCGGTTCTCGGACGAGGCCGTGGTGATCCTGCGCATCCGCCACGGCGCGCAGCGGCCGGACTGAGCTAGTCTTCCCCGAACAGCCCGCCCTGCACGATCTTCGGCGCCGAGACTGGTTCGGCCAGGCCCAGGTGCAGATAGGCCTTGCCGCAGGCCATCCGTCCGCGCGGAGTGCGCTGGATGAAGCCCTGCTGCATCAGGTAGGGCTCGATCACGTCCTCGACGGCGTCGCGGGCCTCGGCGATGGCGTAGGCGATGGTCTCCACGCCCACCGGGCCGCCGCCGTAGTTGTCGATCATGGCGCGCAGGTAGCGACGGTCCAGGGAGTCCAGGCCGGATTCGTCGACCTCGAGTCGCGCCAGGGCCATGCCCGCCGCCTTGCGGTCGATCACGGACGCGCCGTCGGCGGCGGCGAAGTCGCGGACCCGGCGCAGCAGGCGGCCGGCGACGCGCGGCGTGCCCCGGGCCCGCTTGGCGATTTCGTCGGCCCCATCGTCGGACAGCGGCGCGCCCATCTTGCGGGCGGCGTGCAGCAGCACGTGGCGCAGCTCGGCCGGGGTGTAGAACTCCAGACGGATCGGGATGCCGAAGCGGTCGCGCAGCGGCGTGGCCAGCATGCCGGCCCGGGTGGTGGCCGCCACCAGGGTGAACGGGGCCAGGTCAATGCGGATCGAGCGCGCCGAGGGCCCCTCGCCGATCACCAGGTCCAGCACATGGTCCTCCATGGCCGGATAGAGGATCTCCTCCACGGTCGAGGGCAGGCGATGGATCTCGTCGATGAACAGGACGTCGTTGGCTTCCAGGTTGGTCAGGATCGCCGCCAGGTCGCCGGCCTTGTTCAGCACCGGGCCCGAGGTGGCGCGAAAGTTGACGCCCAGCTCGCGGGCGACGATCTGCGCCAGGGTGGTCTTGCCCAGGCCCGGCGGGCCGAACAGCAGCACATGGTCCAGGGCCTCGCCCCGCCCCTTGGCCGCCTCGATGAAGATGCGGAGATTGCCCTTCGCCTGCTCCTGGCCGACGAACTCGGCCAGGGTCTGCGGGCGCATGGCGCGGTCGGAGGCGGTGGGGATCGTCTCGCCGTGTTGAGGCTCGCCGGAGATGATGCGGGTCATGGGCGGAAGACCCCCTCAGTCGCTCCGCGACAGCTCCCCCAGAGGGGGAGCATCTGGCGGGACAAGATCCTCCCCCTCTGGGGGAGGTGGCCCGGAGGGCCGGAGGGGGCCGGCGCGGCGCTCACCGCCCCAGCTCCTGCAAACCGGCCTTGATCAGCGCCTGCACCGTCGCCTCGTCACCCAGCTTGGCGGCGGCCGCCTCCACCACCCGCCGCGCGTTGACCTCGGCAACGCCCAGGCCCATCAGCGCCGCCACCGCGTCGCCGGTCGGGGCCGGCTTGGCGGGCGCGGCCGGGGTCGTCGCCGGCGCGCCCAGGAACACCGGCCCGTCGGTGATCGGCTTGTCCTTCAGCTCGGTGACGATCCTCAGGGCCAGCTTGGGCCCGACGCCCGAGGCCCGCCCGACCGCCGCCTTGTCCTCGCGGGCCACCGCCGAGGCCAGCTCGGCCGGCGACAGCACGTCCAGCACCGCCATGGCCGCCTTGGGGCCCACGCCCTGGATGGCCTGCAGCAGCACGAAGGCCTTGCGGTCCTCGCGCGTGCCGAAACCATAGAGCCGCAGGCCGGCGCTCTCGCTCCACTGGCTCTCGATATGCAGCAGGGCCTCCTCGCCCAGGGCCGGCAGGCGCTGCAGGGTGCGCGAGCCGCAGCGGACGACATAGCCCACGCCCATCACGTCGATCAGCGCCTCTTCCTCGCCGACCTCGGCGACGGCCCCTCTCAGGCGCCCGATCATGCCACTCTCCGGTTGGCGACGCGCAGGTTGGCGTGGGTGATGGCCACGGCCAGGGCGTCGGCGCAGTCGGCGGTGGTCTTGCCGGCCGTGGGCAGCAGGCAGGCGATCATGAAGCCGATCTGGGCCTTGTCGGCCGCCCCGGTGCCGACCACCGCCTTCTTGACCAGGCGGGTCGAATATTCGGCCACCAGCAGGCCGGCGCGCGCGGGGGCGATCAGGGCGGCGGCGCGGGCGTGGCCAAGCTTCAGGGTCGACTGGGCGTTGGTGTTGAGGAACACCTCCTCGACCGCCGCCTCGTCGGGCCTGTGTTCCTCGATCACCGCGCAGATCCCCTCGAACAGGTGCAGCAGGCGGGCGGCGAAGTCGGCCTTCTCGTCGGGGGCGATCACCCCGTGGGCGACATGGCTCATGCGCGAGCCCTCGACGCTGAGCACGCCCCAGCCAGTGCGGCGCAGGCCGGGGTCGAGCCCCAGGATCCGGATCGGGATGCGATTCGCGTTCATCATGTGTTCTCGCACCATCGCCCGTTTCCTGGCCAAGGAAAAGGCGTGACTTGCCTAACGAAACCTTAAGCTTGCCGGCAGGACGGCGACGGTCGACGTCGGCCGATTGCCAAATCGCCGGAGAGGCCTCACAGACCCACGGTCAAGCTTTCAGGAGACGCGTAGATGTCGGCGATCGTGTTCATGGCGGGCTTCGCCGCCGCGTGGTGGGTGATGGGCCTGGGGCTGCAGGCCCCCGTCGGCCAACTGGCGGTCGGTCCGGTCGTCTCCGTCGCCATGATCCTGTTCGCCCGCTGGCGGTTGAGGAACGTTCCGCCGGCCTCGAGCGCGCGGGCGGCCCGCAGCCGTCGCATCATCGGATGGGCCCTGGGCGGCGAGGGCGTGGCCATCGCCGTCGTCAGCCACCTGATGGTCAAGGCCGGCCTGATCGCCTTCATCGTCCCGGCGGTCGCCATCATCGTGGGCCTGCACTTCCTGCCGCTGGCCAAGCTGTTCCAGGTCAAGATCTACTACGTCGCCGGCGCGCTGATCACCCTGGCCGGCCTCGCGGGCCTGGCCGTCGACGCGCCGCATCGGGCGCTGGTCACCGGCCTGGCTTCGGCGATTCTGTTGTGGCTGACCTGCGCCTACCGGCTGACGTTCGAGCATCGCTCGCCGGCGCCCCTTCCGGTGGCCTGAGGGCCTAGGCCGGGCTGAGCGCCGGGGCGCGGAACAGGCGGGCCAGCAGCAGGGCCTCGACGGCCGGCGCGTCGACGAAGACGCAGATCTCGGCGTTGGGCTCGCCGTCGACCCGCTCCAGCCGGCCCAGGTGCTCGCCGTCGGTCAGCACCCGCAGGCGCGCGGGCTCGAAGACGAACAGTTCCGGCGCCACCAGGCTGGCGGCGACCACCGCGTCGTGCGGGTGGCAGCCGTCCTCCAGGCCCCAGGCCCGATGGTGGAAGGCCATGTAGGGGCCCATCGCCTTGTTCAGCCGGGCCGACAGAGGCGTGCCGCAGGCGGTCGAGCCCTGGGCCATGGCCTGGGCGGTCAGGGTGACTCGCGAGGTGACGTCCAGCGGCACGACGCGCGGCAGGACCCCGCGCTCCAGCACCCGGGCCAGGGCCTCGGCGTCGCTCCAGCTGTTGAAGTCGGCCCCGCCCGCCGCCTTGCCCTCGACCGCGAAGGCCCCGGCCATGATCGTCGGCCGCCAGCCCTTGAAGGCGCCGGCGTCCTCCAGCAGCCCCTGGGCCAGGTTGGTCAGCGGCCCCAGGAAGAGACCGGCCACCTTGGCGCGTGCGCGGAAGGCCAGCAGGCTGCCGCCCTGGCCGCGGTCCAGCTCCGGCAGCTTCCAGCGCTGGGAGAAGCCCGCGCCGTTCAGGCCGTCGACGCCGTGGGCCGGGCGCATCCGCTCGACCCGCCGCTTGGCGACGCCGGAGCCGGCGCCGATATAGACCTCGGCCGGGCAGCCGGCCAGGCGCAGCACCCCGCGGGCATTGGCGGCCGCCTGGTCGACATAGGTGTTGCCGAACACCGCCGAGACCGAGACGATCTCCACCGCGTCGCGCGAACGCGCCAGCATGGCCAGGGCCAGGGCGTCGTCCACGCCGCAGTCGGTGTCGATATGCAGGCGCAGCGGCATGGCCGCAGCATAGCGCGAGACGGCCGCCCGCGAGAAGACGCCGCCGCCCGTACACGCAGGCTTTACCGGCCCTAACCGCCCAGGCCGAAGATCAGCGGCGTCGACAGCAGGCAGAAGAACAGGGCCACGCCGGTCAGCCACAGCGCCGTCCGCAGGGCTCGGAACCGCCCCACGCCGAGACGGGCGCGGATCCACCGGGTCTGGACGCAAAGATGCCAGGCCGCCGCGCCGAGGCCCAGCAGGAGGCCCGCCAGCCGAACCGGCGGCGTCCCCGCGCGAGCGAGGACGGCGGCGACCGAGATCGAGATGGCCAGCGGCGCGGCGTAGAAGCACTGCAGGTCGAACGGCGTCCGCAGGGTGGCGTGGTTGACCGGTCGCCCCTCGCGCCGCAGCACGCCGGCCGCCAGGACCAGCGGCAACAGGCTGAAGGTCAGGGCCCGGAACAGCAACGGCGCTGGGCCAAAGGTCCCCGCCGCCTCGCCCAGCGCGCTGCCCATGGCCAGGTCCAGCCCGTGGGCCGCCAGGATCGAGATCAGCAGGAACAGCGGCGCACTCACCCGATCGGCGGCCCGCTCGCCAGCCGCGTCGCTGATCTGCGCCGGCTCCAGCAGCACCCGCCACAGCGTGAGCGGATAGAACAGCAGCCCGGTCATCAGCTCGTAGAGGATCTCCTCGAGCGTGCGAAAACGAAGACGTTCCATGGCGTACCCCACCTGGCGGTCCGGGAACCAAACACTCCAGCTTGCGGATTCGGCTCAGGTCGCGTCGAGCGCGCGTGAAAAAATTTAGCGGACAACCTGCAGCTTCAGGCCCGCTCAGTCCTTGCGCGGCAGGATGGCGAACTCCAGCACGCGGGGATCGGCGCGCAGGGCGGCCGACAGCTCGTCCAGGCGCAGCACGCCCCGGCCGGAGAACGGCCCCGACAAGGCGAACACCGTCCCGCCCTCGGCCAGTTCCTGGCAGACCCGCGCGCCTTTCAGGTCGAAGGCCTCCAGCATGCGCCGCAGTTCGGCCTCGTCGATCACGGCGTCGCGGCGCGAGCGCACGGTGATCTCGGCGAAGTTCTTCTGCGGCATGTGGCGGTCCAGCCAGCGGGCGGCGCTCAGCACCACCAGCGACAGCGCCGTGCCGCCGATCGCCAGCTCGTACAGGCCGACCCCGAACAGGGTGCCGATCGCCGAGGTGATCCACAGCGACGCGGCCGTGGTCAGGCCGTGCACCGAGGCGCCCTGCTGGAAGATCACCCCGCCGCACAGGAAGCCGACGCCGGTCAGGATGCCGTGGGCCATGCGGACGGGATCGATGCGCACGACTTCGTTCGGCGCGCCCTCCAGCCAGGTGATCTGGTGCACGGCCGCCAGCATCAGCAGGGCCGAGGCCAGGGCGACCAGCATGTGGGTGCGCAGGCCGGCCGGCCGGGCCCGGTACTCCCGCTCGAACCCGATCGCCCCGCCGGCCGCCAGGGCGCCGAGGATGGGCAGGGCCAGTTGCAGGGGCGCGTCCATGCGGGAGGAACGGATGAAGGGGAGCCGCGATCCCTTTCGCCTTGCGAGACAAGGGGTCGAAGAACGCAAAAGCCGCGCCCAGCGGTCAGGCTGGGCGCGGCTTCAACATTTGAGAGACCCCTCATCCGGCCCTTCGTCCCACCTTCTCCCGCAAGGGGAGAAGGAAAGTGGATCTAGCCCAGCTTGGCGGCGTCCTCGTCGCTGATCTCTTCGTTGGAATAGACGTCCTGGACGTCGTCGTCCTCGTTGAGCGCGTCGAGCAGCTTCATCAGGGTGGCCACGGCGTCGCCGGTGACCGGGACCTGGCTCTTGGGGCGCCAGGCGATCTTGGTGTTGCTGGCCACGCCGAACTTGGCCTCCAGGGCGGCGGCCACGTCGTTGAGGTCCTCGAAGGCGGTGTAGACCGTGTGGCCCTCGCCCTCCTCGTCCATGTCCGACACCACGTCGTCGGCGCCGGCCTCGATGGCGGCCTCCATCATGTCGTCTTCCGACGCGGCCTTGGCCGGATAGCTGATCTGGCCGACGCGGTCATAGTTGAAGGTCACCGAGCCGGTGGCCCCCATGTTGCCGCCCATCTTGGTGAAGTAGGAGCGGACATTGGCGGCGGCGCGGTTCCTGTTGTCGGTCAGCACCTCGACGATGATTCCGACGCCGCCGGCGGCGACGCCTTCGTAGCGGATCTCGGTGTAGTCGGCGGCGTCGCCCATCTGCGACTTCTTGATCGCGCGGTCGATGACGTCCTTGGGCAGGCTCTCGGCCTTGGCGTTGTTCACCGCCAGGCGCAGGCGCGGGTTCATGTTCGGGTCGGGCAGGCCCGCCTTGGCCGCCACGGTGATCTCCCGCGACAGCTTGGAGAACAGCTTGGACCGCGCGGCGTCGGCGCGGCCCTTGCGGTGCATGATGTTCTTGAATTTCGAGTGGCCGGCCATTCGGGGGGCTCTTCTCTGGTCTGCGAATGAAAGGTAGGGCGCGCTTCTAGCCCTTGGCGCCCCATATTGTCATCCTCCAAGCTTAGACTGTCGCGCTGGAGGCGCTTGATGACCCCGTCCGATTTCCTGTCCGAACCGTTCGACCCGGCTCGCCTGGGGGCCCTGGAGGCGCAGGACCAGGACGCGATTCATGCGGCGGGCAGGTCCTCGGCCCTGGCGACGGGCGCCGCGGCGGCCGGCGCCCTGTCGACCGGCGCCGCCGCGCTGGCCGGCCTGGCGGTGGGAGCCTTGGCGGTGGGAGCCCTGGCCATCGGCGCCCTGGCCATCGGTCGCCTGTCGATCGGCCGGGCGCGGATCCGCCGGCTGGAGATCGACGAACTGATCGTCCATCGCGTGTCGCCGAGAAAAAAGCTGCGCTAGGCGACCTCCGTTAACAGCCTTGATCCGCAGCCCCAATATGAAAGCTTTGTCGCGACTTCTTCGTCACCGCCGCAACCTATTGTAGCTTGCCCCATAGACACCTCTGGGGAGGGCGACATGGATTTTGTCTCTTGGCTTCTAACTCTGATCGGAATTGGCAGTGACCGCACGATGCATCAAAGCAGTCAGCGTGCTGAAGCGGCGCGATTGAATGCGGAGGTCGCGGGAGAAGCAGGGCGAGTTTTGGACATTATAGCGGCAGCTACACCACGCCTCACACGACGCTGCACCCAGCTATGCGGCGAAGATGCAGAAGATTGCATCAAAATATCAAACTTTTTGACAGAACAACGTGATGCCGCAAATCAAATAATCAAGATGACCGAGGGCATTAAAAAGAAAATAGAGGAAACAAACAGCTTTACCAACTGGAATAGGATAATTTCTGAACTTCATTCTTGGCGAGCGAATGCAACCCGAATAGTCCCGTGGGTTCAAGATATCGTGGATAGATTTGATACTGTCCTGCATGAAGCCGGTGCGAGGTAGCGTCGCCTAAGCCCCCAGCAGGAGACTCCTGCTAGGGGCTTCAGGTTTCAAATCTCCTACGCCACCTTCAGCACGACATCCACATTGCCGCGCGTGGCCTTCGAGTAGGGGCAGACCTCGTGCGCCGCGTGCAGCAGCTTCTCGGCCGTCTCGCGGTCCAGGTCCGGCGCGTTCAGGGTCAGGCGCACGCCGACGTGGAAGCTGGTGTCGTCCTTGATCAGGTCGACCTCGCTGTCCAGGCTGTGCTCGCCCAGCTTGACCCCCTGGTTGCGGGCCACCAGGCCCAGGGCGCCCAGGAAGCAGGCGCTGTAGCCGGCCGCGAACAGTTGCTCGGGATTGGTCCCATTCCCGTCGCCGCCCATCGACTTGGGATAGGCCAGCTTGACGTCCAGATGGCCGTCGTCGGACTTGGCCGTGCCCTGCCGGCCGCCGACGGCGTGGGCATGGGCGGTGTAGATGGCGTCGGTCATGGGGAGGGCTCCTTGCTCCAGGTCCGCAAGACTTGGACCCCCTGTCCCGCGCGCGCAAGGCCGCCCGCTTCCGGATTTACAGATGTAATAGATAACTGCTACGCTTGCGCCACCGAGGTCGCCGGCTGGCGCCTTGGGCCGGACACGCGACGGAAGGGGAACAGTGGGTCAGATGCAGTCCATCCGAACGGTCGTCCTGGCGCTTGTGCTGATGCTGGCGCCCGTGGCGGCGCAGGCGTGCTCCCCCGTCCCAGGCTACATACGCCCCAGCAATTTCGAACTGGTCCAGATCGCCGACGCCATCGTTGTCGCCAGGCCGATCAGCGAAAGGGGCGGCGCAATCGAGAGCCGGGTGCGGTTTCGGGTCGAGCAGGTCCTCAAGGGCCAGGCGGCTCCCGAGATCGAAGTTCCCTGGTTCCGGCTGGGCCGCGCCTTTCCAAGCGACCCCGGCGTCCTGGCCTTCTCGCATCCCGAGGGCCACGCCGGCTCATGCAACCGGACGACGCTCAGCACCAAGGCGTCCTACATCCTGTTCCTGGCCAAGACGGCCGACGGATATGCCCAGCTGGGCTTCCCGTTCTCCCGCGTCAGCGAGGACTATGCCGGTGAGGGCGCCCTATGGACCCGCACGATCCGCACCTATCTGAAAATCCAGAGCGCCGCGGCGCCCATGGCCCAGTTGACCGAACTCGACGCCTTGCGCGCGGCGATCGCGGCCCAGCCGAGCCGGACGCGTGACGAGGCCGCGCTGGCCCAGGACATCGCCGACCACCTGGGCTCCATCTCGCCGTGGAAACCGACCGAGTTCCTGATGGAAGCCTATGCCGGCCACGCCGCCGGGCGGCCGCCGCGCTATCCGCCACGGCGGGCGGCGTTCGATGAGGAGCAGTCGGAAGCCCAGGCCATGACCGGCGCGATGATGAGCCTCCTGGGCGTCGAACCGCCCGCGCCTCGGCCCGATCCCTTCAAGGATCGCCTGATCGCCGTTCTCCTGGCCGGCGATCACCCTGGCGCCATGCCGCTGTTCGAACCCTTCGCCCGGCCCGAGGCTTCCCCGGCCGATCTGGCGCTGGCCATCCGGTTCTTCGCCAAGAACGGGCGTCTGCGGGAAGCCTACCAGCTCATCGAAACGCGCGTCGCGCCCCTGATGACGACGGCGTCGCGGGAAGACTTCTTCACCTTGGCCTGGGCTGTCAGTGAAGCCTTGCAGGATCCGCTCGACGGCGAGGGGCGGCCGCGCTGGCGCGACGACGCCTATTCGGCGGCTCGCTGGCCGCGCCTGGCCCTCGAACTCACGAAGTTGTCGCAACGAAGATTCGACGAAGATCTGCGGTTCGAGGAGTCGCTGAAATCTCTGCTGACCGGAGACTATCGCGCCGATCCCGCCCTGACCCTGACGCTCTCGGGCCGAGACCAGGCCATCAGCGACTGGGCGGACCAGGAACTGGCGAAGCGCGAGAACCTCGCGGCGTCGGCCGGCCAAGGGCCGGAAGCCCCCCTCCTGTTGCCGCTGAGGATCCGGCTGCGATGGGAGGGCGTCGGCGGCGACGACATCGCCCCGCTGGCCGCCGTCTTCTGCCAGGGTCCCGTCCAGCGTCGCATGCTCTTCGAGGCCTGGGGCGAATTCGGCGGCTGGATGAGCGACAAGGCCCTGCTCCGCCTGGCCGCATCGCCGGCCATGGAGGCGGGAGACCGTCAGGCGCTGGCGGCGGCGCTACCGGCCTGGGACAAGCGCTACGCCGCCCAGATGGGCGAAAGTCGTGTCACCGGCGACCCGACGATGCAGAAGCTCGCCCAAGGCCTGCCGATCACCGCGAGGGACATCAAGCCGCGAAAGCCGGTGTCGTGTCCGCGGCCCTGACCTCTTTGAGCCGATCTCAGACCTGCGGCACCGTCTCCTTCAGCCTTCCCCCCACGCGGATCGGCTCGACCCGAACCGCCAGGCCGGTGCGGTCGTCGGTCTCGACGAACACGCCGCAGACCGTGGCCGGGCCGCTGGCGGGCGTATAGCGGCCGCCGCTGATCTTGGTGGTGAAGCGCCGCAGGGGCTCTTCCTTCTGGTTGCCGATCACGCTGTCATAGTCGGCGCAGGCCCCGGCGTCGGTCTGGTAGGCGGTGCCGCCCGGCAGGATCTGGGCGTCGGCGGTCGGGACGTGGGTGTGGGTGCCCACCACCAGCGAGGCGCGACCGTCGCAATAGTGGCCCATGGCCATCTTCTCGGACGTGGCCTCGCAGTGCATGTCGACCACCACCGCGTCGGCCACCTGGCCCAGCGGGGCCTTGTCCAGCTCGCGGTCGGCGGCGGCGAACGGGTCGTCCATGGCGTCCATGTGCACCCGGCCCAGCAGGTTGATCACCATGATCGTCCGGCCGCCCTCGGTCTGGAACAGGTGGCTGCCCTTGCCCGGGGCGTCCGACAGGATCGGATAGTTGGCCGGCCGGATCAGGCGCGGCTCGCGCACGATGTAGGTCAGGGCCTCGCGCTGGTCCCAGCTGTGGTTGCCCAGGGTCAGGCAGTCGGCCCCGGCCTCGAACAGCTCGCGCGCGGTGTTCTCGGTGATGCCGAAGCCGGCGGCGGCGTTCTCGGCGTTGATGATCACGAACTCCAGCTGGAGTTGGCGACGCAGGGCGGGAAGGTGGTCGGCCAGGCCGTCGCGGCCCGACTTGCCCACGACGTCGCCGAAGAAAGCAAAGCGCATGAATCTCAGTCCTCTTGGACGGCGATATACTCGCTTTCCGTCAGGATGGCGTCCAATCGTTGGTCGTGCGGTTCATCGGGCAGGCCGTGTGTCTCCTGGCCCACATAGGCCAGGCCCAACACGAAGACGCTCTTGCGGGCGCGCAGGGCCGCCAGCGCCCGGTCGTAATAGCCGCCGCCCTGGCCCAGCCGCCGTCCCTGGCGGTCGAAGGCCAGCAGCGGCGTGACCACCAGGTCGGGCTCGACGATCGGCTGCCCGGGGGGCGGGGCGACCAGGCCGATGGCGTCGCGCGCCAGGACCTCGCCGGGAGTCCAGCGCCGATAGACCATATGGCCGCCGGGCTGTTCGGGGCCGACGCCCTCCACGCTGGGCAGGGCCAGGGTCCAGCCGGCGCTCGCCAGCCAGTCGGCCAGGGGCAGGGCCGAAAGCTCCGAGCCCAGGCCGTGATAGACGGCCGCGACCCGGCCGCGCGGATTGGGGAAGCGCTGCGTCAGCGGCCCCCGGGCCACCTCGACGACCGCACGGTCGGCCTCGGGATGCTCGCGGGCCAGGTCCTTGCGGCGGTTCCGGACGAACAATCGCAGGGCGGTCTTGGCGGCGGCGGGATCGGCGATCGTCATGAAGCCCTTGTCTGTTGGAGAAGCGGTAAGCTGCTGGTGTCTTCCGGGACGTCCGCCTGGTGTTCTCAGCACCAGGCGGACCGCCGGCGGAGGGACCGATAACCCCTGAGCGTTTTGGCGCTGCGGGTGAGCCTGGTCGCCGCTGGCATATCCATGACCCGGATGGTTGCAGGGACGTATGGGTCCGGAGCCACAAGGATGGGATCGATGGATAGGAACAAGTCTAGCACAACGATCGCCGGGATCGATGTGGGCAAGCGCCAGTTGGATGCGGCCGTGCTCGGCAGGGCCGAGCAGCATCGGGTGGCCAACGACGCAGCGGGCTGGGAAGGGCTGATCGCCTGGCTGGCGGAACGCGGCGTCAGACGCGTGGGGCTGGAGGCGACGGCGGGCTACGAGCGCGGCGTGCGGGCCAGACTTGAGGCGGCGGGGCTGGAGGTGGTGGTGCACCAGCCGCTGGAGGTGAAGCTGTTCGCGCGCCTCAAGCGGCGGCGGGCCAAGACCGACCGGCTGGATGCGGCGCTGATCGCGGCGGCGACGGCGCAGGTGGACACGGTGCGGGCGGCCCAGGACCCGCGCCTGGCCCATCTGGCCGAACGCCTGACGGCCTACGAGCAGATCAGCGACCAGGCCGCCCAGCTGAAGACCTTCATGGAGCATGTGACCCTGCCCGATCTGGCCGCCAGCCTGGGCGAGCAGATCCAGAGCCTGGCGCGGCTGAAGGCCCGGCTGGCGCGCGAGATCCTGGCCGCGCTCAAGGCCTGGCCCGACCTTCTGGCCCGCTGGACGCTGCTGCGGTCTCTGCCAGGTGTCGGGCCGCTGGTGGCCGCCAGCCTGGTGATCCGCATGCCCGAGCTGGGCGCCCTCAAGCGCGGCCAGCCCGCCAGCCTGCTGGGCGTGGCTCCCTTCGACCTCCAGTCGGGCCAATGGAAGGGCCAGAGCTTCATCGGCGGCGGTCGAAGCCGACCTCGCCGCATGCTCTATCTGGCCGCCATCGTCGCCAAGCGCTTCGATGCCGCCTTCAAGATCTTCGCCGATCGCCTCCTGGCCGCCGGCAAACCGCCCAAGGTCGCCATCGTCGCCGTCATGCGAAAACTCGTCGAAGCCGCAAACCTCGTCCTCAAGCGACAGCAGCCCTGGGTTCGCCACGCCTGATCAACATGGTTGCTCACCCAATCAGTTCGCAATCAGCGCGAAACTGGACCCAGGCATGGATGGCGTACACAAAATCGCTGTGCGTTAGCGTCCCGGGATCGAGCCGGCGAGGAGACAGCAGGGTTGCGAGTTCGGCGTAGAAAAGTTGGTAGTCCTCGCGCATCGCGCCGGCGCCGGGCAAGGGCGGCGCATCGCGGGCGCGGTGGTCAGAAAGCCAGTCGCGAACACAGCGGATCGCCTCGTCCGGATCATTGTCGTGCGACTCGATGTCCTGGCCGCTGATATCCGAAAGGGCGGCGTCGTAGCGATGGCGATCGGCGTCCAGGATCAACGCGCGCTTGCGGCGATGACGCGGCTCGCCGAGCAATCGGGCGCCGAGGTGAAGCCCAAGCTCCATCGGCATGTTGAACCGAGGCAGAGCGCCCCGTTCGACCTCCACCCGCGACAGGTCGTGTATGCCCCAGTCACACTCGCCGATCATCCGGGCGATCTTGTCGATGCGGACCTCGGCGCCGTCGGTGGAATCCAGCGCGCAACGGGGATGATAGCCTGACAAGACGATCGTGAAGACCATCGCCCGGAAGATCGGCTGGAAGTCGCTATCGAACGGGCAGTTTATGAAGACGGATCGGGCCGCCGGAAACCTAACCCTTGGACGCGGCGTCACGCGTCGTATCGTTCATTGTCCGGAAGCCTTCCCGGATGGCCTCGGCGATCGCGGAACGTTTTCCGACCATGGGCTGGATCGTGATCCCCCGATACACGACAGCGCGATCCTGCCGGCTGACGTCAGCCTTCGCTGGGCGGGTGGTCGATGTCTTGCGCGCAGTCGCCATGGCCGGAATTATGGCATGAAACAGAGAGTGAACAAGTGAAGAAAGGTGGCGGCGCCGTGAAGAACCGTGAAGACGTTTCAATCCACTCGAACCTGTTAGTTACAGGTGGGCCCCGTGTTCCCGCAGCCACGGCCACGGGAGGGAACAGGTCCCGATAGAGAGATTAAGGTCCCTGGGAATAGAAATCTTCGACGAGGGCCACAGCTGACCCGCCGTTGGGGAATATAGGGCGTCCGGCAGGCCGGCGCCAGCGCCGCGTTGACGCGGGCGGCTCAGAAATCCCTCCCCACGGGGAGAGGAGCTTTTCCTCGACGCCCCGACGGCGTAGCAGACCCGCATGCGAACGCCCCTCGTCGTCCTGGACCGCCAACGCAAGCTGGCCCGGCTGCGCGCCAAGCGCTCTATGCGCACCGCCGTGGTCATCGGCTCGGCCGTGGCGGGGGGCGTGGCGGCGGTCGGCTTCGCCAAGCTGTGCGACGCGGCCATGGAGGCCCATGCCTGGCTGGTGGGCCCCCGCCACTGGCTGGGACCGGTGCTGCTGCTGGTCGGCTTTCCGCTGGTCGTCTGGCTGACCCGCAAGCTCGCCCCGGCCGCCGCCGGCAGCGGCATTCCGCAGGTGATCGCCGCCAGCGAGATCGGCCGCCGCCGCGACGAAGCCGGCAAGCCCATCCCCGACGACCGGGTGTCGCTGAAGACCGCGGCGCTCAAGGTCGCCCTGGCGGCCCTATTCCTGGTGTTCGGCGCCTCGATCGGCCGGGAGGGCCCGACCGTGCAGGTGGTCGCGGCGGTCATGGCGTTCCTGACCTCCCGTCTGCGCGGCGGCCCGCGCCGGCGCACGATCCTGATCGCCGGTGGGGCGGCGGGGGTGTCGGCCGCCTTCAACACTCCGATCGCCGGCATCGTCTTCGCGGTCGAGGAACTGGCCAAGGGCTTCGACAAGCGCGCCACCTCCGTGGTGATCCTGGCGGTCGTCTCGGCCGGGGTCGCGGCCTTCGCCCTGGGTGGGAACTACGCCTATTTCGGCGACCTGGCCGGGTCGGCGGGCTGGAGCACCTGGCTCAGCGCGCCGCTGATCGGCGTCGGGGCCGGCCTGGCCGGCGGGCTGTTCTCGCGCCTGCTGTCGGCCTGGATGACCGGCGACAATCCCGTGCGCCGCCTGCGCGAGGCGCGGCCGCTGGGCTT
This sequence comes from Caulobacter rhizosphaerae, assembly GCF_010977555.1. Classification (GTDB taxonomy): domain Bacteria; phylum Pseudomonadota; class Alphaproteobacteria; order Caulobacterales; family Caulobacteraceae; genus Caulobacter; species Caulobacter rhizosphaerae. The sequence continues at coordinate 4,915,775 of NZ_CP048815.1, forward strand.
CGCGGCGCTGTGCGGGCTGGCGGCGGCGACCACCGCGGCCCTGACCAAGGGGGTGGCGTACGGCGCCGGCTACGCCGAGGCCAAGAACCTGCTGCTGGGCCACTTCGCCTCGGGCTGGCGGCTGGCGGCGGGCAAGTGGATCTCGACCCTGGCGGCGGCGGTCAGCGGCGCGCCGGGCGGGATCTTCGCGCCGTCCCTGGCCACCGGCGCGGGCCTGGGCGCCCTGTTCGCCCACGTCGCGCCCTGGGCCGGCGGGCGCGAGGCGGTGACCCTGGGCATGGCCGCCTACCTGACGGGCGTCGTCCAGGCCCCGCTGACCAGCGCGGTGATCCTGATGGAGATGACCCGCGATCCGGGCCTGGTCGGACCGCTGCTGCTGGCGTGCCTGGTGGCCCGCAAGTGTTCGGAAATGCTGTGTCCCGTGCCGCTCTACCATACCCTGGCGCGGGCCTGGACCACGCCCCGCCGGCGCTCCGAGGCCGAGGCCGCGACCTAGCCCTTCACCAGCTCCCCCATCACCGCGCGCCAACCCCGCTGGGCCTCCGCTCCCGCCCGGTCGAAGGCGGCGCGCAGGTGGCGGGTCTGGGCTTCGGTGAGTTCGGCCTCCAGCTTGCGGCCCGCGGCCGTCAGGGCCAGGCGCTTGACGCGGCGGTCCTGGGTCGAGGCCTCGGCGCGGACCAAGTCCATCTCCATCAGCTGGCGCAGCGGGGCGTTCAGGGCCTGCTTGCTGACCGCCAGCAGGTCCAGCAGGCCGCGCACCGACACCTCCGGCCGGCGACCGATGAAATAGAGGATGCGGTGATGCACCCGCCCCAGCCCCCGTCGCTCCAGGATGCGGTCGGGACGGTCCGTAAAGCCGCGATAGGCGAAATAGAATTGCTCGATCGCGGCGTGCAGATCGCCCGCTGGGGCAGGATCATCCAGGTCAACCATATTGACACAATAGGGCCGACGCGCTCATCGTGTCGATAGGTCAAGATCATTGACGCGGTTGAGAGGTGAGCCATGGCGCGGCTGTCGATGCGCAGTGCGGATATCAAGCACTCGCCGGTCCGCGAGATGCTGAACGTGTCGCAGCGCCCGGGCATGATCTCGTTCGCCGGCGGCCTGCCCTCGCCCGAGACCTTCGCCGGCCTGGACCTGCCGCCGCCCCCGCGCGAGCTGCTGCAATACGGACCCACCGAGGGCGAGCCGGCCCTGCGGGAACGGATCGCCCTGGACCTGGCCGAGCTGGGCCTGGACACCGCGCCGGACCGGGTGATGGTGCTGTCGGGCTCGCAGCAGGGCGTCGACCTGGCCGCCAAGCTGGTGATCGACGCCGGCACGGCCCTGGCCGTGGAGTCGCCCGCCTACCTGGCCGCCCTGCAGGTGTTCCGCTTCTACGGCGCGCGGTTCCAGATCATCGACCGGTCCGCGCCCGGGGCCGGCTGGGGCGAGACGCCGCCGTCCATGGCCTATGTCATTCCCACCTTCCAGAACCCGTCGGGCCATTGCTGGACCGCCGAGGAGCGCCAGGCCATGGCCGCGGCCTGCCGGGCCCGCGACGTGATCCTGTTCGAGGACGATCCCTATCGCGACCTGGTCTATGCGCCATGCGACCGCCGTCCCGTCTGCGCCGACATGGCCGGCGGGTCGTGGATCTACCAGGGCTCGTTCTCCAAGACCGTCGCTCCGGGCCTGCGCCTGGGCTACCTGACCGCCTCGCCGGACCTGTTCCCGCTGCTGGTCCAGCTGAAGCAGGCCGCCGACCTGCACACCAACCGGCTCAGCCAGTGGATGGTGCTGCAATATCTGAACGACCCCGGCCGCGCCGAGCGGATGGAGCAGGTCCGCGACCTCTACCGACGCAAACGCGACGCCTTCGCCGACGCCCTGACCCGGCATCTGGGCGATCGGGCCTCGTGGACCCTGCCGCCGGGCGGGCTGTTCTTCTGGCTGACCCTGGCGGACGGGGTCGACGTCGAGGTCCTGCTCCAGCGCTGCGTCGAGCGCGGCGTGCTGTTCACCCCGGGGGCCCATTTCCTGGCCGAGGGCGGCGCCAGTTCGACGATGCGGCTGAACTTCAGCCTGGCCGAGCCCGAGGCGGCCGAGCGCGGCCTGGCGGTGATCGGGGCGCTGCTGCGGGGCTGAGGCCGCGCTTCCTCCGCCCCGCCTCGCCGGCAGGTGACCACGGCCGGCGAAAGCACGCTTGCGCCAACCCGACTCCCTCTCTAAACGGGCGGCTTAACCTGCAAGATGGTCGGCAGCGGGCGCGCGGATGTGCGCGACCGTGTCTCTGCGCGCGAGTTTTCCGATGCCCAAAAGAACAGACATCTCCTCGATCCTGATCATCGGCGCCGGCCCGATCGTCATCGGCCAGGCGTGCGAGTTCGACTATTCGGGCGTCCAGGCCTGCAAGGCGCTGCGCGCCGAGGGCTACCGGATCATCCTGGTCAATTCGAATCCGGCCACGATCATGACCGACCCGGACGTGGCCGACGCGACCTATATCGAGCCGATCACGCCCGACATGGTCGCCAAGATCATCGAGAAGGAGCGGCCCGACGCCCTGCTGCCGACCATGGGCGGCCAGACCGCGCTGAACACCGCCCTGGCGCTGGAATCGGCCGGCGTGCTGGCCAAGTTCGGGGTCGAGATGATCGGCGCCAAGGCCGAGGTCATCGACAAGGCCGAGGACCGCCAGAAGTTCCGCGACGCCATGGACAAGCTGGGCCTGGAAAGCCCCCGCTCCAAGGCCGCCCATACGATGGAAGAGGCCCGCGACGGCCTGGAGTTCGTCGGCCTGCCGGCGATCATCCGCCCCAGCTTCACCCTGGCCGGCACCGGCGGCGGCATCGCCTACAATGTCGAGGAATTCGAGGAGATCGTCGCGCGCGGTCTCGACCTCTCCCCCACGACCGAAGTCCTGATCGAGGAAAGCGTCCTGGGCTGGAAGGAATACGAGATGGAGGTGGTCCGCGACACGGCGGACAACTGCATCATCGTCTGCTCGATCGAGAACATCGACCCGATGGGCGTCCACACCGGCGACTCGATCACCGTCGCCCCGGCCCTGACCCTGACGGACAAGGAATACCAGTGGATGCGCGCGGCCAGCATCGCCGTGCTGCGCGAGATCGGCGTCGAGACCGGCGGCTCCAACGTCCAGTTCGCGGTCAACCCGGCCGACGGTCGGATGGTCGTGATCGAGATGAACCCGCGGGTGTCGCGCTCGTCGGCCCTGGCGTCCAAGGCCACCGGCTTCCCGATCGCCAAGGTCGCCGCCCGCCTGGCGGTCGGCTACACCCTGGACGAGCTGAAGAACGACATCACCGGCGGCGCGACCCCGGCCTCGTTCGAGCCCAGCATCGACTATGTGGTCACCAAGATCCCGCGCTTCGCCTTCGAGAAGTATCCGGGCAGCGAGCCGCTGCTGACCACCGCCATGAAGTCGGTCGGTGAGGTGATGGCCATCGGCCGCACGTTCAAGGAAAGCGTCCAGAAGGCCCTGCGCGGGCTTGAGACGGGCCTGGCCGGCTTCGACGAGGTCGAGATCGCCGGGGCCGACGATCCAGACACCGGCCGCGCGGCCGTGATCCGCGCCCTGGGCACGCCGACGCCCGACCGGCTGCGGGTCATCGCCCAGGCCTTCCGCCACGGCCTGACCGTGGACGAGGTCAACGCCGCCTGCAGCTACGAGCCGTGGTTCCTGCGCCAGATCGCCGAGTTGGTGCGCCAGGAGGGCTGGGTCCGGGCCGGCGGCCTGCCGACCGACGCGCAAGGCTTCCGCGCCCTCAAGGCCCAGGGCTTCTCCGACGCCCGCCTGGCCAAGCTGGTCGGCGCCACCGAGACCGCCGTGCGCAAGGCCCGCCAGGCCCTGAACGTGCGTCCGGTGTTCAAGCGCATCGACAGCTGCGCCGGCGAGTTCGCGGCCACCACGCCCTACATGTACTCCACCTACGAGACCGGCGCCCTGGGCCAGGTCCCCGAATGCGAAAGCCTGCCGTCCGACCGCAAGAAGGCGGTGATCCTGGGCGGCGGTCCCAACCGGATCGGCCAGGGCATCGAGTTCGACTACTGCTGCTGCCACGCCGCCTTCGCCCTGGACCAGATCGGCGTCGAGTCGATCATGGTCAACTGCAACCCCGAGACCGTCTCGACCGACTACGACACCTCCGACCGCCTGTACTTCGAGCCCCTGACGGCCGAGGACGTGCTGGAGTTGCTGGCCGTCGAGCAGTCCAGGGGCCAGCTGGCCGGCGTCATCGTCCAGTTCGGCGGCCAGACGCCGCTGAAGCTGGCCCAGGCGCTGCAGGACGCGGGCGTCCCGATCCTGGGCACCAGCCCCGACGCCATCGACCTGGCCGAAGACCGCGAGCGCTTCCAGCAACTGCTGAACGGCCTGGACATCGCCCAGCCCGAGAACGCCATCGCCCGCACCTGGGACGAGGCCCGGGCCGAAGGCGACAAGATCGGCTTCCCGTTCGTGATGCGCCCGTCCTACGTGCTGGGCGGCCGGGGCATGGAGATCATCCGTGACCACGAGCACCTGGAACGCTACATCGCCAACACCGGCGAGATCTCGTTCGAGCACCCGATCCTGCTGGACCACTATCTGAGCCGCGCCACCGAGGTGGACGTCGACGCCCTGTGCGACGGGACCGACGTGTTCGTGGCCGGGGTGCTGGAGCACATCGAGGAAGCCGGCGTCCACTCGGGCGACAGCGCCTGCTCGATGCCGCCCTTCTCGCTCTCGGCCGCCACGGTCGAGGAGCTGAAGCGCCAGACCGTGAAGATGGCCCTGGCCCTGAACGTCCGTGGCCTGATGAACGTGCAGTTCGCCATCGAGGAGCCGCACTCGGAAAACCCGCGCATCTACGTGCTGGAGGTCAATCCCCGCGCCTCGCGCACCGTGCCGTTCGTGGCCAAGACCATCGGCCAGCCAGTGGCCGCCATCGCCGCCAAGATCATGGCCGGCGAGACCCTGGCCAGCTTCGGCCTGAAGGACGTCCCATACGACCACATCGCGGTCAAGGAAGCGGTGTTCCCGTTCGCCCGCTTCGCCGGCGTGGACACGGTGCTGGGCCCGGAAATGCGCTCGACCGGCGAAGTCATGGGTCTGGACTGGATCCGCGAGGGCGAGAACGGCCTGGGCCCGGCCTTCGCCCGCGCCTTCGCCAAGAGCCAGCTGGGCGGCGGGGTCAACCTGCCGACCGCCGGGACCGCGTTCGTCTCGGTCAAGGAAAGCGACCGCCCGTGGATCGTCGAGCCGGTGAAGCTGCTGCAGGCCGCGGGCTTCAAGGTGCTGTCCACCGTCGGCACCCGCGGCTACCTGGCCGAGCAGGGCGTCGAGGTCGAGCTGGTCAAGAAGGTGCTGGAAGGCCGGCCGCACATCGTCGATGTGATGAAGAACGGCGGCGTGCAGCTGGTGTTCAACACCACCGAAGGCAAGCAGGCGCTGGAGGACAGCTTCGAGATCCGCCGCACGGCGCTGATGATGAAGGTGCCCTACTACACCACCTCGGCCGGCGCCCTGGCCGCCGCCCAGGCCATCTCCTCGGCCCCCGCCGAGGCGCTGGAAGTGCGGCCGCTGCAGAGCTACCAATAGGAGTTATCCACAGGGCGGGTTAGGCCACACCTTGGCAATACCCTGAGGGAACTGGGCAGTAACGCGGCGAACCGCCGAGCCTGGATTTTGGGGACACGCCGCAAGGCCGTATCCCCAGCCACAGGGCGGCCGAAATCCAGGGAAGCCCGTTGCCTTCGCGCCGCCCGCGCGATAGCCCTGAGCCATGCCGCCTCTCGACCGCCGCGTCTTCCTGTCCGCCGCCCTGACCACCGGCGCCGCCGGCGGTTCGGCCCAGACCGCCTCCGGCCAGCCCGCGCCCAAGGAGGCGACCCATCCCGTGATCCACCACGCCCTCTTCTGGCTGAAGAACCCGGACTCCCAGGAAGACCGGGACCGCCTGATCGCGGGCGTGCAGACCCTGAAGGGCGTCGAGGTCGTCCGCCAGCTGTACGTCGGCACGCCGGCCTCGACCGAAAAGCGCGACGTCGTGGACAACAGCTACCACGTCTCCGAGGTGATGATCTTCGACAGCGTCGAGGACCAGGCCGCGTACCAGGTCCACCCGATCCACCAGAAATTCGTCAAGGACTGCGGCCACCTGTGGGCCCGCGTGGTCGTCTACGACAGCGCGACGCTCTGACAGGGGCGCCGTTACAGAGTCTCTGCCGGCCGCCCAAGCCTGTCCCGATTGAGCCCCACGCCACGCCAGGCTATGCCATGGATATGACCGCCGCCTATACCGACGACGCCGTCGCCGAGCTGGTTCACCGGCTGCTGGACCACTCCCTGCCCAAGGCCGAATGGACCCATGCCGCGCACATGGTCGCCACCCTGCGCCTGGTCCGTACACGGAACGAAGGCCTGGAGCGCGACATGCCGCGCATCATCCAGACCTACAACGTCGCGGTCGGCGGGGTGAACGACGACCACAATGGCTATCACGAGACCATCACCCAGGCTTACCTGGCCGCCATCCGCGCCTTCGTCACCGCCCTGCCGGCCGGGATTTCCGACGGCGAGGCCGCCGCGCAGCTGCTGGCCACGCCGATGGGCGACAAGGCCTGGCCGCTGGGCTTCTGGTCGCGCGAGCGGCTGTTCAGCGTGGAGGCTCGCCGGGGCTGGGTCGAGCCGGACCTGCGGCCGCTGGACGCCCCGCCGCTCCACCGGGCGGACGCCTCGGCGTGATCGCCCTGGCGGCGCTGGTCCTGGGCGTCCTGAACCTGGCGACCTTCCTGGTCTTCGGCTTGGACAAGCTGGCCGCCGCCGACGGCCGGTCGCGGGTTCCCGAGCGCCTCCTGCTGCTGCTGGCCGCGCTGGGCGGCAGCCCGGGCGCCCTGCTGGCCCGGCCGGTGTTCCGCCACAAGACCCGCAAGCAGCCGTTCGGCGCCTGGCTGGCCCTGATCGTGTTCGTGCAGGTCGCGGCGATCGTCGCCGGGCTGGCGGTCTGGTGGGCGCGCCACTACAGCCGATAAGCGCAAGACCATCGAACCCAAGGCCGCCAAGGGTGTTCAAGGTTTCCCACCCCAAGCCCCAAGGAACGGCGATGAAGCGAACAGCCGCCCACCTCATCGCCGAAACCCTGGAGGCGGCCGGCGTCAAGCGCGTCTACGGCGTGGCCGGCGACTCCCTCAACGGCTTCACCGACGCCCTGAGGGCGCGCGGAAAGATCGACTGGGTCCATGTGCGCCACGAGGAGGCCGCGGCGTTCGCGGCCGGGGCTGAGGCCCAGCTGACCGGCCAGGTCGCGGTCTGCGCCGGCAGCTGCGGTCCGGGCAACCTGCACCTGATCAACGGCCTGTTCGACGCCCAGCGCAGCGGCGCGCCCGTGCTGGCCATCGCCGCCCACATCCCCAGCACCGAGATCGGCATCGACTACTTCCAGGCCACCCACCCCGAGAGCCTTTTCAAGGACTGCAGCCACTATGTCGAGCTGGTCTCCCAGCCCGAGAACCTGCCGCAGGTGCTGGAGCGGGCCCTGCGCGTGGCCATCGCCCGCAAGGGCGTGGCGGTGGTGGTGATCTCGGGCGACGTGGCGCTGCGGCCGCTGGACGCGGCGCCGCCGACCTGGATCGCCCCGTCCCCGCCCCGGCTGGTCCCGCCGGAGCGCGACGTCGCCGCCCTGGCCGCCATCCTCAACGACTCCCAACGCATCACCCTGCTGTGCGGCGTCGGCTGCGCCGGCGCCCGCCAGCAGGTGCTGGCCCTGGCCGAGGCCCTGAAGGCCCCGATCGTCCACGCCCTGCGCGGCAAGGAAAGCCTCGAGCACGACAACCCCTACGACGTGGGCATGACCGGCTTCATCGGCTTCTCGTCGGGCTACGCGGCCATGAAGGCGTGCGAGACGCTGGTGATCCTGGGCTCGGGCTTTCCCTACCGCCAGTTCTATCCGGACAAGGCCAGGGTGGTGCAGGTCGACGCCAGTCCCGAGGCCCTGGGCAACCGTTGCCGCATCGAACTGGGCGTACTGGGCGACGTCGGCGAGACGCTGGACGCCCTGCTGCCCCGGCTGGCCGTCAAGACCGACCGCCGCTTCCTGGACAAGGCCCTCGCGCACTACGCCAAGGCCCGCGAAGGGCTGGACGCCCTGGCCGCGATCCCCCAAGGCGCCACGCAGATCCATCCGCAGCAGGTGTCGCGGGTGGTCAGCGACCTGGCGGCGCAGGACGCGATCTTCACCTGCGACGTCGGCACCCCCACCGTCTGGGCCGCGCGCTACCTGAAACTGAACGGCCGCCGGCGGCTGCTGGGCTCGTTCAACCACGGCTCGATGGCCAACGCGATGCTGCAGGCGATCGGCGCCCAGGCGGCGTTTCCGGACCGGCAGGTGGTGTCGATGTCCGGCGACGGCGGCTTCTCGATGATGATGGGCGACTTCATCAGCCTGTCGCAGTTGGGCCTGCCGGTGAAGGTGATCGTGCTCAACAACGGCACGCTGGGCTTCGTGGAGATGGAGATGAAGGCCGGCGGCTTCCTCGACACCGCCGTCGACCTGGTCAATCCCGACTTCGCCGCCATGGCCCAGGCCATGGGCGTCAAGGCCTTCCGCGTGGAGAGCCCGCAAGCCCTGGAGGCCGCGATCGCCGCGGCCTTCGCCCATCCCGGACCGGCCCTGGTGGACGTGGTCAGCGCCCGCCAGGAACTGGTCATGCCGCCCCGGATCGCCGCCCGCGAGGCCCACAACTTCGGGGTCTTCGCGCTGAAGGCGGTGCTGGACGGCCGGGCGGGCGAGTTGATCGACCTGGCCAAGGTCAACCTGCTGCGGTGACGGCCTCTTGACGGCGAGGGCCTTCGCCGTGCCCCCTGCGCCCCTGCCTGGGGGAGCCGCCATGATCGTCGTCCATCACCTGAACAACTCGCGCAGCCAGCGGGTGCTGTGGCTGCTGGAGGAACTGGGCGTCCCCTACGAGGTCAAGCGCTACCAGCGCGACGCCCAGACCATGCTGGCCCCGCCGGAGCTTTTGGCCGTCCATCCGCTGGGCAAGTCGCCGGTGGTCACCGACGGCGACAAGACGCTGGCCGAGACCGGGGCGATCGTCGAATATCTGGTCGAGACCTACGGCCAGGGCCGGCTGGTCCCCGCCGCCGGGACGCCCGAACGGCTGCGCTGGACCTACTGGCTGCACTACGCCGAGGGCTCGGCCATGACGCCGCTGCTGCTGAAGCTGGTGTTCACCGCCCTGCCGGCCCGCGCGCCGGGCCTGCTGAAGGGCCTGGTCAAGGCCATCGCCGCCAAGGCCCAGAGCGGCTTCGTCGACCCGCAGCTGAAGAGCCATATCGACTATTGGGAGGCCGAGTTGGCCAAGGCCGAATGGTTCGCCGGGCCGGACTTCACCGCCGCCGACATCATGATGAGCTTCCCGCTCGAGGCCGGCGCCGCCCGGGCCGGGGCGGCTTCGCGCCCGCACGTGAAGGCGTTCCTGGACCGCATCCACGCCCGCCCGGCCTATCGCCAGGCCCTGGAGCGCGGCGGGCCGTACGACTACGCGTGAGGATGTCGACGACGGGCGAAAACGGACATTGCTTCACCCCGGGAGAGCCTACATCGTGACGGCCTGATCAGCGCGGGAGGCGGTGTTGCAATTGGCGGCGATGGCGGGCGTGGCGGCGATGGCGACGACGTCCGTGGCTTGGGCTCAGGCCGAAATTCCGGTCTGCTCGGCGCCGTTCGACACGCTGCTCGGAAAACAGATCTTCGACGCCCAACCTTCCCCCGCGCCGACGACGGCGGCCAGGCCGACCGCGCCCATCGTCACCCACGGCAGGGCCAAACTCTACCGTACACTGCTGCGAGAACGGGCCAAGCAGGCGCCGAACTTTGCGGGCCACTACACGATCATTGAGATCGGCTGCGGGGCCGGCGCCCGTTGTCCGGCGATCGTCGACGCCCAGACGGGCAAGGTGTTCTTCCCGCCGGAACTGAGGGTCGCCGAAGCCTTGCTGATGGACGTCGGCGAGGCCGATTTCGAGACGCTGAACTATCGGCTCGACAGTCGCGTTCTCGTGGTCGTTGGAACGCCCAACGAGAACTTCGGGCGTGAAGGGATCTACTACTACGTCTGGCGTGACGACCAGCTCGCTCTGTTTCGCTTTCTTCCCGCGGCCAAGATCTGCGGACCCGGCTAGTCGCCCTGCAAAGGACATTCGGAACAAGCCATGCGCAAGCGCGCTTGATCCTCGTCGACAACGCGATCAAGCTTCACTTTACGGGCGGGTACTTGCTTATCGCCAGCGCGGCGCCTATCCTCTCAGCCCCCGGTCGTCCGCGCCAACGTCCGGGAGTCTTCCTCCCTTTGGGCGAACCGAGCTAAAATCCGCAATGGAAAAAGTGCCGATGACCGCCGGGGGTTACCAGACCCTCGACGAAGAACTGAAGCGTTTGAAGACCATCGAACGGCCGGCGGTGATCGCCGCGATTTCCGAGGCGCGCCAGCATGGCGACCTGTCGGAAAACGCCGAGTACCACGCGGCCAAGGAACGCCAGGGCTGGATCGAAGGCCGGATCGCCGAGATCGAGGACAAGATCGCCCGCGCCCAGGTCATCGACGTCTCGAAACTGTCGGGCACCCAGGTGAAGTTCGGCGCGACGGTCAGCGTCGTCGACGAGGACACCGAGGAAGAGGCCCGCTACCAGATCGTCGGCGACCACGAGGCCGACGTGAAGTCGGGCCGCATCTCGCTGAGCTCGCCGCTGTCGCGCGCCATGATCGGCAAGGAAGTCGGCGAGGTGGTCGAGGTCAACACGCCCGGCGGCGTGAAGGCCTACGAGATCCTCAAGGTCGAATGGGTCTAGCTTAAGCCCCATTCCAGGGACATTGCAGACGACGCGCCGGCCGCTCAAGCTTGCCGGCGCGTCGCTTTGCTATGGCCGGGATCACCGACGTGGTTGAAAAGAAGACATCCGAGGCGACAGGGCCAAAGCCCGCCAGGGGTCGCAAGACCCCGGCCAACGCGGCCGCCGCGCCCCGGCCGGAATCGCGCCCCGGGGCCGTCGAGACGGCCGCGCCCGAGCCGCCCGCGCCTGAGCTGACGCCTCCGCCCGCGCCCGAAACCCTCGCCCCCGAACTATCCTCCCGCGATCCGATCGTCATCTGGGCGATCTCGGACGGCCGGGCCGGAATCGAGGCCCAGGCCGTGGGCCTGGCCGAGGCCGTGGCCCGCCAGGTCCCGGCCCGCATCGTCGTCAAGCGCGTGGGCTGGAGCGGCCGGACCGGCCGCCTGCCCTGGTGGGCCAACTGGCTGCCGCGCCGCTGGCTGACGCCGGAGAGCGAGATCCAGCCCCCCTGGCCCGACCTGTGGGTCGCCGCCGGCCGCGCCACCCTGCCCCTGTCGATCCGCGCCAAGCGGTGGTCGGGCGGCAAGACCTATGTCGTCCAGATCCAGGACCCGCGTGTGCCGGCCCACATGTTCGACCTGGTCATCCCGCCCCGGCACGACCGCCTGTCGGGCGACAACGTCCTGCCGATCACCGGCTCGCCGCACCGGGTCACGGCCGAGCGGCTGGACAGCGAATACGCCCGGTTCCGGGACCAGATCGACGCCCTGCCCCGGCCGCGCGTGGCGGTGCTGCTGGGCGGCAAGTCCCGGGCCTTCGACCTGTCGGCGGTGCGCGCCGCCGAGATGGCCCACCAGATCCAGCTGCCGCTGGAGCAGGAGGGCGGCAGCCTGCTAATGACCTTCTCGCGGCGCACGCCCGAGCCGGCCAAGGCCCTGCTGACCGCCCGCCTGCGCCACCTGCCGGGGATCATCTGGGACGGAACCGGGGCCAACCCCTATTTCGCCTTCCTGGCCGCGGCCGACTACATCCTGGTCACCGAGGACTCCACCAACATGGCCACCGAGGCGGCCTCGACGGGCAAGCCGGTGTTCATCCTGAAGATGGATGGGACCAGCCTGAAGTTTCGCCTGTTCCACCAGGAGCTGGAGAGCCTGGGCGCCGCTCGCCCCTATGGCGGGGCCTTCCACGGCTGGACCTACGCGCCCGTCGACGAGACAGCGCGCGCGGCGGCCGAGGTGGTGGCGCGGATGGACGCCCGGACGCGTGGCGCCGCGACCTAAGGTTCGTCGCCCTCGCCTTGTCTTCTCCCGCGTCGGCGCCGACCGCGTTGCGTCGTCTGGCCGGCCGGGCGATCATGCGGTCTCTCCCGTTCCGGAAAGCGCGTTCTTGATCCTCGCCGTCCTCCAGGCCCGCATGGGTTCCGAACGCCTGCCGGGCCGGCCGTCGATGCCGCTGGCCCGGGCGCCGCTGGTCGTGCGCCAGATCGAGCGGATGGCCCGGGCCCGGCGCGTGGACAGGATCGTCGTCTCGACCACCACCGACCCGGCCGACGACGCCCTGGAGGCCGTGGTCCGGCGCGAGGCGATCGCCGTCCACCGCGGCCCGCCGCAGGACGAACTGGCCCGGCTGGCCGGGGCGCTGGAAGCTCACCCGGCCGACCACGTGGTGCGGATCGGCGACGACAGTCCGCTGGTCGACCCCGACCTGATCGACGCGACGATCGACCTGCACCTGTCCGAACAGGCCGACCACACCACCAACCGCTCGCCGGGGGCGGCCTTTCCGGCCGGCCAGGGGGTCGAGGTGATCACCGCCGACGGCCTGCGCCGCCTGGCGGCCGACAGCGCGGCCCTGCGGCTGCGGGCGGGCGACGCGCGCGAGACGCCGCCGCCGGTCCGTTGGTCGTCCCTGGCCCTGCTGGCCCAGCCCGACCAGGGCGAGGTGCGCTGGGCGGTCGAGGGTCCGGCCGACTACGCCTTCGTCGCGGCGGTCTATGATGTCCTGTACCCGGCCAACCGCGCCTTCACCTCGGCCGACGTGCGGCGGCTGCTGGAACAGCGGCCAGACCTGGCGAGCTTCGGCGGGGTGAGACGGCTGTGAGAATCAAGGGCCCGCTCTCCTCCCCCCGCATCCTGTTCGTCGCCGACGCCGGTCCCGCCGTGGGCGGCGGCCACGTGATGCGCAGCCTGACCCTGGCCCGGGCCCTGGCCGACGAGGGCGCGGCCTGCGCCTTCATCGCCACGCCCGCCGTGGCGACGGTGCTGGACGCGTTCGGCGCCGACGTGGCGCGGGTCGAGGCCGCCGCCGCCACGCCGGCCGACCTGGTCACGGCCGCGGCGCGCGCGGCCCAGGACGTCGACGCCGTGGTCATCGACCACTACGGCCTGTCCGCGCCCGATCACCGCGCCATCGCCGGCGACAGGCCCGTCCTGGTCATCGACGACCTGGCCGACCGGCCCCTGGCCGCCGACCTGGTTCTCGACTCCGGCCCGGCCCGGGCGGCGGCGGACTATGACGGCCTGCTCCCGCCGCACGCCGAGCTGCTGCTGGGCCCCAGCCACGCCCCGGTTCGCCCCGCCTTCGCCGCCCTGCGCCGCGAGGCCCTGGTCCGCCGCGCGAACGCGCCGCCGGTGCGGCGCATCCTGGTGTCGCTGGGCCTGACCGACGTGGGCGGGATCACCGGCCGGGTCGTGGACCTGATCCTGCCGCACCTGACGACGGGCGGGGCCGGCAAGGCCGTGCTCGACGTGGTTCTGGGGGCCGGCGCGTCCAGCCTGCCGGGCCTGCGGGCCCTCGCCGCCCGCGACCCCCGATTGGCCCTGCACGTCGACAGCCAGGACATGCCGCGCCTGACCCTGGAGGCGGACCTGGCCGTCGGGGCCGGCGGCTCCAGCAGCTGGGAGCGCTGCGTCCTGGCCCTGCCGACCCTGCTGCTGGTGCTGGCCGCCAACCAGGGCGAGGCCAGCCAGGCCCTGGCCGAGGCCGACGCCGTCCTGGCCCTGGACGTCGCCGAGCCAGGCTTCGAGGCGGCCTTCGCGACGGAGCTTTGCCGCCTGCTGGCGGACCCGGCGCTGCGCGACCGCCTGTCGGCCGCTTCGGCCGCCGTCTGCGACGGACGCGGGGCGGCGCGGGTCGCGGCGCACTTCCTGGACCTGATCGCGCGGCGTCAGGCTGGATAACGGCGTTCACCTGCTTCATCTTGGCCGTGACCAGGGGAGCGAAAGCATGAACGGCCAAGCCAGCAGATCCGTCATCGTCACCGGCGCCTCCACCGGCATCGGCTGGGCCGTGGCCCAGGTGCTGACCCAGCGCGGCTTCCACGTGTTCGGCAGCGTGCGCAAGGCCGCCGACGCCGAACGACTGACCGCGGCCTTCGGCCCGGCCGTCACCCCGCTGATATTCGATGTCACCGACGAGGCCGCCGTGCGCGCGGCCGCCGGCCAGGTCGAGACGGCGCTGGACGGGCGTCCGCTGGCCGGCCTGGTCAACAACGCCGGCATCGCCGTCGCCGGCCCGCTGCTGCACCTGCCGATCGACGAATGGCGCAGGCAGCTGGAGGTCAACCTGACGGGGGTGGTGATCGCCACCCAGGCCTTCGCGCCGCTAGTCGGGGCGCGCTTGCCGGTCGCTGGCCGGCCAGGGCGGCCAGGACGGATCGTCAACATCGGCTCGGTCGGCGGCCGCAACGCCAATCCCTTCATGGCTCCCTACTGCACCAGCAAGTTCGGGCTGGAGGGCCTGTCGGAATCCCTGCGCCGCGAGCTTTTGCCGTTCGGCGTCGACCTGGTGGTGATCGCCCCCGGCGCGGTGGCCACGCCGATCTGGGACAAGGCCGACGAAACCGACACCAGCGCCTATGCCGACACGGTCTACGGCCCCGCCCTGGAGCGGCTGCGCGCCTACATGCTGTCGATCGGCAAGTCGGGCCTGCCCGCCGAACGGATCGGCGAGGCGGTCCACACCGCCCTGACCGTCGCCCGGCCCAAGGTCCGCTACACGATCACGCCGCAACCGATGCAGATGCTGATGGCCGACCTTCTGCCCAAGCGGACGCTGGACCGGATCGTCGGCAAGCGGCTGGGTCTGCTGCCGGAATAGCCTGGCTCCCGCACGGGAGAGGCCGCCTACCCGACCATGTCCCAGGCCAGCGGCTCGCCGCGCTTCAGGGCGCGAGCGGCCGGGCGGCCCAGCACGGCGTCGTAGTCGGCCGGCGGCAAGCCGTTGCCCGGGCGCACCGAGCGGACGTTGGCCCGGGTCAGGGTCTCGCCGGCCGCCACGTCGGCGGTGACGTAGAGCGAGCGGCGGAACTGGCGGTTGCCGCGCTCGCTGCCCAGCAGGTCGTAGTTCACGCCGCCCAGGGCCTTCCAGGCGTTGCGGGTGTCGTCGCACAGGGCGCGGAACTCGGCCGGCTCCAGGCTGAAGGCCGCGTCGGGGCCGCCGTCGGCGCGGGCCAGGGTGAAGTGCTTCTCCACCGCGCAGGCGCCCAGCGACACCGCGGCCACCGAGGCGGCCGTGCCCGGCGTGTGGTCCGACAGGCCGATCGGGCAGCCGAACCGCTGGGCCATGTCGACCACGGTGCGGACATTGGCGTCCTCAAAGCTGGCCGGATAGCTGGACACGCAGTGCAGCAGCAGCACGCCCGCCGCGCCGGCTTCCAGGGCGGTGTCCAGGGCGGCCTGCATCTCGGCCAGGTTGGCCATGCCGGTCGAGATGATCAGCGGCCTGCCCTGCCGGGCGGCGTAGCGGATCAGCGGCAGGTCGACGGCCTCGAACGAGGCGATCTTGTAGGCGGGGGCGTCCAGGCCGGCCAGCAGGTCGACGGCGGTCTCGTCGAACGGGCTGGAAAAGATCGTCACGCCCCGCTTGGCGGCGCGCTCGAACAGGGCGCCGTGCCATTCGTAGGGGGTCTGGGCCTCCTGGTAGAGCTCATGCAGGCTGCGCCCGTCCCACAGGCCGCCGTGGATCCTGAATTCGGGCCGGTCGACGTCCAGGGTGATGGTGTCGGCGGTATAGGTCTGCAGCTTGATGGCGTCGCAGCCGGTGTCGGCGGCGGCGTCGACCATCTCCAGAGCGCGGTCCAGGCTGCCGTTGTGGTTCCCCGACAGCTCGCAGATCACGTAGGGCGGGTGGTCGGCGCCGATCTTGCGGCCGGCGATCTCGATGAAGGGGGCGGTCATGGACGGGCTCGTGGGGCTTTCGTCCATATTAACCCTGAAATCGTGGACGAGGCGTTGATCGCCTCATGGGGCTCAGGCCGGGTCAATGATCGAGTCTCCGATGGCGAAAGCCGACCCGTCGCGCTCCGGCGGAATCGGCCCTATATCTGTGCCCATGTCGACTCCCGAACCCCGCCACACCCGCTGCCTGATCATCGGATCCGGTCCCGCCGGCTACACCGCCGCCATCTACGCCGCCCGCGCGCTGCTGAAGCCCGTGCTGATCGCCGGCATCCAGCCGGGCGGCCAGCTGACGATCACCACCGACGTCGAGAACTATCCCGGCTTCGCCGACGTCATCCAGGGCCCCTGGCTGATGGACCAGATGAAGGCCCAGGCCGAGCACGTGGGCACCGAGTTCGTCAGCGACATCGTGCTGAGCGCGGACCTGTCCAAGCGCCCGTTCCACCTCAAGACCGACAGCGGCCAGGAGTGGTTCGCCGAGACCCTGATCATCGCCACCGGCGCCCAGGCCAAGTGGCTGGGCCTGGAGAGCGAGAGCCGGTTCCAGGGCTTTGGCGTGTCGGCCTGCGCCACCTGCGACGGCTTCTTCTATCGCAACAAGGAGGTGGTCGTGGTCGGCGGCGGCAACACCGCCGTGGAAGAGGCTCTGTTCCTGACCAGCTTCGCCAGCAAGGTCACCCTGGTGCACCGCAAGGACGAACTGCGGGCCGAGATGATCCTGCAGGAGCGCCTGCTGGCCCATCCCAAGATCGAGGTGATCTGGGACAGCGCCATCGACGAGGTGCTGGGCGACACCGATCCGATGGGCGTCACCGGCGTGCGCCTGAAGAACGTCAAGACCGGCCAGACCCAGACCGTCAAATGCGACGGCGTGTTCATCGCCATCGGCCACGCCCCGTCGTCGGAGCTGTTCAAGGACCAGCTGGAAACCCACGCCGGCGGCTATCTGAGCGTCAAGCCGGGCACGACATCGACCGCCGTGGCCGGCGTCTATGCGGCCGGCGACGTCACCGACGACATCTACCGCCAGGCGGTCACCGCCGCCGGCATGGGCTGCATGGCCGCCCTGGAAGCCGTGCGCTTCCTGGCCGAGGAAGACCACAAGAAGGCCCATCACCCGATCAGCCATCACGAGGCCGAGAAGATCGGGGTCTGGTAGGCGCGAGATTGGGGACAGGCGCATGCGCCTGTCCCCGCCCGTGTCCCCTTAATCCAGCCGGTTGACCAGGCTCGGCGGCCGGGCCTTCGGCTTGGGGGGCGGCGGCGGAGGCGGCGGGGCGGCTTCGACGGGCTTGACCGTGGCGTCGACCGGCGGCGCCTCCAGCACGCCCAGGGCCTTGTTGATCCTGTCGATCTCTTCCGGCGTCGGCAGGCGGCGGCCGCCGCGCATGGCCGCGGCCGGGTCGCCGGTCATCGGCGGCAGGATCTCGACCACGCCCTCGGGGCTGACGATCTTGGCCGACTCGCCGGTGGCCACGGGGACCAGCGCCTCGCGGCCCGTCGCAACGGCGGCCAGGGATCCGGGCGGGGCCGCCTCCAAGGTGCGAGGGTCGGCGCCCATCAGGATGTCGGCCGACACCGTCTCGTCGCCCGAATAGCGGCCTCGGAAGGCCGCCTGCGTGCCCGACGGCCCCGTCCAGCGATAGAAGACGTGGGTGCCGATGGTGCGCAGCTTGACCAGGGTCGGCGCCCAGTACGGATAGACGTAGGCGGCGTGGTAGTGGGTGGCGGCGCCGACGTCCTTCATCACGTGGCCGGCCAGGGCCTGCCTGGCGACAATCTCGGCGTTGGTCCAGACCACGGGACTGATCGGCCGCTGCAGCGAGCCGTCGCAGGTGAAGCTGAACTGGCAGCCCGTGCCGCGCGCCGCGCCCTCGTAGATGACGCCGCAGACCGACTTGGGATAGCCGGGGTGGCGCACCCGGTTGATCACCGTCTGGGCCACCGCCCGCTGGCCCTCGATCGGCTCGAAGCCGGCCTCGAAATAGACTGCCTGGGTCATGCACAGCAGGGCCTTGTCGCGCTGGTCCTTGGCGCCGGTCAGCACGAACGGTCGCGACGCCTCCACGGCCAGGGGCGACGCGGCCTTGAGGCCGTTGATGATCCGCGCCTCCTCGAAGTCCGGGTCGCGGTCGCCCAGGCGCGGGATCAGGTGAAGGTCCAGCTTCTCCCAGCCCTGCACCCGACCCCAGTAGTCCTTGTGCGGCCGCGGGTCGTGCCGGCGGGCCAGGGCCAGCATGGCCGGATCCATGTCGGCCGCGTAGCGCGCGAGTCCGGCGTCCGACAGCGATCCGGCGATGGTCGTCAGAGCGGCCGCCCGGCCCGACCCGGCGGGAACGCGCCCGACCGCGCACGCGGAAAGGCCGCCGAGGACGACGAGCGCCCCGACGGCCTTGACCATCGACTGTCGATCTAGTTCGGGCACGAAGGCTCCAGGGCGATCACTTTCCGCCGAGCGTGGAGCGGATCATCCAGGCGTGCTTCTCGTGGGCCGCCAGGCGCTGGGTATAGAGGTCGGCGGTGGCCTCATCGCCGGCGTCGTCGGCGGCCTTGAACGCATCGCGCAGGGTGGCGATCACCGTCTCGTTGTCGGCCAGCAGCTCCTGGAACATGCCCTCCCACTCCTTCTCGGCGTCGCCGTCCTTGATGCTGGACAGGTTGCCGAACGCTCCGTAGCCCATCGGCGCCAGTTCGCCCAGGGCGCGGATGCGCTCGGCGATGGCGTCCAGGGCCGTCCACTGCTCGGTGTACTGGCCTTCCAGCAGCACGTGCAGCGCCTGGAAGTTGGGGCCGCGCACGTTCCAGTGATAGCCATGGGTCTTCAGATACAGCGCATAGCTGTCCGCCAGAACCTTGTTCAATCCCGCCACGACGTCGGCGCGTTGTTTCGCGGTGAAGCCGGTGTTCAGGTTCGCGGCCATCGTGATCTCCCGTGTTGCGTGTCCTAGGTAAGCGTGTCCATGCTTCAGGCAAGCGGTTATGTACGAGCCCCATGAAGATTGAAGATCCCCACGCAAAAGCCGGTGGGCGCGCTTGGCCTGACACGGTAAGCGCGTGGCTCATTCCGGGGATCCCGCCGCCGGCCTGGCGGGCCGTCCTGGTGACGGTCGCCGCGATCCTGGCGGCGATGGGCCTGAGAATCGCCCTGCTGGGCCTGACCGCCGGAGTCGGGGCGACCCAGACCTTCTTCCCCGCCATGATCCTGGTCACGCTCTACGCCGGCTGGCGGTGGGGACTGGCGCCGATCGCGGCGGGCCTGGTCTTCGCCGGCTGGCTGCTCGGCGCCTTCCGGGGCGAGGCCATGAACCGCAGCCAGATCGCCACCCTGGTGCTGTTCGTGATCTCGTCGCTGATCACCACCGCCGTGGCCGCCGGCTTGCGCGCCAGCATGCTCAAGCTGGCCGAGGCGCGCCGGCGACAGTCCGAGGCCGAGTCCCGCCTGCAGGTCACCCAGACCTCGGCCGGGGTCGGCCCCTGGGAGTGGGATATCCGCAACAACATCCTGGACCTGTCGCTGACCGCGCGCCGCAACCTGGGCCTGCCGCTCGAGGGACCGCTCGACCTGGACCGGCTGGTCGAGGTGATCCATCCCGACGACCGCGCGCGGGTCCAGGCCACGCTGCGCGACGCGGTGAAGGGCGGTCACTACGAGGTGGAATACCGGCTGGCGCGCCATCCGGACGGCGAACGCTGGATCCACGGCCGCGGCGAGGTGATCCGCGACGAGGCGGGCCGCGGCGTGCGCATGCTGGGGGTCAATTTCGAAGTCACCCAGCGCCGCCGAGCCGAGGAGAGCCTGCGCGAGAGCGAGGCCCGCTTCCGCGCCCTGGCCGACAGCGCCCCGGCGCTGATGTGGATCAGCGGCGACGACGGCGTGCGGATCTTCGTCAACGCCGCCTATGTCGAGTTCGCGGGCGTGACCTATGAGGAGGCCCTGGTGCTGGACTGGCGCTCGCGCCTGCACGCCGACGACCTGCCGGCCATTCTCAAGGCCCAGATCGCCGGCGAGGCCTCGCGTCGGCCGTTCAGCCTGCAGGGCCGCTACCGCCGGGCCGACGGCCAGATGCGCTGGCTCAAGTCGTTCTCGCAGCCGCGCCTGGGGCCGGGCGGCGAGTTCATCGGCTTCATCGGCATCGCCTTCGACGTCACCGAGGCCAAGGAGGCTGAGGCCAAGCTGACGGGCCTGAACGAGCTGCTGGCCGACCGCGTGCAGGAGGCCCTGGCCGAGCGCGACGCCGCCCAGGCCGCCCTGACCCAGTCGCAGAAGCTGGAGGCGATCGGCCAGCTGACCGGCGGGGTGGCCCACGACTTCAACAACCTGCTGACCGTGATCATCGGCGCGCTGGACGTGCTGCAGCGCAATCCCGACGACGACAAGCGGCGCGGGCGCATGCTGGAGGCCGCCCAGTCGGCGGCCCGGCGCGGCGAGAAGCTGACCCAGCACCTGTTGGCCTTCGCCCGCCGCCAGCCGCTGAACCCCGAGATCTGCCGCATCGACACGATGATCGCCGACAGCGAGAGCCTGCTGCGCCGCGCGGTCGGGGAAGGCGTCGACCTGGTCCTGGACCTGAAGGCCGGCGGCCGCACCACCCTGACCGATTCCGGCCAGTTCGAGGCCGCCCTGCTGAACCTGGTGGTCAACGCCCGCGACGCCACCCCGCCCGGCGGCCGCATCACCATCGCTTCGCAGGGCGTTGACCTGACCGAGCCGGAAAGCGAGCTGCCGGCCGGCCGCTATCTGCGCGTGGCCGTGCGCGACACCGGGGCGGGTATGGAGGCCGAGACCCTGGAGCGGGCCTTCGAGCCCTTCTACACCACCAAGCCGGTCGGCAAGGGCACGGGCCTGGGCCTGTCGCAGGTCTATGGCTTCGTGCGCCAGAGCGGCGGCGAGGTCAGCATCGAGTCCGAACTGGGCGTCGGCACGAGCGTGGCCATGATGCTGCCGGTGCGCGAAGCCTTTTCGCCGGTCGAGGTGCGGGCCGTCCAGCCGCCGGCCACCCGCGCCACCTCCCACGTGCTGCTGGTCGAGGACGACGCCGAGGTGGGCGACCTGATCGCGGCGATGATCGACGAGTTGGGCCACATGGTCAGCCGCGCCGCCACCGCCGACGAGGCCCTGGCCATCGCCCGAACCGACCCGACCGTGGCCCTGGTGATCACCGACGTGATCATGCCGGGCGGCAAGAGCGGGGTCGACCTGGCCGTGACCCTGTCGCACGAGCGGCCCGAGCTGCCGATCCTGCTCAGCTCCGGCTACACCGGCCAGGAACTGGTCCGCGCCCACGAGACCCCCTGGCCCCTGCTGCGCAAGCCCTACGCCCTGGACGCCCTGGCCCAGGCCATGGCCGACGCCTGGGACCGCCACGCGCCGGCCAAGTCGGTGAGGAAGGGCGGGAAGGCGAAGGGGTAGGCAGCGCCCTCTCGGCGGCGTCCAGGCCGCGACACGCTCCGCTTGGGGTTGCGCACGATCGGCGGCGCGCTAAGCTGCGCCGTTCGGGGGATTGCAATGATTGTAAAAGCGTTAGCCATGGCGGCTGTCACCGCCACGGCGAGTGCCGTCGTCGCCGCGCCGGCGTCGGTCCGGGCGGCGGCGAATCACAGGGCGCCGGCGGAAGGCCGTACGGTGCTCTACGGCGCACCCGCCCCCTGGGTGAAGCCGGCCGAGGCGCCGCCCGCGCCAACGGCCACGCCGGGCGCGGCCTACGTCTATCAGCTGATCGACCAGCAGGTCCGCATAAGCGCCGACGGCGACGAAACCTATACTGACGTGGTCTTCAAGATCCTGACCGAGGAGGGGCTCGCGGCGGGCTCGCTCAAGCTGGATTGGGACCCCGCCTCCGAGATCATAACCGTCCATCGCCTGGTCATCCTGCGTGATGGCGAGGCGATCGACGTTCTCAAGTCCGACAAGTTCGAGATCCTGCGCCGCGAAACCAATCTGGAATCGGCGATGCTGGACGGACGCCTGACAGCCGCCCTCCAGGTCAAGGGGCTGCGGGTCGGCGACTCGCTGGCCTTCACCATCTCCCGCCGCTACCGCGATCCCGTCCCCGGCGCGCGCAGCGAATGGCGCTCGTCCGTGGACCATGCCGGCGTCGCGCCGCGGGTTCGGATTCGCGCGCTGTGGACCAAGGACCGGCCGATGCGCTGGCTCAAGGGCTCGGACCTGCCCGCGCCAGTGGTCAGCGAGACGGAAGCCGGCGGCGAACTGCTGCTGGACCTCAAGGACATCAAGGCCCCTCAAGCGCCCACCGGCGCGCCGATGCGCTACGCCTATATCGACCAGTTGTCGTTGAGCGGCTTCGAGACCTGGGCCCAGGTGTCCAGCCTGATGGCGCCGTACTACGCCCGGGCCGCGACGCTGGAAGCGGGTTCGCCATTGAAGGCCGAGGCGGACAAGATCAAGGCGGCCAGCGCGGACCCCGCCGTACGCGCGGCCCTGGCCCTGAAGCTGGTGCAATCGCAGGTGCGCTACGTCTTCGTCGGCCTGGACGGCGGTGGTCGCAAGCCCTCGGCCGCCGACGAGACCTGGCGTCACCGCTTTGGAGACTGCAAGGGCAAGACCGCCCTGCTGCTGGCCCTCCTCAGCCAGTTGGACATCCCGGCCGAGGCGGCGCTGGTCAATTCCAGCGGCCAGGGCGACGGCCTCGACCAGCGTCTGCCCGGGCAGGACATGTTCGATCACGTCCTCGTCCGCGCGACGGTCAATGGCCAGACCTACTGGCTGGATGGCACGCGGTCGGGCGACGAGAACATCGCCAATCTCGACGTGCCGCCCTTCCGCTGGGCCCTGCCCCTGCGTGCGAACGGCGCGGACCTGGAGAAGATGGAACCCCGCCCCCTCCTCAGACCCTACAGCGAGACGGTCATGCGGGTGGACGCCTCGGCGGGCGCCGATGTCCCGGCGGAGGTCACCATCCAGGCGATCCAGCGCGGCGACCAGGCGATCGAGACCAACCGGCAAATCTCCAGCCAGCCGCGCGACGAAGTGGTTCGCGCCAGCCTGCGATCCTGGAGCGAGCAGATCAGCTGGGTCGACTTCACCGATATCGACTGGACGTATGACGCCAACGCCGCCCTGTTCGTCGCCAACCTGCGCGGCAAGGGCAAGATCCACTGGTGGCCCGTCGCGGGCGGCCTGCGCCAGTGGGACTTGGACGGCGCCGCTCTGACCTACACCAGCTTCCAGCGCGACAGCGCGATGGACACCAAGGCGCCCTATGGCGTGGCCTATCCGTCCTTCGGTCGCTGGGTGACCGCGGTCATCCTTCCCGACGGCGGCGAGGGATATCAGACCAACGGCCGCTCGCTGAACGAGGTGGTCGGCGGGGCAAAGGTGCTGCGCGCCTATGACCAGTCACACGGTCGGGTGACGGTGATCCGCAGCCTGCGCACCGTCGCCAGCGAAATCTCGGCCGAGGACGCCAAGGTCTCGACGCAGCGGGCGCGGGAAGGCGTCGGCGTGGTGGCCATCCGCGCCATCGACAAGGACTCCAAGGAGGCGCCGAAGGTCGCGCCCCAGCCGGTCGACCGGGGACCTCTGTCGGCGGGTTACGACGCCTGGGCCAACGACCGCCAGGATCTCGCGTCGCGCCTGTTCCAGAAGGCGCGGGACGCCCAGCCGACCGAGGACGCGGCGTGGAGCGCGCTGGTCAATCTGGCGGTCTCGCGCAAGGACTACGCCGGGGCCCTGAAGCTCTGCGATCAGGCCGCGCGCAAAAGCGCCTCGCCGCAGCAGGTCTGGCAGGCCAACCGCGCCGGCGTCCTGATCGCGGCGGACCGGGCCGAAGAGGCCGTCGCCGAACTCGAGAAGGCTCTGTCGGCCAAGCCCGACGACAAGAACCTGCTGCTGATCCTGGCCCGTGCGCATGGCCATCTGAAGAAGATGGACCTGGCGCGAAAGGACCTTGATCGAGGCTTGGCCGCGGCGCCGACCGACACCGAGCTTCAACGTGCGCGGGGCTGGGCGGCCTTGGAAGCCAAGGACTATGACGACGCCGTAGCCCGCTTCGAGGCGCTGGTGGCGGCGGAGCCCGACAACATCTACCGGCTGATGAACCTTTCTCACGCCTACCAGATGGCCAAACGGCCGGAGGCGGCGCTTCGCGAAGCCGACGAGGCCCTGCGCATCGATCCGTTCGACACGGACGCCCTGACCTGGCGGGCCGAGTTGCTCCAGCGGCAGAAGCGGTTCGACCTCGCGCTGGCCGACGCCGAGACGATCGTGACGTTGCGCCCGGACATCGCCTCGTCGTGGAATTCGCGCTGCTGGGCGCGCGCCGTCGCGGGGGTGGAGTTGGACAAGGCCTTGGCCGACTGCAACGCCTCCCTGAAGCTGCGGCCGCGCAGCGCGTCGATCCTGGACAGTCGGGCGCTTACCCAGTTGCGTCGGGGTGAACTGAAGGCCGCCCTAGCCGACTACGACGCCGCGCTCGCCGTCGAGCCCAAGCAGGCCGCTTCGCTGTACGGCCGCGGATTGGTCAAGCAGAAGCTCGGCGACAGGACGGGCGGCCAGGCCGATCTGCAAGCCGCCGTCGCCCTGGAGCCGGAGGTCGCCGAACGCTTCGAGAGCTATGGCCTCAAGGCGGGCTGAACCCGCCTGGGCCGGAGCGGATCGCCGAGGACGAACTCCGCCCCTCGCGCCCGCCGAACACGGATTTTCTCGGCCGCCCTTTGCAAGCCGCCGCGGAAGGTCTATATGTGATCCATCCCTTTTGCTCAAATTCAGCATAAGGGGCGACGCCGAGGCGGGGAAACCCTCCGTTTCCGGCGTTTTTTGAGGCCCTTGAAATGCTCACATTGAGCATAAGTGAGGTTCACATGGCTGACGGTTTCGTGGCGGACGGTTTCGCGCCCCTCGCCTTCACCCCCGATGTCGAGGCCCAGACCGCGGCGATGTGGGACAAGGTCAAGCACCATGTGACCCCGCTCGAATGGCGGGCGCACGCGCCGCTGATCGCCGAGATCAACCGGCTGAAGCGCGAGAAGAACGCCGTCATCCTGGCCCACAACTACATGACGCCCGAGATCTTCCACGGCGTGGGCGACTTCGTGGGCGACAGCCTGGCCCTGGCCCGCGAGGCCGCCAAGTGCGACGCGGCCGTGATCGTGCAGGCCGGCGTGCACTTCATGGCCGAGACCAGCAAGGTGCTGGCCCCGGAGAAGCGCGTGCTGATCCCCGACCTGCGGGCCGGCTGCAGCCTGGCCTCCTCGATCACCGGCGCCGACGTGCGGCTGATCAAGCAGCGCCACCCGGGCGTGCCGGTGGTCACCTATGTCAACACCACCGCCGACGTGAAGGCCGAGACCGACATCTGCTGCACCAGCGCCAACGCCGTGCAGGTGGTGGAGTGGGCCGCGCGCGAATGGGGCGTCGACAAGGTGATCCTGATCCCCGACGAGTTCCTGGCCCGCAACGTCGCCCGCCAGACCGCGGTGAAGATCATCGCCTGGGCCGGCCGCTGCGAGGTGCACGAGCGCTTCACCGCCCAGGACATCGCCGACATGCGCTTCGCCTGGCCCGAGGCCGAGATCCTGGCCCACCCCGAGTGCCCGGCCGAGATCCTGGAAGCGGCCGACTTCGCCGGCTCGACGGCGGCGATGAACGACTATGTGGCGCTGCGCAAACCCAAGCAGGTGGTGCTGATCACCGAGTGCTCGATGGCCTCCAACGTCCAGGCCGAAAGCCCGGGCACCCAGTTCATCGGCCCCTGCAACCTGTGCCCGCACATGAAGCGGATCAGCCTGCGGAACATCTACGACGCCCTGGTCCACGACCAGTACGAGGTGACGGTCGACCCCGGCGTCCAGATCCGCGCCAAGCTGGCCGTCCAGCGGATGATCGACCTGCCGCCGCCGCTGGTTCCGGCGCGGTACGACCTGGTCAAGGCCAAGCACCACGTGGACGTGGAGCTGATCTAAGACCGCCGCGTCGACGCCCTCGTCCTTCGACAAGCTCAGGATGAGGGCGACTGAGCCGCAATAGATATCCTCATGCTGAGCCTGTCGAAGCACGAGGATATCGGCCCCTGAGAGGAGCCGCTTCGTTGACCCACGATCGCATCACCTTCGACGGCCCCGTGATCCTCGGGGCGGGCCTGGCGGGCCTGACCGCCGCCCTGGCCGCCGCGCCGCGCAAGGCGTTGGTGCTGTCGCCGACGCCGCTGGCCACCGGCTGCTCCAGCGCCTGGGCGCAGGGCGGCATGGCCGCGGCCTTGTCGGACGAGGACGCCCCGGCCCTGCACGCCGCTGACACGATCGCGGCCGGGGCGGGTCTCTGTGATCCGGCCGCCGTCGCCTTGCTGACCGCCGAAGGCCCCGCCGCCGTCCGCGCCCTCGCCGCCCTGGGCGCCCCGTTCGACCGTCAGGCGGACGGCGGCTTCGTCCTGAGCCTGGAAGCCGCCCACGCCAAGGCCCGGGTGGCCCGGGTCGGCGGCGACGGAGCCGGGGCGGCGATCATGGCCGCGGTCATCGCCGCCGTCCGCGCCGCGCCGTCGATCGAGGTTCGCGAGAACGCCCGGGCCCGTCGGCTGCTCCAGGACGCGGCCGGCCGCGTCGTCGGCCTGATCGCCGAGATCGACGGCGCCCTGGTCGAGATCATCGCGCCGGCCGTGATCCTGGCCACCGGCGGGGTGGGCGGCCTCTACGCCGTCACCACCACGCCGGCCCAGGTGCGCGGCGAGGGCCTGGGCCTGGCCGCCCTGGCCGGGGCGGAAATCGCCGATCCGGAGTTCGTGCAGTTCCACCCCACGGCCATCGACATCGGCCGCGACCCCGCGCCCCTGGCCACCGAGGCCCTGCGCGGCGAAGGGGCGATCCTGCGCAACGCCCCCTTGGGCGACAAGAACGGCCGCGCCTTCATGGCCGACTACCACCCGGCCAAGGAACTGGCCCCACGCGATGTCGTGGCCCGCGCCATCCATGCCGAACGGGCGGCCGGCCGCGGCGCGTTCCTGGACGCCACGGCGGCGGTGGGCGAGCACTTCCCGCACGAATTCCCGGCCGTGTTCGCCGCCTGCATGAGGGCCGGGATCGACCCGCGCGTCCAGCCGATCCCCGTGACCCCGGCCGTGCACTACCACATGGGCGGGGTGGCCACGGACCTCGACGGCCGCACCAGCCTGCCGGGCCTGCTGGCCGCCGGCGAGTGCGCCAGCACGGGGGTGCACGGCGCCAACCGTCTGGCCTCCAACAGCCTGCTGGAAGCGGCGGTGTTCGGGGCCCGGGCCGGCCGGGCCGCGCGTGACCTCGTCATGGGCGGCGCGCCCCTGGCCGCCGCGCCGACGCCCGACCTGCCGGACTCCGCCCTCCAGGCCCTGCGCCAGGCCATGAGCCGCGACGCCGGGGTGATCCGCGACGCCGACGGCCTGTCCCGCCTGGTCGCCATCCTGGACGCGCTGGAGACCGTCCACGGCCCAGCCCCCACCCTGGTCGCCGCCCAACTGATCGCCCGCGCCGCCCTGGCCCGCCAGGAAAGCCGAGGCGGCCATTTCCGCGCCGACTTTCCCGCTACGGCTCTGCCGGAGCGGACCTTCGTCACCCTGGACGCTTCCGACGCCGGCTTGCGCTACGCGGCGGAATAGCGGCACATAACGGGAACGGAGGCTCGGTTATGACGGTGGCGAACGCGGGTTTCGAGGAGCGTGGCGACAGCGAGTTCCTGTTCGACTTCGACCAGTTCGAGCGGATGGATCAGGCCGGCGTCTTCGACGGCGTTCAAGGTCACGTCGAGCTGATCGAGGGGAAAATCATTCAGATGGCGCCGGCTTCGACCGATCATGGCGAGATTTCAGGGGACATCTTCTATGCCCTCAAATCCGCCTCGATCGCGGCTGGCGTCGAGAAACTTCATCGCTTCATCGTCCATGCCACGCTGAAGATCGGGAAGCGCAGCGCACCCGAACCGGACGTGCTGGTCCTGAAGGCCGATGAAGGCGGGAAGTACGCCCAGGCCGAACAAGCCGTGCTCGTGGTGGAGGTCTCGATCTCGACGCGCGAGAACGACCTGACCGTGAAGAGCCGCCTCTACGCCAGGGGCGGCGTTCCAGAGTACTGGGTGGTCGAACCGGAAACCCGCAAGCTGACCATCTTCCGCGAACCGCGGCCCGACGGAACCTGGACCTCGACCACCGTCCTCGAAGGCGAAGGCTCGGCCGTCTCCCCCCTGTTCGCCCCGCAGATCAGCATTCCGCTGACGGAGTTGTTTTGATCATCCCCCTCCCCGACCTCCTCGTCCGCCCGATCATCGACATGGCCCTGGCCGAGGACCTGGGCCGGGCCGGCGACATCACCGCCCAGGCCTGCATCGATCCGGACGCCCGCCTGTCGGTGGTCTGGGCCGCGCGGCAGGACGGCCGGATCGCGGGCCTGTCCTGCGCCCGCCTGGCCCTGGCCGCCCTAGACCCGGCGGCGTCCTTCGAGGTCGTCACGCCCGACGGCGCCGACGCCGCCCCGGGCGCGATCCTGGCCCGGGCCGAGGGAAACGCCCGCGCCGTGCTGGCCGCCGAGCGCACGGGCCTGAACCTGCTGGGCAAGCTGTCGGGGATCGCCACCCTGACCCGGGCCTATGTCCGCCTAGTCGAGGGCACGGGCGCCACCATCGTCGACACCCGCAAGACCACCCCCGGCCTGCGGGCCCTGGAGAAGTACGCCGTGCGCTGCGGCGGCGGGATCAACCACCGCTTCGGCCTGGACGACGCCATCCTGATCAAGGACAACCACGTCGCCGCCTGCGGCGGGGTCGGCGAGGCCGTCCGCCGGGCCCGCGCCTTCGCCGGCCACCTGGTCAAGGTCGAGGTGGAGGTCGACGGGCTGGACCAGCTGGAGGACGCGCTGAAACACGGGCCGGACGTGGTCATGCTCGACAATTTCAGCCTCGACGACCTGAGAGCCGCCGTCGCCCTGGCCAAGGGCCGGGCGGTGCTGGAGGCCTCGGGCGGGGTCAACCTGACCACCGTCCGCGCCATCGCCGAGACGGGGGTGGACGTGATCAGCGTCGGCGCCCTGACCCACTCGGCCCTGACCCTGGACATCGGCCTGGACGCGGTCTGAGCGGGCGCCCGGCCGCCAAGGGCGCCAAGGGCCGCCCGGCATGAATTGGGTTCGTAGCTCGACCTAGAATTGGTAGGTTGCGGCGCTCGCCGTTCAGTGGCTCGATCCAGCGTCGCCATCGAACAGCCCCCCTCTTGATCATGACCAGTTTCAACGCGCCGGGCCGGCGTTGGTCGGCTTGAGACGTTGGCGCGACCTCTCGACGCCGCCGGACTCCTGGAAGCTGACATGATCCGCCTGTCCCCTCTGGTCGCCACGCTTGTCGGACTGATCGCTTCGACGGCGATGGCCGAGCCGATCATCCTGCGGGCGGGCCCCGTCGCCTATACCGTCGATCCCGGCACGCTGGAGATCAGGGCGCGGCCGGACGGCGCGGCGACGGCGCTCCTCATGCCGCCGCTGCACCCGCCCGAGGCGGCCACGATCGCGCCGGAGGGCGAGGGCTGGCGCTGGACGGATGCGGAGGGCCGCTCGTTCGCCCTGTCCATCGAAGGCCAGGCCCTGCGCTTGCGGATCTCCGGCGTGAAGGGCTCCAGCTTGGCTTGGCCCATGCCGCCGGCGACCGGCGGGACCTGGCTGATCCCCGACGGGGAAGGCATGGCCTACCGGGCCGACGACCCGTTCTGGCGCGCCGCCTACGCCCAGGAAAAGTGCCTCGGCGGGACAAGCCTGTTGTCCTTCCCCGCCTGGAGCCATCTGGATGGCGCCCAGGCGGCGACCTACGCCCTGCAGGACGGCCTGCTGTCGAAGCTGTGCCTGCGTGACCAGGACGGTCTGCAGGCGCGCCTCAGGCACGAGTTCGGCGACGGGGCCCAGACGCTGGACCTGCTGCTGGCGCTGCGGCCGCCCGAGCCGTTGGCGCCGGCGCTGTTCTACCGCGAGGTTCTGAAGGCGCGCGGTCAGTTGAAGACCTTCGCGGACAAGGCGACGCCGGACTTGCCCCGGCTGTTCGCCGCACCGCACGCCTATGTCTTCGACGACGGGCGCGAGCTCGACTTCCTGGATGACCTGAAGGCGCTGGGGATCGACCGCATGGTGTTGAGCTACGATCAGGATCCGCGCAGCCACGAGCACATCGTCGGTCCGGCCTACCTGGCCAAGGCGAGGGCGCTGGGTTTCCTGGCCGGTCCCTACGAGGCCTTCGACAACGCCCAACCGGCCGCGACGGCGGACATGCCCTCGGCGATCTGGAGCGAAGATCTCTACCCGTCGGGCTGTGTCGTGGACGCGGCGGGCAAGGTCGTGGCCGGCTTCGCCAATCGGGGTTGCGCGATGTCCAGCGAGGCCATCGTGCGGCGCTCCGGGCCGTTCTTTCCGGCCCTGCGTTACGCCGGCCACATCAGGGACGGCGCCAGCCAGGTGTTCGTCGACGTCGACGCCTTCGGAAACTTCCAGGAGGACCACAGTCCGGACCATCCGATGTCGATGGCCCGGGACCGCGACAATCGAAAGGCCCGTCTGGCGCTTGCCATCGACTCCTTCAAGCTGGTGCTTGGCTCGGAGAACGTCACGGCCTGGAGCAGCGGCGTCGCCCACTATTCGCACGGGACCGCCCAGGCTCACGCCTCGGCCGTATGGCCGCTGCTGGGCGACCAGAAGCGGTTCGGCGGCTTCTGGCCGCCCGACCGTCCCGGCGTCTTCTTCAAACCGTTCCAGCCGACTCCCGACGAGGCCCGCGCCCTCTTCGGCGCCGCCGATCGTCTGCCGTTGTTCGAGGCGGTGTTTCACGACTCCGTGGTCGCCTTGGACCGATGGGAGTTTGGTCTGATGAAGGTCCCTAGCCAGGCGAATGGACGGTTCGCGCGGTCGCTGCTTTACGGGACACCGACGATGTGGAGCTTGGACCGGAACGAGCTGGCGCGGGTGTGGACGTGGCTCAAGGCGGCGCAGGACGACTTTCGACTGGTCCACGGCGCGGGGCCGCCCGTCGCGCTTACCGGCTTCCGCTGGCTGACGTCCGACCGGCTGGTGCAGCAGGTCACCTATGCCGACGGTCGCACCCTGATCGCCAACTTCGGCGAGACCACCTGGCAAGGCCTGGGAACCGATTGCGTGCGCGTGAACAAGCCAGGCCGACGGGCGGTCGATCTTTGCCCGCCGACCAATCGCCCCTAGCGGGTCGCGCCAACAGGCCGAGGCGGTCTGCATTTCGGGCCTTCTCCCAAGGCGCACGGGCGAAACTGCAGGTGGCGCCTCACACTCGTCACGGGTTAAGCTTGGCTTGCGGCGGGACGAGAGTGGCGGCGCGTAACCTCAATACGACGTTCGAGCGCCATGGAATCCGCCCAGGTCCTGACCCCCGCCACCCTGACGCCGTTCCTGCTGAACGTCGCGCCGGTTCTGCCGATCTTCATCTGGGGCCCGCCCGGTATTGGCAAGTCGGCCCTGGTGCGCGAGTTCGCGGACGCCGTCGGCCTGCCGTGCGTCTCCTTGCTGGGCTCCCAGCTGGCGCCGGAAGACATCATCGGCGTGCCGCAGATCGTCGACGGCAAGTCGCGGTTCTGCCCGCCGACCCTGATCGCCCGCGACGAGCCCTATTGCCTGTTCCTGGACGAGCTGAACGCCTGCTCGCAGGAGGTCCAGAAGGCCTTCTATTCCCTGGTGCTCGATCGTCGGGTCGGCGAGTTCGAGCTCCCGAAGGGAACGATCGTTATCGGAGCCGGCAATCGCGCCGAGGACGCGGCGATCACGCGGCCGCTGTCGTCGGCCCTGGTCAACCGGCTGGTCCACGTCCAGCTGCGCGCCTCGGCCAAGGACTGGCTCGACTGGGCCAATCGCAGCGGCCTGCACGAGCTGGTGGTCTCCTATGTGACCCAGCGCTCGGACCACCTGTGGTCCAAGCCGCCCAAGCACGAGGAGCCGTTCTCCACGCCCCGGGCCTGGGACATGATGTCCAACGCCCTGAAGGCCTACGGTCCGGCGATCACCCTGGAAGAGATCAACGTTCTGGCCAGCGGCCTGCTGACCCCCGCCCATGCCCGTCAGTTCGTGGCCTTCGCCAAGCTGCGCGACCGCGAGCACGACCTGGCCGCCATCCTCAAGGGCGATCGCGGCTGGCCGGAGCGTCCGGACGAACGCGACATTCTCTATTTCCTGGTCCAGCAGCTCCGCGACCGCCTGATCAAGGAGCTGCCCGACGATGAGACGAAGATGGGACGCGACACCCGGCAACTGGCCAATCGCGCCAAGGAGCTGATCGTCAGCCTGTCGCGGATCTCGACCGAGTTGGCCCAATTGGTCGTCACCGAAGCGGAGAGCGGCGCGACCCTGCCGGCCTGGTACACGATCGACCTCGCCCGCGCCCTCCCGCGCCTGGCCGCCCAGCGCGCCTGACGCCGTGTCCAAGGCGCGCAAGGATCCGCCCAAGGAGAACATCCGCGCGATCGAGGCCGGGGTGAACCTGCTGCGCGCCCATCCCCTGTTCGGGGCGCTTGGACTGGACCGGTGGTGGACGCCGCACCTGAAAGGCGAACCGTTTTCGCCCAAAGGCTATGCGCGGCTGCACAGCCATCCTCACGACCATCGCCAGCGCGAGGGCTTCGCGACCACCGTCGAGGCCAACCCGTGGCAGCGGGCGACACCGGAGGAATGGGCCCACGTGCTGGGCCAGGCGCTGCTGCACATCTATTTATGCCATGCCGATCCGGAGCGGTCGGACGACGCCTGGCCCGTGGCCTGCGAGGTGGTGGCGGAGGAGTTCCTGCGCGCGCTCGATGTGGGCCGACGTCCTGAGGCGCTGCGTCCGGCCGATCTCCCGTCGCTGGGCCGCGATGTCGAGTCCGTAGCCAACGCCCTGCGCGAGGGCGGCGCCTCGCTACTGGCCCTGTATGGCGGCGTCGGCCTGGCCGCCGGCGCGCCCAGCTTCACCTTCACCAGCGGTCTTCCGCCTCTGCCGGCGAAGGTGCGCCGAGAGCGTCAGGAGATCCTGGCCGCCGCCATTCGCGCCAGCGTGGTCAAGGCGATCTCGGCGGCCGGCGACACGGCGCGCGGCGTGTCGACGGCGCAGCGCAATCCCAATTCCATGGCCCAGAGGGCGCGCTCCTGGTTCGTGGCCAGCTACCCGCTGCTGGGGGCGCTGGCCGCCGCCTTCGAGATCGTCGAGGACGCCGCCCTCTGCGAACTGCACGACATCGCCGTCGCCGCCGTCGATAGCGAGCTGCGGCGCGTCTACATCAATCCCAAGTTCGCCTGGACCTATCCGGGCATGCAGTTCGTGATGGCCCATGAGCTTCTGCATGTCGGCCTGCGCCACGAGGCTCGCCGACAAGGGCGCGAGCCCTATCTGTGGAACGTGGCCTGCGACTACGTGATCAATGGCTGGCTGGTCGAGATGGGCGTCGGCGAGTTTCCCACCGACGATCTGCTGTTGGACCCCGAGCTGGGCTTCGAGAAGGAGTCGGCCGAGGCCATCTACGATCGGATCGTCGGCGACCTGCGCCTGACCCGCCGCCTGAACAAGGCCCGCACCCTGCGCGGCCAGGGCAAGGTCGACATCATCAGCGAGCGCCCGCCGGCCTGGTGGAGCGGCCCTGGCACGGACCTCGACGCCTTCTATCGCCGGGCCTTGGCCGATGGCCTGGACCTGCACGTCGCCTCGGGGACCCGCGGCCTGTTGCCCGGCGATCTCGTCGAGGAAATCCGGGCCATCCAGCAGCGGCCAATCCCTTGGGACGTGCAACTGGGCCAGTGGATGGACGCCTTCTTCCCGCCGCTGGAGGCCAAGCGCAGCTTCGCCCGGGCCAGCCGCCGCCAGGCCTCGACGCCCGACATTCCCCGGCCGATCTGGTTGCGCCCGGAAGAGCGCTTGGCCGCCCGGACCTTCGGTGTGGTGCTCGACACGTCCGGTTCGATGCCGCCGCGCCTGCTGGCCCGAGCCCTGGGCGCCATCGCCAGCTACGCCCTGAGCCGCGAAGTACCACGGGTACGGGTTCTTCAGTGCGACGCCGGCGTTCACGACATGGGCTATGTCGAGCCCGAAACGCTCCTTGGTCAGGTGGAGGTGCGTGGCCGGGGCGGCACCGTGCTGCAGCCGGCGATCACGCGCCTGGAGGCCGACGCTCGCTTTCCCAAGGAC
Source organism: Caulobacter rhizosphaerae (assembly GCF_010977555.1). Taxonomy (GTDB): domain Bacteria; phylum Pseudomonadota; class Alphaproteobacteria; order Caulobacterales; family Caulobacteraceae; genus Caulobacter; species Caulobacter rhizosphaerae. The sequence goes on from NZ_CP048815.1 coordinate 4,949,902, forward strand.
GCGCCAATCCTGGTGATCACCGACGGAGGCTGCGATGCGCTTTCGATCCGTCGAGAACATGCGTTCCTGATGCCTGAAGGCGCGCGGCTGCCCTTTCATACGCGCGCCCCGCGCTTCGCGTTCGAGCGTGGCGACTAGTCGCCAGATCGCGTCGCTCCCCCGGGGTGAACAACCTTCACAGCTTCGACACCTAGAGCCGCAGCCCGCACAGCCCGGCGGTGATCGCCGCCGAGAGCGCGGCCGCGCCCGCCAGGCCCGCGCCCCACAGGCCGTTCACGAGCTCCCGGCGAACGCCGTGTGCGAGCAGCACCTGGCGCAGGCCGCAGACCAGGTGAGCGACGACGAAGAAGGCGCCCAAGGCGTAGTGCGGTACGAGCCGAATGTTCCAGGCGTCCCGCAACAGGCCGTCGGGCGCGCCCGTGGCCCAGGCCCAGTCGGTTTGGATGTGATGGATCATCCGCGCGGACACGAACGCCGAGTTCATGTGGGTGAGGATGAAGGCCGCCAGATAGGCGCCCGACCCCACCTGGATCGCCCGCGCCAGGTCCAGCGGACGAGCGCTCCACCGCCAGGCCATGGCGAGCCCGCCGAGCACCTGCAACAGAAACAGGATCACCAGCACCGGCTCGACGAAGGGTGACCGATAAACCACGCGGCCCAGCTTCATGAGGCGTGCGTGCGCGTCCGGACCCAGCAGGCCCGTCAGGTGATTGAAGAGGTGGAAGGCCACGAACAGCAGGATCAGGACGGCCGCCACGCCGTGGGCGACCCGCAGGCGAGGCCACGACCGCGGCTCGCGTTCGGTCCCGGCGGACTTGCCGAGCGCCGTCGCCAGACCCAGGCCGATCCACAGGACGGACCAGGGCCAGACATCCTTCACGGGCGAATGCAGCAGGCCGGCCAGGACGCCGGTCAGGACGAACAGGGGCGGCGCGGCCAGTCCGGCGAAGGCAAGGCGGCGGGTCGCGACGCTACGCTGTCCAGCGCGGGACAAGGCCAGCGCCAGGCACGACAGCGGCAGGGCGAAGGCGACGGCCAGCCAGGCGCCCGCGACCAGCGTCAGGCCTTCGGTCGCCGCCGCGCCATGAAACGCTCTCAACGCCCAGGGATAGAGCAACGCCGCCGCGACGGGCGGCCAGGGCGCCAGGCCCCGTCGCCCGTCCGCTGAAACCTCTGTCGACACGCCGCGACCCTCGTTCGCCGCGCACCACGGCGGCGGTCGGACTAGAAAGCCGCAATGGTCCATTGCATAGGGCCAAATCTGGTGAAATTTGGTGGACCATGAACCCAGCGCCTGACCTTGACGCCTTCGCCATCGACCGGACTTCCGAGCTGCCGCTGCACCACCAGCTCTATGAGCGGATCCACGTCGCGATCCGTGACGGCCGTTTGCCGCCAGGGACGCGGCTGCCCTCGACCCGCAGCCTCTCGACCCAGCTAGGCGTCGCGCGCGGCACCGTCGACGCCGTCTACGCCCGCCTGGCTGGCGAGGGGCGCCTGACGGCCCGCCGTCCAGGCGGGACGGTGGTCAGCCCCGGTTTTCGCTCGCCGTCCGGCGCGCCCATGCCCTCGCCCGCGGCGCGGCGGCAGGAGCCGTCCGAGCCTTGGCTGCCCCTGCAGTTGGGCTTGCCGGCGCTGGATCTCTTCCCGCGCAAGACCTGGACCCGCATCCTCGCTCGGCGGGCGCGCCAGCTGCCGGTCGACGAGATGGTCGCGCCCGATCCGATGGGTCTGCCGGCGCTGCGCGAGGCGATCGCCGCCTATCTGGCGGTGTCGCGCGGGGTCACCTGCGACCCCCACCAGATCGTCATCACCCACGGCTATCAGGACGCCCTGAACTTGACCGCCGATCTTGTGCTGACCGGGGGCGACGAGGTCTTGATCGAGGATCCGGGCTACGGTTTCGTCCAGCGGGCGCTGCGCGCGAGGACCATGACCGTCGTCGCGGCGCCGGTCGACGAGGCGGGATTGCGCGTCGATTGGGCGCGCGCGCACGCGCCCCGCGCCAAGCTGGCGATCGTCACGCCGGCGCACCAGTTCCCGCTCGGCGTCACCCTCTCGCCAGCCCGACGCCGCGCCCTGCTGGCCTGGGCCACCGAAGGCGAGCGCTGGATCCTGGAAGACGATTACGACAGCGAGTTCCATTACAGCGGCCACAAGCCCGCGGCCCTGAAAGCCATGGATGTGGACCAGCGGGTCTTCTACGCCGGCAGCTTCAGCAAGTCGCTGCTGCCGTCACTGCGGCTGGGCTATCTGGTCCTTCCGCCGCAACTGGCGAACGCCGCCGGGACGGCCCAGCAGCTGCGCCACCGCGGGGTGGCGATGTTCGAGCAGCTGGCCGTGGCCGACCTGATGCGCCAAGGCCACTTCGCCCGGCACCTGCGCCGCATGACGGTGCGCTACAAGGCGCGGCGGAACGCGCTGGTCGCCGCGCTGGAACGCCGGTTCGGCGACAGGATCGTCCTTACCCACAGCGCCGGCGGCCTGCATGTGCTGGGGCGCTTTCCCGGACAGGGCGACGATGTCGCCCTGGCGCGGCGGGCGCGGGCGGTCGACCTCGGGCCGGCGCCGCTGTCGGGTCAGTACCTGACGCCCGGCGAGGATCAGGGCCTGCTGATGAGCTTCACCAACGTCCCCAAAGACCGAGCCGACGAGATCGTTGCGAGGTTGGCGGGCGCGATAGGATGAAACGTGTGGAAGACGCGCCGCCCAAGTGAACGGCGGCCTGTTCCTCGCGCTCCTCCTTCGACGAGAAGGATCCGCCACCGCAGCCGCCTCAGTGGCTCGGAGTCTGGGACGGTCGTGCGCCGCTCGCGGCCATTGGAGCGCCCTTCAGAAACCGGACATTCAAGCGCTTGGCGATGACGACCGGCGACTGAAGGGCTTGGCCAAGGCCTAGAAGAGGAAGTTGTGGTAGGCGATCGCGTCGAGCCCGACGCCGGACAGCTGGACGACGTCATCGAGATGCCCGCCGGCTCCGTCCACCGTTCCGGCGAACACGAAAACGTCCGCGCCCACCTTTACGGCGGCGTAGACATTGGTCGGGTCGCCAGGGACGAGACGCGCCATCGCGAAGGCAAGAGCGTCCGCGTAGCTGTCCGCCGTCGAGGTCTGGAAAGACCAGGCCCCTTCTCCCGCCGCCCTCAGGGCGTTGTTGAAGACCAACTGATCGTCGAGCCCGAACCCGGTGATGATGTCCACGCCTCCGCCCTGGGCGTCGGTCGCCACAGAGTCGCCGACGTCGAAGACGAAATAGTCCTTTTGCGCACCGCCGCTCAGCGTGTCCTGCCCCTGCCCGCCGACCAGGGTGTCCTGGCCTTCGCCGCCGACCAGGACGTCGTCGCCATCGCCGCCACGGAGCACGTCTCCGCCTTGGGCGCTCGCCGTCAGGAGATCGTCACCGGCGCCGCCATCCAACAGGTCTCCGCCGCCTATGGCGGTGAGCGTGTCGTTTCCGCCGTTGCCGAAAAGTCCGTTCTCCGCCGCGTTGCCGATGAAGGCGTCGTCGTAATTGGAGCCCCAGATACCCTCCACGGAGATCAGCTTGTCCGAGCCGTGTCGCGCCGGATCGTAGGGGTATTGCACCGGGATGCGCAGGTCGACGAAAGCGCCCGCCGCGACGCCGTCGTCATAGCTGATGGTGTCGTACCCCTGGCCGCCGTCGATGAAATCGACACCGGCGCCGCCCTCGAAATGGTCGTCGCCGGCGCCGCCGATCAGCGTGTCGTCGCCTTGCGCCCCATGCAGATAGTTGGCGCCCGCATCCCCGATCAGAACGTCGTTGTGCACGGAGCCATAGAGGTTTTCGACGCCGTTGAGCACATCCACGCCACCGCCGCCGGTGGTCTGGGGCGTCGCCAGGTTCAGGTCCACCCTGACGCTGGCGGTCGCATCCTCGTAGGAGGCCCAGTCGTTCCCGCTCCCGCCATCGATCGTGTCGTCGCCGGACCCGCCCAGCAGGTAGTCGTCCCCTCCGCCGCCGCGCAAGATATCGTTGCCGGCGCCGCCCGCCAGGACGTCATCGCCTGAACCGCCCTGGAGCGTATCGGCCCCGCCATAGCCATAGAGCACATCGTTTCCCGCGCCGCCGATCAAGACATCGGCGCGATCTCTAAGGGGCTTTCGCAAGTTCTCTCTGCACCCACGCGGCGCGGTCAGTGAAGCAGGTTACGAGTTTGTCGTTGATAGGATGCGGGGCGCCATCGGCAGCGATCTGGTCGCGCACGGCTAACGCCTGATCTGGAAGCTTGGCGGCCACGTCCGCGATGCGGTCGCGCACCATCTCAAAGTCGAGCCTGTTCTCCTCCGCGAAGCGGCTCCAATGTTTCAGACTAATGCCCTGTAGGCGGTATTCGCCTCCAAGCTTCATTGCCAGCTTGATGTCCTGAAACTGCACTTGCGGGCTGTAGGGCAGAATGCTCGCCACATCGTAGATCGGCGCGAGACGATGGGTTCCGGCCGCGCCAAGCAGCACGGAGAAATTTTTGGCATGGGCGTCCGAACCACCGACGATCCAATTGAAGATCGAGGCCATGACGAGGGCGTCGATGTCCTCCTGCGGATTGGCGGAAACTTCCCGTAGCAGGCTGATCAAATCCTTCAGCCCCGGCCCACCTTGGTTCTGGTATTTCTTGTCTGGCATGACGCCGAGGGCTTGGCAGAAGTCTTCTTGGTGGATGCGGCGAACGGCGCCGTCGCGGCCCTCAAACCGGTCATAGCGTTCAACGACGATTGCGATTTCCTCACCGAACCTATGCACACGGGAAGTGGCGACGGGCAGATCGAAACGCCTCAGCACGGAAAGGCAGAAGTGCTCGTTCTCCGCCTGCGCTTCGATGTCGGCCGAAGGTGGCTTGAGGATGTGGGTAGTTGGAACTCTGCCGGAGGGGACGCCCCATCGACCACCTTGCTGGATCAAGGCGATCTTTGGCTGGGCGCCCGCGAGGCTGAACTGCCCTTGGTCGCCCGACCTTCGCCACGCCCCCTTATTCCCTCGTAGGTCTGCGAGACGCGCGCCTACCTCCTCGTCGCTGATCCATTCGATGCCGTCGCGGTCACCGCTGATCACCGAATCCAGTCGCTCGGGCTGAACGAACTGCACCGCGCCCGCGCAATCCTCCCCCACGGCGCCAATCAAACCGAACGGCTGTCGCGCGCTGACCTGAAACTTGCTCGCCCAGTCACGAATGATCAGTTCGTTGTCGGGCAGCAAACCCCACAGAAAGGCCTCCACCACGGCGCCGGAGTGAGCCTCCGCAGTCAAAGGCATCGACAACGAGACCGGCACGGCGCCGCGCCGGGTTCGCCACACTTCAGCATAGGTCAGCGTCAGCCGCCCGCGCTCGTAGTCGAGCTTTCCCGCTTCGACACCGTTCATCAGGATCGCAAGATGGGTCATTGCGGCCCCTCTGCACGGTGACGGCTTAGGATCGCACTGGGATCAGGCACATCGAGCGGGTCATCATCACTGAAGCTCGCGCCTTGGTCGTGGCCGTCGAGCATGAGCCGCATCCCGAGGACGTTCAGCAACCTCAGCACAAGACCCATGGCCACACCGGGCTTGCCGCCTTCCAATTGAATCAACCACTGGCGGCTTACCCCCGCGCGGGTGGCCAGTTCCGCCTGCCCCAAGCCAAGCTGCTTGCGTCGCTCTTTGATCGCGGCGCCGATGTCGCGAGGCGTGGTGATGAGCACAGCTTGATGTCCACGATAGGTTACATTGTCAGATGTCATCTATCGTGGACATTGAAAAATGTCAACAATTGCATACATCTCGCAATGTCATCTATCGACGACATCGGAGCGATACCATCGACTCACTCATCCAAGTGCGAAAGATCGAGGTCAGGATAGCGAACCCGACTGATCGCTTCGAACAGGGTCGCAGTCGCATAGCCGCTGCCATAGGCATCTGACGCCGAAGCTGACGATCCTGAGCCACCGGGAGCCGACCAGCCTCCGAGCGCAAGAGCGATGTCGCGTTCCACCCGCGCCTCACGAAGTGCGTCTCGGAAGGTGTGACGGAAACTGTGAAAACAGGTCTTGTTGGATCGAACTCCGGCCTTTCCGCTGAACCGGGTGAACCAAGCCGAGAAGGTGGTCGAACGATATCCCGTCGCTCCGAGCCCGACCTCGCCAAACAATTTGATCTCGCGAGCACGTAGGCGCGCCGCAACGAATTCCATGAACCCGAGCCCGAGAAGCTGCGGATGCACGGGGACCAATCTCGCGCTGGAAGCCGTCTTTAGCCGCTTGTCAGTTTCGTCGGCCTGTGACGCCTCGGTGATCGCAAAACAAGCGACGCCATCCACCGGCCTGACATCCGCAACATCAAGTTGGCAGGCCTCATTCAAGCGAAGACCACAGAATAGAGCGATAAGCGGAATCCAGAAGCGGGCGTTGCGCGGACGGTCGTCGCCGGGCACAGCGTAGCCATGCCCGTCATCGCGGCAGCCCGTGTAAAGCGGCGCGTTGAAAATGGCTCGAAGCTGGACCTTTGAGAACGGGAGCCGCTTGTCACGCCTCAACGTCGCATCCGGCATTCTCAGCCCTTGAGCCGGGTTCCGGTCCATCAACTCCTCTTTGACGGCCCAGTTGAAGACCCCGCCCATCTTGTTGAGGTAACTGTTGATGTTGCTGGCACTTACCAGATCGCCGCGCCCAGCCTCTTTGGACCTTGCGGCGATCTCGGCTGCGTCGAGGCCCGGATAGAGCTTTCCAGCGTGACGAGGCAGCCATCGTAACGTTTCGATCAAATCCCGGCAGCGAGCGCGGGTGATGGACCGGACAGGCGTGGCCTCCCCCAGAACCGCCACCACCATCCTTCGAGTGGTCTCGTAGGCCAGCCGCGTCCGAGGCGACCAATCTCGCGTCGGGTCGCCCATGTAAGCATCGTAGACTTGGCCGAGCGTTGGACCGCCACCCTCAACTATAGCGGTCGAAGGAGCATCGCTGGTTTTGGCTGTCAGAGTTTGCTCATCACGATCCGAGCCACGCAGGATCGTCTGATCGACCTTCAGCCCAATCGCCGAACGCGCTGCTTCGAAGTCGCGCTCGATCTGGGCGGCAATTTGGTGGGAGCGACGCAGGGCCACCGTGGGGCTGTCCGTCCCCAACGATCTCCAGACTTCCCGCTTCCCGACAATGGCCTGCAAGGCCTCTGGGACACGCCGACGATAGTAGAGACGACCGGCTCTTCGGACGAAATGCGTTCGAACTTTGTGTAGACGGTTTGTGTAGCAGTCGCGCGCGGAATTTCCTGAGCGTTCAGAGACACTTAGGGCCTGATTATGGTCGCGATTGTGTAGACTGATTGTGTAGCAATCGTCGAAAGACGGTCCCCCAGACGGTGAAACCGCAATGTTTTCAACGATGTCGGGGAAGTTGGCGCGCCCGGAACGATTCGAACGTCCGACCCTCAGATTCGTAGTCTGATGCTCTATCCAGCTGAGCTACGGGCGCGCATTGCCTTTCGGCGAGGCGGGGGAGATAGCCCGGACGATCCGGGGACGCAAGCGCCTTTTGATGCAGAACGCGCGAAGTTTGTGGAGAAGGGCTTGCGGGCCTTGACCCGCAAGGTCCCGCTCCCTTCTTGAGAGGAACGACCTTGGCCGCGCGGGGATCGCAACGGCGCGCTCCTCGTTTCCGTGACCGGGGTCTTCGAGAAAGTTCGCCATGCGCCTGATCGCCACCCTGCTCGCCTCCCTGCTCGCCGGCTGCGCGGCCCTTTCGGCCGAGGCGACGCCACCGGCCCCAGCCCCGGCGGCGGCCCCGGCGTTCGCCTACAAGCCGAGCGGCATGGTGGCGGCGGCCAATCCGCTGGCGGTCGAGGCCGGCCTGCGGGTCCTACGCGACGGCGGCACGGCGGTGGACGCGGCGGTGGCGGTGCAGGCGGTGCTGGGCCTGGTCGAACCGCAGAGCTCGGGCCTGGGCGGCGGGTCGTTCATGGTGTTCTACGACGCCAGGACCGGCAAGGTGACCGCCTATGACGGCCGCGAGACGGCGCCCCAGGCGGCGACGCCGCAGCTGTTCATGGGGCCGGACGGCAAGCCGCTAAACTTCGTGACCGCGGTCCTTTCAGGTCGTTCAACGGGCGTGCCGGGGGCTGTAGGCATGCTGGCCCAGGCCCAGAAGGCGCATGGCAAGGCCGCCTGGAACACGCTGTTCAAGGACGCCGAGCGCCTGGCCGACGACGGCTTCACGGTCAGCCCGCGCCTGGCCGGCATGATCAACAGCCCGCGCGTGCCGCAGAACGTGGCGCCGGACGTGATCGCCTATTTCACCAAGCCGGACGGCCAGCGCTACCAGGCCGGCGACACCCTGAAGAACCCGGCCTACGCCGCCACCCTGCGCGACCTGGCCAGCAAGGGTCCCAGCGCCCTCTACGAGGGTCCGCTGGCCCAGAAGATCGTCGACCGGCTGCACCAGGGGGACCTGGCCTCCAGCATGACCCTGGCCGACCTGAAGGCCTACAGGCCGCGCTCGGCCGACGCCCTGTGCCGGCCGTGGAAGGTCTACACCGTCTGCGTGCCCAATCCGTCGTCGAGCGGCGTCTCGGTGCTCCAGGCGCTGATGATGCTGGAGCACACCGACATCGCCAAGCGCGGGCCGACCGATCCGGTAGCCTGGACCCAACTCGCGGAGGCCGAGCGCGTCATGTACGCCGACCGTGACCGCTATGTCGGCGACCCCTCGTTCGTGAAGGTTCCGATCGAAGGGCTGCTGGATCCGGCCTATGTCGCGCAACGGGCCAAGCTGATCGGCGAGGCCGCCGGCCCGGCCCCGAGCTTCGGCCTGCCGAAGGGCGCGCCTGCGGTCGGCCCGGACAAGACCCAGGAGCCGGCCGGGACGACCCACATGGTCATCGTCGATCCGATGGGCAATGTGGTGTCGATGACCACCACGGTCGAGAGCGTGTTCGGCTCGGGCCGGATGGTCGGGGGGTTCTTCCTCAACAACCAGCTGACCGACTTCAACTTCGACCCGCACGACGGCGACGGCGCGCCGGGCGCCAACGCCGTGGCCGGCGGCAAGCGCCCGCGCTCGTCGATGGTGCCGATCATCGTCCTGGACAAGGACGGCAAGTTCCTGGCCGCCGTGGGCTCGCCGGGCGGCTCGGCGATCCTGTCCTATAACCTGAAGGCCATGGTCGGGGTGTTCGACTGGGGCCTGACCATGCAGCAGGCGATCAGCCTGCCCAACCTGGTGGCGCGCGGCGACAGCTTCTCGGCCGATGTCGAGAAGTTCGGACCGGAGATGACGGCGGCCCTGCAGGCGCGGGGCGTGGCGATCAGGACCGGCCAGAACGAGACCTCGGGCCTGCACGGCGTGATCGTGCGGCCGGGCGGCGTGCTGGAAGGCGGCGCCGATCCCCGGCGAGAGGGCGTGGCCAAGGGATTATAATTTTACATCCGCTCACCCCGGCGAAGGCCGGGATGAGCGGGTTTCCTGAAGCGCTCAGGGCTTGGACCGCGCCTTCGGCTTCACCGGCTCGGGCGGCGTTTCCGGCAGCGGCTCCGGCGTTCCCGCCAAGGTCAGGTCGAACACCGAGCCGCCGGGCCCGGTCTCGACCAGGGCCAGGTCGCCGCCGTGGCCCTGGGCCAGCTCGCGGGCGATGGCCAGGCCCAGGCCCGTGCCGCCGCGCCGCACCGAGCCCACGAACGGCTGGAACAGGTTGTTGCGGGCCTTTTCCGGCACGCCGGGGCCGTCGTCGGACAGCCGCAGGATGCTGAGGCCCTCGGCGCGTCGCAGCTCGACGAACACCCGGCCCTTGCCGCCGCGGTCGGGGGCGCCCTCGATCGCCTCGCGGGCGTTGCGCAGCAGGTTGGTTAGGATGCGGTGCAGCTGGTCCGGGTCGGCCAGCACCTGCTCGCGGCCGTCGATCACGGTCTCCAGGGCCACGCCCGTCGGCTGCAGGCCGGCGTCCTCGGCGGCCATGTCCAGCGCGGCGCGCAGCGGGGCGGCGCGCAGGGCCGGGGCCGGCTCCTTGGACTTGCCGTAGGCCATCACGTCGCTGGCCAGGGTGATGGCGCGGTCCAGGGCGCGTTCGAGGCGCGGCAGGGCCTGGGCCACCTTGGGGTCGCCCAGGGCGGCCAGGCGGTCGGAGGCCATTTGGGCGCTGGTCAGCATGTTGCGCAGGTCGTGGTTGATCTTGGCCACCGCCTCGCCGAGGGCGGCCAGCCGGGCCTTGGCCTGCAGGGCGGTGATCAGGTCGGTCTGCATCATGTCCAGCTCGCGCTCGGCGCGGCCGATCTCGTCGCGGCGGCGCGAGACCACCACCCGGGCGGCGGGGTCCTCGGGATTGGCCCGGAACCGCTCCATGGCCAGGGTCAGGCGCTGCATGGGCCGCACCAGCAGGAAGTTCAGCGCCAGATAGATCAGCCCGCCGGCCAGGGCCGCCACGAAGATTGTCACCGCGGCCAGACGGCCCAGATAGCCGACCAGCAGCGCCTTGAGCTGGGCGTCGGGCAGGACGATCTCGACGAACTCGGCCTCCTGGCGGAACCGCGGCTCGGCCATCACCCGCACCATGCTGCCGGGGGCGCTCTTGAGGGTGAAGAACGGGGCGGCCAGCCAGGAGCCGGGGTTCTGGCGGCGCAGGTCGACCAGGTAGGGCGTCTTGATCTTCAGCCCGCGCGGCTCGGTGGGCAGGACCAGGCGGCGGGCGCCGTCGACCTCCAGCGCCACGATCACCACCCCGGCCTGGTCGAGCAGTTGCTGCGACACCCGATCGGTCACCCGGCGCTCGGGATCCGCGTCGGCGATGGTCGAGGCCAGTTCGGCGGACCGCACGCGGTCCAGCAGCCACTGCTTTTCGAAGTCGGCCAGGGCGGGCGGCAGGATGAAGGCGGCGGCGATGGCCACGAACAGGGCGGTCAGCAGCAGCAGCCGCGCCGACAGGCCGCCGGGCCAGGGAAAGCGACGCCCTGGCTTGGGAGGTTCCGACACTGCGGGCGCGACCGGCTCGGTCATTCGTCTGGGTTACTTCACGTCTGGGGCTTGGGCAACGCGGCGGTTACGCCAATAGCGCCACAGGGGGGGCAGCAAGGCCAGGGCGCCCATCGCCGCGATCGGCAGGTAGATGCGCGGCGAGAACAGGGTGTGCATCGTCACGGGCTCGCCGCTGGCGAAGATGTGGCCCAGGCCCGCGCCGATGCCGGCATAGACGAACGAGCTGGGGATCATCCCCAGGAACGAGGCCAGCAGGTAGGTCCGCACGGGGATGTTCATCAGGCCCGAGGCGACATTGACCAGCAGCAGCGGGAAGGCGGGGATCAGTCGCAGGGTCAGCAGGTAGGAGAAGGCGTCGGCCTTGAAGCCCTCCTCGATCCGGGTCAGCAGGGCGCCGGGCTTCTGGCGCAGGAAGTCGCCGAAAGCCGTGCGGCAGACGAGATAGACTACGGTCGAGCCGCCGGTCGCTCCGGTCACCGCCGCCGCCCCGCCGCCGATCGGCCCGAACAGGAAGCCGCCGGTCAGGGACAGGATCAGGGCGCCCGGCAGCGAGATCGACACGGTGGCGACGTAGATCAGGATGTAGATCGCCGCGCACTTCAGCGGATTGGCCGCCGCGTAGGTCTGCAGGGCCTGTCCGTGGGCCTGCAGGGTCGCCAGGTCGAGCTTGCCGGCCAGGCCGCTGGCCAGGGCGAGGACCAGCAGGATCAGCAGGGCGCCCAGCGGCCCGAACCGGCGCAGCCAGGCCAGGGTGGCGTCGGGCGTCATCCCGCGCCGACCGCGTCGGTCGCCGAGGCGAAGCCTTCGGCGCGCAGCCTGGCGGCCAGCTCGCGCTTGATCCGCTGGACCAGGCCCGGGCCGCCATAGACCAGGGCCGAATAGAGCTGCACGGCGCTGGCGCCGGCCCTGATCTTGGCCAGGGCGTCGGCGCCGCTGGCGATCCCCCCCGCCCCGATCAGGGCCAGGCGGCCGCCGTTGGCGGCGTGGAACCGGGCCAGCATGGCGGTGGAAGCGGCCAGCAACGGCCGGCCGGAGAGGCCGCCGCTCTCGCCCTTGTGGGACGAGGCCAGGTCGGCGGGGCGCGCGATCGTGGTGTTGCTGACGATGATGCCGTTCAGGCCGTTGGCCGCGACGGTCTCGACGATGGCCTCGACCTCGCCGTCCTCCAGGTCGGGCGCGACCTTCAGGAAGATCGGATAGTCGACCGTGCTGGCCGCCTTCAGCAGGCCGCGCGCCTCGGCGATGCGGCCCAGCAGCTCCTCCAGCGCCGCCTTGGTCTGCAGGGCGCGCAGGCCGGGGGTGTTGGGCGAGGAGATGTTGACGGTGAAATAGTCCGACAGCCCCCACAGCCGCGTCAGGCCGGCGACATAGTCGGCGATGCGGTCGGCGGCGTCCTTATTGGCCCCGATATTGGCCCCAACCACGGGTCGCCGCCGTTCAGGAACGGGCGCAGCCTTCAGGGCCGACAGGCGCGCCGCGAACGGCTCCAGGCCCTCGTTGTTGAAGCCCATGCGGTTGATCACCGCCTGATCCTGCGTCAGGCGAAACAGCCGTGGCCGCGGATTGCCGGCCTGGGCCAGGGGCGTGACCGTGCCGCATTCCACGAAGCCGAAGCCGGCCTGGGACATGGCGGCGGGGACCTCGGCGTTCTTGTCGAAGCCGGCGGCGAGGCCCACGCAGTTGGACAGCGACAGGCCCGCGACCGTGCAGGCCAGGATCGGGTCGTCGACGTCGGACTGGCGCGGGCCCAGGCCCATCTTCAGGCCGCGGATCGCCCAGCCATGGGCGTCCTCGGGATCCAGCGCATGCAGGGCGCGGGCGGCGATGTCGTGCAAGGTCATTGGGGCAGGCTCATGCGGCCAGCTCGCCCAGGACCGGCGCGCCGTCGGCGTCCAGCGCGAGCGCCCGTTCGGCCGTCACCTCGTCCACCTTCAGCGCGCGGAACAGGTGCGGGAACAGGGCCCCGCCGCGCGAGGCCTCCCACTTCAGGGCCTCGCCCAGGTGGTCGGCCTCGACGGTCAGCAGCATCAGGTCGGACTGGCCCTTGAAATAGAGTTCAGCCGTCCGCTGGGCGGTGTCGTGGCCGGAGAAGTGGATGAAGCCGTCGGCCAGATCGACCGCCGAGCCGGCGAAGACGCCGGTCGCGCGAGCAGCGTCCCACTCGGCCCTGGGAAGGATCTTGTAGATCTTGCTCATTCGCCGCCGTGTCCGCCGTTTTCCGAAGCATAGAACAGGTGGCTCAAGGTCGGGGCTCCGTCGGGATCGATCGAAAACACCGCGACGGTCGCGGTGGGAAACTTGCCGCGCAACTGGGCCAGCCGGGCGGGATCGGCCGGGCCGCCCAGGGCCAGGCGCAGGGCCAGTTCGTGCAGGCCCGGATTGTGGCCCACCACCATGACCGTTCCCGTGTCGGGCGCCTCCTCGCGAATCGCCGCCAGCACGTCCTGGGCCTCGGCGTGGTAGAGGTCGCGGCGGGTGGCGGCGCGCGCCCTGGGAAAGGCCGGGGCGGCCGCGTCCCAGGTCTCGCGGGTGCGGCGAGCCGAGGAGACCAGGGCCAGGTCTGGCGACAGCCCGGCCTTGGCCAGGACCTTGGCCATCAGGGCCGCGTCGTTCTGGCCGCGCGGCGCCAGGGCGCGCTCGAAATCGCCGCCCGACGCGGCGTGCTGCTCGGCCTTGCCGTGGCGCATGAGGATCAGTCGGTCCATGATCCTCCATAGCCTTGACCGGAGCGCATCGGAAGCGCGCGGTTGACACGGAAGACGCCAAGCGGTCCAAGGCGGCATGGCTGAACTCGACTTCGCCGGACCTGTGCTGTCGGAAGGCGGAACCTGGCGGTTCCCGCCCCATCAACCCCTGCGGCTCGACTCCGGCGCCCAGCTGGAAAACCTGGAGATCGCCTACCGCACCTGGGGCGAGCTGAATGCGGACGGCACGAACGCCGTCCTGATCTGCCACGCCCTGACCGGCGACCAGCACGTGGCCGGAACCCACCCGGTCAGCGGCAAGCCCGGCTGGTGGACCCGCATGGTCGGCCACGGCCGGCCGATCGATCCGGCCAAGCACTTCATCATCTGCTCGAACGTGGTCGGCGGATGCATGGGCTCGACTGGTCCCGCCTCGATCAACCCGGCCACCGGCAAGGCCTACGGCCTGACCTTCCCGGTCATCACCATCGCCGACATGGTGCGCGGACAGGCCATGCTGGTCGAGGCCCTCGGGGTCGAAACCCTGCTGGCCGTGGTCGGCGGCTCGATGGGCGGCATGCAGGTCCAGCAATGGGCGGCCGACTATCCCGACAAGCTGTTCAGCGCGGTGATCGTCGCCTCGGCCTCGCGCCACTCGGCCCAGAACATCGCCTTCCACGAGGTGGGCCGCCAGGCGATCATGGCCGACCCCGACTGGAAGGCCGGCGCCTACGCGCAAGGCAAGTCACGGCCGGAAAAGGGCCTCGCCGTCGCCCGGATGGCCGCCCACATCACCTACCTGTCCGAACCGGCCCTGCAGCGGAAGTTCGGCCGCGAACTGCAGCGCGACGGCCTGTCGTGGGGCTTCGACGCCGACTTCCAGGTGGAGAGCTATCTGCGCCACCAGGGGGCCAGCTTCGTCGACCGCTTCGACGCCAACTCCTACCTCTACATCACCCGGGCCATGGACTATTTCGACTTGGCCGCCGCCCATGGCGGGGTGCTGGCCCAGGCGTTCGCCGGGGCGCGCCATGTGCGCTTCTGCGTGCTGTCGTTCACCAGCGACTGGCTCTATCCGACCGCCGAGAACCGCCACATCGTCCGCGCCCTGACCGCCGCCGGCTGCCGGGCGGCCTTCGTCGAGATCGAGAGCGACAAGGGCCACGACGCCTTCCTGCTGGACGAACCGGTGATGGACGCGGCGTTGCAGGGCTTCCTCGGCTCCGTCGAACGGGAGCGAGGCCTGTCCAAATGATCCGCGAGGACTTCAAGGAGATCCTGCGCCTGGTCCGCCCCGGCTCTCGCGTGCTGGACGTCGGCTGCGGCGAGGGCGTGCTGCTGGACCTGCTGACCCGGGAAAAGCAGGTCGACGGCCGCGGGCTGGAGATCAGCGCCGCCGGGGTCGCCGCCTGCATGTCGCGCGGCCTGTCGGTGGTGCAGGGCGACGCCGACCAGGACCTCGACCACTTCCCCGATCGCACCTTCGACTACGCCATCCTGTCCCAGACCCTGCAGGCGACGCGGCGGCCGCGCCACGTGCTGGACGAGCTGCTGCGGATCGCCGACCGGGCCGTGGTGTCGTTCCCCAATTTCGGCCACTGGCGGGTGCGCTGGTCGCTGCTGCACCGCGGCCGCATGCCCGAGACCGAGGCCCTGCCCCTGCCCTGGTGGTCGACGCCCAACATCCACCTGTGCACCCTGGCCGATTTCCTGGCCCTGACCGAGGACCTGGGGGTGCGCATCGACGCCTGCGCCGCCTTCGCGGGCAACGGCTCGGCCCGGCAGATCGACCCCACCAAGGCCATCGAGAACTGGCGCGCCGAAAGCTGCCTGTTCATGCTCAGCCGCAATCCTCCGCCGGTCCAAAGCTTGGCGCGGACGGAACCTCCAGCGACCTCAGGCGATCTCTTCGACGGATGAAGCTTCGTCTCATGACCTACAATGTCCACCGGTGCGTGGGCACGGATCGCAAGCTCGACGTCGAGCGTGTGGCCGAGGTCATCGCTGCGGAAAACGCCGACGTGGTGGCGCTTCAGGAGCTGGACGTCCGCCGGGCCCGCACCCGGGGCGTGGACCAGGTCCACCGCCTGGCCGAACTGCTGAAGATGCGCTCGCATTTCCATCCGGCCATGACGGTGGAGGAAGAGCTCTACGGCGACGCGATCCTGACCGCCCTGCCCGAGAAGAAGGTCAAGGCCGACGGCCTGCCGCTGTATCCGCGCATCCCCGGCCTGGAGCCGCGCGGCGCCATCTGGATCACGGTCGACGTCGGCGGAACGCCGGTGCAGATCATCAACACCCACCTGGGCCTGGTGCCCCAGGAGCAGAAGCGCCAGGCCGCCGCCCTGCTGGGCGAGCAATGGATGGCGCACGAGGACTGGAAGGCTCCGGGCATCCTGCTGGGCGATTTCAACGCCAGCCCCTATTCGGCGACCTACCGCCTGCTCAGGACCGTCCTGCGCGACGCCCAGGGCCGCAGCGCGTCGTGGACGAGGACGCCGACCGCGACCTTCCCCTCGAGCTTCCCGTTCATGCGCATCGACCACGTCTTCCTGACCAAGGGCCTGGAGACGGTGGCGGTGCGCTCGCCTTACGGGTCGCTGGCCCGGGCGGCCTCGGACCACCTGCCGCTGGTGGTCGACCTGGAAATCAGTCCTGCAGGTGATCCGGCAGGATCGGCGACTGGTGATCGTCCATCAGGCGGTGCAGCTCGCGCTTGAGCCGCTTGCGACGGCCCCAAGGCCGCCAGGCGTCGGTGGGCGAGATGGCGTCGCCCAGGCTCCAGTCGGCGATGAACTGCTGGACGCCGGTCAGCGGCTTGACCGGCACCGGCGCCAGGCGGCGCGGCTGGCCGTCCTTGCGATCCAGTTCGTTGATCGTCGCGGCCAGGCCGCCCAGGCGGTCGTAGGTCTCCAGCACATAGCCGGTCTCATGGTCGAGGAAGTGGCCGATCAGCCGCCCCAGAAAGGCGCGAACCGCGGCGCGGCTGGTCTCGTCGGTCCCCTCGAAGGCGATGTCGCACTCGGTGTCCAGCCCGATCGAGCGGTTGTTGAGGTTGGCCGAGCCCAGGCGCAGCACCCGGTCGTCCATGATCGCCACCTTGGAGTGGACGATGATCGTCGCGCCCTTCGGCGTGCGGGCGCTGAAGGCCGAGAAGCGGCCGTGGACGTCGATCTCGCGCAGGCGGTTGATGGCCGAGGTGCGGGCGCTGTCCATGGTCATCTGGTCGAAATAGCTGGGGCTGTGGGCCGGGCCGACCGTCACCACCTCGGGCCCGTCCGGCTCGGCCAGGCGGTCGGCCAGGGCTTCGACGATGATCGGCGAGGTCAGGTACTGGTTCTCCAGATAGACCAGCCGCTTGGCCACCTTGATGCTGGCCAGGTGCATCAGCATCGACTCGTTGATCTCGGCGTCGTCCTTCCAGGCCGGCTGGGTGCGGCAGACGGCGACCGGAACGTTGCGGAGATCCGGCGTCAGATAGTCCGGCCAGGGCGCTTCCTCGGGCTTTTCCGAGCGCTCCAGCGACTCGCCCGTCGACCGGACCCAGCGGGCGATGAACAGGTCGCCCAGGGCCTCTGCCGCCTTGCCGTCGACCATCGCCGCCACCTCGTGGCGAGCCGGGTAGTGGCGGCCGGTCGGCAGGCGGCGGCGCGGGTCGTTGTCCAGGTGCTGGGTGGTGTCCCAGCGATCGACGCCGATGTCGCCGCCGCTGACCAGGGCCACCGAGCCGTCGACCACGACTACCTTCTGGTGATGGCTGGCGCTGGCCGGCAGGGTGTTGTCCAGGTGGTACTTCACCCGTGAGCCGGTGAAGAACACCTGGCCGCGATGAGGTCCGAACAGCTGCGAGGCGGCGATCGGGAAGGGCATGTCCCAGACCAGGATCCGCACGTCGAGCGCCGGGTTCAGGGCCGCCTGGCGGCGCAGCAGCAGGCCGATGCGGTCCACGTGCCGGGGGTCCCGGCTCTTGCGGACCCGGTCGGGATCCAGGCGCGTCAGCGGGTCGAACACCCAGGCCAGGATCCAGATCGACTTCTTGGCCGTCAGCAGGATGGACTTCAGCGCGTCGAACGCCTCGTCATTGTCGATGAACAGCGCCAACCGGTCGGCCTGCTCCACGCGCCAGCAGGTGGCGCCGGGCCTGAGCAGGGAAGCGGAGGTAAGCGAGGATGCGTCGTCGGCCATATCGCCCCTTGTGCCATGGAAATTCGTCAACGCACGGACCCATGTTATGGCTCCGCTTGGATTGAATGCTGACCCATGTTTGTTGAACGCCGATGACCGCCCAGACGCCCGCCCACCACGTCCTCGCCGACCGCAAGCGCCTGTGGGCCTTCTGGCTGGGCTGCCTGGTGGTCACGGCCGGGGTGATCCTGCACGTGCCGATGTACCTGATGGGGGCCGACATCGGCTACCAGCTGGCCGGCATGAAGATGGACCTGGGCATGACCGTGGGCATGCTGATCATCCCGCCCGGCTGCGCCCTGGCCGGCTGGGGCCTGCTGCCCCGGCGCGGCGTCGACCATCACCTGGAGCACACGATCGAGGTCACCCCGCCCGAGGACGCGCCGCTGTCCGCGGCCCATTGGGGCCTGATGCTGGTGCTGGTGGTGGCCCTGATCATCGACATCATGAAGCCGGCCAGCCTGGGCTTCGTAGTGCCCGGCATGATCAAGGAGTACGGGGTGACCAAGGCCATGGTCGCCTGGCTGCCGTTCGCCGCCCTGACCGGCACCGTGGCCGGCTCGATCATCTGGGGCGCCCTGGCGGACGTCTTCGGGCGGCGGGCCTCGATCCTGCTGTCGGCGGTGATGTTCGTCGGCACCTCGATCTGCGGGGCCATGCCCGATTTCTGGTGGAACGTGATCATGTGCTTCATGATGGGCGCGGCGGCCGGCGGGCTGCTGCCGGTGGTCTACGCCCTGCTGGCCGAGACCATGCCGTCCAAGCACCGCGGCTGGGCCCTGGTGCTGGTCGGCGGCCTGGGGGCGGTGGGCGGCTACCTGGCCTCGTCCGGCTGCTCGGCCTGGCTGCAGCCGGTGTTCGGCTGGCGGATCATGTGGTTCCTGAACCTGCCGACCGGCCTGATCCTGATCGCCCTGTCCGGCTTCATTCCCGAATCGGCCAAGTTCCTGATGGCCATTGGCCGCCTCGACGCCGCCCATGCGGTGATGAAGCGGTTCGGCTCGGTCGTCCGCGAGAAGGAGGACAGGCCCGAGGACCACCACCACGTCCTGACGTCGCCGCCGGTCGAGCGGCGCTTCATGGGCAAGACCGCGGCCCTGAGCATCGCCGCCGTGGCGTGGGGCCTGGTCAATTTCGGCCTGCTGCTGTGGCTGCCGGCCGAGCTGGTCGCCGAGGGCCACAGCGTCGGCGTCTCAAGCCAGCTGCTGGCCAAGTCGGCCCTGATCGCCTTCCCGACGGTCTTCGTGTGCGCCTTCCTCTACAGCCGCTGGAGCACCAAGTGGTCGATGGCCGCGACGATCGCGGTCAGCGCCCTGGGCGTGGCCGGCGTGTTGACCATCGGCCCCGGCGTCAGCCCGGTGCTGCCGGTGGCCCTGATGATCATCGGCACGAACGGCCTGCTGGCCATCCTGCTGCCCTACACCGCCGAGAGCTTCCCCCTACGGATCCGCGGCCGCGCCACGGGCTGGGTGGCGGCGTGCAGCAAGTCGGGCGGGCTGATCGCCCAGCTGCTGGGCATCCTGGCCGCCGTGCCGCCCCTGAAGGTCGCCGCCCTGATGATCATCGCGCCCCTGGCCCTGGCCCTGGCCCTGGTGGCCTGGTTCGGCACCGAG
This sequence comes from Caulobacter rhizosphaerae, assembly GCF_010977555.1. Classification (GTDB taxonomy): domain Bacteria; phylum Pseudomonadota; class Alphaproteobacteria; order Caulobacterales; family Caulobacteraceae; genus Caulobacter; species Caulobacter rhizosphaerae. The sequence continues at coordinate 4,969,334 of NZ_CP048815.1, forward strand.
ACGCGCGGCCGGGACCTGCGGGAACTGGAGAGGTAGGCGCCCTGCGTCCTTCGAGGCCCGCTACGCGGGCGCCTCAGGATGAGGAGATCAAAGCCAATCCAACATCCTCATCCTGAGGTGCGAGCCACAGGCGAGCCTCGAAGGACGCAGTGAGGATCAGCCCGCGATGGCCGCGGCGTCGCGTTCGCCGGTACGGATGCGCAGGGCCTGTTCCAGGTCCATGACGAACACCTTGCCGTCGCCGATCTTGCCGGTGTTGGCGGTGCGCTGCAGGGCCTCGACCACCGGCTCGACCACGTCGGTGGGCACGGCGATCTCCAGCTTGACCTTGGGCAGCAGCTTCACCTCGTACTCGGCGCCGCGATAGACTTCGGTCTTGCCCTTCTGTCGGCCGTAGCCGCGGACCTCGGTGACCGTCAGGCCCGAGGCGCCCGCCTCGGTGACCGCCTCAAGCACGGCGTCCAGGCGACTGGGCTTGATAACGGCGACGATCATCTTCATGGCGCGGCTCCCGCTGGCGTCGGCTTGTTCTACGACTTGAAGCTAGGCCCGGGAATCGACGGCTCCAAGGGCTTTGCGGCATTTAGAGTACCCGGCGCCTTTCGAACAGGCGCCGCCCGGACCGGAGCGGGGCCGCCCGGCGAGGGCGCAAGCACCCCCGGCGCGAAAACCCGCACGCGGGCCCGGCTGCCCCGTGGCTTGACCGCGAAGGTCTGCTTGACGGCCTCCATCAGGATCAGACCGGCGAAACGCGGCCACAGGCGGGCGCCGACCTGCTCGAATCCCTCGGCCCAGCGTGCGGCCACGCCCATGGGCGGAGCGTAGAGCGCCCGCGTCCAGCCGGCGGGCTCCAGGTCGGCCTCCCGCAGCAGGGCCTCCAGCTGATGGCGGCTGAACGGCCGGCCGTGGCCGAACGGCGTGCTCTCGGCCCCGGCCCACAGGCCGTCGCGCGACGCCACCGCGACGATCAGCCGGCCGGACGGCGCCATGACCCGCCAGAGCTCGCGCAGCACCGCGCCCGGATCGTCGGCCTCCTCCAGCGCGTGGACCGCCAGGATCCGGTCGAACATGGCGTTGGGGAACGGCAGGGCGGTCTCCTCGACCAGGGTCGCGGCGTTGGCCCCGCCGGAGGGCCAGACCTCGACGCCCTGGGCCGCCGGCATGGCCGCCACCACCCGGCGCGCCTGGGGGCGGGCCTTGTCGAGGAACGGCGTGGCGTAGCCCAGGCCCAGCACGTCCAGCCCGCGCGCGTCGCCCCACGCCTCCTCGACCTTGCGGCCCAGCATCTCGCGGGCCGCGCGTCCGAGCGGACTGGCGTAGAAGGCTCTGAGATCGAGCACGTCGCGGCGCATTGAGTCTCCCGATCGATCGCATCATCTATGTAGGCGGGCGGGTCCCTGGCGTCACGTCCCGCCCCACGAGAGCATGGCCCTGTCCGGAGTCGAAACCATGTCGCTGACCGTTCACCAGTTTCCCTGCCTGTCGGACAATTACGGCTTTCTCGTGCGCGACGACGCCACCGGGACGACGGCGACGATCGACACGCCCGACGCCGACGCGATCCTGGCGGAACTGGGCAAGCTGGGCTGGACGCTGGACCTGATCCTCAACACCCACTGGCATCCGGACCACGCCGGCGGCAACGCGGCGATCCAGGCGGCGACCGGCGCGACGATCGTCGGCCCCCAGGAGGTGACCCGGATCGCGCCGCTGGACCGCGCGGTGGGTCAGGGCGACACGGTGATGCTGGGCGAGACGCCCCTGTCGGTGATCGACACCGGCGGCCATACTTTGGGGCACATCGCCTATCACGACGCCGCGGATCGCATCGCCTTCGTCGGCGACACCCTGTTCGCCTTGGGCTGCGGCCGCTTGTTCGAGGGCACGGCCGAGCAGATGTGGGGGTCGCTGTCCAGGCTGACCGCTCTGCCGGACGACACCACCGTCTATTGCGCCCACGAATACACCGCCTCCAACGCCCGCTTCGCCCTGTCGGTGGACGACGCCCCGGCGCTCAAGGATCGGGCCGAGGCGGTGTTCGCCGCCCGCGAGCGGGGTCAGCCGACCGTGCCGACCACCATCGGCCTGGAGAAGGCGACCAATCCCTTCTTGCGCGCGCCGCTGCTGCGCCCCCATCTGCCGCCGGCCGAGGCGTTCGGCGAGATTCGCGCCGCCAAGGACGGCTTCAAGGGATGAGCTTTATGGGTTCTGGCCCCCAGGGCCTTTCCGGGGATCTGGGCGGCAAGGAGATCGTCCGCCTGCTCGACCTTCAGCCGCACCCCGAGGGCGGCTGGTATCGCCGGACCTTCGAGGACGAGACGCTGATCGACGGCCGTCCGGCCTCGACCGCGATCTACTACCTGCTGCAGGCCGAGGAGATGTCGGCATGGCACCGGATCGACGCTGTCGAGACCTGGCACTGGTACGCCGGCGCGCCGATCTCCCTGACCCTGGCCCCGCCCGACGGCGTCGGCATGACCGCCCACACCCTGGGCCCGGACCTGCGCGCCGGCTGCCGGCCGCAGCTGATCGTGCCGACCGGCTGGTGGCAGACCGCCGTCAGTCTGGGGGCCTGGACCCTGGTCGGCTGCACCGTGGCGCCGGGCTTCCGGTTCGAGGGCTTCGAACTGGCGCCGGAGGGATGGCGGCCGATGGCATAGGCTTCGCGTCCTTCGAGACTCGGCTACGCCTCGCACCTCAGGATGAGGACTTCAGCAAACGCTCCTCATCCTGAGGCGCCCGCGCGGCGGGCCTCGAAGGACGCAGAGCGCCACCAAGAAAAAAGGCCCCGGAGCGATCCGGGGCCTTTTGCCTTACGGCGCGACCGAAGCCGGTTCGGCGGCGAGTTCGGGGTTGGTGTCGTCCGAGCCGTGCGACCACTTCTTGAGGATCGGCGACAGGGCCAGGAACAGCACGCCGATGGCGATCGCCACCAGGCCGATGACCTTGAACACCAGCAGCGACTGGGTCATGGCCGCGGCCGGGTCCAGCACCTGGCCGCCGATGGTCTCGCTGGAGGCGATGGCCGCGATCCAGCTGCCGAACAGGTTGGCCATGGCCAGGGCCATGTACCAGACGGCCATGACGAACGAGACGATCGACAGCGGCGACAGCTTGGTCATCTGCGACAGCCCCACCGGCGACATGAACATCTCGCCGGAGGTGTGCAGCATGTACATCAGGATCAGGAAGATCAGCGGCATCCGGAACGCGCCGTCGGCGAAGTGGGCGCCGATCAGCAGGATCAGGAAGCCCGCCCCCACCTGGATCAGCGACAGGCCGAACTTGACCATCGGCCCCGGATTGCGGCCGCGCCGGCCCAGCACCGTCCAGAGGGCGGCGAACACCGGGGCGAAGATCAGGATCCAGCCGGCGTTGATCGCCTGGGTCTGAGCGGCGTTGAAGGCGGTGTTGACCCACAGCTTGCCCGCCGGGTTCAGGCCCGCCGCCGTCAGTTGCTCGGGCGAGCCCAGCACGACGGCGCCGCCGAACCACTGCACCGGGTGCGACAGCAGGGTCAGGTTGACGTTGGTGGCGGCGAACAGGTTCAGGGACGAGCCGGCCTGTTCGAACAGGGTCCAGAACACCACCGCGCCCAGCACCAGCACCGTGGCCAGCAGCAGCCGCTCGCGCTCGACCTTCTCGCACTTGGCGAAGGCGAACCACAGGATGTAGCCCAGCGAGCCGAACATGCCGGCGACCAGGGTGGCGCTGACCACCGGGGTGTACTGCACCAGGAAGAAGATCAGCCCGACCACGCCCAGCGAGGCGGCGTAGATCAGGCCCTCGCGGTTGACCGGCCCCAGGACCGGGGCCTTCAGCTTGGGCAGTTCCGGCGGCTCGCCCTTGCCCAGCAGCCAGGGCTTGCCCAGCACGAAGGCCACGAAGCCGGCCAGCATGCCCAGGCCCGCGGCCCCGAAGCCCGCCGACCAGCCGAAATTGACGCCGAGCAGGCCGCAAAGGATCGCCGCCCAGAACGAACCCAGGTTGATGCCGTAGTAATAGAGGGTGAAACCCGGATCGCGGCGCGGGTCGCCCTGCGGATAGAGCTGGCCGACCAGGGTGGCGACATTGGCTTTCATGAAGCCGACGCCCACGATGATCAGCGCCAGGGCCAGCCAGAAGATGTTCAGGTACAGCGGGTCGCGGTCCTTGACGCCCAGCTTGTACTGGCCCTTGGGCAGGACGCCGGGCAGCGCGGCTTGCGCCGGCAGGTTCTTGATCTCGAAGTCGCCCTTGTCGTTGGCGGCGACCTCATAGGGCTTGTCGCCCACGATGATCCTGGCCACGCGCGCCTCCCCGCGGCCCTCGACCTTGAAGTCGTAGGTCTGGCTGGCGTAGGTCAGCGTCTGGGTGGCCGGATGGCCCTCGACCGCCATGGCCAGGTGCCCGGCCACCAGCAGGATGGCGCCGAAGGCCACGGCCTTGCGGGTGCCCAGATAGCGGTCGGCCAGGAAGCCGCCGAGCAGCGGCACGATATAGACCAGGGAGGTGTAGGAGCCGTAGTGGCCGCTGGCGACCTTGGGGTCGAACAGGAAGTGCTGGGTCAGGTAGAAGATCAGCAGCCCGCGCATGCCGTAGTACGAGAAGCGCTCCCACATCTCAGCCAGGAAGCAGATGATCAGGCCGCGCGGATGGCCTCGCAGCAGCTGGATGAGCACGGGTACGCCGGTCACCAGGGTGACCAGAATGCCGACGGCGACAACGATATTCATTCACGAACCTTGAAACGTACAAGCGGTGGGGCGACCAGCAGGTGGTTTCGCCCTCCCCTCCCCAATTGGCGGGGAGAAGATCACGGCGCTTTGCGTTTCACAAGCAATGGCTTGCCGCGCCGGAGCCCCGTTCCCGTCCCGCGCGTTTGATAGGCGTCACCTCGTCTCACGGGAGAATTCAGCCATGGACGCCACCCATCAGGACCATCCGATCACCTGCGCCAAGGAGCCCGGCCGGGTCCAGGTGCTGTTCGAGGGCCACAGCATCGCCACCAGCGACGACGTGCTGGTGCTGCGCGAGGAAGGGCATGACCCCGTCCGCTACTTCCCGCGCGAGCACGTGGCCATGGCCTTCCTGAAGAAGACCGACAAGGTCACCCACTGTCCCCACAAGGGCCAGGCCTCGTACTACACGATCATGCGCGACCGGCAGATCATCGAGAACGCCGTCTGGTCGTACGAGGACCCGCTGCCCGGCATGGGCCAGATCGCCGGCCGGCTGGCCTTCTATCCCGAGCATTTCGACTTCCAGGTCGGCGCCCAGTCGGCGTCGGACACCGAGGCGCTCGAGCACGGCCGGACGGAGGCGGCCAACGCGCCGGGGAGCAACGGCCGGCCCGACTCGGGTTGGGCGCCAGCCCAGGGTCGCGGGGCGGAGCGCTCGTTCGCGCCCGGCGTCGACGAGGTGGTCCGGCATACCGACAGCGGCTCGGGCGCCAGCCAGGCCGAGCATTGGGACGCCAACGTCTCGATGCCGGACGACGAGGCCTGGGAAGGCGACGACATCCGCGAGGACCGCCCTCCGACGGTGGCCAAGCCTTACGAGGGAACCGGATCGATCTGAACGCCGCCGTGGAACCTCGAGCGTAAAACGTTCGTTAACCTATGAAGCGCTGCAATGACCGCAACACTCGAGCTTGAAGCCTCCCCAAGAGAGGCGTCCTGGGAGAAACGTCGTGGCTTACATCGGTTATGATTCCGGTTTGCGTCCCCCTTCCGGCCGGACGCAGTCCCGCCCCGCCCGCGCCAGGTTCGCCTGGGAACGGCTGGGGCTGGTGGCGGCCAGCATCCTGGCCTGGGTCGCGATCATCGCCGGGGTCCGCGCGATCCTCTAGGGCGGCGCGCTGGGTCCAAACTCAGTACGCGAAGTCCTCGAACACCCGGCTGATGTCGCCCTTCCACGCGCCTTCGTACAGCGCCAGCAGCCGTTCGGCCGGCGTGACGCCGGTCTCCGCGATCTCCTCCAGGTCGCCCAGATAGATCGTCTCGTCCAGGAAACCGCCGTTCAGGTGGGCGCGGGCCTTGAGGCCCTGCTTGGCGATGGCCACGAAGTCCTTGGCCACGTCCTGAGCCGAACGCCCCGCGACCTGGGCCTTGAGGCCCAGCCTCGGCACGTCGCGGCGCAGGCCGGCGCGATCTTCGGCCGTCCAGTCCTTGCAGAGGTCCCAGGCCGCGGCCAGGGCCGCATCGTCGTAGAACACCCCGGTCCATAGGGCCGGCAGGGCGCAGAGGCGGCTCCACGGCCCGGCGTCGGCGCCGCGCATTTCCAGGTAGGTCTTCAGGCGGACTTCCGGGAACAGGGTGGTGGTGTGGTCGGCCCAGTCCTTGATCGATGCGCGCTCGCCCGGCAGCTCGGGGATCTTGCCGTCGATGAAGTCGCGGAAGCTGCGACCGGCGAGATCGATGTACTTATCGCCGCGCTTGGCGAAGTACATCGGCACGTCCAGGGCGTAGCGGGCGTAGCGCTCGAAGTCGAAGCCGTCCTCGAACACGAAGTCCAGCAGGCCCGTGCGGTCGGCGTCGGTGTCGGTCCAGACATTGGCGCGGGCCGACAGGAAGCCGTTGGGCTTGCCTTCGGTGAACGGCGAATTGGCGAACAGGGCGGTGGCGATCGGCTGCAGGGCCAGGCTCATCCGGAACTTGGCGACCATGTCGGCTTCGCTGGAGAAGTCGAGATTGGCCTGCACCGTGCAGGTGCGCAGCATCATGTCCAGGCCCAGGCCGCCGACCTTGGGCATGTAGTTGCGCATGATGACATAGCGGCCCTTGGGCATGACCGGCACCTCGTCCCGCCGCCACAGCGGCGAGAAGCCCAGGCCCAGGAAGCCCAGGCCCAGCTCGTCGGCCACGGTCTTGACCTCGTCCAGGTGCTGGCCGGTCTCCTCGCAGATGTCGTGCATGGTCTTGAGCGGCGCGCCGCTCAGCTCGAACTGGCCGCCCGGCTCCAGGCTGACATTGGCGCCGTTGCGCTCCAGGCCGATGATCGTCGGCCCCTCCATCACCGGCTTCCAGCCGAAGCGCTGCAGCCCAGTCAGCAGGGCGTGGACGCCCTTGTCGCCTTCGTAGGGAACCGGCGCGTGCGAGCCCAGGTAGAAGCCGAACTTCTCGTGCTCGGCGCCGACCCGGAACTGGTCCTTGGGCTTGGAGCCCTGGGCGAAATAGGCGGTCAGATCGTCCAGCGTCAGCGGACGCTCCTGGCTCACGGTTTCGGCCATCGGCCCCTCCCCAAAACACGCTTCAAGAAGGGAGGGAAGCTCCCTCCGACCAGGCCGCGAACTGTCGTGCTGCGCAGTTGGGCGTTTTCTTAGCGAACCTCAAGGGGCGCGGACAGGGTTTCGCGCCAGGCGAGGCCCGCTTGCGGAAACGTAGTCTCAAATCACACCGTCATTCCGGGTCCTGTTGTTCAGACCGGGATGACGGTTGAAAGAGGCAGGATCCGGCGCCCTACCGCCAATCCCCGGCCGCCGCCTGCCACAGGGTCATCGCCGCGATGGCCGCCGTGTCCGCCCGCAGGATGCGCGGGCCCAGCGAGACCGGGATCACGAACGGCAGCGACCGCAAGCGCTCACGCTCCTCCGGGGCGAAGCCGCCTTCGGGGCCGATCAGGATCGCGGCCGGCGCGCCGGTCTCCGCCAGCGCCTCTATCATCGACCGGGCGTCGCCGCCCTCGTCGCAGAAGACCAGGCGGCGGGCCGGGTCCCAGCTGTCGAGGATCTTGTCCAGCTTCTGCGGGTCGTCGACGGCCGGGACGTCCAGCCGGCCGGTCTGCTCGGCGGCCTCGATGGCGATGGCGTCCAGGCGGCCCAGCTTGACGAAGTCGACATTAGTCCGCCGGGTCTGGGTCAGGCGCACCCGCCGGGCGCCCAGTTCGGCGGCCTTCTCGACGATGGTCTCGACCCGGCCCCGCTTGACCATGGCGATCACCAGGTCGAGGTCGGGACCATAGGCCTGGGGCCGCGTCTGTTCCTCGGCCTTCAGCACGCAACCGCGCTTGCCCGCCTCGGCCAGGCTGCAGCGCCATTCGCCGTCCTGGCCGTTGAACACCAGGATCTCGTCGCCGACCGACAGCCGCATCACCGCGGTCAGGTAGCGCGACTGGTCGATGGTGGGCGCGACGCCGGCGCCGGCCTTGAGCGGATGCGGAACGAACAGACGGATCATGCCGACCTTCTAGCGCAACTGGATGTTCCGGGGGTAGGCTCGACGGATGAGCAAGTCCGAAGACTACGAAGCCGAGCTCCGCGTCCTGCAGCTGGCGATGATCGGCCTGCAGCGCCAGGCGATCAAGGAAGGCTGGAAGACCGTCACCCTGTTCGAGGGCCGCGACGCGGCCGGCAAGGACGGGGCGATCGCCCGCCTGACCGAGCACGCCCACCGCCGCGCCACCCAGGTGATCTCCCTGCCCGCCCCCAACGAGCGCGAGCGCAGCGAGTGGTACTTCCAGCGCTATGTCCGCTATCTGCCCGGGGCCGGCGAGGCCGTGGTCTTCAACCGCTCCTGGTACAACCGGGCCGGGGTCGAGCGGGTGATGGGCTTTTCCACGCCGCACGAGCAGGAGCAGTTCCTGCGCGACGTGCCGGCCTTCGAGCTGATGTTGGTCGACAACGGGATCAAGCTGACCAAGTTCTGGCTCGACATCGACCAGGACACCCAGGCCGAACGCCTGCAGGCCCGCCGCGACGAGCCGCTGAAGGCCTTCAAGGTCAGCGACCTGGACGCCGTGGCCCAGGCCAAGTGGGATGACTATTCGGCGGCCCGCGACGAGATGCTGATCCGTACGCACTCCACGCCCGTTCCGTGGATCTGCGTGCGCGCCAACCACAAGAAAGCGGCGCGGCTGAACATCCTGCGCTGGCTGCTGCACGTCTCGGCCCCGAAGAAGCTGCTCAAGGGCGTTCCGAAACCGGACCCGGAGGTGATCTTCAAGTTCGAGCCGGCGGCCCTGACGGACGGACGGCTGGCGAAGTAGATCCTCCCCGTGTGGGGGAGGTGTCGGCGTAGCCGACGGAGGGGGGCGTGATCGAGAGTTCGCCACCGCCAGAATCTACCGCCCAAAGACTCCCCTCACCGATCGCTGCGCGATCGCCTCCTCCACAGGGGGAGGGTCCTAATCCACGTCCCATTCGAACGCCGGATCCAGCCACTCTCCCAGCCGCCCGTCCGGCCGCGCCAGGGCGAAGATCCGCGCCATTTCGTCGTCCGACAGGGCGAAGTCGAAGATGTCGAAGTTCTCGGCCAGGCGGGCCGGATTGCGGGTGCGGGGAATGGTGGCCACGCCCTGTTGGATCTGCCAGCGCAGGGTCACCTGGCCCGGAGTCTTGCCGTGGGCCTGGCCGATCGCGATCAGCACGGGATCGGTCGCCACCTTGCCCTGGGCCAGGGGCGACCAGGCGGTGAGCGTCGAGCCCATCGCCCGGGCCTTGGCGATCAGCGTCTTTTGCGACAGGTAGGGGTGGTACTCGACCTGGTTGGTGGCGATCGGCGCCTCCGAGGCCGTCTGGGCCTTGGCCATCAGGGCGGATGGGAAGTTCGACAGGCCGATGGCGCGGGTCAGGCCGCGGCCGTGGACGTCGTTCAGCGCCGCCAGGGTTTCCGACAGGGCCGGCTTCGGCTTGGGCCAGTGCAGCAGCAGCAAGTCCACCCGCGGGACCTTCAGGCGCTTGAGGCTGGCCTCGACCGAGCGCTGCAGGTCGCCCTGGGCGAACTGGTCGACCCAGACCTTGGTGGTCAGGAAGACCTGGTCGCGCGGCACGCCGGTGGCCGCCAGCGCCGCCCCGACGTCCTGCTCGTTGCGATAGGCCTGGGCGGTGTCGATATGACGGTAGCCCAGCTCCAGGGCCTTTTCGACCATGGCCTGGGCGGCGCCGCCCTCCAGCTGCCAGGTGCCCAGGCCGATGACGGGCATGGCCACGTCGCCCGCGCGGAGGTCGGGGATGGTATGGGGCATCGCGGATCTCCGGGAGAGGGGCTCAGGCCGATATAGGCGCTCGCGGCCGTCGCGCCAGCCGCCGTTGCAGATGCTGCAGGCCGGTCAGGGCCAGGGTCACCGCGTAGAAGCCCGCGCCCATCAGCAGCATGGTGACCAGCACCGCGCCGTAGCCGCGCTTGCCCACGTCGAGAAACGGATAGGGATAGAAGCCGGTCGCCGCCCCGTGGACCAGCGACCAGGCGCCGTAGGCCAGGGGAAAGACCAGCGCTTTCCAGGCTGAGCGCCACCTGGCCGCCTCGCCCGGCGGGAAAGCCAGGAAGTCGACCAGGAACAGGGCCGGGGTCACCGTGTGCAGCAGGGTGTCGGCGAGCAGCTGCAGGCCGGTCGGCCGCCACAGCCCCGCGAGCAGGGTGTGGTAGATCCCGGCCGTGATGGCGATATAGACGCCGACCGCCACGCGGGTTCCGGCCCGCTGCGCCCACCGCCCCAGCGGCCGGTCGGCCGCCAGCACGGGGGCGGCCAGCAGGGTCCCGACCGCGATGTTGCTGAGCACCGTGAAGAAGCTCAGGAACTTGACGGCAGCGTGGGCGGCCTCGGCCGGCGGGCGGCCGTGGAGCATCAGCCACAACTGCAGGAACACGCCCGACCAGACGACCGCCGCCGCCCCGCTTCGCCAGAGGACCTTCATGCCGTCTCCGCGTCATGGGCCTTGAGCAGCTTGCGCGGCGCCGTCGCCCGCCACCGGCGTTCGATCAGCCGCTCCACCGTGCCGGCCGCGACCCGCGAGAGGCGGATCAGGATATAGGGATAGTTCCTGTAGTGGTCGGTGACGAAGAAGGTGTCGGGTTCGGCCTCGATTAGCAGCTCGCGCTCGTCGAAACCGACGCCGGGGCAGACCAGGGTGTCGCCGTCGTCCCAGACGCGGGTCAGGAACTTGCCGTGCGCCTTCAGGCACGGATGGCCATAGGCCGTTCCGTCGGCGACGCCGGGCAGTTTGAAGGCGAAGGCGCGCACGTCCTCGAAGGTCATGGCCAAAGTCCTGGGTCGTCGCTCGTGGCCCGACTATAGGAGGAAGATGGACGCTGAAAACACTCCTCCGTCGTCGGCCCCCTCGCCTTCGGCCCAGGCGCCGACGGGCCTGGCCTCGCCGGTTCTGGTGCTGGGGGCCACCAGCCTGATCGGCGGCTTCATGCTGGCGCGGCTGAACGCCCAGGGGATCACGCCGATCTCGCTGAGCCGGCGTCCGCCCAGCGACGACGTCTGCTGGGTGGACGGCGACCTGGCCGACCCGAACCTGGCCGACGAGTTGCCGCCGGTCGCCACGGTGTTCTCGCTGTCGCCGATCTGGCTGTTGCCCGGGGCCCTGCCAGCCCTCAAGGCGCGCGGCATGGCCCGGCTGGTGGCGTTCTCCTCGACCAGCCGCTTCACCAAGCTGGAGTCGGCGGAACCCTCGGAGCGGGCGGTGGCCCGGTCCCTGGCCGAGTCCGAGGCCCAGGTCGAGGCGTTCTGCGCCGAGCACGGCGTGGCCTGGACCATCCTGCGGCCCACCCTGATCTATGTCGAAGGCCGCGACGCCAATGTCAGCCGCCTGGCCGGCCTGATCCGCCGGTTCAAGGTGCTGCCGCTGTCCGGCCGCGGCGAAGGCCTGCGCCAGCCGGTGCACGCCGACGACCTGGCGGGGGGCGCGATCGCCGCGGCCGGGGCGACGGCGGCGCGGGACAAGGCCTACGACCTGGTGGGCGGCGAGACCCTGACCTATCGGGTGATGGCCGAGCGGATCTATGCCGGCCTTGGCCGTCGGCCGATGATCCTGGCCCTGCCCCCCTGGCTGTTCCGCCTGCTGCTGACCCTGGCCAAACCGTTCTATCCCGGGGCCACCGCGACCATGGCCGACCGCATGGCCCAGGACCTGACCTTCGACGACGCCCCGGCCCGGCGGGATTTCGGCTGGACGCCGCGGGATTTCCGGCCGCGGTTCTGAGGCGTCGTGGCGGGCGATCCGTTGACCGGTCTCAGGAAGCGACGGCCAGCGTCCGGACCCGCCGGTAGCTCAGTCCGTAATCCAGCAGGACCACACCGCGCTCCAGCGCCTCGACCCCGTTCAACCGCATGTCCCTCAGACCCGCCGAGGCCTTCGGAAACAGCGACCGTCCCTCGCCCAGCAGCACCGGCGCGACCAGCAGCTCCAGCCGGTCCAGCGCGCCGGCCTCGATCATGCCGGCCATCAGCCGCCCGCCGCCGACCACCCAGACGTCGCCGTCGTCCAGGTCGCGCAGATGAGCGACCAGGGCCGGCAGGCCGTCGGTCCAGAACCGGGTCTTCTCGCGCACGCTGGAGCCGCGCCCCGAGGTCAGCACCAGGGCCCGCTTGCCGGCATAGGGCCAGCCGACCCCGAGGCTGGGGATCAGGTCATAGGTGCGTCGGCCCATCACCACCGTGCCGACCTGCTCGATGAACCGCTGGTAGCCGTGGTCCACCGAGACGAACGGCGCCAGGGTCGCAACGCTCCCGTCGAGGCCGGCCACATAGCCGTCCAGGCTGGCGGCGATCAGTCCGCGAATGACGGCCATGGCTCCCTCGAAATCCGGCGCGAAAGTCTGGTCGCCAGCATTTCAGAACATTTAGGGAACATCAAGTATCGCGCTGACGACGCTGGATTTTCTGAGTCCGGTCAGACTCAATCCGTCGGCCGTCGGCAGGGTTAACGGCCGATAACCATGTCCATCAACACACTATTTACTAGCTAGACTCATGATTCCGCTCAGTGTTTTTGACGGGAAGCGGACATGTCCTTCGGGCCTGAAACCATCATCCAGGGCGACTGCATCGAGGCGATGAACGCCCTGCCCGAAAAGTCCGTGGACCTGATCTTCGCCGATCCGCCCTATAACCTGCAGCTGGGCGGCGACCTGTTGCGGCCCGACAATTCCAAGGTCGACGCGGTCGACGACCACTGGGACCAGTTCGAGAGCTTCGCCGCCTACGACAAGTTCACCCGCGAATGGCTGAAGGCGGCCCGCCGGGTGCTGAAGGACGACGGCGCGATCTGGGTGATCGGCAGCTACCACAACATCTTCCGCGTCGGCGTGGCCGTGCAGGACCTGGGCTTCTGGATCCTCAACGACGTCATCTGGCGCAAGTCCAACCCGATGCCCAACTTCAAGGGCACCCGCTTCGCCAACGCCCACGAAACCCTGATCTGGGCTTCCAAGAGCCAGGGCGCCAAGCGCTACACCTTCAACTACGACGCCCTGAAGATGGCCAATGACGAGGTGCAGATGCGCTCGGACTGGACCATCCCGCTGTGCACCGGCGAGGAGCGCATCAAGGGCGCCGACGGAAACAAGGCCCACCCGACCCAGAAGCCCGAGGCCCTGCTCTACCGGGTGATCCTGTCGACGACCAAGCCGGGCGACGTGATCCTCGACCCGTTCTTCGGGGTCGGCACCACCGGCGCGGCCGCCAAGCGCCTGGGCCGCCGGTTCGTCGGCATCGAGCGCGAGGCCGAGTACATCGCCCACGCCAAGGAACGCATCGCCAAGGTGGTTCCGATCTCTCCGCAAGATCTGGATGTCATGGGCTCGAAGAGGGCCGAGCCGCGCGTGCCGTTCGGCACCATCGTCGAGGCCGGCCTGCTGCACCCGGGCGACACCCTCTACTGCGCCAAGGGCGCCCATGCGGCCAAGGTGCGCCCCGACGGCTCGATCTGCGTCGGCGACCTGTCGGGCTCGATCCACAAGGTCGGCGCCCTGGTGCAGTCGGCCCCGGCCTGCAACGGCTGGACCTACTGGCACTTCAAGACCGACAAGGGCCTGGCCCCGATCGACGTCCTGCGCAGCCAGGTGCGGGCGGGGATGAACTGACGCGCCTTGCGTCCTTCGAGGCTCGCCTTCGGCTCACACCTCAGGATGAGGAATTCAGCACAACGCTCCTCGTCCTGAGGCGCCCGCGCCAGCGGGCCTCGAAGGACGCAAGGCGCCCAGCGAACCCATCGCCGACCTCGCGGGTTAACCCCGCATGGAACAGCGCTGGCCCACCACCCTCTGGATCGTCCGCCATGGCCAGAGCGCCGGCAATGTCGCGCGCGACGCGGCCGACGCCGCGGGGCTTGGGCGGATCGACATCGCCGACCGCGACATGGACGTGGCGCTCAGTCCGCTGGGCGAGGAGCAGGCCAGCGCCCTGGGCCGCTGGCTGGCGTCGCTGCCGGAGGACGAGCGGCCGCGCACCCTGATGACCTCGCCCTATCGTCGGGCGATCCAGACCAGCCAACACATCCGCGACGCCGGCGGCATGGCCGCGCTGGACAGCAAGTTCTGCATCGACGAGCGGCTGCGCGAGAAGGAGTTCGGGATCCTGGACCGCCTGACCCGCCTGGGCATCGAGGCGCAGTTCCCAGAACAAGCCGAGTTCCGTCGCCTGCTGGGCAAGTTCTACCACCGGCCGCCAGGGGGCGAGAGCTGGTGCGACGTGATCCTGCGGCTGCGCAGCGTGCTCGACACCATCAGCCTGCACCACGGCGGCGACCGGGTGATGATCGTCGCCCACCAGGTGGTGGTGCTGTGCCTGCGCTATCTGCTGGAAAGCCTGACCGAGGACCAGATCCTGGCCATCGACCGCCAGGCCGACATCGCCAATTGCGGCGTCACGGAATACCGCTTCGACCCCGATTGCGGTCCGGACGGCGGGCTGAAGCTGGCTCGCTACAACTTCACCGCCCCGCTGGAAGACCAGGCCGCGCCGGTCACCGCCGAGCCTGACGCCAATGTGGCCGCCCGGTGAACGACCTCCTGGCGTTGGACAGGGCCTGGATGCACGCCCATCGTCTGCCCATGCCCGGCGACGGCGGCAAGGAGGCGCGCGGGCGGGTGCTGGTGGTCGGCGGCGGGCTGGAACTGGCCGGGGCGATACGGCTGGCGGGCGAGGCGGCGCTGCGAGCCGGGGCCGGCAAGCTGCAGTTGGCCGCGCCGGAAAACGCGATCGTCGCCCTGACCGTGGCCGTGCCCGAGGCCCGGGTCTTCGCCCTGCCCCAGACCACGGACGGCCGACCCACGGCGGACGGCGCCCGGATCCTGGCCGAACACGTGGAAGCCTGCGACGCCCTTCTGATCGGTCCGGGCATGATGCGCGACGACGAGGGCATGGCCCGCGCCCTGCTTGACCTGTCTCCGGTCCAGCCGACGGTGCTGGACGCCGGAGCCCTGAGCGCGCTGCCCGCGGCGCCGTCGCTGGCGGGCGGCCTGGTCCTGACACCGCATTCCGGCGAGATGGCCAAGCTGCTCAAGCGGGAAAAGGCCGAGATCGAGGCCGATCCCCTGGCCGCCGCGCGCGAGGCCGCCGAACGGTTCGAAGCGGTGATCGTGATGAAGGGCGCCCGCACCCACGTGGTGGGGCCGGACGGCGCGGCCGGCCTCTATGCCGGCGGCGGGGTGGGGCTGGGCGTTTCCGGCTCGGGCGACGTGCTGGGCGGGGTGATCGCCGGCCTGCTGGCGCGCGGCGTCCCGCCGTTCGAGGCCGCGGCCTGGGGCGTCTTCCTGCACGGGGAGGCGGGGGCGCGACTCAGCAAGAACGTCGGGACGCTGGGCTTCCTGGCGCGCGAGATCGCGGGCGAGATCCCGGCGGTAATGGACAAATTTCTTTAAACCCGCTCATCCCGACGAATGCCGGGATCCAGATGGAATAGCGGTGTCGTGGGCTCCATGAGCGCGGCGCTGATCCAATCAGCTCGAGCGCCTTGGGATCTGGGTCCCGGCATTCGCCGGGATGAGCGGGTTTGGGGCTCAGACCAACCGATCGCGTCCTGCCTTCGCCGCCTTCAGGAACACGCTGGGCAGCGCCGCCAGCCCATCCGGCGCGGTCCAGACGAAATCCCCCTCGCCGTTGCTCTCGGCCCGCAGCACCCTCAGGGTCAGGGAAAAGTGGGTGAAGACGTGGTCGACCGTGCCGAGGTCCCGCCAGGCGCCGGCGACCGGAGCGACCTCGGTGGCTTCGGCGTCGCTCCACGGACGATCCCGCCAGTCGCTGGTCGGCAGGCCGAGCATGCCGCCGAGCAGCCCCTTGGGCGGCCGACGGACCAGGGCGGTCGCTTCGCCGCGAGTCAGAACATAGGCCACACCATGGCGGTGCGGCCTGTCCGCCTTCTTCAACTTGCGGGGATAGGTCTCCGGCGCGCCGGTCCTGAAGCCCTCGCACCACGGCCGGACCGGGCAGCGGTCGCACAGCGGCTGCTTGGGCCGGCAGACCGTCGCCCCCAGGTCCATCAGCGCCTGGGCCCAGTCGCCAGGACGGTCAGCGGTGACCAGGTCGCCGGCCAGGCGCTTCAGCTCCGGCTTGGCGTCGGGCACCGGGTCCTCGACCGCGAACAGCCGGGCCATCACCCGCTCGACATTGCCGTCGACGACATTGGCCGGACGGTCGAAGGCGATGGCGGCCACGGCGGCGGCGGTGTAGGCGCCCACGCCGGGCAGGGCCCGCAAGGCCTCCTCGGTGTCGGGAAAGACCCCGCCGTGCTCGGCCGCCACCGCCCGGGCGCAGGCCAGCAGGTTGCGGGCCCGGGCGTAGTAGCCGAGGCCGGCCCAGGCGGCCATCAGTTCCCCGTCCTCCACCGCCGCCAGGTCCGAGACCGTCGGCCAGCGCTGGGTGAAGCTCAGGAAATAGGGCGCGGCGTGCGGCACGGTGGTCTGCTGCAGCATCACCTCCGACAGCCAGACGCGGTAGGGGTCCGACCGCGCCCCGGCCTTGCCGGCCGCCGGCCCGGTGCGCCATGGCAGGTCCCGCGCCTGGGCGTCGTACCAGGCCAGCAGGGCGGCGCGGAGGGCGGGGATGTCGAGCATGATGTTCGTATGGCAGACCACGCCCGAGCCTGTCATCCCGGATGGGACGTCCCTCTGGCGGGGACAGGCCCATGGGCCTGTCCCCAACCGCAAACTCGGACGACGGCATTGGGACCATCCCTCGCCTCTGCTAACCTCCCCCCATGCGCCGTCGCCCCCTGCCCACCGCGGAAGAAGCCCTCGAGATCCTCAAGCGCCGCCGCACGCGTCCGCAGCGGCGACCACCGCCGCCCGCCGGCAAGTCGCTGGCCCCGCTGATCAAGCAGCTGGACGAGAAATTCGGCCAGGGCCCCGCCGTGCTGCAGGCCCGCTGGCGCGAGATCGTCGGCGAGACCCTGGCGCGCCGCACCGAGCCCGTCCGCGTGATCAAGAGCCGCACCGGCGAAGGCGGCACGCTGGAGCTGCGGGTCGACGGGCCCGTGGCCTCGCTGATCCAGCACCAGGCGCCGCAGATCACCCAGCGCCTGGACCTGCTGCTGGGCAAGGGGGCGGTGACCAAGCTGCGCATCGTCCAAGGCCCCGTGAAGGCCCAGGCCGCGCCGGTCGTCGCCCGCCCCCGCCGCGGGCCGCCGCTGGACGCCGCCCAGGAGCGCGACCTGGCCGACAGCCTGGCCAACCAGCCGGACGGCGGCCTGAGGGACGCCCTGCTGAAGCTGGGCCGAGGCGTGCTGCGCGATCCCCGCTGACCGGCGTCTCTAGATTGACAACCAGACGTCCGATAGGCTGATGCGACGCCTTATCCGCGCCCTTTTCACGCGACTAAAGAATCGCGCTTAACTTCACTGTTCACGCCTCTTCCAGGGAAGATCACATGCGTCCGCTGACCCGCCGGCTTCTGACCGCCGTCGCCCTCACCGCCTCTCTGGGCGTCGCGCTCGCCGGCTGCGACAAGAAAGAGTCGGTGTCCGCCGACGACATGTCGCTGGGCAACGCCAACGCCAAGGTCACCGTCGTCGAGTACGCCTCGGCTTCCTGCATCCACTGCGGCCGCTGGAACAACGAGGTCTTCCCGGCCTTCAAGACCAAGTACATCGACACCGGCCGCGTGCACTACGTCTACCGCGAGTTCCTGACCGAGCCGGTGCAGGTGGCCTCCGCCTCGTTCCTGATGGCCCGCTGCGCCGGCAAGGACAAATATTTCTCGGTGCTGGACTCGGTCTATCACTCGCAGGAAGAGATGTTCACGACCGGCGACTATCGCGGCGTGCTGCTGCGCATCGCCCAGTCGGCCGGCATGGACGAGGCCCAGTTCACCAGCTGCGTCACCGACGAGAAGGCGCTCAAGGCCCTGAACGCCCGGGTCGAGAAGTACCAGGCCGACGCCAAGATCACCGGCACCCCGACCTTCATCATCAACGGCAAGAAGGCCGGCGGCGACGACGGCGGCGAGCAGTCGATGGCCCAGCTGGACGCCGCGATCGCCGCGGCCGAGGCGGCCGCGAAATGATCCTCGACCGGCGCGCCCTGATCGGAACGGGCCTTCCCGTCTTGGGAGCGGCGGCTTCAGGCCTGGTCCTGACCGCCGCGCCGACGATCGCGCGCGCCGCGCCGCTGCCGCCGGCCGAGGGCGACATGGTCCTGGGCTCGCCCAAGGCCAAGGTGCAGGTGGTGGAGTACGCCTCGCTGTCCTGCACCCACTGCGCCCACTGGAACAACGAGGTGTTTTCCGTCTTCAAGACCCGGTTCATCGACACGGGCAAGGTTCGCTACGTGTTCCGCGAGTTCCTGACCGAACCGACCCAGTTCGCCGCCGCCGGCTACCTGCTGGCCCGGCGGGTGGGGCCGGCGCGCTATTTTCAGGTGATCGACGCGGTCTTCAAGCAGCAGGCGGCGATCTTCGAGAGCCAGGACCTGTGGAGCGGCCTGCTGAAGATCGGCAAGAGCTTTGGCCTGACCGAAGAACAGTTCACCGCCGCCCTGCAGGACAAGGCCGGGCTGGACGCCATCAACGCCCGGGTCGAGAAGGCCGCCGAGCGCGACAAGGTCCAGTTCACCCCGACCTTCTTCGTCAACGGCCAGCGCTACGAAGGCGGCCTGCCGATCGAGACCTTCGCCGGCGCGATCGCCAAGGCGGCGCAAACCAAGCCCGGCAAGGGCTGAGGGGCGGGCGCGCGCCGTGCAATTCCAGCGCCTGCGCCTTTCGGGATTCAAGTCCTTCGTCGAGCCGACCGAGTTCCGGATCGAGCCGGGCCTGACGGGGATCGTCGGCCCGAACGGCTGCGGCAAGTCCAACCTGCTGGAAGCCCTGCGCTGGGTGATGGGCGCCAACTCGGCCAAGGCCATGCGCGCGGGCGGCATGGACGACGTGATCTTCGCCGGCAGCGGCGCCCGCCCGGCCCGTAACCACGCCGACGTCACCCTGACCATCGACAACGCCGACCGCACGGCGCCGGCCCAGTTCAATGACGATCCGGTGCTGGAGGTCGTGCGCCGCATCGACCGCGGCGAGGGCTCGACCTACCGGATCAACGGCCGCGAGGTGCGGGCGCGCGACGTCCAGCTGCTGTTCGCCGACGCCTCGACCGGCGCCAACTCGCCGGCCCTGGTCCGCCAGGGCCAGATCAGCGAGCTGATCGGCGCCAAGCCGCAGAACCGCCGCCGCATCCTGGAAGAGGCGGCCGGGGTCTCGGGCCTGCACACCCGCCGCCACGAGGCCGAGCTGCGGCTGCGCGCCGCCGAGGCCAATCTCTCGCGGCTGGAGGACGTGGCCCGCGAGCTGGAGACGGCGCTGGGCCGCTTGCGCCGCGAGGCTCGCCAGGCCGAAAAATACAAGCGGCTGTCGGCCGAGATCCGCGCCGTGCAGGGGGCGGTGCTCTACACGCGCTGGACCGAGGCCCGCGACACCCTCAACCGCACCCAGGGCGAGGCCACCGAGGCCGCCCGCGCCGTCGAAGACACCGCCCGCGCCGCCGCCTCGGCCCAGACCGCCATCCTGGCGGCCGAAGCCGCCATGCCGCCGCTGCGCGAGGAGGCCTCGATCGCCCAGGCGATCCTGGGCCAGCTGGCCATCCAGAAGGACCGGGCCGAGCGCGAGGCCGAGGCCGCCCAGGCCGAGTTCGAGCGGCTGTCGGCCGACCTGACCCGCATCGACGACGACCGGGCCCGCGAGGCGCAAGGGCTGCAGGACGCCGTCCAGGCCCTGGCGCGGGCCGAGGTCGAGCTGACCGAACTGCGCGCCCAGATCGCCGCGGCCCCTGCGCGTGGGCCGGAACTGGCCGCCGCCGCCAAGGCCGCCGAGGAGCAGCGGGCCAAGGCTGACACCGAGGTCGAGCAGCTGGCCGCCCGCGTCGCCGCCGAGGACGCCCGGGCTCGCGCCGCCGCCCAGCGCCTGGCCGAGGCCGAGAGCCGCCTGGCCCGCACGATCCGGGCCCTGGACCAGGCCAAGGCCGAGCGCGCCGCCGTCGGCCCCGTGGTCGACCCGGCCGCCGCCGAGGCCCGCCAGCGCTTCGCCAACGCCGAGGCGGGACTGGCGTCAGCCCGGCAGGCTCTTGAGGACGCGGAAGCGCTTCGGGTCAAGGCCGCCGCCGCCGAGGCCCAGGCCCGCGACCTGGCCCGCAAGGTCGAGGACCTGTTGGGCCGGCTGCGCACCGAGGCCCGAGGCCTGGCCCAGCTGACCGCCCCGCGCGCCAAGAGCGGCTTCTCGCCGGCCCTGGACGCGGTGACGCCGGAGAAGGGCTATGGCGCGGCCCTGGCCGCCGCCCTCGGCGACGACCTGGAGGCGGCGCTGGATCCCCGCGCCCCGTCGTTCTGGGCGGGCGGCGAACCGAAACCCGTGGCCTGGCCCGACGGCGCCCGGCCGCTGGCCCCGCTGATCAAGGCTCCACCGGAGTTGGCGGCCCGCCTGTCGCACGTGGCCGTGGTCGAGCGGGCCGACGGCGACCGCCTGGCCAAGGGCCTGCCGGTCGGGGCGCGGCTGGTCTCGAAGGAAGGCGACCTGTGGCGCTGGGACGGTTTCACGGCCCGGGCCGACGCCCCCAAGCCCGCCGCGGTCCGGTTGGAGCAGCGCACCCGCCTGGCCGAGGTCGAGGCCGAGATCGACCAGGTCGCCCCACGGGCCGAGGCCGCGGCCGCCGCCCTGAAGACCGCCGCCGACGCTCTGCGGGTCGCCGAAGAGACGCTGCGCGACAAGCGCCGCGGTCCGCCCGAGGCCGAGCGCCTGCTGACGGGCGCTCGCGAGCAGGTGGCCCGCTACGAGCGGGAGTCCGCCCAGCGCGAGGCCCGCGCCCAGTCGCTGGACGACACCATCGCCCGTTTCGAGGCCGAGCGGGTCGAGGCCGAGGCCGCCCTGACCGCCGTCCGCGCCGAGAGCGCCGGGGTCGAGAGCGCCGAGGACCTGGCCCCGCGCCTGGCCGCCGGCCGCCAGGCCGCCACCGTCGCCCGCGAAGCCGCCGCCGCCGCCCGCTCGGCCCTGGACCAGGAAACCCGCGAGACCGCCGGCCGCGCCCGCCGCCTGGAGAGCCTGGAGCGCGACCACGCCGACTGGGCCAAGCGCCGCGAGGCCTCTGCCCGGCGCGAGACCAGCCTGGACGCCGACCGGGTCAAGGCCGCCGCCGCCCTGGAGGCCGCCCGCGAGGCGCCGACCGTGCTGGCCGGCAAGCTGGTGGTCATCGTCGAGCAGTTCGCGGCCGCCGAGGATCGCCGCGCCAAGGCCTCCGACGCCCTGGAGGCCGCCGAGACCGCCCGGCTCAACGCCGATCGCGCGGCCCGCGCGGCCGAACAGGCCGCCTCGGAGGCCCGCGAGAAGCGCGCCGGCCTGGTGGCCACCTTGGACGCGGCCCGCGACCGCTTCGCCGAGGTGGCCGGGGCGATCCGCGAACAGGCCCGCATGGAGCCGGAGGAGCTGGGCCGCCACGTGGCCGGCGAGGCCGTGGCCGTGCCCAAGGACGCCGCCGGGGTCGAGGCTCACCTGTTCGCCCTGGAGCGTGAGCGGGACGCGATCGGTCCGGTGAACCTGCGCGCCGAGGAGGAGGCCAACGAATACGCCGCGCGGCTGGAGACCATGCGCACCGAACGGGCCGACCTGTCGGGCGCGGTGGGCAAGCTGCGGGCCGGCATCGAGGAGTTGAACGCCGAGGGCCGCGAGCGCCTGCTGGCGGCGTTCGACGTGATCAACGCCAATTTCCAGACCCTCTTCCAGGCCCTGTTCGGCGGCGGCCAGGCCGAGCTGAAGCTGATCGAGAGCGACGACCCGCTGGAAGCCGGGCTGGAGATCTTCGCCTGCCCGCCCGGCAAGCGCATGGCCAGCATGAGCCTGATGAGCGGCGGCGAGCAGGCCCTGACCGCCAGCGCCCTGATCTTCGGCGTCTTCCTGGCCAATCCGGCCCCGATCTGCGTGCTGGACGAGGTGGACGCCCCGCTGGATGACGCCAATGTCGACCGCTACTGCAACATGCTGGACGAGATGCGCCGGCGCACCCGGACACGGTTCATCGCCATCACCCACAACCCGGTGACCATGAGCCGGATGGACCGCCTGTTCGGCGTGACCATGGCCGAGCGCGGGGTCAGCCAGCTGGTCAGCGTCGACCTGTCGACGGCGGAGCAACTGGTGGCGGCGCAGTAACTCACTGACTTGCCCCCACCTGACGGCTTCGCCGTCTGTCCGCCCCCATAGGGGGCGGAGCCTTGCGCTTAGGCTCTTCCCCCTCTGGGGGAAGACGGTCGCGAAGCGACCCGTAGGGGGCAAGTGCTAGCCGCCGAAAAGCCCCACCACCGCGTGCCGCAGCGGGTTCGCCGGGTCGCTCAGCAGCTTCACCGCCATGGCGCAGGACATCATCACCAGCAGCGGCCGGATCAGCCGGGCCCCGAACCGCATGGCCAGGCGCGAGCCGATCTGCGCGCCGATGAACGCGCCGGCCGCCATGGCCAGGCCGATCGGCCAGACCACAACCCCCTTCAGGATGAACAGCGACAGGCTGCCCAGATTCGAGGCCGCATTGGCCAGCTTGGTGTGGGCCGTGGCCTTCAGCGCGCCGTAGCCCAGGAGGGTGACGATGGCCACCATGTAGAAGGCCCCCGCCCCGGGTCCGAAGATCCCGTCATAGAAGCCGATCAGTGGCGTCACGCAAAAGGCGAAAACCGGCAGGGTCAGGCGGGGATGGACGTCCTCGCCCTTCAGCCCCTTCGAGAAGCCGAAATAGAGGGCGATGACGATCAGCAGCACCGGCACCAGCGCCGCCAGCACGCGCGGCGACAGCAGGCTGGCGCACAGGGCGCCGCAGAGGCCGGCGACCGCGGCCGTCCCGGCGACCGGCAGGGCGGTCTTCCAGTCGATCAGACCCCGCCTTGCAAAGGCGCTGGTGGAGGAGATGGCGCTGACCGCGCCCTGCAGCTTGTTGGTGCCCAGGGCCGCGACGGGGTTCATGCCGGTCAGCAGCAGGGCCGGGACGGTCAGCAGGCCGCCGCCGCCGGCGATGGCGTCGAAAGCCCCGGCGACCATGGCCACGGCGAACATGATGGCCAGCAGGGCGAAATCGACGTGCATCCAGCTCAAGCCCCCGCGCGATCCGCCCTCATACGGGCCGGAACCGCGCGATGGAACGAGTATCGATGATTACTTCTGGCGCGCCTTGCGGGCGGCGTACTTGGCGTCGCGAGCGGCCTTTTGCTCGGCGGCGGTCAGGGCCTTGCGCTCCTTGCGCTCGGCGCGCTTCTCGGCGAGGGCGGCCTCTTCGCGGGCCAGGATTTCCTGGCGGGCGGCTTCCTTGATCGCGGCGCGCTCGGCGCGGACCCGTTCCAGCTCGGCTTCGCGCTCGGCGTGGCGCTGCTCGAAGTTGGGGTCCTGAACGGTGGGCTTCACCTTCATCTTGGCCAGCATGGCCTTCTTGGCTTCGGCTGCGGCGGTGATGCGATCGGCGAAGCCGGTGTTCTTCAGGTGCGACATGAATCTTCTGGTTGGTGGAAAGTGCGCTCCTAAGACCCCAAAACGCCGGAAAAAGCAATTGGTGATCCCCGGCGCGACCATTCGCGCCGGGAAGTTTCGAGCGTCACTTCTCGATTCGGTAGACCGTGTAGCTGTGCGGCGCGACCGCGGCGGCGAACTCGGTGCGGGCCGGCACGCCCTGGCGCCGCCAGGCGTCGGCCTTGCCGTCGGGCGCCTTGGCCTCGACCAGCTTGCCGGTCGCCATGTCGCGCAACTTCACCCCCGCGCCCAGCAGCGACAGGTTCACGTCGGTGTCGTCGTCGCGGAACGACTGCACCACGAAGGTTCCGTTGTCGTAGGCGAACAGGCTGACCCGGTCGGGCGCATCCAACCGCACCGGAAAGTCGCGCTGCAGGTAGCGCTTGATCTCGGTCGTCACGCCCTGGGGCAGGTTGTAGAGGTCGCCCGGGTTCTCGGGCATGGTGATCACGTAGAGCACCCCGCCGCCGTAACGGTTCATCAGCAGGATCGGGAAGCCCTTAGCGTTGGCCACGCCGCGGATGATCCCCCAGCTGTCGTTGGTGTAGAAGGCCAGTTCCGGGAACAGCACTGGCGGATTGTCGCGTTTGGGATCGTTCAGGCTCTCGCCATTGCCCGCGCCGTAGCCGTTCAGGAAGTCGTGCAGGGCCACCTTGCGGCCGGTGTCGCGCACCTCGAGGATGTCCTCGATGCCCTTGCCCTGCAGCGCGTTCAGCAGGCCTGAGGTGATGAACACCGTCTTGCCGGCCAGCAGGTTGCCCTTGATCTCCTCGACGATCTTCGGATCCTTGGCCGCCGCCTGGGTCAGCAGGGCCACGTCCGCGTTCTTGGGGAAGTTGGGCGACAGCTCGATCGGTATGCCGATATTGCCCAGATAGTTGTGCAGGAAGTCCTCGCCCGACGACTGGTAGGGCTTGTAGCTGGCGATGCCGATCGGCTGGCCGAGCAGGCCCAGGTCCTTGTCGATCTTCTCCAGCGACCAGCCCGCCGCGCGGCCCCAGCCGGGGCCGGGATCCCCCGCCTGGCCCGAGGGCTTGTAGCTGGCGACCATGGCCTTCCAGTCGAAGCTGGTGGCCTTGTCCTTCCACGGGCGCTCGCCCGGCTCGACGGCCTTGGCCTCGTTCATCGGCCGCCAGTTGAACAGGGTGATCTCCGGCGCCTTGGCCAGCAGGGTGTCCCACAGCTGCTCGGCGTAGCGGTCGACATAGAGGGTCGAGAAGGTGTCGACCCAGCCGCCGCCGTTGCCCTTGCCGCCGTTGGAGCCTTTGGGGCGGATGTTGTCGTAGTAGCGGACGATCGAATAGCTCTCGTACTGCTGCAGCAGCTGGTCGGTGACCACCGGGTCGCGGGTCTCGGTGCCGGTATAGATGCCGTCGAACATCTGCGACTGCTTCTCCAGGTCGTAGCCCGTGCCCTGGAAGTGCTCGTACCAGTTGGGGTACTTGATGATCATCCGGACCTTGGGGTTGACCGCCTTGGCCGGGCCCAGGACCAGGTCCTGGCTGACCTTGCGCATGGTCTCCAGCCGGTACTGGCTCCACGACCGGTCGCCCTTGGCGGCGATGTCGGCCGGGCTTTTGGAGGTGTAGAAGAAGAAGTCGTCGAGGATCACCTCGTCGAAATGCTTGGCCGCCAGGCGCACGGCCTTCTCGCACTCGGCCCGGTGGGCGGGGTTCTCGTAGTCGAAGGTGCCGAACTGCCCGCCCTCGCCGCCGGTCGCCAGGGTGATCCCGCCGGCCACCGTGATCCCGCGTTCCTCGAACCAGCCCTTGACGCGCTCGATCTCCGTGTCGGTGGCGAAGTTGCTGCTGCGGTAGACTTCCAGATACACCTTGTCGAAGTGCAGCTGGCGGCTGGCGCGCTCGAACTCGCGGTCGAAGGTGGCCTTGTCGGCCAGTTCCTTGGCGTTGTTGACGGCGATGTAGATCGCCGCATGGAAGTTCCTGTAGGCCGGCAGGGGCTGCGGCTTGACGGCCGGGGCGGCCTGGGCGCCGGACGAAAGGGCGGCCGGCGCGAGGAGCGCGCACAGCGCCGCGGCGCCGAGCAGGGTGCGGGTTACGCGGATCATGACTGGTTTCTTCCCTCGATGAACCCGCCGGCGCGTCGAGGCGTCCGATCATGGTTGCGGTACCATAGGGTTGGCGCGAGCGGCGAGGCGAGGGAAATCTGCAAACCGCGCCCAAACGGAGGCGACGACGCCCGGTTCCGCGACGGAACCCCTCGCCGGAAACCGTCCGCGATCACGTAAGGACGCGATGATTCCGACGCGCGGCTCGAAAATCTCCAAAAACCCTTACAAAACGGCCACTTGATAGGATACCGCCCAACCTTGACGCACCGCAGCGCGCCCTATAGGTTCCGCCGCGATCAAGCCGGCCGGAAAACCGCCTCTTTTGGGGCGGCCGCGGGCGTTATCGGACCTGACCGCTTCCCATGCCCAAGGCCGACGAACCGAACGACAAGGCCCCGCAAAGCCTCGACGCTCGGATCGCCGCTTTCGAGGCGCGGAAGGCGGCGGAAGCGCCGGGACGCGCCGAGCACGAGAAATCGTCCCAGGACGGCTATCGTCTTCTGGCGGATCTGATCGGGGGCGTCCTGGTGGGGCTCGGCTTCGGCTGGCTGCTCGACCGCTACGCCGGCACGGGGCCCTGGGGCATGGTCGGCGGTCTGCTGATCGGCATGGGGTCCTCGATCTACATCGTCGTCCGCAAGGCGACAAAACTGAGCGCGCAGGCGTCGGCCAGGTCCGCCAAGGACGTAACCGACGGAGACACGGGAGGCGGGTCTACCGCCCCCAAGCAGAAGAGAGACTAGGGCCTTGGCCACGCCGATCGACCCGATGCACCAGTTCATGATCCAGAAGATCGTGGAGCTGCCGTCCTTTACTGTCCCGGGCCTGGGCGCGATCGACCTGTCGATCACCAACTCGATCGCCGCCATGCTGTTGTCGGCGTTCCTGATCGTCACCTTCTACGCCTTCGCCGGCAAGGGCGCGGTCGTTCCGGGCCGCCTGCAGACCGTGGGCGAGATGCTCTATGGAATCGCCGACGGCCTGACGAGCTCGATCATCGGCCACGACGGCAAGAAGTACCTGCCCTTCGTCTTCACCCTGTTCGCCTTCGTGCTGTTCGCCAACCTGCAGGGCATGCTGTTCGGCTGGACCGGCAACTTCCTGGGCTTCACCTCGACCTCGCAGCTGGCCGTGACCCTGACCCTGGGCATGATGGTCATCCTGACAGTCATCGGCGTCGGCTTCGCCAAGAACGGCTTCAAGTTCTTCAAGCTGTTCGCCCCGTCGGGCGTGCCGCCGGTGCTCTACATCATCCTGGTGCCGATCGAGATCATCTCGTTCCTGATCCGCCCCGTCACCCTGGCCCTTCGTCTGTTCGGCAACATGCTGGGCGGCCACGTGGTGCTGAAGATCTTCGCGACCTTCGTGGCCATCCTGCTGGCCATGGCCCCGGCCTACTGGCTGGTGGGCCTGCTGTCGCTGACCTCCGTCGTCGCCCTGACGGCCCTAGAGTTCATGGTGGCCTTCCTTCAGGCCTTCGTGTTCGCGGTGCTCACCTGCGTCTATCTGAACGACGTCGTGCACCTCGACAGCCACTGATCAACCCTTAGTCTTCCAACCAACACACCACTTCCCAAGGAGTCTCAATCATGGACGCTTCCGCCGCTAAGTTCATCGGCGCCGGCCTGGCTATGCTCGGCATGATCGGCGCGGGCATCGGCCTGGGCATCATGTTCGGCAACTACTTCCAAGGCGCCCTGCGCAACCCGACCGCGGCCGCTCAAGAGCGTCCGATGCTGTTCCTGGGCATGGCCCTGACCGAAGCCCTGGGCATCTTCGCCCTGGTCATCGCCTTCCTGATCCTGTTCTCGAAGTAAAACCCTGGGGCGCGGTCGGTCCCGAGGATCGACGGCGCCCCGGACTCGTTCTTCGAGCCTTCTCGGCGTTCGAGAAGGCTCCAAATCTTGAGAGGCTTCTTCGCCCATGGCGACGGAACATCACGGCACGGTCGAATCGACTGAGCCCCCCCACGGGCAGGAAAGCGGCGGGCTTCCCCAGCTGCAGTTCCAGCACTGGGGCGGCCAGATCGTCTGGCTGCTGCTCATCTTCGCCGTTCTCTACGCGGTGCTGTCCAAGGCGCTCCTGCCCCGGGTCAGCGGCGCGATCGAGACCCGCGGCGCCAAGATCGCCGGCGACATCGCCGACGCCCGTCGCCTGAAGGACGAGGCCGAGGTGCAGGCCCGCGCAGCCGCGGCCGAAGTGGCCGAGGCCCGCGCCAAGGCCCAGAAGACCGCTGCGGACGCCAAGGCCAAGGCTTCGGCCGAGGCCGCCGAGCGTCAGGCCAAGGAAGAGGCCGCGCTGGCCGAAAAGCTGGCCGCCGCCGAGGGCCGCATCCAGGCCGCCCGCGACGAGGCCATGGGCCACGTCCGCACGGTGGCTTCGGAAACGGCCGGGGCCATCGTCGAGAAGCTGACGGGCAAGGCGGCTTCGGCCGCCGAGCTCGCCGCCTCGCTGGCCTAGGGAGAGACGACGATGGAACACGAAGCCCTCTTCGATCTCGCCAATCCCGAGCTGTGGGTCCTGATCGGCCTGGCCCTGTTCATCGGCCTGCTGGTCGTGCTCAAGGTCCTGCCGGGCGCGCTGTTCGGCGCGCTGGACGCCCACGCGGCCAAGATCAAGGCCGAACTCGACGAAGCCCAGCAACTGCGGGAAGAGGCCCAGGCCCTGCTCGCGGACGTGAAGGCCCAGCGGGAAGAAGCCGAGCGTCAGGCCGCCGGCATGCTGGAAGCCGCCAAGGCCGACGCCGCTCTGATCGCGTCCGAGGCCAAGGCCCGGCTCGAGGAGCAGATCACCCGCCGCGCCGAAATGGCCGAGCGCAAGATCGCCCAGGCCGAGGCCCAGGCCGCCGCCGACGTCAAGTCGGCCGCTGTCGACCTGGCCGCCCAGGCCGCCGAGCAGATCCTGGTCGCCCGTCTCGCGACCGGCGCCTCGGACGGCCTCGTCGACGCGGCGATCGCCCAGGTCGGCGCGAAGCTGCAATAGCGGTTTTCGGATCGGCAAACATCAAGGGCGCGCTCCTCGCGGGGCGCGCCCTTTTTCTTGTCCGGTGAGCGCTCCGCCCCCTATGGGGGCGGACAGGCGGCGAAGCCGCCAGGTGGGGGCAAGCGCCCGTAGGGGGTAGCGGAATGGGCGGCTGACACTTGCCCCCTCCGCGCCTTCGGCGCTCCTCCCCCAGAGGGGGAAGAACCCTAAACCGGCTGTTTCTTCAGCCAGCGGCGCTTCAGGTGCTTGCGGCCGCGCTTCAGCACCCGCCACTTGGCCTTGCGCAGGAACACCTTCTCGGACCGCAACAGCTGCTGCCAGGCCACCAGCATGATCTCGGGCTCGCGGCGCATCAGGCGGCGGATCGGGAAGATCAGCTTGGGATGGCGGCGCTGCCAGCGCAGGAAGCGCCGCTTGGCCTGGAACGAGTTGCGCAGCACGATCATCAGGCCGACGACCAGCAGCGGCAGGCCCAGGTGGCCCGGCAGCGGCGTCAGGACGACTCCGGCCAGGAGCACGAGCACGCCGAAGGCCAGCGCCGCCCAGCGGGCGACGCGGCCCGCGGTTTCCCGCAGGACGAGGGCCAGGCGGCGACGGCGGCGGTAGAGCCTCGAAGGCAGCCTGGCGAGCGTTTCAGCCGCCGAGTTCACGCGTCCTGCTTGGCGGACTGGCGCTGCAGCGATCGGCGCTTGAACGACTGGCGCCAGCGCTTGGCCACGCGCCAGCGGCGCGGGACGATCAGCCGTTCCATGCGCAGCACCTGCTGCCAGGCCACCGGAAACACCTCCGGCTCGCGGCGCAGCAGGCGGCGCAGCGGGAACAGCAGCTTGGGATGGGCGTGCTGGAAGCGGACGAACTGCTTGCGCGCCCGGAACGAGTTGCGCAGCACCAGCATCAGGCCGGCCACGGTCAGCGGCACGCCCAGCGGGCCGGGCAGCGGCGCGATCAGGAACCCGGCCACCACCAGGATCAGGCCCAGGGTGACCAGTACGACGCGGGAAATCCGCCCGAGAAGCTCGCGGGCGAGTTCATCGGCGGCGGAGAAGCGCACGGGCGGCATGGCGAGAGCGAGGTTCATGGCAGGACGAAACGGTTCCGTGGTCCGTTTGATCCCGGCGGGGGCCGGCCTCCTCGGCTCACTGAGACCGATATGAGAACGGCCCGCCCTTCCGTAAAGGCGCCCTTTTGTCGCTTTCGCCGACTGTGGCGTCTATTCCGCAGCCAGTGGCGCGGCGGCCACAGGTTTCCACCTCAGACGGGGCTTCCGGGCGGCCTGGGTCTCGTCCAGGCGCTTGAGCGGCGCGTGATAGGGAGCCCCCTTGAACCGGTCGACATCGCCGCCCCCATTCTTGATCTTGGCGACAGCCCCGGCCAGGGCGCGGAGCGCCGTGACGAAGCGGTCTAGTTCCTGCTTGCTCTCGGTCTCGGTCGGCTCGATCAGCATCGCCCCGTGCACCACCAGCGGGAAGTACATGGTCATCGGGTGGAAGCCCTCGTCGATCATCGCCTTGGCGAAGTCGAGCGTGGTCACCCCCGTCCCTTCCAGCCAGGCGTCGTCGAACAGCGCCTCGTGCATGCACGGGCCGTTCGGGAAGGCCGGGCTCATCAGGTCGCCGAGGCGGGCCTTGATGTAGTTGGCGTTGAGGACGGCGTCCTCGGCCACCTGGCGCAGGCCGTCGGCCCCATGGCTGAGCATGTAGGCGTAGGCGCGCACGAACATGCCCATCTGGCCGTGGAAGGCGCTCATCCGGCCGAACGCCTGGGCGGCGGGTCCCTCGGCTTCCTCGACCAGCTTGAAGCCGAACTCGCGGCTGACCACCCAGGGCGTCGGCGCGAACGGGGCCAGGGCCGCCGACAGCACCACCGGCCCAGCGCCCGGACCGCCGCCGCCGTGCGGGGTGGAGAAGGTCTTGTGCAGGTTGATGTGCATGGCGTCGACGCCCAGGTCGCCCGGGCGCACCCGGCCGACGATGGCGTTGAAGTTGGCGCCGTCGCAATAGAAGTACGCGCCGGCCGCGTGGGTCAGGCGGGCGATCTCGACCACGTCGCGCTCGAATAGGCCGCAGGTGTTGGGGTTGGTGACCATGATGGCGGCCACGTGGTCGCCCAGCTTGGCTTCCAGGTCGGCCAGGTCGACCCGGCCGTCGTCGGTCTGGGCGATCTCGACGACCGTGTAGCCGCAGAAGGCCGCCGTGGCCGGATTGGTGCCGTGGGCGCTGGTCGGGGCCAGCACGGTCTTGCGGTGGCCCTGTCCGTTGGCCTCGTGGGCGGCGCGGATGGCCAGCAGGCCGCACAGCTCGCCGTGGGCCCCGGCCTTCGGGCTCAAGGCCACGGCCGGCATGCCCGTCAGGGTCTTCAGCCAGTGCGCCAGGCGGTCCATCAGCTCGATCGCGCCCTGCACCGTCGACTGCGGCTGCAGCGGGTGGATATCGGAGAAGCCCGGGAGGCGCGCCATCTTCTCGTTCAGGCGCGGGTTGTGCTTCATCGTGCACGAGCCCAGCGGATAGAGCGCCAGGTCGATGGCGTGGTTCTTCTGGCTCAGGCGCACATAGTGGCGCACGGCTTCGGGCTCCGACAGGCCCGGCAGGCCGATCGGAGCCTTGCGGACCAGGTCGCCCAGGTCGTCGGCCGCAGGCGCGTCGGGCAGGTCGACGCCGGTCTTGTCCCAGGCGTTCAGTTCGAAGATCAGCGCCTCGTCCTGCAGCAAGCCGCGGGCCCCGGTCAGGGTCGGGTGGACGTAGTCGTTGACGTCAGCGCCTTGGGGGGCTTCGGGACGGGTGGGCCGTCCGACGGTGTTCATGCTCATTGGTCCAGCACCTTGGTCAGGGCCTTGGCGAAGAAGGCGATGTCGCTGTCGGGCGTCGTCTCGGTGGCGGCGACCAGCAGGACGTCGTCGAGGCCGGCGGTCGGGTCGAGGCGCGAGAACGGCACGCCGGCGATGACGCCGTTGGCGGCGAGGGTCTCGACCAGTTCGGCGGCGTTGGCCGGCACCTTGATCGCGAACTCGTTGAAGAAGCGCGGCGTCAGGACCTCGACGCCGGGCACGGCGGCCAGGGCGTCGCGCAGCTTCACCGCCTTCTGGTGATTGACCAGGGCCAGCCGGCGCAGGCCCTTCTCGCCCAGCAGGCTCATGTGGATGCTGAAGGCCAGGGCGCACAGGCCGCTGTTGGTGCAGATGTTCGACGTGGCCTTGTCACGACGGATGTGCTGCTCGCGGGTCGACAGGGTCAGGACGAAGCCGCGGCGGCCGTCGGCGTCGACGGTCTCGCCGCACAGCCGGCCCGGGGCCTGGCGGACGTATTTTTCCTTGCAGGCGAACAGGCCGACATAGGGGCCGCCGAAGTTCAGGCCATTGCCGATCGACTGGCCCTCGGCCACGACGATGTCGGCGCCCATCTCGCCGGGCGACTTCAGCAGGCCATACGAGACCGCCTCGGTGGTGACCACGATCAGCAGGGCGCCGGCGGCCTGGGCGGCGGCGGCGATCCTGGTCACGTCGGTGGCCGTGCCGAACACGTTGGGGGTCTGGACGACCACGCAGGCGGTGTCGGCGTCGATGGCGGCGATCACCGCGTCCTCGGCGTCGATGGCCGGCGCCAGTCGATCGGTGGCGACGCCGGCCGCGTGGGCCAGGGTCTCGACCGTGCCGACATAGTGCGGGTGCACGCCGCCCGACAGCACCGCCTTGCTGCGGCGCGTGACCCGCGTGGCCATCATCACCGCTTCGGCCGTGGCGGTGGAGCCGTCATAGAGCGAGGCGTTGGCCACCTCCATGCCGGTCAGGGCCGCGACCTGGGTCTGGAACTCGAACAGCACCTGCAGCGTGCCCTGGGCGATCTCGGGCTGGTAGGGCGTGTAGCTGGTCAGGAATTCCGAGCGCTGGATGATGTGGTCGACGCTGGCCGGCACATGGTGGCGATAGGCCCCCGCCCCCACGAAGAACGGGCCCTCCGACGCCGAGCGGTTGCGACGCGACAAGGCCAGCATCTCGCGCTCCACCTCCAACTCGCCGGCGTGGAGCGGCAGGTCGACCACGCCCGTGCGGCGGGCGACGGCGGGCACGTCGACGAACAGGTCGTCGATCGACTCCGCGCCGATGACGCCGA
Source organism: Caulobacter rhizosphaerae (assembly GCF_010977555.1). Taxonomy (GTDB): domain Bacteria; phylum Pseudomonadota; class Alphaproteobacteria; order Caulobacterales; family Caulobacteraceae; genus Caulobacter; species Caulobacter rhizosphaerae. The sequence goes on from NZ_CP048815.1 coordinate 5,002,151, forward strand.
GCATGTCGGCGCGATCCTGAGGTGTGAGGGGGAGGTAGCGCATAAGGCGGTGGCTTTCTTGGACCGCCCTCGTCCTTCGAGGCCGCTTCGCGGCGCCTCAGGATGAGGACTACTGAGATCGCATTCGAACCTCATCCTGAGGCGCCCGCGCAGCGGGCCTCGAAGGACGAGGTTCGTGGCAGGCTAAAGGGTCGAGAGGAACGCTTCGTACGCGTCGCGGTCCATCAGGGCGTCGACCTCGGCGGGGTTCGAGAGCTTGATCTTGGCGAACCAGCCGCCGGTTTCCGGCAGGGCGTTGACGGTCTCGGGGCTGTCGGAAAGCTCGGCGTTGGCCTCGACCACCTCGCCCGACACCGGGGCGTAGACGTCGGAGGCGGCCTTGACGCTCTCGACCACCGCCAGGGCTTCGCCCTGCTTGACGGTCTTGCCGACGTCCGGGGTCTCGACGAACACCACGTCGCCCAACTGTTCGGCGGCATAGGCGGTGATGCCGACCGTGGCGATGTCGCCGGCGACTTCGACCCACTCGTGGTCCTTGGTGAACTTCATGGTCTGGGCCCTTTGTGTCTGGAGCTAGATCTTGCGCACGTAGCGGGTCGGGACGAACGGCGAGGCCACGACCTCGGCCGCCTGCGGCTTGCCTCGGACGATGACTTTCAGCGTCGAACCGACCACCGCCAGGGCGGGGGGGACGAAGCCGATGGCGATGGCGCCGCCGAAGCTGGGCCCGAAGCCGCCGCTGGTGACCTTGCCGACGACGTTACCCGCCTCATCGGCGATCTCGGCGCCTTCGCGGGCCGGGGCGCCTTCCAGCACCTTGAGGTTCACGCGCACGCGCTTGAGATCGCCGGCCAGTTCCTTGAGGATCCGGTCCGCGCCCGGGAAGTCGGCGGCCTCGCGGCGGCTCTTGCCGACGGCGAACGGCATGCCGGCCTCGATCGGCGAGACCGTCTCGTCCATGTCGTGACCGTACAGCGGCAGGCCGGCCTCCAGGCGCAGGCTGTCGCGGGCGCCCAGGCCTATGGCCTTGACCCGCTCGTCGGCCAGCAGGGTGTTCCAGATCCGCTCGGCCTCACCGGCCGGTACGGAAATCTCGTAGCCGTCCTCGCCGGTATAGCCCGAGCGCGAGATGATGGCGTCGGTCCCGAAGGCGGTCAGGGCGGCGGTGTCCATGAACACCATGTTCGCCGCTTCCGGCACGTGGGCGGCCAGGACGGCGGCGGCCTCGGGGCCCTGCAGGGCCAGCAGCGCGCGGTCCTCCAGGCGCTCCACAGTCGCCTCGCCCTCCAGCGCCTTGGCGATGATGGCGTAATCGTTGTCCTTGCAGGCGCCGTTGACGACGATGAACAGGCCGTCGTCGTCGGGGCGGGCGGTCATCAGGTCGTCGATCACCCCGCCCTGGTCGTTCAGCAGCACGGCGTAGCGCTGCTTGCCGGGCTTGAGGCCCTCATAGTCGGCCGAGACCAGCTTCTCGAAGCTCTTGGCCGGGTTCTCGCCGCGCAGCCGGGCCTGGCCCATGTGCGAGACGTCAAACAAGCCCGCATGCTCGCGGGTCCACAGATGCTCCTTCAGCACCCCGTCCTTGTACTGCACCGGCATGTGGTAGCCGGCGAACGGCACCATGCGCGCGCCGGCCGCGACATGCGCGTCGTACAGCGGGGTCTTCTTGAGGTCTTGCTCGGACACGCTTTGGCTGGACAATGAGGGCTCCAATCGGGGTCGGCGACGCCGCCCGGCTTTCGCCAGGTGGTCTCGCCCCCGCTGTCCCTTTGACCTGAGAGATTCCGGCCCATGGCCGCTCGAAAGCGACAGGGCCTTGCTCCTTCGGCGGGCAACCGTTGCCGATTGCCTCTTTCCAGCGTTCCTAAACCCGCGCGGTCCTTTTGCCTGAGCGTTTCCGGGGCGGTTGCGCCTTCGGCCTCGGGACAGAATCCCGATGTCTCCCGCGAGGGTCGAGGCGTGTTTGGGCGACGGCGCTTTCGGAGTCAACCGAAGAGCGCCGTCGCGCCCTACATCCGCTCCGGCGCTTCGATGCCCAGCAGGTTCAGCGCCAGTTCCAGCTGCTTCAGCGTCGTCTCGGCCAAGGCCAGGCGCGAGGCCCGGACGAACGGCTCGTCGGCGCTCAGGATCGGGCAGGCGGCGTAGAACTTTGAGAAGGTCTGGGCCAGCTTGTAGGCGTGCTCGGCGATGAAGTTGGGGGCCTTCTTGTCGTAGGCGTCCGACAGCGCGCCCTCGAACGCGTCCAGCAGCAGGGTCAGGTCGCGCTCGGCCGGCTCGCCGACCACGATCGGGCCCGAGACGACCTTCTGCTCGGTCGCCTTGCGCAGGATGCTCTTGATGCGCACCGACTGGTACAGCAGGTAGGGCCCAGTCTTGCCCTCGAAGCTGGTGAAGCGGTCGAGATCGAAGACGTAGGACGTGCCGCGGAAATTCTGCAGGTCGGCGAACTTCAGGGCCGCGATCCCCACCTTGTGGGCGATGTCCTCGAAGAGCTCGGGCGTAAGATCGGCGCCGAGGCCGGCCTCGCGCAGGCGTTCGCGGGCCTTCTCGCGCGCCATCTCGATCAGGTCGTGCAGCTTCAGAACCCCGCCGGCGCGGGTCTTGAACGGCTTGCCGTCGGCCCCGTTCATGGTGCCGAAGCCGATGTGCTCCAACCCGCCCGGCTCGGCGTAACCGGCCAGGTAGGCGGCGCGGAACACCTGCTCGAAGTGGTCGGCCTGGCGCTGGTCGACGCAATAGAGGACCAGATGCGGATCGAACGACCGGCGACGGTCCAGGATCGTGGCCAGATCGGTCGTGCCGTACATGGCCGAGCCTTCCGACGACACCACCAGCAGCGGGTCGGGGCTCTCGACCTCGACCACCGAACCGTCGGGCAGCTTCTTCTTCTTGGTCTCGCCCGGACGGGCGACGCGGACGATCCGGGCGCCCTGGTCGTCGACCAGCAGGCCCTTGGCCTCCAGCTCGGCGATCATCCCCGGGATTAGGTCGTTGGCGTCGCTCTCGCCCTTCCACAGGTCGAAATCGACGCCCAACGCATGGAATTCGCGCTCCAGCGCCACGCGGCTGACCTCGACGAAGCGGGTCCAGATCGCGCGATAGGCCGCAGCGCCGCCCTGCAGCAGAGCCGTGGCCCGGCGAGCGCGGTCGCGGAACGCGTCATCGGTCTTGGCCTGGGCGGCGGCCAGCGGATAGGCGCGGTCCAGATCCTCAAGGCCCAGGTCGCGCAATTGCAGATGGACCTGAGCGCTCGCTTCATCGCCGACGAACTGGCCCGTGGCTTCGGAGACCCAACCGTCGAACAGGCCGCGCTCATCGCCGACCGAGACGATCAGCAGGCCCATCTGGAAGCCCCAGTCGCCGAAGTGGGCGTCGCCCAGCACCTGGTCGCCGCGGAAGCGGTACAGGCGCTTGATCGACTCGCCGATGATCGAGGCGCGCAGGTGGCCCACGTGCATCGGCTTGGCGACGTTGGGGCCGGCGTAGTCGACCAGCACCCGGCGCGGCGCGGGCAGAGGCTCGGCCCCGGCGCGCGTGTCGGCGGCGATCTCGCGGGCCCGGACCGACAGGGCCTCGTCGCTGACGCGCATGTTGATGAAGCCGGCCCCGGCGATCTCGACCGAGGCCAGGCGCGGGTCGGTCTTCAGGACCTCGACGACCTGCTCGGCGATCTCGCGCGGATTGCGCTTGGCGCTCTTGGCGGCCGCCAGGGCCCCGTTGCATTGGAAGTCGGCCAGGTCGGGCCGGTCGGACGCGGTGACGCGACCGAAGTCGGGAGACAGTCCGGCGGCCTGGAAGGCGGCCGCGGCCGCCTCGCTCAGGGACCGCTTCAAATCACTCATGGCTTGGCGACGTTTCCAGGTTGGGTCTGGGCTTGCTGGGTCTGGCCGGCGTTGACGCGGAAGCGCTTGCCGTCACGGTTGAAGGCGGCCATTTCCGGGGTCACGTCGAAGCCGATCAGGACCTCGAAATTGCCGCCGCTGACCTTTTCGTCGGCGCGCGGGATGGTGATGGTCTTCAGGGTCTCGGTGGCGTAGACGCGGTCCTGGCCGTCGCGGAAGTTCACCGGCAGGTCGAAATATTCCTTGGCCAGGACGTCCTTGTTGCGCTCGGTCACCGCGACCCAATAGCGATAGGTCTTCTGGCCGCCCGTCGCCTGCGGGCCGCGGCCCAGCTCGAACAGGATCTGGACCTGCATCTTGATCGGGTCGTTGCTCTTGTAGGCGCAGCCGGAGGACAGGCCCTGGATCTCGCCGGTATAGGCGGTCTGGGCGGCGGACTCCTTGCCGTCCTTGAACTCGACATAGCGGCTGGCGTCGTACAGCACCTTCACATAGGGGCACGGGCCGGCGTTGCGCAGTTGGGCCAGCGGAGCCTTGGGCTGGTTCCATTCATCATCGCGCTTCTTCTTCTTGGCGACCTGATCGTCGCCGCCGCCCTGGTCTTGGCCGCCCCGGCCGCCCGCTTGGGCGTGGGCGGTCGCCGCCGTGGCGGCGATCGAGAGAGCCATAAGGGCGCTGAGGGCGACGGAGAGAGTGCGGCGCATGAAACGTCCGGTTCGAGATTGCAAAGCTTGAGCGGGAATTCCCGCCAGCGTCATGGAGCCTGATAAAGGCATATGCGTGACGTCGCAATGCGCAGCAGATTTCACGCAGTTGCGGCCGGATGCTGGCGCGGATGGCCCGGAACCCTTAGGTTCGGCCCATGAACGCCCATTCGCCCATCCCCTCCCCCGGCCGCCGCGAGCTCCGCGTGGTCATGGCCAGCCCGCGCGGCTTCTGCGCCGGCGTCGACCGGGCGATCCAGATCGTCGAGCGGACGATCGAGAAGTTCGGCGCGCCGGTCTATGTGCGTCACGAGATCGTCCACAACCGCCATGTGGTCGACCGCCTGAAGGCGATGGGCGCGGTGTTCATCGAGGAGCTGCACGAGGCCCCGGCCGACCGCCCCGTGGTGTTCTCGGCCCACGGCGTGCCCAAGTCGGTGCCGGCCGAGGCCAGGTCGCGCGAGATGGTCTATCTGGACGCCACCTGCCCGCTGGTCTCCAAGGTCCATGTCGAGGCCCAGAAGCACTATGACGCCGGCCGCGAGATCGTGTTGATCGGCCATGCCGGCCATCCCGAGGTCGTCGGCACCATGGGACAGCTGCCCGAGGGCGTGGTCACCCTGATCGAGGACATCGACGACGCCCGCGCCTGGGTCCCCCGCGACCCGGCCAACGTGGCCTTCCTGACCCAGACCACCCTGTCGGTCGACGACACGGCCGCGATGGTCGACCTGCTCAAGCAGCGCTTCCCGGGCATCGCCGCCCCGCACAAGGAAGACATCTGCTACGCCACCACCAACCGCCAGGAGGCGGTGAAGTCGCTGGCCGAGGCCTCCGAGCTGGTGCTGGTGGTCGGCTCGCGGAACTCGTCCAACTCGGTGCGGCTGATGGAGGTCGCCAAGCGGGCCGGGGCCGCGGAGGCCCAACTGATCGAGGACGCGCGCGGCATCGACTGGTCGTGGTTCGAGGGCGTGACCACGGTCGGCCTCACCGCCGGGGCCTCCGCGCCGGAAGACCTGGTCCAGGGCGTGATCGACGCCATCGCCACCCGCTACGACGTGACCGTCGACGAACTGGTCGAGGCGCGCGAGACGGTGACCTTCAAGCTGCCGCGGCTGCTGACGACTTGAAGCGATGACGCCCATTGCCCGTCATCCTCGGACTTGTTCCGGGGACCCCTGCCTCAGCTTCGCTGAAGCCGCCGGATGCTCGCGGCGCTAACGTTGCTCGGCTCACGAATGACAGCCCTGCGGAACAAGAGATCCTCGGAACAAGTCCGAGGATGACGGGCGTTGGAGTCGGGAGGTCAGGTCAATTGGTCGGATTGGCCAGAGCGCTGAATGTCTCGCCATACTCATCCATGATCTCGGCGCCGAGCTCGACCTGGCGGATGACTTCCAGATCGGCGGCGCTGTCCGGCTTCGCAAGCGCTTCGAAGGTGTTTCTGTAGCGGGCCATAAAGGCTTCTCCGCGCGCGAACCGTTCATCCGCAAGCGTCTCAGTCGACGGCGCGGGCTCACCCTGCCCCGTCGAGACCGCAGGCTTGTCGCCGTCTGGTTCACCCGTCATGGATCGTCTCCTTCCAAAGCCATTCTAGCACAAAACCGACGACGCTCTTGACCGCCAGCGCCCCGTCCCGCATCCCCGCGCCATGGCCGTCTATACCGACATCACCGACGACGAACTCGCCGCCTTCCTCTCCGACTACGACCTGGGACAGGCCGTGGCGTTCAAGGGCATCGCCGAGGGGGTGGAGAATTCCAACTTCCTGCTGGAGACCGAGAGCGGCCGGTTCATCCTCACCGTCTACGAGCGGCGCGCCAAACCCGAGGACCTGCCCTATTTCCTCGACCTGCTGACCTGGCTGGCCGATCGCGGCTATCCCAGCGCCAAGCCGATCGCCGACCGCGCGGGCGCGACCCTGAAGACCATCCGCGGCAAGCCCGCCGCCCTGGTCGAGTTCCTGCCCGGCCTGTCGGCCCGCCGCCCGACCGTCGCTCACTGCCGCGAGGCCGGCGAGGGCCTGGCCTGGCTGCACCTGGCCGGCGAGGGCTATCCGGCCCGCCGCGCCAACGACCTGGGCCAGCCGCACTGGGCGCCGCTGTTCGCCAAGCACCGCAAGGCCGCCGACGGCCTCAAGCCGGGCCTCTCCGCCACCATCGACAAGGACCTGGCCGAGCTGGCCCTGTCGTGGCCGCGCGGCCTGCCCACGGGCGTGATCCACGCCGACTACTTCCCCGACAACGTGTTCTTCAAGCCGGACGGCAAGTTCGCCGCGGCCATCGACTTCTACTTCGCCTGCGACGACGCTTACGCCTACGACATCGCCGTGACCCTGAACGCCTGGTGCTTCGAGGCCGACGGCAGCTTCAACATCACCGCCGCCCGGGCGCTGGTGGCCGGCTATGAGCGCCGCCGACCGCTGAGCCCCACCGAGCGCGACGCCATTCCGATCCTGGCGCGCGGCGCGGCCATGCGCTTCTTCCTGACCCGCCTAGCCGACTGGGGCGCCACCCCGGCCGGGGCCCTGGTCAAGCCGAAGGACCCGCTGGAGTACGAGCGCAAGCTGGCCGTGCACCGCGAGGGCCTCAGCCTGTTCGGGACCGGCGCGTGACCCCGAAACTGGTGATCTATACCGACGGCGCCTGTCGCGGGAATCCCGGCCCTGGCGGCTGGGGCGCCCTGTTGATGTACGGCGACAAGAAGAAGGAAATCATGGGCGGCGAGTTGGCGACCACCAACAACCGCATGGAGCTGATGGCGGCCATCCAGGCCCTGGAAGCCCTGAACAAACCCACCAAGGCCGAACTGCATACCGACAGCCAGTACGTGATGAAGGGCGTCACCCAGTGGATCCATGGCTGGAAGGCCAAGGGCTGGAAGACCGCCGACAAGAGCCCCGTCAAGAACGTCGACCTGTGGCAGCGTCTCGACGCCGCCCGGGCGCGCCACGAGGTCGACTGGCGCTGGGTCAAGGGCCACGCCGGACACGTGCACAACGAACGCGCGGACGAACTGGCGCGCCTGGGCATGCTGAAGGCCCTGGGCGAGCATCGCTGAAGGCAGGACGTCCTTTCAGCCCGGCGGCCGCTCAGGTGATCCAGTAGCGACCGCCCCGCGCCGTGAGGCCTTCACGCAGGAAAGACCAGATATTCGCCATCGATCTGGACAGCATCCTTGCGCCCTCACATGTCTGGCTCGAACGGTGGCGAGGCTGGCGGCGTCGGCAAACCCGGCTGGCGACCCAAGACGGGACGCACGTCCAAACGGCGCGTGATGCGGCGCCTCCGGGCGGGATTGGCCTGCTTTTTCGGCAGAAAGGCCGCGATGGAACCGCCGCCGTAGCCGGCCGTCGGTATTACGATTGCGACAACTCGTAATATGGAAAACGCTCTCTTCAAGCCAATCGAGGGAGCCGCCGATGAGTGTCCTGTTCACCCGCAAGCGTTTCGTGGCGGCCTTGGCCGTGTCCTGTCTGGCGCTGGCGTCGTGCGGGCCCAAGGCCGCCAGCGACAAGGCCGCGCCTGCCGCCTCGGGCGCCGCTGCGGCCAAGAGCGAGTACAAGATCGGCTGGACGATCTACGCCGGCTGGATGCCGTGGGCCTACGCCCAGCAATCGGGCATCGTCAAGAAATGGGCCGACAAGTACGGCGTCAAGATCGAGCTGGTGCAGATCAACGACTACGTCGAGTCGCTGAACCAGTACTCGGCCGGCAAGCTGGACGGCGTCACCGCCACCAACATGGACGCCCTGACCGTGCCCGCCGCCGCCGGCAAGGACACGACGGTGGTGATGATCGGCGACTACTCCGACGGCAACGACGGCGTGGTGCTGAAGAACGGGACCAGCCTGGCCGAGCTCAAGGGGCGCCCGGTCAATCTCGTCGAGCTGTCGGTGTCGCACTACCTGCTGGCCCGCGCGCTCGAGAAGGCCGGCCTGAAGATGAGCGACGTCAAGACGGTCAACACCTCCGACGCCGACATCGTCGCCGCCTTCGGGGCGGCCGACACCAAGGCCCTGGTCACCTGGAACCCGCAGCTTTCCGAGGTGAAGAAGATGCCCGGCGCGACCGAGGTCTTTGACAGCTCGAAGATCCCCGGCGAGATCCTGGACGGCCTGATGGTCAGCACCGAGGCGCTGAAGGCCAACCCGAACCTGGGCAAGGCCCTGACCGGCATCTGGTACGAGACCATGGCCCTGACCGTGGCCCAGACGCCGGAAGGCAAGGCCGCGCGTGAACAGATGGCCAAGCTGTCGGGGGCGGATCTCGCCAGCTTCGAGGGGCAGCTGAAGACCACCCACCTCTATGCGGAGCCGAAGGCGGCCTTGGCGGCCACGGTCAGCCCGGATCTGGTCACCGCCAACGATCGCGTACGCAAGTTCAGCTTCAGCATGGGCCTGTTCGGCCAGGGCGCGAAGTCGGTGGACGACATCGGCATCAGCTTCCCGGGCGGCAAGACCCTGGGCGATCCGAACAACATCAAGCTGCGCTTCGATCCCAGCTACGTGCAGCAAGCGGTCGACGGTAAGCTCTAGCCAACACGGCGCGTCTCCGCTCCCGGCGGGGACGCGCGTCCTTCACCTTACGGTCAGCGATCATGCGCCTGTTGAACGTCAGACCCCGGGGCGGACTCGCGGTCCTGCTTGGGGCCCTGCCGCTGCTGGCGGCGGCGCTGCTCTATCTGATGGCCTCGCAGGCCCGTCACGCCGACAACCCGCGCGACAAGCTGCTGCCGACGCCGACCGCCATGGTCGAGGCCGTGCAGCTGATGGCCCGGGTCGATCCGCTGACCGGCCACGCGCCGCTGGTGGTCGACACCCTGGCCAGCCTGGAACGCATCGGCCTGGCCCTGCTGATCGCCACGGCGCTGAGCCTGATCCTGGGACTGGGCCTTGGCCTGCTGCCGCTGCTGCGCGCCAAATTCGGACCCCTGGTGGCGGCGATCGCCGTCATTCCGCCGATCGCGGTCCTGCCGGTCCTGTTCATCGTCTTCGGCCTGGGCGAGACCGCCAAGATCGCCCTGATCGTCATCGGGGTGACGCCGGTGATGGTCCGCGACCTGGCGGCCCACGTGGGTTCCATCCCCGAGGAACAGCTGGTCAAGGCCCAGACCCTGGGCTCCAGCACCTGGCAGTTGACCCTGCGCGTGGCGCTGCCCCAGGCCATGCCGCGCCTGATCGACTCCCTGCGGCTGTCGCTATGTCCGGCCTGGGTCTACCTGATCTCGGCCGAGGCGATCGCCGCCGACGTCGGTCTGGGCTACCGCATCTTCCTGGTCCGCCGGTACCTGTCGATGGACATCATCCTGCCCTACGTCGTCTGGATCTCGATCCTGGCGGTGGCGATGGACGTGACGCTGAGGCTGATCGCCCGCCGGGCCTATCCCTGGGCCTATCCGGAGAGGGCGCGCTGATGGGCCTGCTGACCTTCCGCAACGTGTGGGTGGAGTACGGCGACAAGGTCGTGCTCGAGCGGGTCGACCTGTCGATCGCCCCGGGCAGCTTCGTCTCGATCGTCGGGCCATCCGGCGCGGGCAAGAGCACGTTCCTGCGGCTGATCATCGGCCAGGAGGCTCCGACCCGCGGGGCGATCGACCTCGACGGCGAGAAGCTGCGGGCCGAGCCGGGACCCGACCGCGGGGTGGTCTTCCAGAAGTACTCGGTGTTCCCGCATCTGTCGGCGCGCGACAATGTCGTCTTCGGCCTGGACTGCGCCGGTTCGCCGCTCCTGGGCAGGCTGACGGGCGCGCGTCGCCGCAAGGCGCTGGAGGAGGCCGACGCGATGTTGGCCGCCGTGGGCCTGGCCGACAGCGGCGACCTCTATCCGGCCAAGATGTCGGGCGGCATGCAGCAGCGGCTGGCCATCGCCCAGGCCCTGATCAAGAAGCCCCGCATCCTGCTGCTGGACGAGCCGTTCGGGGCCCTGGATCCGGGCGTCCGCCTGGACATGCACGAGCTGATCACCGGCCTTTGGCGCGACAACGGCCTGACGATCATGATGGTGACGCACGACATCAAGGAGGCCTTCAAGCTGGGCACCCGCGTGCTGGCCTTCGACAAGCGCCGCCGCGACCCGCACGCCCCGCATCGCTACGGCGCCACGGTCGTCTACGACTTCCCGCTGGACAAGCCTGGAGCGGTCGGGCCGGAGGCGCTGGCGGGGCTGGGCGGCTAGGCGACCAGAGCGCTGGCCGCCAGTTGCGCCTCGAACGCAGGATTGGCTGGAAGCTTCAGGAGTTCGTGGGGCTCGTTGCGGTCGTTGGCCGTCTTCAGATAGCGCGCGCCGGTGCGGCTGGTCAGGGCCTCGACCTTCACCTCGACGCCGTCGCGCAGCACGAAGAACCGACGCTGGCCCGCGTCGGCCAGCTTGACCGCCTGGCGGATCGTCAGCGACCAGGGCTCCGGCGTATCGCCGCCGACATGGGAAATCCGCTCGTAGGTGGTGTGGCGTCCGTTCTGGGCGATCCAGGTGATTTCGGCGTGTCGGGTCATCGTAGTTTCCGGGTCCGGGCAGGCGCGCGCCGAGACCCGGCCAGGCGACTGTCGCGTGGTCGGAACGTCGAGACGATTGTCTGCTGTGCAAGGGCGCCGAGTTCAGCGCGTGCGCAAGCCTAGCAGGTTTTCCGCGATCCCGGGGAAAAATGCTTGGAAGTCCCGCTCCTTAGCCCGCCAGCGACGCGATATAGGCCCGCCAGCCGCCCAGTTCGGTGATGTCCGTCGCGCCGTTCAGGGCGCGGGGTTCGGCGACGAAGCCCTTGACGGAGGTCCCGTCCTCCAGGGTCACCGTGCCGATGGCGAGCGGGGCGGGCACCTCGGCCGTGAAGGCGCCGAAAGCCTCCACACCCAGTTCGTAGACTTCGACGGCGATCGACGCGCCGCCTTCGCCGACATGGACCAGCGCCGGTTTGGGCGGGGCCGAATTGGCGATGGCGTAGAGCTTGTACGCCGGCGCGGTCGTTGTGGCCGACACCAGGCGGGCCTCGCGCGAGGTCAGTTGCCAGTGCAGCGGCATGCCGGCCAGGTGCGCGCCGACCACGGCCAGCTTCACGCCGGGCTTGTGGGGCGTCAGGTCCAGCGGGGGCGTGTCGGCCATGGGGAAGGTCTCCAGGTAGCGGGCGGCCAGGTCCAGCAGCGCGCGGTCGGCGAAGGCGGGGCCGACCAGCGTCACGCCAAAGCCCGTTCCGTCGGCGCGGAAGCCGGCCGGAACGGCCAGGGCGGAAAGGTCCAGCAGGTTCACGAAGTTGGTGTAGAGGCCGAGATTGGCGTTCAGCGCCAGCGGCTCGGCTTTCAGCGCCTTCACCGTGCAGATGGTCGGCGTCGTGGGCAGGAACAGGACGTCGGCGACGTCCCAGATCGCCTCGGCGGCCCGGCGATGGCCTTCCAGCGCATAAAGGCCTCGAAACGCCTCGACGCCCGTGACGGCCAGACCGCCCTGAACGATGGCCCGCACGGTCGGTTCGATGGCGCTGGGCGAGGCGCGCAGCAGGGACTCGACGGCGGCGGTCCGCTCGGCCACCCAGGGACCGCTGTAGAGCAGCTTGGCCGCGTCGAGCAGCGGGCCGATGTCGACCTCGACGGGAACCCCGCCGGCCGCCTTCAGCCCTGCGACGGCGGCGGTATAGAGCGCCTCGGACTCGTCGTCGCCGAAGAAGATCCGCTGTTCCGGCAACGGAATCGCGAACCGCAGGCCTTCCATGGCCAGGGTCGAAGGGATTTCGGGCGCGCGGCGGGAATAGTCGTCCTCGGGATCGAAGGCGGCCAACACCGTGTCCACCCGCGCCGCGCCGGCGAGGTCGGCGGCGAAGACGCTGATGCAGTCCAGCGAGCGACAGGCCGGCACCAGGCCCCGCGTGCTCCAGCGGCCCTTGCTGGGCTTGAGGCCGACCAGGTGGTTGAACGCCGCCGGCACCCGGCCCGAGCCGGCCGTGTCGGTGCCGAGCGCGAAGGCGACCAGGCCGGCCGCCACGGCGACGGCCGAGCCGGAGCTCGAGCCGCCGCTGACGAACGCCTGGTTGAACACGCAGCGCGGCGCGCCGTACGGACTGCGAGCGCCCACCAGGCCGGTGGCGAACTGGTCGAGATTGGTCTTGCCGATCAGCACCGCTCCGGCCGCGACCAGCCGTTCGACCACGGTCGCCGAGCGCGCCGGCGTGTAGGCGAAGGCCGGGCAGGCGGCGGTGGTCGGGTAGGCGCCGACGTCGATATTGTCCTTCACCGCGAACGGAACGCCGGCCAGGGGCAGGGTCTCGCCGGCGGCGACGCGGGCGTCGACCGCCCGGGCCTGGGCCAGAACCGCTTCGGCCGGCAGGCGCAGGATCCAGACCTGCGGCTGGACTAGGTCGTATTCCCCGATCGCGTCCAGGGCCGCCTGGGCGACCTCGATCGCGCTGGCGCCGGCGTTCACGGCGGCGGCGATGGCTTCGACGCCCAGGCGCTCGAAACTCACGCGGCGGCCTCCAGGTCGGGGGTCACGGCGATGACGGGCGCGCCCGCGGCGATGGCCTGCGAAGGCTGGGCGTAGACCGCGCTGACGACACCGGCCACCGGGGTGGAGACGTCGCACTCGGCTTTCATGGCCTCGATGATCGCGATGACCGCACCCGCCTCGACCCGCTGCCCCGGCTCGACCAGCACCTTCCAGACATTGCCGCCCAGCGGCGCCTCGACCAGATCCGCGCCCGGCGGGACCTGGACGGCTTCCGTCTCCGTCTCGGCGTCGGCCACGCTGGACAGCGCCTCGACCCGCGCGAACTCGCCCCTGGCCTCCCAGTCGGCGCGCTCGGCGTCGAACGCGGCCTGGCGGTTGGCCTGGAAGGCGGCGATGCCCTCGGCGTTCTCGGCCAGCATCCTGCGGTAGTCCGAGAGGCGGAATGTCTCCTCCTCGATGCGGATCCGGCGGCGGCCCAGCGGGAAGTCGCGCCGCCATTCGGTCAGCTCCTCGGCGCTGACCGGGAAGAAGCGGATCTGGTCGAAGAAGCGCAGCAGCCAGGGCTTGCCGTCGGTGAAGGCCTCGGTCTGCCGCCAGGTGTTCCAGACCTGAATCGTCCGGCCGAACAGTTGGTAGCCGCCCGGCCCCTCCATGCCGTAGATGCACATGTAGGCCCCGCCGATGCCGACGACGTTCGGCGGCGTCCAGGTGCGGGCCGGGTTGTACTTGGTGGTCACCAGGCGGTGGCGCGGGTCGACGGGGGTGGCCACCGGCGCGCCCAGATAGACGTCGCCCAGGCCCATCACCAGGTAGCGGGCGTCGAACACGATCCGGCGGACGTCCTCGATGCTGTCGAGGCCGTTGGCGCGACGGATGAATTCGATGTTGTCCGGGCACCAGGGCGCGTCGTCGCGGACGGCCTGCATGTACTTGTCGATCGTCTGGTAGATCGCGGGATCCTTCCAGCTCAGCGGCAGGTGGACGACGCGAGAGGGGATCTCGAAGTCGTCCAGCCCGCCCAGCCGGTCCTCGGCGGCGATCAGGATCTCCAGCAGCCGCGCCTGGGTCAGGCGGCGGCTGTCGTAGTGGACCTGCAGAGAACGGATCCCGGGCGTCAGGTCGATGACGCCGGGCAGCGCCAGGCTTTGCAGGTCGAGCAGCAGGGCGTGGATCCGCAGACGCAGCTCCAGGTCCAGCACGATCGGGCCATACTCGACCAGCAGGTGCTGGTCGCCCTGGCGGCGATAGGTGACGTGCGGGCGGTGACCGTCGGCGGGGAGTTCGGCCAGGATGGGGCTGTCCCCCTCCGTCGGCTTCGCCGCCACCTCCCCCAGGGGGGGAGGATCTATGGCGCCCAGATGCTCCCCCTCTGGGGGAGCTGTCGCGGAGCGACTGAGGGGGCTCACCGCGCCGAGCAAAGCTTCCTGTTTGGAAAGAGCGGAAGCCGCCGCCGCGTCGTCCACGACCGCGAAGCGGACGGTGTCGCCCGGCGCCAACTGGCCGGCCTTCCAGAGGTCGGCCTGGATGATCACGAACGGACAGACAAAGCCGCCCAGCGACGGACCGTCCGGACCCAGGATGATCGGCATGTCGCCGGTGAAGTCGACCGCCCCGATGGCGTAGGCGTTGTCGTGGATGTTCGAGGGATGCAGCCCGGCCTCGCCGCCGTCGCGCCGCGCCCATTCGGGCTTGGGCCCCACCAGGCGCACGCCAGTGCGGTTGGAGTTGTAGTGAACCTTCCAGTCCGTGCCGCCGATCATGGCGACGTCGGCCGGCGTGAAGAAGTCGGGGGCGCCGTGGGGGCCGGGCAGGACGCGGATCGTCCAGGCCTTGTCCAGGACGGGACGCAGGGTAGACGGCAGGGGCGAGGTCGGGGACAGGCACATGTGCCTGTCCCCATCAGTCAACCGCAGCGCGTCGCCAGCCGTCAGGTTCCGACCGGCATGGCCGCCGAAACCGCCCAGGGTGAAGGTCGAGCGGCTGCCCAGATAGGCCGGTACGTCCAGCCCGCCCTGGAACAGCAGATAGCCGCGCAAGCCCGCCTCCAGCGCCCGGCCGATCTTCAGCACCTGGCCGGGCTGGACGGTGAGCGGCGCGTAGAGCTCGACCGGCGCCCCGTCCAGACGAGCATCGAACCGCGCGCCGGTCAGGCAGACGACGGCGGCGCGGTTGAACTTCAGGGTCGGGCCGAGGGCGGTGATCTCCAGGCCGGCGGCGTCCGCGCCATTGCCCAGCAGGCGATTGCCCAGCCGGAACGACAGGGCGTCCATCGGTCCCGAGGGCGGCACGCCGACGTCCCAGTAGCCCTGGCGGCCCGGCCAGTCCTGAACGGTGGTGGCGGGCCCGCCGCTCAGCACCTGGACGGTGTCGGGCGTCCAGGCCACGGTCTCCAGGGCGCGGGTCGAGACCTCGCCGCTGACGAACGGCGCGCTGCGGACCACGGCGCGCAGCCAGTCCAGATTCGTCTCAATGCCCGAAAGGCGAGTGTCGTCCAGCGCCTGCTGCAGCGCCGCCACCGCCGCCACGCGGTCCGGAGCGGTGACGATCAGCTTGGCCAGCATCGGGTCGTAGAAGGCGCTGACCTCGGTCCCGTCGACCACCCAGCCGTCGGCCCGGACGCCGCCCGGGAACACGACCTCGGTCAGGACGCCCGAGCTGGGTCGATAGTCCTGCGCCGGATCCTCGGCATAGAGCCGCACCTGGATCGACGCGCCTCGGGGTTCGGGCGGCGGGGCGTCGAGAAAGGCGAAGTCGCCGGCCGCGCCGCGCACCATCCACTCGACCAGGTCCACGCCTGTGACCTGCTCGGTCACCCCGTGCTCGACCTGCAGGCGGGTATTGACCTCCAGGAAGAAGAAGTCGTCGCGATCGGCGTCGTACAGGAACTCGACCGTGCCGGCGGACTTGTAGTTCGCCGCCGAGGCCAGGCGCACGGCGGCGTCCAGCAGGGCCGCGCGGGTGGCGGCCGGCAGGCCGGGGGCGGGGGTCTCCTCGACGACCTTCTGGTTGCGCCGCTGCAGCGAGCAGTCGCGCTCGCCCAGGGCCACGACCTTTCCGGCGCCGTCGCCGAACACCTGCACCTCGACATGGCGCGCCTTGCGGACATAGCGCTCCAGGAAGACGCCGCCGTCGCTGAAATTGCCGGTGGCCAGGCGCTGGACGGCGGCGAAGGCCTCCTCGACCGCCTCCGCGCTCTCGCAGACGCGCATGCCGATGCCCCCTCCCCCGGCCGTGGCCTTGAGGATCACGGGGAAGCCGATCCGCTCCGCCGCCTCGCGCGCGGCCTGGGGATCGACCAGCAGGTCGGTGCCCGGCGCCAGCGGCACGCCGTGGGCCTGGGCAAGGTCCCGCGCCGTGTGCTTCAGGCCGAAGGCGCGGATGTTGTCGGGCGTGGGACCGACGAAGGCGATCCCGGCGTCCTCGCACGCCTGGGCGAACGCGGCGTTCTCGCTGAGGAAGCCGTAGCCCGGGTGGATGGCCTGGGCGCCCGTGGCCTTGGCCGCCGCCAGCACCAGGTCGGCGCGCAGATAGCTCTCGGCGGCCGGGGCCGGGCCCAGGCGCACGGCCTCGTCGGCCAGGGAGACGTGCAGCGAGCCGGCGTCGGCGTCGCTGAATACGGCCACCGACTTCACGCCCATGGCCTTCAGGGTGCGGATGATGCGGCAGGCTATGGCGCCGCGATTGGCGATCAGGACCTTGTCGAACATGGCGCGGTCCTACTGGGCGATGATCATGCGCACCGGCGTCGGATTGAAGCCGTTGCAGGGATTGTTGATCTGCGGGCAGTTGGAGACCACCACCACCACGTCCATCTCGGCGCGCAGGTCGACATAGAGGCCGGGCGCGGAGATCCCGTCGACAATGCCCAGGGCCCCGTCGACCTCGACGGGGACGTTCATGAACCAGTTGACGTTGCTGACCATGTCGCGCTTGCCGCGGCCCTGGCCGGCGTTGGCGACCAGGAAGTTCTCGACGCAAGCGTGCTGGGCCTTGGTGTGGTGGCCGTAGCGCAGGGTGTTGCTCTCGCACGAGCAGGCCCCGCCGATGGTGTCGTGATAGGCCACGGCCGTCGCCGTCACCGTCATCATCGGCGCCCCCTCGTTGGACAGCAGCACCGAACCCTCGCGCAGGAAGATGTTGTTCTGGGCGGCGATGGTGTCCTGGGCGCTGTAGCGCTCGGCGTCGTCGGCGGCGCTGTAGGCCAGGAAGTCGACGGCCTGGTTGCCCTCCAGGTCGACGATGCGCAGCGTCTGGCCCGCCTTGACCGTATGCAGCCAGGGGGCGCGGGCGGGAACCACCTCGTCATGGACGATGTCGTTCAAGGCGGGGGGATCGAACGCCATTGCCAGGGTCCTCAGCGCGAAAAGTAATCTTCGACGTTCAGGAAGGCGCGGAGGCCTTCGGGCGTCGCGTTGCGGATCGGGTCGTCCTGCGGCGTGACCGCCCCACGCCAGGCGGTGGCGCGCAGCGGGGTGACGGCGTAGTCCGGGCGGGGGTCCAGCACGTGCGGGCAGTTGGCCAGGACCACGATCAGGTCCATCTCGGCGCGCAGGGTCACGAACCGGCCGGGCGCGTAGGGGCCGACGTCGATCACCGTCTCGCCGCCCTGGCCAATGCGGACCGCCTTGAACAGGTTGAGGCAGGGGTGGATGTCCTTGCGACCCAGGCCGAACTTGGCGACGCCCAGCGAGAAGCGGTCGCGGGCGTTGGGATGGGCGCCATGATTGAAGCCGTCGCCATACTTGCGGGCGTTGCTGGCCTGGTTTGAGGCGCCGCAGAAGGCGTCGTGCGTGCCGGCCTCGTCCTCGACGAGGCTGGCCAGCACCCGGCCCATGTCGGACAGCAGCAGGCGGCCCGGGCCGAGATAGCCGTTCCACTGCACCTTCAGGGTGTCGGCGATGTTCAGGCGCTCGATCGGGCGCTCGGCGTTGAAAATCAGCAGCGAGACGGACGCGTCGCCGGCCAGGTCGGTCAGACGCAGGCGCGAGCCTCGGGCGATCTGGCGGCTGGCGTAGCCTCCGGGCGCGATGATCTCGTCCCAGACGACATCGCCGGCCAGGACGCCCGGCGGCAGGTCGACGGCGGCGCGGGCCGGGACGGTGGGCATGGCCTCGACGCGGGTTCCCGCCTGGGCGCGGGCGTGAGCCTGGGCGGCGTAGGGCGTCGCGGTGTCGCTCACGGGGCCTCTCCGTCGGGCTCGTCGCCGTGGAAGTGCAGCGGCGGCAGCAGGGCGGTGGTGGTGACAAGCTTGATCTGTTGGACGCCGCGCACCTTGCGGAGGTCGTCACACAGGTTCTGCAGGCGCTCGGACGGGCCTTGGACCAGCAGGACCTCCATGGCCTGGTCGTCTTCCAGGAAGACGTTCTGAGCCGAGATCACTTCCTTCACGTAGCCCAACTGGGCCTGGGCCAGGGCGTGACGCACCCGGCCGCTCTCGGCGCGATAGATCAGGGTGATGGTGCCGGCCAGCACCGCGTCGGGGCGTTCGCCGCTGTGCTCGGCCAGTTCATGGCGGATCAGTTCGGCGATCATCTGCGAGCGGCTGGGCAGGCCGCGCTCGGCCACCATGGCGTCGAGCTGGGCCATCAGGTCGGCCGGCAGGCTGATGCTCAGCCGCGCCAGGGTGGAAGAGGGCGTGTCCATGTCGGGCATCCATCGGCGATATTACGAAGGATGCAATATGTAATACTGAACGCGCCATGAGGCGGCCCCCGGGCGCCCGGGTTTTGAGCGACGAGCGCATGATCCTTACGCAGTGAACTCCAGTCCCGCTCCACCTCACGGTGCGATTGGTCGTCGGCCGAAAAAAGAGGCCGGTCCACGAATGGACCGGCCCTCAGGCGCTTCACGAGGAGAGTGAAGATCAGAAGGTCGCGCGCGCCGTCAGGGTGTAGGTGCGACCGTCATAGTCGACCCAGCGCGAGACCCGATGGTCGTTCTCGTATTCGAACCGCTTGGCGTTGGTCAGGTTGTAGGCGTCCAGCGACAGGGTGAAATTGTCGGTCACATTGTAGGAGGCCGACAGGTCCAGCTGGCCGCGCGGCTTCACCGAGCGGGCGCCGCCGGTGTAGGTGCCGTTGGCGTTCAGCGGGTAGTCCGAGCGGTAGTTGTAGACCATGCGCACGCCGTACTTCGGCGTCTCGTAGTAGCCGATCACGTTGACATTGTGCTTGGAGATGCCCGGGAAAGGCGCGATCGCCGGGCTCTTGGACATGGTGTAGGCGTAGTTGAAGCTGCCGCCGAGGTTCGCCAGGAAGCCCGGCAGGAAGTCGAGGTTCTGCTGGATGTTGAACTCGACGCCCTCGACGGTGGTCTTCTTGTCGAGGTTGTAGGCGCCGCTAGCGTTGACGTGCACCTGCTTGCTGGCGCTGGAGAGGCTGGTGGCGTTGCAGTAGGTGCCGTCCCACGACAGGGCGCCGAAGCCCCAGGTCGAGCCGTCGGCCGGGCACAGCAGGGCCGGATCCGAGGTCGAGGCGATGCGGCCGGTGATGTTCTTGCGGAAATAGGCCAGCGAGATCAGGCCGTTGGGGCGGTTGTACCACTCCAGCGACAGGTCGAAGGACTCGGCCAGATAGGGCCGAAGCTTGTTGTTGCCGATCGCCACCGAGACGTCATAGACGTTGACCGAGCCCGAGCTGAGGCTGTTGTTGAGGATCTGGGCCGGGTTGACCTTGGTCGAGGGCGAGTACTGGCGCGGGTGCGGACGCACATAGGTCTTGTAATAGGCGCCGCGCAGGATCAGGTCGTCGGTGACGTCGGCCACGAAGATCGCCGACGGCAGGAAGTAGTGGTACTTGTTCTTGTATTCATCGGTCTTGAAGTCGTTCGGCGAACCGATCGAGTCCGTGGGCGGGGTGACGCGGTCCAGCGTCGTGATGGTGTTGTCGGTGTCTTCGTAGCGTCCGCCGAAGTTGCCGCGCACGCCGTGGCCGAAGATCTGGGTGTCGTACTTGGCCTGGACGTAGAACTGATTGATATCGTTCTCGTTGGTGAAGTTCTTGTCGTAATAGCTGCTGTCGGCGTACTGAATGTTGAAGCCCTGGGTCGACAGGCCGCCGCTCTGATAGGGCGTGACCGGACGGACGGCGTCCAGGAAGTCGTGGACGTTCAGGACCTGCCAGTTGTGGCTGTAGCCGTCGACCGAGCCGCCCATGAAGTCCTTCACGAACGGGGCGGTGATCATCATGCTTGAGGTGATCTTGCTCAGTTGGGCGCCGTAGGCATAGACCCGGTAGCCGGTCGACACGTACTTTTCGCGCTCGAGACGCACGCCGGCCTGCACGCTCTTGATCGGGCCGAGCGAGACGAAGCGCTCGACGTCCAGCGCCACGCTGTTGAGCTCGTTCTTGGCGAAGCTCTCGGTGCCTTGGATCTGGATCTGGTTGGTCGAATTGGCGGATGTGCCGTTGTTGTAGAACGAGGTGGGATCGTTGGCGCCGCCCCAGGTCCAGGTCTGGCCGCTCGCGATCGCGTTCTGCGGCGTGGGCGACGTCGTGTATTGGAAGCCGCCAATGTCGTCCAAACCGGTGGTGATCGAGCCGGAGACGCCGTTGCCGCCGGGGCGGGTATAGTTGTTGACGTCGACCTCGGTCTCGACCGAGGCGTTGGAGCCCGACGACAGGGTCAGCGCCCCGGCGAAGCGCCAGTCTTCGTTGCTCCAGTCGACATTGCCGATCACCCCGTCCGACTTCTGGCGCTGCGAATAGAGGCGCGTTGAGGACAGGGCGTTGATATTGTTGAACGTATAGCTCTCGTACAGGTAGCGGCCGTCATTGGTCTGGATCGGCGTGCCGGTCGGGGTGATCACCGTGCCCGCGCCGGGGGTCGAGGACGGCGCCACGTAGTTGATCATGAAATACTGGGTGGTGTCGGGCAGGTTGCGATCGGTCTTGAAACCGATCAGGCCGATCTTGGTGTTGTCGTTCGGCTTCCATTCGAACCCGGCCGAACCCGACCAGACCTTACCGACGTTCATGCGGGTGTATTGGCGGATGGCCGAGTTGGCCCAGACGCCGTTCGTGCCCTTCGAGCCGGTGTTGCTGGTGACATAGGGCGACGCATTCGCCTGCGACAGGCCCAGGGCCTGGCCGAGCGAGCGGCAGTACGAGGTGGCGCTCAGGGCGCAGGCGGTCGGTGAGAAGTACTGGCCATAGGCGGCGTTGAACTGGGTGGGCGCCAGGCCCGTCATCGCCGAGGTCAGATAGTCGTAATTGTTCAGCCGGATCGTGTCGCGGCGGAAGTTTTCCTTTTTGTAGGCGATGGTCCCGAACACCGCGAGGTCGTCCGTCAGGTGCTTGTTGTAACCCAGGGTCGCGGCCGGGGCGTTCAGGTCGCCCAGGGTGTTGTGCTCGTAGGACAGCTTGGCGAAACCGCCATCCTTGCGCGACAGGGCCGGCGCGATCTGCAGGTCGACATTGCCCGAAAGGCCGCCGGACACGGTGTTGGCCATCGGCGACTTCTGGATCACGAAGGCCGAGAAGATGTCGGAGTTGAACGCGCCCAGCGGCGAGCCCTGGTTGTCGCGCAACAGGGCGGGGCCGGCGAACGACTGGCCGTTCAGGGTGTTGCGGGCGTATTCGCCCGGCATGCCGCGCAGGTTGATAGTGGCGTCGCGGCCCTCGGCCTCGCGGTTGATCTGGACGCCCGGAATGCGCTGCAGGGCCTCGCCGACGTTCAGGTCCGGGAAGCGGCCCAGGCCGTCCGACGAGATGCCGTCGGTGATTTCGATGGCGTTCTTCTTGGCGCGAACGGCGTTGGCGTAGCTCTGCTTGAAGCCGGTCACGACGACCGCGTCGAGCGTATCGCCTTGGGACGCAGCCTGGGGCGCGGCAGATTCCTGCGCTGCCGCAAGGGCGGGCAATCCTCCAATGACGGTGGCCGACAGCAGCGCGACCCTCAAGGCGCCCATGGATCCGGTTCTCAAGCTCAAGATATCCCTCCTTGCGTATTCGAGCCGCCTTGGCGGCGGCTCTTATTGGCCTGACCTCTTGCGTCATCCCACCCGGCCGGCCACGTTTAATTTCTCAGATAAATATGTTTTTGGGAATAAAATGTTTTGAATTTATGGGAGATTTTTTTCAACTAATTGATTTTGCTAGACTTATTTAGTTTCAATTTCGAAACAAGGCGTTCGTTTTCAACGAGAAATAGAATTTTGGTTTCAAATAGTGGAATTGGTCAGGCCAAAATCGGAACGCTCTCCGACTGGACGGCGGCTCATGAGATCGACGGTTGGAGCGGCCTCTAGGCGCCCGGCCGCTCACAGTCCGCGTCCAGGACGGGACGCATGAAGCTGCGCTGGTAGCTGACGATGCAGCGGGTCCGGTCGGCCAGGGCCAGGGCCTCCTGGCATCGGCGATCCCCAGGGATGCTGGCGCGATAGGCCTCATAGGCGGCCAGACTGGGAAAACTGAACAGCGCCACGGCGATGTTGTTGGCGCCCTCGCCGGGCAGGAAATAGCCGTGATGGATCCCGCCCATCCGGTTGACCAGCGGGATCCACAGTTTCGCATAGGCCTCGAACTCGGCCAGCCTGTAGGGGTCGATGACGTAGCGCAGGTAGCAGGTGATCATGTGAACGCTCCCTTCGGCCGACTTGGCATGGACCCCGCGCGCGACGCGGTTCCCCGCAGCGAGGACGGTCAGGCCGCCAGGGTTCCCGGCCATGTTCCGGTCGCGAACGGCAGGCCTTCGTCTCTCCAGCCGGTGATCCCGCCAATCATCAGCTTCACGGGGCGGCCCAGCGTCGCCAGCTTCAGCGCGGCCCGGTCGGCGCCGTTGCAGTGCGGTCCGGCGCAATAGACCACGAACAGGGTGTCGGCCGGCCATTCAGACATCCGCTCGGCCGTGATCTCGGCGTGGCGCAGGTGGATCGCGCCGGGCACATGGCGGCGGGCATAGGCCTGCGGCGAGCCGACCACATGCAACAGGACGAAGTCCATCTCGCCAGCCTTCATCGCGGCAGCGACGTCGGCGCAGTCGGTCTCCAGGGCCAGGCGGCGGGCGAAGTGGGTGGCGGCTTCCGGCGACGGCGCGGCGGGGATGGCGGAAACAAAGCTCATGGCGGCCTCCTCTGTTGGGCGCCGAAGACTTGCCCCAGGCGGCGGCGGGGCGTTAGTTGGCAGGATTGACATAGGCCGTAAAGATCATGCCAAACCCCGCCGATCGCCCCGGACTTGCCAACCGAAACGTCGTCGCCCTGGCCTATGACGGCCTGTGCACCTTCGAGTTCGGGGTGGCGGTCGAGCTGTTCGGCCTGCCCCGTCCCGAGATGGGCCCGGACTGGTACGTGTTCGCCACCGCCGCGATCGAGCCGGGACCCTTGCGCGGCCTGGGCGGCGTTCAGGTGATCGCCGACGGCGGGCTTGAGCTGGTCGAGCGGGCCGGTACGATCATCGCCCCGGGCTGGCGGGGCGCCGATACGCCTGTGCCCCGGCCGCTGATCAAGGCCCTGCGGGCAGCCCACGCCAACGGCGCGCGGGTGATGTCGATCTGCTCGGGCGTCTTCGTGCTGGCGGCGGCGGGTCTGCTGGCCGGGGGGCGGGCCACCACTCACTGGCGTCACGTCGACACGCTGCGCGCCCGCTATCCCGACATCGATGTGCTGCCCGACGTGCTCTATGTCGACGAGGGTCAGGTCCTGACCTCGGCCGGCAGCGCCGCGGGGCTGGACCTGGGCCTGCACCTGATCCGCCGCGACTTCGGCCCGGAGGCGGCCAACATCGTGGCCCGGCGACTGGTGATCCCGTCGCACCGCGACGGCGGCCAGGCCCAGTTCATCCAGCGGCCGGTGCCGACCGCCCACGAGGCCTCGCGCCTGTCGCCGATCCTGGACCGCATGCGCGCCGACCTCTCCCGCGAGCACACGGTCAAGACCCTGGCCGACGCGGCCGGCATGAGCCCGCGCACCTTCCTGCGGCGGTTCGAGGCCGCCACCGGCACGACCCCGGCCCGCTGGCTGCTGGCCGAGCGCCTGGCCCAGGCCCGCGAACTGCTGGAGACCACGCCGGCCGGCGTCGAACAGATCGCCCACACCGTCGGCTTCGGCGCGGCGGCCCTGCGCCACCACTTCCGCAAGTCCCTGGCCACCACGCCCCAGGCCTACCGGGCGCGGTTCGGGGATAGGACGTGTCTTGGAGCCCTGCGAAATCCAGCCTAGGGTTGCGCCTTCCACCTCAGCCAGGACGTCCATGACCAAGTATGTTCCCGCCGTCGTCACCGGCCTCGTCGTCAGTGTGGCCCTCAGCTTCGTCCTGGGCTTCGCGGCCTCGGCGAGCGGCCAGCCGCCCAGCTCTCCGATCTGGCTGCCAGGCCTGATCTTCGGCGCGATCACCACCTTCGCGATGGCCAACCTGGTCGGGACCAAGGGCTCCAAGGCCGCCACCCCGGCCCAGAAGGAAGCCGCCCTGGCCTTTCGCGCCGAGCCGGGCCAGGCCCTGCTGATCGTGTTCCGCGAGGGCTTCGTCGGCAAGGCGGTCGGCCTGAACCTGGTGCTGGACGGCGTCGCCGCGGCCCAGCTGAAGAGCCCGCGCTTCACGGCGCTGTCGATCGCGCCCGGGGCGCACGTCCTGGCGGCCGGCTTCGGCGGCCTGGCCGCGTCGCAGAACCGACCCGTCGAGGAGCGTTTCACGGCCGCTCCCGGCGACCTGATGGCGTTCCGCGCGGTGATGTCGATGGGCATGGCCAAGAACACCATCCGCCTGGAGCGGGTCGACGACCGCGCAACCCTGGCGGCCAAGCTCAAGGCCATGACGATGATCGCCCCGCACGCCCAGGCCGAACCTTCAGCGGCAACAAGTTTGACGGCCTGAAACGAACTCGCCGCGAAATGACCTTGGTCGCGCCGTTGCGAAGCCCGGTTCGCATCCCAATCTCTTCTTCGACGCGGACAACCCGGCTTCTCCCCCCCGGCCGGCCCCAGCGTCCTTAGAAGCGCAGCGCCCGTGCCCTCCCCTCGGCACGGGCGCTGTTTGCGTTTCGGCCCGGCGTCGGCGCTCAATCGAACATTGTGCTGGTAACGCTAACATTCGGCGCTATCCTAAACTCCGAAACCTCCGGCCGCCGAGACCGGAGGATCGCGGGAGCAAACGTCATGCGGGTATCGGCCTGCGCCCTGACGATCCTGATCGCGCACGGCGTCGCCTCGCGACCGTCTCCTGAGACGCGCCCCTATGCGGGCCATCCTCGGACAGGTTTTCCAGCCCTTGTCTCAAAGCCGAAGGAGTTCTCATGCCGAACCCCATTTCCAGACGTAGCCTGCTGGGCGCGGCCGGCGCAGCCGCGGCCCTGGCGCCCGCCGGCGCCAGGGCCGCGGGGCCGGAGACCGACAAGGTCGGCTTCGCCATCGTCGGCCTGGGCAAGCTGAGCCTGGGTCAGTTGATCCCCGGCCTGAAGGTCGCCAAGGGCGCCAAGCTGGCCGCCGTGGTCAGCGGCCATCCGGACAAGGCCCGCCGCGTCGCCGCCGAGAACGGCCTGCCGGCCGACGCGGTCTACGGCTATGACGACTACGACCGCATGGCCCAGGACCCGCGCATCCAGGTCGTCTACATCGTCCTGCCCAATGCGCTGCACGCCGAGCACACGATCAAGGCGCTGAAGGCCGGCAAGCACGTGCTGTGCGAGAAGCCGATGGCCACCACCATCGCCGACGCCGAGGCGATGATCGCCGCCGCCAAGGCCACGAACCGCCACCTGATGATCGCCTATCGCTGCCACTACGAGCCGCTGAACCTGGACGTCATGCGCCGGCTGCGCGCCAAGTCTCTGGGCCGCGTGCGGCAGATCAACACCACCATGGGCCGGCAGGCCGACCCCTCGGACCCGTCCGACGCCTGGCGGCTGGACGCCGCCCTGTCGGGCGCCGGCGCCCTGGGCGACATGGGCGTCTACGGGATCAGCGCCGCCCGCTACCTGCTGAACGAGGAGCCGGTCGCGGTGCAGGCCTGGGCCTGGACCGACCCGGCCGATCCCCGCTTCAAGGAGACGCAGGACCTGATCAACTGGCAGTTCCGCTTCCCGTCGGGCGTGATCGCCAACGGCTCCACCTCGTTCGCCTACGCCCCGACCATGGCCTTCGAGGCGATCTGCGAGCAGGGCCGGCTGGTGGCCGATCCGGCCGCCTTCTATGGCGGCAACCGCTTGACCGTGGTCAAGGGCGGCCAGGCCCAGCCGCCGGTCCCCGCCCCGCCCGTCGACCAGTTCGCCCGCGAGATGGACTGGATGGCCGACGTGGTGCGCGGCAAGGCGCCGATGGTCTCACCGGGCGAGGAAGGCCTGCAGGACATGCGGCTGATGCAGGCGATCCTGGACTCGGCGGCCAAGGATGGGGCGACGGTCAGGACCGACTGGGGGTACAGGCGGGCGGTGGACCCAGCCGCGGTGGTGGACATAGCCTGACAAACTTCCGCTCATAAGCCTGATCAGCCCTAGCCAAGTCGCCGACCGGGCCCCATCTGGCTCTGGCGGCCCGGTTCCAGGGCGGGACGGCCGCGCACCCAGGGGCTCCATGGCGATCATTTCCGTTTCCGGTCTGACCAAGACCTATGCTTCCGGCCACCAGGCCCTGAAGACCGTCGATCTCGACATCCGCAAGGGCGAGATCTTCGCCCTGCTGGGCCCCAACGGGGCCGGCAAGACCACGCTGATCAGCATCATCTGCGGCATCGTCAATCCCAGCACCGGCTCGGTGACCGCCGACGGCCACGATGTGGTCAAGGACTACCGCGCCGCCCGGACCAAGATCGGGCTGGTGCCGCAGGAGTTGCACACCGACGCCTTCGAGACCGTCTGGGCCACCACCAATTTCAGCCGCGGCCTGTTCGGCAAGGCGCCCAACCCGGCCTATGTCGAGAAGATCCTCCGCGACCTGTCCCTGTGGGACAAGAAGGACAGCAAGATCATGGCGCTGTCCGGCGGCATGAAGCGGCGGGTGATGATCGCCAAGGCCCTGAGCCACGAGCCGACCATCCTGTTCCTGGACGAGCCCACCGCCGGCGTCGACGTCGAGCTGCGCCGCGACATGTGGGAGATGGTCCGCAAGCTGCGCGAAAGCGGCGTCACCATCATCCTGACCACCCATTATATCGAGGAGGCCGAGGAGATGGCCGACCGGATCGGGGTGATCAGCAAGGGCGAGATCATCCTGGTCGAGGACAAGGACGTGCTCATGCGCAAGCTGGGCAAGAAGCAGCTGACCCTGCAGCTGCAGAGCCCGCTGGAGGCCATCCCCGCCAGGCTTTCGGAGTATCCGCTGGAGCTGGCGGCCGACGGCCACGAGCTGGTCTACACCTTCGACGCCCAGGCCGAGGAGACCGGCATCGCCGGCCTGCTGCGCCGGCTCTCCGAAGAGGGCGTCGACTTCAAGGACCTGCACACCAGCCAGAGCTCGCTGGAAGACATCTTCGTCAGCCTGGTGAGGGCGCCGCAATGAACATCCACGCCATCAAGTCCATCTACCGCTTCGAGATGGCCCGCTGGTTCCGCACCCTGGCCCAGAGCGTGATCTCGCCGGTGCTGTCGACCTCGCTGTACTTCGTGGTGTTCGGCTCGGCGATCGGCTCGCGGATGCAGGCCATCGACGGCGTTAGCTACGCCGCCTTCATCATCCCCGGCCTGGTCATGCTGTCGCTGCTGGGCGAGAGCATTTCCAACGCCTCGTTCGGCATCTACATGCCCAAGTGGGCCGGGACGATCTACGAACTGCTGTCGGCTCCGGTCTCATGGATCGAGACGGTGATCGGCTATGTCGGGGCGGCGGCGACCAAGTCGGTGTGCCTGGGCCTGCTGATCCTGGCCACGGCCCGGATCTTCGTGCCGTACGAGATTTCCCACCCGTTCTGGATGCTGGGCTTCCTGGTGCTGACGGCGATCACCTTCAGCCTGTTCGGCTTCGTGATCGGGGTCTGGGCCACCGACTTCCAGAAGCTGCAGATCGTGCCGATGCTGGTGGTCACGCCCCTGACCTTCCTGGGCGGCAGCTTCTATTCGATCAGCATGCTGCCGCCGATCTGGCAGAAGATCACCCTGTTCAACCCGGTGGTCTACCTGGTCAGCGGCTTCCGCTGGAGCTTCTACGGCGTGTCGGACCTGAACCCGATCGTCAGCTTCGGCGCCACGCTGTGCTTCCTGGCCGCCTGCCTGACGGCGGTGTGGTGGGTGTTCAAGACCGGGTACCGGCTGAAGGTGTAGGCGGGCCGGGGACACGCCCTTGCGGCGTGTCCCCTACCTCGTCCCCGACGCCAAGGCGTGGATCTTTCTCACGCGTGAAGGTGGGGACACGCCGCAAGGGCGTGTCCCCGGCCTCGTCACTTCACCGTCAGCACCGCGCCGTCGACGGCCACGACCAGCACCTTCTGCCCCGCCGCCGGCGGTTCGCCGTCCGGCGCGACCGCGGCCCATTCCTTGCCGTCGACGAACACCCGGCCCTTGCCGTTGACGAAGGCGTCCAGCACCTCCCCGTCGCGGCCGACCAGGCGCAGCGACGGGTCGTTGAGGTCGGGGGTCTTGGCGTCCAGCACCGGCTTGAGGAACCGCCGGGCCAGGTAGGTGGTCGCGATGGTCAGCACCGCGAACAGCACGAGCCCGACCGGCAGGCCCAGGGGCGCGACCAGGGTCAGCAGCCCCACCAGGAAGGCGCTGGCGGCCGGCCACAGCAGCCAGCCGGTGCCCGTCGCCACCTCGACCGCCAGGAAGATCGCCGCGACCGCCAGCCAGACCCAGAAGGGATGGGTGGCGTAGAACAGCATCAGGCCGTGCATGGCGTCACGCTCCGCGCGGCGGCTTGGTCGGCGGCACGGCGGCGCGCGGCGCCTCGTTGCCGCCCAGGGTCTTCACCAGCTCGGCGACGCCGGCCACCGTGCCGGTCAGGCCGGCGAAGTCGGCGGGCACGATCACCGTCTTGGCGTTGGGCGAACGGGCCAGGTCGCCGAAGGCTTCGACGTATTTCTGGGCGATGAAGTAGTTGATGGCGTTGACGTCACCCTTGGAGATGGCCTCCGACACGAAGGCCGTCGCCTTGGCTTCCGCTTCAGCTTCCCGCTCGCGGGCCTCGGCGTCACGGAAGGCGGCTTCGCGCCGGCCCTCCGCCTGCAGGATGGCCGACTGCTTCTGGCCCTCGGCGCGGGCGATCTGCGACTGCTTCTCGCCCTCGGCCTCGGTGATCACGGCGCGACGCTCGCGTTCGGCCTTCATCTGCCGGGCCATGGCGTTGGTGATGTCGGCCGGCGGAGTCAGGTCCTTGATCTCGATCCGCGCCACCTTCACCCCCCAGGGGCCGGTGGCGTGGTCGATGGTCGACAGCAGCCGGGTGTTGATCTGGTCGCGCTGGCTGAGCACCTCGTCCAGCTCCATCGAGCCGACCACGGTGCGCAGGTTGGTCTGGGCCAGCTGGGTGATGGCGTACATCAGGTTGTCGACCCGGTAGGCGGCCAGCGAGGCGTCCATCACCTGGATGAAGACGATGGCGTCGACCTTCACCGAGACGTTGTCCTTGGTGATGACCTCCTGCTGGGGGACGTCCAGCACCTGCTCCATCATGTTGACCCGCCGGCCGATGCTCTCGACGAAGGGGGTCAGGATGCTGATGCCGGGCTTGAGCGTGCGGGTGTAGCGGCCGAACCGCTCGACGGTGAACTCGCGCCCCTGCGGCACGATCTTGATGACGTTGACGACAAGGAACAGCGCCAGCGCCACGAGCACCAGCGGAACAAGGAAAGACAGCACTGGATAGCCTCCCACAACCGATGGAAGACCCTAGCGCGTGGCTCAGTTGTCCGCCACGGAATCCGGCGCCGCTTGGTCCGAAGGCGTCCGGGTCCGCATCGAGCGGGCCAGCCGGGCCGCCAGGGTCCGCCCCTTGACGGCCGCCTGCTGCTCGGCCCGCAGGCTGGCTTCGCCGCATTCGGTGAACTGGCCCTGGCCGGCGGCGAAGCCGGTGTTGAACCGGTCGCGCAGCTGGGCGTCGAAGGCCTGGTCGGCCTTCTCCACCTCGACCAGCCGCATCATCCGCGCCCGCCAGTACTGGTCGCCTGCCCCTTCGCAGACCTGCCGCAGGGCGTGGCTCTCGCCCAGGGTGAAGGCCAGGTCGAGCAGGGTCTGGCGTTCCGCCGGGCTTCGGTCCTGGGCCAGGGCGGCGCCGCTCGCGACAAGCCCTCCGGCCAAGACGTAAAGCGCGAGCAAGGCGTTGAGCGACAGGCGTTTCATCACCGCATTATCGCCACGGGAAAGGGTGCTGTCACGGCCTCGGCGTCTGGGGTTAACCGTGTGGATGCACAAAAGACTCCGACAGGCCTTGCGAAGGCCATCGATCGGAGCGACCCTGTGGATAACGTGGGGAACAACACGCGCAGGGAGGTCGTCATGGCTGAAGTGCACTATGGAGTGGTCCGCGTTGGGGAGACCTGGGCCATCATCGGCGACCAGCTTCGAGTTGGCGCCTACACCACCCGTCGACAGGCCGAGACCGCGGCCCGCCGCCTGGCCGAACAGGTGACCGGCGTGGGCCTTCCGGTCCGCATGCATCTGCAGGACGACACCGGCCAGTTGCACAAGCCGACCCTGCTGAGCTGAACTTCAAGCGGGCGCGAGGGCGATCAGGAAACTGATCACCTCGTCGTGCGCTTTGCTCCTGAGAAAGCTCGGCTGTTTTTCAGGAGGCGAACGTGGCCGATACCGCTGAACTGTCTGTCATGGGCGCGACCCTGCCGCCGGGCTGCGCCGGCAATCGCCTGCTGGCGGCCCTGCGCCCCGACGATCTGGCGATGCTGGCGCCGCACCTGTCGCCCCGGGCCCTGACCACCGGCCAGACCCTGTTCGACGCCGGCGACGACGTCGTCGAGACCGTCCTGCCCTGCTACTCGACCATGATCTCGCTGCTGGTGATCACCCGTGACGGCGACGAGATCGAGGTCGCCTCGATCGGTCGCGAAGGGGCGATCGGCGGCATCGTCAGCGCCGGCTTCAAGCCCGCCTACGGCCGCGCCGTGGTCCGCATCCCCGGCGCCGCGCTCGGCATTCCCACCCATCGGCTGGAGGAGGCCAAGCTGCGCTCGCCGGCCCTGGCCGACCTGTTCGCCCGCTATGCCGACGTGCTGCTGGCCCAGATGATGCAGTCCTCGGCCTGCAACGCCCTGCACAGCATCGACCAGCGCCTGTGCCGCTGGCTGCTGTCGACCCACGACCGGGCCAACGACGCCACGATCCGCCTGACCCAGGAGACCCTGGCCGACATGCTGGGCGTGCAGCGCACCACGGTCACCGCTGTGGCCAAGGCCCTGCAGGACGAGGGTCTGATCCGGACCGGTCGCGGCCGTATCGAGATCCTCGATCGGCCTCGCCTGGAGCGCCGGGCCTGCGAATGCCACGACCAGGTCGAGGCGCACTTTCAACGGATGCTGCCGGAGGTGCAGACCTGATTTCGAGGTCTCCGGTAACCTCAATCCCGCCGCAGGGCGTCCGGCTGGACCTCGGCCTCCGACGTCCAGAAACAGGCGGCCATCGTGGTCAGGATCATCGCGATCAGGGCCAGCATGCCTCTGGGCGGGGCCAGGCCCGCGATGTCTTGCGGAGTCATCCGTCGTTTCCTCTGGCGACGCCCCGGTCTGATGCGCAGGCTGTCGGCAGAAAAAGCTTGTCACCGGTCGAAGGGTTCCGCAAGCGGCTAATTTATATGGACATTTTTTAGACGACACGGTCCAGCTTTAGCCTCAACCCTGACGGTCGGCACACGCTGTCCCTTCAGAGGGACGGCTATCCGCCGAACCGCTCGAACGTCTCGGCGATCACCTGGCGGGTCACGTCCCACTCCACCATGGCCAGCGCCTCCTCCAGCGGCACGAACCGGGCCTCGGCCGCGTCGTCGCCGGCCACCGGTTCGCCCGAGATCCACCGCGCCGCGTAGTCGATCATCACGTAGTGGCGGGTGGTCTCGCCCGTGGCCGGCGAGGTGAACAGGCCGTCGACCACGTCGATCAGGCCCAGCAACTGCGCCTGGACGCCGGTCTCCTCGGCCAGTTCGCGCAAGGCGGCCACGGCCGTGGTCTCGCCGCGCTCCAGTCGGCCGCCGGGCAGGCTCCACTGGCCCAGGCGCGGCGGCGTGCCGCGCTTGATCAGCAGCACATGGTCGCCACGCAGGCACACGACGCCGACGGTGGGGACAGGGAACTCGGAAGCTGCAGGAGCGACGGCGGCGGAAGCGCGAGACATGGGCGTCAGATACGCTCCGTTCGGACCGCGTCAAGCCGTTGGGGATACGGCGACCGGGGACAGGCGCATGCGCCTGTCCCCGACCTCATCACGGAAACCCCGCCCTCAGGTCCAGGCTGGAACTGACCCCGACCTGGGTCAGGCAATGGCCCAGCCAGTCGTCGGCGGCCTTGTATCCGCGCTCCCGAAGGTCGGTCAGGAAGCCCCATTCGGTGTCGAACTTGCTGCCCAGCGACAGGTCGGCCAGGGCGTTGTCGGCGGTGATGGCGTGCATCAGCATCCGCCGGTAGCGGCCGCGGGCGTTGTCCTTCAGCAGGCCTTCGTCCAGCAGCTTCTGTACGAAGCCGATGGCCCGCAGCTCGCTGGCCAGGGCGGCGTTGAAGGTGATCTCGTTCAGCCGGTCCATGATCTCGCCCGGCGTCTTGGGCGTCTCGTCGCGGACGAACGGGTTGAGGCTGACCAGCAGGATGTCGTCGGGCGTATCGTCGTAGAACAGCGGCCACAGCGGCGGATTGGCCAGGAACCCGCCGTCCCAGTAGGGCTCGCCGTCGATCTCCACCGCCTGGAACACCTGGGGCAGGCAGGCGCTGGCCAGGATGTGGCGGGCGGTCAGCTCGGTCTCGCGGAACACCTTGGACCGGCTGGTGCGCACCTGGGTGGCGGCGATGTACAGCTTGATCGGCGATCGCTCGCGCAGGGCCTTGAAATCGATCTCGCCTTCCAGGGCGTCATGCAGCGGGTTCAGGTTGAACGGATTGAACTCGTAGGGGCTCATCGACAGGGCGAAGGTCTCGGCCAGCCGCCAGCCGGGGCTGTTCTTGAGCCAGTCGGCCCCGCCGGCGAAGGCGTTGGTCCAGATGCTGGTGTCGCCGAACACGTTGCGGCCGCCGTTGCGGTTGACCTGCTTCCAGAACCGTTCGAGCCGAGCCTTGGCCCCGTCGCGGCCGCCGTCGATCAGCCCCTGGGCCAGGCAGACGGCGTTCATCGCCCCGGCCGAGGCGGCGGTCACCGCCTGGATCTCCAGGTGCTCCTCCTCGAGCAGGCGGTCCAGCACGCCCCACTCGAACGCCCCGTGCGAGCCGCCGCCCTGCAGGGCCAGGGCGATGGGCCGGGGACCGGAAGGCTTCTTCTTGAACGGCGGGATGGGCATGGGGCGTTCTCGATCCATGGCCGGGGACATGCCCTTGCGGCGTGTCCCCATCAGAAATCACCGAGCCTGATCAGGCGACACGCCGCAAGGGCATGTCCCCGGCGCGATGACCGCTACTGCGCCGTCCAGCCGCCGTCGATGCTGAAGGCCGCGCCGTTGGCCGAGGCCCCCGCGTCGGAAACCAGGTACAGCAGCATGCCGTTCAACTGGTCGAAGGTGACGAACTGCTTGGTCGGTTGGGCGGCCAGGATCACGTCCTTCATCACCGCCTCTTCCGAGATCCCCCGGGCCTTGGCCTGGTCGACGATCTGGGCCTCGACCAGCGGGGTCTTCACGAACCCCGGGCAGATGGCGTTGCAGGTGATCCCGAAGGTGGCGGTCTCCAGCGCGACGGTCTTGGTCAGGCCCAGGATGCCGTGCTTGGCGGCCACATAGGCGCTCTTGAACGGCGAGGCGACCAGACCGTGGGCCGAGGCGATGTTGACGATCCGTCCGCGCCCCTGCTCCTTCATAATCGGCACGGCCGCGCGCGTGGCGTGGAAGGCTGACGACAGGTTGATGGCGATGATCAGGTCCCACTGGTCGACCGGGAAGTCCTCGATCGGGGCCACGTGCTGGACGCCGGCGTTGTTGACCAGGATGTCCAGCTCGCCGAACTCGGCCTTGGCCGCGGCCACCATCTCGGCGATCTGGCCGGGCTTGGTCATGTCGGCGCCGTTGTAGAGCACCTCGACGCCATGCTTCTCGGCCAGGGCGGCGCGGGTCTTCTCGATGGCGGTCATCTCGCCCAGGCCATTGAGGACGATGTTGACGCCCTGTGCGGCCAAGGCGTCGGCCATGGCGTGGCCAATGCCGCTGGTCGAACCGGTCACGATCGCGACCTGCCCCTGCAAACCGAAATCCACGGCCATCGGCCTCTCCTTGCGCTCACCGCACACCATGTTGCAGCGCAACATACAGCTGGCGCTCGCCCAAGTACACCGGCGATCAGCGCAGCCTATATAATTTCACCGATAGATGAATTCAGGGCTGGAGGCGAGCGAAAACCCAGTCTGCCGGGGTCGAGAGGTCGGCGCGGTAGCGGTAGCCGTCCAGGTCGAAGGCCCTGAGGTCGTCGGCCCGGTCGATCCGGTTGTCGATCGCGAACCTGGCCATGCGGCCGCGGGCCTTCTTGGCGAAGAAGCCCAGCACCCGCAGGGTGTTGCCCTTCTCTTCCTTGAAGTGGCAGGTCACGGTCGGCAGCTTGAGGGCCTTGGCGTCGACGGCGCCGAAATATTCCTGGCTGGCCAGGTTCACCAGGGTCGGGTCAGTGTGCTCCTGGGCGGCGACATTGAGGGTCTTGGCGATGGTCTCGCCCCAGAAGTCGTAGAGGTTGGCGCCACGCTTGGTCTTCAGCCGCGTGCCCATCTCCAGGCGGTAGGCCTGCAGGGCATCCAGCGGCCGCAGCACGCCATACAGGCCCGACAGGATCCGCAGGTGGTCCTGGGCCCAGTCCAGGGCCGGACGATCCAGCTCGCGGGCGTTCAGCCCGGCATAGACGTCGCCGTTGAAGGCGATCACCGCCTGCAGGCCGTCCTCGACCTGGGCGTCGAAGTCCTGGAAACGCGCATGGTTCAGCACCGCCAGCTTCTCGGAGATGTGCATCAGCCGGCGCAGGTCGGCGACCGTCAGCTTGCGCGTCGCCTTGGCCAGCTCCGCGATCTGGGGCTTCAGCTCTGGCGTGGTGAGCGGCAGGACCTCGTCGGGCGCGGTGAAGTCCAGCGACTTGGCGGGAGAGATGACCATCAGCATGGCGGTGCAGATAGAGGCTCAGGACGGCCAGGGCTAGTGCGAGGCTGGACAATGGGCCCGCCCGCCGCGATGTTGCCCGCCCTTTCGCCGGACCATGACCGATGCCCCCGCTTCTTGGCCTCCTGGCCGCCCTGACCTGCCCGCTGGTGATGTTCGTGGGCCTGTTCCTGGTGATCCGCACGCCGGGGCTGAAGTGGCGCATCGCCTGGGCGGTGCTGTGCTTCGTCGGCATCGGGGCGTTCTGGATGCGGGCCTCGACGGGCGAGTGGGGCTTCCTGCCTATGGCGATCAACCTGCTGGGTCCGGGCCAGCAGCCCGGCTTCTACAAGGCCACGATCCCGGTCGGCGCCCTGGCCTCGATCTTCGTGTGCGTCAGCGTCCGGCGCGCCCGGAAGGCGGCCCTGGCGGCGAAGCAGACGGACGGCGCGGCTTAGAACCCGGTCCGAACGCTAGAACAGCACGCGCGGGTTCATGATCCGCGTCGGGTCCAGGGCCGCGCGGATGGCGCGCAGGGCCTCGATCTCGACGGCGCTCTTGTAGCGCAGGGCCTCGGCCGACTTCATCGTCCCCAGGCCGTGCTCGGCGCTGATCGAGCCGTCCATCGCCGCGACGATGTCGTGGACGATCCGCGCGCCCGCGTCGCGCAGGGTGTCATGAGCGTCGTCCGAACCGCCGTCCGGCCGCAGCACGTCGTAGTGGACGTTGCCGTCGCCGACATGGCCGAAGGCCACGACCCGCACGCCGGGCGACAGCCCCTCCACCGCCGCCGTGGCCTGGTCGATGAAGTCGGCGACCTTGGAGACGGGCACCGAGACGTCGTGCTTCCAGGCCGCGCCCTCGGGCTTCTGGCCGCCGGACTGGTTTTCGCGCACCGCCCAGAAGGCGTGCGCCTGGGCGTCGGATTGCGCGACAGCCGCGTCCTGGATCAGGCCGCGCTCCAGCGCCCCGGCGAGAAGCCGTTCCATGGCCGCCTCGGCCGCGCCGGGTTCGCCCGAGGCGGTCTCGACCAACACGTACCAGGGGTGCACCGCCGCCAGCGGTTCGCGCAGGCCGGGGATGTTCTTCAGGGCGAAGGCCACGCCCAGGCGGCTCATCAGCTCGAAGGCCTCGACCGCGCCCCCGGTCTCGTCCTTGGCCCGGGCCAGCAGGGCGATGGCGTCGTGCGGCGTGGCGACGGCGGCGATGGCCACGCAGCGCGAGGCCAGCCGCGGATAGAGCTTCAGGCTGGCGGCGGTGATGATCCCCAGCGTGCCCTCGGCCCCGATCAGCAGGTGCTTGAGGTCATAGCCGGTGTTGTCCTTGCGCAGCCGCTTGAGGCCGTTCCAGACCTCGCCGTTGGGCAGCACCGCTTCGATCCCCAGGATCTGGTCGCGCATCACGCCATAGCGCAGCACCGCCGTGCCGCCGGCATTGGTCGAGGCCAGGCCGCCGATCGTGCACGAGCCCTCCGAGGCCAGGCTCAGCGGGAAGCGGCGGTTGACCGACAGGGCGACCTCGTGGGCCCTGGCCAGGGTCACCCCCGCCTCCAGCACCATCACGTCGTCGAAGGCGTCGACGTCGCGCACGGCCGTCAGCTTCTCGGTCGAGAGCAGGATCTCTCCGCGCGGGATCTGGCCGGCGACCAGGCCGGTGTTGCCGCCCTGCGGAGTGATGGCCACGCCGTCGGCCGCGCAGACGCCGACCACCGCCGCGACCTGCGCCGTGGAGCGGGGCAGGGCCAGCAGCGGCGTCTGGCCGGTCCAGCGGCCGCGCCATTCCTGCAGCTTGGGGGCCAGGCGGTCGGGATCCTGGCTCCACCCGCCTTCGCCGAGCACGGCCTTCAGGCGGGACAGGGTGTCGGCGGGAACAGGCTTGGTCATGGGCGGGGAGGATACGCTTTCTGGGCGGTCGCTGTCAGTATATACTGCCGTCTATACGGAGACCGGCATGGGCATCCTAATCAAGAACCCCGAGGCCGAACGCGCGGTGCGCGAACTGGCCGAACTGACCGGCGAGAGCCTGACCACCGCCGTCGAAGTCGCGGTGAAGGAGCGGTTGGAGGCCAAACGCGCAGCGGCTCCACGCCACAAGCCGCGCAGCGTCGCGGAAATGGACGCGATCACCTGGAAATACCTGACGCCGGAAGCGCGCGCCGGTCTCATCCCGCCGATCACCAAGGCCGACTTCGACGAGATTAACGAGATCCCTGGCCTGGACGACGAATGAGGCTTGTCGTCGATAGCTCGGCCCTGGTCGCCATCGCCTTGCGCGAGCCAGACCGAGGCCCGTTTATCCACGCCCTGGAAGCCGCCAACGAAATCCTGATCTCGCCTATGAACTACGTCGAGACAGGCGTCGTGCTGACCACGCACAAGCTGTTCACCTCGCGCGACACGATCGGCGCCTGGCTCACCGCCTACCGTGTCCAGGTCGCGCGCGAGCCCGCGATAGAAGCGGCTGCGCTCGAAGCCTATCTCCAGTTCGGCAAGGACCGCCATCCCGCCCGCCTGAATCTGGCCGACTGCTTCGCCTACGCCCTGGCCAAGTCGCTGGACGCGCCCCTGCTCTACAAAGGCGACGACTTTCCGCTGACCGACGTCCGCTCGGCGCTGGACTAGGGGCCATGGCTCCTAGGCGTCACGACGCGAATGCCTCGTCCTTCGACAAGCTCAGGATGAGGAATTCGAGTGCCGACGTCGCAACAGTAGCCCTCATCCTGAGCTTGTCGAAGGACGAGGGCGGCTCCCGGGCGCTCATCTCGCCGTCGTCCGCGGATCCTAGCCCCCCACCGGATCCGGCATGCCCCGGACGTCGCGCCAGTATTCCTCGCGCACGTCGTCGTCGATCACCGGCGGATCGCCCGCGCCCTTGTAGAGCCGGTCGTCGCCGCCCTTGCGGGCCTTGGCGATCCAGAAGGGCTGGCCGGTCTCGGCGTCGCTGAAATTGGCCTTCAGGCCCGAGTTCCGCAGCGCCTCGAAGGTGCGGCCGGCGTAGTAGAGGGTCTCGCCGGTCTTGGAGAGCCTGACCCGCCCGATCCGGGCCGGACCGTTCAGGCCCTTGGACTTGTCTTCGAGGTACATGATGCGGAATTTCATCGGCTCTTATCCCACGAACCCGGCCGCCCGTCTCAGACGGTCGTTGATCGCCTCGCCCAGGCCCTCGTCCGGGATCGGGGCGACGGCGATGCCGGCGGGCCTGGTCCGGTCGGCGGCGCGCATGAACGCGAACAGCTTAGCCGCCGCCTCCGCGAGATCGCCCGAGGGGCTGAGGTTGAACACCCCCTCCCCCGTCGGCCACGGCCCGAACGCCAGGAACGCCTCGCCCTCGCGCGGCGCGGTCGCCTCGATCCGCACGGGCGCGTCGGGCGCGTAGTGCAGGGCCAGGCGGCCGGGCGAGCGCTTGGCGTCGTCGTCGGCCGGGGCCAGCGGTCCCACCACCGCCTCCAGCTGGGCCCTGGTCACGGCGCCAGGGCGCAGCAGGCGGACCGGACCGTCGAGCACGGCGACGACGGTGGATTCCAGGCCCACCGCGCAGGGTCCGCCGTCCAGGGCGGCGGCGGCCTTGTCGCCGGTCTCGGCGAAGGCGTCGGCGAAGGTGGTCGGGCTGGGCCGGCCCGAGCGGTTGGCCGACGGCGCGACCACCGGCCCGCCGAACGCGGCCAGCACGGCGCGCGACAGCGGATGACTCGGCACGCGGATGGCCACGGTGTCCAGTCCCGCCCGGGCCAGGTCGCAGACGGCGGCCACGTCGCGGATCGGGGCGACGATCGTCAGCGGTCCCGGCCAGAAGGCGGCGGCTAGCGCCAGGGCGCGGTCGTCGAAGACGGCGATGCGGGCCGCGGTCTCCGCGTCGTGGACATGGGCGATCAGCGGGTTGAAGCGCGGGCGGCCCTTGGCCTCGAAGATCGCGGCCACGGCCGCGGGGTTGGCGGCGTCGGCGCCCAGGCCGTAGACCGTCTCGGTCGGCAGCAGCACCAGGGCGCCGTCCGCCAGCGCCCGGGCGGCGGCCGCTATTTCCGCTTGGCTGTGATGGCGAAGTTGACCTTCACCTTGCCGCCGATCTGATCCGTAGACGCCCATTCGCCCTGTCCAACCCCGAACGCCGTCCGGTCCAGGGTGGTTACACCGCGCGCCGTGGCCGTGTCGCCATCGATCTTCAGGGTGAAGGGCAGGCTGACCGGCTTCTTGACGCCGCGCAGGTCCAGCGTCCCGTCGGCGACGAACTTGCCTTCGCCGGTCTTGCGGAATTTGCTGGCCGTGAAGGTCGCCTTGGGATGGGCGGCCGTGTCGAAGAAGTCCCCGCTGGGCAGGCTGGAATCGCGCTGGTCGTCGCCGGTGGCGGCCGAGCCCATGTCGATGCTGACGGTTAGTTTGGAGCGGTCCAGCGCCTCGGGCGAGAACAGGATGTCGGCCGTCCAGCGCTTGAACTGGCCCTCGATGGCGTCGCCGGCCCAGCTGGCGGTGAAGTTCAGGGTCGAGCCCTTGGCCACGGCCCAGGCGACGGGATCCTTCAGGGCCGTCTCCGGCGCGGCCGGGGCGACGGTTTCGGCCGGCGGCGTGATCGGGGTCGGGGCGGCCGTGGCGGCCTCGGCCGGGGCGGCGGGCTCGGCGCTGGGCGTGCCGGCCTGGGCGTCGGCGATGTCTGCCGGGGCGGCCGGGGCCTTGGCCTTCAGCGCCGGCCTGTAGGCGTAGCCGGCGAAGACCACGGCGACCAGGCCGGCGGCGGCCAGCCAGGCGCGCGGCTCCAGCCAGCCGGGCTTGGCGCCCGGCGCCATGTGGCCCAATACCGCGTCGCGGTCGAGGATCTGGTGCTTGGCCACCGCCCCCAGGTGCAGGGCCAACAGGCCGTAGGTCAGCTTGACCAGCAGGCCGTGGGCGTTCTCGCCGATCTCGTGCCACAGGTGCTTGGGACCGGCCGCCAGCTCGGGCAGGAACGGCAGGTGCGGCCAGGGGATCGCGCCATACAGCACGGTCGGGATGGTCAGCCGGCTGGCCGAGACGATGATCCAGCCGGTCAGCGGCAGGCCGATCATGATCACGTAGAAGCCCGCGTGCACGATCTTGGAGGCGATCGTCTCCCAGCGGGCCTGGGTGACCGGATGCGGCGGCGGCCGATGGAACAGCCGCCAGGCCAGACGCGCCAGGCTGAGCAGCAGGATGGTGATCCCGATCGACTTGTGCAGTTGGAAGATGGCGTAGGTGGCCGGCCCCTTGGGCTCGTCGCCCATCCGCCAGCCCAGGATAATCTGGAAGACGATGGCGGCGGCGATCAGCCAGTGCAGGACGACGGCGACGGTCGTGTACCGGACGGGGCGACCCGCCGAAGGGGTCTCGATAGGCGCTTCGGCGGTCATGGTCGTCCTCGTCTCGGGTCGGGTCTTAGCAGATCCATTAGCGCGCCTCTTCCTGAGGGGCTCGACCCTTTGGTCGAGCCTCGAAGGACGCAGCGTGAAAGCCGTGCGTCCTTCGAGGCCCGCCGCGCGGGCGCCTCAGGATGAGGAGGTCTAGCTTATTTCTTCGGATTGAACTCAGCTTCGATCGCCAGGTCGACGTCGTCGCTGACCATCGGCACGAGGTGGGTGAAGCCGAAGTCCGAGCGCTTGATCTTGCCGGTGGCCGAGAAGCCCATGATCTGCGAGCCGAACGGGGTCTTGGCGTAGCCGTTGTACTTGACGTCCAGGGTGACCGGCTTGGTCACGCCGCGGAAGGTCAAGTCGCCGGTCAGCTTGCCCGGCTCGACCTTGGTCGAGACGAAGGTGATCTTCGGATACTGGGTCCCGTTGAAGAACTTCGCGTCCGTGCCGATTTCCTTGTCGAAGTCCGGCAGGCCGGTGTCGACCTTGGTGGCGTCAATGGTGATCGACACCTTGGTGTCCAGCGGCTTGGCCGGGTCGTAGGCGTACGAACCGTCGATGGCGCCCTGGGCGAAGCGGAAGGTGTAGTGCGACGTGCCGAAGTGCGTGACCTTCATCGTCAGGCTGGCGTGGCGCTTGTCGAGCGTCCAGGTTCCGGCGGGCGCGGCGGCCGGATCGCTCGCGACCTGGGCGGAGGCCACGACCGGCAGGGCGGCGGACGCGGTCAGAAGAGCGCCGGCCAGGAAGGCGCCCCTAAAGAGCGAGGAGGCGATGCGGCGGTTCATGGGGACAGTCTCCAAACTGTAATAACAGCAGTTGCTGATCCCCCAACTTAGGAAGCTTGGCCCGGCGCGGAAGGGACCGCCCTTCACGAAGCCGTGATCCAATCGACTTTGCAGGGGGCGTCGCGGCATCTAAACGAAGTTCACCTATCCGCCGCCAGATCGGACACGTCCCATGACCTACCGCGCGCCCGGCCGCGACCTCGCCTTCGCCCTGAAGCACGTGGCCGGGTTCGACCGCCTGGCGACCGCCTTCCCGGAGGCCGACGCCGACACGGTCAGCGCGGTGCTCGAGGCGGCGGGAGCGTTCGCCAGCGAGGTGCTGGCCCCGCTGAACCGAGGCGGAGACCTGGTCGGCGCGAAGCTCGAAAACGGTGTCGTCCGCACCGCGCCGGGCTTCGCCGACGCCTACCACCGGTTCGCCCAGGACGGCTGGACCAGCCTGGCGGCCGCGCCCGAGCACGGCGGCCAGGGCCTGCCGAAAACCCTGGAGGTGGCGGTGCTGGAAATGGTCCAGGCCGCCAACATGGCGTTCGGCCTGTGCCCGATGCTGAGCCTGGGCGCCATCGAGGCCCTGACCCACCACGGCTCAGACCGCCAGAAGTCGCTCTACCTGCCTCGCCTGGTGTCGGGCGAATGGACCGGGACCATGAACCTGACCGAGCCCCAGGCCGGCTCGGACCTGGGCGCCCTGACGACGATGGCCACGCCGGACGGGAACGGCGGCTACAGCCTGTCGGGCCAGAAGATCTTCATCACCTGGGGCGACCACGACGCGGCCGACAACATCCTGCACCTGGTGCTGGCCCGCACGCCCGACGCCCCGCCCGGCGTCAAGGGCATCTCGCTGTTCCTGGCTCCCAAGGTTCTGGTCGACGAGGCCGGCGGCCCGGGCGCGGCCAACGCCCTGCGGGTCGGCGGACTGGAGCACAAGCTGGGCATCCACGGCTCGCCGACCTGCGTGATGCTGTACGAGGGGGCCAAGGCCGAACTGGTCGGCCAGTTGGGCCAGGGCCTGGCTCACATGTTCACGATGATGAACGCCGCGCGGCTGCAGGTCGGCGCCCAGGGGACCGCCATCGCCGAGCGGGCCTACCAGCAGGCGCTGGACTTCTCGCTGGAGCGGACGCAAGGCCGCTCGGCCTGGACCGGAGCCCATCCCTCGCGGCTCTACGACCATCCCGACATCCGCAGGACCCTGGTGCTGATGAAGGCGAAGATCGAGGCGGCGCGTGGGATCTGCCTGTCCACGGCCGTGGCCGCCGACCTCTCCACCCACGCCGCCACCGAGGAAGAGCGCGCGACCGCCAAGCTGCGTGAGGAACTGCTGACCCCGATCGCCAAGGCCTGGTCCACCGACGTCGGCGTCGAGGTCGCCTCCCAGGGCGTGCAGGTGCACGGCGGCATGGGCTTCATCGAGGAGACCGGCGCGGCCCAGCACTATCGCGACGCCCGCATCGCCCCGATCTACGAGGGCGCCAACGGCATCCAGGCCATCGACCTGATCGGCCGCAAGCTCCCCCTGTCGGAAGGCCAGGCGATCGCCGACCTGATGGACGACATGCGCGACACCCAGGAAGCGCTTGAGGCCGCCGGCGGCGCGCTGGGCGGCTTCGCCCTGCGTTTCAAGGCGGCGCTGGACGCGGCCGGTTCCGCCACCGCCTGGCTGATCGAGCGCCGGGCCCGGGCCATACCCGACGCCCTTTCTGGCGCGACGGCCTATCTGAAGCTGCTGGGCGACACGGTCGGCGGCTGGATGCTGGCCAAGGGCGCCCTGGCCGAACCCGAGGGCCTGCGGCTGACGCTGGCGCGGGTCTATGGCGAGGCCGTGCTGGCCAGCGTGCCAGGGCAGCTGGCGGCGGTGACGACAGGCGCAGCGGATCTAGAGGCGGTGACGCCGGACATGCTGGGCGCGCACTGACACGGCGGGGGGCGACGTCGGCGGGCCAAAGCTGCTAGCGCAACATCCCCCAGGTGATCATCGCCTGGCCGACGAAGTACAGGAACCACACCGCCCAGGCCGTCAGGCGGGGCGAGCCGGCCAGCTTGGCGCCCTTGAACAGGTCGAACGACAGGATGGCGTCGGAGGCCATGAAGGCCAGGGCTCCGACGGTGGCCGGCCAGCCCAGGCGCGGCAGCAGCAAGCTCGTCGAGACCATCGCGACGATGGCCAGAACATAGAGGACGACGGCCGGCTTCAAGGCGCCCAGCGACGTCCAAAGCCTCGCCAGCAGGGTCGCGGCGGCCAGGACGACCAGGGGCGCGGCGATCCAGAACGCCGCCCCGGCCGGACCTCGCTCGCGCCAGAACAGCACGACATAGACCCCATGGCCCGCCAGGAAGGCGGCCAGGCCGAACGGCAGCCAGCGCTTGGGATCGCCGGCGAGGAAGGCGTCGCCGAGCGCGCACAGGGCCAGGGCGATCGCCAGCCCCGGCCCGCCGCCCTCCAGATAGGCCAGCACCGACAGCGCCCCCACGGCGAGCGTCTTGACCAGGGTCCGCAGGAACGACGGCGGCCGCTGAACCAGGACCAGGCCGTACAGCACCGCGCAGAGCCCGGCCACGGCCCACAGCCGAAGGTCAGTCATCCGCACCCAGCTTGGCGAGGAAGGTCCGGGCCTCGTCCTTGTGGCGGGGTTTGAGGTTCTTGCCGACGATGGCGATCAGGGCCGCGATGACGGCGGCGTCGTCGGTGAAGCCGATGGCCGGCAGCACATCCGGGATGGCGTCGGTCGGCAGCACGAAATAGGCCAGGGCCGCCAGCATCATGCCCTTGGCGGCGGTCGGCGTGGTGGGATCCTTGGCGCACCACCACAGCGACAGGGCGTCGGCCGCGAACGGGACCTTGGCGGCCACCTTGCGGATCTTCGGCCAGAAGCCCCGCGCCACGCGCTGCTCAT
This sequence comes from Caulobacter rhizosphaerae, assembly GCF_010977555.1. Classification (GTDB taxonomy): domain Bacteria; phylum Pseudomonadota; class Alphaproteobacteria; order Caulobacterales; family Caulobacteraceae; genus Caulobacter; species Caulobacter rhizosphaerae. The sequence goes on from NZ_CP048815.1 coordinate 5,046,281, forward strand.
TGACCTTCACCGTGGCGGGCACGAGGGCCTTCTTCGGATCCAGCACCTCGCGGGCGTTCGCTTCGGGGTCGACGCCCTTCGGGTTGACGTCGGGGGATGGTTTGGCGTCTGCGCTCATCGGGGTAAACCGCTCCTCAAGGTCCAATTAAACGCAGGCTCTGAGGAAACGTCCATGAAACTCGATAGCACCGTCGCCGCCGTCGTCACCGGAGGCGCCTCGGGTCTCGGCGAAGCCACCGCCCGCGCCCTGGCCGCCCAGGGCGTAAAGGTCGCCATCTTCGACATGAACGAGGCCAAGGGCGAAGCGGTCGCCCGGGAGATCGGCGGCGTGTTCTGCAAGGTCAACGTCACCTCCGACGAGGACGTTGACGCCGGCTTCGCCAAGGCCCGCGCGGCCCACGGCCAGGAGCGTGTCCTGGTCAACTGCGCCGGCACCGGCAACGCCATCAAGACGGCCAGCCGCGACAAGGCCACCGGCGAGGCCCGGCACTTCCCGCTCGACGCCTTCAACATGATCATCCAGATCAACCTGGTCGGCACGTTCCGCTGCATCGCCAAGTCGGCCAAGGGCATGCTGGACCTGGAGCCGCTGGAGGACGGCGAGCGCGGCGCGATCGTCAACACCGCCAGCGTGGCGGGCGAGGACGGCCAGGTCGGCCAGGCCGCCTATTCGGCCTCGAAGGGCGGCGTCATCGGCATGACCCTGCCGATCGCCCGCGACCTGATGAACGACGGCGTTCGGGTCAACACCATCCTGCCGGGGATCTTCAACACGCCGCTGATGAACGGCGCGCCCGAGAACGTGAAGGCCGCCCTGGCCGCCTCGGTGCCGTTCCCCAAGCGCCTGGGCAATCCCGAGGAATACGCCCAGTTGGCCCTGACCATGATCACCTGCGGCTATTTCAACGGCGAGGACGTGCGCCTGGACGGCGGCATCCGCATGGCCCCGCGATAGGGAGCGCTTCCTTCTCCCCTTGCGGGAGAAGGTGGCCCGCGCAACGGGTCGGATGGGGGGTCTCTCAAAACGACAACCGCCGCGACCGGCCTTTCGGCTGCTCGCGGCGGCTCTGTCTTTCGACCTCTCATCCGTCGGCTAGGCCGACAACTTCTCCCGCAAGGGGAGAAGGAAGGTCGCTACTTCGGCGCCGGGCGCTGGATGCTGGGCGCCAGGTTGGCCATGATCTCGCGAGCGTCATAGGCCCGCGGATCGCCCGACGGCTTGCGCCCCTTGTGCATCACGATCTCGGCGCTGGCCTCGAACTTCTCGATCGTGCGGACTTCGGTGCGATCGAAGAAGGGGTCGCCCCAGTAGGGATCCCAGGCGCGCCAGCCGCCATAGCGGGGCCCGTAATAGCGCCAGGCCGGGCGCCAATAGCCGTAGCCGCCGCCGTAATAGCCGAACGGTCGGCCGAAGGGGTCGCCGTCGATCACGGTGCGGGCGTCACGGTCGGTGCGGCGGTCGGCCGTCTCGAACCAGTCATAGCCCTGCTGGGTGGTCAGCTCGGCGGCCCGGTACAGCAGATAGCGCTCGACGGTTTCCCGCGAGGTGAGGCTGTTGCCGGCGAAGGTCACCCGATAGCGGTCGCCTTCGAGACGCTGCTCGGAGAAACCGCCCGTCGCCTGCTGGCCGCGGACGTTCGGCTGGTAGGGGGTGGCGGTGGCGCAGGCCGTCAGGAGGGCGGCGAGCGCCACGGCCGCGACCATTCCGGCCTTGCCGCCTATGGTCTTGCGTTTAGTCATGGCGCATTCCTTTACTCGGAATCTTGGCGAAAAGACTCGTTTCGTCCCATCAGCCTAATGCATGGCCCAGCTTTGTGGTTTCGCCAAGGCGAATGCGTTTCAGCGATGAGATCAGCCGCGCGCGACGATCAGTCCCGCGGCGGTGATCAGCAAGACCCCGACCACGACCGCAAACCCCTTGCGGAACCCCGGTTCGGTCATCCGCGAGGCCAGCGCCGCCCCGCCCAGGCCGTAGCTGCTCATGCTGATCAGGTCCATGCCGATGGTGGCGGCGGCGAACATCAAAAGTTGCGGCGCGAGCGGCCGCTGGACGTCGATGAACGGCGGCAGCACCGCGGTGAAGAACAGCAGGATCTTGGGATTGGCGATCTGCACGGTAAAGCCGTCGCGGAACGCCGAGCGGCCCATGCGGAACGACCGGTGGGGCTCGCCCTCACCGCCGAGGTCCTTCAGGGCCGACCCGATCGACTTCAGCCCCAGCCAGACCAGATAGGCCGCCCCGGCCAGGGCCAGCAGGTGGAAGGCCTTGGGGAAGGCGATGATCAGCGCGCCCAGTCCCAGGGCCGAGCAGCCGAACCAGACCAGGGTGGCGGTGTTCATGCCGACCACGCCCAGCAAGGCCGCGCCCTTGCCCTTCTGCATGCCGGTGGCGATGGCGAACAGGTTGGCCGGCCCTGGGGTGATGGCCATGACGAACATCGTCACCAGGAAGGCGCTGTAGCGGGCGGGATCAACGGGCAGGGTCATGGCCGGCCCCTCATAGCCAAGCCTCGCCCGCCCGGCCAGCGGGCGGCTAGGCCCCGAGCGTGACGAGCATCCAGATGACGCGCCCCAAGGCGCCGAACAGCAGGACCGCGGTCGCCAGGGCCTGGATGATGAACCCGACCTCGCGCTTGCCCGGGTCGGCCACATAGCCCAGGGCGTAGACGATGCGCCCGATGATCCAGATTCCGCCGAGGATCACGGCGACCAGGTCGCTCCAGTAGATCGCGAACAGCCACAGCGACGGCAGGAACAGCGGCAGCCATTCCAGGGTGTTGGCCTGCACGCGGATGTGGCGTTCGAGAACCGGATCGCCGGTCATGGTCGGCGCCTGGATGCCGCACTTGCGCCGGGCCCGGCCGATGCGGGCGGCCATCCAGACATAGACCAGCAAAGCGGCGATCGTGACGATCGCGACCCAGGAATGCGGTTGCATGTGCGCTTCTCCCCCCGGCTCACGTGAAGCGGAGCCTTCGTTCGACGGACTACACCCCAGTTCGCGTCGGTTTGCACCCTAAACGGGCGCCCGGCGATCCCCGGGGAACCGCCCCACGCGGCGCGCGCTCTTCTGTCAGACGACCCCCATGCGGAGATCCTGAGCCATGCGTGTCGACTCCACGGCGATCCGGCGAATCGACTACGAGCCCGAGCACGGCAAGCTGTTCGTCACCTTCATCGACGGCGACGAATACGTCTATGTCGGGGTGCCGCCCCGGGTGACCGAGGCCTTCGAACGGGCCCCGTCGAAGGGCCGGTTCTTCCAGCGGATGATCCGCGACCGGTATCCCTACAATCGGGTCTGACGCCCTTTCCTCAGGCGCATTGCAACGCTAGATCGTGGCCCCTGAGCGGACGGGGGCGACGACATGGTGCGAGCGAGGATCGCCTTGGTGCTGGGCTTGGCCCTGGGCTCGGTCTTGGGCTTGGGCGCGGCCCCGCTCGCCGCCCAAGCTGCGCCGCGCGTCGGCTACAAGGTCGAAGGAACCTGTGACGGCTGGCCTCGGCTGCCGATCGACACCGCGGCGGGGATGTGCGCCGGCCTGGTGCTCGGCCCGGTCCCCGGGGCCTTCGCCGACCGCCAGCTGCGCCTGCCCCGCACCCTGGTCCAGCTGGACGGGCAGACCTGGCTGGTCGCCGACCTCGCCGACTGGACCCGCCCGCGCGGCGTGATCTGGAAGCTGACCGCCGCGCCCGGCCAGACCGTGCAACTGCAGCCCCTGCTGACCGGCCTGTCGCTGCCGCACGGCCTGGCGATCGGTCCCGACGGCCTGGCCTATGTCGGCGAGATGAGCCGGATCTTCCGCTTCGACCCGCGCGCGCCCGACCCGGCCGCCACGGTCCAGGACGTGATCACCGGCCTGCCGGACAACAAGCTGCACGACAACCGCCACCCGCTGTCGCAGTTCGTGTTCGCCGCCGACGGCGCCCTGCTGGTCAATGTCGGCGCGCCGTCGGACCAGTGCCTGGACGCCAACGGCGCGCGGGTCGGGACCGACCGTTGCGACCAGTCGGAAGGCCAGGAGGCCACGGCCGGGATCCGCCGCTACGCCCGCCTCGCCCCGGGCCGCTGGGAGCCGACGTTCACGATGCTGGCGCGCGGCCTGCGCAACTCGGTGGCCCTGGCGGTGCATCCGTCGGGAACGGTGCTGCAGGCCGAGAACAGCTACGACTTCGACGACCGCTGGAGTCCGTTCGAGGAGGTCAACCGCATCGAGGCGGGCCGGCACTACGGCTGGCCCTATTGCCAGGACTTGACCACGCCGACGCCCGGCTGGGCCGGAGCCATGGACTGCGCCTCGGCCGCCCACACCCCGCCCGCCGCCCTGCTGCCGCCCCACGTCGCCCCACTGGCCATGACCTGGTACCAAGCCGCGATGTTCCCCGGTCTCAAGGGCAAGCTGCTGATGAGCTGGCATGGCTATCGCTCGACCGGCGGCCGCCTAGTCGCCTTCGCGGTCGACGCCCAGGGCGTTCCGTTGACGCGGTCCAAGGCGACCTATCCGACCTATCCCAGCGGCTCGCGGCCGTTCGGCGCCGGCCCCGCCGCCCAGGCCCAGGTGCTGACGCCGGGTTGGGGCCGGGCCGAGGGCGTGCGGCCGCAGGGGACGCCCGTCGGGATCACCGTCGCCGCCGACGGCGCCATCTGGGTCGCCGACGACAAGAACGCCAGCATCATCCGCTTCGCCGTCGACAGGCCCTGAGGCCGCCCCAGAGGAACGCCCCCCTGAGGAACGGCTGCCCGGTCCGCCGCGTTCGGCCCGCATGGCCGCGACGGGAACCCACAACAGCTCGACCACCGTGGTCTACGCGGCCCTGGCCGGCAACCTGGCCATCGCCGCCACCAAGTTCGTCGCCTTCGCCCTGACCGGCTCGTCGGCCATGCTGACCGAGGCCATCCATTCCAGCGTCGACACCGGCAACCAGGGCCTGCTGCTGCTGGGCCTGGCGCGCGCCCGCAAGCCGCCCAGCGAAACCCACCCGTTCGGCTACGGCATGGAGGTCTATTTCTGGGCCTTCGTGGTGGCCCTGCTGATCTTCGCCCTGGGCGGGGCCTTCTCGATCTATGAGGGCGTGCTGAAGATCGCCCGGCCCGAGCCGATCGAGCGCGCCTGGATCAACTTCCTGGTCATCGGCCTGGCCGTGCTGTTCGAGGGCGGCTCGTTCCTTGTGGCCTGGAAGGAGTTCAAGGTCGTCCGCAAGGGCACGCCGTTCTTCCGCGCCATCCGCCGCAGCAAGGACCCGTCGATCTTCGCCGTCCTGCTGGAGGACGGCGCGGCCCTGGCCGGCCTGGCGATCGCGGCCCTGGGCGTGGCGGGTTCGGCGATGTTCGGGATCGCCTGGGCCGACGGCGCGGCCTCGGTGGCGATCGGCCTGCTGCTGGTGGGGGTGGCGATCTTCCTGGCCAACGAGACCCGCAGCCTGCTGACCGGCGAGTCGGCCTCGCCCCGCATCGTCGAGGCGGTGCGCGGCATGCTGGCCGCCGATCCGCGCATCGACACCGTGGCCGAGGTGCTGAGCATGCACCTGGGCCCCAGCGAGATCCTGCTGGGCGTGACCCTGGACTTCCACGACGCCCTGACCGCCGGCGAGATCGAGGACGCCGCCGACGACTTCGCGACGCGGATCCGGGCCATCGATCCGCGGATCACCCGGGTGTTCGTCCGCTCGGGCCGGGCCCGGGCCGCCTATGCGCGACCGTTGGACTCCCAGTAAAAATCCGCTCATCCCGGCGAATGCCGGGATGAGCCGGGTTAGATAGAGCGCCGCGCCTTCCAGTCCGCCGCCGTCTGCCCCCACAGATGGACTGGCGTCTCCTGGAAGGGTTCGGGCAGGCGGCCGACCTCCAGGAAGCGCGAGCCGATCCGTTCAGCCACCTTGATTGAAGCGAGGTTGGCCGGGTCGATGCAGTGGACCAGCCGCGTCCAGCCCAGGTGGTCGACGGCCCAGTCCATGGTCGCGGTCGCCGCCTCCACCGCGTAGCCCTTGCCGTGGGCGCGGGGATGCAGGCTCCAGCCCACCTCGGTCCCCGGCCAGCCCTCGGGGCGCCATGGACCGATCCGGCCGACCCACTGGCCGGTGGCCTTCTCGATCAGCGAGAACATGCCAAAGCCGTTCAGGGCCCAGGAGCCGGCCATGGTGGCCATCATCCGCCAGGCCTGGGACCGGCTCATCTGGCCGCCGATGAAGCGGGCCGCCTCGGCGTCGGCCATCAGCTCGGCCCAGCCGTCCAGGTCCTCGGCGGCCGGCGGCCGCAGGATCAGTCGTGCGGTTTCCAGGGTGGGGCCGGGTGCGATCATCAGGGGATCTCCTGAGCCACGCAGGCCGCCAGGCCGCCCCGGCGCACCGCGCCCGAGGCCTTGCCGATTCGGCTGGAGCGCTTCTTGACGTAGCGGCCCGGATTGACCGCCTTCCATTTGAGCGGGCTGGGCAGGATCGCCGCCAGCCGCGCCGCCTGCAGCGGCGTCAGCTTGTCGGCGCCGACCTTGAAGTAGGTCCGCGACGCGGCCTCCGCGCCATAGATGCCCGGGCCGTACTCGATGGAGTTCAGATAGACCTCCATGATCCGCTTCTTGCCCCAGATCGTCTCGATCAGCACCGTGAAATAGGCCTCTAGCCCTTTACGAACATAGGAACGGCCCGGCCACAGGAAGACGTTCTTGGCGGTCTGCTGGCTGATGGTCGAGCCGCCGCGGATCTTCTTGCCCTTCTCGTTGTTCTCGTAGGCCTTCTGCAGGGCGTCCAGGTCGAAGCCATGGTGGTCGCAGAACCGGGCGTCCTCGGCGGCGATCAGCGCGCGCGGCAGGGCCGGCGAGACCTCGTCGATCGGCCGCCAGTGGTGGTTCCAGCCCCTGCCCTCGGCCAGGCGGATGACCATCAGCGGCGTGGCCGGCGGCGGCACGAAGCGATAGACGACCACCGTCAGGATCGGCCCGGCGACCAGCAGGATGAACAGGGCCACCAGGATGTTCCGCACCAGCACCTTCACAGATCGCCCCCTCGCCTTTCCGCCGCTTGCCTTGACCTTACGGCCGGATGCTAGCCAAGCCAGTGTCGCGGGGATAGCCGCCCAGCCGTTAGCGAGGCCTTGATGACCCAGTCCAGGACCGTTTCCGAAGCCGTCGCACGGCGAATGTCGGTTCGCGCCTTCAGGTCCGACCCGCCGCCCGGCGGCATGGTCCGCCAGTTGCTGGAAGCCGCCGGCCGCGCGCCGTCGGGCGGCAACCTCCAGCCCTGGGTGGTGCACGCCCTGGCCGGCGAGCCGCTGAACCAGCTCAAGGCCCTGGTCGGGGCGCGGCTGATGGACCGCGACGAGCCGGAATACCACGTCTATCCCCCCAACCTGTGGGAGCCCCTGCGCACCCGCCGCTACCAAGTCGGCGAGGACCTCTACGCGTCGCTGGGCATCCCGCGCGAGGACAAGCTGGGCCGCCTGCAGCAGTTCGCCAAGAACGCCGAGTTCTTCGGCGCGCCAGTCGCCCTGTTCTTCTCGGTGCATCGCGACTGCGGCCCGCCGCAATGGTCCGACATCGGCATGTACATGCAGACCCTGATGCTGCTGGCCGTCGAGCAGGGCCTGGACACCTGCGCCCAGGAATTCTGGTCAGCCTACGGCAGGCTGGTCGCCACCTTCCTGGACCTGCCCGCCGACCACATGCTGTTCTGCGGCATGGCCCTGGGCTATCGCGACGAGACGGCGGCCGTGAACACCTGGCGATCGCGGCGAGCCCCGTTCGAGGAATGGGGGTCGATGCGGGGTTTCGAATAGGGGCGGCGCTCGCGTCCCTACGGATCGCTCAGGGCGCCACCGTTACCCGCATCGTCGCCTTTCAGCTGGAGCCAGTCGGTGAACGGCAGATGGTAGTAGAGGTCAAAGACCTCGGCCTGCAGCTTGAAAGGCAGGCTGCCGTCGCTGTTCCACAGCATCACCACGCCGGTCTTGGTCGCCGGGTCGAACATCATGGTCGAGCGATAACCGTCGACCGCGCCGCTGTGGCCGACCAGGCGGTGGCCCTTGTAGCCGAAGCTGCGCATGCCCAGGCCATAGCCGGGATGGTCCAGCGTCCGCCCCAGGGGCGAATTGCCGTAGGGCCGATTGGTGTCGACGCGGGGCTGCTGGATGTCGGTCAGCACCGCGGCGGGCAGCACGGCCGGGGCCTGGCCCATCTGGGCCTGCATCCATCGCGCCAGGTCGACGATGTTGGAATTGACCCCGGCCGCGGCGGGGATCCGGTAATAGGCCTCGGCCAGCGGCAAGGCGCGGCCGCCGCGCGACGGCCGGGCCCAGTGCTTGGCCGATCGCAGGCTCTCCATGCCGATGGTCGCGCTGGTCATGCCCAGCGGCAGGAACAGCCGCTGGCGGGCCTCCTCCGCGTAGGGCCGGTGGGTGGCGGTCTCCAGGACCTCACGGATCGTGTCGTAGGCGACGTTCTGATAGGTGTGGCAGGTCGCCGGCGGACATTGGGGCGGCACGACCGCCAGGCTGCCGCGAATCATACGGGGATCCCGGCCGCCTTCCAGCCAGCCGTCATAGGCGTTGCGCGGCAGGCCCGTGCGCTGAGACAGCAGTTGCTCGACCGTCAGCCTGTTCTGGGCGTCGCCGGGCAGCCGCAGGCTGGTGTTGAACTTGCCCAGCGGGTCGTACAGCGACAAAACGCCGTCCCGGGCCAGGCGGGCGCTGAGCGTGCCGGCCACGGTCTTGGACAGCGACGCCCAGCGGAAGACGGTGTCGGCGTCGACCTTCTCGCCGTCCTCCGGCGAGGTCAGGCCATAGCCTCGCACGAACGACAGGCGGCCGTCCTCGACCACGGCGATCGCCAGGCCTTCCATCGAGCGGTCGGCCATCATCGCCTGGATGCGGGCGTCCAGGGCGCGATAGTCGATGCGACCGCGCCAGTCTCCTGGCTTCAGGGGCAGCGCGAGCGGGGTCGCCGCCGGCGCGACGGCGACCGGCTCCGTCTTGGGGGCGCGGGAGCGGTGGAACGCCATCCAGCCCGCCGCCGCCAGCCCGGCCACCAGCAGGACCGCCGCGATCGTCCGCCAGCCGGGCCGGCGTCGCCGGACGAAGGTGTTGTGCCGGGTCCTGTAGAACTTGGTCAGCCGTCTAATCCGCAGAGAATCGTTGTCGCCCGACGCGGCGACGTCGGCGGCAAGCTGGCGTGACTTTGCGTCGAATCCGCGTCGCTCGCACGATGAACGCCGTGTCCTACCCCTTTGGCGCCTCACGGCAAGGCTTCAGGCGCGGCCGCGTCACGACGCCGCGCCTATTGCCTCCGGCGTCCTGACGCTCGAAAGTGCGGCGCTCGACGAGACCCTTCCGCGTGACCGCCTTTCTCCGCCTCTTCCAGCCCGATCCGGGCCCGCGCCTCGAAGGACGGACGGTGTTCCTGCGCCTGCCGCGCCTGCACGACTACAAGCCGTGGGCCGAGCTGCGAGCCCGCTCGGCCGCCTTCCTCAAGCCCTGGGAGCCGACCTGGCCCGAGGACGACCTGACCCGCCCCGCCTTCCGCGCCAGGCTCAACGCCTACGCCCGCGAGCTGGAGCTGGGGGAGGCGTTTCCGTTCTTCATGTTCCGCCGCGACGATGGGACGCTGATCGGCGGGGTCCGGTTGTTCCACATCCGCCGCGGCGTCTCGCAGACGGCGGTCATGGGCTATTGGATCGGCCAGCCCCATGCCCGCCAAGGCTATATGCAGGACGGAGTCCGGGCGGCGATCGACTTCGCGTTCGGCGAGCTGGGGCTGCACCGGCTGGAGGCCGCCTGCATGCCGGAAAACGAGCCTTCGGCGGCCGTTCTGCTGAAATCGGGCTTCCGCGAAGAGGGATATGCCCCCGCTTATCTGAAAATTAACGGCGAGTGGCGAGATCATCGTCTGTTCGGGATGGTCGCGCCCCCGGCTTGTTAGCCGGTCTTCTCCTCGGAGAGGAATCTTAGCGCGGACCCGGACACGGCGCCTTCGGGCGTGGGATCAGGGCATGTCGTTCAAGATCAGTCAGCGACGCGTATGGGACGCCACGGCCACCCTCGAGGCCCTGGGCGCCGCCGAAGTCGCGCTGTGGCTCTGGGAGCCCGAGGCCGATCGCCTGCGCGTCAACGGGGCTTCGCGCGCCCTGGGCCTGGGGCCGCTGGCTCCCGACTGTTCCTCCGCCGCCTTCCGCGCCCTGACCCTGCCCCAGGATCGGGCCCAGGCCGAGGACATCCTCAAGGTCCGCCCGCCGGGTAGCGAGATCATCGCCCGTCTGCGCACGCGGGGCGGCGAGATCTGCATCTGGCGCGGGACCTGGCTGGAGGACGGGGTGCGCGCCGCCGGCGTGGTCGTCCCCGAGGTCAAGTTCGCCGCCTCCGAGCGCGACAGCCTGACCGGCCTGCTGGACCGCCAGAGCTTCATCGCCCGGGCCCGCGAGCGTCTGTCCAACGGCGGCGTCCATGAGCTGGTGGTCGCCGACGTCGACCGCCTGCGCCGGCTGAACGAGGCCCTGGGCCACGAGCGCGCCGACCTGGTGCTGGCCGCCCTGGGCTCGCGCCTGGCCGCCGCCTTCCCGTGCGAGGCCCTGCTGGGGCGCATCGGCGAGGACGAGTTCGCGGTGCTGTGCGACCCGGCCGGCTTCGAGCCCGCCGAGCTGCTGCGCACCGCCCTGGAGCAGCCCCTGCGGGTGGCCGGCTTCGACATCCATCCGACTCTGTCGATCGGCGCGGTCTCGGCCGAGGGCGGCGAGGACGCTCCCGAGGCGGCCGAACTGCTGCGCCGCGCCGAACTGGCCGTCGAGGCCGCCGCCGCCAATGGCCGCGGAAGCGCCGCCGCCTACGGTCGATCAATGGAGACCGACGGTCTGTCGCGCCTGGCCCTGGAGGCCGACCTGCGCGGCGCCATCGGCCGCGGCGAGATCACCCCGTTCTTCCAGCCCGTGGTGCGGCTGTCGACCGGCGCCCTGTCCGGCTTCGAGGCCCTGGCCCGCTGGATCCACCCGCGCCGCGGCATGCTGCCGCCCGACGAGTTCCTCCCGCTGGTGGAGGAGATGGGCCTGATGAGCGAGCTGGGCGAGCACATGATGCGCACCTCGGCCCGTCAGCTGGCCAAATGGCGCGACACCCATCCGGCCGTCGGGGCCCTGACCGTCAGCGTCAACCTGTCGACGGGCGAGATCGACCGCCCGGGCCTGGTCCACGACGTACGCCAGGTGCTCAAGGAGCACGACCTGCCGCGCGGCGCCCTGAAGCTGGAAGTCACCGAAAGCGACATCATGCGCGACCCCGAGCGGGCCGCCGTGATCCTGCGGACCCTGCGCGAGGCCGGCGCCGGCCTGGCCCTGGACGACTTCGGCACCGGCTTCTCGTCGCTGTCGTACCTGACCCGCCTGCCGTTCGACACGCTGAAGATCGACCGCTATTTCGTGCGGACCATGGGCAGCAACGCCGGCTCGGCCAAGATCGTCCGCTCGGTGGTCAAGCTGGGCCAGGACCTGGACCTGGAAGTCGTCGCCGAGGGCGTCGAGAACGCCGAGATGGCCCGCGCCCTGCAAGCCCTGGGCTGCGACTACGGCCAGGGCTTCGGCTACGCGCCGGCCCTGTCGCCGCAGGAGGCCGAGGTCTATCTGAACGAAGCCTATGTCGACGGCGCCGCGCCGGTGAAGGCGCGGGGCTGACGATCAGATCCTCCCCCTGTGGGGGAGGTGGCCCGAATGGGCCGGAGGGGGGAGTGATCCAACCTCGGCAGTATCCCCCCACCGATCGCTTCGCGATCGCCTCCCCCACAGGGGGAGGACCGTCTAAGCTCGCCCCGCCTGGCTCGACAGGTGGTCGGCCGTGATCCCGATCTTGGCCAGGGCCATGGTCCACTTGTTCTCGTAGTCGTCACCGAACAGCAGGGCTTCGTCGGCGTCGCAGATCAGCCAGACATTGTCGCGCAGTTCCTGCTCGAGCTGGCCCGGACCCCAGCCGGAATAGCCGAGGGCCAGGATGGCGTGGCGCGGCCGGCGGATCTTGCTGCCCAGCGCGTCCAGGGCGTCGCGGGTCACGGTCAGGGCCAGGCCGTCGGCCACCGGCACCGTGGAGTCCGGCGAGACATAGTCGTCGGTATGCAGCACGAAGCCGCGCTCGCGCTCGACCGGGCCGCCCAGCATCACCAGGTCGCCGCCGGCCTCGATCTCGGGCGCGATTCCCAGGTTGTTGAGCAGTTCGAACAGGGTCAGGCCCTCGACCGGGCGGTTGACCGCCAGGCCCATGGCCTGCTCGGCGTCGTGGGCGCAGACATACAGCACGGCGCGCTCGAAGCGCGGATCCTCGATGCCGGGCATGGCCACCAGCATCTGTCCGGCGAGGAAGCCGGTCTGCTCGCCCCTGGGGTTGTCGACTCCGCGATCCTTGCGTGATGTGTCCATGATCAGAGGATCGGGTCGGAACGCGTCGGTTTCAAGTCCAACCTTCCCTTGGCGATCCGCGCCGGGGCCTTTATCTCGGTTGCGCGTTCTCAACGCGCATCTCCCCCTTCCCCGGGCAACCCACAGGACACCGCACATGGCGATCAAGGTTGGCGACACGCTTCCTTCGGCGACTTTCATGACCAGCACGGCCGAGGGCCCCGCCCCGGTCACCACCGACGAGCTGTTCAAAGGCAAGACCGTGGCCCTGTTCGCGGTGCCCGGCGCCTTCACCCCGACCTGCTCGGCCAAGCACCTGCCCGGCTTCAAGGAAAAGGCCGCGGACCTCAAGGCCAAGGGCGTCGACACGATCGCCTGCGTCTCGGTCAACGACCTGTTCGTGATGAAGGCCTGGGGCGCCGACCAGGGCATCACCGACGAGGTGCTGCTGCTGGCCGACGGCAACGGCGAGTTCACCAAGGCCGTCGGCCTGGAGTTCGACGGCAGCAAGTTCGGCATGGGCCTGCGCTCGCAGCGCTATTCCCTGATCGCCAAGGACGGGGTGGTCGAGACGCTGAACGTCGAGGAAGGCGGGGAATTCAAGGTCTCGTCGGCCGACTACATGCTGGGCCAGCTGTAGGGTCCGTCCGGACCACCGATACGCCTCGTCATTCCCGCCAGCCGGGAAATGACGAGGCCAGGGGAGCGACGCCCGTGACAGACGGCTTTGACATCTCCGCCCTGCCCTTCGCCGCCCTGATGGGGCTGGAGATCACCCACGCCGCCCCGGATCGCGTCGAGGGCCGGCTGATCGTCCGCCCCGACCTGTGCACCGCGGGCGGCGTCCTGCACGGCGGGGCGGCCATGGCCCTGGCCGACAGCCTGGGGGCGGTGGGCGCCTTCCTGAGCACGCCGGCCGGGATGCGCACCACCACGCTGGAGAGCAAGACCAACTTCATCGGCGGCGCCAGCGTCGGAACCACGATCACCGCGGTCTCGACCCCGCTGCACGTCGGTCGCCGTTCCAGCGTCTGGACTACCCGGATCGAGGGCGAGGGCGGCAGGCTGGTGGCGGTGGTCACCCAAACCCAAATGACCATGGAGACCTGAGCCGTGACCCTGTTCGAAGCGCGTCCGATCACCGTGTCGATCGCCCGGCCGGCCGACCAGGTCTACGCCTTCGCCCACAAGCCCGAGAGCTTTCCCCAGTGGGCCGCCGGTCTCGGCGCCGGCCTGACCCGCGACGGCGACCGCTGGGTCGCCCACGGGCCGGACGGCGACGTCCAGGTGCGGTTCTCGCCGCCCAACGCCTACGGCGTGCTCGACCACTGGGTGACCCTGCCGGACGGGACCGAGATCAGCATTCCCTTGCGGGTGGTGGCCAACGGCGACGGGGCCGAGGTCACCCTGACCCTGTTCCGGCCGCCCGGCATGGACGACGCCCGGTTCGCGCGCGACCAGGGCATGGTCGCCGACGACCTGGCCCGGCTGAAGGCGCTGCTGGAGTCATGATCGCCCTGCGCGGACCCCGCCCCGGCGACTATGGCTGGATCGTCCAGCGGCACGGCGTTCTGTACGCGGCGGAACAGGGCTGGGACGCCCGGTTCGAGGGGCTGGTGGCCGGCGTCGTGGCCGAGTTCATCAAGACCTTCGACCCGGCGCGCGAGGCCTGCTGGATCGCCGAGCACCAGGGGGCGCCGGTCGGCTCGATCCTGCTGGCCCGCGAGAGCGACACGGTCGGCCGCCTGCGCCTGCTGCTGGTCGAGCCCTCGGCCCGCGGCCTGGGCGTCGGCGACAGGCTGGTGGCCGAATGCGTGAGCTTCGCTCGCCAGGCCGGCTATCAGGAGGTCGTGCTCTGGACCCAGAGCAACCTGCTGCCGGCCCGCCGCCTCTACGAACGCGCCGGCTTCGGGCTTGAGGACAGCTGGCCCTATGACGGTTTCGGCGAGGGGCTGGTCTCGGAAACCTGGCGGCTGAGGTTCTAGGCGCCTACCCCATCAGATGGCCTCGCCAGGCCTCCCGCAGCACCTTCTTGTCGATCTTGCCGGTCGCCGTCAGCGGGACGGCGGCGAACACCACGTCGTCAGGCGTCCACCACTTGACGATCCGAGGCGCGAGGTAGGCCAGCACCTCGGCCTTGCCGATCGAGGCGCCCGCGTGGGCCTCGATCACCAGCAGGGGGCGCTCCTCCCACTTCGGATGCGGCACGCCGACCACCGCGGCGATCTTCACGCCCGGACAGCCGGCGGCGATGTTCTCCAGGTCGATCGAGCTGATCCATTCGCCGCCCGACTTGATGACGTCCTTCTGGCGGTCGGTGATGCGCATGAAGCCATGCGCGTCGAGCGTGGCGATGTCGCCGGTGTCGAACCAGCCGTCGGTCTGGGCGGCGTCGGCCTCCTGGCGGTAGTAGCGGCGGACCACCCAGGGCCCGCGCACCTTCAAGGCGCCCGAGGTCTCGCCGTCGCGCGGAGCCTCGGCCCCGTCCTCGGTCTCGACCCGCAGCTCGATCCCGAACTGCAGCCGGCCCTGCCGGGTCCAGATCGCCTCGTTCAGGGCGTCTTCGCCCAGGGCGGCCAGGGACGGCGTGGGCGTGGCCACCACGCCGATCGGGCAGGTCTCGGTCATGCCCCAGATCTGCAGCACGTCGACGCCGTATTTCGTCTTGAAGGTCTCGGCCATGGCCCGCGGCACCGCGCTGCCGCCGATCACCACGCGCTTGAGGCTGTCCGGCCGCTGGCCGATCTGTTCCAGATGGGCCAGGTACATCGTCCAGATGGTCGGCACCCCGCCGGTGAAGGTCACCCCTTCGCCCTGGATCAGCTCGTGCAGCGAGGCGCCGTCCATCCTGTCGGCCGGCAACACCAGCATGGACCCGCAGATCGGGGCGGTGAACGGCAGGCCCCAGGCGGTGGCGTGATAGAGGCTGGAACACGGCATCACCACGTCGAAGGCGGTCAGGCCGAAGGCGCTGGCCAGGCCGCCGGCCATGGCGTGCAACACCACGGCGCGATGCGAATAGAGCACCCCCTTGGGATCGCCGGTCGTGCCCGAGGTGTAACAGAGGAAGGCGCCGGCGTTCTCGTCCAGCGTGGGCCAGTCGATGGTCCCGGCCTCGCCGGCGATCAGGGCCTCGTACGACATCGCCCCGACGCCGGCGTCATGGGTTCGCGCGGCGTCGGACAGCATGACGAAGGTCTTCACCGTGGTCAGGCGCGGGGCCAGGCGGGCGACCAGCTCGGCGAAATTGCGGTCGAACAGCAGGACGCCGCTGGCGGCGTGATTGATCGTGAAGACGATCTGCTCGTCCGACAGCCGGGGATTGGCCGTGTGCAGCACCGCGCCGAGGCCGGGAACGGCGTAGAACAGCTCCAGGTGCCGGTGGGTGTTCCAGGCCAGGGAGGTGACCCGGTCGCCCGGCCGCACGCCCAGTCGCGCCAGGGCGTTGGCGGCCTGGGCCGCGCGCTGGGCCAGGCCGGCATAGTCGTAGCGCCAGGGCGGCTCGTCGATCAGCCGGGAAACGATCTCGCGCCCGCCGTGGGCGGCGGCCGCATAGCGCAGGATGCCGCTGACCAGCAGCGGCGTGGTCTGCATCAGGCCCGGGATCATGGCTGCTCCTCCCTTGTCCTTTTGGGACAAGCTTAGAGCGTCGTCACGGGAAGGGTAGGCCTGGTCGAGACTTCCCTCCGCCGAACCGGCGGGCGTGGCCGGTCAGAACTCTTCCCAGCTGTCCGCCGCGACCGCCGCATTACCGTTGAACGCGGCGGCGATCCGGGTCCGGGCCGCTTGGGCCGGGCTGGCGACCGGCCGCGAGGCGGGCGTGGCGGCGACCGGGCGCGAGGCCTCGCCGCCCACCTTGAAGCGCCCGACCAGGGCGGCCAGTTCACCGGCCTCGCCCTTCAGCGAGTGGGTGGCGGCGGTGGCTTCCTCGACCATGGCGGCGTTCTGCTGGACGACCTGGTCCATCTGGTTCACGGCGCTGTTGACCTGATGCAGGCCGGTCGCCTGTTCCTGGGCCGAGGCGGCGATTTCCCGGACCAGGCTGTCGATCGAGGCGACCTGGTCGACGATGGCCTGCAGGGCCTGGCCGGTCTGGCCGACCAGGCTGACGCCGGTTCCGACCTGGGCGGTCGAGGTCGAAATCAGGCCCTTGATCTCCTTGGCGGCGTCGGCCGAGCGCTGGGCCAGGGCCCGCACTTCCTGGGCCACCACCGCGAAGCCTCGACCGGCGTCACCGGCGCGAGCCGCTTCGACGCCCGCGTTCAGGGCCAGGAGGTTGGTCTGGAAGGCGATCTCGTCGATCACCCCGATGATCTGGGACACCTGCTGCGACGAGGTTTCGATCTCGGTCATGGCGCTGACGGCCTGGCTGACGATCTGGCCGGACTTCTCGGCGCCGGTCCGGGCGTTGGCCACCAGGCCGGACACCTCGTTGGCGCCCGCGGCGGTCTTGCGCACGGTGGCGGTGATCTGGTCGAGGGCGGCGGCGGTTTCTTCCAGACTGGCCGCCTGCTGCTCGGTGCGGCGCGACAGGTCGTCCGAGGCGCTGGCGATCTCCTCCGAGCCGGACCGGATGCCGCCGGTCGCCGCGTTAATGCCGCGCAGGGCGTCCTGCAGGCGGTCGGCGGCGGTGTTGAAGTCGGACTTCAGCTGGGCGGCCTTGGGGGCGAAGTCGACGCTGATGCGATGGGTCAGGTCGCCGCCGGCCAGACGGTCGAGCGCCTGGGCCAGGGCCCCGATCGCCACGGCGTCGGCCTGGGCCTCGGCGGCCTTCTCGGCTTCGCGCTGGGCGCGCTCGGCCTCGGTCAGGCGGCGCTGCTCGACAGTTTCGCCTTCCAGCCGCGCCTTGGCGACGGCGGCGTCCTTGAAGCTGAGCAGGGCGTCGGCCATCAGCCCGACCTCGTCCTTGCGGCCGATCGCCGGGACCTCGGCGTCGTTGTCGCCCGAGGCCAGGCGGCGCATGACGGCGGTCATGCGCGACACCGGGGCGCCGATCGTGCTCGACAGCAGCCAGCCCATCAGGCCGGCGATGGCCAGGGCGGCCACGCCGCCGATCACCAGCGACTGGGTGGCCAGCGTCATGGCGCCCTTCTGTTCCTTGGCGCGGATCGTCACGCGCTCGAGGGCGGCGCTCGACAGTTCGTCCTGCAGGGCGCGCAGGTCGTCCAGGCTCTTCTTGCCGATCAGCCCGGCGGCCTGGGACTTGCTCGCCGGGTCCTTCATCGCCGTCAGCGTCGGCTCGGCGACGTCGCGCCGCCAATCGGTCATGGCGGTCCGCATCTTCTGGATGCGTTCCTTCTGGGCGGCCTGGGTGGTCTTGCCCTCGAAGGCGTCCAGCGCCTTGTCGAACGCCGCGGCGTTGTCCTGGTAGACCTCGGCGAACGCGGGATCGTCGGTCAGGGCGTAGCCGCGCAGGGCGTTCTGCTGCTCGAGGATCAGGCTCATCATCGTCTCGGCCTGGCTGGCCAGGACGAGGCTGCGCTGGCTGGAGGTCGAGGCCTTGTCGATGCTCTGCAGGCTGGCGAAGACGACGCCGGACGACACCGCAAAGGCCAGGATCAGCGCGCTGAACGCGATCCCGAGCTTCGTGGAAATCTTCAGGTCCTGGAATCGCATCGCTTGCCCCGCGCCCGGTGTTGAAATCGACGCGCAGGGTTTGACCGAGAACCCTTAAGGTTACGTTGCGGGAACCTTAGGAATAACGTCGATATATCAACGACCTAGGTTCGCAAGCACGGCGTCGCCCATCTGGGCCGTCGACAGCTCGCCGCCCAGGTCGCGGGTCCGGGCCCCGCCGTCCAGCGCCGCCTTGACCGCCGCCAGCAGGGCGTCGGCGGCGTCGGCGCGGTTCAGCGACCAGCGCAGGGCCATCTCGAACGACAGGATGGCGGCCAGCGGATTGGCCACGCCCTTGCCGGCGATGTCGGGCGCCGAGCCGTGGATGGGCTCGTACAGGCCCGGCTTGCCCGCCGCGCCCAGGGCCGCCGAGGGCAGCATGCCCAGCGAGCCGGTCAGCATGGCTGCGGCGTCCGACAGGATGTCGCCGAACAGGTTGTCGGTGACGATGACGTCGAACTGCTTGGGGGCGCGGACCAGCTGCATGGCGCAGTTGTCGGCCAGGATGTGCTCCAGCTGGACGTCGGCGTAGTCGCGGGCGTGCAGCTCGGTGACCACCTGCTTCCACAACAGGCCGCTTTCCATGACGTTCGACTTCTCGGCCGAGGCCACGCGATTGCCACGGCCGCGGGCCAGCTCGAAGGCCACTCGGGCCACGCGCTCGATCTCGGCGGTGGTGTAGACCTGGGTGTCGACGCCGCGCTTCTGACCGTCGCCCAGGTCCTCGATCCCGCGCGGCTGGCCGAAATAGACCCCGCCCGTCAGTTCACGGACGAACATGATGTCCAGGCCCGAGACCAGTTCGCGCTTGAGGCTGGAGGCGTCGGCCAGGGCCTCGAAACAGTAGGCCGGGCGCAGGTTGGCGTAGACGTCCATCGCCTTGCGCAGGTTCAGCAGGCCGGCTTCCGGCCGCAGGTGGCGCGGGGCGTTCGCCCATTGCGGGCCGCCGACCGCGCCCATCAGCACCGCGTCGCTGGCCAGGGCCGCGTCGCGGACCTCGTCGGTCAGGGGCGTGCCGTGGGCGTCGTAGCTGGCGCCGCCGTAGATCCGCTCCTCGACGTTAAGGTCGGGGGTCAGGACCTGGGCCACCCGGCGCACCTCCCCGCAAACCTCGGGGCCGATCCCGTCGCCGGGCAGGAGCAGAAGCGTGGACATCGGAAAGCTCTCTTAGATGGTGCGGTAGTCTGAAACGTCGAAGGACGACATGCGGCGGTCGTGGACGCCCAGTTGCGGGAAGCACGCGCGCCAGGCGGCCATGTGCGGGCTGGCGCGGTGGAAGGCCAGGGCTTCCTCGTCGACGAAGTGCTCGAACACCCGGATCAAGCCGGGATCCAGCGGATCCTCGCTCAGCGCATAGTCCAGGCAGCCCGGCTCGGCGCGACTGCCCTCGACCTGGGCCTTCAGGTGCGGCCGCAGCTCGGCCAGGCGCTCGGGCGCGACGCGGATCGTGCCGGCCAGGATGACGGTCATGGGCGTGCGTCCTGACGGGGCGCCGCCGTGCGTCCTTCGAGGCTCGGCTGCGCCTCACTCCTCAGGATGAGGAATTCAGCACAACGTTCCTCATCCTGAGGCGCCCGCGCAGCGGGCCTCGAAGGACGCACGGCGCTCAAGCTTCCAGCCACGGCCGGTCCAGCGCCCGCTTGCTCTCGTAGAGGTCGATGTCGGCGCTGTGCATCAGGGTCTCGCCGATGAAATCCAGGCCCTTGAGCATCTTGTCCTTGCGCACCGGATCGATCTCGAACCGGAAGCTCCTGCCCGAGGGCGAAACCACCGTCTGGGACTCCAGATCCACGCTGACCATGTGGTTGCCGCCCTTGGCTTCGTCCATCAACTGGGCGACTTCCTCGGGCTTCAGCACCACCGGCAGCAGGCCGTTGTTGAAGCAGTTGTTGTTGAAGATGTCGGCGAAGCTGGTCGAGATCACGCACATGATCCCGTAGTCCATCAACGCCCAGGGCGCGTGCTCGCGCGAGCTTCCGCAGCCGAAGTTGTCGCCGGCGATCAGCACGCTGGAGCCTTTGTACTCCGGCCGGTTCAGCACGAAGTCGGCGATCTCGTTCCCCTCGCCGTCGAAGCGGAAGTCGTAGAACAGGCCCTTGGCCAGGCCCTCGCGCTCGACGGTCTTGAGGAACTGCTTGGGGATGATCTGGTCGGTGTCGATATTGGCCAGCGACAGCGGCGCCGCGCGGCCGTCGAGACGGGTGAAGGCCTGCATCAGACGGTCTCCTCAAGCAGGGCGCGCACGTCGACCAGGTGGCCGGCGATCGCCGCCGCCGCCGCCATGGCCGGCGACACCAGGTGGGTGCGGCCGGCGCGGCCCTGGCGGCCCTCGAAGTTGCGGTTGCTGGTCGAGGCGCAGCGCTCCTGCGGGGCCAGCTTGTCGGGGTTCATGGCCAGGCACATCGAGCAGCCCGGCTCGCGCCAGTCAAAGCCCGCGGCCTTGAAGATGGCGTCCAGGCCTTCGGCCTCGGCCTGTTCCTTCACCAGGCCCGAACCCGGCACCACCATAGCCTTGACGTGCGGAGCCACCAGCCGGCCGTGCAGGAAGGCTTCCTGCACAACGGCGGCGGCGGCGCGCATGTCCTCGATCCGGCTGTTGGTGCACGAGCCGATGAAGACGCGGTCGATGCGGGCCTCGCTGATCGGCTGGCCGGCGGTCAGGCCCATATAGTCCAGCGCCCGGTGAGCGGCGGCGCGCTTGTCGGGGGTGGCGAAGCTTTCCGGATCCGGGACGTTGCCGGTCACCGGGATGACGTCCTCGGGCGACGTGCCCCAGGTGACCATCGGGACCAGGGCCGAGCCGTCGATCACCACGGTGCGGTCGAAATGGGCGTCCGCGTCGCTGACGAAGCTCTTCCAGTACGAGAGCGCCATGTCCCAGGCCGCGCCCTTGGGGGCCGAGGGCTTGCCCTGGATGTAGGCGAAGGTCTTGTCGTCGGGCGCGACCAGGCCGGCCTTGGCGCCGCCCTCGATGGTCAGGTTGCACAGCGTCATGCGGCCTTCCATCGACAGGTCGCGGACCACCGGACCGGCGAACTCGATGACATAGCCGGTGCCGCCGGCCGTGCCGATCTCGCCGATCACGGCCAGGGCGACGTCCTTGGCGGTGACGCCGGGACCCAGCTGGCCGTCGACGCGGACCAGCATGTTCCTGGCCTTCTCCTGGCGCAGGGTCTGGGTGGCCAGGACGTGCTCGACCTCGGACGTGCCGATGCCGTGGGCCAGGGCCCCGAACGCGCCATGGGTCGAGGTGTGGCTGTCGCCGCAGACGATGGTCATGCCCGGCTGGGTGCGGCCCTGCTCGGGGCCGACCACGTGGACGATCCCGTTGCGGATGTCGCCCATCGGGAAGAACTCGATGCCGTTGTCCTGCACATTGCGAGCCAAGGTCTTGAGCTGCAATCTGGCCTCGTCGTCGGCCACGGCGTCGACGCCCAGGGCCTGGCCCTCGGTCGGGATGTTGTGGTCGGCGACGGCCAGCGTGCGGTCGGGCCGGCGCACCTTGCGGCCGGCCGCGCGAAGCCCGGCGAAGGCCTGCGGGGTGGTGACCTCGTGGATGAGGTGCAGGTCGATATAGAGGATCGCTTCGCCGTCCTGTTCGTTGACGACGTGAGCGTCCCAGATCTTGTCGTACAGGGTCTTGGGTGCGCGGGTCATGATACCCGCGCATCTAGGCCTTGAGACGGGGCGCGTAAAGCGAGGAAACGCTGAAAATTCACGCGGGCCGGCGGCAGGTTGGATCAAACTGCCTCGGCCGAGCCATGCAAAGGCCTTGCTGCGCATGTTTCTTGCCCCGACGCCCAGCCTGAGCGATGAAGACCGCGAGCGCGGGCTGCGACATCTGGTCCGCGAGGCGGGGTTCTCCAACGCCGTCACGGCGGTGACCAGCGGCGTCATCCTGACCGCCTTCGCCCTGCAGCTGGGCGCTTCCAACACCACGATCGGCCTGCTGGCGGCGGTGACCTTCTGGGTGCAGCTGCTGCAGCTGCCCGGGGTGCTGCTGGTCGAGGGGCTGCGGACCCGCAAGCGGATCTCGGTGCTGGCCAGCCTGATCAGCCGCTGCGCCCTGGTCGGCATGGCCCTGCTGGCCCTGACCGGCGGCGGCCCGGCGGCCCTGGCGGGGCTAGTGGCGGCCCAGGTCTTCTATTGCGGGATCGCCACCTTCGGCGGCTGCGCCTGGAACGCCTGGGTCCGGGACCTGGCCCCCGAGCAGCGGATGGGCCAGATCTTCGCCAAGCGGACCATCAACGCCACCGTCGTCGGCCTGGCCGCCAGCCTGGCCGCCGCCCTGGCCTTGGACCGCGCGCCGGAAGGCTCGTTCCTGCGCCCGTTCGTGTTCGCGGGCCTCTACTTCGCCGCCTTCCTGGCCGGCCTGCTCAGCTGCCGCGAGCTGGCCCTGACCCCCGAGCCGCAGATGCCCGCCCCGGCCGAACGGGTGAGGCTGATCCCGCTGCTGCGCGCGCCGCTGAGGGACAGGAACTTCCGCCGGCTGATCGCCTTCCTGGCCAGCTGGCAGTTCGCGGTGAACCTGGCCACGCCGTTCTTCACGGTGTTCTTCGTCAAGCAGCTGGGGCTGTCGGTCACCTTCGTGGTGGTGCTCAGCGTGGTCAGCCAGGCGACCAACGTCCTGGCCCTGCGCAGCTGGGGCCTGCTGTCGGACCGCTTCGCCAACAAGTCGGTGCTGGCCGTCGCCGCCCCGCTGTTCATCGCCTGCATCGCCGCCATGGTCGGCGCCTCGCAGATCCACGAGCGGTCCTGGGTGATGGCCTATCTGATCGCCCTGCACGCCTTGATGGGCCTGGCCACCGCCGGGGTGACCCTGTCGTCGGGCAATATCGCCCTGAAGCTGTCGCCCCGCGGCTCGGCCACGGCCTATATCGCCGCCAACGCCATGATCAGCTCGGCCGCCGCCGGCCTGGCCCCGCTGCTGGGCGGGGTGTTCGCTGACTTCTTCGCCGCCCGCCGGCTGGAGATCCTGCTGCGTTGGACAAGCCCCGGCGACGTGCTGACCCTGGTGCCGCTGCGGATCTCCAACTGGGACTTCTATTTCCTGATCGCCGCGATCTTGGGCCTCTACGCCCTGCACCGCCTGGCCATGGTCAAGGAGCAGGGCGAGATCGACAACCGGCTGATGGTCGGCGAGGTGCTGGCCCAGGCCCGCCGCGACGTGCGCAACGTCTCGCCGATCGCCGGCCTGAAGATGCTGACCGACGTGCCCTCCGCCCTGCTGCGCGACGCGCGGGTGCGCAAGCGCCTGCAGCGGATGCGCGACCGGCGAGACTCCCGCCAGGGCGCCCCGCCCAAGCGGCGGCGGGCGGGGGCGCGATAGGTCAGCGCGCGCCGAGATGGGGACGCGCCCTCGCGGCCTGTCCCCGAACGCTCTGTCTCGGAACGCTCTGTCTCCGAACGCTCTGTCTCCGAACGCTCTGTCTCCGAACGCAAAGAGGGCGCGCCCTGTGTTTGCGGCGCGCCCTCATATCGCATTTCCTTCGGTGGCCATGACGCCGTTTCCGAAGAGGGCCACTCCCTAGCAAGGGGGCGGTCTATAAGCCCGTCGCCTAAGCGGTGGGGGTACGTTCACCAAACACCAGACAACGATGTTTTGTCAATATATTCGTGCGCTTGCACTCAAGCTTGACCACTGAAATCCATAAGAAAAAGGCCCCGGCGTTTCCGCCGGGGCCCTGATCTTCGGCAAGTCGCCAAGCCTATTCGGCGTCGGCGGCTTCCACCTTGCGGACGTTCGAGCGTTCGGCGATCCGGGCCGACTTACCGCGACGGTCGCGCAGGTAGTACAGCTTGGCGCGACGGACGACGCCGCGACGCTTGACTTCGATGCTTTCGATGCTCGGCGACAGCAGCGGGAACAGACGCTCCACGCCTTCGCCGAACGAGATCTTGCGGACGGTGAAGCTCTCGTGCACGCCGCCGCCCGAACGGGCGATGCAGACGCCCTCGTAGGCCTGGACGCGCTCGCGCTCGCCTTCCTTGATGCGGACGTTGACGCGCAGGGTGTCGCCCGGCTCGAACTCGGGGATGGCGCGGGCGGCCAGCAGACGCTGAGCTTCTTCGCGCTCGAGTTCCTTGATGATGTTAGCAGCCATAACTCTAGTCTCCTTTGGGCTTACCCGTTTTCGGGCCGCCTTTTGCCTGTTGATTGGCGAGATGCGCTTCCCAGAGGTCTGGACGCCGCTCGCGGGTGGTCTCTTCACGCATGGTTTTCCGCCACTGAGCCACCTTCTTGTGGTCGCCCGACAGCAGCACCTCGGGGATGTCGAGCCCTTCGAACGTCCGCGGCCTGGTGTACTGCGGATGCTCGAGGAGCCCGTCCTCGAAGCTTTCTTCCTGCGTGCTCTCGAAATTGCCCAGAACCCCTGGAGCCAATCGAACGCACGCCTCGATCACGACCATCGCCGCCGCCTCGCCACCGGCAAGAACAGCGTCTCCGACCGAGACCTCCTCGAACCCCCGGGCGTCGAGCACCCGCTGGTCCACCCCCTCGAAACGGCCGCACAGGACGATGACGCCCGGCGCCTTGGCCCATTCCTTGACGCGCGCCTGGGTCAGGGGCCGACCCCGGGCGCTCATGTACAAAAGCGGCCGCCCACCGACCTCCACGCTGTCCAGCGCGGCGGCGATGACGTCCGCTTTCAATACCGCTCCCACGCCGCCACCCGCGGGGGTGTCGTCGAGGAAGCCGCGCTTATCCTTGGAAAACCCCCGAATGTCCAGTGTTTCCAAACGCCACAGGTCCTGCTCCTTCCACGACGTGCCGATCAGCGAGACGCCGAGCGGGCCGGGAAAGGCCTCGGGGAACATGGTCAGGACGGTGGCGGTGAACGGCATGGGCGCTCCATAGCGCCCAAAGCCGCTGGAAATCTAGGTCAGGCCCGGATTCTTGGGCCAGGACGTCCCTCAGGTCAGGATCGTCTTGGGCAGCGGCTTGCCGGCTTCGGCGGGCATCAGCGGCGGGGTCAGCTTGACCGGCTCACTGGTCGGGCGAGCGGGCGGCGCGACAGGATGGGCGGGGGCCACGGCCAGCACGGCGGCGGTGGTCAGGGTGGCGGCGACGAGCGCCGTACCGACACGGATCTTCTTCCATGAAACCATGGGCCAGGGTCTTCCTGTGTTTCGGGTCGTTCGAACCAAAGCCCGGGAGAGGAGGAGGTTCCCGTTTTTGCGGCGCAGGCGAACCTCCTGCCTCTAGGCTAGGCAATTGACCTCGCCAAGGCGGCAATACGACGCGTTCGCCGCAATTGGCGGATCGCCGTTTTCTTGGGCGCCCTCTGCCAGGGTCCGCCGCCAACGGATGTCAGCAGCCGGTCATCAAGGTCCGATTTCCGCGAGACGGCCGGGGCGCGATTGCCGATAGTCCGTCCGCCTGCCCTTTCGGAGCCGCCGCCATGACCACGATCGCCGACCGCTTCCACGCCCTGCACGCCGGCCCCGACGTGCTGCTCCTGCCCAACGCCTGGGACGCCGCCAGCGCCGCCCTGATGGCCGACGCGGGGGCCAAGGCCGTGGCGACCTCCAGCGCCGCGGTGGCCTGGGCCCGGGGCTATGCCGACGGTGACGCCGTCCCCGTGGCGGCCGTGGTCGACACCGTCGCGAGCATCGCCCGGGTGGTGTCGGTTCCGGTCACCGCCGACATCGAGGGCGGCTACACCGACGACCTGCCGACCCTGGCCGAGACGATCAAGGCGGTGATCGGGGCCGGCGCCGTGGGGATCAATTTCGAGGACGGCCGGCGTGATCCGGACCTGCACGCCCGCAAGATCCAGACCGTGCGCGCCACCGCCGACCAGACCGGCGTCAACCTGTTCATCAACGCCCGCATCGACGTCTATCTGGCCAAGTTGGCCGAGGGCGAAGCGGCCCTGGCCGAAACCCTGCGCCGCGCGGCGCTGTACGCCGACGCCGGGGCCAGCGGGATCTTCGTGCCCCTGCCGATCGAGGAGGACGTGCTGTCCAGGCTCGCCGCCGGCGTCGCCCTGCCGCTCAACGTGATGGGCCGCCCCGGCATGCCTTCGGCCCAGCGCCTGGCCGAGCTCGGCGTGCGCCGCCTGAGCTCGGCCACCGGCCCGTTCACCGCCGCCTATGGCGCGATGCTCACCGGGACCCGGGCCTTCCTGGCCGACGGCGGCGCCACCACCTATGCGGCGTTCGGCAAGGACCTTCCCAACCTGAACGCCCGGTTCGGCTAGAGCGCGTCTGAGGGTGTTCCCGCGCGGGCCGCGACCGCCTATCTTCCCGGCCATGACCGACACGCTCGCGCCCGATTCCGCCGCCCTCCCCGAGGCTGACCGCCCCCTGACCCAGGACGGACCCGCCGTACGGCTGTTCCTGGTCGACGGCTCGGCCTATCTGTTCCGCGCCTACCACGCCCTGCCGCCGCTGACCCGCAAGAGCGACGGCCTGCCGGTCGGCGCCGTCCAGGGCTTCTGCAACATGCTGTGGAAGCTGATGCGCGACATGCAGGGCGACGCGCCCACGCACCTGGCGGTGATCTGGGACCACTCCGAGAAGACGTTCCGCAACAACCTCTATGACAAGTACAAGGCCCACCGGCCGCCGCCGCCCGAGGACCTGATCCCGCAGTTCCCGCTGGTGCGCGAGGCCACCCGCGCCTTCGGCGTGCCGGCCATCGAGCTGCCCGGCTACGAGGCCGACGACCTGATCGCCGCCTATGCCTGCAAGGTCCGCGACATGGGCGGCGAGGCAGTGATCGTCTCGTCCGACAAGGACCTGATGCAGCTGGTCGGCGAAGGCGTGTCGATGTTCGACCCGATGAAGGGCGTCCGCATCGACCGCGAGCAGGTGTTCGAGAAGTTCGGCGTCTATCCCGAACGGGTGGTCGACGTGCAGTCGCTGTGCGGCGACAGCGTCGACAACGTCCCCGGCGCCCCCGGCATCGGCATCAAGACCGCCGCCCAGCTGATCAACGAATACGGCGACCTCGACACGCTGCTGGCCCGGGCCAGCGAGATCAAGCAGCCCAAGCGCCGCGAAACCCTGATCGAATACGCCGACCAGATCCGGCTGTCGCGCGCCCTGGTCAAGCTGGACTGCGACACGCCGCTGCCCGAGCCGGTCGACGACCTGGTGGTGCGCGAGCCGGACAAGCAGGTGCTGGCCGACTTCCTGGAGACCATGGAGTTCCGGTCCCTGGCCCGCCGGGTCGGCGACGGCAACGCCGCCGCCGCGCCGCGCACCCTGGACCGTCCGCCCGCCCAGCCCACGGCGCCGGTGCTGTCGGTGTCGTACGGCCGGCCCGCCGAGCGCGCGGCGACCCAGGCCGTAACCATCGACCACGCCGCCTATGTCTGCGTGCGCGACCTGGAAACTCTGAACGCCTGGGTGGCCAAGGCCACGGCCAAGGGCGTCGTCGCCTTCGACACCGAGACCGACGCCCTGTCGTCGGCCACCGCCGGCCTGTGCGGCGTGTCCCTGGCCATCGCGCCGGGAGAGGCCTGCTACATCCCGGTCGGCCACTGCGAGAAGGACGGCCTGGCCCTGGAGGCCGCGGCCGACCTGGTCCAGATCCCGCTGGAAGAGGCGATCGCCGCCCTCAAGCCGCTGCTGGAGGATCCGGCGGTGCTGAAGGTGGCCCAGAACGCCAAGTACGACATCGCCGTCCTGGCCCGTCACGGGATCGAGGTGGGGCCGATCGAGGACACCATGCTGATCAGCTACGTGCTGGAAGCGGGCCTGCACGGCCACGGCATGGATGAGCTGTCGGAGCTGTGGCTGGGCCATAAGCCGATCCCGTTCAAGCAGGTCGCGGGCTCGGGCAAGGGCCAGATCAGCTTCAAGCACGTGGCGCTCGACCAGGCCACCGCCTACGCCGCCGAGGACGCCGACGTCACCCTGCGGCTCTACGAGGTGCTCAAGCCCCGGCTGGCGCGCGAGGGCCTGCTGACGGTCTACGAGACCTTGGAGCGCCCCCTGCCCGCCGTGCTGGCGGCGATGGAAAACGAGGGCGTCCGGGTGGATCCTGAGACCCTGCGCCGCCTCTCCAACGAGTTCTCGATGCGCATGGCCCAGTTCGAGGCGCGGGCCCAGGAACTGGTCGGCCGGCCGTTCAACCTGGGCAGCCCCAAGCAGATCGGCGACGTGCTGTTCGGCGAAATGGCCCTGAAGGGCGGCAAGAAGACCGCCACCGGCCAGTGGTCCACCGACAGCGACGTCCTGGAGGCCCTGGCCAACGACCACGAACTGCCCCGCGTCCTGCTGGACTGGCGCCAGCTTTCCAAGCTGAAGGGCACCTATACCGAGAACCTGATCGCGGCCATCGCCCCGGGCGGCGCCAACCGGATCCATACCTCCTACGCCCTGGCCTCGACCACCACGGGCCGCCTGTCGTCGTCCGACCCGAACCTGCAGAACATCCCGATCCGCACCGAGGAAGGCCGCAAGATCCGCAAGGCCTTCGTGGCCGCGCCGGGCAAGGTGCTGATCAGCGCCGACTACAGCCAGATCGAGCTGCGCCTGCTGGCCCACATCGGCGACATCCCGCAGCTGAAGAAGGCGTTCCAGGAGGGCCTGGACATCCACGCCATGACCGCGTCGGAGATGTTCAACACGCCGATCGAGGGCATGTCCAGCGAGGTGCGCCGTCGGGCCAAGGCGATCAATTTCGGCATCGTCTACGGCATCTCGGCCTTCGGCCTGGCCAACCAGCTGTCGATCCCGCAGGGCGAGGCCGGGGCCTATATCAAGACCTATTTCGAGCGCTTCCCCGGCATCCAGGCCTATATGGAAGCGACCAAGGCCTTCGTGCGCGAGCACGGCTACGTCACCACCATCTTCGGGCGGAAGATCAACATCCCCGACATCGGCGGCAAGTCGGTGGCCCACCGGCAGTTCGCCGAACGGGCGGCGATCAACGCCCCGATCCAGGGGGCGGCCGCCGACGTCATGCGCCGGGCCATGGTCCGCATGCCCCGCGCGCTGAAGGCGGCGGGGCTGTCGTCGAAGATGCTGCTGCAGGTGCACGACGAACTGGTGTTCGAGGCGCCGGAAGCCGAGGCCGAGGCCACGATCAAGGTCGCCCGCGAGATCATGCAGGGCGCGGCCGAGCCGGCCGTGGCGATCTCGGTGCCCCTGACGGTCGAGGCGCGCGCCGCCTCCAATTGGGACGAGGCGCACTAATTTTTTCGCGCTCCGGGAAGCGCCGCCACAGGTAGAGCGCCCTTCCCCGCGAGGCGCTCTACGCCTTTGACTATGCAATCTTGGATAGGGGTCGCACGGTGGAGGCCAGGCGGCGCCAGGGCCTGGTCCTCCGGCCTGCGACCTTGCGCCACAGTACAGTTAAGGGCGTGGAAACCCTGGCCCGGCCACAGAGAAGGCGTGCGACGTGCGCTTCTGGCTGCTGCTTAAATACCTGTGGTCCAAGAGTTTTTGCGTCGCGATCTCAAGAGGAGCGCGCCCATGAACTTCGGCGATCTGAAAATCCCCCATAAGCTGATGGCCGTGTTCGCCGTGATGCTTTCGGCGATCGCGGTGATGGGCGTGACCCTGTTCGTCAACCAGACGAAATACGAAGCCTCGATCGAGCGCACGGAGCGGGCCTACCTGTCGCTGCGCGCCGCCGACACGGCCGCATTCCGCCTGACCCGCCAGGAAAACTCGCTGCGCGGCTTCCTGCTGTCGGGCGACGAATACTACGTCAAGCGCCTGGAAGAGGCTCACAAGCCGAAGTTCCTGGCCGCCCTGGAGCAGCTGCGCACCCTGGCCAAGGGCGACGAGGCCCAGATGGCCCGGATCGCCGACGTCGACACCGCCTACGCCAACTACCGCAAGGTCGCCATCGAGCCCGGCGAGACCCTGGCGCGCGATCCGGCCACCCACCAGCAGGCCGTCGACCTGGTCAAGCATGACGGCGTCGCCGACCAGTCGGTCTCGGTGGTCGAGGACAATATCGAGCTGATCGTCAAGAATTCCGAAGCCGTCGTCGCCACCGAGGCCGCGGCCCAGAAAAAATCCGCCCTGGAGGCGCGCCTGACGCTGGCGATCGGCATCGGCGTCGCCATCGCCATCGCCCTGGGCGGCGGGCTGCTGCTGTCGGGCTTCATCGCCGCGCCGGTGACGGCCATGACGGCGGCCATGCGTCGCCTGGCCTCGGGCGACAATGGCGTGACCATCCCCGCCGCCGGCCGCAAGGACGAGATCGGCCAGATGGCCGCCGCCGTCGCCACCTTCAAGGAGGCCGCCCTGGCCAAGATCCAGCTGGAGGCCGTCGCCGAACAGACCCGCCTGACGGCCGAAAGCGAGCGCGCCGCCAATGACGACGAGCGCCGCGTGGTCGCCGCCGAACAGAGCGCGGTCGTCGATCAGCTGGCCTCCAGCCTGGCGCGCCTGGCCCAGGGCGACCTGACCTGCCGCATCGACGCCGAGTTCGCCGGCCGCTATCGCCAGCTGCGCGAGGACTTCAACCTGGCGGTCGAGAAGCTGCGCGAGGTCATGGGGTCCATCATCGTCTCCACCAAGGGCGTGCGCAGCGGCTCCGACGAGATCGCCGACGCCTCCGACAGCCTGGCCCGCCGCACCGAGCAGCAGGCCGCCTCGCTGGAAGAGACCGCCGCCGCCCTGGACGAGATCACCGCCACGGTGCGCAAGACCGCGTCCGGCGCCAAGGAAGCCTCCACCGTGGTCGCCACCGCCCGCACCGACGCCGAGGAGTCCGGCCGGATCGTCGGCCAGGCGGTTCGGGCCATGACCGAGATCGAGACCTCGTCCGCCCAGGTCAGCCAGATCATCGGCGTCATCGACGAGATCGCCTTCCAGACCAACCTGCTGGCCCTGAACGCCGGGGTCGAAGCGGCTCGCGCCGGTGACGCCGGCCGCGGTTTCGCGGTCGTGGCCCAGGAAGTGCGGGCCCTGGCCCAGCGCTCGGCCGAGGCCGCCAAGGAGATCAAGACGCTGATCTCGACCTCGACCCAGCAGGTCGAGGCGGGCGTCGATCTGGTCGGCCAGACGGGCAAGGCGCTGCAGCGAATCGTCACCCAGGTGGCCTCGATCGACGGCCTGGTCACGGAGATCGCCGCCTCGGCGGTCGAGCAGTCGACCGGTCTGCAGGAGGTCAACAAGGCGGTCAACCAGATGGACCAGGTGGTCCAGCAAAACGCCGCCATGGTCGAGGAAGCAACAGCGGCCAGCCACTCGCTGAAGAACGAAGCCAACCAGCTGGCGGCCCTGGTCGACCGCTTCCGGGTCGGCGACGCGGCGGCCGCCGCCGTTCGCGCGCCCGCGCCGCGACCCGCCCCGGCCCGCGCCGCACCCGCCGTTCGGCCCGGCCGCTCCGGCGGCGGCGCCGCGCTCGCGACCAAGGTCGAGGACTGGGAAGAATTCTGATCGGCGTTCCCACGACGATCGGATGAGGAAGGCTCCCCGGATCGGCTCCGGGGAGTTTTTTCGGTCTAGCCCAACGCCGTCCCGAACACCTCGCCCGCCTTCAGGGCCGGCTTGGCGCCGAGGATGGCGCTGGCGGCCTTGGCGGGACCCAGGATCGCGCGGCCCAGGCGCTGCAAGTCGTCAACACTCACCGCATCGACCGCCTCGGCCAGTTCGGCCGGCGTGTAGAGGCGGTTGAACATCAAGGCCTGACCGGCCGCCTGCTCGGCGCGCGACAGGGGCTGTTCGCGGGCCATGAACATGTGGGCCTTCAACTGGGCCTTGGCGCGGGCCAGCTCGGCGTCGTCGATCCGGGCGGCCAGGCCGACGATCTGCTCGGCGCAGACCTTGGCCGTCTCGGCCGCGTCGCCGGCCGCGCAGCCGGCATAGACGCCCAGGGCGCCGGCGTCGGCATAGGTGTCGGCATAGGCGTCGATGTTGTAGGCCAGACCACGCTTCTCGCGGGCTTCCTGGAACAGCCGCGACGACATCCCGCCGCCTAGGGCCTCGGCGAAGATCCGCAGGGCGAAATAGTCGTCCTCTCGGGCGCTGACGGCCGGCAGCATGAACACCAGGTGGGCCTGCTCCAGCTTGCGGGCCTGGCTCCTGCGCCCGCCGACGAAGCTGGCGGGATCGCTGGCCAAGGCGCCGGACGCCGCCGGCATGGACCCGAACTCGCGGCGGGCCAGGTCCAGCACCTCGTCCAGCGCGACCGCGCCGGAGCAGCTGACGATCAGCCGGTCGGCGGCGTAGAGCTGGCCGCGCCAGTGCGACAGGCCTTCGACGGTGGCCGAGTTGACGCTGTCGACCGTGCCCAGGATCGGCCGGGCCAGCGGGTGGTCGCCCCAGGCGGCGGCCTGGACCAGGTCGAACACATAGTCGTCGGGCGCGTCGGCGGCCTCGGCGATCTCCTGGGCCACCACCTGCTTCTCGCGGGTCAGGTCGCCCTCGTCGAGCGTGGGGCGCAGGACCAGGTCGGACAGCACCGCCATGCCCAGGTCCAGCCCGCCCTTCAGGGCGCGGACCTGGAAGCTGGTGCGCTCATAGCCGGTGGCGGCGTTGATCTGGCCGCCTTGGGCCTCGATCACCTCGACGATGTCGCGCGAGCTACGCTGGCCCGCACCCTTGAACACCATGTGCTCCAGCAGGTGCGACCAGCCCGACCGGGCCGGATCCTCATAGGCCGCGCCGCGGCCGGCCACGACCGACAGGGCGATGGTCTCCAGGCCCGGCATCGGGTCATGAACGACGCGGACGCCGTTTTCGAGGGTGTGGAGGGTGGTGGAAACTGTCATGTCCCCTTCGCATAGCGGGGGAGCCCCCGCGACGCCAGTGCGGCGCGCGCGGCCAAAGCGCTAAAGCTTGTCGTCTGATCCGCCACGGCCGGAGCCCCGAGCTTCAGGGGACGCTTCATGCAGGGGCGTCACCGTCGCGGTCGGATCGATCACCAGGTCGGCGCGACTGGCGTCGCACCAGGCTTCCAGCTCGGCCTTGAGGACCGGCCACAGATCGGCGGCCCATTCGGGCGCCTGATCCTTCCAGGCCTCCCGCGTCGGAAGATAGGCGGACAGCCGGCCCATCGGCAGTTCGAGGATGAACGATCCTCCCGGCCCGGCGACCACCAGTTCTTCCTTCCAGCGCGACGTGAACCGGAACGTGGCTCCGAGCGCTGGACCGGCTTTCGACACTTAGCCTTGTCCGCCCGCGAACACCCGCACGAAGGCCTTCACGGTCTCGGCGTCGGCCGGCAGGCGATCGAACTTCTCGGGCTTCTTCGACAGGTCCGGCGTAGCGCGGGGCGTGGTCGGGACGACGCCGGCGGCGGCGGCCACGGCTTCCGGGAACTTGGCCGGGTGGGCGGTGGACAGCACCACGACCGGGGTCGCCGGGTCGGCCAGGCGCAGCACGTTGGCGGCGGCGACGCCGACGGCGGTGTGCGGGTCGATGACCTCGCCGGTCTCGTTCAGGGTCGACAGGATGGTCTTGGTGGTGTCGGCCTCGCTGACCGACGCGCCCTGGAACAGCTCACGCATCTTGGCGTGGGCGCTGGGCGGGATGTCGAGCAAGCCCGTGCCGGCGAAGGCCCGGAAGGCGCGGCCGGTCTCGACGCCGTCGCGGCCGACCGCCTCGAAATAGAGGCGCTCGAAGTTGGAGGCCACCTGGATGTCCATGGCCGGGCTCTGGGTGGCGGACACCGCGCCGCGGGCGTAGCGGCCGTCCTCGAAGGCCCGGGCCAGGATGTCGTTGCTGTTGGTCGCGGCCACGATCCGGGCCACCGGCAGGCCCATGCGGGTGGCGACATAGGCGGCGTAGGCGTCGCCGAAATTGCCCGTGGGCACGACGAAGGCGACCTTGCGGGCCGGCGCGCCCAGGGCGACGGCGGCGGTGAAGAAATAGACGCTCTGGGCGGCGATCCGCGCCCAGTTGATCGAGTTGACGCCCGACAGGTCGACCGCGTGGCGGAACTGGTCGTCCTGGAAGGCCTGCTTGACGATGGCCTGGCAGTCGTCAAACGAGCCCTGGATCGAGACGCAGGCGACGTTCTTGTCGGTCGCCGTGGTCATGAAGCGGCGCTGGACCTCGCTGATCCGGCCTTCGGGGAACAGGGCGACGATGCGGGCGTGCGCGCGGCCGCGGAAGGCCTCGACGGCCGCGCCGCCGGTGTCGCCCGAGGTGGCGCAGATGATGGTCATGGTCCGCGACTGGCGCGACAGCACGTAGTCGTAGAGCCGCCCCAGCAGCTGCATCGCCACGTCCTTGAAGGCCAGGGTCGGGCCGTGGAACAGCTCCAGCAGGTGGCGGCCGGGGGCCAACTGCTTCAGCGGGACGACGGCCGCGTGGGCGAAGGTGGAATAGGCCTCCTCGCACATCAGGGCCAGGTCGTCGGCCGGCACGTCGTCGCCGACGAACTTGCCGACCACGGCGGCGGCCACCTTCGCGTAGGGCTGGCCGGCGAAGGCGGCGATCTCTTCGGGCGTGAATGTGGGCCAGCGCTCGGGCACGTAGAGGCCGCCGTCCGGGGCCAGGCCGGCCAGGACCGCGTCGAGGAAACCAATCGAGGGGGATTCGCCCCGGGTCGAAACGTAGCGCATCAGGATCTCATCTTCCGCCAGAGCATGGCGGCATAGATAAACAGCAGGGTCACGGCAAGACCGAACCACGTCAGGGCGTATTCCAGGTGCCGATTGGAAATTTCTGCCGGCAGCGGCGCGGGGGTGATTCCGGGCGGCGCGGGGGTCGCGGACTCGACCATCAGAATGTAGGGCGCGGGCTTGTCGGCGGCGAAGCGGGCGACCGTCGCGGCCCGGTCGCCGCCCAGCGACTTGGGGGCGATCAGCACGCCCATGGCCTGGGCCGGAGCGTAGAGGGTGGCCGGCGCCGGGGTGGACTGGCCAGTCAGGGCCTTGACCACGCCCAGGTCCAGCAGGATCGCGCCGTAGCCCGCCGCCGGGGTCCGGCAGATGGCGGTGGCGCGCCAGACGATGTCGCCGTCGCGGACGCCGTAGACCAGTGGCAGGGTCTCGGGCTGGCCGGGCGCGCAGCTCACCGAAACGCGGGTCCAGGACGCGTCGCCCTTGCCGGCCAGGACGGCGGCCAGCGGCCGGGCGGGCGCGGTCTTCAGCAGCTCGATCCGCGCCAGCAGGTCTTCCTTCCAGGCCAGGCGCTTGAGCTGCCAGACGCCCAGGCCGCACAGGATGGCGAAGGCGACCAGGGTGGCGATCGTCAGGCCGATCGGGAAGCGGCGGTCCTTGGGAACGGAAGCGTCAGACATCGTGGCGGCCGGCCTCGGAGGCGTTGTTGGCGATGTGGGCGGCGACCATCAGCCCCTTGGCCGGCCGCATCAGGCCCAGACACGCGACCAGGGTGACCGGCAGCCAGACCACCAGCAGCAGCCAGACGGGCCAGTTGAAGGCGAACATCGAGAACAGCGCCCCGAAGGCGCACAGGAAGCCGGCGATCAGGATGACGAAGGTCGAGGCCCCGTCGCCGGTCTCGTGGGCCCCCAGGTCGAAGCCGCAGGCCTCGCAGGTCTTGCCCACCTTCAGGAACCCGTCGAACAGCATCCCCTCGCCGCAGTGCGGGCAGCGGCCGGTCGCGCCGGCGAGGTAGGGGTTCACTTGGGTCATGGGCCTATCCCTTACACCGCAACACGCGGACGGGGACAGGCACATGTGCCTGTCCCCGATTCAGCCCAGAAACGAAAAAGGGAACAGGCACATGTGCCTGTCCCCAATCCGGGCCGACTCGAAGCGGATGATCTAGTGCGGCGAAGCGCCGAAGATCACGTAGACGAAGGCGAACAGGAACAGCCAGACCACGTCCACGAAGTGCCAGTACCAGGCGGCGGCCTCGAAGCCGAAGTGCTGCTTGGGGGTGAAGGCGCCGTTCATCAGCCGGATCAGGCAGACGATCAGGAACAGGGTGCCGACGAACACGTGGAAGCCGTGGAAGCCGGTGGCCAGGAAGAAGGTCGAGCCGTAGAGGCCCGAATTGGCGGCCGCTTCCGAGTAGAACAGGTGCTCGTGGTTGATGTGGCTGTACTCGTAGATCTGGATGGTCGTGAACAGCGCGCCCAGCAGGATGGTCAGGATCAGGCCCCACTTGGCGCCCTTGCGGTCGCCCTGCTGCAGGGCGTGGTGCGACCAGGTGATGGTGGTGCCCGACAGCAGCAGGGTCAGGGTGTTGACCAGCGGCAGGTGCCAGGGCGAGACGGCCTCGACGCCGGCCGGCGGCCAGGTGGCCCAGGCCGTGCGCACTTCCTCGATGCCCGACAGGGTGCGGTGGTGGTGGAACAGGGCCATCTCGAAGAAGATCCAGAACCACGCCACGAAGAACATCACTTCCGAGGCGATGAACAGCACCATGCCGTAGCGCAGGCCGATCGAGACGACGGGGGTGTGGTCGCCGGCGTTGGCTTCTTTCACCACGTCGCGCCACCAGCCGAACATCGTGTAGAGCACGCCGGCGATGCCGGTCGCGAACAGCCACCACTGGCCCTTTTCGATGCCGAAGACGCCGCCCTTGATCCAGGCGATCAGGCCGATGGCCATCAGCGTGGCCGAGGCCGAGCCGACGAACGGCCACGGGCTGGGGGGCAGGATGTGATAGTCGTGTTTGACGGCGCCGTGGGCCATGTGCGTGCTAACCCTTTAATCCCTCAAGAGCGTGATCGCCGAGGGGGAAGCCGTTGCCGGCGGCCCTCACGCTCTCACCCTGTAAATCCAGCGCATCGACCCGGTTCCCCCTGCCGACGCGCCCTGTGTGAAACGCTATAGCGCCCTCGGCGGCTTGCCGCCAAGGGGTTCGACGATGCGCGGCGGGCTGTTCGCCTGTTTCGCCCCGGCCGCGTCAGGAACCGCCGGGAAGAAGGTGTAGGACAGGGTGATCGTCGACTTGTCCTTGGTGTCGGCGTCGGTCACGAAGCCGGGGTCGACGAAGTAGACGACCGGGAACTCGACCGTCTGGCCCGGCTCGATCGTCTGGTTGGAGAAGCAGAAGCATTCCAGCTTCTGGAAATAGGCCCCGGCCTGCTCGGGCACGACATTGTAGAGCGCCCGGCCGGTCATCGGCTTGTCGCCCTTGTTGGTCACCTTGAAGAAGGCGAGGCCGGTGTCGCCGATGCGAATGTCCTGGCTGGTCTGCATGGGCTGGAAGTCCCAGGGCAGGGTCCGGACGTTGGCGTCGAAGCGGATCTCGACCTTGCGGTCCAGCACCTTGGTCGGCTTGGCCACGGCCTTGCGCACCGTGCCGTCGAAGCCGGTGGCCTGGCAGAACAGCTTGTACAGCGGCACCGCCGCATAGGCCGCCCCGACCATGCCGAAGAAGGCCAGGCCGCAAATGGCCGCGACCTTCAGGTGGCCGCGCCCCTTGGGCCGAGGACCGACGCCGACCTTGTTGTCGGCCTCGATCTTGGCCCGATCCTCGGCCGACAGGTCGTCCTTAGAAGTGAGGCCCAACATTGCCTCCCAGCTTCACGACGGTGACCACGAACACCAGGATGACGAACGCCGCCAGGCCCAGGCCCAGGGCGATGTTGCGGCCGCCGCGCGCCTTGGCGGCGGGATCGATGTCCTTGCGCGGGCTCATAGCGGCAACTCCAGAACTTTCAGGCCCAGCACCGCCTCGGCCAGCAGGGCGGCGAACAGGGCGAACAGGTAGAGGATCGAGAAGGCGAACAGGTTGCGGGCGTGCCTGGCGTCGCCGACCGGCTTGCCGCGCTTCTCGGCCGTCTCGCCCACTTCGTAGAGGTCGCGGTCGGCCGGGCGCGGGTCGGCGGCGTCGCCGGCCGTGCTGGCGAACACCCGCCAGGCCAGGGTCAGGAACACCAGCCCGCCCAGGCCCGAGACCGCCAGGTACAGCCAGCCGCCCAGGCCGGTGAACACCGGGGCGACGCAGATCGGGATCAGGACCAGGCTGTAGAGCAGGATCTGCCGGCGGGTTTCCTTGGCGCCCTTGACCACGGGCAGCATCGGCACCCCGGCCTTGGCGTAGTCGGTGCTGATGTACAGCGACAGGGCCCAGAAGTGCGGCGGGGTCCACAGGAAGATGATCAACACCATCAGCCAGGCGTTCAGCGGCGCATGGCCCGTGGCCGCGGCCCAGCCGATGGCCGGCGGCAGCGCCCCGGCCAGTCCGCCGATGACGATGTTCTGGGCCGTCCAGCGCTTGAGCCACATGGTGTAGACCACCGCGTAGAACACGATGGTGAAGGCCAGCAGGCCCGCGGCCAGCCAGTTGATCGCCATGCCCATCAGCATGACCGACAGCAGGCTCAGCACCACGCCGAGGGTGGCGGCTTCCTCGCCCTTGACCAGGCCGGCGGGCACCGGACGGCCGCGCGTGCGGCGCATCTTGGCGTCAATGTCGGCGTCGTACCACATGTTCAGCGCGCCCGAGGCCCCGGCCCCGACGGCGATGCAGAACACCGCCACCGCGCCCAGCAGCGGATGGATCGGGGCGCGGGCGGCCAACAGACCCGTCAGGGCCGTGAAGACCACCAGCGACATCACCCGCGGCTTCAGCAGCTGGAAATAGTCCTGCCAACGGGCGTGGCGGACCGTGGCGGTCGCCTCGTCGGGGGTCAGGGCATCTCCAGAAAGAACCGGGGTACGGGCCATTTTACTTAAGGGTTCGGGTCTTGATGGGCGAAGGGCGCGGACTGGATTTTCATCCGGCCCGCGCCCCCCGTTTTGCGTATCTAGTCTACCAGATTCAGTGGCTGTCGGCCTTGATGACCGGCGGGTCGCTGAACTGGTGGAACGGCGGCGGCGAGGACAGGGTCCATTCCAGGGTGGTGGCGCCTTCGCCCCACGGATTGGCCTCGGCCTTGCGGCGGCGGATGGCGGCTTCCAGCAGGATCACCAGGAACACCACCACGCCCACGGCCGTGATCGCGTAACCAACCGACGAGACGTAGTTCCAGTGCGAGAAGGCGACCGGATAGTCCACGTAGCGGCGCGGCATGCCCTGCAGGCCCAGGAAGTGCTGCGGGAAGAAGATCAGGTTGACGCCGACGAACATGATCCAGAACTGCACGCAGCCCAGGAACTCGTTGTACTTCACGCCCCACATCTTCTCGAACCAGTAGAAGAAGCCGGCGAAGATGGCGAACACCGCGCCCAGCGACAGCACGTAGTGGAAGTGGGCGACGACGTAGTAGGTGTCGTGCAGGCTGTAGTCGATGCCGGCGTTCGACAGGACCACGCCGGTCACGCCGCCGACGGTGAACAGGAAGATGAAGCCGATCGCCCACAGCATGGGCGTCTTGAAGCTGATCGAGCCGCCCCACATCGTGGCGATCCACGAGAAGATCTTCACGCCGGTCGGCACCGCGATGACCATCGTGGCGGCCACGAAATAGGCGCGCAGGTTGATGCTCATGCCGACGGTGTACATGTGGTGGGCCCACACGATGAAGCCGACGAAGCCGATGGCGACCATGGCGTAGGCCATCGCCAGGTAGCCGAAGATCGGCTTCTTGGAGAAGGTCGAGACGATGTGGCTGATGATGCCGAAGCCCGGCAGGATCAGGATGTACACTTCCGGGTGGCCGAAGAACCAGAACAGGTGCTGGAACATGACGGGGTCGCCGCCGGCGGCCGGGTCGAAGAAGTGGGTGCCGAAGTTGCGGTCGGTCAGCAGCATGGTGATGGCGCCGGCCAGGACGGGCAGCGACAGCAGCAGCAGGAAGGCGGTGATCAGCACCGACCAGGCGAACAGCGGCATGCGGTGCAGGGTCATGCCCGGCGCGCGCATGTTGAAGATCGTGGTGATGAAGTTGATCGCGCCGAGGATCGAGCTGGCGCCGGCCAGGTGGAGGGCCAGGATCGCCAGGTCCATCGACGGACCGGTGTGGCCGGTGGTCGACAGCGGCGGATAGATCGTCCAGCCGCCGCCGAAGCCGCGGCCCGGGCCGCCGTCGACGAACATCGAGGTCAGCAGCAGCACCCAGGCGGCGACCAGCAGCCAGAACGAGATGTTGTTCATCCGCGGGAAGGCCATGTCCGGCGCGCCGATCATGATCGGCACGAACCAGTTGCCGAACCCGCCGATCATCGCCGGCATGACCATGAAGAAGATCATGATCAGGGCGTGGGCGGTGACGACCGCATTGTAGCCGTGCTTGGACTGCTCGACGAGGCCCATCAGGCTGACCGACGAGTTGGGACCGAAGATCTGGATGCCCGGCTCGGCCAGTTCCCAGCGGATCAGGCCCGACAGCGCGCCGCCGACCAGGCCCGCCATGATGGCGAACAGGATGTAGAGCGTGCCGATGTCCTTGTGGTTGGTCGAGAAGAACCAGCGCTGGAAGAACGGCGGCTTGTGGTCGGCGTCGTCGTGGCCGTGGGTGTCGATGTCAGCGGCGTGAGCCATCGGACTTAATCCTGCAATCGTATCTTAGGCCGCCGGCGCGGCAGGAGCCGCGGCCGGAGCGGAAGCGGGGGCGGCGGCCGGCGTGGCGGCGGCCGGAACTGCGGCGCCGGCGGCGGGGGCCGGAGCGGCCGCGGCCGTGGCGGCCGGCGCGGGCGAGGTCTTGGACTTCACCCAGGCGTCGAAGTCGGCCTGGCTGACGACGTGGATCTCGATGGGCATGTTCGAGTGGTCGACGCCGCAGAGCTCCGAGCACTGGCCGTAATAGACGCCGATCTTGTCGGCCTTGAACCAGGTTTCGTTCAGGCGGCCGGGAATGGCGTCGGTCTTCAGGCCGAAGGCCGGCAGGGCGAAGGCGTGGATCACGTCGGCGCCGGTGACCTGCACGCGGATCACCTGGTTGACCGGCACCACCATCGGCTTGTCGGCGGCCAGCAGGTAGGGCACGCCCTTGGCGTCGGCCTCTTCCTTCTTCAGCGGCACCGAAGTGATCTCGCTGATCTTCTGGTCGGGATATTCATAGCCCCAGTACCACTGGTACCCGGTGGCCTTCACCGTCAGGTACGGCTTGGGCATGTCGTTGTAGGCGAACAGCAGCCGGAACGAGAAGATGGCGATGATCATCAGGATCAGCACCGGGCCGATCGTCCAGATGATCTCGACCGTGGTGTTGTGGCTGAACTTGGCCGGGACCGGGTTGGCCTTGGCGTTGTAGCGGATGACGATCCAGATCAGCAGGCCCAGCACCAGCAGGGTGATGGCCGTGATGATCGGCATCAGGATGTGGTTGTGGAAGGCGATCGCCTCGTACTTCAGGGGCGAGGCCGCCTTCTGAAGATCGTAGGCGCCGGGGGTCGGCTGACCCAGCAGTTCGGCGCCCTTGGCGAGGGCCTCCCCCGCAAACACGCCCGAAAGGGCCATCGTCGTGGCGGCGACGGCGGCTACGCCCGTCAACTTCCGCCGCATCCCCTGAATTTGCGCCTTCATATCCCTCACGGCCCGTTTCGGCGGCGATTTGGCGTCGCGATCAACCCCACGCCGCGCCGACATGCACAATACGACCAGCGACACGGGACTTAGGCAATCAACTTCGTCAGGCGACGTGGAATCGAAGGCCGGCCCCGGCGTCTCTGGCCGGTCGCTGGCGTGCATACGCGCTCCAATCCCCGTTGCCAAGCGCCAGAGGCGTTCGCCCGGACGCCTTGCGCGGGCCTGAGGCGCCTCACCTGCGAACCGCTCTCAACAACGGGCATTTCAGCACGCTCGCGCTACGTACCATTACTAACATGTAATGACAGCTACCTTGCATTGGACACTACCTTGCGTCACAAGAGTGCTCAGCAACGGGCCAGGCTCGGAGACCGCAACGCCGTGACAGAAGCCATTGAAGTTCAACTGAAGAAAGGCGTGCTGGCGCTGTGCGTGCTGGCCCTGCTGTCGAAGGCCGACAGCTACGCCTACGAAATCGCCAGCAAGCTCGCCAAGGACATCGATATGGGGGAAGGGACGATCTATCCGCTGATGCGCCGCATGCAGTCGGACGGCCAGGTCGAGACCTATCTGGTGGAATCCCAGAGTGGTCCGCCACGCAAGTACTACCGCCTGACGCCGGCCGGTCGGGCCAGCTTCACGGCCCAGAAGGCCGAATGGGCGGCCTTCGTTTCCGCCGTCGACAACATCCTGGGAGCCGCCGCATGACGCGCGCCGAATTCCTCACCCGCCTCAAGCGCGGGCTGGCGGGCCTGCCCGCCGCCCAAATCGCCGACATCGTCGCCGACTACGAGGCCCACTTCAACGAGGCCCAGGAGGCCGGGCGCAGCGAGAGCGAAGTGGCCGCCGCGCTGGGCGAGCCCGAGCGCCTGGCCCGCGAACAGCGCGCCGAGCAGGGCGTTCGCCGCTGGGAGGAGACCAAGAACCCGTCGGCCGCCGCCAGCGCGATCTTCGCCGTCGTCGGCCTGGGCGCCATCGACATCATCTTCCTGCTGCCCCTGCTGATGGGCGTGCTGGGGACGCTGTTCGCCTTCTTCATGGCCGCGATCGGCATCTTCGTGGCCGGCGGCGCGGTGACCACGGTCGGACCGTTCGCCGGACCGCCCGGGGGCCCCGCCGTGGCCTTCCTGCTGGGCATCGGCCTGATGGCCGGCGCCACCGCCCTGGCCGCCGTCACCACCCTGCTGACCGTCGGCCTAGTCAACGGCCTGATCTGGTACGGCCGTCTCCACTACCGGCTGCTGAAGCCGGCCATCGAAACCCAGGTCTGAGGGGACCGCCATGATCCGCAACCTGACCATCGTCGCCGTCGCCAGCTTCGTGCTCTGCGTCGGCTGCTTCGCCGGGGCCTTCGCGCTCGGCGGACGCGACATCGTCAAGAACGGCTGGAGCTTCCCGGCCGACTGGAACATCGAAGTCAACGACGACAACGACCACATCCACATCGGGCCCGGCGCGTCGGTCGACAACGGCGAGACCACCACGCGGCAGATCGCCTGGAGCGGTTCGGACGCCCTGCAGGTCGACGTGCCGGCCGAGGTGATCTTCACCCAGGCCGCCCCGGGGGCCGGCGGCGGCGTCAAGATCGTCGGGCCCCAGCGCCTGGTCGACCGGGTGACCCTCGCGAACGGCCGACTGACCCTGCGCGACAGCGACGGCGACGGCGGCGTGGTCTCGATCCACGGCCACGGCGTCCATATCAGCCGCGACAGCGACCAACTGTCGGTCGAGGTCGTCGCTCCGGGCGTGCGGACCTTCACCCTGAACGGCAGCGGCGACCTCTATCTGAAGGCCTATGACCAGCCCGATCTGGTGCTGGAGATCAACGGCAGCGGCCGCGTCGAGGCCCAGGGCAAGACCCGGAAGGTCGACCTGAAGGTCTCCGGCTCGGGCGAGGCCGACCTGCGCAGCCTCGACACCGGCGACGCCAAGGTCGCCCTGGCCGGCAGCGGCGAGGCCCACCTGGCCCCGCACGGCGCGGCCGAGGTCGAGGTGGCCGGCAGCGGCGACGTCTACCTGACCAGCAAGCCGACCGTCCTCAGCTCCAATGTCGCCGGCTCGGGCGAAGTGCACCAGGACTGGTGACTGATGGGGACAGGCGCATGCGCCTGTCCCCAAGCCGCATCTCGGCCTCGCCTCACCTTCCCCGGCGTCGAATCGTCGCCGGGGTGATGACGGGGGCGGACGAAACGCTTACCTGTAACCCCATGACCGCTCCCATCACCGCCCCGTCCCTGCTGGCCTCGGCCAATGTCGATCCCGAGCGCGCCCGCGCCATCCTCGGCGAGGCCCTGGCCGGCGCCGACGACGGGGAACTGTTCGTCGAACGCTCCGAGAGCGAGTCGTTCGTCTTCGACGACGGCCGGCTGAAGAGCGCCTCCTATGATTCGGGCGAGGGCTTCGGCCTGCGGGTGGTGGCCGGCGAGACCGCCGGCTACGCCCATTCGGCCGAGATCTCGGAAGCCGCCATCGGCCGCGCCGCCGACTCGGCCCGGCTGGCCCGCCGCGGCTATGCCGGGGTCAGCGCCGAGGCCCCACGCGCCACCAACCAAAGGCTCTATGGCGAGGACGACCCCGTCGCCTCCCCCGCCTTCTCCGACAAGGTCGCCCTGCTGCAGGAGATCGACGCCTTCGCCCGCTCGCGTGATCCTCGCGTCGTCCAGGTGATGGCCTCGATGGCAGGCGAGCGCCGGGTCGTCGAGATCCTGCGCGCCGACGGCCAGTTGCTGCGCGACGTGCGCCCGCTGGTGCGGGTCAATGTCCAGGTCACGGTCGAGAAGGACGGCCGCCGCGAGGCGGGCACGTCCGGGGCCGGCGGCCGCGCCGGCTTTTCCGCCTGGATCAGCCCCGACAAGTGGCGGGCCCAGGTGGACGAGGCCCTGCGCATGGCCCTGGTCAATCTCGACGCCGTGGCCTGCCCGGCCGGCGAGATGGACGTGGTCCTGGGTCCCGGCTGGAACGGCGTGCTGCTGCACGAGGCGGTCGGCCACGGCCTGGAGGGCGACTTCAACCGCAAGGGCATCAGC
Source organism: Caulobacter rhizosphaerae (assembly GCF_010977555.1). Lineage (GTDB taxonomy): Bacteria > Pseudomonadota > Alphaproteobacteria > Caulobacterales > Caulobacteraceae > Caulobacter > Caulobacter rhizosphaerae. The sequence continues at coordinate 5,090,533 of NZ_CP048815.1, forward strand.
GCCTTCTCCGGCCGTATCGGCGAGCGGGTGGCGGCCAAGGGCGTCACCGTGTTCGACGACGGAGCCATCCCCGGCCGCCGCGGCTCGCTGACCATCGACGACGAGGGCACGCCGACGGAACGCACGGTGCTGATCGAGGACGGCGTCCTGGTCGGCTACATGCACGACCGGATGAGCGCCCGTCTGATGGGCATGGCCGCCACCGGCAACGGCCGCCGCCAGTCCTACGCCCACATGCCCATGCCGCGGATGACCAACACCGGCATGCTGGCGGGCAATGACGATCCGGCCGAGATGATCGCCTCGATGAAGCGCGGCCTCTACTGCGCCAATTTCGGCGGCGGCCAGGTCGACATCACCAACGGCAAGTTCGTCTTCCAGTGCACCGAGGCCTATCTGGTCGAGGACGGCAGGATCACCGCTCCGGTCAAGGGCGCGACCCTGATCGGCGACGGTCCCAGCGCCCTCACCCGCGTGACGATGATCGGCAACGACTTCGACTTCGACCCCGGCATTGGCGTCTGTGGCAAGTCCGGCCAGGGCGTGCCGGTGGGCGTGGGCCAGCCCTCGCTGAAGATCACCGGCCTGACGGTCGGCGGCACGGCGGTTTAGGCAAGGCCGGCCTCGAGAGACTTCGCGATGGCGGCGGAAGACGGCCTTGGTCGCGCCATCCGGCTGGTGGCGGCGCTGAACCTGGCCTATTTCGGCGTGGAGTTCGCCGTCGCGCTGCACATCGGCTCGGTCTCGCTGCTGGCCGACAGCGTCGACTTTCTCGAAGACGCGGCCGTCAATTTCCTGATCTTCGCCGCCCTGGGCTGGAGCGCCAGGCAAAAGGCCCGGGTCGGCATGGCGCTGGCGGGCCTACTGCTCGCGCCCGCCCTGGCCTTCCTCTGGGCCCTGTGGCGCAAGTACGCCGATCCGGCCCCTCCCGAGGCGCTGCGCCTGACCCTGACCGGCGCCGGCGCCCTGGCCGTCAACCTCTATTGCGCGTTCACCCTGGCCCGGTTCCAGCATCATTCAGGCAGCCTGACCAGGGCCGCCTTCCTGTCGGCCCGCAACGACGCCCTGGCCAATGTCGCGATCATCGCCGCGGGCGCCGCCACGCTGTTCACCCGATCGCCCTGGCCCGATGTGGTGGTCGGCCTGGGCGTCGCCTGCATGAACATCGACGCCGCCAAGGCGGTTTGGACGGCCGCCCGCGGCGAGCACCAGGCGGCGCGAAACCAGCCGGCGCCCTAGGGTCAAGCCATTGGCTCGAAAGGGGAAAATGTTTCCCGCCCAGGTGATCGGCGGAAACATTTCACAAATGTAACCTACCTTTCGGTTTTGTAACTGGTTCCGGCGCTTCGGCGCCGACAGGGTCGCGGCCAACAAAGCGGGGGCTTTGGGGGGTCCGCGTCATGAGTCTTGCTTCCGTCGTCTTCGCCTTGGGCCTGGCCGCGCCCGAAGCCCAGGCCGCCGCGCCGCCGGCCACGCCCGCCGGCCTGCTCGCAGTCGCCGCGCCCGCCGCCGACGCCCAGCGCGGGGTGACGGCCTATCCGCCCGACTTCTTCGCCGAACAGCGCCCCAGCACCGCCTTCGACATGATCACCCGCCTGCCCGGCTTCCGCCTGGACCGCGGCGACGAGGCCCGCGGCTTCGCCGGCACGGCCGGCAACGTGCTGGTCAACGGCGAGCGCCCCACCACCAAGAGCGACAATCTGGAGGACATCCTCAAGCGCATCTCGGCCTCGGCCGTCGAGCGCGTGGAGCTGATCCGCGGCGGCGCCCCGGGCATAGACATGCAGGGCCAGACCATCCTGGCCAATGTGGTGATCAAGTCGACGGTGCAGGTCGAGAAGGTCGCCAACATCCAGACCTACCTCTACCCCGACGGGCTGTTCGGCCCGCTGCTGGAATTCCAGGCCTCGCGCCGCGACGGGATCAACGAGATCGAGGGCTCGCTGAAGGCCACCGTCGACCGCACCGACCAGACCTTCGACGGCGGATCGCGAGTGACCAGCTTCCCCGACGGCCGCCCGACGATCCGCGAAGCCGTCAAGGGCTATGACCAGATCCAGAACTACGCGGCGCGCGGCGCGATCCAGCGCGCCGCGCCGGGCGGCAAGATCCGGGTCAACGGCAAGATCGAGTACTTCTCGTTCGATCGCGACGTCGTCTACACCCGCTACCAGCCCAGCCCCGGCCGCCAGGACAGCGGCGAAACCAGCAAGGAATGGACCGGCGAGTTCGGCGCCCGCTACGACGCTCGGCTGGGCCCGCGCACCGACCTGCAGCTGGTGTTCCTGCAGAACCTGGGCGACGAGACCTACGGCTCGACCCTGGCCCTGCCCGGCCACGCCGAGGTCTATCGCGAGCGCGACAAAACGGGCGAAAGCATCCTGCGCGGCGAGGTCAAGCACCGCCGCTCCCAGGCCCTGTCGCTGGAGGGCAGCGTCGAGGGCGCCTACAATTTCCTGGACGGCGACATCCGCTACGACGTCAACGGCGCGCCGTTCGACATCGGCCCGCCGCACGTGAAGGTCGAGGAGCTGCGCGGCGAGGCGGCCGGCAAGGCCGTGTGGCGCGCCAATCCGAAACTGACGATCGAGGCCGGGGCGCGGATGGAGGTCTCCCGCATCACCCAGAGCGGCGGCGGCGTCGACGTGGAGCGCAGCTTCTTCTACCCCAAGCCCCGGGTGCTGGCGACCTGGAGCCCCAACAGCGTCGACCAGCTGCGGGTGCGGGTCGAGCGCGAGGTCGGGCAGCTGGACTTCGGCGACTTCATCGCCTCGGCCGACCTGGCGGCCGGCAGCCAGGACGGCGCCGACGTCAACCTGGAGCCCCAGCGCTCGTGGGTCGGCGAGGTCGCCTGGGAGCGGCGGTTCTGGGGCGCGGGCTCGCTCTCGACCACCCTGACCCACGCCGAGATCTCCGACGTCGTCGATTACAAGCCCCTGGTCGGCGGCGGCGACGCGCCCAGCAACATCGGCTCGGGCCGATCCGACCAGTTCGTGATCGCCCTGACCCTGCCGACCCAGAGGCTGGGGATCTCCGGCGGCCAGGTGAAGGCCCGCCTCAGCTGGTTCGACAGCGAGGTCACCGACCCGGTCACCTTCCACAAGCGGCGCATCACCAACGCCACCCCGTTCGTCTGCAACCTCAGCTTCACGCGCGACATGCCGGGCGGCAAGTGGAGCTGGGGCGCTTCCCGCAACTGCCCCAACGAGTACAGCCGCTTCCGCCTGGGCGAGGTCCGCACCCAGCGGTTCGAGCCCTATCTGGAAGGCTTCGTCGAGTGGAAGCCCAGCCCCGACCTGACGGTGCGCACCACCCTGTCCAACTGGACCTCGCGCAACGTCACGCGCGAACGGGTGATCTACAAGGGCTCGCGCGCCGACAACGTCGTCGACCGCATCGAGTACCGCTCGCTGCCGTTCGAGCCGTACCTGTTCATCCAGGTGAGGAAGCGGCTGGGATAGAGGGCGCCGGTCAAAAAACACGGCGGGCTTGTCGGGACGCGCCGCGCCTGGGCGTCCTTGGGAAGACCGCCTGCCCGGCCGGGCGGTGGAACAACGGAGATGGTGATGTCAAAGGTGCGCGTGGGAGGCTTTTCGATCTCGCTGGACGGCTTTGGAGCCGGCCCCGAGCAGAGCCTGGAACATCCCCTCGGCAAGCGCGGGCCCGAGCTGCACCAGTGGATGTTCGGTACGCGCTTCTTCCACACGATGATCGGTAAGGAGGGAGGCTCCGACGGCGTCGATCAGGCGTATGCGCAGCGCGCGATGACCGGATTCGGCGCCTTCATTCTCGGCCGCAACATGTTCGGCCCCGTCCGCGGTCCCTGGGTGGACGACAGCTGGAAGGGCTGGTGGGGCGCCAATCCCCCCTATCACGCGCCGACCTTCGTGCTGACCCACCATCCGCGCGACCCGATCGAGATGGAGGGCGGCACGACCTTCATCTTCGTGACCGACGGGATCGAGGCCGCGCTCGACCAGGCCAGGACGGCGGCCGGCGATCTCGACGTCAAGATCGGCGGCGGCGTCGAGACGGTGCGCCAGTATCTACGCGCCGGCCTGATCGACGAACTGCACTACGCCCTGTCGCCGGTCGTGCTGGGCCAGGGCGAGGCGATGTTCGCCGGCATCGACCTTCCAGCGCTGGGCTTCCGCGTCACCGAGCACCAGGCCAGCGAGCACGCCACCCACGTCGTCCTGGCCCGGTAGGCTGGCGCTGCTACTTGTTGACGATCTTGATGATCCGCTTCGACGACGGGCGGCCTGACAGGCCCTTGCCCGGCGCGTAGGTCACCGTCAGGTCGCCGCCTTTCAGGCTGGCGCCCGACTTGTGGCCCTCGGCCAGCAGCACGCGGGTGACGCGGGCCAACGGGCCTCGGCCGCCATCGCGGGCCATGCGCTCGAAGGCCTCGGCGGTGACCGTGGCGGTGTCGGCGACCAGGACCGAGGTGGCGGGGGTGGCGTCGTCGACGGTCTCGAACGCCACGCGGTGCTGGGCCGCGCGGCTGGCGCGGGCGCTGGCCTGGACCAGCCGCTGGAACAGGGCGTTGACCGAGATGAACGGCGGCGGCTGGATCGAGCTGGCCTTGCCCATCAGCGCCGCGGCGTCGCCGCCCGGCCGCTCGCGGGTGAACAGGGTCATGCCGCCCAGCTTGCTGGCCCGCAGCACCGGCTCGCCCAGCTCGTTCTTGTAGATGGTGTCGCCGCGCGGGGCCGGCTGGGGCGACAACACCCAGACCTCGGAGCTGTTCTCGAACTTCAGCAGCGGCTGGGGCGCGGCGCGGTCCAGGATGAACGCGTCGCCGGTCTCGGCGACATAGCGGGCGATCGGAGGAGCCGGCGCCTTGCGAGTCTCGCCACGGTTGCCGAAGAACGCGTCGCGCAGGCTGGACTGGGCGTTGGCCGCGCCGGCCGTGGCCGCGAGGGCGAACGCTAGCAGCATCGCGCAACGCCCTGGCCCCGTCATCACAGCCGATCGACTCTTCATCCCCAGGGTCATGCCTGGGGACTAGGGCGAATCTTGGACGCCGAAGACCTTGTTGCGGCCACGCAATTTCCCGAAGACGTCATGAAAAGCTTGGAAAGATTACCCCGCCGACCGGAATCTTCGAGCCGGCGGAGAGTCTTCGTCAAGTCGCCAAGTCTTTTTAGGGTGACCTGTGACCTTTGGGCCGCGGTCGGGGTCGGCCCTTGGTAGCGCTCCCCTGGGAGCCCGGTCGCGCGACACGCGACCGTCCCCAGGTTTGCCCCTGGGTCTGTGGGCAGCTGAAGGCCTGGGGCCGAATTCCTCGTCCTTCGACAGGCTCAGGATGAGGAATTCTACTCAACCGCCTTACCCGTAGCCCTCATCCTGAGCGTGTCGAAAGGATGAGGGCGGCGCCTCGACGCCAAACGCCAAACGCCAAACGCCTAACGCCTAACGGTCCACCGGACCTACGCCGCCATGTACTGGCCGCCGTTGAGGGTCAGGGTGGCCCCGGTCACGAAGCCCGCCCGCTCGCCGGCCAGGAACGAGACCATGTCGGCGATCTCCTCGCCCTTGCCCAGACGGCCGACGGGGATCCCGGCGATGATGCCGGCCAGGACGTTCTCGGGCACCGCGGCGACCATCTCGGTGTCGATATAGCCCGGGCAGATGACATTGACCGTGACGCCCTTCTTGGCGTTCTCCAGGGCCAGGGCCTTGGTGAAGCCGATCAGCCCGGCCTTGGCGGCCGAATAGTTGGTCTGGCCCATCTGGCCCTTCTGGCCGTTGATCGAGCTGATGTTGACGATCCGACCCCAGCCGCGATCGCGCATGCCCTCGATGACCGGACGGGTCATGTTGAAGGCCGAGTCCATGTTCACCCGGATCACTTCCGACCACTGCTCGTAGGTCATCTTGTGCAGCATGCCGTCGCGGGTGATGCCAGCGTTGTTGACCAGCACCTCGACTGGGCCCAGCTCGGCCTCGACCTTCTTGACGGCGGCGGCGCAGTCGTCGAACGAGCCGACATTGCCCTTGACCACCATCACGCCCAGTTCCTTGGCGCAGGCCGCGGCGGCCTCCTCGTTGCCGGAATAGCCGGCCGCCACCTTCATGCCGTCGGCGACGAGCCGCTCGCAGATGGCCCGACCGATGCCCCGGGTGCCGCCGGTCACGAACGCAACTCTCGCCATGTCTCTCTCCCGTTAAGGTCTCTTATCGTTGCACGCGACCGCCGACGGGGGACAAGCCCCCGCCGTCGATCGTCATGAAGATTTGGCCAACAAGCGTTTCCCGCCGGCCACGGCCTTCGCCGCTTCGTCAGACCGCCTCGACGCACAGGGCCACGCCCATGCCGCCGCCGATGCACAACGTCGCTAGACCCTTCTGGGCGCCGGAGCGCTTCATTTCGTGGACCAGGGTGGTCAGGATGCGCGCGCCCGAGGCGCCGATCGGGTGGCCGATGGCGATGGCGCCGCCGTTGACGTTGACCTTGGCCGGATCGAGGCCCAGCTCGCTGACCACGCAGAGCGACTGGGCGGCGAAGGCCTCGTTGCTCTCGATCAGGTCCAGGTCCGAAACCTTCCAGCCGGCCTTTTCCAGGGCCTTCTTCGAGGCCGGGATCGGGCCGGTGCCCATGATCTCGGGCTCGACGCCGGCATTGGCCCACGAAGCGATCCGGGCCAGCGGGGTCAGGCCGCGCTTCTTGGCCTCGTCGGCGCTCATCAGCACCAGGGCGGCCGCGCCGTCGTTCAGGCCCGAGGCGTTGGCGGCGGTGACCGTGCCGTCCTTGGTGAAGGCGGGCTTGAGGCCCGAAATGCCGTCATAGGTGACGCCGTGGCGGATGAACTCGTCCTTGTCGACGATGGTGTCGCCCTTGCGGCCCTTGATGGTCACCGGCGCGATCTCGGCGTCGAACCTGCCGGCCTTCTGGGCGGCCTCGGCCTTGTTCTGGCTGGCTACGGCGAACCTGTCCTGGGCCTCGCGGGTGATCTGCCACCGGGCGGCGATGTTCTCGGCGGTCTGGCCCATGTGGTAGCCGTGGAAGGCGTCCCACAGGCCGTCCTTGATCATGGTGTCGACAAAGCCCAGGTCGCCCATCTTCTGGCCGTTGCGCAGGCTCTGGGCGTGCGGGGCCTGGCTCATGCTTTCCTGGCCGCCCACCACCACGATGTTGGCGTCGCCGGCGGCGATCTGCTGCGCCCCCAGGGCCACCGCCCGCAGGCCCGAGCCGCACAGCTGGTTCAGGCTCCAGGCCGGGCTCTCGACCGGGACGCCGGCGTTGACCGAGGCCTGGCGGGCCGGGCCCTGGCCGGCGCCGGCCTGCAGCACCTGGCCCAGGATCACCTCGTCGACGTCGGCCGGCGCGATGCCGGCGCGCTCGACGGCGGCCTGGATGGCCACCTTGCCCAGTTCGTGGGCCGGCAGGCTGGACAGGGCGCCGAGGAAGGATCCGACCGGGGTGCGGGCGGCGGAAACGATGACGATGTCGCTCATGGCGAAGTAGCTCCCGTGACGTGTCTCAGGGCGTTCCTCGCGGACGCGGCGCCCTTGATTTTGCAGTGCAACATCACCTTGCACAAAGGTGCAGGGTTCGTCACGCGCACATTTTCACGGCTTGTTGCGGGATCCAAGCGCCGCCGGGACTGGCGCCATGCCTTTGCATTCGCGATAGTGCGATGCGAAAAGGCGGAATAACGCTGTCCTAGGGAACGAAATGTCCGAGAACACCGAAAACGGCGAAACGCCCTCGGCCAAGGCTGGAGAAAAGGCGGCCGGCCAAAAGGTCGTCATCAAGAAGTACGCCAACCGCCGCCTCTACAACACCGCGTCGTCTTCGTACGTCACCCTCGAGCACCTGTCGGACATGGTGAAGGAGGGGGTCGATTTCGTGGTCTACGACGCCAAGACCAACGACGACATCACCCGCTCGGTGCTGACCCAGATCATCTTCGAGGAAGAAAACCGCGGCGGCGGCCAGAACCTGCTGCCGATCCAGTTCCTGCGCCAGCTGATCGGCTTCTACGGCAACTCGATGCAGGCCTTCCTGCCCAGCTATCTGGAGATGTCTCTGGAGAGCTTCACCAAGCAGCAGGAGCGCATGCGCACCCAGTTCGCGGGCCTGACGCCCGGCGTGGGCGGGACCAAGGGCATGCCGGGCATGGGGGTCTATGAAGAGCAGATCCGCCAGAACATGGCGCTGTTCGACCGAGCCATGAAGATGTTCTCGCCGTTCGCCTACGCCCGGCCCGAGGATGCTCCCGCCGCTCCCGTCGAGCCGCCGCCCCCGGCCGCCGCCCCACCGCCCGCGCCCAGCGAGGACTCGCTGGCCGACCTCAAGCGCCAGCTGGAAGCCATGCAGCAGCAGATCGAGAAGCTGGCGACCAAGCCGTAGCGCCGTGCGTCCTTCGAGGCCGCTTCGCGGCGCCTCAGGATGAGGACCTTTGTTGCTCCGAATCCCTCATCCTGAGGTGCGAGGCGCAGCCGAGCCTCGAAGGACGCACCGCGTTCGCCACGATCCCTTAACCATGCCGGCTGACCCGTCCTTAACCGTCGTCGGCCACAACTCTTCACCATGAACGGCCCGATCGATCCCATCCGGCGCGCCCAGGCCGCCCGCCGGGCGCTGCCCGCGCCCCGCGACGCCGACCGTCCCGAAACGGACGGCGAGGAGGACGTGACCTTCGTGCGCGACGAGCAGCCGGCCGCCCCACCCCCACCGCCCCGTCGAGGCGCCTTCGCCACCTTCGCCGCCCACCTGATGGGCCAGAGCGGCCAGAAGCGCGGCCTGCGCGGTGGGCAGGAAGTGCTCGACGCGGCGCGTTCGACCTACCTCGGTACGGAATATTCCGGCCCGGCCGACCGCCGTCCCAAGGCCGGCCTGATCAAGAAGACCGAGGTCTAGCCCTTCAGGCGGGCGATCTCCGCCTCCAGCGCCGCCACCCGCGCCTCCAGCACCGCCACCCGCCGCTCCAGCGGTGGGACCTCGGCCGGCGGGGCCGCCGCATGGACGCCGACTCCGGCCCGCCGCGCGGCCTCGGCCAGCGGAACGCCCAAAAGCTCGGCGAAGGCGGCGATCTGGGCGGCCGTCAGCTCGCGCTGGTCCTTGTAGGCCAGGGCCAGTTCTTCACCCGTCATGCCGGCCACCGCGGCCAGGACCGTCCGCGACAGCCCGCGCTCGGCCAGCCGCGCGTCGTACCAGAGCTGGTCGAAGAACAACGCCATGGGCGAAGGCTAACGCAGGAGGCGGCCTTGGCGCCAGTCTTGCTTGGCGCGAGGCGGATCCAGACCTCGAGACCCATTCATGCTGCTGACCGCCGTGACTCGCTTCTTCGACATCGCCGTCGTGACCCTGATCTTCACGGCGTTGACCTAGCAGCGCCGGGGACATGCCCTTGCGGCGTGTCCCCAAGTTTCGCGGTGCGGCTGATGGGGACACGCCGCGAGGGCGTGTCCCCGACCCTAAGCGCTTTCCAGCAGCATCATCGTCCCCTGGCCGCCGTCGGCGCAGATGCTGACGATCGCCTTCTCGCCCTTGGGCCGGCTGGCCAGTTCCTTGACCGCCTGGGACAGGATCCGCGCGCCGGTCGCGCCGAACGGGTGGCCGAGCGCCAGGCTGCCCCCGGTAGGGTTCATCCGTTCGCGCGGGAACCGGCCCAGGTCGGCCTCGACTCCCGCCTTGGTCCGGCGGAAGGCCTCGTCCTCCCAGGCGGCGATATGCGACAGCACTTGGGCGGCGAAGGCCTCGTGGATCTCCCACAGACCGACGTCGGCGTAGTTGAGCCCGTTGCGGGCCAGCAGGCGCGGCACGCCATAGGCCGGGGCCATCAGCAGGCCCTCATGGCGCAGGTCGATCGAGGTGACCTCGTAGTCGACGATCTTCACGCGCGGCGTGGCCGCCGGCAGCCGGGCGAGGCCCGTCTCGGACGCCACCCAGATCGCCGCCGCCCCGTCGGTCAGGGGCGAGGAATTGCCGGCCGTCAGCGTGCCCTGGCCGCTGGTCTTGTCGAAGGCGGGCGAGAGCTTGGCCAGCTTCTCCAGCGTGGAGTCCTTGCGCGGGATCGCATCGCGCTTGAGATCGCCGACCGGGATCACCAGGTCGTCGAAGAAGCCGGCCTCCCAGGCGGCGACCGCGTGCTGGTGGCTCTCGAAGGCGATCTGGTCCTGGTCGGCCCGCGACAGTTTCCAAGCCTTGGCGGTGATCTCGGTGTGCTCGCCCATCGACAGCCCCGTGGTGCGGTTGGCCACCTTGGGGATCCACAGCTTCAGGTCCGACGGCTTCAGCCTGGCCAGATGGGCCAGCTTCTGACCGGGCGTCCTGGCCGCCTGGAAGCCCTTGAGCCAGTCGGAGAAGGCGATGCTGGCCCCCACCTGAACCTTGCTCATGCTCTCGACCCCGCCGACCAGGGCCAGGTCGCGGCCGCGCCCGTCGATCATGCCGGCGGCCTCGATCACCCCGACCATGCTGGTCGAGCAGGCCATGATCGTCGAAAAGGCTGGGATGGTCGGGTCGGCCCCGGCGTCCAGCAGCACCTCGCGGGCGATGTTGCTCCAGGTCAGGTTGGGGATCACCGTGCCCCAGACCGCGAAGTCCGGACGCCCTCCCTGCGCCAGCATGGCTTGCACCACCGGCACGGACAGGGCGATGGCGTCATGGGCCTTCAGCGGCCCGTCGGCCTTGGCGAACGGCGTGCGAAGACCGGCCGCCAGCCAAATGTCGGGTTTGGACGCCATGATCGTGATCCTCGATAAACGCTGGCCCAGATGTCAGCATGCCGAGGCTTGGCCACAAGGTCTTGTCGATTTTCGCTCGGGGACATGCCCTTGCGGCGTGTCCCCGTCGGCGGACGCGGCGCTTGAATTGGAGACACGCCGCAAGGGCGTGTCCCCGCCCGGGCTAGTGGCGCGCGTCGCTGAAGTCCATGTCGCGACGGGCCGAGACGATGGTGACGATGAAGCCGGCCAGCACGTCCAGCAGCACCATGGTCGTCAGCAGGAAGAACACCGAGGTCCCGAAGGCCGGGAACAGCAGGAACTCGACCAGGCAGCCGATGAACAGCACCATGGACAGCGAGTGGTTGATGATCGCGATCTTGCGGCTGGTCGTCGATTTCAGCAGCTCGACGAACAGGACCACCAGCGCGGCGGCGATCAGCAGGTCGCCCAGGCTGACGGCCCAGTCGCCCCCCGAGGTCATGTGGATGGTGAACAGCTGCTCGCCCAGGCGATACTGCGCGGCGTTGGCGGCGAAACCGCCGGCGAAGGTCAGGACGATCAGGTTGTAGACCAGCACCGGCAGGGCCAGCAGCGGAAACGCGGCGAACATGTTCTGGCTCTCCCCCGACGGCCGACCAAGAGGTTCAGGCTTAACGGGTTTCACAGATTCCCGGAAGGCGGCGCCGTTCGCAAGGTGGGCGGCGCGGCCCTGCGTCCTTCGAGGCCCGCTGCGCGGGCGCCTCAGGATGAGGAATTCAGTGCAGAGAGATCCTCATCCTGAGGTGCGCGCTCCTGAGCGCGCCTCGAAGGACGCACGCCCTCACGCCTCGTCCACGCCCTGCGGGTTGCGGGCCCGGGTCTGCAGCCACATCACGCCCAGCAGGTCGGACACCGAGGCCTTGAGGCGGCCGAAATTGGTGTATTTCGACACCCCGCTCTCGCGATGGCGGTGGTTCACTGGCTGGAATTCCACCTGATAGCCCTCGCGCAGCATCAGGGCGGGGATGTAGCGGTGGATGTGATCGAAATAGGGCAGGCGCAGGAAGGCCTCGCGGCGGAAGGCCTTGAGGCCGCAGCCGGTGTCGTTGGCGGTGTCCTTCAGCAGGCGCTTGCGCACCCCGTTGCCGAACTTGGAAGCGAAGCGCTTGGCCGAGCTGTCCTGGCGCTTGACCCGCTCGCCGCCCACCAGGGCCAGTTCGGGCGGAGCCGCCTTCAGGGCCCGGGCCAGGCGCGGCGCGTCGGCCGGGTCGTTCTGGCCGTCGCCGTCCAGGGTGATGACGATCGGCGCACGGGCGGCCAGCACGCCGCTGCGCACGGCGCGGCTCTGGCCCGAGTTCTTGCGGTGGCTCAGCACCCGCAACTGCGGGATCTCGGCCTTCAGCGCCACCAGCAGGGCCTTGGTGTCGTCGCGACTGGCGTCGTCGATGAAGATGATCTCGTGGTTCTCGCCGGCGAAGGCGGCGGCGATCTCGCGCGCCAGGGCGGGGGCCGCCCCGCCCTCGTCGAAAACGGGCACGACGACGGAATAGTCGGGCCCAGGGCCGGCGGAGACGGAAGCGGAGGCGTTCATCGCCCTCTCATAGCGCAAAAATAGCCTAAAAGAAGGATCGTGCTATTCCACCATGATGACGCTTGAATCTCGCCTGGATGACTGGAGCCGCGGCTGGCGCGGCCCGCTGTTCGCCGCCCTGGTGGCCCTGATCGCCGGCCTGCCCGGCCTGTTCGCCATGCCGCCGCTGGACCGCGACGAATCGCGCTTCGCCCAGGCCACCGCCCAGATGCTGGAAACCGACGACCTGGTGGTCATCAAGTTCCAAGACCAGCCGCGCTTCAAGAAGCCGGTCGGCATCCACTGGCTGCAGGCGGCCAGCGTCACCGCCTTCTCGGCCGTCGAGGACCGGGGCGTCTGGGCCTATCGCATCCCCTCGCTGCTGGGGGCCATGCTGGCCGCCGCGGCCTGCGCCTGGGGGGCGTCGGCCCTGCTGGGCCCCAAGACCGGCCTGCTGGCCGGCGGCATGCTGGGCGCGACGATCCTGCTGTCGACCGAGGCCTTCATCGCCAAGACCGACGCGGCCCTGTGCGGCTTCACGACCCTGGCCATGGCCGCCGTGGCGCGGATCTACGCAGCCCACCTGGCCGGCCAGCCGACCGGCACGGGCTTCAACCGCTGGACCAAGCTGGCCTTCTGGGTCGGCTTGGCCATGGGCGTGCTGATCAAGGGGCCGGTCGGGCTGATGGTCGTGGCGCTCAGCGTGGCGGCGCTGTGGATCTGGGACCGCAAGGCCCCGTGGCTCAAGGACCTGGGCTGGGGCTGGGGCCTGACCCTGGCGGCGGCCATTGTCCTGCCTTGGGCGATGATGATCACCGTCGCCACCGACGGGACCTTCTGGTCGACCGCCGTGGGCAGCGACCTGGCCCCCAAGCTGGCCGGCGGCCAGGAAAGCCACGGCGCGCCGTTCGGCGCCTACGCCCTGGGCGCATTCCTGCTGGTGTTCCCGGCCACCCTGCTGCTGCCGTCGGGCGTGACCCTGGGCTGGACCGGGCGCAGGGAGGCGGGGGTGCGCTTCGCCCTCTGCTGGCTGGTCCCCACCTGGCTGGTGTTCGAGATTCTGCCGACCAAGCTGGCCCACTACACCCTGCCCGCCCTGCCGGCCCTGGCCATGCTGATGGCCGCGGCCTTGCGCGCGCCGCTCGGCCGGATCTCGCGCTTGGTCGGCGCGGTTCTCTCGGCCCTGGCCGGCCTGGTCTTCGCGGCCGGCGCGATCTACCTGCAGGTCGAATACGGCGATCCGGGCGACTGGCCCGCCACGATCCTGACCGCCCTGCTGTTCCTGGCCTCGGGCGTGGTCGGCGCCGTGCTGCTGATGCGCGGGACCGCGGCCATCGCCCTGGTCACGGCCGGGGCGCTGGGGATCGCCGCCCACGCCGCCCTGGTCGGGCTGCTGGTCCCGCGGCTGGAGCCGCTGCTGCTGTCGCCGCGCCTGGAAAAGGCGCTGGAGCGGGCCGACCTGGCGCCCCGGGGCGGAGCGCCGGGCCCCGTGGCGGTCACCGGCTATTCCGAGCCCAGCATGATCTTCCTGCTGGGCACCACCACCGAGCTGACCGATCCGGTCGGCGCGGCCAGGGCCGTCGCCCAGGGCCGTCCCGCCGTGGTCGAGGGCCGCCAGGAGAAAGCCTTCCGCGCCGCCCTCGCCGCCCTGGGCCAAGCCGCCCGGCCGGCCGGGGTGGTCGACGGCTTCGACTATTCCGACGGCGACAAGGAGCGCTTGACGCTCTATCGCGGCGCGCCAGTGCGGGCCGACGACGAGGCGGACGGCGAGGCGGACGGCGAGACCGGCGAACAAACGGCCGAAACCCAAGCGGAGGCCCGCCCATGAGCCGCTTCATCCAGATCGTCGAGGTCGGCCCGCGCGATGGGCTGCAGAACGAGAAACTGTCCCTGCCGGTCGACGAGAAGCTGGATCTGATCCGCCGGCTGGAGGCGGCGGGCGCCCGCCGCATCGAGACCGTCTCGTTCGTCAACCCCAACCGCGTGCCGCAGATGGCCGGGGCCGAGGAGATCCAGGCCGCCCTGACGCCCGACCTGGAGCATTCGCGGATCGGCCTGGTGCTGAACATGCGCGGCTGGGACCGCTGCGCAGCCGCCGGCTGTGATGAGGCCAACGTGGTTGTCTGCACCACCGACGGCTTCGGCCTGGCCAACCAGGGCGCCACCGCCGCCCAGCAGGTCGACGCCCTGGCCGCCATCGTCGAGCGCCAGGCGGTGGAGGGCGGCCCGCCGATCACCGCCACGATCTCGGTGGCCTTCGGCTGCCCGTTCGACGGCGAGGTCTCGCAAGACCAGGTCGTGGCCATCGCCCGCGACGCCGCGTCGATGGGCGTGGCCGAGATCGCCATCGCCGACACCATCGGGGTCGCCGACCCGTGGACCGTCCGCCGGCGGATCGAGGCCGTGCGCGCGGCCGCCCCGGACGTCCGCCTGCGGATGCACTTCCACGACACCCGCAACACCGGCCTGGCCAACGCCTATGCCAGCGTCGAGGCCGGGATCGACGTGCTGGACGCCTCGGTCGGCGGCCTGGGCGGCTGCCCGTTCGCCCCGAACGCCACCGGCAACATCGGCACCGAGGACCTAGTCTACATGCTGGAACGGGCGGGGTTCGAGACCGGCTACGACCTGTCGGCCCTGATCGCCATCGGTCGCCAGATCAGCGAACGGCTGGGCAAGAGCGCTCCGGCGTCGTCCCTGGCCCGGGCGGGCGGGTTTCCGGCGTGAAGGGCAGGCCAAGCCTATCCATGAAGTGCGCTTTGATCGGCGCAAGCCTTCTGCTGTGCGGTCTGTCGGTGGCGAGTTGCGATCGATCCGAAAAGACGAGCCAGGATCCTGACCCGGTGTTCTATGGCACTCTGGTCAGTGTGAACGGACGGGCGGCGGCGACGGATAAGGTAGAGCTCACGCTTTGGCCCAGCTATTTTCGCGTGGCCGCAGCGTGTGGACTGGTCGCAAACTACGCCGATGGCCGTGTGACAGAAGTTCACGAGCCTGCTCCAGCGATGGGGCCATGTGCGGACCAGGATCTCAAAGATCTCCGGGAGGCGGAAGCCGTCATCCTGGACCATCCTCGAATCGAATATCAGGCCGAAAAGACGATGACTCTCAACGGTCGATCCGGCGGCGTCGCGGTTTTCGATCGCACGGGGTACATGGATTACCATCCTGAGTGACCGCCAGTTGCAGTCTCCGTACCTGTAATCGAGTCGGTTAAATCGGCCGTCCGGTGACCTTCCAGATCAGCGGCCGCGAGACGCTCATCAGCAGGATGGCCGGGGCCAGCAGGACGGCGATCACGTAGCGCTGGATCGTATCGGCCCGCTTGATGAAGTAGCGCGACAGGCCCACGCCCTTGTGGAACTCGACCTTCAGCGGGTGCTCCTGGCTGGTGTGGCCCAGGTGGATCACCTGGGCGGTCGGCTGGAACAGCACCTGGCCGCCGGCCTGGCGCGCCCGCCAGCACAGGTCGATGTCCTCGACGTGCAGGAAGTAGCCTTCGTCGAAGCCGCCCAGCAGTTCGAAGTCCTCGCGGCGCAGGGCGAAGCAGGCGCCGGAGATGGTCGGC
Source organism: Caulobacter rhizosphaerae (assembly GCF_010977555.1). Taxonomy (GTDB): domain Bacteria; phylum Pseudomonadota; class Alphaproteobacteria; order Caulobacterales; family Caulobacteraceae; genus Caulobacter; species Caulobacter rhizosphaerae. Next base: position 5,106,330 of record NZ_CP048815.1, read on the forward strand.
ATCGGCACGGGCGCCTCGGGCAGCGTCTCGGCCTCGCGGTGAATCTCGAACTTGGCCAGGCTCTTGAACACCGACGTCAGGTGGCCGAAGCTGAGCAGGGTGGTGACCGGCGTGACCTCGCCCCGACGCCCGCCGCGCTGCTCGCTGCCGTCGGTGTTCATCACCCGGGCCCCGACCACGGTGGGGACCGGCTGGTCCTCGAAGGCCGAGACCAGGGCTTCGACACAGTCCTGCTGCAGGTTGGCGTCGGGATTGAGAAAGACGATGTATTCGCCGCGCGCGGTCTCGGCCCCCATGTTGGCCCCCCGCGCGAAGCCGACGTTGCCGTGCCCCTGCTGCAGGACGACCCGGGCCTCGGTGCGGCCCAGGGCGCGCAGGCGTTCGGCCTCCTCGGGCGGCGAGCCGTTGTCGATGATCACGAACTCGTCGACCAGGGGCTCGGCCAGCACGTGCTCGATGCTTTTGATCAGGGCTTCTCCCGTCTGGTAGACCACCATGACCACGGAGACGCGCGGCCGGACCGGCCGCGCGCCCGTGACGAAGGTCGAATGCGAGGGAAGAATACTATTCATCAGGCCTGCACTTACGCCTCGGGCCGCGACGCGGCGCGATTACGGGCCAGGTCCGGCGGGGTCGCTTCCTCGGTCAGGACGCGCCCGGCGTCCTCCAGCGACAGAACCTTCTGCCCTTCGCCGCCCAGCCGACGCAGGGCGACCTCTCCGTTCTCGGCTTCCTTACGCCCGACCACCGCGATCACCGGCACTTTCGCGAGGCTGTGCTCGCGAATCTTGTAGTTGATCTTTTCATTCCTGAAATCGACCTCTGCGCGAATGCCCAGCGAAGTCAACCGATCGGCCACGCGCTGGGCGTAGTCGTCGGCGTCCGACGTGATCGTGGCCACCACGACCTGCACCGGCGCCAGCCACAGCGGCAGGGCGCCGGCGTAGTTCTCCAGCAGGATGCCGATGAAGCGCTCGAACGAACCCAGGATCGCCCGGTGCAGCATCACGGGCCGGTGCTTGGCGCCGTCCTCGCCGATATATTCGGCGCCCAGCCGCTCGGGCAGGACATAGTCCAGCTGCAGCGTGCCGCAGGTCCACTCGCGGCCGATGGCGTCCTGGACGATGAAGTCCAGCTTCGGCGCGTAGAAGGCGCCGTCGCCCTCGGCGATCACCGGCTCGACGCCCGCCAGCCGCGCGGCCTCGGCCAGCATGCCTTCGGCCTTGTCCCAGAACTCGTCGGAGCCGGCGCGCAGCTCCGGGCGCGTGGCCAGGGCGATGTACTTGGTCGTCATGCCCAGGTCGCCGTGGATCATCCGCGTCAGGCGGATGAAGCGCTCGGTCTCCTCGACGATCTGGTCCTCGCGGCAGAAGATGTGGGCGTCGTCCTGGGTGAAGGCGCGCACCCGCATCAGGCCGTGCAGGGCGCCGGACGGTTCGTAGCGATGGCAGGACCCGAACTCGGCCATGCGCATGGGCAGCTCGCGATAGGACCGCTGACCCACGTTCCAGATCTGCACGTGACCGGGGCAGTTCATGGGCTTGAGGGACAGGATCTCGCCTTCCACCGTCTCGCAGACGAACATGTTGGCGCGATACTTGTCCCAGTGGCCCGACTTCTCCCAGAAGGCCTTGTCCAGGACCTGAGGCGTCTTGACCTCGATATAGCCGGCGCGATCCAGCTGGCGGCGCATGTAGGCCTCCAGCGTCTGCCACAGCTTCCAGCCCTTGGGGTGCCAGAAGACCATGCCCCGGCCTTCTTCCTGCATGTGGAAAAGGCCCAGGGACTTGCCCAGCTTGCGGTGATCGCGCTTCTCGGCTTCCTCGATGCGCGTCAGATAGGCTTCCAGGTCGGCCTCGCTGGCCCACGCCGTGCCGTAGATCCGCTGCAGCTGGGCGTTGTTCTGGTCGCCGCGCCAGTAGGCGCCGGCCAGCTTGGTCAGCTTGAAGGCCTTGCCCACGTGCTTGGTCGACGGCAGGTGCGGACCGCGGCACAGGTCCTTCCACTTGCCCTGGTGATAGACCGTGATCGTGTCGCTGGCCGGCAGGTCGCGGATGATCTGGGCCTTGTAGGCCTCGCCCATCGCTTCGAAGTCGGCGATGGCGGCGTCGCGGTCGACCTCCTCGCGCGTGATCTTCTCGTCGCGGTCGACGATCTCGCGCATGCGCTTTTCGATCACGGCCAGGTCGTCCAGGCTGAACGGCTCGTCGCGCGCGAAGTCGTAGTAGAAGCCGTCCTCGACGTTCGGGCCGATCGTCACCTGCGTGCCGGGGAACAGCTCCTGCACGGCCTCGGCCAGCACGTGGGCCGTATCGTGGCGGATGGTATCGAGCGCCTCGGGAGCCTCGCGGGTGATGATCTCGAACTTGCCGCCGCCGCCCAGCAGGTCGGGCGTCAGCGGACGGTCCAGGTCCAGCAGCTGGCCGTCCAGCTTGATCAGCAGGGCCTTCTTCTCCAGCGACTTGGAGATCGAGGCGGCCACGTCGCGGCCGCTTGCCCCGTCAGGGTACTGGCGGGCCGAGCCGTCGGGGAAAATCAGGTCGATCATTCTTCACATTTCCACTTACGCGGCCCGCGGGGCGGAGGCGGCGGGTCATATCCCGAGCCGCCGAACGGATTGCATCGGCAGATCCGTCCCACCGCGAGCCAGGACCCCTTCAGGGGTCCGTGATCCTTGAGCGCCTGGGCCGCGTATTCCGAGCAGGTCGGCAGATAGCGGCACTGACGCCCGATGAAGGGCGAGAGCGTCGTCTTGTAGGCCCGCAGGCCCAGGTCGACGGTGCGTTCGTAGAGTGTCATGCCGGCGCTTTCGCGAACGGAGTCGGGACCTTATCGACTAGCGAAAAGTCGCGATCAAGCGGCGCCGGCGCGGCTAGTTCGGGTTTGGGTGTCGCCTGTGGCCATACGGACAGCCTCGACCGTGGCCTCGAACGCCAAAAGCGTCGAGGCATGACGGGCGGGATAGTCCTTGACCGGCTCCAGCACGGCGAGCTCCGCAAATCGACCCTCGGGAGGCGGGCCGCCTGACTTCAGCATAGCGCGCAAGGCGTCGCGGGCCAACTCGATCTCGGAAAGGTCGGCCCCGACCACCTGGGCGCCGAGGATGGCGGCCGAAGCCTGGCCCAGGGCGCAGGCGGCCACGTCCTGGGCGAAGTCGGCGACCTTGCCGTCCCGCACCGTCACGTCGACGACGATCCGGCTGCCGCACAGCTTGGCGGTCTTCTCGGCGCTGGCGTCGGGGGCGGCCAGCCGTCCGGCCCGGGGCATGTTGGCCACCAGGCCCAGGATGCGGGCCGAATAGAGGTCGTCGATCATGCCGCTTATGTGGGGGTGTTCTGGCGCTGCGACCAGAGGTGCTCGGCACGGGCCTTCACCGCCTCGCCCATCCGGGTGAAGGCGGCCCTCAGGCGACGGCGTTCGTCGCGGCTGACGAAGCGGACCAGCGGGCCCATGAACAGCTCGCCGTTCGAGAAGGTGGAGCCGATGTCGCTCATCTTCTCGATCTCCAGGTAACGGATCGCGGTCACGAAGCCCTTCAGCCGCTTGGTGCGCCAATGCAGTTGCTCATAGGGCACCCAGTCCTGGACCACGGCCTCGGCGGGCTGGGCCGGCGCGTCGCCGACCACCAGGTCGAAGCGCAGCGGCGTGCCGATGCGCATCTCGCCCTCCATGCGCGGGTGGACCGGGTTCCAGTCCTTCCAGGCGGCGAAGTCGGAGATCACTTCCCAGACGATCTCGGCGGGGGCCAGCACCCCGGTGCGGTATTCTACGGCGCGTTGCATGGGTGTCCGTCCAGCAGCTTTCAAAACCCCGCTCATCCCGGCGAACGCCGGGACCCAGATGGAATGGCTGTGCGGCGGACGCCAGGAGCGCCGCGCCCATCCAGTCATCCGCCCTCGCTCGAGGATCTGGGTCCCGGCCTTCGCCGGGATGAGCGGATTATGGATGTAATTTAGTTCGGCGCCAGTCCCAAAGCGCCTAGTCCTTCATCCGCCAGGTCGCGCCGGCCGGGCCGTCCATGACCACCACGCCCAGACCGTCCAGCTCGGCGCGGATGGCGTCGGCGGCGGTCCAGTCCTTGGCGGTCCGGGCCTCGACCCGGCGCTTGAGCAGGTCCTCGACCTTGGCCTTCAGGTCGTCGTCGGCGTCGCCCTCGAACCAGGCGTCCGGGTCGGCCTGCAGGAAGCCCAGCACGCCGGCCGAAGCCAGCAGCCGTCCCTTGTTGGCCGCGATCGCCGGCTCGTCGCCCGCCGTCACCGCCCGCTCGATGGCGCTGGACAGCTCGAAGAAGCCCGACACGGCCAACGGCGTGTTGAGATCGTCCGACAGGGCGGCCAGCACCTCGTCCGACGGCTCGGACTCGCCGGCTTCGACGGTCTTGGCGCGGCGCAGGGCGCCGTACAGGCGGTCCAGCGCCTTCTTGCTCTGCTCGACCAGCTCCGGCGTCCAGTCCAGCGGCTGGCGGTAGTGACCCGACAGCAGCGCCCAGCGGATCACCTCGCCCGGCGTGGTCTTCAGCAGCTCGTGCGGAATGATCACGTTGCCCAGGCTTTTCGACATCTTCTCCCCCGACATGTCGAGGAAGCCGTTGTGCAGCCAGTAGTTGGCCAGGACCGGCTGGTCGTGGGCGCAGCGGCTCTGGGCCAGCTCGTTCTCGTGGTGCGGGAAGGTCAGGTCGATGCCGCCGCCGTGGATGTCGATGGTCCGGCCCAGCGCCTTGTCGATCATGGCCGAGCACTCGATGTGCCAGCCCGGCCGGCCCGCGCCCCAGGGGCTGTCCCACTCGGGCTCGTTCTCCTTGGACGGCTTCCACAGCACGAAGTCGGCCGGATGGCGCTTGTACGGCGCGACCTCGACCCGGGCCCCGGCGATCATGTCGTCCAGGTCGCGGCCCGACAGCTGGCCGTAGTCGGCGAAGGCCTGGGTGTCGAACAGCACGTGGCCCTCGGCGGCGTAGGCCGAGCCGTTGTCGACCAGCTGGCCGATCATCTCGACGATCGGGCCCATGTGCTCGGTGGCCTTGGGCTCCAGGGTCGGGCGCAGGGCCAGCAGGGCGTCGGCGTCCTGGTGGTAGGCGGCCAGGTAGCGTTCGGTGATCACCTTGATCGCCACGCCCTCGGCCGTGGCCTTGGCGTTGATCTTGTCGTCCACGTCGGTGACGTTGCGGGCGTAGACCACCGCATCCTCGCCATAGACGTGGCGCAGCAGGCGGAACAGCACGTCGAACACCACGACGGGGCGGAAATTGCCGATATGGGCGTGGTTGTAGACCGTCGGCCCGCAGACATACATCGTCACCCGGCTCGGATCGGCGGGGGCGAAGTCGCGCTTCTCGCGCGCCATGGTGTCGTACAGCTTGATGGTCATGGGAACGGGGCGGCCTGACGTCGCGGGAGTGTTGCGGGGATACGGATTGGCCCCATATAACGAGAGCACGCGCGCACGACCATGGTTGAAATGGCTCAAGGCGCGCGACGGGTGGCACGCGTAATTCCAGGGCGAAAGGCGTCCTGGCGCAACTCAGCCCGTGGAAAGACCCTTCCCGCACATGGACGCCCTGACCCGCGAGCGAACCCTGATCGGCCTCGGCAGCGATACCGGTCTTGATCTTGAACCCGCCCAGCGCCCCACCCGAGACGAGGCCATGGCCGCCGTCCGGACCCTGCTGGCCTGGGCCGGCGACAACCCCGACCGCGAAGGCCTGCTCGACACGCCCCAGCGGGTGGTCGACGCCTATGGCGAATGGTTCGCCGGCTATGGCGGCGACCCGGCCGTCGAGCTGTCGCGCACCTTCGAGGACGTGCAGGGCTATGACGACATGGTCATGCTGCGCGGCATCGACGTGCAGAGCCACTGCGAGCACCACATGGCGCCGTTCCTGGGCAAGGCCTGGGTGGCCTACATGCCGACCGGCAAGGTCGTGGGCCTGTCCAAGCTGGCGCGGCTGGTCGAGATCTTCGCCAAGCGTCTCCAGACCCAGGAGACCATGACCATGCAGATCGCCGACTCGATCGAGGACCACCTCAGCGCCGCCGGCGTCGCCGTGCTGATCGACGCCGAGCACCAGTGCATGTCGACGCGCGGCGTGCGCCACCACGACGTCTCGACCATCACCACCCAGTTCCGCGGCGTGTTCAAGACCGACAAGATCCTGCAGCAGCGCTTCATGGACCTGGCGGCGCGGAGGTAGTACGCCCTCGGCCAGGGACGCGCCCTCGCGGCGTGTCCCTTGAAGCCCAGCCACGACTTGGGGACACGCCGCAAGGGCGCGTCCCCGACCGGGAGCCGGAGAGCGCCTGAGATGTTGAAGACGTGTCTGGCGGCCCTGGCCGTCGCGATGACGGCGAGCGTGACCATGGCTGAGACCCCCACCAAGGCCCCCTGGGATACCGACATCCTTCCCCCGCCGCTCGCCTGGTATGGGGCCAGCGAAAAGCTGGTCGCCAAGCCGTCCGACCCGTGGATCACGCCGTCGGAACTGACCGGCCTGACCGCCTCGCCCGACTACGCCGAGACCCGCGCCTGGCTGGAAAAGCTGGACGCCGCCTCGCCGCTGATCCGCCTGGAGACCTTCGGCAAGTCGCCGGAGGGCCGCGACCTGTTGGTGGTCTATGTCTCGAAGGACGGCGCCAAGTTCGATCCCAGGAAGCCGGTGCTGTTGGCCCAGGCCGGCATCCACCCCGGCGAGATCGACGGCAAGGACGCCGGCATGATGCTCCTTCGGGACATCGCGTTTCACGGCAAGGACAAGCTGCTGGACGGCGTGAACCTGGTCTTCGTGCCGATCCTCAGCGTCGACGGCCATGAACGCGCGTCGCCCTACAGTCGCCCCAACCAGCGCGGCCCGGCGGTCCAGGGCTGGCGGCACACGGCCCAGAACCTCAACCTGAACCGCGACTACGGCAAGCTCGACGCGCCTGAGATGCGGGCGATGATCGGCCTGATCAACACGGTCCGGCCCGACCTCTACATGGACATCCACGTCACCGACGGCGAGGACTACCAGTACGACATCACCTATGGCTGGGCCGGCTACCTGGGCGACTTCGCGCGGTCCAAGGCGACCAGCGCCTGGCTGGACAACACCTTCCTGCCAGCCACCGAAGCCGGGCTGAAGGCGGCGGGACACATCCCCGGCCAACTGGTCTTCGCCCTGGACGACCGCGATCCCAAGAAGGGCCTGGGCGCTTCGCCGGCCTCGCTGCGCTATTCCAACGGCTATGGCGACGCGGCCCGGATCGCCACGGTGCTGGTCGAGAACCATTCCCTCAAGCCCTACCGCCAGCGGGTCCTTGGGACCTATGTCCTGCTGGAGGAGACGCTGAAGGTCCTGGCCAGGGACGGCGCCGCCCTGCGGGCCGCCGAGGACGTCGACCGCGCCCGGCGGCCGGCGGTGGTCGAGGCCAATTTCGGGACCAGCTTCGGCGGCGGCGGCGACAGGCCCCTGCGCACGGTGAGCTTCCTGGGCGTGCAGCACGAGACCTACGATTCCCCGGCCTCGGGTCGCAAGGAGATCCGCTGGCTTGGCAAGCCCGATCCCCAGCCGTGGTCGCTGCCGCTGTACGCCGCCGAGCCGTCGCTGAAACTGACCCCGCCCAAGGCCTATTGGATCTCCTCGGCCAAACCCGACGTGATCGAGCGCCTGCGCCTCCACGGCGTGGCGATGGAGACCCTGGCCGCGCCCAAGGCGGTGTCGGTCGACATGATCCGCTTCACCGCCCCCAAGCTCGCGCCCCGCGCCAGCGAGGGCCATGTCGAGATCGCCGCCGGCCCGGTCACCCACGAGACCCGCACGGTGACCTTCCCGGCCGGCTCGGTGCGCGTCCCCACCGACCAGCCGCTGGGCGAACTGGCGACCCTGCTGCTGGAGCCGGAAAGCGACGAGAGCTTCTTCGCCTGGGGCATGTTCCCCGAGGTGCTGCAGCGCGTCGAATATATCGAGGGCTACGCCATCGCCCCGCTGGCCGAGAAGATGCTGGCCGCCGATCCCAAGCTGAAGGCGCAGTTCGAGGCCAGGCTGGCCGCCGACCCGAAGTTCGCCGCCGATCCCGACGCCCGCCTGGCCTGGTTCTACCAGCGCACGCCTTATTACGACGACCGCTACCGGCTCTATCCGGTGGGTCGGGAGCTTTAAAACCGCTCATCCCGGCGAACGCCGGGACCCAGATGGAATGGCTCTGAGACCGACGCCAGGAGCGCTGAGCTTATCCAGCTCGCCACACCGCTATGGGATCTGGGTCCCGGCGTTCGCCGGGATGAGCGGAGGGTGGGGTTTAGTCGCCTGCCCGACGATCGGCCTTGCCAGCCCCGTCGAACGCGGGGCCTTATGCCGGCCAGTTCGACTTCGAGTTTCGCGAGTGACGACCGATGGACACCCTCGCTTCCGGACACGCCGCCGCCCTGTGGGTGGGACTGCACGTCCTGCTGCTGCTGACCCTGTCGCTGCTGGTCGTGCGGCTGCGGCAGAAGCACAAGGTGGCCCTGGGCGACGAGGGCATTCCGGAGCTGGCCCGGGCCATCCGCGCCTTCGGCAACGCCAGCGAGTACGTCCCCGTCGGCCTGGCGGCGATCATCGTCCTGGCCCTGGTCGGCGCCCCGCCCCTGGCCATCCACGTGGTGGGTCTGGTCCTGTTCGCCGGCCGGCTGATCCACGCCGTGGGCCTGTCCAACAGCGGCGGCGCCTCGATCCCGCGCGCCATCGGCATGATCTGCACCTGGGTGGCCTACATCTTCGGCGCGGTGGCCCTGCTGTTCTACGCGATCGGCTGAACGGTCCCTTCCGAAGCCGGAGCGCTTGCCCCCGCCCCGCGCCCTCGTCCATAAGACCGCATGGACGAAAACCTGTTGCATGACGTGCTCGCCGCCGCGCGAACCGCGGGCGCCGACGCCGCCGAAGCCGTGTTCGCGCAGCGCCAATCCCTCTCCGTCAGCGTCCGCCTGGGCGAACTGGAGGAGGTCGAGCGCGAGGAGTCCCGCGACGTCGGCCTTAGGGTGTTCGTCGGCCAGCGCAGCGCCACGGTGTCCGGCTCGGACATCTCGGCCGAGGGCCGCGCCAAGCTGATCGACCGGGCCGTGGCCATGGCCCGCCTGGCGCCGGAGGACCCCTACGCCGCCCTGGCCCCGGCCGAGCGCCTGGCCCGCGGCCCGTTCCGCGACCTGGACCTCTACGACCCCACCGAGCCCTCGGCCGAGACACTGGAGGCCCAGGCCCGCGAGGCCGAGGCCGCGGCCCGCGGCGTGGAGGGCGTGACCAATTCCGACGGCGGCTCGTCGTCGTGGAGCGCCTCGACCTGGCGGCTCGTGACGAGCGAAGGCTTTTCCGGCCTGCACCAGGCCAGCGGCTTCGGCGTCTCGGCCTCGGCCATCGCCGGCGAGGGCGCGGGCATGGAGCGCGGCGGCGAGGGCCGCTCGACCCGCCACGCCGCCGACCTTCCCAGCCCCCACAGCATCGGCGCCAAGGCCGGCGAGCTGGCCGTCGCCAAGCTGAACCCGCGCAAGCTGGACTCCACCACCGCCCCGGTGATCTTCGAGAACCGCCTGGCCATGTCGCTGCTCAGCCCGCTGATCGGCGCGATCTCGGGCCCGTCGATCGCCCGCGGGACCTCGTTCCTGAAGGACAGGCTGGGCCAGCAGATCTTCGCCAAGGGCGTGACCCTGCTCGACGATCCCTTCCGCCCGCGCGGCCTGGGCTCGGCCCCGTTCGACGACGAGGGCGTGGCCTGCGAGGCCCGCGCCCTGATCGACGACGGGGTGCTGACCACCTGGCTGATGAACGTCAGTTCGGCCAAGCAGCTGGGCCTGGAAAGCACCGGCCACGCCTCGCGCGGCCTGGCCGGCCCGTCCGGCGTCTCGACCCATAACCTGACCCTGCAGCCGGGCGACCGCGACCTGGCCGGCCTGATGGCCGACGCCGGAACGGGCCTGCTGGTCACCTCGATGTTCGGCCCCTCGCTGAACGGCAACACCGGCGACTGGTCGGTGGGCTGCTCGGGCTTCTGGTTCGAGAACGGCGTCTCGACCGGCCCGGTCACCGAGATCACCGTGGCCGGCAACCTGATCGACATCTACGCCCGCCTGGTCCCCGGCTCGGACCTGGAGCTCCGCGGGGCCAGCAACAGCCCGTCCCTGCTGGTCGACGCCCTGGCGATCGCCGGAAAATGACCGACCTGGACCTGATCCTGACGGCGGCGCGCGAGGCCGGGGCCCTGGCGCTCTCGGCTCGCGGCGAGGGCCTGAAGATCTGGTCCAAGGACGGCGGCTCGCCGGTCACCGACGCGGATCTGGCCGTCGACGCCCTGCTGAAGGACCGCCTGGGCGCGGCCCGGCCCGGCTATGGCTGGTTGTCGGAGGAGACGGCCGACGATCCGGCCCGCCTGGCCACGCCGCGCCAGTTCGTCGTCGACCCGATCGACGGCACCGTGGCCTTCATCAAGGGCAAGCCCTGGTTCGCCGTGTCGATCGCCGTGGTCGAGAACGGTCGTCCGGTCGCCGGCGTCGTCCACGCCCCGGCCCTGGACGAGACCTACACGGCCGTCGCGGGCGGCGGCGCGACCCTGAACGGGACGGCGGTCAGCCCCAGCGACACCGACGACCTCGAGGACGCCGCCATGCTGGGCGACGCCAAGATGTTCGCCCATCCGGTCTGGGCCGAGCCGTGGCCGCCGATGCGGGTGGAGAGCCGCAACTCGATCGCCTACCGCCTGTGCCTGGTGGCCGCCGGGGCCTTCGACGCGGCGGTCGCCCTGTCGCCCAAGAACGAATGGGACCTGGCGGCCGCCGACCTGATCTGCGCCGAGGCCGGCGCCGTCCTGACCGACCACAGGGGCTCCGCCTTCGCCTACAACCGGGCAAATCCACTGCTTCCGAGCGTGGTTTGCGCCAATCGCGCGCTTCACCCGTTGATCCTGTCACGCGTCGGGCATATCGACCTGCCGCAACGATAACTTCCGCGCAGGAACTTCCACGCCATGAGCGACAAGCAGCTTCTTCACCTCGTGATCGGCGGTGAACTGAAGAACGTTTCCGATATCGAGTTCCGCGACCTGTCGAAGGTCGAGTTCGTCGGCGCCTACGCCAGCTACGCCGACGCCCACAAGGCCTGGAAGGCCAAGGCCCAGGCCACGGTCGACAACGCCCACGCCCGCTACTTCATCATCCACGCCCACAAGCTGCTGGATCCGAGCGTGGATTGATCCAGACCCTCCCCCTGTGGGGAGGCGGCCGAAGGCCGGTGGGGGGAGTCTTTGGATCGTCGATCCAGATGGTGGTCGAGGCCGCATCACTCCCCCCACCGTCGGCTTCGCCGACACCTCCCCACGGGGGGAGGACCTGAAAATCACTCCCGCCGCAGCAATCCCTCGGTCACGATCCCGCCGATCATCCCGGCCCGGAAGTCGGCCTTGATCTTCACGGGGTCGTAGTCGGGGCTCTCCACCCATTGGGTGAAGGTCAGGCCCTTGGGGGCGGCGTCGGCCAGGTAGCGTTCGAAGGTGTAGTCCAGCACGCCGGTCTTGCCCTGCTTGATATGCAGGTACTTGAACGACAGCTGCTCCATCGCCGCCTCGATCGGCAGGCCCAGGCGGTAGTGGGCGTAGAGCACGCTCATGATCCCCGCCCGGTCCGCGCCCGACTTGCAGTGCATCAGGGCCGGGTATTCGATGGTCTCGAACAGGTCGCGCGCGCCCAGCACCCGCTCCTTGATCGGGACCTCGCGCGAGGTGATCACGAAGTCGACCATCTTCAGGCCCAGCTTGTCGCAGGCGTATTTCTCCAGGGCGTAGAAGCTGCCGTCGAACCCGCCGCGCAGGTTGATGACGGTCTTGATGCCCTGCTTCTTCCAGGCGGCCAGCTGGTGCGGCCAGGGCTGGTTGGTGCGCACCAGCTCGGGGCTGATCCAGTGGTCGTTCTTGAAGCCCAGGCGCAGATAGGCGTGGTCGTTCCACAGGTACGAGAGGTAGGTGCGAAAGCGTCCCCAGCGGGTGGTGGTGTCGTAGCCGGGCAAGCGGGCGATCCTTCGTGAACGAGGCCTAATTAGGCGCCACAGCCCTGTAATGCAAAAGCCACAGCGCCGCACCCCCGCCGCAATGACAGGCCATGGCTGAGCTTGACAGCCCCGCCCCGACGTCCGACCCGTGCCGCCATGACCGATCCCGCCGCGCCACAAGCCCCCAACCGCGTCCTCGCCGCGCGGATCTGGCGCGAGTATCTCCGGCCGCGTCGCAACCGGTTGGTGCTGGCGATGCTCAGCGCCGCGATCATCGCCGGGCTGAGCGCCGCCCTGGTCGAGGTCCTCAAGCCGGCCGTCGATCAGCTGATCACCCATCCCCAGCCCGGCGCCCTGGTGCGCATTCCGCTGCTGATCGCCGCGATCGCCATCGCCCGCGGCCTGTTCCAGGTCCTGCAGACGACCTCGATCAACCGCATCGGCAACGGCGTGGTCGGCGACATGCAGGTGCGGCTGTTCGGCAAGCTGGTGCGCTCGGACCTGGCCCGCCTGCGCGGCGCCCATTCGGGCTCGTACGTCTCGTCGATGCTCTACGACGCCACCCTGATCCGCGAGGCGGCGACCAGCGGCCTGGTCAACTACACCCGCGAATTCCTGACCGTGATCGGGGCGCTGGTGGTGATGTTCCGGCTGGACTGGATGCTGGCGGCCGGCGTGCTGGTCATCGCTCCCGTCGCCAGCCTGTTCATCCGGCGGTTCTCGAAGAAGACCACCAAGGCCGCCAAGGGCGCCATGGGCGAGACCTCGAACCTGTCGACCGCGATCATGGAGAGCCTGGACGGCGTCAAGATCGTCAAGATGGAGAACCGCGAGGCCTATGAGGAAGGCCGCGTGGCCGAGGTGATCGATCGCCGCCAGCGCCACCTGATCAAGGGCTCCAACGCCAAGGCCATGGCCGCGCCGGCCACCGAGACCTTCGGCGCCCTGGTGACCGCCTGCGTCTTCGCCTATGCCGGCTGGCGGGCGGGCACGGGCGGCATGACCGCCGGGGCGTTTACGGCCTTCCTGGGCGCGCTGGCCATGGCCCTGCAGTCGCTGCGCCAGGTCGCCAACCTGCAGACGGTGTTCAGCGAGGGCTTCACCGCCGCCCGCCGGCTGTTCCAGCAGCTGGACGTCGAGCCGGCCATCGTCGATCCCGCCGACGCCAAGGTCCTGCCGCCCGGTGAGGCGACCATCGTCTTCGACAACGTCAGCTTCGCCTATGGCGACAACGCCCCGGCCCTGCACGAGGTCTCGCTCCAGGCCCGGCGCGGCGAGACGGTCGCCCTGGTCGGTCCGTCCGGCGGCGGCAAGAGTTCGCTGCTGAACCTGATCCCGCGCTTCTACGACGTCACCGCGGGGGCGGTGACCATCGACGGCCACGACGTGCGCGGCGTGACCCTGGCCTCCCTGCGCGACCGCATCGCCCTGGTCACCCAGGAGCCGTTCCTGTTCGACGACACCATCCGCGCCAACATCGCCTACGCCCGGCCCGGCGCCGCCGAGGACGAGATCGAGGCCGCGGCCCGCCAGGCGGCGGCCCACGACTTCATCTCGGACCTGCCGCTGGGCTACGACACCCTGGTCGGCGAGGCCGGCGCGCGGCTGTCGGGCGGCCAGCGCCAGCGCATCGCCATCGCCCGCGCCTTCCTGAAGGACGCCCCGATCCTGTTGCTGGACGAGGCGACCAGCGCGCTGGACACCGAGAGCGAGGCCCAGGTCCAGGCGGCGCTGGAGCGGCTGATGGCCGGCCGCACCACCATCGTCATCGCCCACCGCCTGTCGACCGTGAAGGACGCCGACCGCATCTATGTGATCGACCGCGGCCGGGTGGTCGAGACCGGCACCCACGCGGCCCTGGTGCGCCACAAGGGCCTCTACGCCCGCCTGGCCAAGGCCCAGGACCTGGACCACCTGCCCGCGACCTCCCCGGAGGTCGGCGCATGAGGCCGCTGCGCTGGCCGCTGGTGATCCAGATCGTCTCGTCGATCTTCGCCGGCTATTCCAGGCTGGTGTTCCGCACCCTGCGCCTGACCCGCGAGGGCCAGGAGCACGCCGAGGCGGTCTGGGCCCAGGGCCGCGAGACCGGGGTCGGGGCGATCCTGTGCTTCTGGCACGCGCGCATCCCGATGTCGCCGCTGACCTGGCCGCAGGATCCCGGCCGCCAGGACATGCGGGCCCTGATCTCGCGCTCGGCCGACGGCGAGTTCATCGCCCAGACCGTCGAGAAGCTGGGCTTCCCGGCGATCCGCGGCTCGTCGACCAAGAAGACCGACCCGGCCAAGAACAAGCATGGCGAGCAGGCCTTCCGCGACATGATCAAGTGGGTCAAGGACGGCGGCGGGATCGCCATCACCCCCGACGGCCCGCGCGGCCCGGCCGAGCGCATGGAGAAGGGCACCCCCTCCCTGGCCCGGGTGACCGGCGCCCCGGTGATCTTCGTCGGCCTGGCCGCCAAGCCCTGCATCCGCCTGGGCTCGTGGGACCGCACCGTCATCCCCCTGCCCTTCGCCAAGGCGGCGATGGTCTGGAGCGCGCCAACGATGGCCGGACGCGGGGATGATCCGGACGCGCTGGTCGAAGACTGGGCGGCCCAGCTGTCGGCGGTGACCCGGCGGGCGGAGGCGCTGGTGGGGGCGGAGCCGGACTGGGTTTGAGTTCGGGGACACGCCCTTGCGGCGTGTCCCCACCGGGATCGGTGCGTCGGAAGGGGACACGCCGCAAGGGCGTGTCCCCGACCTGGGTTGAAAGGCCTCCCCCTTGGTGGGATGTAGACCCATGCCGCACGACCACGCCGACCACGATCACCACGACCACGATCACCACGATCATGGCCCCGGCCATGCGCACGGCCACGACCACGGCCATCACCACCACGGCCCCGGCGGCCACAGCCATGCGCCCAAGGACTTCGGCCGGGCCTTCGCGGTCGGCGCCACGCTGAACATCGGCTTCGTGGTCGCCGAGACCATCGCCGGCCTGATGACCCACTCGCTGGCCCTGCTGGCCGACGCCGGCCACAACCTGTCCGACGTGCTGGGCCTGTTCATGGCCTGGGGCGCGGTGGTGCTGGCCAGGAAGGCCCCGGCCGGGCGGCGCACCTACGGCCTGCGCAAGGGCACGATCCTGGCTTCGCTGACCAACGCCGTGGTGCTGCTGGTGGCGGTCGGGGCCATCGCCTGGGAGGCCGTGCGCCGCTTCGCCGACCCGCAGCCGATTGAGACCGGTCCGGTGATGATCGTCGCGGCCATCGGCATCGCCATCAACACCGCCACGGCCCTGATGTTCATGCGCGGCTCCAAGGACGACCTGAACATCCGCGGCGCCTTCCTGCACATGGCCGCCGACGCCGCCATCTCGGCCGGCGTGGTGGTGGCCGCCGCCGCCATGTGGGCCACCGGCTGGCTGTGGCTGGACCCGGTCGTCAGCCTGGGCATCGTGGCGGTGATCGTGCTGGGCACCTGGGGCCTGCTGCGCGACAGCCTGGACCTGGCCCTGGACGCCGCCCCGCGCGGCATCGACCCCAAGGCGGTCCGGGCCTGGCTGGCCGAGCGCCCCGGCGTGACCGAGGTCCACGACCTGCACATCTGGGCGATGAGCACCACGGAAACGGCCATGACCGCCCACCTGGTCCGCCCCGAGAACCCCGACAACGACCAGTTCCTGCACGAGATCTGCGGCCAGATGTCCAGCCGCTTCAAGATCGGCCACGTCACCATCCAGGTCGAGAGCGGCGGCGTGGCCACCTGCCACCTGGCCGGCGCGGACGCGGTGTGAGCCTTCCCCTGTCCCTGGCGCTCTATAGGGCGGCGACCACCGTCCTGGAGCCGTTCGCGCCCCTGCTGCTGAGCCGCCGGGCCCAGGCCGGCAAGGAGGACCGCGCCCGGCTGCACGAGCGGCTGGGCCGGCCCAGGATCCCGCGTCCGCCAATGGGCCCCTCTGGGCGGCTGGTCTGGCTGCACGGGGCCAGCGTCGGCGAGAGCCTGTCGATCCTGCCCCTGGTCGAGCGGCTGCGGGCCGAGCGTCCGGACGTCGCGGTGCTGGTCAGCTCCGGCACCGTCACCTCGGCGGACCTGCTGGCTCGGCGCCTGCCGGCCGGGGCGGTCCACCAGTTCCTGCCGGTCGACACCCCGGGCGGCGCGCGGCGGTTCCTCGACCACTGGCGGCCCGACCTGGCGGTGTTCGTCGAGAGCGAGCTGTGGCCCAACCTGCTGCTGACCGCCAAGGCGCGCGGGGTGAGGCTGGCCCTGGTCTCGGCCAAGCTGTCGGACAAGAGCTACGCCGGCTGGCGGGCCCGGCCGTTCGCGGCCTTCGAGCTGTTCAGCGGCTTCGACCTGATCCTGGCCCAGGACGGCCGCGCCGCCGAGCGTCTGTCCAGCCTGGGCGGGACCGTGGCCGGCGAGGCCGACCTGAAGTTCGGCGCGGCGCCGCTGCCGGTCGACGCGGCGGCCCTGGCCAGCCTGCGCGTGCGGCTCAGCGACCGGCCGCTGCTGCTGGCCGCCAGCACCCATCCGGGCGAGGACGAGCGGGTGCTGGCGGCCTGGCGCGCCCTGCCCGCCCACAGCGACTATGACCGTCCGCGGCTGGTGATCGTCCCCCGCCATCCCGAACGCGGCGCCGCCATCGCGGACATGGCCCTGGCCGCCGGGGCCACGACCTGCCTGCGCAGTCGCGAACCCGACGACTCCGCCGAGGTCATCGTCGCCGACACCCTGGGCGAGCTGGGCCTGTGGTACCGGCTGGCCGACCTGGCCCTGGTGGCCGGCAGCCTGGTGGAGGGGATCGGCGGCCACAATCCGCTGGAGCCGGCGCGGCTGGACTGTCCGATCGTCTCCGGCCCGCATGTCGAGAACTGGCTGACCGCCTATGCCGACCTGCGCGACGCCGACGGCGTGACCTTCGCCGACGCCTCGGTGCTGGGCGCGCGGCTGGCCGAGCTGCTGGCCCGGCCAGAGGTCCTGAAGCGGCAGGCGGCCAACGCCCGGGCGTTCGTCGCCCGGCGCGACGCCGAGGCGCGGGCGGGGCTGGACCGCATCCTCGCCCTGCTCGACGCGGAGGCGCGGGCATGAAGCTGGCCACCCCGCGCTGGTGGTACCGTCGCGACGGCGCCCCCAGCCCGCTGACCCGCGCCCTGCTGACCCCGCTGTCGTGGATCTGGGCCGCCCAGACCGCCCGGCGGATCGCCCGCACCCAGCCGCGCGGCGCCGACTGCGCGGTGATCTGCGTGGGCAACTTCACGGTTGGCGGGGTGGGCAAGACGCCGATCGTCCGCGAGCTGCTGCTGACCCTGACCCAGCGCGGCCGCCGCGCCCACGGCCTGTCGCGCGGCTATGGCGGCCGACTGAAGGGGCCGGTCCAGGTCGACCCGCTGCGGCATGCCGCCCGCGACGTCGGCGACGAGCCGCTGATGCTGGCCCAGGACTTCCCGATCTGGGTGTCGCGCGACCGGGTGCTGGGGGCTCGTCGCGCCGCCGCGGCCGGGGCCGAGGTGGTGGTCATGGACGACGGCCACCAGAACCCCGACCTGCGCAAGACCCTGTCGCTGGTGGTGGTCGACGGCGAGACCCGCGAGGACGAATGGCCGTTCGGCGACGGCAAGGTGTTCCCGGCCGGGCCGATGCGCGAGCCCCTGGCGGCCAGCCTGGCCCGCACCGACGCGGTGATCGTGCTGCTGCCGGGCGACCTACCGGCCGCGGACCCCGACCTGCTGGCCCTGTTCGGCGACACCCCGGTGCTGATCGCCCGGCTGGAGCCCGCCACCCCGCCGCCCAAGGGCCGGCAGGTCGGCTTCGCGGGCATCGGCAAGCCGTGGAAGGTGGAGCGGGCCCTGAAGGCGGCCGGCTGTCATCTGGTCGACTTCGCGCCCTATCCCGACCACGGCGAATACGACGAGGCGACCCTCACCTTCCTGGCCGAGCGGGCGGCGACCTACAGCGCCGGGTTGGTGACGACCGAGAAAGACTGGGTGCGGCTGCCGCCGGCCTGGCGCGACCAGGTGACGGCCTGGCCGGTTAGGGCGCGGTTCGAGGACGAGGGGGCGCTGGGGGCGTTGCTGGAGAGGGCGGGGCTTTAGATCCTCCCCCTCTGGGGGAGGTGGCCCAAAGGGCCGGAGGGGGTTTCACCCGCCGACTCAGCGGTCCCCCTCCGTCGCTCCGCGACACCTCCCCCAGAGGGGGAGGATCTGTTGCTAAGCCCCCGCCTTCTGCGCGAATTCCCAGGCGCCCCGGGCGAGCACGGGCACCCGCGCCTCCATCAGCTCGGCATGGGCGCTGGCGGCCGTGCCGTCGCGCACCCGGCCGACGATGCCCTGGCAGATCCCGGCCAGGCGGAACAGGTTGTAGCTGAAGTACCAGTCCAGGTTCGGCAAGCCGTCGCGGCCGGTCAGCCGGCAGTACTGCGCCACGGCCTCGTCGATGGTGGGCACGCCATAGGCGGTGAGATCCTGGATCTCGGCCAGGCCGCCGCGCTGGTCGGACGGCATCACCCAGTTCATCAGGAAGTAGCTGAAGTCGGCCAGCGGATTGCCCAGGGTCGACAGCTCCCAGTCCAGCACCGCCACCACCTTCGGCTCGCTGGGGTGCAGGATCATGTTGTCCAGGCGGTAGTCGCCATGGACGATCGAGGTGACGTCATCGGCCGGGCAGCTCGCCGGCAGAAACGCGATCAGCCGGTCCATGGCCTCGATCGTCCGGGTTTCGGACGCCTTGTACTGCTTGGTCCAGCGGTCGATCTGGCGGGCGAAGTAGTTGCCGGGCTTGCCATAATCGGCCAGGCCCACGGCGGCGTAGTCGACCGTGTGCAGGGCCGCCAGGGTGGCGATCTCGGCCTCGTAGATCGCCCGGCGCTCGGCCGGGGCGTAGTCCGGCAGGGTCCCGTCCCACAGGATCCGGCCTTCGACATTGTCCATCACGTAGAAGATCGTGCCGATCACGTCCTCGTCCAGGCACAGGGCATAGGCCTTGGCGACGGGGAAGTTCGCCCTGTTCAGGCCCGAGATCACCTTGAACTCGCGATCGACGGCGTGGGCGCTGGGCAGCAGCTTGCCCGGCGGCTTGCGGCGCAGGACGTACTTCTTCGACGGCGTGACCAGCTGGTAGGTCGGGTTGGACTGGCCGCCCTTGAACTGGCGCACCTCCAGCGGGCCCTGGTAGCCGTCGACATGGGCCTCCAGCCAGGCCGCCAGCCGGGCCTCGTCGATGGCGTGGCGCGGGTCGACGGGCTTGGTTCCGGAATTGAGGTCCTGGACGGACGGTTCGCTCGCGGCCATGCGCATACTCCCCAACACTTGTTTGAATGAACATTAGAGCCTGGGCGCCGCGACGCAAGCCTCTCCTCCGGGGCTTGAGCGTTCCGTTGAAAGCCGGCTACAAGGGCCCGTCGAAAAAGGGCCATGGACCGGACAAGGTAAGCCCGGTCGCTTCGAGCTTCGAAGAACCTGTACCCTCGCCTCATGGCTGGGACCCACGACGAGACGACGGCGCATCGTGCGCCGCCGGCTCGGCGTGCGTGGTCCCGTTGTCGATACCGATCGAGCCCCCGTGCGCCGCGCCTCAATTGAAGGAGAGCGCCGATGCGCCTGAACCATATCGACCTGCCCGTGCCCGACGTCGCCGCGACCCGGGACTTCTTCGAGACCTGGCTGGGCTTCACCCACGAGCGGACCCTGGGCCAGGACGGCCTGGCCATCCTGCGCGACCAGGCCGGCCTGGTGCTGGTGCTCAGCCGCCTGCGCCGCCACGGGTCTCAGGCCTGGCCGGTCCCGTTCCATATCGGCTTCCACCTGGAGAGCCCGGCGGCCGTATCCGACCTCCAGGCCCGCATGGCGGCCGGCGGCCTCGCCGTCGACCCGCCGGCGATGCAGCACGGCGCGTTCGCCTTCTACCTGACCGCGCCCGGCGACATCCTGGTGGAGGTGGCGCACCGGGCCTGAGCGTCGATAGCGCCGTGCGCGAGACGGGGACAGGCGCATGCGCCTGTCCCCAACCGTCAATGCTGGCTCAGCGCCCGCCAGCCGATGTCGGTGCGATAGAACCCACCCTCCAGCGACACCGCGCCCAGGGCCGCATAGGCGACGTCGCGGGCCTCGTGCAACGTCGCGCCCAGGGCGCAGACGTTCAGCACCCGGCCGCCGGACGCCACCAGCCGGCCCTCGGCGTCGCGGGCCGTGCCGGCGTGGAAGATCACGGCCTCGCCGCCGAACTCGCTGTCGGCGCCCTGGATCAGGCCGCCGGTCTTGGGCGCGTCGGGATAGCCCTCGGCCGCCAGCACCACGCAGATCGCCGCCTCCTCGCGCCAGACCGGCGGCGCAGCGGACGCCAGCTCACCCTTGGCGGCGGCCAGCAGCAGCGGGACCAGGTCGCTTTCCAGGCGCAGCATCAGGGTCTGGCACTCGGGATCGCCGAAGCGGGCGTTGTACTCGACCAGCTTGGGCCCCTGCTCGGTCAGCATCAGCCCGGCATAGAGCACGCCGACATAGGGACAGCCCTCGGCGGCCATGCCGGCGATGGTGGGCAGGACCAGCTCGCGCCAGGCCTGGTCGACCAAGGCCGGGGTCAGGACCGGCGGCGGCGAATAGGTGCCCATGCCGCCGGTGTTGGGGCCTTCGTCGCCGTCATAGGCCCGCTTGTGGTCCTGGGCGGCGCCGAACAGCACCGCCGTTTGGCCGTCGCAGATCGCGAACAGCGAGGCCTCCTCGCCGTGCATGAACTCCTCGATCACCACCCGCGCCCCGGCCGAGCCGAAGCGGCCGCCCAGCATGTCCAGCACAGCGGCGTCGGCCTCGGCCCGGTCGGCGGCAATCACCACGCCCTTGCCGGCCGCCAGGCCGTCGGCCTTGATCACGAACGGCGCGGTGAGGGTGTCGAGGAAGGCGCCGGCCGAGGCCGCGTCGGTGAACACGCCATAGGCCGCCGTCGGCAGGCCGTGGCGGGCGCAGAAGTCCTTGGTGAAGGCCTTGCTGGTCTCCAGCCGCGCGGCCAGGGCGCTGCCGCCGAAACAGGGGATCCCGGCCTTGGCCAGTTCGTCGGCCAGGCCGACCTCCAGCGCCGATTCCGGACCCACCACCACGAGGTCGGCGGCGATCTCCCGGGCCAGGGCGACCAGGCCGTCCACGTCGGTGACCTTGACCGGGCGCAGCTCGGCGACCTGTTCGACGCCCGGATTGCCCGGCGCGGCGACAAGGCGGCCGCACAGCGGCGACTGGGCGATCTTCCAGGCCAGGGCGTGCTCGCGCCCACCGGACCCGACGAGCAGGATGTTCAGCTTTTCCATGAGGCCGGGGTGTCGCGCGGGGGCGGCGCGGGGTCAAGGCGGGTCGTGCGACGCGGAAGTTATCCACAGGGGTACGCTAGGGCCGGGGACCCGCCCTTGCGGCGTGTCCCCAAACTCCGCGCGGGGGCCGCCCGGACACGCGCCGCCGCGCCTGTCAGAGGGGACACGCCGCAAGGGCGCGTCCCCGGCCAGGGTTTATCCCCGCCCTTTTCAAATTCGATCTCAACGAAATCAATGCGCTACAGGAAAACGCACGTTTCCTATCCCCACGCTCCGGGAGGGCCGCATCCTTGAGGCATGACCCACACCGACATCCCCACCCGCTGCCTCGCCCTGCAACTGAAGCTGATGGACGCCCTCGACACGGCTTGGGCGATCCTCGAGCGCAGTCACGACCCCGCCGAGATCCGAAAGGTCCGCGACAAGGCCAAGGCCATCGGCGACCTGGCCGCCATGGCCCGCAAGGTGGCGCTGATCGTCCCGACCGCCCGCAAGCCGCCGGTCGACGTGCTCGCCGCCGGCCTGGCCGCCGTCCAGGGCGGGGCGGGCCTGGGGGTCATGGCCGCCCCGCTGGCCGCCCCACTGGCCGCCCCACTGGCCGCCCAAGCCGAGCACGCCCGGCGGGCCCTGGACAAGCTGAAGGGCGGCCGGCGCGGGCGGTTGTGAGCCCGTCGGCGGTCCCACCCTTCAATAGGGTTGAATGATGCCCCGCTTTCTTTCGAATGGCCAAAGCGTCGTCCCTCGCCGCAAGCTCGCCCCCTCACAGGAGGCGACGATGCGATTGATCCGGACCGTGCTGATGGCCGCCGCCCTGTCGCCCGCCGCGGCCCACGGCGCCCCCGTCCCCGCGCCGGGGCCGGGGCCGGGGCCGACGAACGCCACGCCCGCCGACGCCGTACGCCTCTATGGCGAGGCGACCGCCCAGCGGGATCCCGTCAAGCTCGGCCGCGCCTTCCAGCCCAGCGCCATCGCCTATGAAGTCGACGGCGGGACGGTCAGCGCCACCTACCAGGCCCAATGGAAGCCGCGCCTGGCCCAGGCGCCGGAACCGTCGGGACCGTCGACGCCGCCCCCGACGATCGAGCGGATCGACGCCGGGGAAACCACCGCCCTGGCCAGGCTGCGCTCGGTCCGCGACGGCCGGCCGCTGGTCGACTACGTGCTGCTGGCGCGGCTGGCGGGCGGCTGGCGCATCGTCGGAACCCTCCGCCAGCCGGATCCGGCCGAAGACCCCGCCTCGGCGGCGGCGGTGGCCGGGGTGGTGGACGACAAGTTCGAGGCCGACCGCCGCTGGGACGAGGCCGGGCTCGGCGAGACCCTCGATCCCCGGGCCCTGGTCATGAGCGTCGAGAACGGCGAGTTCGTCGCCGCGTCCGTCGCCGAGTGGCGCGCGCGCTACGTGGACCGGCGCAAGACCTCGCCCGGCGCGCGGTTCGAGGTCACCAGCCGCCTGGTCGACGCCCAGGGCGACGTCGGCATGGCCCGCTGGTCGTTCCGCACCGAAAGCGGCGAATGGACGGACCGCGCGCTGATGCTGCGGACGGCGTCGGGGTGGCGGATGGCCGCCTTGCTGTTCGTCAGGGAAGCGCCTTAGGGGGCGGGACCAGCTCGCTCGCTGCATTCGGCCCGAGACCGAGCAATCATTCCGGCAGCTTGGCTATATCCCTCAACCAATCCTTGCGATAACCTATCGTTAAAGTCGAATAACGATCGGAATGAAGCGCATGGGTCGACTGGCGAAGACGGCCTTTGTCGCCCTGGCGGTGTTCGCCGCGCCCTTGGCGTCCATCGCCCAGCCCGCCAAGCGGGACGTTGTCCTGCTGATCGACAACCACATCTTCACCCACAAACCGTTCAAGTTCGACGAGGCGGTGCTGCGTCAAAGCATCCGGGCGATGCTAGAGCATGTGCGGCCGGAGCGGGTCGTCGTGTTCGCGGTTGGGCATGACGGCCACGCTCAGTATCCGAGCAAGTTTTTCCCTGAACAGAAGGCCAGCCCGGGCTTTCCTCTGCTCCAGGGGCCGACCCAGGATCTGCTCCAGATCTGGCGGGAGGAGACCGCGCGCACCCGCACGGGCATGATCGTCTATGTCAGTACGCTGCGGAACGACGCGCTCCAGGACTCCCATCCCGAATATTTCCGCATCTTCGGAAACGGCGTTCGCGCCACGGTGATCGACCACAACAGCGCCTATGCGGACGAGGTGCTGTTGCCGGGGCTGCAAGAGATCATCGACCGGTACAATCCAGACGGGTTCTTTCTCGACGGCGACTATTGGACCGCCCACGAGAGCTGGAACCCGGCGAGCACAGCAGGCTTCGTCAAGGAGACCGGACTACCGGTCCCGACGGATTACCCCCAGGCCAGCTATCCCCCCTTCGTGAAATACACCTACGAATCCTATAGGCGCGACTACGTCGGAAAGCTGGAGGCGTTCTTTGACCGCCAAAAGCGGCCACTGAACTGGTCGATCAACGCCGCCTTCACAGTGCGCGATCCCAGCCCTGAGCCGGCCAACTACGGCACGGTCGCGGTGGACCTGCCGTTCTTCGCCCTCGGAGAAGCCTATATTGAATCGCTGTTCAGCCAACGATTGAAGGGCGGGGCCGAGATCGTCTATCCGCTGTTCGCGCAGTCGGAGGGCGCTGCTCCGTATCAGTACAAGTCCAAGGCGCAGCTCAAGCAGGAACTGGCCGTGGCCGTGGTCAATCGGTCGCTGGTCAGCTTCTACCTGCCGCTCGGGTATGACGGGACCATCGCGCTGGATCGGATCCAGCCTGCAATCGAGGTCTACGACGAGTTCGAGAACCATATCGGGACGCAAGCCCGGCCGGACCAGAAGCTCCTGGCCAAGATCGCCATTGTGAACCCGAACGGCGACGCCATCGCGACCCGCCGGTTCGAGGAGTTGCGCAAGGCCTCGCTGCACCTCTACGAGACCGGGGTGGTCCACGCGATCACGACCGAGACCCTGGCGCCTTCCGGGGGCTACACCCACTTCGTGTTCCCCCGCATGAACCACGCGGAGAGGCCGGATCTGATCCCGTCCCTGCTCAAGGGCGGCCAGCGCGTGCTGTGGGCAGTGAACGAGCGTGCGGCCGACGAGAAGACCGAAGCCATCATCGCCGCTCTTCGGTCCAGCCTGCGTGAGGTCAAGGCCGATTGCGCCGACTGTGAAGCCCTGAGGGACAGCAGCGGCGGCGAGATCTGGCTTGTCCCGGCGATCGACAACGCGACCCTGGACAAGTTCGCCAGCACCATAGACCCCGCCGTGACCTTCCCCGGCAAGCCTGAATACGTCTATGCCCTGGCCTACGGCGACGCCCTCAAGGAGACGATCTACCTCTCCTCGGTGGCCTGGGGCGGATACGCGTTCGGGCGGCACACGCTGTTCGAAGACCTTGAGCCAACGCCGTCGATGTCGGTTCGGCTCAAGGCTCCGGCCACCTGTGTTCAGCGCACCATGGGGGGCGACATCAAGCTTCCCCGCGGGCGCGAACTGACGCTCCAGCCTTTCGACACCATCACCAAAGTCGAGTGCGACCTGTGAGGCGACTTTTCCTCGCCGCCGCACTGGTCACGGCCTCGCCCGCTGTCGCCGACTCGATAGCGCGGGAATTGCCGTTGGAGATCGACGCGCCGGCGGTGCAGACGCAATACGTCCACATCAAGCTCAAGGGCCTGCCGTCGTTCGTCTACATAAACCGGGCCGACAAGCTGTCGAACCTGACGGACCAGACGGTGTTGATCAAGGACGCCAGGACGGGGGAGGTGATCTCTGTCGTCCGGCAGAACGATACGCTGTTCGAGGATGCCTATTTTTACCTGCCCGCCAGGTTCATCGGCCAGGATCGCAAGGCGCATCTGGTCCTGCAACCGTCATCGCCCTGGATCGTGAAGGACGCGTTCTCGGCCAATCCGGTTCAGGTGCTCTCGCTGGAGGCTGCTCCGGCCGACCGATACCAGACCTATGAGATCGTCTTCGGAAAGCCGGACGATCAACCGTTCCTCGTGGACAACATCTCCTATGCCGAGGGGGCCTACAGGACGCCCGGCTGGGTCTGGAACAAGTTCTTCCGGTACGGCAACGACCCTTCGACCTTCCTGCTGCCCCTGGAGGCCGGGAAAGCGGTTTTCCTCAAGCCGAACTTCTATCTGTCGGCCAATGCCCTCTTCGTCATCGACGGCAAGGAAATCGCCATCTTCGAGCGAAGCCTCGGTGAGCGGTCATCCCAGGACTTCTATCGGACGCGCCTGGAGGTCAGCGGCCGGCCGGTACATGACATGAGAGTCCAAAACGTCGCGCCATTCCGCGCCATGCCGACCAACCTGCGGCAGATGGCCTTCGCGTTCAACTCCATCGAGATCGCGACGCCAAGGCCCGCGCCGCCTGTTCGGTTGAACGTGGTGGACCTGCTCAACACCCGGCTCGACTACCGACATGGCCACAGCGCGCGAGCGGCCCTGCTGAACCCCACCGACGCCGTCGCCGAGCTACTCAAGTACCAGGGAGGGGCCTTCCTGCCATCGCGTGACCCAGTGGCGCTTCCGGCCGGCTCCAGGCGTCATGCCGACGCTGTCGTGCTTCTCGACCCGATCCTGAACGACATCGCCAGCACGGCATATTCGACCGGCGACGTGTGGGTCAACTCCGCCGTCGGCGCGGCGATGATGCTGGAAAAAGCCGGATACTCGGTGGCCTACGCCAACCCTGCCGATCTGGCCAGGCTGCGTCCGAAGGTCGTCTACGTTCCGACCCAGCCGTTCTATCGCAACATACTGGACCAGGCGGTGTTCGACCAGCTGGCGGCGAGCGGAGCCAAGGTGATCATCGACCCGTCGTTCTCCGGCGAGTTCATCAACAACCAGGTGCTCTGGAAAGCGACCGGCGTCCAGTACATCGAAGGCGCCGAACTTCTGGTGCAGGACGAAGTAGTCTTTCAGGACCAGGCCAAGACCGACACCTTTCAGGCATCCATCGTGTTCAGCCATAAGGCCCTGGACGCCAAGCCCGAAGCGTCGCTCAAGGTCGCGGGGCCGTTGGCCTATAGCAAGCCCGCTGGATCGGGAAGCGTTTCAGCCTTGATGACCCCGGCCGCATACTATTTCTTCAACTACGGCCTGCGGCCCGACACCGCCCTTTTGCATCAACTGCTGAAGGGAGCCGCCAAGCCGACCGTTACCGCCAGATCAGCCTCGCAGGTCCGGGCCTACGTCATCCGGCAGACCGCTTGCACCGCTGACGTGATGGTCGAGAATAACAACGTCGGAGCCTACAACTATTACGGCTTCGCGACCGTGACCGCATCGCCTCCGCCCTCCACGCCTCCGCCCGTCAGCCGCGTAACCCTGGACGGCGCCCTGTTCGCCGGCCGGAAGTGGTCAGTGAGCGGGCCTGTGAAGTCCGAGCCCTCGGCGTCAGGGGTGACGGTACTATCCCTCACCAGGGATACGGTTGTGTCTCTGGTAGACAGAGGGTGTGGGGTTTAGGCCCGTCGTGATTATCGACGTAGTGGGAGCAACAAGCCCAATAGGCCAAGATTGGTTGCACTCCAGCGCTAACAGGTCGTCCGCCCAGGCTCGAAGGCAGGCCTTGGTCCCAGCAAAGCGACGATCGGCGACGTCACTGCGCCGCGCCCAAGGCCAGGGCGGCGCTGAGAAGAATCAACATGACCCCAGCCCCAGACCGAAACAACTGAACCATTCAGAGGAAGATCGCCCCTGGGGCCAGCCCTAAATTCAGTCCCGCTCCCCGGTCGACGCCGCCGCCCGCGGCCGCGCCAGCGCTTGGCCGAACTCGCCCAGCAGCTTGAAGGCCGGGTGCAGGCTGGCGCCGAGGTCGGTGAGGCCATAGGCGGAGCGGTCGGCGGAGTCGGCGGCCTGCCGGGCGACCAGGCCCGCGGTCTCCAGCTCGCGCAGGTTCCGCGTCAGCTCCTTGGCGCTGAGCTGGGGGATGGCGCGCAGGATGTCGTTGTAGCGCTGGGGGCCGCCGAGCATCAGCGCCCGGATGACCAGCAGCTTCCACCGCCCGCCGATGATCCAGATCGCCCGCTCGACCGGGCAGGTGGCGGCCGCCTCGGGGAAGGACGTTTCGGTCTGAGCCGCCGGGGTCGCGAGCTCGCGGCTGATCGACACGTCACATACCTCGCGGTGCGTTGATGGGCTTGGCTTCCGACCTGATCTTCCGGTCCAGCATAGGGAGAGGATCTGATCATGCGAAGCGCGAAGACACCGACGGTTCTGGTCATCGGCGCCACCGGCAAGACCGGACGGAGGCTGGTCCCCGAACTGCGGGCGCGCGGCGCGGCCGTGCGGGCCGCCGGTCGCCAGGCGGCCGAGGGCCTGACGCCCTTCGACTGGGGCCGGCCCGAGACCTTCGCCCCGGCCCTGCGCGGCGCCGACGCGGTCTATCTGGTCCCGCCCGCCTTCGTCGAGGATCCGACGGCGGCGACCGGCGCGCTGCTGGACGAGGCCCGGCGGGCCGGCGTCGGGACGGTGGTGCTGCTGTCGTCGCTGGGCGCGACCTTCGCCGGCGAGCCGGAGGACTCGGGCCGACGGCGGCTCGAGCGCCAGGTGACGACGTCGGGCCTGGACTGGACGATCCTGCGGCCGACCGGCTTCAACCAGAACTTCTCCGAAGGCTTCCTGCTGCCGGGCATCCTGCAGGCCGACAAGGTGGTCACCGCCGCTGGCCACGGGGCGGTGGCCCATGTCGACGCCGGCGACATCGCCGCCGTGGCGGCGGTCGCCCTGACCGCGCCGGGCCACGCTGGAGCCGCCTACGCCGTCACCGGGCCGCAGGCCCTGGACTTCGACGCCGCCGCCGCCCTGATCGGCCAGGCCGCCGGCCGCACCATCACCCACGCGCCGCTGCCGAGCGCGGCGTTCGGCGACATTCTGAAACAGGCCGGGGTCCCCGACGATTATCTGGCCATGGTGCTGCGCGACCAGGCGGGGATCGAGGCCGGCGCGGCCGCGGTCGTCACCGACGTCGTCGCGCGCGTCACCGGCCGCCCGGCCGTCGCCTTCGCCGACTATGCGCGCGAGGCGGCGGGCGCCTGGGCGCGGTCGGCGGCGGCGTGAGCGCCTTGACGGCCCAGGGGCGGATCGACATTCAGCGCTGTCGGGGCTCTCAGCCCACGGCCCACCCTTATCCACCGTCATTCCCGCCCTTGGGCGGGAACTCCGGGGTTAAGCTGACAGTGAGCAGCTTTGGCGCGCCAGCGCGCCACACCCCTGCACCTGCGACGGACAAAGGGGTTCCCGCCACAAGGGCGTGTATTGACCGGAACCGACACTCCGTCTGGGCCATGATCTAAGGTCCGGTTCCAGGCCGAAATCGATAGCCGCCTCCCGACCTTAAATACATCTGATCGCCGCTGTTAATCACCGCTCATAGCAAAGGCCCTCGGAATGGTCCGGGGGCCTTTTGCCTTAGTCCGCCTGCTCAATCTGCGTGGCGGAATAGAGCACCGCACCGGACCTAGGATCGACGAATTCCAACTTCGTCAGTGTCGAGGCAATGAAGAACTGTTGGATGAAAATATCAGTGGGTGAGGACACGGTGGGATCGATCAAGATGGCGTGCTTGGCGATGATCGAGCCCGGCTTAGCGTAGACGCCGGTCGCCTTCCTGATGGTGCCGGAAACGCGAAGCTGGACCACCTCGCTGAGAGAGCGGGCGTCCTCACCGCTGAGCGGAAGCTTCGCCTCGATTCCATGCTCTTGTATGATCGGGGTTTGGGGATTTCGATCCCATAGGCCTTGCCGGCGGTCTTGCTGATAACCGCCTTGGCACCGTAGGCGTTCTGACCCACATACTCGCTGCGGTTCACCTGCCGCAACAGTTTCCAGCCGTCGTTGTAGGTGTAGACCCGCAGCGTCAGGATTTTCGCTTCCTTGTCGTAGCTCGTGCTGAACTCCGACTTCGGAAACGACACCACGAACTCGCGCCCGACGAACTGCAAAGAGGGATCGTCGCTGAACTCGTCAGCCGCGCCTTTCTCCCCGACGTGGGCAACGGCGATCAGATCGTCACCATTGAGAATGCCCGCCGTGGGGATGACATAGGGCTTGGGGGCGGGAGGCTTGGGCGCAAGCGCCTTTTTCACCGCCGGCGCAGGCGCCTTCTTCTGAGGAGCCGCTTCGACTGAACCACTTGCGGCCATGGCGATCGGCAATCATCAACATCGGGCGCGATGGTTCCAACTTGCCGAGCGCGAAGGCTCGGAAGTTCGGCGGATGATGATGCAGGCGCTCGCGGCAGCGATCTTCAACGCTGAGCCTCATGAGCTCCTGGAACTGATCGACCTTGGCGGATCGCCGCTCGTCGAAGCGTTGGCCTATCCCTATGGAAAATTAGCCTTTCTGACCTCCATCGTCATTCCTCTTCTCCCCGACTCAACAGGACGAGATGCTCTGAAATATCATCGCCACCTGATTACAAACGCCGTTTCCGCCGCGTCCTCTGAGGACCGTCAACTTTTGGGCCAAGCCTTGAAGGACTCGGAATTTTCGGCGGAAGACGTTTTGGCAGGACTAGAATGGCTTGGAGCGCTGGTCGCTAACGGCTAGGCCGCCCGAGGGCAACGGCAACCTCGAATGGCTCTCACCGCCCATTGCGTTTCATGCCGCTTTCCGCACATAGATATAGCCAAGCTTAGCCGGGGGGCTGGCGTGACGCGACCGACGCTGATGGCGGCGCCTTCCTTCCGGCGTCGTTGACGAAAGATCGCTAAGGCTATGCGTAAAGTTTGTTCAGTGGCCAGGTTCGCGTTTGGCTTGGCGATGCTGGCGGGGCCGGCCCTGGCGGGCGACACGACCTATGTCTACGACGTCCATGGCCAAGTGGTCGCGGTGACCCGCGGTACCGGCGCGACCGGCTATATCTATGACCAGGCGGGCAACCGCACTCAAGTCACGGCGGAAGCCGCCGCGGCAAAGACGGTCGCCGCGAAGTCTCTGCGCGCGGCGCCCGCGGGCCCTACTGTGCTGCCGCCACCTAGTATTGAGGTGCGCAGTCCCGCGCCTCCAAGCCTTGAAGCTCCGCCCTCGGGAGCAGGTCCGGTGCCGGGCGCGCCTGGCGCTGGACCAAAGGGCGAGGCCTTGCCGGCCCCCCTTTCGGCTGAACCGACCTCGTAGCTCGTCGGCGGCCGCCTCGCGACCTGATTTCGAACGACGCGGCGCCCTTGCACCCTCACCATCCATGTGACCTTCCGAGCCGCACGATCTGATGACCCAGCCGATGATTTTCACCGCGTTCCGCGCAGCCATGCGCGCAGGCTTGACGACGCTGGCGCGCGGGGTGGCCTTGACGATGGCCGGATTGGCCTTCCTGACCCTCGTTGCGCCACCGGCGCCGGCCAACGCTCAGACCTCGATCCCGGCCCCGCCAGTCTTCACCGCCATCGACGCCAACGGCGTCGACCTGTCGACCGGCACGTTTAACGTCGGCCAGCTTTCCGCCGCGATCGGCCCTGCAGATGGCGGCCTAGCCTATGTTTATGGCGGTCCGACCGGCCGTAGCGCACTGGTCGGCACGATCAACAGCAAACCCGGCACGATCATGGGTAACAACGTTACCTTCTACACGGTGAGCATCGGCGGCGCCTCATCGATGTTCGTGCGAGGCCCCGGCTCCCCAATCATAAACCAGTTCATGGGTAGCTCCTCCCAGACCCTGACCTATGATTCCTCGACGGGGCTTTATGCCCACACCGCGTCGGACGGCACCGTGGCGGTGTTCTCGACCGCCCTGGCGGGAACCACGCCCAACGCCGCCAACGCCGGCAACATCATCTCCCTGACCCGACCGTCGGGTGAGATGCTGACCTATGTCTACAAGGCTTGCGGAACCGGATGCCAGCGGCTGCAGTCGGTGTCGAACAACCGCGGCTACATGATCAAGTACGAGTACAGCAGCGGCGCGACGCTCTCCAAGGTCACGGCCCTAAACACCGCGCTCGACGCCTGCGATCCGGCCGCCGACAGCTGCACGTTTTCGCAAATCTGGCCGAACCTGAGCTTCGCACCCGCGGCGGACGGTTCGAGCCTGTCCATCACCGATGCTCTATTGCGAACCACCACCTACGGCATGACCGGCGGCAAGATCACCAGCATCCAGCACCCGGGGGGTAGCGCCGTCACCATCGCCTACAGCACGGACGGCCGGGTGCGGACGGTGGCGAACGGTGTGGGAACCTGGACTTACGCCTATACCGACTACACGACCACGCGCTCCGCCACTGTCACCGACCCATTGGGCCACGTGCGCACCGTCACTACCGGCTTGTCGCTCGGCCGGATGACTTCGGACACCAATGGCGCCAACGCGACGACCAGTTACACATACGACAGCACCAACGGCCGTCTGCTGCGCGCCACCCGGCCCGAACAGAACTATACCGACTACAGCTATGATGGCCGGGGAAACCTTATCAGCGTGACCCAAGTCGCCAAGCCTGGCTCAGGGCTGGCCAGTATCGGCGTTACGGCGAGCTATGACGCCACCTGCGCCAATCCCAAGACCTGTAACAAGCCCAACTCTGTGACCGACGCGCGGGGCAATACCACCACCTACACCTATGACGCCACACACGGCGGGGTGCTGACGGTGACGGCGCCGGCTCCAACTTCCGGAGCCGTGCAACCCCAGACCCGTACGGCCTACGCGCCATTCAAGGCCTGGTATAAGGACGCCAACGGCGTGATTACTGAGAGCGCGACGGCGATCTATCTGCCGACCGCGATCTCGCAATGCGCCACATTGGCGTCTTGCACGGAGACCGTTGACGAGGCCAAGACCACCATCGTCTATGAGGCGGGCAGTTCCAGCCTGGCCAGCAACCTATTGCCGCTGACGACGACCAGCGGGGCCGGCGTTGGCCCTCTGACTGCGACGACCGCCTACACCTATACCACCAAGGGTGACATCGCGACGATCGATGGGCCGCTACCTGGAACCGGTGACACCGCCCGCACATACCGCAATGCCATGCGTCAAGTGTACCTGGAGTTGGGGCCAGATCCTGATGGCGCGGGACCTCTGCTCTACCGAGCCAGCCGCACCACTTACGACCTCGACGGCCGGGTCATCTTGGTGGAGGCCGGCACGACAACCAACCAGTCCGAAACCGCCTTGTCGAGCTTCTCGGCCTTGCAACAGACGGCCACAGCCTATGACAGCCTCGGCCGCAAGGCTTCGGAGAGTCTGCTCAGCGCCACCGGCAAGATCCAGAGTCTGACCCAGTATAGCTATGATACGGCCGGCCGGCTGATCTGCTCGACCGAGCGGATGAACCCGGCCAAATTCGGCGCGACTGCCGACGCCTGCGCCCTTGGCCCTCCGGGGAGTGACGGCCCCGACCGAATCACGGTGGCCGAGTACGACGCCGCTGATCGTGTCGTGGACGTGGTGTCGGGCTATCTGTCCGGCGCGCAGCGCATCGAGAAGGTGGTCACCTATACCGCCAACGGCCAGGAAGCGACGGTCGCCGACGGCAAGGGCAACCTGACCACCTACAGCTATGACGGGTTTGACCGTCTGTCGGCGGTCCGGTACCCGAACGCGATCTGCTGCACGAGCTCGACCGGGGACTACGACGCCTATGGCTACGACGCCAACGGCAATCGCACAGTTTGGCGCAAGCGCGACGGACGGTTCGTCAACTACACTTACGACGCCCTGAACCGGCTGACCTATCGCGACGATCCCAGGGGTTGGTATTATTACGACAATCTGGGGCGTCCGACCTACACCTACTCCGGCGCCTTGGCTGACAAGATCGTCGCTCACTATTTCGACGCGTTAGGCCGTCCGACCTATACCTACGACTATCGCGACGGGACCTGGTTCCCGACCTATACCGGCCATGACCTCGCCGGGAGGCTTACGCAGTTGCAGTGGTCGGATGGCGTCTACGTCGACTATGACTACGACGTTGCCGGTGACCTGATCGGGGTGCGCGAGAACGGGCCGACCTATCTGGCGGTCCTCGGCTATGACGACCTTGGCCGGCGCACATACCTTTACCGGGGCAACGGCGTCAACAGCTGGAACACCTACGACGACGCCTCGCGCCTGAACTATCTAAGCCATGATCTGGCCGGGACGGCGCAAGATCAGATCTGGACCTATACCTATAACGCCG
Organism: Caulobacter rhizosphaerae; assembly: GCF_010977555.1. Classification (GTDB taxonomy): domain Bacteria; phylum Pseudomonadota; class Alphaproteobacteria; order Caulobacterales; family Caulobacteraceae; genus Caulobacter; species Caulobacter rhizosphaerae. Next base: position 5,139,733 of record NZ_CP048815.1, read on the forward strand.
CTGGCCAGATTAAGACGCGTAGCTCATCCAACCCACTCTATGACTGGTCGGCCGCCGCGACGGCCCGCAGCTATACGATCAATGGGCTCAATCAGGCGGCCGAGGCTGGCTCATCGGTTCTGATCTATGATGGCCGGGGCAACCTGACCAATGATGGCGGCACGGCCTTCGACTATGACCTCGACAACCGCCTGACCGGCGCGTCCGGCGCTAACAGCGCCACCTTGAGCTATGACCCGCTGGGGCGGCTGGGCCAGACGACGGCGGCGACTACCACTCGGTTCGTCTATTCTGGCGATGACCTTATTGCCGAGCTTAATTCCAGCAACGTCATCGTTAGGCGTTACGTGCCGGGTCCTGAGGCCGACCAACCCCTGGTCTGGTATGAAGGCTCAGGGATCAGCGACCGGCGCTTCCTGCTGGCCGATGAACGCGGTTCGGTCGTGGCCGTGACCAACGCTTCGGGCGTGGCGACAACGATTAACACCTACGATGAATACGGCATTCCCGCCGCCAGCAACCTCGGCCGCTTCCAGTACACTGGCCAGGTCTGGATCCCGGAGTTGGGGCTCTACCACTATAAGGCCCGGGCCTATTCGCCGACCTTGGGCCGATTTCTGCAAACCGACCCCATCGGCTACGGCGACGGCATGAACTGGTACGCCTATGTCGGCAACGACCCGGTCAACGCGACCGATCCAAGTGGGACGCAGTGCGAGACGACTGGTGTAAACTGTGTTGATGAGATTTTTGTTACGGCCTGCCTAGAAAGAAAAGGCTGCTTCACGGGCGAACGAGCTCTTCAGATCTGCGGCTTCTCGTGCACTGGAGATCAGGCTCTGAATCGCCTCGCCAGAGATCAATTCGATGAGAAATACGGCGGTTACTTCTTGTGCGCGGCGACTTGCGCGATCGGCGCCCCGGAGTTGATTGAGGGCGGGCTGGCTTTGGGCAGCCTATTGAAAGCTTGCAATTGTTTTGAAGCGGGAACCGAGGTGGCCACGGCGGATGGCCCCAAGGCCATCGAGCACGTCAAGGTGGGAGATCTCGTCCTCTCGCGCGACGAGACAACCGGCCTGACTGCCCAGAAATCGGTGGCGGCGCTCATTCCCGGCGAGGAGCGCCAAATCTGGGACGTGACGGTCGCGATCAAGGCGACCAGGCGCGCACTGCGCCGCGAGACGATCCACACCACGGAGGAGCATCCGTTCCGCACGGCTGACGGCGTGTGGACGCCTGCCGCCAAGCTAACAGCCGGCGCGAAAGTGCTGACAGCCTCAGGAGCAGCGACGGTGGTTTCGGTCGTTAGGACCGACCGGGTGGTGCGCACCTACAATCTGGAGATCGAGGACTTCCACACCTACTTCGTTGGTGAGGGTCAAACTTGGGTGCATAACGCTTGCCCCATTGACCTTGCCGCAGCGAAGAAGCTCGGCTTCAAATTAGATAAGAGCTTAGGTCGTTCTCATGGTCAAGATGTGTTTCGCAAAGGTAGGTTAGCAATTTCGCGAGATATCGATGGTCACAATGTGACGGGAGGGTGGAAAATGTTCGAGGTGGTTGGGAATAAGCTTAAGAGAATTGGAACATATTCTTCAGATCTCGCAACCAGGTTGAAGCAATAATGCGTCGTTTCGGAATGGAATTTTTGGAAAAGCCCCTATCGAGCCAAGTGCCGCGCGGGTTTTCACCTGCTAAAATATTTCTAGGTAAAGAAACGGAGTTCGTGCATTCTTCCGTCAGAATTTGGGGTCACGGCGACTATATGTCTCACTGGAAAGAAACATCGATCGGCGTAATTAATAAATCTTCTCCACCTGTATTTTGCTCGTCGGCAGATAATGATGGATTTGATCTATGGATCGCGAGTAGCGATGGTCGGGCATTGACATTCTACAATTTTGTTTATCCGGCTAAAGCTGTCAAAATTTGTGGATTTATTATCGAAATATCTGACTATAAAGAAACAATAACGACCCAGACCCAAAATGCTTCGAGCTGGGTCGTGGAACTTGACTTAGTAGCTAAAGTTGCCGCGTCATGGAGTTAACGTAGAGCGGGCCTAGATCCGGCAGCGCGCCCCAAGGTCTGCCTTCTACTCCGGCGCCAAATTCGGGACCCGACCCTAGTCGGACCTCGTAACTATCGACGATTTAGGTTCGTCACCATCACTTCAGTTGAGGACCGTTCCGCTCGCCCGGTTTTCGCGTCAATAATCACCGCCTCCTCAGTCGGGTCACCCACTCGCCACACTCGTTGAACGATCCACTTGCCCGCATCTAAGCCTGCGCGAAGTGGCCGATCTGGCAGTTTTAACTCAGCCCACGTTGAACTCGCGATCACTATGGCGTCCTCGCGAGATCGTACGAGGTCAGGCTTCGTAGGTTCATTTTGCGAAGCGGACGAGCAGGCCACCAACACGACGGCAGCCGCCAAGGGAAGCAAGACACGGAGCCGCATGTGAGCCTTTCGATCTTCGAGAAGGCGACATTTTGTCGGGTTCAACCGAGAACTCAATGCCCGCCTTCCCCCCTTCTCGGATGTTGGCGGCGTCCGCTTGTCGGCGTCCAGCAGTTCAGCGCTACTTGATCAGTTACGCGGCGCTGACCGTAAATCGGCGGGTGTACTCTGTCGGCAGCGCCGCATGGGGGCAGCCACCCTTGACCGCCTGCCGGTCGCCTGGCTGTGGCTCGGCGTGCGGCTTAAGCCGCTTCAGGGAAAGTCTTCCCACGCTGGTCAGCCGTGGCGCCAGAATTCCCGACTCCGCTTATGGCTGCTGACTCAGATGTGAATCGCGGCCCTCGGGTCTCGGCTTGCAACCTGCGCTCGAAACCGGAAACTGGCCTGGATGAAGCAGAGCCTCGACCATCTCCCCGCCGGCAAGCGCCGCGAACTGGAGTTCGTGGTCGAGACCCTGCGCGTGGCTTTCGCCGGCGCCGTGGCGCACCGGACCATGCCGCGCTTTCGCAATGCCAAGCTGCTCAAGATCATCCTGTTCGGCAGCTACGCTCGTGGCGACTGGGTGGAGGACCCGGTCGGCCGGTACTTCTCCGACTTCGACATCCTCGTCATCGTCAACCACGAGGACCTGACCGACGTCCCGGAGTTCTGGGCCAAGGCCGAGGAAACGCTGGTCGAAGCCTTGGCCTCAGGCCAGCACCTGCGCACCCCCGTCAGCGTGATCTACCACGCCCTCGACGACGTGAATGAGCAGCTGACGCTCGGCCGCTACTTCTTCACGGATATCGTTCGCGACGGCGTCGTGTTGTTCGAAGAGCCGGGCCATCCGCTAGCGGCGCCGGCGCCGCTGTCGGCAGCGCAAGCGCTTCAGGAAAGTCGGGACTACTACGAGGAGTGGCTCAAGAGCGCTGACCAGTTTTTTGAGACCGGGCGCGAGCACGTTGTTCGTGGCCCAGATTGGTCCAAGAAGGCAGCCTTCGAACTGCATCAGGCCGCCGAGCGCTACTATCACACGCTGTTCCTGGTCCTGACGCTCTACAGCCCCAAGACCCATAGCCTGAACCAGCTACGCAAGCTGGCTGAAGGCCTGGACCCGGCCTTGGCCCAGGTCTGGCCGGGACAGAACAAGTTCGAGCGGCGATGCTACGAACTGATCCGCGAGGCCTATGTGAAAGCCCGCTACTCGCGCCACTACCACATCACCGACGAGCAACTGGCTTGGCTGGAAGAGCGGATCGGCGTGCTGCGGGAGATGGTCCGCGAGCGGTGCGAGAAGCGTCTGGCCGAACTCCAGAGCGCCGCCTAGCGCTTCAGGCGGACACCGGCGCCGGCGGCGGCGTCGGCCGACACGAACACCACTCCGGCCGCCTCCAGCGTCGATTGCAGCTTGGCGAGGTTGGCGGTGAGGATATCGCCCTTGCCGGTCTCGAACCGCAGGATGGTGGAGTCGGCGACGCCCGAGGTTTCGGCCAGCTTGCGGACGCTGAAGCCGACCGCCGCGCGGGCCATCCGAACTTGGGCCGGGACTATCATTGCACCACCGGGATTCAATCTATCTTGACGGAATTTCATTGACCTAGTCAGTGAATTTCAGTCGACTGTAGCGGCAACAGCATCGAACTCCACTGATTTGAGATCAGCCCGGATCGATCCTTCGCCCTGGGAGCCTAGTTATGCCTGCGGACAGCCGACTTCCTTCTCCCTATCGCGTCGCGCCATTCTGGGCGCGGCGTCCGCCGCTCCGGTGGCTGTCGGCGCGAAGTCCACCCACGCCAATGCGATCGTCGAACGATGCGGGCAATGGCTGGCGGCTGACGCCGAGATCGACCGCCTGAGCTTGCGGTGGGCGGAGCTTGATCAGGCTGGCGCTGAGAAGGAGAGCTTAGAGGCGAGACTCAAGCATCTGCATCGGCGGCAGGCGCATGGGCTGGAGCAGATCGCCGACATGCATGCCCACGACCTGCGCGCCGTGGCCGGCAAGCTTGTGGTCGTGGCCAGCGTAACCGTCGTCGACGGATGAAGAACCCCGATACTGGGCGCGTGGAGCCTCGGTTCAACCCCGAAAGCGAGTGGGTCACGGTGGATGCGCCGCACCTCCGCATCGTCAGCGACGCGCTGTGGGATGCGGCGCGGCAGCGTCAAGACAGCCTGATCCACGTCTACGAGGACAACATGGCCAAGAGCCGCACGGCGGCCGCATCGGCCAACCGGCGGCCCAAGACTCTTCTGTCTGGTCTGTTGGTCTGTGGCGTGTGCGGGGGATCGGTGGCCAAGCGCGGGAACAACCGCTTCGGCTGCGTTGGCCACGTGATGGGCAAGGGTTGCTCCAACAGCCGCACCATCGTCCGCGACGTGCTGGAGGCGCGGGTCATCGCTGGGCTCAAGGATCGCCTCGTCTCGCCCGAGGTGATCGCCGAGGCCATGCGGGCTTTCATCGAGGAGAGCAACCGCCTCAACCAGCACCGCCGGGCCACGCGGGACGCGGACGTCCAGCGCCTGGAAAAGGCGCGCAAGGCCCTCGCCGGTATCGTCGCGGCTATCGAGGATGGCGGTTACAGCCGCCCGCTCATGGAGCGCCTGCGGGCTTTGGAGGCCGATGTCGAGACGTTGGAGGCGCAGATGGCGCAGGCCCCGGCCGATGCGCCGGACGTTCACCCCAATGTCGCTGATCTCTACCGCCGCCGTGTGGAAAGCCTGATCGACGCCTTGAACCGGTTGGAAGACCGGGATCGGGCGGCGCAGGACCTGCGGGCGGTCATCGACAAAATCGTCCTGACGCCTGGTGACAAGCGGGGTGAGGTGCAAGCCACGCTATACGGGGACTTCGAGACCGTCATCGCCTGGGCGATTCAGCGGGACGAGGCCCTGCGTGAAGCTGGCAAGAGCTTCTACGCCGAGCCTTTGTCGGTTGCGCGCGAAACACGGGCGGGAATGACGGCCAATTAGAGAATCAGGCGGGACCTGGATCCGCCCTTAAGCCGCGTCCAAATCCAGCGAATACCCCGCCGACCGCACGGTGCGGATCGGGTCGCCGTCCACGTCGCCGTTCAGCGCCTTGCGCAGGCGGCCGATGTGGACGTCCACCGTGCGGGCCTCGACATAGACGTCCGAGCCCCAGACCGCGTCCAGCAGCTGTTCGCGGCTGAACACCCGGCCCGGGTGCTGCATCAGGTAGTCGAGCAGGCGGAACTCGGTGGGGCCGAGGTGCACTTCCTTGCCCTGGCGCTTCACGCGGTGGGCGACGCGGTCGATGACGATGTCGCCGACCGTGATGCGGTCGTCGGCCAGGCCCGGGCGGATGCGGCGCAGGACGGCGCGGACGCGGGCGGTCAGCTCGATCATCGAGAACGGCTTGACCACGTAGTCGTCGGCCCCGGTGTCGAGGCCGCGGATGCGGTCGCTCTCCTCGCCGCGCGCCGTCAGCATGATGATCGGCACGTTGCGGGTCTCGGAGCGGCCGCGCAGGCGGCGGCAGACCTCGATGCCGGAGACCTTGGGCAGCATCCAGTCGAGGATCACCAGGTCGGGGGCGCGCTCGGAGGCCATGGTCAGGGCCTCCTCGCCGTCGCCGGCCACGCCGACGACATAGCCTTCCTTGTCGAGATTGTAGTGCAGCAGGGTGGCCAGGGCGTCTTCGTCTTCGACCACCAGAACGTACGGAGTCACTTGCGCTGGCCCTCTACCTAGTTCGACAGCTCGAGCTTGGGCCGCTGGGAGATAATCTCCTCGCCGGTCAGCTCGAAATGGATGATCTCGGCGATGTTGGTGGCGTGGTCGCCGATCCGCTCGAGGTTCTTGGCCACGAACAGCAGGTGGGCGCACGGATTGATCGTCCGGGGGTCGCCCATCATGTAGGTCAGCAGTTCGCGGAAGATGGCGTTGTAGTGCTCGTCGACCTCCTCGTCGCGGCCCCACACGCCGATGGCGCGCTGCAGGTCCGAGGCGGTGTAGGCGTCCAGCACGTCCTTCAGCCGGCCCTGGACCAGGCGGCCCATGCGCTCGATCGAGCGGGTCAGGGCGCTCATCGGGTCGGCCTCGGTCAGGATCAGGGCGCGCTTGCCGATGTTCTTGGCCATGTCGCCGCAGCGTTCCAGGCTCATCGAGATCTTCAGGGCGGCCACGGCGTGGCGCAGGTCCACGGCCATCGGCTGGCGCAGGGCGATCAGCCGGAAAGCCTTGCGCTCGATCTCGCCCTGCAGGGTGTCGAGCCGCTCGTCGCGGGCCACCACCTGCTGGGCCAGGGGCGCGTCGCGGCGGGCGATGCAGTCGATGGCGTCGGCGACCTGGGCCTCGGCCAGGCCGCCCATGCGGGTGACCTCGGCCGTGAGGTGGTTCAGCTCTTCGCCGTAGGATTTGACGGTATGTTCGGTCATCGGTTGCTTCCTCCGGTTAGCCGAAGCGGCCGGTGATGTAGTCTTGCGTGCGGGTGTCGCGAGGATTGGTGAACATCTCCTCGGTCGGACCGCTCTCGACCAGCTTGCCCAGGTGGAAGAAGGCGGTCTTCTGCGACACGCGGGCGGCCTGGGCCATCGAGTGGGTGACGATGACGATGCAGAACTGGCTGCGCAGCTCGTCGATCAGCTCCTCGATCTTGGCGGTGGCGATCGGGTCGAGGGCCGAGCAGGGCTCGTCCATCAGGATCACTTCCGGCGAGACGGCGATGGCGCGGGCGATGACCAGGCGCTGCTGCTGGCCACCGGACAGGCCGGTGCCGGGCTGGTGCAGGCGGTCGGAGACCTCGTTCCACAGGCCGGCCTTCTTCAGGCTGCTCTCGACGATGGCCTCCAGCTCGGCCTTGCCGGTGGCCAGGCCGTGGATCTTGGGCCCGTAGGCGACGTTCTCGAAGATCGTCTTGGGGAACGGGTTGGGCTTCTGGAACACCATGCCGACCCGCGAGCGCAGCACCACCGGATCGACGCTCTTGGCGTTGACGTCGGCGCCGTCGATCTCGATCGAGCCCGCGACCTTGGCCGAGGGGATGGTGTCGTTCATCCGGTTGATGCAGCGCAGGAAGGTCGACTTGCCGCAGCCCGACGGGCCGATGAAGGCGGTGACCGACTTGGCCGGCACGTCCAGGGAGACGTCGAACAGCGCCTGTTTCTCGCCGTAGAAGACATTGACGTCGCGGGCCCGGATCTTGAACTCGGTGGTGGTCACGTGGCCGTGGCCGGCGGGGATGGCGGCCGCCAGGGCGGGCGCGTGAGCGGCGATCGTGTCGTCGCGGTTTTCGGTCGGCATGGCGTGTCCCAGCGAAAGGCAGGAAGCGAGGGGATTGAGAAGGCGCATCAGTCTACCACCGGCGTTCGAAGCGACGGCGCAGGATCACCGCGGCGGCGTTCATGACGATCATGAAGACCAGCAGCACGATGATGGCGGCGGCGGTGCGTTCGTGGAAGGCGCGCTCCGAGGCGTTCTCCCAGATGAACACCTGGACCGGCAGCACGGTGGCCGAGCTGGTGAAGCTTTCCGGCGCGCCGGGCACGAAGGCGACCATGCCGATCATCAAGAGCGGCGCGGTCTCGCCCAGGGCGTGGGCCAGCGACAGGATGGCGCCGGTCATCACGCCGGGCATGGCCAGCGGCAGCACGTGGTGGAAGACGGTCTGGGCCTTGGACGCGCCGACGCCCAGGGCGGCTTCGCGGATCGACGGCGGCACCGCCTTCAGGGCGCTGCGGGTGGCGATGATCACGGTCGGCAGGGCCATCAGGGCTAGGACCAGGCCGCCGACCAGCGGCGAGCCGCGCGGCACGTGCAGCCAGTTGATGAACAGGGCCAGGCCCAGCAGGCCGTAGACGATCGACGGCACGGCGGCCAGGTTGTTGATGTTGACCTCGATGACGTCGGTCCAGCGGTTCTTGGGCGCGAACTCCTCGAGATAGACCGCGGCCATCACCCCCACCGGGATGGCGATCAGGGCGGTGATGACCAGCATCATGGCCGAGCCGATCACCGCGCCCCAGACGCCGGCCTGCTCGGGCTCGGTCGAGTCTGAATTGGTGAAGAACTTGGTGTTGAAGCCGGCCTTGACGGTGCCGTCCTTCCTCAGGCGGTCCAGCCAGTCCAGCTGCTGGTTGTCGAGCTTGCGGTCGCCCTCGGCGGTCGAGCGCTTGATCTCGCCCTTGTAGTAGAGGTCGGCGTCGGCCTTGACCGAGCCGGTGACGTCGACGGTCTTGCCGATCAGCGAGTGATCTTTCTTGACCATCTGCAGCAGCTGGTTGCCGAAGTCGCGCGAGACCAGGTCCTGGACCTTGCTGGACACTGTGCCCAGGTCGTCGTCCTGGACGCCCAGCTTCTTCATCATCGCCTCGGCGACGATGTAGTCGTAATTGACCCCTTCCAGGGCGCTGGTGTCGATGCGCTCGGGGTTCAGGTAGACCGGCACCGTCAGGGTGTGGGTCTCGAAGGTCGAATAGCCCTGGACCACGATGCGGCCGACCAGCACGACCAGGAAGATCATGGCGATGACGATCGCCGCGATGCCCTGGGCGCGGAACAGCTTTTCGGAACGGTGGCGCTTCTTGAGCAGGGCGTCGCGGGCCGACGAGGCCGGGCGAGCGGCGGGGGCGCCGGGGGAAATGGCCGCGTCAGTCATATTGTTCCCGGTACTTCTGGACGATGCGCAGGGCGATGATGTTCAGGCAGAGGGTGACCACGAACAGGGTCAGGCCCAGGCCGAAGGCCGACAGGGTCTTGGGGCTGTCGAATTCCTGGTCGCCGGTCAGCAGGGTGACGATCTGGACGGTCACGGTGGTGACGGTGTCGAGCGGGTTGGCGGTCAGCTTGGCCTGCAGGCCGGCGGCCATGGTGACGATCATGGTCTCGCCCACCGCGCGGGACACGGCCAGCAGCATGGCGGCCATGATGCCCGGCAGGGCGGCGGGCAGGACCACCTTCTTGACGGTCTCGGACTTGGTCGCGCCCATGGCGTAGCTGCCGTCGCGCAGGCTCTGGGGCACCGAGTTGATGATGTCGTCCGACAGCGAGGAGACGAAGGGGATCAGCATGATGCCCATCACCACCCCGGCCACCAGGGCCATCTGGTTCTGGACCTGCATCAGGTACTGGGCGATTCCGTCCAGCGGGCCGCCGGCCATCTGCTCGCCAATGCCGTTGAAGAAGGCGCGGAACAGCGGGCCGACGGTCAGGGCGGCGAAGAAGCCGTAGACCACGGTCGGCACCCCGGCCAGGATCTCGAGCAGCGGCTTGATCGTCGAGCGCAGGCCGCGGCCGGCGTATTCCGACAGGTAGATCGCCGAGTAGAGGCCGATCGGGGCGGCCACCAGCATGGCGATCATCATGACCAGGAAGGTGCCGGCGAACAGCGGCACCGCGCCGAACGCGCCGGACGAGGCCACCTGGTCGGCGCGCATGGCGATCTGCGGGGCCCATTCGGTGCCGAACAGGAAGCTGAGCGGCGAGACGCTCTCGAAGAAGCGCCAGCTCTCGTAGATCAGCGACATGACGATGCCGAGCGTCGTCAGCACGGCGGCGACCGAGCAGGCGACCAGCACGCCGGCGATCCAGCCCTCCACCCGGTTGCGGGCGCGGAATTCGGTGTTGATGCGCGGCGTGGCCAGCAGGAACCCGGCCAGGGCCAGCAGGCCGGCCAGGCCCAGGACCGAATAGCTGACGATGCCGTCGATCCGCTTGGCCTCGACCACCTTGGCGTCGAAGGCGGCCTTCAGCGGGCCCTCATAGGCCACCTCGCTGGGCGCCTGGCCGACGGCGACGGCGCTGACGTCGCTGAAGAACACGTCTTGTCGATCAGGGGTCAGGGCCTGGACAACCGCCGGGCGCTGGGCCTGCAGCATGGCGTCCTCGACCCGACCGCCGAAGGCCGCGCCCAGCAGCAGCAGCAGCGCCGCGGGGGCGCCGGCCCAGAGGGCGGCGTACAGGCCGTAATAGTTCGGCAGCGAGTGGAGCTTGGCCGTGGAGCCGCCGGACGACTTCAACGCGCGGCTTCGGCCGGCCATGAACGCCGCGCCGGAGAACAGGGCGAGGAAAAGGAGCGAGAGCCAGGTCAGCATGCGTGCGGCGGGGTCTTGCGCGAAGGATGCGGTGGCGACGCCCAACGCGCCGTACCGCCCGCGCCGATCTATGCCGTGCGGGCGCCGACCTTATGCGACGTTTTGGCGACAGTTTTGCGACAGCGTCCGGGAAGGGCGGGTTCGGGGCTTCCGCCCCCCGCCGTCATCCCGGGCCTCGTGCCCGGGACCCCTCCATCCGCCGCAGGTGCGAGGGTGTGGCGCGCCAGCGCGCCGTGGCGTCTCACCGTCAGCTGAACCGGGGATCCCGGGCACGAGACCCGGGATGACGGTTAGGTGGGGACGACGGGCTAGGTGGAAAGCGGCGACGGAGACGTGGCGCCCGCCGATGGGTCCCGGCCGTCACCCCGCGCCATCGGCAGATAGACCCCGAACGCCGCGCCCTCGCCCTGCACGCTCTCGACCGTCATGCCGCCCCGGTGGCGGTTCATGATGTGCTTGACGATCGCCAGGCCCAGGCCCGTGCCCGAACGCTCGCCGCTCTTCTGGCCCTCGACCCGGTAGAAGCGCTCGGTCAGGCGCGGCAGGTGCTCGCGGGCCAGGCCCGGCCCCCGGTCGCTGACCCGCAGCGAGGCGTAGCGCTCGTCCACCGCGTGGTCGGGGGTCAGCAGCGACATCCGCGCCGCGCCCGGGTCGCGCGGGGCGGCGGCCATGTCGGCGGTCAGGCCCGAGAAGATCTCCACCCGCACCACCCCGTCGCGCGGCGTGTACTTGATGGCGTTGTCGACCAGGTTCTGGATCACCTGGACGATCTGGTCGCGGTCGCCCTCGACCACCGCCGCGCCGCGCGGCGGCAGGACCGGATCGAAGGCCACGGCCTTCTCCTTGGCCTGGGGCGCCAGGGCGTCCAGGACATCGATCGTGGCCATGGCCAGGTCGACCTGACCCAGCGGGGCGATGTGCTCGTTGAGCTCGATCCGCGACAGGCTCATCAGGTCGTCGATCAGCCGCGCCATCCGCTCGGCCTGGGCCTGCATGATGCCCAGGAACTTGTCGCGCGCGCCGACATCGTCCTTGGCGTGGCCGCGCAGGGTCTCGATGAAGCCCGACAGCGAGGCCAGGGGCGTGCGCAGCTCGTGGCTGGCGTTGGCCAGGAAGTCGGCCCGGGTCCGCTCGCTGCGGCGGGCGTCGGTCTCGTCGCTGAGCACCAGCAGCGCCAGGCGCGACCCGCGCTCGTCGACGCCCAGCGGCGCGCAGTGCGCCGCCCATTCGCGCCCCTGGGCCCCGCCGCCGACATAGTCGACCGAGCGCCGCACGCCGCCGAACAGGCTTTCGTCCACCGCCTCCAGCACCTGGGGGCTGCGCAGGGCCGAGACCAGCAGCCCGCCGCGCGGCTGCAGCTTGAACAGGTCCCGCGCCGCGGCGTTGGCGAACACGAACCGCCGGCCGGTCAGGTCGTCGGCCTCCTCGGCGGCGATCACCATCAGCGGATCCGGCAAGGTCTCGAGAATCAGGCCGAAGGGCGGCGGATGGTCCTGGGCGGCCGGGACGGGCGTCGGCGCGGCGGGATCGGCGGGCCGGTTCAGCGTCCGGCGGGTCAGGACGTAGCCGGCGACGCCGCTGCCCAGGGCCAGGGGGATGGCCGCCGTGGCGTTGGCTCCGCCCGCCGCCGCCAGCGCCAGCAGGGCGGCGGGCCCGGCCAGGACGGCGCCCCAGACCGCCAGGGGCGTGCGGATGGCCCCGTCGGAGCGGGCAGACGAAGACGGCGAGGCCATCGGCATGCGGCAGTCTCGATTTCAGCGAGGGGAGGATTCGGCGAACCAGATATGGCGCCCTGGGAACGCTTGCGATAGACCGTCAAACGCCTCGTCGCGCGACGCTGTCGGAAAGCACCGCAATTTCGCCGCAACGTGCCGCAATCTGGGGTCTGGGATTATCTCTAAGGTGTCGTTCGGAATGCAGCGCAAGGTCCTGGTCGCGACAGTCGCAACCGCTCCTCTCCTCGCCATGGCGTTCGGCGCTTATGCTGAGACGGTCATCAACACGGCCCGCACGACGCCGATCGCCACCGCGACGGCGACGTCCGCGGGCGCCGCCGATGACGTGAAGGTCGACACCGGCGGGGGCATCACCCTGACGACGGCCGGCCCGCTGGTCACCTTGAACAGCAACAACAAGGTCACCCTGGGCGGCAACGGCCTGACCACGGTGGGCGTCGACAACTCCACCGGCGTCCTGATCCAGGGCGGCACGACGGGCTCAGTGACCAACAACGCCGCCATCGGCCTGACCGAGGACTACACCCCGACCGACACCGACGGCGACGGCGACGTCGACGGCGTGTTCGCCAAGGGCGCCAACCGCTACGGCGTCCGCCTGGTGGGCCCCGGCGTGTTCACCGGCGACATCGTCCAGGGTTCGACCGGCTCGATCGCCATCGAGGGCAACAATTCGGCCGGCGTCTCGCTGGAAAGCGGCTTGGTCGGCAACCTGACCACCGCCGGCTCGATCACAGTCACCGGCGACAACGCCTATGGCGTCCATGTCGCCGGCCCGGTCACCGGCAAGGTCACCCAGAGCGGATCGGTTTCGGTGCTGGGCCAGAACGCGGTCGGCGTGGCCCTGGACGACAACGTGACCGGCGCCTTCGCCATCCAGGGCGCGGTCTCGGCGACAGGCTACCGCTACACCACCCGGCCGGCCGAAACCTCGGTCGTCAAGCTCGACGCCGACGACCTGCTGCAAGGCGGTCCGGCGGTGCGGGTCGCCGGCGACGTCACCGGCGGCGTGCTGCTGAACGGACCGACGGGCTCCACCGCCGTCAACGGCACGACGACGACCACCACCACGATCTCGTCCTCGACGACCGGCACGGGATCGATCACCGCCATCGGGGGCGCCCCCGCCCTGCTGATCGGTTCGGACACCCGCGCCGTCACCATCGGCGCCGTGGGCGCGGCCGACAACGCCTATGGCCTGCTGGCCAAGGGCGCCATCTCGGCCAACGGCGTCTATGACAAGGTGGCGGCCACCGGCGTGCAGATCGGCGGCCAGACCGGCCAGACCACGACCCTGGTCGGCGGCGCGCGCTTCGACAGCAGCGTCTCGACCAGCGCCCGCGAGGCCAACGCCACCGGGGTCAACCTGACGGCCGGCGCGGCGGTCCCGTCGCTGTGGAACCGTGGCGCGATCAGCGCGGTCAGCTCGTCCTACGCCGGCTCGGGCCTGACGGGCGACGCCCGCGGCCTGGTCGTCAACGCCGGCGCGAACCTGGCCAACCTCACCAACAGCGGCAACATCACGGCCACCCGCAGCGGCGAGACGGGCGACGCCATCGCCGTGCTCGACACGTCCGGCACGCTGAAGACGATCACCAACAGCGGCGCCATCATCGCCCAGGTCGCCGCCCCCACCGTCAAGGCGGACGGCACGACCACCACGACGGCCAAGGCCACCGGCGCGGCGGTCGCCCTGGACCTCAGCGCCTCGACCGGCGGCGTGACCCTGACCCAGGCGGCGCCGGTCTCGACCACCGTCACCACCACCTATCCCAGCACCGACACCGTCACCACGGCGACCTCGACCTCGACCACCGTCACCCCGACGATCGTCGGCGCGATCCGCTTCGGTTCGGGCGCGGACACCTTCGACGTCCAGACGGGGAACGTGGTGGGCGACTTGTCGTTCGGGGCCGGCGCGGACACCCTGAACATCGGCGGAAGCGCGGTGGTGCTGGGCGCGCTGCGCGATTCGGACGGCCAGTTGGCGATCAATGTCGGCAAGGGCTCGCTGGGCCTGACCAACGCCGAGACCATCAACGCCACCAGCCTGACCCTGGGCGCCGACAGCAAGATGGTGTTCACCGCCGATCCCAGCGCCAACAACGGCGCGGGAGCCAACACCCACCTGGTGGTCTCGGGCTCGGCCAACATCGCCTCGGGCGCCCAGATCGGCCTGCGCCTGACCAGCCTGCTGAGCGCCCCGACCAGCTATACGGTGATCACCGCCGGCTCGCTGACCGCCGGGACGATCAACCAGGACCTGCTGGGCGGCACGCCCTACCTGTACGTCGCCTCCAGCCGCACCGACTCCAACAACGTCTATCTGGACGTCCGTCGCCGCACGGCCGCCGAGATCGGCATGAACGCGACCCAGGCCTCGGCCTATGACGCCACCTTCGCGGCCCTGGGCAAGGACACGGCCATCGCCAACGCCTTCCTCAGCCAGTCGACGAAGGACGGCCTGCTGGGTCTGTACGACCAGATGACGCCCGACCAGGGCGAAGGCTTCTTCGCGGCCCTGCAGGACGTCAACCACGCGATCTCGACCGCCACCGCCTTCCGCCCCGATCCGGGCGACCGCTACGGGCCCGACAGCCTGTGGATCCAGGAGATCAACACCCTGGTGCGGCGCGACACCGATGACACCATGGGGTCGGACACCCAGGCCTTCGGCTTCGTCGGCGGCTACGAGGCCATGGGCGACGCCGGCGGCGCCCTGGGCCTGACCCTGGCCTATGTCAGCGTCGAGGAGCACGACATCGCCGCCAAGGTGGGCGAGCAGACCACCGGCAACTTCGTTCAGCTGGGCGCCTACTGGCGCCGGTCGATCGGCGGCTGGCGCATGAACGTCGGCGGCGGCGGCGGCTATGGCTGGTACGACGGCGACCGGACGTTCAATTCCGGCGACCTGAACGGCGACGGCGCGGCCGACGTCCAGCGCAGGAACAGCGCCAAGTGGAACGGCTACACCTTCAACGCCTACGCGGGCACGGCCTATGAGGCCAAGTTCGCCCGCCGCTACTTCGTTCGCCCCGAGGCCTATCTCAACTATCTCTACCTGGACGAGGGCGCGCGAAACGAGAAGGGCGGCGGCCCCACCGCCACCCCGAACGCCGAAAACGGCTTCGATCAGAACCGCCAGAAGCGCAAGTCCGACAGCCTGACCGGCGACGTCGGCGTGGTCTTCGGCGCGGACTACGGCAGAGACCTGTGGTGGCGTCCCGAAGTGCGGGTCGGCTACCGCCAGACCCTGGCGGGCAAGCTGGGCGACACGGTCTACAGCTTCGCCTACAGCGGCGCCCCCGTCACCACCTTGGCCGCGGCCGACGACAAGGACGGCGCGGTGACCCTGGGCTTCGCCCTGCGGGCCGGCACCCCCATGTCCTACCTGGCGCTGGAAGCCAACGCCGAGGCGGCCAAGAAGCAGAAGCGCTACAACCTCAAGCTCACCGGGCGGGCGATGTTCTGATCGACCCGCGACCGCAGGTCCCATCGACTTTCGGTCAATTGTACGCACACTGATCAATAGGCCCGCGCTTCGGCGCGGGCCTATTTCGTTTTGAATCCAACCGCCTGCCTGCGTGCGGACCCAAGGGTCCGAAAAGGGGCCTGAAGGAAAACTCAAAGCCTTCCGCTCTTATCTCTATTTAACACGTAGGAATAATCGTCTTTTGTCTCGCTAACGGCGACGCCGGCCAAGGCGTCGAGAGGGGAAAACCATGACCAAGATTCACACGACCGCCGGGGCCGCCCTGCGCACGGCGCTGATCGCCGGCGCCTCGCTGATCGCCATGACCGGCGCGGCCCACGCCCAAAGCGCCTCGGGGGCGACCCAGACCCCCGAGCAGCAGCAGGCCCGCATCGAGGCGCTGGAAGCCCAGCTGGAGGCCCTGTCCGGCCAGATCGCCGACCTGAAGGCCGCGACCGCCGCCAGCCTCAAGGACGTGCGCACCGCCCAGGCCCAGACCACCGTCAGCATCGCCGGCGGCAAGCCGACCATCGCCTCGGGCGACGGCGCCTTCAGCGCCAATATCCACGCGGTGATGCAGCTGGACGCCACCTGGTACAACCAGGACAGCGGCCTGCCGGCGACGACCACCGGCCGCGACCTCAACAGCGGCACGAACTTCCGCCGCGCCCGCCTGGGCGTCGACGGCAAGGCCTTCAAGAACTTCGACTACGGCGTGCTGCTGGACTTCGGCGGCGCGGGCACCGACGGCGCGGGCCAGCTGCAGGAGCTGTACCTGCAGTACAACTATGCGCCCTTCAAGGTGAAGGTCGGGGCGTTCGCGCCGAACCTGGGCCTGGAGGACGCGGCCTCGACCAACGGTTCGCTGTTCCCCGAGCGTCCCTCGGGTTCCGAAGCCACCCGCGGCCTGGCCGGCGCCGACCGCCGCATCTCGCTGCAGGCCCAGGCCGTGGGCGAGCGCTGGCTGATTTCGGGCGCGGTGACCGGCGCCAAGGCCGGCGACGGCGCCACCTTCGACGAGCAGCTGGGCTATGTGGGCCGCGTCGCCTTCATCCCGTTCAAGGGCTATGACTGGCTGACCCATGTCGGCGTCAACGCCAGCCGTGTGGCCCAGCCCGCCCAGACCGCCGTAGCCGGCGCCTACCCGATCACCGTGGAAGACCGTCCCGAGCTGCGCACCGACGGCACCCGCCTGGTCAGCACCGGGGCCATCGACTCGTCGGGCGCTCGCCACTACGGCCTCGAACTGGCCGCCCAGAAGAAGAACTTCCTGATCCAGGGCGAGTATTTCGACATCGCGCTGGACCGCCGCAACCGCGCCGCCAATGTCACCGATCCGAAGTTCTCGGGCTGGTACCTCGAGGGCGGCTGGGTGCTGACCGGCGAGCAGCGCAAGTACAACGCCGCCAACTTCGCCTTCGACGCGCCGGCGATCGACAACCCGTTCGACCCCAAGGCCGGCAAGTGGGGCGCCTGGGAACTGGCGGCCCGCTATTCGGTGCTGGACCTGAACCACCACGAATATGCGACCATGGCGGCCGACCGGGTGCGCGGCGGCGTGCAGGAGATCGCCACCGTCGGCCTGAACTGGTTCCCCAACTCGGTGACCAAGTTCTCGCTGGACTATCTGGACGTCGACGTCGACCGTCGCGACGCCGCCGGGCTCCAGATCGGCCAGAGCTACAAGGCCGTCAACCTGCGCAGCCAGTACGCGTTCTAAGATCGGGCGAAGCCACGTCCCTCTCCGTTCGCGAGGGAGGGACGTGGACCGACGCCCGCGCGGCGTCGCCAGCCAGGGCCAGGCTGGTCGCGAGTATTCAAGATCCACCTTCTCTAGCGAGCGACATCGCCATGACCCAAGATCTCAAGACCCCCACGCGACGCGGCCTCCTGGGCTCGGGCGCCGCCGGCGCCGCGGCCCTGGCCGTTCCCGCCGCCCTGGCCGGCTCGGCCCACGCCCAGGGCGTCAAGCCGCTGACCCTGCTGAACGTCAGCTACGACCCGACCCGCGAGCTCTACAAGGACATCAACGCCGCCTACGCCAAGTACTGGAAGGACAAGGTCGGCCAGACCCTGACCATCAACCAGAGCCACGGCGGCTCGGGCAAGCAGGCCCGCTCGGTGATCGACGGCCTGCAAGCCGACGTCGTCACCCTGGCCCTGGCCTATGACATCGACGAGATCGCCGCCAAGGCCAAGCTGCTGCCGGCCAACTGGCAGTCGCGCCTGCCGCAGAACTCCACGCCCTACACCTCGACAATCGTGTTCCTGGTCCGCAAAGGCAATCCCTGGAAGATCAAGGACTGGGGCGACCTGATCAAGCCGGGCATCGACGTGATCACGCCCAACCCCAAGACCTCGGGCGGGGCGCGCTGGAACTACCTGGCCGCCTGGGCCTGGGCGCTGAAGCAGCCGGGCGGCAGCCCCGCCAAGGCCGAGGCCTTCGTCGGCGAGCTGTTCCGGCACGTGCCGGTGCTGGACACCGGGGCGCGCGGCGCGACGACCAGCTTCACCCAGCGCGGCCTGGGCGACGTGCTGCTGTCGTGGGAGAATGAGGCCTATCTGGCGCAGGAGGAACTGCCGGGCAAGTTCGACATCGTCTATCCGTCGCTGTCGATCCTGGCCGAGCCCCCCGTCGCCCTGGTCGACAAGAACGTCGACCGCCACAAGACCCGTCTGGCGGCCGAGGGCTATCTGAACTTCCTCTACAGCCCCATCGCCCAGGACCTGATCGGCAAGAACTACTACCGCCCGCGCAACGCCGCGGCCGCTGCCAAGTACGCCTCGCGGTTCAAGTCCATCCCGCTGGTGACCATCGACGACACCTTCGGCGGCTGGAAGAAGGCCCAGGCCACCCACTTCGCCGACGGCGGCGTCTTCGACCGGATCTACAAGCCGAAATAGGCCCGGCCGCCCACCCCTGCCGACCTTGGCGGCGGAAACGCTTGGCGTTTCCGCCGTTCCGGGTTTTGCTCGACCGTCTGGAACCCGACTTGCCAGCTGGCGTTCTGGGAACTCACGCGGCGGGTCAGAAGGTCGGGCTTCTCACGAATGACGGATATCCTGCGGTCGGAACGCGCGGCGGAAGACCTGGCCGCCGAGCATGGCGTCGGCGACCCTTTCGCGGCGGCGATCCGCGCCGTTCGCATGGCGATGATCGTCACCGACGCCCATCAGCCCGACAATCCGATCATCTTCGCCAACGACGCCTTCCTGGACTTGACCGGCTATAGCCGCGACGAGGTCATCGGCCGCAACTGCCGCTTCCTGCAGGGGCCCGGCACCGACCCGGCGATGGTCACGCGCCTGCGCCGCGCCGTCGCCGACGGCGAGGACCTCACGATCGACATCCTCAACTACCGCAAGGACGGCACGACCTTCTGGAACGCCCTGAGCCTGTCGCCCGTGCGCGGCGCGAGCGGCGGTATCGACTACTTCTTCGGCTCGCAGCTGGACATCAGCGACAAGAAGCAGGTCGAGTTCGAGCTGGGCGACGCCCGCAGCCGGCTGGAGGCCGCCGTCGAGGCCCGCACCGCCGACCTGACCCAGGCCCTGCAACAGAAGACCGCCCTGCTCCACGAGGTGGACCACCGGGTCAAGAACAACCTCCAGCTCATCTCGTCCCTGCTGCTGCTGCAGAACCGCCGCGTCACCGACCCGGCGGTCAAGAACAGCCTGCGCGGCATGCTGGAGCGGGTCAGCGCCATCGCCACCGTCCATCGTCGCCTGTTCCAGAGCGACGACGTCGAGCGCTTCGACGTCTCGGCCTTCGTGCGCGACCTGGTCAACGACATGATGGGCGCGGCGCGGCGCGAGGACATCAAGGTCCGCCTGGACCTGGAACGCGTCGACATCGCCGCCTCCAAGGCCGCCCCCCTGGCCCTGGTGATCAGCGAACTGTTCTCCAACGCCCTGCGCCACGCCTTCCCGCCCGAGGCCATGAACGGCCAGGGCGAGATCTTCGTCGGCATCGCACGCCAGAATGGAGATTTCCGGATCGAAATCACCGATGACGGCGTTGGACAGGAGAGTTCCGCATCGTCGGGCGGATTCGGTCTGACCATCGTCCAGCTGCTGTGCCAGCAGCTTAAGGCGCGGACCGAGACCACGCCCGCCGACCCCGGGACGCGCGTCGTGGTGCACTTGCCGGTCAATGGCGTTCATCACTGAAGAAGGTTGATGTGGTGATGACCGAGCGCCCGCTCGACGTTCTGATCGTGGAAGACGAGGTCCTGCTGGCCACAGAGCTGGAGTTCCTGGTCGAGGAGGTCGGGTTCCATTCCGTCGGCCTGGCCATGAGCTCGGACGAGGCCGTGGCCCTGGCCTGCGACCTACATCCGGACCTGGCCCTGGTCGACGTCCACCTCCGCGACGGCCCCACGGGCGTCGAGGTCGCCCGCACCATCCATAACGACTGCGGCGGGGTGGCCCTGTTCATGACCGCCAACGTCAAGCGCCTGCCCGACGACTTCGCCGGCGCCTGCGGGGTGATCGGCAAGCCCTATTCCGAACACGGCGTGAAGACCGCCCTGTCCTATCTGACCGTCTGCCTGCGCGAGGGCCAAGCCCCCGGCCCGCCGCCGATCGGGCTGGAGCTGTCGCCGGCCTATGCCGAGCGCTGGGGCCTCTCGGCCCTGCCCCAAGCCGTCTAGGCATGGGCGTTCCGCTTGTGGCTTCCGTTGTCGGCACGGCGGCCGCCCTGCTGTCGATCACCAGTTTCGCCCCGCAGATCGTCAAGATCTGGCGCGAGAAGGACGCCTCCTCGGTGTCGCTGCGCACCTATGTCGTCACCGTCACCGGCTTTTCCTGCTGGATCGCCTATGGCGTGCTGATCAAGGCCTGGCCGGTGATCGCCTCGAACACCGCCTGCCTGCTGATGTCCGGCGCGGTTCTGGCGCTGAAGTGGCGATTCAGCCGCGAGGGTGACTGAGCCCCCTGCCTGTCATCCCGGGCCGGCGGCGCGGAGATCGCGGATGACAATCGAGGTTGAAGACGTGACAGGGGTCCCCACGTCCGCTATCGAGGCCCGCCTTTCGCCTTACAGGACCGCCGCCTTGACCGACGTCGCCGAGGAAGCGGGCTGGGCCACCGCCAAGACCCTGGCCGAAGCCCTGCCCTACATCCAGATCTACGACCGCGAGACGGTGGTGATCAAATATGGCGGCCACGCCATGGGCCAGGAGCAGGTGGCCAAGCTGTTCGCGGCCGACGCCGTGCTGCTCAAGCTGCTGGGCGTCCATCCCGTCGTGGTGCACGGCGGCGGTCCGCAGATCAGCCGCATGCTCGACAAGGCTGGCGTCAAGTCGACCTTCGTCGATGGCCTGCGCGTCACCGACGAGGCGACGATGGAAGTGGCCGAGATGGTGCTGTCGGGGGCCATCAACAAGGAAATCGCCAACTGGATCACCCTGGCCGGGGCCGAGGCCGACGTGCGCGGCGTGGGCCTGTCGGGCAAGGACGCCCGGATGATCACCGCCGAGAAGGTCACCCGCACCCGCAAGGATCCAGGCAGCAACATCGAGCAGGCCGTCGACCTGGGCTTCGTGGGCGAGCCGACCAAGATCGACCCGCACATCATCCAGGCCTTGCTGACCTCGGAGACCGACTACATCCCGGTGATCGCCCCGATCGGCGTCTCCGAGCAGGGCCAGACCTTCAACATCAACGCCGACACCGTGGCCGGCGCGCTCGCGGGCGCCTTGAAGGCCAAGCGGATGCTGATGCTGACCGACATCGCCGGGGTGCTGGACGGCGAGGGCCAGCTGATCCGCCAGATGACCGTCGCCGAGGCCCGCGGCCTGATCGAGAGCGGCGTGGCCAGCGGCGGCATGATCCCCAAGCTGGAGAACGCCATCCACGCGGTGGAGTCCGGCGTCGAGGCCGTGGTCATCCTGGACGGTCGCCGTCCCCACGCCATGCTCGTCGAACTGTTCAGCGAGCACGGCGCGGGCACGCTGATCTCGAAATGAGCGGGCTCGACCTGACCCCAGATCTCCGGCACGTCGAGACCTGGCTGTTCGATCTCGACAACACCCTCTATCCGGCCGAATGCGAGTTCATGGCCCTGATCGAGGGCAAGATGACCGACTTCATGGAGCGGGCCACCGGCCTGCCTCGCGAAAAGGCCCGGGCCATCCAGAAGCGCTACTACACCGAGCACGGCACCACCCTGGCCGGGCTGATGGCCCATCACGGTATCGAGCCGAAGGAATTCCTCGACGAGGTGCACGACGTCTCGATGGACTGCCTGACGCCCGACCCGGCGCTGCGGGCGGCGATCGAGGCCCTGCCGGGACGCCGGCTGGTGTTCACCAACGGCTCGCTGGGCC
This sequence comes from Caulobacter rhizosphaerae, assembly GCF_010977555.1. Lineage (GTDB taxonomy): Bacteria > Pseudomonadota > Alphaproteobacteria > Caulobacterales > Caulobacteraceae > Caulobacter > Caulobacter rhizosphaerae. The sequence continues at coordinate 5,161,757 of NZ_CP048815.1, forward strand.
ACGCCGACCGGGTGCTGAACCACCTGGGCCTGGCGCACCTGATGGAGGACGTCTTCGCCATCGAGACGGCCGACTACCTGCCCAAGCCGGCCATGGCCACGTTCGAGAAGGTGGTCGCCCGCCACGCCCTGGCCCCGCCAGCCACCGCCTTCTTCGAGGACAGCGAGAAGAACCTCGCCCCCGCCGCGCTGCTGGGCATGACCACCGTCCTGGTCGGCGCCCACGCGGCCGCCTCGACCGCCGATTTCGTCCATCACCGCACGCACGACCTCGCCAGGTTCCTGACCTCGGCGCGCCTGAAGGAAGCCTCACGATGACCGCCCTGACCCTCGCCGATCTTCAGACCGAAGTCGAAGCTGCCTGGGAGGCCCGCGACGGCGTCTCCACCGCCACCACCGGCCCGGTGCGCACGGCGGTCGAGGAGACCCTGCTGATGATCGACGCCGGCAAGGTGCGGGTGTCGGAAAAGATCGACGGCGAGTGGACCACCCACCAGTGGCTGAAGAAGGCGGTGCTGCTGTCGTTCCGCCTGAACCCCAACAAGGTCATGCACGCCGGGACCCTGGGCGGGGCGGTGGGCCCGTGGTGGGACAAGGTCCCCAACAAGTTCGACGGCTGGGACGCCCCGCAGTTCGAGGCCGCCGGCTTCCGCGCCGTGCCCGGCTCGATCGTCCGCCGCGGCGCCTATGTCGGCAAGAACGTCATCCTGATGCCGTCGTTCGTGAACATCGGCGCCTATGTGGACGACTCCACCATGGTCGACACCTGGGTGACGGTCGGCTCGTGCGCCCAGATCGGCAAGCGCGTCCACCTGTCGGGCGGCGTCGGCATCGGCGGCGTGCTGGAGCCCCTGCAGGCCAACCCGACCATCATCGAGGACGACTGCTTCATCGGCGCCCGCTCGGAAGTGGTCGAGGGCGTGGTGGTCGGCGAGGGCAGCGTCCTGTCGATGGGGGTGTTCATCTCGGCCTCGACCAAGATCGTCGACCGCGCCACCGGCCAGATCCACATCGGCAAGGTGCCGCCCTACAGCGTCGTGGTGCCCGGCAGCCTGCCCGACAAGAACGGCGGCCCCAGCCTGTCCTGCGCGGTGATCGTCAAGACCGTCGACGCCAAGACGCGATCCAAGACCTCGATCAACGACCTGCTGCGGGACTAGGCGCGAGGTACCCCCTCAGTCGCTCCGCGACAGCTCCCCAGAGGGGGAGCATCTGGCGCGGACAAGCTCCTCCCCCTTTGGGGGAGGTGGCCCGGAGGGCCGGAGGGGGATCGCCGCGCCGAGGAAAACGCCGTGACCGCCACCCTGACCGCCCTGCGCAACGGCGACCTGGCCGGCGCTCGCGAACTGCGGCTCCGCGAGCGGCTGACCGCGTTCCCGTCCGAGATCTTCGCCCTGGCCGAGACGCTGGAGGTGCTGGACCTCAGCGGCGGCGCCCTGACCAGCCTGCCCGACGACCTGGGCCGGCTGACCAAGCTGCGGGTGCTGTTCTGCTCGGGCAACCGGTTCGAGCGGCTGCCGCCGGCCCTGGGCGACTGCCCGGCGCTGAGCCAGGTCGGCTTTCGCGGTTGCGGCCTGCGCGAGATCCCGGCCGAATCCCTGCCGCCCGCCCTGCGCTGGCTGACCCTGACCGACAACGCCATCGACACCCTGCCGGCCGCGCTGGGCGAGCGGCCCTTGCTTCAGAAGCTGATGCTGTCGGGCAATCGGCTGGAGGCCCTGCCGGACAGCCTGGCCGGCCATTCGCGGCTGGAACTGCTGCGCCTGGCGGCCAACCGCTTCGAGGCCCTGCCCGGCTGGCTGGCGGAGGCCCCGAACCTGGCGTGGCTGGCCTGGGCCGGCAATCCGTTCGACCATGGCGCGCCGCCGTCCGGGCGGACCGTCGCCTGGTCGGCCCTGCGGCCGGGCCGTCCGCTGGGCGAGGGCGCCTCGGGCCTGGTCCAGGCGGCCGAGTGGACCGACGGCGCCCAAACCCGTCCCGTCGCCCTGAAGCTTTTCAAGGGGGCGATGACCAGCGACGGCCTGCCCGAGCGCGAGATGGCCGCCTGCCTGGCCGCCGGCGAGCATCCGAACCTGACCGGCGCCCTGGGCCAGTTGGTCGACCATCCCGACGGCGCCCAGGGCCTGCTGATGGCCCTGCTGCCGCCGGACTGGCGGGTGCTGGCCGGACCGCCCAGCCTGGAGAGCTGCTCGCGCGACGTCTACGACCCGGCCCTGCGCCTGGACCTGGACATCGCCCTGCGCATCGCCCGCGACGTGGCGACCGGCGCGGCCCACCTGCACGCCAAGGGCCTGTCGCACGGCGACCTTTACGCCCACAACATCCTGTGGGACGGCGCAATCGGACAGGCCGTGCTCAGCGACCTGGGCGGGGCCTCGTTCCTGCCGAACGGTCCCGGCGACCGGCTGGACCGCCTGGACGTCCTGGCCTTCGGCCGGCTGCTGGCCGAGTTGCTGGCGCGGGTCGACGGAGCGCCGCCCGCCGCCGTCCAGGGCCTGCTGGCCGACTGCCTCGGCGCCGACGCGCCGTCCCGGCCGAGCCTGGCGCACGCCGCCAACGTCCTCGGCTGACGGGGACACGCCCTTGCGGCGTGTCCCCCGATGAAGAGCGCCGCGCCTGGACGTGGGGACACGCCGCGAGGGCGCGTCCCCGCCTAGTAAGGGGTTCCGTCCTTCCGCCGATAGAAGTCCTCCCTCGCCCGCGCGACCATGTCGATGTCGCTGTAGGTGCAGGTGTCCTGGCCCGGCCGGCGCGAGCCCATCTCCAGCAGAACCGCCTCGCGGTCGGAGCGGTTCTCCAGGTGGTGGCCGTTGGCGACGCCGGCCTTGAAGCCCGCGCAGTCGCCGGCCCGCAAGACGGTCTCGCCGGCGTCATCGACCAGCACCACCTCGCCCCCGACCACCCAGACGAACTCGTCCTCGGCCGAATGCCAGTGGCGCTGGCTGCTCCATTGGCCGGGCGGCAGGCGCATCAGGTTGACGCCGAACTGGTCCAGCCCCGCGAGGTCGCCCAGGGCCCAGCGCTGCCGTCCCTGGCACTTGGCGTCGTGAGGCGGCGGATAGTCGGTTCCGACCCGTGTGGGCGCGGCGGGGATGTCGATCTTGGGCATGGCGGCGTTCTCGGGTTTGCGTCGGGCGTCGGGGGAGCCTAAAGCCAGCACGATGACCGACGCCAGCCTCTCCCTCGACCCCGTCGCCCTCGCCCAGGCTCTGATCCGCCGTCCGTCGGTGACCCCGGCCGACGAGGGCGCGATGGACATCCTGCAGCGCCAGCTGGAGACCCTCGGTTTCGCCTGCCGACGCATGAAATTCGGCGAGATCGAGAACCTCTACGCCCGGCGCGGGACGGCGCGGCCCAACCTCTGCTTCGCCGGCCATACCGACGTGGTGCCGGTCGGCGACGGCGAGGCCTGGACGGCCGGCCCGTTCGAGGCCGAGATCCGCGACGGCGTGCTCTACGGCCGCGGCGCGGTCGACATGAAGAGCGCCATCGCCGCCTTCGTCGCCGCCGTCTCCCGCCTGCCGCGGGATCTGCCCGGCTCGCTCAGCTTCCTGATCACCGGCGACGAGGAGGGCGTGGCCGAGGACGGCACCGTCCGCGTCGTCCAGGCCCTGGCGGCCGAGGGCGAGGTCATCGACCACTGCATCGTCGGCGAGCCGACCAGCGCCAACCTGCTGGGCGACATGGTCAAGATCGGCCGGCGCGGCAGCATCAACGCCTGGATCGCGGTGGACGGCAAGCAGGGTCACGTGGCCTATCCGCACCGGGCGGCCAACCCGATCCCGGTGCTGGTCGACATCCTCTCGCGCCTGCAGTCGCGCATGCTGGACGAGGGCTACACCGGTTTCCAGCCGTCGAACCTGGAGGTCACCACGGTCGACGTCGGCAACACCGCCACCAACGTCATCCCGGCCAGCGCCAAGGCCCGGATCAACATCCGCTTCAACCCGGCTCACAAGGGCAGGGACCTGGCCGCCTGGATCGAGCAGGAGTGCCGCGAGGCCGCAGAGGGCTTCTCCGGCCGGGTCGAGGCGCTGTGCAAGATCAGCGGCGAGGCCTTCCTGACCGAGCCGGGCGCGTTCACCGACGTGATCGTCGGCGCCGTCGGCGACGCCACCGGCCGCACGCCGGAGCTGTCCACCACCGGCGGCACCAGCGACGCCCGGTTCATCCGCAGCCTGTGCCCGGTGGTCGAGTTCGGCCTGGTCGGCTCGACCATGCACCAGGTCGACGAGCGGGTTCCGGTCCAGGAGGTCGAGGACCTGGCCAACATCTACCAGGCCCTGATCGGCCGCTATTTCGCGGCCTTCGCCTGATGGGCCGCGCGGCCCTGGCGAGCTGGCCCTTCTGGGCGCTGGCCTCGGCGGTGTTCGCGGCCCTGACCGCCATCCTGGCCAAGGTCGGAATCGACGGCGTCGGCTCCAACCTGGCCACGTTCATCCGCACCGTGGTGATCCTGGGCTTCGCGGGCCTGATCCTCACCGTGGCCGGCGAATGGCGCGCGCCGGGCTCGATCGCGCCGCGCTCGTGGCTGTTCCTGGTGCTGTCGGGCCTGGCCACGGGGGCTTCGTGGCTGTGCTATTTCCGCGCCCTGAAGCTGGGCGAGGCGGCCAAGGTCGCGCCGGTCGACAAGCTGTCGGTGGTGTTCGTGGCGATCATCGCCGCCGTGTTCCTGGGCGAGAAGCTTTCAGCCCTGAACTGGCTGGGCGTGGCCCTGATCGCCGCCGGGGCGGTGCTGGTCGCGGTGCGGGTCTAGCCATGGACGAGCTCTCGATCGCCGACGTCCTGGCCGAGGTGGCCGTGCTGGTGAAGCCGCACTTCGGCAAGGGCCGGCCCGCCGACTACATCCCGCAACTGGCCAGCGTGCCGCCGAGCAAGTTCGGCATGGCCGTGCGGCTGGTCTCGGGCGAGGAGGCGGTGATCGGCGACGCCGACGAGGGCTTCTCGGTCCAGAGCATCACCAAGGTGTTCTCCCTGGGCCTGGCCCTGAACCGCTTCGGCGACGAGGTCTGGACCCGGGTCGGCAAGGAGCCGTCGGGCACGCCGTTCAACCACCTGTCCCAGCTGGAGGCGGAAGAGGGCGTGCCGCGCAACCCGTTCATCAACGCCGGGGCCATGGCCGTCTGCGACCAGCTGATGGACGTGTTCAAGGACCCGCCGGCCCTGGTGCGCGGCTTCGCGGGCTTCCTGGCCGGCGAGAAGGTCGAGATCGACGAGACGGTGGCCGCGTCCGAGCTGGCCAACGCCTGGCAGAACCGCGCCATCGCCAACCTGATGCGCGGCAAGGGCACGATCAACCACGACCCCGAGGCCGTGGTCGCCGCCTATTGCCGCCAGTGCGCCCTGACCATGAGCTGCCGCCAGCTGGCGCGGGCCATGCTGCCCCTGGCGGCCGGCGGCTTCTCGCCGATCGTCGAGGAGACCATCTTCCCCGAGCGCCTGACCCGGCGCCTGAACGCCCTGCTGCTGACGTGCGGCATCTATGACAGCGTCGGCAGCTTCGCCTATCGCGTCGGCCTGCCGGCCAAGAGCGGGGTCGGCGGCGGAATCGTCGCCATCGTGCCGGGCAAGGCGGCCATCGCGGTGTGGTCCCCGGCGCTGGACCGCTTCGGCACCTCGGTGGTCGGCACGGTGGCGCTGGAGCGGTTCACGCAGCTGACCAACTGCTCGGTGCTGTAGGGAGCTAACCGCGCTTGGACCCGAGAGGCCTCCCGGGGCGTTGGTGTCGCTCCTCAGTCCTCACGGGAGCACGGCGACATGAGCATCTTCAGCACCATCATGGGCAAGATCTTCGGCCACAAGGCCAAGACGGCCCCGACCGCGACGGCGACCAAGCCCGCGCCGGCCCCCGCCCCGGCCCCGACGCCCGCCGCCGCCCCGGTCGCGCCGGCCCCGCCGCCCCAGCCCGTCGACGTCACCGCCGTGCTCGACGACCTGGCCGCCAACGCCGGCCAGAAGCTGGACTGGCGCCATTCGATCGTCGACCTGATGAAGCTGGTCGGCCTGGAGAGCAGTCTCGCCGAACGCAAGGAGCTCGCCGACGAGCTGGGCTACACCGGCGACAAGGGCGACAGCGCGGCCATGAACATCTGGCTGCACAAGCAAGTGATCCGGAAGCTGTCGGAGAACGGCGGCAAGGTCCCGGCGGAGTTGGTGGACTAGTCAGCGCGGAAGACCCCTCCGGCCCTCCGGGCCACCTCCCCCAATGGGGAAGGATCTGGGGGCCGCGTTCTCGAGATGCTCCCCCTCTGGGGGAGCTGTCGCGGAGCGACTGAGGGGGTCTTCACTCCCCCTGGTACCCCACGCCCGTCAGGTACAGCCCGTCGGCCGGGGCCACGGGCCCGCAGGCCGTGCGGTCCTTGGCCTCCAGCGCCGCGCGGACTTCGGCGGCGGTCCAGCGCCCGACCCCGACCTCGGCCAGGGTGCCGGTCATCGACCGCACCTGGCGGTGCAGGAACGAACGGGCCTCGAACACCAGGTGGACCTCGTCGCCCACCCGCGACACCCGCGCCACGTCCAGCGTCTTGACCGGCGACTTCGACTGGCAGGCCATGTCGCGGAAGGTTGTGAAGTCGTGCAGGCCTACCAGGGCCTGGGCGGCCGCGTGCATGGCGTCGGCGTCCATGGCCTTCTTCATGTGCCAGACCTTGCCCTGGTCCAGGGCCGGCGGGGCGGGGCGGTTGAGGATGCGGTAGAGGTAGCGCCGCTCATTGGCCGAGAACCGGGCGTGCCAGCCCTCCGGCGCGACGGCGCAGTCCAGCACGCTGACCGCCTCGCGCATCAGGTGGGCGTTCAGGGCGTTCATCACCGTCTGAGCCGGCCAGTCGCGCTCGAGGTCGACCTGCACGACCTGGGCGGTGGCGTGGACGCCGGTGTCGGTGCGGCCCGCCGCCGCGATGCGGATCTGCTGGCCGGTGAAGGCCTTGACCGCCGCCTCGATCGCCCCCTGCACCGACGGCTGCGCGGCCTGGGCCTGGAAGCCGTTATAAGGCCGGCCGTCGTATTCGATCGTCAGGCGGTAGCGGGGCATCAGGCCAGGACCGTCTCGGCCGCCAGCGGGAAGCCGCGCACGAAGACCTCGGCGTCCTGGGCGCCCTTACCCTCGCGCTGGGCCTTGAGTAGGCGGACAGCGCCGTCTCCGCAGGCGATCAGCAGAGCGTCGTCGAGCGTCGTTCCAGGCGTCCCCTCGCCATCCTCGACCCGCGACAGCAGCGCCTTCACGCGGACCGGCCCCTTCTCCGACGGCGCCTCGAACCACGCGCCGGGGAACGGCGACAGACCGCGGATGTGGCGGTCGACCTCGGCGGCGGGACGGGTCCAGTCGATGCGGGCCTCGGCGGCCTTGATCTTCCTGGCGTAGGTGACGCCGTCCTCCGACTGCGGCGTCTCGCGGGCCGCGCCGCGCTCGATGGCCCCCAGGGCGACGGGCAGCATGCGCGCGCCGACGGCGGCCAGCTTGTCGTGCAGGGTCCCGGCGGTCTCCAGCGCGTCGATCCGCACCTGCTCGCCCATCAGCACCGGGCCCTCGTCCAGGCCCTCGCTCATCCGCATGACCTGGACGCCGGTCACCGCGTCGCCGGCCATGATCGCCCGCTGGATCGGCGCGGCGCCGCGCCAGCGTGGCAGCAGGCTGGCATGCAGGTTGAAGCAGCCCAGGCGCGGCGCCTCCAGCACCTCGCGCACCAGGATCTGGCCGAAGGCCACGACCACGGCGGCGTCGAGGTCCAGGGCGCGGAAGGCTTCGATCTCCTCGGCGGTCTTCATCGAGGCCGGCGTGCGCACGGGCAGGCCCAGGCTTTCGGCGAAGGCGTGGACCGGCGAGGGCTTGAGGTCGTGTCCCCGGCCGCGCGGGGCGGGCGGCTGGGAATAGACGCAGGCGACCTCGTGGCCGGCGGCGACCAGCTCGGCCAGGCAGGCGACGGAGAATTCGGGGGTTCCAAGGAAGGCGAGGCGCATGGCGGACGTTTAGACGGCGCAGTCGGTCTTAGGAAGGTGGGGTCTTAGGAAGGTGGGGCGCCACAGAGTCGGAACCTCGACCGTAGAGCGCCGTTCTATGGGCGACCCTTTCCAGGAGGAAACGCCATGCGCTCCATCACCCTGTTCGCCGTCGCCGGCCTGGCCGCCCTGTCGCTGGCCGCCTGCTCCGACGAGCACGCCACCCAGATCAAGGAAGGCGCCAAGGCGGCCGGTTCCGAGATCAAGCAGGCGGCGACCGACATCAAGAACGACCCCGACGTCAAGGAGGCGGGCACGGCCCTGAAGGAAAGCACCGAGGAAGCCGCCGCCGACGCCAAGGTCGCGGCCGGCCAGGCCGTCGACAAGGCCCAGGAGGTCGGCGCCAAGGCCGGCCAGGAAACCAAGGAAGCCGCGGCCGACATCAACGCCGACGCCAAGAAGGCCGGCTCGAACGCCAAGAAGGAAGTGCACGAGGCGACGCGGTAGGACGCGGGCGGGGACATGCCCTTGCGGCGTGTCCCCAACCCTGGTGCGGCGCGAATTCGGAATGCCCGCGCATGTGATGGGGACACGCCGCAAGGGCATGTCCCCGGCTGCCTAAGCCGCCCTACGGGCCTTCTTGACCTTGCTGATCGCCCGGTCGCGCTTCAGGCGCGACAGGTGGTCGATGAACAGCACGCCCTTCAAGTGGTCCATCTCGTGCTGGATGCAGACCGCGAACAGGTCTTGCGCCTCTTCCTCGACCGCCTCGCCCTGGTAGTTCAGGTAGCTGATCTTGACGCGGGCCGGACGCTCGACGGCGTCATAGACCTCGGGCACCGATAGGCACCCTTCCTCGTACGAGAACAGCTCCTCGGACTCCCAGGTGATCTTCGGATTGACGAAGTAGCGGGGGGCCGGTTCCTCGCCCTCGCGGGCCAGATCCATGACGATGACATTGACCAGCTCGCCGACCTGCACGGCCGCCAGGCCGATGCCGGGGGCGTCGTACATGGTCTCCAGCATGTCGTCCATCAGGGCGCGCAACTCGTCGGTGACGGCGGGCACGTCCTTGGAGACCTGCTTGAGGATCGCCAGGTCGGCGGGGTTATCGACGGTGAGGATGCGACGGATGGCCATGATATCGCTCAGGTAAGCGCAGCGCCGTCCGGGGTCAAGGCGACGGAGGGACGCGGCAGGAGGACGCTGGGGGTGCAAGGGCCCCCTCAGTCGCTCCGCGACAGCTCCCCCAAAGGGGGAGCATCTAGCGCGATTAGATCCTCCCCCTCTGGGGGAGGTGGCCCGGAGGGCCGGAGGGGGTCGCGGCGCTAAGGCTTGGCCTGCAGCCTGGCAACCGGCGCTTCGGCCGGCGTTTCCGCCAGCTTGACCAGCGGCCGCACGGCGTTCTCCACCGGCGCCAGCTCGCCGATCTCCTTGCCCTCGTGGTCGACCGACAGGTCCTCGAAGCGGCGGGCCTGGGTCAGGACCTGGCTTTCCAGCGAGCCGACGAACTGGTTGTAGCGGCCGACCGCCGCCTCCAGCGCCTTGCCCACCGAGCCGGCATGGGCCCCCATCACGGCGATGCGCTTGTAGAGCTCGCGGCCCACCGCGACGATGGCGGCGGCGTTCTTGGCCTGGTCCTCGGCCCGCCAGCCATAGGCGACAGCCTTGCAAAGGGCGAACAGGGTGGTGGGGGTGACCAGCAGCACCCGGCGGTCCATGGCCTCGGTCATCAGGTCGGGCAGGCGGTCCAGCGCAGCAGCCAGGAAGCCGTCCCCGGGCACGAACATGGCCACGAAGTCGGGCGAGCCCTCGCTGGCGAACTGGTCCCAGTAGGCCTTCGCCGACAGGCCTTGCATGTGAGCGCGGACGCTGGCGGCGTGGCGGGCCAGGGCGCTTTCCTTCAGGTGATCCTCGGTGGCCTCCTGGGCCTCGAGGAAGGCGTTGAGCGAGCACTTGGCGTCGATCACGAAGACCCCGCCGCCCGGCATCTTGACCTTGACGTCGGGCCGCCGGCGGCCCTCGTCGCTGTCGACGCTGAACTGCTCCTCGAAGTCGAAGCGGGTGTTGAGGCCGGCGGCCTCGAGAACGTTACGGAGAGTCTGCTCGCCCCAGCGGCCCTGGACCCCCGCCCCACGCCGCAGGGCGGCCGACAGCTTGCGGGCCTCGAACTGGGTGGCGGTCGAGGCCTCCATCAGGGCGGCGATCTGGGCCTTGAGGCCGCCGGTCTCCTCGGCGCGGGCCTTCTCGACGGCGGTGACCTGGGCCTCGAACTTGGCCAGGGTCTCGGCCACGGGCTTGAGCTGGGCCTCCAGGCGCTGCTGGCTCAGCAGTTCGCGGCTCTTGAAGTTCTCCTCGGTGCGCTTGATCAGCGCCTCGGCCACGGTGTTGGCGGTCATGGTCGCCTGCTGGGCGGCCTGGGCGCGGATCAGCTCGCCCTGGGTGGCGGCCTGGTCCTCCAGCAGCCGGGCCCGCTCGTCGGCCTGGACCAGCTTGGCGTTCAGTTCCCAGGCCCGGGCCTCGGCCCGGCCGGCGCGGCCCATGGCCCAGACGGCGACCGCGGCGGCGGCGACGGCCACCAGCAGCAGGACGAGGGCGAGGATCAGGAACGGATCGGAAAAGTTCATGCTCCGTTCTTAGCCGGAGTCGGGCTCCGGAAGAACCCCCTCAGTCGCTTCGCGACAGCTCCCCCAACGGGGGAGCATCTGGTCGCGCTAGATCCTCCCCCTTTGGGGGAGGTGGCCCGGAGGGCCGGAGGGGGGTCACGCCGGCCGCCTTGCCCTAAGCGCCTGGGCGATCGTCCCGTCGTCCAGCCAGTCGAGGTCCCCGCCCACCGGCACGCCGCGCGCCAGCATGGTCACCGAGACACCGGTGGGCGCCAGGCGGTCGGCCAGGTAGTGGGCCGTGGTCTGGCCGTCCACCGTGGCCGGCAGGGCCAGGATGACCTCCTGGATCTCGCTGTTGCTGGCCCGGCCCAACAGTTCGCCGACCCGCAGCGCTTCGGGACCCACGCCGTCCAGCGCCGACAGCAGGCCGCCCAGCACGTGGTAGCGGCCCTTGAACGAGCCGCCGCGCTCCATGGCCCACAGCGAACCCACCTCCTCGACCACGCACAGCAGACGATTGTCGCGGGTGGCGTCGGAGCAGACGGCGCAGGGATCGGAGGTGTCCAGCGAGCCGCAGACCGAGCAGGTGCGCACCTTGGCCTGGGCATCGACGATCGCCGCGGCCAGCGGCGCCAGCAGGGTGTCGCGCTTCTTCAGCAGGGCCAGCGCCGCCCGCCGGCCCGAGCGCGGACCCAGGCCCGGCAGCTTGGACAGCAGGGCGATCAGACGCTCGATCTCGGGTCCGGCGGAGGCGGCCATCAGTCGTCCTTGCGCGGCGCGGCCAGCGGTTGGGGTCGCCGGCCGGCCTCCAGCAGCGGCAGGCCGGCTTCGGTCGGCAGGTAGATGATCTGGTGGCCGCCCTTTTCGGACGTCTCCTGCAGCATCTCGATATAGCGCCAGCGCAGGTAGCCTTCGGGGCCGCCCAGGCTCTCGGCGATGATCTTGTTGGCCTGGGCCACGCCTTGGGCGCGACGGACTTCGGCCTTGGCGTCGTAGTCGGCCGCCTCGAACTTGGCCAGGGCCTCCTGCACCCGCACCTGCCGGTTCTGGGTGGCCCGCGCCAGTTCGGCCTCGCCGTGCTTGCGCGCCGCGAAGACGCTGTACTGCGGCCAGCCGATCAGCAGGCCGATGATGATGACGAGGATCAGGCCGATCCCCAGCAAACCCGCACCGCGCATGTCTTCCCCCATGTCTTCGGACCCGATCAAGCCCGGCCCCTCAAGGCTTGGCTACCCGGGTGACCTGCGAATAGACCACCCGCCACTGGCCGTCGCGCTTGGCCCAGGTGTCCACGAAGCGCACGACCAGGGCGAAGCGCTGGCCGCCGTCGACGCCGGTCATGTTGACCCGGCCGCCCAGCAGGGCGGTGTCGCCGAAGACCTTCTCGACCGGCGCCTCGATCGTGAACGGGTCGAGCTTGAAGCCGGGCGCCACATAGTCGGCGATCAGCTTGGCCTTGTCCTGGACCTGGCCCGCGCCGTTGACCAGCACGTAGTCGTCGGCCACCAGGCGCTCCAGCGCGGCGCGGTCGCCGTTCACCTGGGCCGCGTCATAGGCATGGGCGGCGGCGGCCAGGTCGGCCGGCAGGGGCGCGGCGAGGGCGACGGTTGGAACGGCCAAGGCCAAAGTGATCGCGACGGTGCTGAAGTTGAGCATCTGATCTCCTGGTCCCCTCAGTTCCGCTCATCCCGGCGAATGCCGGGACCCAGATGGAATGGCTCTGGGCCTGACGCCAAAAGCACTGAGCCCCTCCAATCAGCCAGACCGCTAAGGGATCTGGGTCCCGGCATTCGCCGGGATGAGCGGAGAAGTCAAACCGACGGGCGCATTCCTAGAACTTCATGCCCGGCAAACCGCCCATCATGCCGGCCATCGGCCCGGCGGCTTCCTGCATCAACTGGGCCTGCTTGGCGTCGAGCTTCTTCTTGGCGTCGGCGTGGGCGGCGACGATCAGGTCGGCGATCACCTCGCCCTCGCCCGGCTCGACCAGGCTCTCGTCCAGCACCACCTTGGCGAGCTCGCCGGAGCCCTTGAGGGTGACGGTGACCATGCCGCCCCCCGCCGTGCCGTCGACGGTCAGCTCGGCGAGCCGCGCCTGGGCGTCGGCCAGTTTCTGCTGCATCTCCTGGGCCTGCTTCATCAGGCCGCCGAGGTCTTTCATGGGTTCTGCTCCGTTTTTCAAGCTCCCCTTCCCCTTGATGGAAGGGGGAAGGGAGAGATCTATAAATCCTCGACGTCGTCCGGCTCGATCGACGGCGCCTGGGGCGTCAGGATCGTGCGGACCTCGACGATTTCGGCGCCGGGAAAGGCGCTGAGCACCGAGGCGACGAACGGGTCGGACTTGATCGCCGCCAGTTCCTCGCGCTCCTCACGCTTCTGGCGCTCGAACAGGCTCTCGGCCCCGCCGCCGCCCTCGGCCGCCACCAGCCAGGGCTGGCCGGTCCATTCCTTCAGCGCCCGCACCAGCCGGCCGGCCAGGTTGCCGGGCGCGCCGGGGGCCGGTTCGAAGGTGATCGCGCCGGGCCGGAAGCTGATCGGGCGGACATATTGCTCGACGTCCAGGCGCAGGCCGATGTCGCGCTTTTCGGCGATCAGCTTCACGACATCTTCGAAGGACGCGAGGGTCGGCGCGGCCTGGGCGGCCGGCGCGGCCATCACCCGGGCCTGGGCGTTGACGGCGCCGCCGCCTCCGCCGCCGCCCATCGAACCGCCGCCGCCCCCACCGCCTGAACCGCCGCCCACCGGCTGACCGTCGCGCAGGGCCTTCAACGCCTCTTCCGGACCGGGCAGGTCGGCGGCGTAGCACAGGCGGATGATGGCCATCTCGGCCGCGGCCATGGCGTCGGGCGCGCGGCGCACCTCGTCATGGGCCTTCAGCAGCATCTGCCACAGGCGCGCCAGGGTCCCGGCCGAGGTCTGGGCGCCGATCGAGGTCAGGCGCGCGGCCTGCTCCTTGGGCATGGACAGGGCATCCGGCCCCAGGGCCTTGGCCACCGAGGCGGCGTGGCAGTGGTCCAGCAAGTCCAGCATGACCACGGCCGGATCGGCGCCGAACCCCCACAGGGCGCGGAAGCCCTTCAGCGACTCGCCCGGCTTGCCGCTCATCACGTTCTCGAACAGGGCGATGGTCTGGCCGCGGTCGGCCAGGCCCAGCATGTCGCGGACCACGGCGGCGGTGACGGTCGAGCCTCGCTCGCCCTGGACGATGGCCTGGTCCAGCAGCGACAGGCCGTCGCGCACTGAACCCTCGGCGGCCCGGGCGATCAGCGCCAGGCCGTCCTCCTCGACCTTGGCCCCTTCCTTGGCGGCGATCTTGCCAAAGTGCTTGACCAGCACGTCCGGCTCGACCCGGCGCAGGTCGAAGCGCTGGGTGCGCGACAGGATCGTCACCGGCACCTTGCGGATCTCAGTGGTGGCGAAGATGAACTTGGCGTGCGGCGGCGGCTCTTCCAGCGTCTTGAGCAGGGCGTTGAACGCCGCCGTCGACAACATGTGCACTTCGTCGATGATGTAGACCTTGTAGCGCGCCTCGACCGGGGCGTAGCGCACCCCGTCCAGCAGCTCGCGCATCTCGTCGACCTTGGTGCGGCTGGCGGCGTCCAGCTCCAGCACGTCCATGTGCCGGCCCTCGACGATGGCCTTGCAGTGGCGGCCGTCGACGGTCAGGTCGACCGACGGCTGGTGGACGGTGTCGGTCTCGTAGTTCAGGGCCCGGGCCAGCAGGCGGGCGGTGGTGGTCTTACCCACCCCGCGCACGCCGGTCAGCATGAAGGCGTGCGCGATCCGCCCCGTCGAGAAGGCGTTGGCCAGGGTGCGGACCATGGCCTCCTGGCCGATCAGGTCCTCGAAGGTGCGCGGCCGGTACTTGCGGGCCAGGACCGTGTAGGCGGCGTCCGGATCCGAAGGCGCGGACGCGGCTGGAGCCGCGACAGGCGTGGTCACGGCCGGCGGCGGCGCCTCGGGTGCGGCGGCCGGCGGCCCGCCGAAGATGTCGGCGGTGTTCTCGTCGCGTTCAGCGGGCTCTTCGTCCCACGGCGGCGCGGAATCGGTCGTGAGGTCGTCGTGGTCGGCCATGGCGTGAGTGTAGTGCGCGGAACGGCGCAGCAAAAGGCTCGCGGCGCGCGCGGGGTCCAGAAGCTGACAGATTTCGGGGAAAGGTGGAGACCGGCAGACGACCCGGAGCGAAACTCGTTGTGGCTGCTGCCTCTCGGCCCTGACCAGGTTGGCGAGGACTCCGCCCGTCGCCGATCTCCGAGGCCTATATCGCGACTCATCGTGACGGATGCAAGACATGAAGCGCCGGCTCGTGACGACTCTTCGTCGCGGATGCTTTCTTCGCCGGGGCGCATTTTCTTCACGCGAACCGGAATCCACTTCGCTCGAAAATGCTCTAGAGATCCCCCATGGCCCTTTCGATCATCACCAACACCTTCGCCGGCAATCCGCTCGACCGCGCCAGCGAGCGCCGGGGCGACGAGGCCTGGCTGGCCGAGAAGGCCGCCGACCCGCAGTCGCTGGCCGTGGCCATCTGGAACGGCAAGGCGCTGGTCGAGGACGTCGTCGGCCCGGACGGCGAAGAGGGAGAGGGCAAGGTGACGGGCGCCCAGATCGCCTATCTGCGCGCCGACATGGCCAAGGACCTGGCCGCCACGCCCGAGCGCCTGCTGTTCCTGGGGCTGTGGAAGGACATCGCGGTGTTCGCCGTCGACCTGGAGGGCGGGGCCGACCCGGCCGAGGGGCCGCTGCAGGGTCTGGGCCGGTTCGAGGAACTGCGCGGGATCGCCGCCACCCTGCCGCCGCCCGACGCCGGCATCCTGGCCACCGCCAAGTCGATGTTCGAATGGCGGCGCAAGCACAAGTGGTGCAGCAACTGCGGCCAGGAGACGGCGGTCAGCGACGGCGGCTGGAAGCGGCTGTGCCCGTCCTGCCAGGCCGAGCACTTCCCGCGCACCGACCCGGTGGCGATCATGCTGGCCCTGCATGGGGGCCGCTGCCTGCTGGGCCGCCAGGCGCTGTGGCCGCCCGGCATGTACTCGGCCCTGGCCGGCTTCATCGAGCCCGGCGAGACCATCGAGGAAGGCTGCGCCCGCGAGCTGAAGGAAGAGGCCGGCCTGACCGCCACGGCCGTCCGCTACCATTCCAGCCAGCCCTGGCCCTGGCCCTCGTCGCTGATGATGGGCCTGATGGCCGACGTCGACAGCGACACGGCCGCCCCGGACCAGACCGAGCTGGAAGCGGTCAAGTGGTTCACCAAGGACGAGGCGCGGGCCCTGATCAAGGGCGAGCTGGACGGCTTCTTCGCCCCCCCGCCCCTGGCCATCGCCCACCAGCTGATCAAGGCCTGGGCGGAGGAAGAGGACTAGATCCTCCCCTGTGGGGGAGGTGTCGGCGAAGCCGACGGAGGGGGGAGTGATCGGCAGGCGGCCAGATCATGGATCTTCGAGCCCAAGCCTCCCCCCACCGATCGCTGCGCGATCGCCTCCCCCACGGGGAGGGCCTTCTTGGACGTCAGCCTCCGAACAGCTTCGCCAGCTCCCGCGCCACCATCCACGCCAGCACCAGCGTCCCGGCCGAGAACGCCAGGAAGCGCAGCAGCACGATGTTGACGCTGACCTGGATCAGGCTGTGCAGCACCCGCAGGCCCACGAAGGCCCAGGCCAGCCCGACCGCCAGGGCGTCGCCATGGCCGGCGACCTGGATGGCCAGGGCGGCGGCGTAGAAGATCGTCGGCTGCTCCATCAGGTGGTTGTAGTTGTCGGCCGCCTGGCGGGCGGGCGCCGGCAGGCCGTCCAGGCTCCCGGGAAAGGCCGCCGCCTGCGGCTTGATCCCGGCCTTGCTCATGGCCGGCAACCGCTGGACGTACATCCACACCCAGATCACCAGCGACCAGGCCACCAGCGCCATTACCGGCGCGACCAGCGTGTTCATCGTCATTCCTCCCCGACTCCTTTATTGGAGCCTGGTCGGAAGGTTAGGCGCCGAACGCCCGATTAGCGAAGCTTGCCGTGACGGCAGCGGATCAGGCGGCGGGCGCGGCCCGCGCCTTCAGCGCCGCGGCGACCGCGCCGAGCAAGAAGCCGACGCCCAACGGCGCCAGCGCCTCGGCGAGGCCGGGCGCGATCACGAACAGATCGCGAGTGTGCGTCGCCTGCATGGCCCGGACAATGGACAGGGTCGTCAGCAGCGTCGCGAAAAGGCCTGCGCCCGGCGGCAGCAGGCTCAGGAGCGACAGCAGCGAAGGATCGCTCGTACAACCCTTGGCCAGGCTCATGACGCCGAGCACGGCGATACAGATCCCCAGACCGGTCAGCAGCAGATAGACCAGCTTGGTCAGGGGTCCCGCCGAAAGCACAAGGATGCCCAACGTCGCCAGCGGATTGGCAGGCATGCCAGCCCAGATTCCCAGCCCGATCGCTCCCACGAGGAACACGGCCCCGCCCACACCCAAGGCCGTCGGCGCGATCTTCATGCTGTCCCCCATCGGCGCGACCACGCGCCCGAGGCCAAGCTAGAGCGGAGCGGCGTCGGATTACAACCCGGACTACACCCGGTCCCGGAACGGATCGGCCGGATAGACGCCGAGGATCTCGAACTTCTCGGAGAAGAACTTCAGCTCGTCGAAGGCCAGGGCCAGGCTGCGGTCCTCGGGGCGGCCGTCGACCTCGGCGTAGAAGAAGGTCGCCGTGAAGTGGCCGCCCTCCATGTAGCTTTCCAGCTTGGTCATGTTGACGCCGTTGGTCGCGAAGCCGCCCAGCGCCTTGTAGAGGGCGGCCGGCAGGTTGCGGACCTTGAACACGAAGCTGGTCACGCAGCGATGGGTGAACGGCGGCGGTTCGGGCGTCTTGTCGGCCGTCATCACCAGGAAGCGCGTGGTGTTGTTGCGCGCGTCCTCGATGTCGCGGGCCAGGATGTCCAGGCCGTAGATCTCGGCGGCCAGGGCGGGAGCGACGGCGGCGCGGGTCGGGTCGGGCTTCAGGGCCAGGGCCTTGGCGGCGCCCGCTGTGTCGCCGGCGCTCTCGTGGGCCAGGCCGAGCTTCTTCAGGCTGTGGCGGCACTGGCTGAGCGCGATCGGCATCGAGCAGGCGATCTTCACCTGGTCCAGCGTCACGCCCTTATTGGCCATCAGCTGGAAACGGATCGGCTTGAAGCGCTCGCCGATGATCTTCAGGCCCGAGGCCGGCAGCAGGTGGTGGACGTCGGCGACCCGGCCGGCGATCGAGTTCTCGATCGGGATCATGCCCAGCTGGCAGGCGCCGGTCTTGATGGCCTCGAACGCCTCCTCGAACGTGGCGCAGGGCACGGCCTCGTAGTCGGGGAAATAGGTGCGGCAGGCCTCGTGGCTGTTGGCGCCGGGCTCGCCCTGGAAGGCGATCTTCTTGAGGATGCTCATGCGGTCTTCCCGGCGGCGCCGTTGCGGTTCGAATAGGCGCGCGCCGCTTCTAGGTCCGAGGGATTGTCGACGGAGATCGGGGCCTCGGCGGCGACGGCCGCGCGCAGGCTGAGGCCCAGCTCCATGGCCCGCAGCTGCTCCAGCTTCTCGCGCTTCTCCAGCGGCGAGGGCGGAGCGGCGTTGAAGGCTTCCAGCGCCGCGCGGCGATAGCCGTAGATGCCGATGTGGCGCCAGATCGGCGCGTCGCCATAGAGGGTGGAGCGGGTGAAATAGAGCGCCCGGCCCGACAGGCCGTCCTGCTCCATGGCCAGCACAGCCTTGACCACGTCGGGATTGGACCGGTCGGCCGGCGAGGCCTCCGGCGCCACCACGGTGGCGATGTCGCAACCCGGGTGGGCGCTCAGCAGGTCGGCGCAGGCGCCCAGCACCGACGGCTGCACGAACGGCATGTCGCCCTGCAGGTTGATGACCACGTCGTGGCGGCGGTCCGGGTCCAGCACCTCGAGAGCGGCCAGGATGCGGTCCGAGCCCGAGGGCAGGGCCGGATCGGTCAGCACCGCCCGGCCGCCGGCCCGCTCGACCGCCTCCACGATCGCCGCGTCGCCGGCCGCCACCGCCACCGGCCCGATTCCCGCCGCCTGGGCCTGGCGCAGCACGCGCACGATCATGGGCAGGCCGCCGATGTCGGCCAGCGGCTTGTCCGGGAGGCGAGTGGCCGCCATGCGGGCGGGAATGACGACGATGGGGTTCATGAAAGGCCGTTGCGGGTCAAAACCGTTGCTGCCCGGTTGCGCCCCGGGCGGTAGCGTGTAAGAGACGCGAGCGCAACATGGAGCGCGCGGGGGAAACCTCCGGGCGCGGATTTCGGGCCTGTCGTCAGACGGCCCCCAAGAGGCTGGTAAGGCTTTAGATGAGCGACCTGACGTTCAACAAGATCGCTGGCGGCGTGCTGCTGACCGGCCTGATCATTTTCGGTCTGCGGGAAGCGTCGGACATCGTTTTCGCCAAGCACGAGCTTGAGAAGCCCGGCTACGAGATCGCCGTCGCCGAAGAGGCGGGCGAAGGCGGCGCCGCCGCCGAGGTCGCGCCCGACTGGGGCAGCGTCCTGACCCCGGCCAATGTCACCGCCGGCCAGGCCGTCAGCGCCAAGTGCGCCTCGTGCCACAACTTCACCGCCGAGAACCACACCGGCCCCGGCCTGTTCGGCGTGGTCGGCCGCAAGCCCGGCACCCACCCCGGCTTCGCCTATTCGCCGGCCATGGTCGAGTACGGCAACAAGAACCCGGTCTGGGACTACGACAAGCTGGACACCTTCCTGAAGGCGCCGGGCAAGGACGTCTCGGGCACCAAGATGACCTTCGTCGGCCTGAAGAAGCAGGAAGACCGCATCGCCATCATCGCCTATCTGCACAGCCTGGGCTCGTCCCTGCCGATCCCGGCCCCGAAGCCGGCCGGCGCGGCTCCGGCCGCTCCGGCGGCGGCGGGCGAGGCTCCGGCCGCCGGCACGGCCGCGGCGGGCTCGGCCCCGGTTCCGGCCGCCGTCGGCGCTGGCGGCGCGGCCACCGGACCGACCCCGGCTCCGAACGCCACCAAGGGCTCGGGCGAAGCGGCCCAGCGTCCGGGCGGCTAGCCCACCGGCGCGACCAACGGCAAGAGGCCGCGAAGTCCGCTTCGCGGCCTTTTCTTTGCCGCCTTTCCAGGCGCCCCCAGACCGGATGGAACCGCCCGCAGCAAAGCTGCCTTGCGGCCTTTCCCCATTCCGTGAGTAGAGTATCGGACCGCACCGCTTCACCGGAACCGTTCGACCATGACGTCTCGCCCGCTGGCCGCCGCCGTCCTCGCCGCCCTGCTGATCGCCGCGCCCGCCTCGGCCTTCGCCGCCAAGGCCCCGACCGTGGCCCTCAAGTCGCTGGCCGACCTGCCCACGCCCCTGCCCTATCCCTATGACGAGAAGGCCGACGCCGAGGCCGACGTGGCCAAGGCGATCAAGACCGCCAAGGCCAAGCACAAGCTGGTGCTGATCGACCTGGGCGGCAACTGGTGCGGCGATTGCCGGGTGTTCGCCGGCATGATCGAGCAGCCCGACCTCAAGGCCTTCGTCGACAAGCACTACGAGGTGGTGACCGTCAATGTCGGCCGCTACGACCACAACATGCAGATCCCCGCCCGCTACGGGATCAACAAGCTGAACGGCGTGCCGACCTTCCTGGTGGTCGACACCAAGGGCAAGCTGGTCAATCCCGACGCCCTGTTCGCCCTGACCGACGCCCGCCACATGACGCCGCAATCGCTGGCCGACTGGCTGGCCCAGTGGCCGAAGTAGCCGCGCCGTCGGGGACACGCCCTTGCGGCGTGTCCCCAGCCTAGGGCGCCGCGCTCGATCACGGGGACACGCCGCAAGGGCGTGTCCCCGGACGCGGCTAGGGCCGCCGCCACCCCGTCACCCCACCGCCGCCCGCCGCTTCGATCCGGGCCACCGCCTCGGCCAGGGGCTCGATCGCCACGGCCATGTGGTGGGCGTTGGCGTGCAGGATGGTGTCGGCGTCCAGCAGCAGGGCCACATGCCCCTTCCAGAAAACCAGGTCGCCGCGCCGGCGCTCGGCCTCGGCGACGGGGGTGAAGAAGGCCAGCTGCAGGTCGGTGTCGCGGGGGACCGCCTTGCCGCAGGCCGCCAGGGCCTGCTGCACCAGGCCCGAGCAGTCCAGGCCCAGCGATTCGCGCCCCCCCCACTGGTAGGGCGCGCCCAGATAGCCCTCCGCCACCGCCACCGGGTCGGCCAGGGCGACCCCGACCGGACGAAGGTGGGCGGCGACGAACCAGCCCGTGCCCTCGCCCCGGGCGAACCGCCCCTCCGCCGCCTCGATGGCGGTAAGGGCGTTCTGCGAGTACAGGCCCACCGGCCGCGACTTGATGTCGGGCTCGGCGAAGGCGTAGGTGCGCGGGACCGCCACCTGATGGGTGGCTGGCGCGCCCCGGGCGGCCAGGTCGTCCTCGGCGACGAAGCCGACATAGCCGTCGCGCGCCGCCTGGCCCCAGGCGAAGCCGCCCTTCACCTCCAGCACCTTGAACAGTTCGCCGAACAGCAGCTGGTCCCACTGCTCGGCCATCGGGTGGGCGGCCTTGCGGAGGGCGGCGGTCGGGACGGCGACCTGGCGCAGGGTCGGGGCCTCGTAGCGCTCGGCGGCGACTAGGCCCTGCAGATCGAGATCGGCCAGGTCCGGCCGGGCCAGGGTCACCCGGGGGTCGTACGGGCGCGGACCGCTCATGCCGAGACCTTCGGGAACCGCGACTTCAGCGTGCCGTAGAGGCCCCGGATCACCTGGGCCTCGCCGCCGGACGCGAAGCCCGGCCGCCCCTTGGGGTTCCAGGCGAAGATGTCGAAATGGACCCAGGACCCGGTGGTGGGGGCGAAGCGTTGCAGGAACAGGGCCGCGGTCATCGAGCCGGCCTGGGCCCAGGCGTCGGGATCATTCTTTAGGTCGGCGATGTCGCTCTCGACCGCCTCCCTGTATCCCTCCCACAAGGGCATGCGCCAGACGGGGTCGGAGGCCTCGCGCGCGCCTTCCTCGATCTCCAGGGCCAGGTCGTCGTCGGGGGTGTAGAATGGGATGACCTGCGGCCCCAGGGCCACGCGGGCCGCGCCGGTCAGGGTGGCCAGGTCGATCGTCAGGGCCGGCTCCAGCTCGGCGGCCCGGGTCAGGGCGTCGGCCAGGATCAGCCGGCCCTCGGCGTCGGTGTTGCCGACCTCGACGGCCAGGCCGGCGCGGGTGGCCAGGACGTCGCCGGGCCGCATGGCGTCGCCGGCGATGGCGTTCTCCACCACCGGGACCAGCACGCTCAGGGCCACCGGCAAGCCGGCGGCCATCACCATCCGGCCCAGGGCCAGGGCGTGGGCGGCGCCACCCATGTCCTTCTTCATCAGCCGCATGCCGGACGAGGGCTTGATGTCCAACCCGCCGGTGTCGAACACCACGCCCTTCCCGATCAGCGCGACGCGCGGGTGGGCCGGATCGCCCCAGGTCAGCTCCAGCATCCGCGGCGCGCGGGCCGGGACGGCGGCGCGGCCGACGGCGTGGACGGCGGGATAGTTGGCTTCCAGCAGGTCGTCGCCGAGGATCACCTCCAGAGTGGCGCCGTACCGCTCGGCGATCTCGCGGGCGATGGTCTCGATCTGCAGCGGCCCCATGTCGTTGGCCGGGGTGTTGACCATGTCGCGGGCCAGGGCGCAGGCGTGGGCCACGGCGTGGACCTCGTCCAGATCGACGGTTTCGTCCGCGACCAGTCGTCGCGGCTCGTCCCCCGCGCGGGGCCGGTAACGGTCGAACTTGTAGGCGCCCAGGGCGAAGGCCAGGGCGACCTGGCCGGGGTCGAGGCCGTCGGGGATCGCCGCCAGGCGGTAGTCGCCGGCCGGCAGTCGGGCCGGCAGGGCGCGGAACAGCATGGCCTCGGCCTTGTCGCGGGTCCCCAGGCCCAGGAGCACGCGGTCCACGGCCCCTTGCGGCGTCGGCAGAACCAGCACCTGGCCGGCCTTGGCCTTGAAGTCCTCCAGGGCCACAAAGCCCTTCACGAAGCTCGGACGCGCCTCGACGAAGGCGGCCAGTTCGGCCTCGTACAGGCAGTGGATGGGCGTCGGCGGGCCGTCCTCGGACGAGCGGGAGGAGGAGGCGATGATCGGTTCCGACATGGACGCGCCCTTGAGGGTGAAAATTATGCTTAACGATTCCTTGAGGGCCGCGCGCGAGGATGCGGGACCGTCGGGAGATCCTTCTTCATGTGTCGCAAGCGCGCGCTCCTCGCAACCGTTCTTGGCCCCCTGCTCGCGTCCGGCGTGTGGATGGCGGCGCCGGCCCATGCCGCCGACAAGCCCGCGCCATCCGCTCCGGTCGCCGCGCCCTCCGCCGCCGCGCCTGAGACGCCGCGCAAGGCCACGCCCGCCGAACGGGCCGAGGTCCAGCGGGCCGATCCCCTGACCCGAATGGCCTTCTGGTCGAACGAGGTCGAGCGCGATGGTCGCGACATCGAGGCCGGCGTGGGCCTGTCCCAGGCCCTGCGCGCCCTGGGCCGTTATGACGAGGCGGCCGACGCGGCCGCCCGCGTGCTGATCGTCGCCCCCGACAGCTACGACGCCCTGATGGAGGCGGCGCGGGCCAACGTGGCGCGCGGCCAGGGCTTCTACGCCATCGAACCCGGCCGCAAGGCCGCCGCCCTGCAGCCGCGCGACTGGCGGCCCCTGTCGCTGCTGGGCGTGGCCTACGAGCAGGCCAAGCGCGACGACGAGGCCCTGGCCGCCCATCGCCAGGCCGTGGCGTTGGCTCCGGCCGAGGCGGTCCCCCTGGCCAACCTGGCCATGCACCTGGCCTCGACCGGCGACCTACCCGGCGCGGAGAAGCTTCTGCGCCAGGCGACGGCCCTGCCCACCGCCACCATCCAGGTGCGCCAGAACCTGGCCCTGGTGATCGGGCTGCAGGGGCGCCTCGACGAGGCCGAGAGGCTGGCCCGCCAGGACCTGCCGCCGGAGTCGGTCGACAACAACCTGGCCTGGCTGCGCGCCGCCGTCGGCCAGGCCAGCGCGACCCGGTCGTACGACGCGGTGAAGGCGGGCGGCTAGAGGGCCCGGCGTGCGTTTCTTGGCCGCTACCGCCAAGAAACCGAGATTGAGAACGTCAGCCCAGGGTGATGGGGTGGACGCCCCCCGACGGCATCTACGTGCCAGAGTGAGGTGTGTTGAACTTCACTCGAGGGAGGCGCCCATGGGCGAGCTTACCATCATCGGGCTGGATATCGCGAAGTCAGTATTCCAGGCCCACGGAGCCGATGCAGCCGGCACGGTTATATTCCGGAAGAAGCTTGGGCGAGGCCGGCTGCTGGCGTTTTTCGCCGGGCAGCCTCGCTGCTTGGTCGCCATGGAGGCCTGCGCCGGAGCCCATCACTGGGGCCGTGAGCTGGAGGCGCTCGGCCATACGGTCAAATTGATCCCGCCGGCCTACGTGAAGCCCTTCGTGAAGCGGCAGAAGAACGACGAGGCCGATGCGGAGGCCATCTGCGAGGCGGCCCAGCGGCCGACGATGCGCTTCGTGCCCGTGAAGAGCCGCGAGCAACAGGCCAGCGGGGTGGTGTTCCGCGCCCGGGATCTGCTGGTGCGCCAGCGCACGCAGATCATGAACGGCCTGCGCGGCCATCTGGCCGAGTTCGGGTATGTCGCCCCAAAGGGGGTGATGTACGTCCAGCGCCTGGTTGCCGAGATCGAGGATCCCGCGAGCCAACTGCCGCCGGCTGCCCGCGTTAGCCTGCAAGTCATGGTGCGGATGCTGGCCGCGCTGGAGACGGAGATCGCCAGCCTCGATGCCGAGATCGCCCGTCGCGCCAAGGAGGATCTTGTCGCTCGGCGGCTGATGACGATCCCAGGCATTGGACCTGTCACGGCCTCGGCCATGGTCGCCCTGGCCCCGGGAGCAGAGTCCTTCCGCTGCGGGCGGGACTTCTCGGCCTGGTTGGGCCTAACGCCTGTCCAACGATCGAGCGGCGGCAAACAGAAGCTGGGCCAGATCACCAAGGCGGGCGAGCGAACCTTGCGACGATTGCTGGTGATCGGCGCCAGCGCCGTGATCAAGCAGGCGCTCATCCGTGGCGCGCCGCCTGGATCATGGCTGGCGCAGATGCTGGCCCGCAAGCCGCGAATGCTCGTGGCTGTGGCCTTGGCCAACAAGACCGCGAGGATCATTTGGGCGCTCCTGGCTAGAGGCGGCGTCTACAGGGCTCCGGCGCTGACGGCCTAACAGCCGCCGGCTCCAGAGGCGTCGAAGCGTAGTCGGACGACGGAGGGTATGGCGCACAGTCGGTGAGACGGGATCGGGAAAACCAGGGCTTACCACCGTGCCTCTCTTGAGCACGCTATGGGTGATTTGGACCTGATCCGCGAACTTCCATACAGGCCAGCGCTGAAGGGCGCACAACAGGCCGGACAGATGGCAGCATCCGATCGAGCGTCAAAGCTTCAAATCCGTCTTGCGCTGAAGGGGGCGTCCACAGATGGTTAGCGGCCTTTCCCAAATAACCTCCGTCATTCCCGCCCTTGTGGCGGGAATGACGGATCAATTTGATGAGCGGAGAATCTCCGAAACGTCCGACTAGGCTCGTAGGCCGCCCCGGCGCTATCGCCCTAGCGTCCCTTCATCACGTCCTGGATCTTGATGATGGCCGGTCCCATGATCACGATGAACAGAACGGGCAGGAAGAACACGATCATCGGCACGGTCAGCTTGGCCGGCAGGGCCGCGGCCTTCTTTTCGGCGGCCGACAGGCGCAGGTCGCGGTTTTCCTTGGCCATCACCCGCAGGGCCGCGCCCAGCGGCGTGCCGTAGCGTTCGGCCTGGATCATGGCGGTGACCACCGAGCGGATGCCGGGATGGTTGGTCCGCCGGGCCAGGCCCTCATAGGCCAGGCGCCGCTCGGGGAGGTAGCTGAGCTCGGCGGTCAGCAGGCTGAGTTCCTCGGCCAGCTCCATCGAGGCCGAGCCGACCTCGGAGCCGACCTTGGCGATGGCCGCCTCGATCGACATGCCGCTCTCGACGCAGATCAGCATCAGGTCCAGGGCGTCGGGGAACGCCGCGACGATCGACTCGCGGCGCTTCTGGGCGGCGTTGGAGATGTAGATGTTGGGCGCGTAATAGCCCGCCGTCAGGGCCAGAAAGCAGATGGCGATCTTCTGCATCGTCAGCAGGCCGAAGCCGTTGACGACATAGAGGTAGAACGCCGTCACCACCGCGAACGCGAACGGCATCACGAAGCGGAAGAAATAGAAGGTCGAGACCGGCTTGGGGCCGCGGAAGCCGGCCTGGGCCAGCTTGTCGACGACCTTGGGATCCTCCAGCAGCCTGGACAGCTGCAGGCGCTCGACGACATTCTTGTACATGCCCTCGTCGACATGGCGCAGCGAACCGCCGCCGCCGCCCTTCTGGGCCATGGCCTCGCGCGAGCGGCGGCGCAGCTCCTCGCGGCGGTTGGCCACCGACTTCAGCCGGCCCTCCAGGTTGTTGTTGCTCATCATCGGCGAGGCCAGGGTGACGATGGTGGCGAACACCACGATGGCGATGAAGGCGCTGAACAGGGTCTGGGGATTGGTGAGCATATGGATCATGATCCGCCTCCCCTAGAACTTGAAATTGATCATCTTGCGCATCACGAAGATGCCCAGGCTCATCCAGAAGCCCGCGGCCATCAGCATCAGGTGGCCGCGCGGGTCGCTGAACATCGGCGCCATGTAGCTGGGCGCGACGATCGAGATCAGCGCAACGACGCTGGGCGGCAGGCAGCCGATGATGAAGGCCGAGGCGATGGCTTCAGCCGACAGGGCCTTGATCTTCTCGACCATCAGCTTGCGGGCTCGCAACACGGCCGACAGGTTGCCCAACGCCTCGGCCAGGTTGCCGCCGGTCTTGGCCTGGATGGTCAGGACGATGGTGAAGAACCGCAGCTCGTTGGTCGGCATGCGCTCGTACATGCGCTCCAGCGCCTGGTCCATCGACATGCCCATGCCGGTGTTCTCGACCAGGACGCGGAACTCGCCGGCCAGGGGCTCGGGGCATTCCTTGCCGATGATCTTCAGGCAGTCGTGGACCGGCAGGCCCGACTTGATGCCGCGCACGATGATGTCGATGGCGTCGGAAAAGGCGTTGGTGAACTTCTTGGTGCGCGCCTTGGCCATCATGCCGACCACCCAGCGGGGCAGGCCGAAACCGGCCGCGAAGGCCGCGCCCAGGGCGATGATCGGCATCTGGCGCAGCACCAGCAGCACCAGGCCGACGGACAGGCCGATCACCCCGCTGATGATCCAGAACATCCGGACGTTCTCGCCCAGGCCGGCCGCCCTCAAGCGCGCGGCGATGGTCAACGTCGCCTTCTTCTTCTTCTGGTCCTGTTCCTTCAGGGTCTTGAGGATCTGCTTGCGACGGGCGTCGGGCGTGCTGGCCGCGGCCTTGGCGCGAGCGGCGACGGTCTGGCGGTCGCCGCCCGCGATCAGTTGGGCGCGCTTGACCGTCTTGGCCGAGCCGCTGTCGCCGCCGCCGGCCAGCACGAAGCCCAGGCCCGCGATGGTGATGAAGCCGAGGACGCCGGCGAGGATGAACAGCATCGCCTACTCCGCCGCGTCGAGGGCTTCGGCCAGCTCGCGCTCCAGGCCGTAATAGCGGGCGCGGTCCCAGAACCGCGGGCGGCCGATGCCGGTCGAGCGATGCTTGCCGACCACCCTGCCCTCGGCGTCCTCGCCGCTGATCTCGTAGACGAACAGGTCCTGGGTGACGATCACGTCGCCTTCCAGCCCCACCACCTCGGTGATGTGGGTGATCCGGCGCGAGCCGTCGCGCAGGCGGGCGGCCTGAACGATGACGTCGACCGAGCCGACGATCATCTCCTTGATGGTCTTGGACGGCAGGCCGTAGCCGCCCATGGTGATCATGCTCTCGATCCGGCTGATGGCCTCGCGCGGGCTGTTGGCGTGCAGCGTGCCCATCGAGCCGTCGTGGCCGGTGTTCATGGCCTGCAGCAGGTCGAAGGCCTCCGGGCCGCGGACTTCGCCGACGATGATCCGCTCGGGACGCATCCGCAGGCAGTTCTTGACCAGGTCGCGCATGGTCACCGCCCCCTGGCCTTCCAGGTTGGGCGGCCGGGTTTCCAGGCGCACCACGTGCGGCTGCTGCAGTTGCAGCTCGGCGGCGTCCTCGCAGGTCACCACCCGCTCGGTGGGGTCGATGAAGGCGGTCATGGTGTTGAGCAGGGTGGTCTTGCCCGAACCGGTGCCGCCCGAGATGACGATGTTGCAGCGGCAGGCGCCGATCACGCCCAGCACCCGCGCCCCTTCCGGGCTGATCGACGCGAAGTCGACCAGGTTCTTCATCGTCAGCTTGTCCTTCTTGAACTTCCGGATGGTCAGGGTGGGACCATCCAGAGCCAGGGGAGGGGCGATGACGTTGACGCGGCTGCCGTCGGGCAGGCGGGCGTCGCAGATCGGGCTGCTTTCGTCGACCCGACGGCCGACCTGGCTGACGATCCGCTGGCAGATGTTCATCAGCTGCAGATTGTCGCGGAAGCGGACATTGGTCAGCTGGACCTTGCCGCCCACCTCGATGAACACCCGGTGGGCGCCGTTGACCATGATGTCGGCGATGTCGTCGCGGGCCAGCAGGGGCTCCAGCGGGCCGTAGCCGAGGACGTCGTTGATGATGTCCTGGACCAGGTGCTCCTGCTCGGAGACCGACATCGAGACGTTCTTGATCGCCACCAGCTCGGCGACGATGTCGCGGATCTCCTCGGCCGCCGCCTTCAGGTCCAGCTGGGCCAGCTGGGAAAGGTCGATGGTGTTGAGCAGGGCGTTGAAGATCGTGGTCTTGGTGGCGTGGTAGTAGTCGCTCTGCTCGCGGACCACCTGGGTGGTCGGCGGCGCGCCCTGGGCGGCGCGCAGCTGCTCCAGACCGTTGGTGGTTTTGGGGCCGACAGCCTTGGCCGGCGCGGCGGCCGGCGGCGGCGCGCCGGGTTGCGCGGATTCGTTGGCGGCCGGCTCGATGCGCTGCGGGCGCGTGGCGATGGCCGGCGCGCCGGTCGAGACGGGCGGCGGCGCCTGCTCCGTGCGGACGGCGGCCTGATCGCGCTTGCCGAACATGCCCTACTTCTTCCTGAACAGGCTGGAGAGGGCGGACGTCTTCTGGACCGCCGGCGGTTCGCGGCGGCTGATCAGGCGCGCCAGATGGTCGATGCCCTCGGCCGCCTTCGACTTGGGCGCCACCTCGGCGACCATCTGGCCGTTGTTGGCGGCCTGGCCGAAGGGCTTGGGATCGAACGGCAGCACCAGGGACGGAGTCAGGCCCAGGGCCTCGCCGAAGTCCTTGACCGGGATCTCGGGGCGGCCGGGCACGCCCACCTGGTTCAGCACCAGGCGCGGCGGGGCGTCGTTGGGCCGGGCCTGGCGGACCAGGTCGACGATGTTCTTGGCGTTGCGCAAGCTGGCCAGGTCGGGCGTGGCCACCACCACCAGGTCGTCGCTGGCGATCAGCACCCGGCGGGTCCAGGCGCTCCAGCTGTGCGGCAGGTCCAGCACTACGAAGGGCGCCGCGCCGCGGATCTTCTGGGTGACTTCCTCGAAGGCGTCGGCGGGGATCTCGTAGTCCTGGTCCAGGGCGCCGGGCGCGGCGAACAGCGACAGGCGGTCGCCGCAGCGGACCATCATCCGGTCCATCAGCACCGGGTCCAGGCGGTCGGGCTGGGTCAGGGCGTCGAGCACCCCCTGCAGCGGGTCCTGGTTGAAGTCGAGGCCGGCGGTGCCGAACGGCAGGTCCAGGTCGACCATCACCGTGGCGACCTGCACGCGCTCGGCCATCGACCAGGCGAAGTTGTGGGCCAGGGTCGAGGACCCGACGCCGCCCTTGGCGCCGACAAAGGCGATCTGCCGGCCGACGAACGGCGCGGAGGGGTCGGCGTAGAGGCTGGAGATCGCGCGGATGATCTGCAGCGGCCCCTGGGGCTGGGTGATGTACTCGCTGACCCCGCGCCGCATCAGCTCGCGATAGAGGGCGATGTCGTTGGTCTGGCCGATGACCACGACCTTGGTGCCCGGGTCGCAGACCTGGGCCAGGCCGTCCAGCAGGGCCAGCATGCGCGGCGCGGCGTCCAGGCTCTCGACCATCACCAGCGAGGGCGTCGACTGGTTCTGGTAGTAGGCCACGGCCGCCTCCAGCCCGCCGGGATGGACGATGGTCGAGGCGCGGGCCATCCGCCGATCGGCCGAGGCGGCGTCGACCAGGGCGACGGTCTCGGGCCGCGCGCAGAAGGCGTGGATGGTGATGCGCGGCACGGCCGCCTCGCCCATGTCGGCGTCGGCGGCGGCGAGGACCTCCTGCACCAGGGCCTGGGTCGAGCCGACCGGATGCGCGACCTGCGCGACCGGTTCGGCCGCGTCGATCGGCGCCTGGGTCGCCCCGGCGACGTCGACCTGAGGCGCAGGGGCGGCGACGGGCGCATAGGGCTCGTAGGGCGCGGCGGGCGGCGGCAGGTCCGCGAACGGCGCGGAGACGGATTCGCGGGGACGCACCGACGGAAAATCGACGAACGGGTCGTCGCCGCCCAACCCGGCCGCGGACGGGGTCCCGATCGTGGTCGTGGCGAAATCGTCGTCGGCCTCGAAGCCCAGGTCGAAGGGATCGTGATCGCTGCGCGTGGCCATCAGTGGACCGCCTTCGAAACAACGCCGTTGGACTGCTCGTCCTTGGCCGACGAGGTGACCTCGCCCTTGCGGTACTTGTCGAGCACGGTCGCGCGGCGGCCGGAGTCGATCGGGGTCTCGACGCGCGGGCCCAGCAGGTCCTCGGGATTGGCCACCTGGGCGGCCATGTTGGCGGTCACCGCGCATCCGAAGTTCTCGTAGGCGGTGTTGTCGCGGGTCGCGGCGAGGTTCTCCCAGCCGCCGCATTTCGGGACGCTGGCGGTGAAGCGCAGGAAGCCGACCCTCAGCGGCGCGTCCGGCGCGCCCCCGGCGTCATAGCCCGTCACCCGGACCTTGGCGGCTGGCGCGCCCATGGCGACCAGGCGCTGGCGGGCGGCCATGGCCATGCGACCGGCGATCTCGCCGCCGGCCCCGCCGATCGGGGCGTTGACGACGATCTCCCGCGCCTCGGCGGCCATCCAGCGGCCCAGCAGCCCGTCCAGGGCCTGGGTCTGGGCCACCGACAGCCCCTCGGCATGGACCGCCAGCTGCACCTCGTCCGGCCGGGAGTCGATATGGACGCGGTCTTCCCATTGCTGGGTTTCGGTGCGCGGCGCGACGGCGGTTTCGGGACCGGCGGCCGGGGCGGCGCAGGCCGCCAGAAGCGCCAGGACCAGACCCGCGGCGGCCAGTTTCGGGGCCGTCAGGAGCGAAAAGGAAGGATGGGGTCGCGTCATGTCCGCGTTCTCACTCGATCACATAGCCGACGGGGCCTTGGTAGGCGCGCCCGCTGTTCGCGCCGACCGGCGCCTTGACCACCTTGTTGAGCCGGCCCAGCAGGGCCGTACTCATGTCGCTCGCCGTCTGCAGGCCGTCGGCGGGGGTCTGCAGGTTCTGCGGCTTGGTCGGGTCGACGATGTAGGGGGTGATGATGATCACCAGCTCGGTCTCGCCGTTCTGATAGTCGCGCGACCGGAACAGGGCGCCCAGGATCGGCAGGCTGGTCATGCCGGGCAGGGCGTCGATGTTCTGCTTGCTCTGCTGCTTCAGCAGGCCGGCGATCATCAGCGAACCGCCCGACGGCAGCTCGACCGTCGTCTCGGCGCGCCGCACCGTCAGCCCCGGAACGACCAGGCTCGAACCGCCGGTGGACGAGGCCAGGGTGAAGGACCCCAGGCTGGTCAGTTCCGACACCTCGGTCGACAGCTTCAGGGAGATGCGGCCGCCCGATAGCACGACCGGCGTATAGCCCAGGCCCACGCCGAAGGGTTTGAACTCGATGCTGACCCGGTTGGCGCTGTCCAGGCCGGTCGGAACCGGGAACTCGCCGCCGACCAGGAACTTGCCCGCCTCGCCGGACACGACGGTCAGGTTGGGCTCGGCCAGGGTCCGGATCAGGCCCACGCGTTCGAAGGCCTGGATCATGCCCTTGCCCGAGTTCAGGCCGGGGCTGCCGACACGGTCGACCCCCACGCAATTGCCGAGGTTGGAGCCATCGACCACAGTGCTGTTGGCGCACTGGGACGGCGGGGCGGCGATCGGCTGCTTGGTGGTGTCGCGCGCCCAGCCCCCCAGGGCGCCGCCCAGGAGGCTGTTGTTGACGCCGTAGGTCGGCGCGAAGCCGAACTTGTACTGGGTCTCGCCCACCTGACCGAGCACGGCGCTGGAATCGACGCCCAGTTGCTTGATCATGTTGCGCTGGACCTCGACGATGCGGACCTTGAGCATCACCTGGTCCTTGCCGGCGATGGTCAGCATGTTCAGCACGTTTTCGGGCTTGTCGACGAACTTGGCGGCGATCTGCGAGGCCACGCCGGTTTCGTTGGCGTCGGCGACCGCGCCGGTCAGAATCACGCTGTCGCGGATCGCCTGCACCTGGATGTTGGCGTTGGGCAGCACCCGGCGCAGGGTCTCTTCCAGGGCGGTGGAGTCCTGCTCGACCCGGATGGCCAGGCTGAGGATCTTGCGGCCCGAGGCGTCGAAGAACACCGCGTCGGTCGAGCCCAGGGCCATGCCCAGGACGTAGATCCGGCGCGGACCGCGCAGGACCGCGTCGGCCACCGCCGGGTTGGTCACCAGCATGTCGCGCACGTCGACGGGCAGCTCGATGATCGCCGACTTGCCGCGCGACAGGTTCAGGGTCCGGGCGCCGGACGCGGTGAGGTCGATCCGCAGCACCTGGTCGGCGGGCGGGGCCAGGCTGGCCGTCTCGACGGGACGCGACGCGACCCGGGCCGGGGTCCGATACAGATGGGTGCCGGCCGCCGGGCCGTCGGCGAGGGCGGCGGTCGACGACGCCAGGGCCAGGACGGCCGCGAGCGAGGTGGAAAAGAGCCGGCGGATCATGGGCGAACCGAGATGCTGGAGGTCTGGCCGCCGCGATTGATGCGGACGACGGCGGAATCTTGGGAAGCGACCGCCAGGCCCGAGGGCCCGCCGAGGTCGGTATAGGCGCGCAGGGTCAGGGTGACCGGACCGGCGGCCTTGGCGCGGGTCAGGGCTTCGGCCTCGACCGGGCCGACCTCGAGGGTGGCGGTGGAGGCGACGATGGTCTTGGCGTCCTTCTCGGCCGCCGAGGCTTGGTCCAGGGCCAGAACGCGGACGTTCTGGACGACGGTCTCGGCCACCATCCGCTTGACGCCGCCGGTGTCGCCCTCGCCGACGCTCTGCGCCTCGTGGGCCTGGATGACGTCGACCCGGTCGCCGGGCAGAACGAAGCCGCCGACCGCCGTCTCCGAGGTGACCGGCACGGCCATGGCGCGCTTGCCGGGCCCCAGGACCACCGACAGGTAGCCGCCTTCGCCGCCACGGACGATCTTGCGGGCGGTGATGGGTTCACCGGCCAGGATCGGGTCGCGCACGATCGCGCCCTCGACGGCCCTTTCCGGGGTGACGCCGCCGATCATCGCGCCGGCCGCGTCGCCGACCGCCTTGGCGGCCTTGGCGGTCGCCTTGGCGGGGACCGGATCGGCGGCGCCGTTGGTTATAAAGGCGGCGTTGATGGTGTCGGACGGCCAGGGCTGCCAGTCGACGTCGCCGGCGGTCAGGCGATCACCGATGGCCAGGTCGTGCTTGGCGATGAGGACCTGGGTCATGGGCTTGGCCGCGGGGCCGGAGGTCTGGACGATCGGCGCGGGCGCGGGCTTGCCGCCCATGGCCTTCTGCATGACCACGGCCAGGCCGATGGCCGCGACGGCGGCGACCAGAACGATCATGACGCGAAGAGGATTCATGCGGTTGGGCTCTAGCGACGAAAACACGGGTCAAGCGGGCCGCCTTCAGGCGATCACGCACGAATCGTCCAATGGCCCTTCTGGCCCCCGTCTCATGCTCGCGCGCCCATGGTTAACAGCGGCTAAAGGCGGCGCTCCGAAAGGCGGCCCGGCGGCGCGACAGGCTGACGCGGGGCGCGAACCTAGGCGCCGACGGCCAGGGTCAGGGCGCCCTGCGGGAAGGCGGCCAGGGCTCCGACCGCGATCGCCACGCCATAGGGAATGTCGCCGCCCTGGGCGCCCAGCTTGCGGAGCCAGGCCGGGCTGCCCGCCAGGACCGGCTCGAACCAGCCCGAGCGCAGGCTGAGGAGGCCCAGGGTCAGGGCGCCGCCCGCCATGCCGGTGACCAGCATGAACGGCAGGGCCGCGGGCCAGCCCAGCCACAGGACCGACGCGGCGAACAGCTTGGCGTCGCCGCCGCCGATCCAGCCGGCCGCGAACATGCCCATGCCGACCAGCAGGGCGACGAAGCCGGACGCCAGGCACAGGCCCAGGGTCGCCAGGGAGGCGCCGCTGACCAGGGCCACCGGCGCGAAGGCCGCGATCAGGGCCAGGGAGATCCAATTGGGGATCGTATAGCTGGTGACGTCCTTCAGCGCGGCGACGACGACCAGCGCGGGAAAGATCAGCAGCAGGGCGAACTGAAGGGTGTGCATGGCGGCCTTGCCTGTTCAATCGGCGGCAGTGTGCGCCGATCTCGTGAAGCAATGGTTTCCCGCGTGACGAAATCCGCGCCGCGGTGATGGAACAGGACGCTCGGCCTCGCCGCCACGTTCCCGTTCGGTCTACGGTGGCTCAGCCGCCCGCGAGTTGGTCGGCGGCGGCTTGGAAGGCGCTCTTCACGTCGCCGCCGAGGAGGCCGAAGGCTCCGACGGTCGCCAGGGCGATCAGGGCGATGATCAGGCCGTATTCGACCGCGGCGGCCCCGGACTCGTCGTTCAGGAAGGCGGTGACAAACTTCGACATGATGGAAGCTCCTCGATCATCGGAACAAAAAAGGCCCCGGCGTGTCCGCCGAGGCCTTCTTGTCTTCCTAAGGACGGACGCCTTAGCCGATGGCCGTCGCGGCCGACGTCAGGCGGTTCTTCAGGTTGGTGCCGAGCGTGGTCACCGCGGCGACGATCACGACGGCGATCAGGGCGACGATCAGGCCGTACTCGATAGCCGTGGCGCCGGATTCATCTTTCAGGAAGCGGGTGACAAACTTCGACATGGTGGATCTCCTGGTCAGTAAGTGGATCTGGGCTCCAAGCCGTGTCGACTTGCTCACCCCCGAAAACACGATCAATTTCGCCCACCTCACTTAATGCTCAGTAAACAGCGAATAGTTTCTCCGAACTTTTTGTTGGTTTATTTTGGTTTACCATTACTTTCTCTTAACTACGCCATATCGACAGAAGCAAAAACCCCTTATGCGCCAAGGTGTTCTCGAGAGTCGGGAGCAATACACAAACATCGAGCTTAGGTCTTTATTGACCATTCTGCGGCATGCTCATCCCGCACCAAGCTGGGAAGACACCTTCATGCGCCGCCTGACTCTCGTCCTCTGCGCCGGTCTGAGCCTCTCCGTCGCCACCGTCGCCGCCGCCGACAGTCCGTCCGCGCCGCTGTCGATCGGCGCCGGCGGCGCCGCGCGCATCCTGCTGAGCGCGCCCGTGCGCGACATCGTGGTCGGCGACCCGGCCGTGGCCGACGTCAGCCTGGTCAACGAGCGAACCCTGGTGGTGCTGGGCAAGAAGCCGGGCGCGACCACCGTGCTGGCCTTCGACGCCCAGGGACGCGCCCTGGCCGACCGCGACGTGGTGGTCTCCGACATTCCGACCCATGCAGTCATCGTCCAGCGGGGCGCCAGCACCGCGACCTACGCCTGCGGCGATCGCTGCTCCATGCTGAGCTCCACCGCCCTGCCCGTCGCGCCCGCCCCCAGCGCCGCCCCGGCCGCCATCCCCTAGATTTGGTCTCCTAAACCGCTGATTAGGGACGCGAGGCCTAGACTGCCTGGCCTGATGTTCTTCAAAGACGCTGACGCGGACGCCGCCATGGCCGATCGAGCCCGACACCATCGCCAGCTTCTGGCCCGCCTGGGCCTGCTGCGCCGCTTCGCTCGCGCCGACGACGGCGCGACGGCGATCGAGT
This sequence comes from Caulobacter rhizosphaerae, assembly GCF_010977555.1. Lineage (GTDB taxonomy): Bacteria > Pseudomonadota > Alphaproteobacteria > Caulobacterales > Caulobacteraceae > Caulobacter > Caulobacter rhizosphaerae. The sequence goes on from NZ_CP048815.1 coordinate 5,197,285, forward strand.
TCGCCCTCGTCGCCATCCCTTTCCTGATCCTGGTCTTCGCCATCATCGAGCTGGGCTTCATCTTTCTGGTGTCGATGGGCCTGGAGAACGCGCTGATGGTCGTCGACCGCACGATCCGCACCGGCGAGCTGCAGACCAACGGCGGCGACGCGGCGAGCTTCAAGCAGGCCGTGTGCGGCGAAATGTCGTGGCTGGGCGGGTCGTGCTCAAGCTCCCTGACCCTGGACGTCCGCGTCCTGCCCTCGTTCACCCAGACCAGCGGCCTGCCGACGCCGAACCCCACCAACACCTGTTTCGATCCGGGCGGCCCCGGCTCGATCGTCCTGGTGCGCGGCTATTACAAGTGGCCCGTGATCACGCCGCTGCTGCAGGAGGCCCTCGCCGGCCCGTCCGGTAATCGCCAGATCAGCTTCGCGGCGGTGTTCACCAACGAGCCCTATTCGCAAACCCTCGTCCCGATCAAATGCCAATGACCCGGCGCCTCTCCCACTTCTGGCGCGACCGGCGCGGGGTCTCCGCTGTCGAATTCGCCCTGATCGCGCCCGTGCTGATCCTCTTCTATTTCGGCATGGCCGAACTGACGGAAGCCATGATGGCCCAGCGGCGCCTGAGCCACGTGGCGTCTTCGATCGGCGACGTGGTGGCCCGCGACCAGAAATTCACGGACGCCCGCCGCAACGACGTCTTCAGCGCGGGTGCGGTGCTGATGTCGCCCTTCCCGACCACGACCCTGCGGATGTGCCTGGTCAGCGTCGCCTCCGACGCGACCGGCAAGGACACGGTCGTGTGGTCGGAGGCGTCCAACGCCCCGGCCAACTGCCCTGCAAGGGGCGCCGTGGTCGACATCCCCGTCGGCGTGCTGCCGGCCGGCCAGAGCGTGATCATGAGCAGCGCCAGCTACGAATACGATTCGTTCTTCAAGTTCATCCTGCCCCAGACCCTGACCTTCCGCCGCACCTTCTATCTGAAGCCGCGGCTCTCCGACCAGGTGACCCGCTCGCCCACCTAGAGCATCGCGCGGAAAAGTGGATGCCGGTTTTCCGCAAAAGCGATGCGAAGACAGAAGTCTAGAGCTTGCTCTAGGACTGCGTCGCCTCGCGCAGGCGTTCGACCAGCGCGTGGGGACCGAAGGTCTCGCCCTCGAAGCGCCGCGCCGGCCGCACGCCGACCAGGCTGTTGGTCAGGAACACCGCCTCGGCCGCATCCAGGGCCTCGGCGCCGCTGGCCACCTCGTGGACGTCGACGTCCAGCGCCCGGGCCGCCGCGATCACCCGCCGCCGGGTCAGGCCGTCCAGCACGCCGCAATGGAGCGCCGGGGTGAACAGCGAACCGCCCGCCACCCAGAACAGGTTGGCCGCCCCCGCGCAGGCCAAGTCGCCATGATTGTTGCGCATCACCGCCTCGTCGGCGCCCGCCGTCCGGGCTTCGGCGCGGGCCAGCACGTTGTCGACATAGGACAGGGTCTTCAGCCGGGCGGCGGGCGAGCCCTCGTTGCGACGGGTCGAGGCCAGGGCCAGATCGACCGGCGTGGTCACGACCGCTGCGGCCGCCGCCGTCGCGGCCAGACGCGGAACCGGGGCGGACGGCCGGTCCAGCCCTCGGCCGCCGGAGCCGGCCGTCAGGGTCAGGCGCACCGCGGCGCGGACCTCGCCCAGGCCCGCCTCGCCCGGCGCGGCGCGGCAGAGCGCGCGGGCCTCGTCCAGGTCGAACACCGGCAGGCCCAGGGTCTCGCAGCCGGCCGCCATCCGGGCCAGGTGGGCGTCCAGGTGCGGCAGGTCGCCGCCGGTCCACAGCAGGGTCTCGAACAGGCCATCGCCCAGCAGCAGGCCCCGATCGTCCAGAGGAAAAGCGTCTGTCATCCGCGAGGCGGCTCCATCAGGGCCCGGCGCAGGGCGGCGAACTTGGCTTCGGTCTCCAGACGCTCGGCGTGCGGGTCGCTGTCGGCGACGATGCCCGCCCCGGCCCTGGCTTCCAAACGCCAACCCTCCCGGTCCTGTTCAAGCCCGACCGTGCGGATCAGCACGCTGGACTCCAGCGCCCCGTCCACCCCGGCCCAGAACAGCGAGCCGCAATAGGGGCCGCGCGGCGTCTCCAGTTCCGCGATGACCTTCATGGCCTGGACCTTGGGCGCGCCGGTGATCGAGCCGGGCGGGAAGGCCGCGCGCAGCAGGTCGGCCGCCGCCAGGCCGGGCGCCAGCTTGCCCGTCACCGTCGAGACCAGGTGATGGACGTTGGCGAAGGTCTCGACCTTGAACAGTTCGGGCACGGCGACGCTGCCCGGCGGGCTGACCCGCGCCAGGTCGTTGCGCATCAGGTCGACGATCATCAGGTTCTCGGCCCGATCCTTGGCGCTGGCCGACAGCTCGGCGATCAGCCGCGCGTCCTCGGCCTGGTCGGCGCCGCGCGGCCGGGTGCCCTTGATCGGCCGGGTCTCGATCGAGAGGTCGCCGCCCTCGCTCCCTGGCGCCACCTTCAGGAACCGCTCGGGCGAGTTGGACACCAGGGCCCGGCCCGGCAGGCGCAGATAGGCCGAGAACGGCGCCGGGCTGTCGGCGCGCAGGCGGGCGAACAGGTCGAACGGATGGGCGCCGCCGACCAGCCGCCCGGTCCAGGCGTGGGCGATGTTGGCCTGGAAGATCTCGCCGTCGACGATGCGCTCGACCACCTGGGCCACCGCCGCCTCGTAGGCCTCGCCGTCGCTGGCGCTCAGCGCCTCGCACAGCGGGCCGTCGTGCGGGGCGGGCGAGGCGCCGTCCAGCCAGCCCAGGGCCGCCTCGGCCCGGGCCCGGGCGAAGCTCTGCGAGCCGCCGCGGCCGATCGCCAGCACCTGGCGCTGCAGGTGGTCGAAGGCCAGCAGGGCCGGATAGCGGGCGCAGGCCAGGTCGGGCCAGCCGGTGCGCGGCAGGTCCAGGCGCTCGACCCGGTCGCCCAGCTCGTAGGCGGCCAGGCCCACGACGCCGCCCTGGAACGGCGGGCCGTCAGGATCCGTCGCCTGGGGCGGACCGACCAGCTCGGCCAGGGCCGCGAACGGGTCGCGCGGATCCTCGGAGGTCACGGTCAGCGTGGCGTCCGGCTCGCGCAGCAGGTACGACCACCGCCCCGCCTGGCCGCCGGAGATCATGGCGCAGGCGAACGGTTCGTCCCGCCACGGAGCCGCGGCCCAGACCGGGTCGCGCCAGGGGGCGCTGATGAGGACGACGTGACGCATCGGCGGGTGATACCGCCCCGCGCGTCCCGAAGCTACGACTTCGCACGCGAGGTCAGGCCTCCCGTTCGCCGCCCTTGACCAGGAACAGCACGCAAAAGCCCATCAACAGCAGGGCCGCGACCGGTAGGAAGCCGCCGACCTGGCTCTTGAACACCGCCGTGGCCAGGGCCACCAGCAGCGAGCCCAGCCACATCGTCGCCGTGCCCGACAGGGCGTACAGCCCGAAGAACGCCGCCGTCTTGTCCGGCGGGCACAGGCGGATCAGCAGGGTGCGGCTGGAGGCGTACTGGGCGGTGACGAACACCGCGATCAGCAGGCCCAGGCCCAGATAGATCAGCTCCGGCGCCGTGCGAAACAGCGGCCCGTTCCAGACCGGCGCGTGGGCCGCCGGGTCGTAGGACCAGAGATAGAGGATCTTGTCGCGGCCCATGCCCAGGGTGGCGACCAGCACCGCCAGCGAGCCGGCGATCTCCAGCTGCACGGCCTTGCGCGGCCCCAGCGTGCGATCGAACCAGGGCGCGACCAGGCCGCCGACCACCCCGAAGACGCTCAGCGCTATGCCGTAGGCCAGCATCTCCAGCGCGCCCCACTTCATCAGTCCGGCCGCCAGCAGCCCGCCGAACACCAGGAGGGCGGTCATGCCGTCGTTGTAGAGCAGGCGTCCGCCCAGGAAGACGGCGATGTCGCGGTGGCCCTTCAGGTCGCCGAAGATGTCGCGCAGCAGCGCGATCCCCGCCCGCAGGCTGGCCATCCAGCTACGGCCCGTGCGGGCCGCGTCGGGGGTCCACAGGAAGAACGGGATCGCGCCCAGCAGCAGGATCGCGCCCGACATCGGACCCGAGATCCGGCTGGGCTCGTTCTGGCTGGCGTCGAGCCCGAAAATCGAGGCGTGCGGCACGCCCGGCCAGTCCACCTGGCCCGGCAGCACCATGCCCCACAGCATGAAGACCAGCAGGGCCACCGACAGGCCGTTGGCCAGCGCATAGCCCAGGCCCGAGATCAGGGCGGCGCGACCCGGAACCTCGCCCGCCGCGCGACCCAGCAGCGAATTGCTGATCACGTCGCCCCAGTTATAGGCCACGCCCAGCACGATCAGCAGGCCGCTGGTCGCCATCAGCGGCAGGCCGCCGGCCGGCATGGCCCACCACAGGGCGACCAGGGCCGGGACCATGATCGCGGTCACCAGCCCCAGCATCGGCTTGCGCGGCCCGTACTGCTCGATCATCGCCCCCAGCAGCGGCGCGGTCAGGGCGGTCAGCACGCCGTAGATCGTCGAGATGTTGGCCACCAGGGCTTGGCCCTTGACGGGATCGCCGACCAGCACCCGCGAGAAGTAGGGCGAGAAGATGTAGATGGTGATCAGGATCACATAGGGGTCGCGCGCGCCCTGCTGCAGGATCCAGGCGAGGGCGCCGCGCGGCAGGCCCGACTTCAACGGGGCGACGGGCTCGCCCCCTGCCGGAACCGCCGCGGCGGCCGAGACCTCACTCATGCTGTTCCACCCTGTTCACAGGGTCGCCGTCTGGCGCGGCGACTTGGGTGGAGCGTGACTTTGAAACGGGCGTTTGTCACGCCTGTTCGCCGGCTCTTCTTTCTCCGTCAGAGCAGGATATGCGCCCGCACCGCCTCGCGGCCTTGCGCGTCCAGCCCGACCGCCTGCTCCAGATAGCTGTCCAGCGAGCCGTGGCGGGCCTTCATCTCGGCGATCGCCGCGGCCAGGTAGTCGGCCTCGACGCCCATGGCGGCGCGTACGGCCGCGTCCGACGGCCGGCGGCCCAGCTCGGCCTCCAGCAGGTCGGCGAATACCGGCCCGCGGCGGGCGAAGCGCGCCTCGTCATTGGTCAGCAGATAGTCGTCGACCAGGTCGTCGTCGGCCACCCCGGCCACGTGGTGGGTCAGGGCGGCCAGCAGGCCGGTGCGGTCCTTGCCCGCCGCGCAGTGGATCAGCACCGGGCCGCGCGCCGCGGCCAGGGCCTGGAAGTAGCGGCGGAACAGGTCCAGGTGCCGCACGGCGAACGGCGCGCGGCGGTAGTAGTCGACCAGGTAGTCGCGGATCGAGGCCACCGACAGGTCCGATTGCCGCAGGAAGGCGCGCCAGGGATCCTCGCCGGTCACGCCCAGGTCGTTGTCGATCACCTCGGCGGCGAAACCCGCCCAGCGCCGCGACGGGTCGCGCTGGCGCTCGTTGGGCCGGCGCAGGTCGACGACCGTACGGAGGTTCAGGCCCGCCATGGCGACCAGGTCCTCGTCGGTGGCTTCGGCCTGGTGCGCGGCGCGGAACAGCAGGCCCGTCTTCAACCGGCCCGCCCCGGCGGCGTAGTCGCCGAAATCGCGGAAGTTCTCGACGCCTTGCAGAACGATATGACGGGTCATGGCCCGCTTGTTAGCGCCGGCCGGCGACGAAAGCGAGACGCTGGACGGGGTGGAGCGACAGGGCCAAGCTGAGGCGATGACCGACCTGCACCGCTTCCAGAGCTTCGACGGCGTCTCGATCGGCTACCGCACGCTGGGCGATCCGGCGGGCTGGCCGACGCTGCTGCTGCACGGCTTCCTGGCCGGCGCCGAGAGCAACTGGTTCCTGCCCGGGATCGCCGCCGCCGTGGCGGCCACGCGACGGCGGGTGATCGCGCCCGACCTGCGCGGCCACGGCCGCTCGGACGCCCCCTCCGACCCCGCCGCCTGGCCGCCCGACGTGCTGGCTCGGGACCAGGAGGCCCTGGTCGCCCACCTGCATCTGAGCGACTACGACCTGGTCGGCTATTCGCTGGGCGCGCGCACGGCGGTGCGGATGCTGACGCGTGGAGCGCGGCCGAGCAAGCTGGTCCTGGCCGGCATGGGCGAGCGCGGACTGATGGAGGCCGGGGCGCGGGCGGCGATGTTCGAGGACGCCATCCGGCACGGCGAGGCCGCGCGCGATCCCCGGGCCGGCCGGCGGGTGCAGGCTATGATGGCGGCCGGCGGTCTCAAGCCCGAGGCCATGCTGGGCGTGCTGGCCTCGTTCGCGGCGACCTCGGCCGAGGCGATCGCGGCGATCGACGTCCCGACCCTGGTGGTGGCCGGGCAGCGCGACGACGACAACGGCTCGGTCGAGGCGCTGGCGGCCATGATGGCCGACGCCCGGGCCGTCCGGGTCCCGGGCGACCACCTGAGCGCGGTGATGGAGCCGGCCCTGGCGGAGACGATCGTGGGGTTTCTGAAGGCGACCCAATAAAACCTCCCCCTGTGGGGGAGGATCTAGTTTGGCGGCTTCACCGGAACGGCGGCTCGTCGAAGGCGCGCAGTTTGCGCGAGTGCAGGTTCGGGCCTTCCTCCAGCAGCAGCTTGCAGGTCAGGATGCCGATCTGCAGGTGCTGGCTGATCGCCCGCTCGTAGAAGGCGTTGGCCTGGCCGGGCAGCTTGATCTCGCCGTGCAGCGGTTTGTCCGACACGCACAACAGCGTCCCGTACGGCACCCGGAAGCGGTAGCCTTGGGCGGCGATGGTGGCGCTTTCCATGTCGATGGCCACGGCCCGGCTCTGGTTGAAGCGCAGGGCCGACAGGCTGTGGCGCAGTTCCCAGTTGCGGTCGTCGGTGGTGACCACCGTGCCCGTCCGCAGGCGTTTCTTGAGCTGATCGCCGGAGTCGCCGCTGATCGCCTTGGAGGCGTCGTAGAGGGCGCGCTGGACCTCGGCGATCGACGGCACCGGGATCTCGGGCGGCAGCACGGCGTCCAGCACGTGGTCGTCACGCAGATAGGCGTGGGCCAGCACGTAGTCGCCGATGGTCTGGGTGTCGCGCAGGCCGCCGCAGTGGCCGATCATCAGCCAGGCCTGCGGGCGCAGCACCGCCAGGTGGTCGCAGATGGTCTTGGCGTTGGACGGGCCCACCCCGATATTGACCAGGGTGATGCCCCGGCCGCCGGCGGCCATCAGGTGGTAGGCCGGCATCTGGTGCTTGCGCCAGGTCGACTCGGCCACCGCCAGTTCGGGATTGGCGGTGTTGGCGGTGATCGTCAGCCCGCCCGCGCACGACAGGGCCGTGTAGGGGCTGTCCGGCTGCTGCAGCTGCTCGATGCCCCAGCGGACGAACTCGTCGACATAGCGGTTGTAGTTCGTGAACAGGATGAACTGCTGCACGTCCTCGGCCGGGGCGCCGGTGTAGTGCTTCAGCCGGGCCAGCGAGAAATCGGTGCGCAGGCCGTCGAACAGGGCCAGCGGCCGGTTCTCCTCCATGGCCGGGTTCCACACCCCGTCGGCGATCTCGTCGCCGATGAAGGCCAGGTCGGTGGTCGGGAAGAAGCGGGCGATGTCCTCGCTGCGGACGTCGGCCTGGTTCAGGTCGATGCTGGCGTCCAGCACGTAGGGATAGGGGATCTCCTGGCTGGACCGGTCGATCTCGATCTCGACGTGGAAGTCGTTCATCAGCAGGGTCAGCTGCTCGACCAGGTAGTCGCGGAACTGGTTGGGCTTGGTGATGGTCGTGGCGTAGACGCCGGGCCGGCTGACCCGGGCGTAGGAGCGCGCCAGCTTGGGCGGCAGGGCCTCGGGATCGTAGATCAGCCGCAGCTCGGGATAGGCGAACGTGCCGTCGAACCGCGCGTGCGGGTCGGGCCGGGTTCCGTTTTCGAGGTAGGCGCGAAGCGCGGTCCGCAGGGCGTCGACGGCGCGTTCGTATTCTTGATTGAGCCGCTCGACCGCGGCGATTGCTTTTTCTTGGTTTGACATGGCGCCCTATATCAGCGTTCCGCCGCCTTTTCTAGGCTAAGGCCGCAAGAGGGCTCCTCACGGGCTCTGGGGCATGGACGAAGCCGATTTCGTCGGCCACAAGGGATGAAATGCCCAGACGTGGGGCGGATGATGGCGGGAGCGACCTCGCGCCTGGTCCGGACGTCGGGTGACAACGTACAGATCCGTGGCGTCGACAGCGTCCGTCCGCAAGAAGACCGTCCGGCGCCCGAGGGGACCTTATGAACAGACGTTTCGCCTTCCTGATCGTCGCCGCCATGATCCTCGGGGTCCTGGTCGGCTGGGCCTGCAACCAGTACCTGGATGCGGACGGGACCAAGAAGGCGGCCGACCTGGCCTCGCTGCTGCCCTACATCTTCCTGCGCCTGATCAAGATGATCATCGCGCCGCTGGTGTTCACGACGCTGGTGGCCGGCATCGCCCACATGGAGGACGCCGCCGCGGTCGGCCGCGTGGGGGTCAAGGCGATCGGCTGGTTCCTGGTCGCCTCGATCCTGTCGCTGCTGATCGGCATCGGCATGTTCCACCTGCTGGACCCCGCCCACGGCGTGGTGCTCAAGGAAGTGGCCGAGGCCGGCGCGCCGCCATCGGCCGTGGGCGCCTTCACGGTCAAGAGCTTCATCGACCACCTGATTCCCGCCTCGCTGTTCGAGGCGATGGCCAAGAACGAGATCCTGCAGATCGTCGTCTTCTCGGTGTTCGTCGGCACGGCCGTCGCCACCCTGGACAACAAGGCCCCGGCGGTCCTGGAGGTCACCGAGCAGGCCGCCTCGATCATGCTGAAGGTCACCGGCTTCGTGATGGCCCTGGCCCCGCTGGCCATCTTCGGCGCCCTGGTCAACACCGTGGCCAAGGAGGGCCTGTCGATCCTGGGGGTCTACGCCCGCTTCATCGGCTCGTTCTATGCGGGCCTGGGCACGTTGTGGCTGCTGCTGTTCCTGGCCGCCCTGTTCTTCCTGGGCAAGCGGGCCATCCCGCTGTTCGGCTTCATCCGCACCCCCGCCCTGCTGGCCTTCTCGACCGCCAGCTCGGAAGCGGCCTATCCGCGCCTGCTGGACGGCCTGCCGACCCTGGGCGTGCGCCGCAAGATCGTCAGCTTCGTCCTGCCGCTGGGCTACTCGTTCAATCTCGACGGCTCGATGATGTACTGCACCTTCGCGACCCTGTTCATCACGTCGGTGCACGGCGTCCACCTGACGCTGGAGCAGCAGGCCTCGATGCTGCTGCTGCTGATGGTCACCTCCAAGGGCATGGCCGGGGTGCCGCGGGCCTCGCTGGTGGTGATCATGGCCACGCTGACCTATTTCGGCCTGCCCGAGGCCTGGATCGCCCTGGTGCTGGGCGTCGATCACCTGCTGGACATGGGCCGCAGCGCCACCAACGTGGTCGGCAATTCGGTCGCCGCCGCCGTGGTCGCCAAGTGGGAAGGCGAGCTGGACGATCCGGAGCCGCCGGCCGAGGCCGCCAAGGCCTGAACCGCCAAGCGCGACCGATTGACTTCGGAGGGGAGAAGACCAATCTCTCCCCCCGAGGGACCTCGGTTAGGAAGACCGCCATGAACGTCAAATCCATGATCCGGGCCGGCCTGCTGACGACGGCGCTCCTGGCCGCCTCCGCGCCGGCCCTGGCCGCCACCCCGCTCGACGACGCCAAGGGCGCCGCCGCCAAGCCGGCTCGCAGCTGCTTCTACCTATCGGACTGGGACGGCTGGAGCGCGCCCGATCGCGACACCCTGTATCTGAGGGTGCGCAACCGCGACGTCTACCAGGTGGAGCTGTCGCACGGCACCAGTCAGCTGACCTCGCCCGGCGTGCACCTGGTGTCGGTGGTCCGCGGCATCGATTCGGTGTGCAATCCGCTCGACCTGGACCTGCGGGTCTCCGACGGCTTCGGCTTCGCCATGCCGATCATGGCCAAGTCGATCACCAAGCTCTCGGCCGAACAGATCGCGGCCATCCCGAAGAAGGACCGGCCGTAGAGGCGCGTCGTCGCGACTCGCTCACGGTCGGACCTTGGATTTCCCTGGCGCCCGCTTCCGGACGCCTGTCAGCCGAAGAGAGTCGCATGAGCTTGCTGGATAATCTGATGGGCGCCGTCGGCGGCCAGGGCGGCGGCGACCTTTCGAGCCTGGTCGAGACCGTCGCCAGCCAGGGCGCGGCGGGCGGCGTCAGCGGCCTGGTCGAGGCGTTCCAGAAGGGCGGCCTTGGCGAGGTCGCCCAGTCCTGGGTTTCCAACGGGACCAACCACCCGATCTCGGCCGAACAGGTCCAGGCCGTGCTCGGCTCGGGCGCGATCGGCCAGTTCGCCGAGAAGTTGGGCGTCGATCCGCAGGTCGGCGCGGCCAAGCTGGCCGAACTGCTGCCGGGTCTGGTCGATCGCCTGACGCCCGGCGGTCAGCTGCCGACCGAGGGCCTGGGCGGCGCGGTCGGCGACCTGTTGGGCGGCTTCCTCAAGACGTAGCCGCCGTCTCCAGCAGCGCCACCATCATCGCATTGACCGGCGTGGCGATCCCGTGTCGCGCGCCCAGCCGCACGATCACGCCGTTGCGGGCGTCCAGTTCCATCGGCCGCCCCGCGGCGCGGTCGGCGTGCAGGGAGTTGATCCCGTCGGGCGGCCCCGCGCGATAGCCCTCGACCACCTTTTCGGGCAGGTCGGACGGCAGGTCCGCCCCCTCGGCCCGGCCCACCGCCACGCATTCGCCGACCAGGGCCCGCATGATCTCGGCGACCGGCTCGCGCCGGGCCACGCCCGCCGGCTTCAGGGTCAGGGCGTTGACCGCGCCGGCGCAGTTGAGGGCCAGCTTCCTCCAGGCGGCGGTCCTGAAGTCGGCCGTGGTCGAGACGGCGATCGGCGTGTGGGCGAACAGGGCCGCGAAAGCCTCGCCCGCCGCCCCGTCCGGAACCAGGATCACGCCGTCGCGCCGCTGGCGCACCCGCCCGGGGGCGCTGCGCTCGGCCGGGATGTCGACCACCGCGGGGGTGATCCGTTCGGCGGGAACATAGGGCGTGAAGCGCTCGACGTGCTCGACGCCGTTCTGCAGCACCGCCACGCGGGTGCCCGGCCCGACCAGGCGGGCCAGCCAGGCGCCGGTCGCGGCCGCGTCATAGGTCTTGGTCGTGACGATCGCCCAATCGACCGGTGAGGCCTGGTCCGGCGCGGTCAGCACGCGCGGGCTGGCCGTCAGCGGCCCGCCCGGGGTCTCGACCTCCAGCCGGTCGAAGGCCGTGCGCGCGCAGACCTCGACCGCCAAGCCGGGGTTCTGGGCCAGCCAGGCGGCGACCACGCCGCCCACCGCCCCCGGACCGATCACCGCTATCCGCGTCATCACCAAACTCCAGACAAAGAAACGCCGCCCCCTTTCGAGGGCGGCGGCATGTTATCCCCGTTGTCCCTGCTTCTTCTGGCCTGTCTTATTCGGCCGGCAGGGTGTTCTCCGAGCGCTTCTGCAGCATGGTGTCGAAGCTCGACCACACGCCTTCCGCGCCGTGCCATTGGCCCCGGGTGGCCGCCTTGGAATATTCAGTGGCCCGGGCCTCGAAGAAGTTGGCGTGCTCCACGCCCGACAGCAGCGACTGCAGCCAGGGCAACGGGTTTTCCTTCACGCCATAGACCTCCGGCAGGGCCAGCTGGCGCAGGCGCCAGTCGGCGATGAACCGGATATATTGCTTGATGTCGTCCGGGGTCATGCCCTGCACGTCGCCCTGCTCGAAGGCCAGGTCGATGAAGGCGTCCTCCATGGTGACCACGGTCTTGCAGCAGTCGACGATGTCGTCGGCCACGGCCTTGGTAACCGCCCCGGTCTCCTTGTTGAACGTGTGGTACAGCTTGATGATGCCTTCGCAGTGCAGGCTCTCGTCGCGGATCGACCACGAGACGATCTGGCCCATGCCCTTCATCTTGTTGAAGCGCGGGAAGTTCATCAGCATCGCGAACGAGGCGAACAGCTGCAGGCCCTCGGTGAAGCCGCCGAACATGGCCAGGGTGCGGGCGATGTCGGCGTTGGAGTCGACGCCGAACTTCTGCATGAAGTCATGTTTGTCGCGCATGGCCTGGTATTCCATGAACGCGCCGAACTCGCTCTCCGGCATGCCGATGGTTTCCAGCAGCAGGGCGTAGGCCGCGATATGGATGGTCTCCATATTGGCGAACGACGACAGCATCATCTTCACTTCGGTGGGTTTGAACACCCGGCCGTAGCGCTCCATGTAGTTGTCGGCGACCTCGACGTCGGACTGGGTGAAGAAGCGGAAGATCTGCGTCAGCAGGTTCCGTTCCTTGTCGTTCAGCTTGACGGCCCAGTCCTTGAGGTCCTCGCCCAGCGGCACTTCCTCGGGCATCCAGTGGACCTGCTGCTGCTTCTTCCAGAACTCGTGGGCCCACGGGTAGCGGAAGGGCTTGTAGGCGCCGGAGGGGGTCAGCAGGCCGGGCGTGGTGATCAGCTTGGCGGACATCGAGGAACCCTTGGGGCGAGAACTGCGGCGAGAATCGGTCGAACGAACTAGGATAACGTACGTTAGCATTTAGCCAGACGCACGCCCCTCCTGTCTACCAGATGTAGTGTGACGAGGCGTCGCATCCACAACATAGGGCCTTACCTGTGGAAAAGCCGTTCACCCTGTTCAGCGCCGTCGGATCGGGCGGCGTGCCGGCCGAAGCGGCCATGACGCTGATCGGCCTGCCCTATGAGATCGTCGAGGCGCCGACCTGGGAAGGCGAGGCCGAGCAGGCCAAGGTGGCCGGCGTCAACCCGCTTCGCCAGATCCCCGCCCTGGTCACGCCCGAGGGCGAGACGATCACCGAGAGCGCCGCCATCCTGCTGTGGCTGGCCGACCGCCATCCCGAGGCGCGGCTGGCGCCGGCCCCGGACGCGCCCCTGCGCGGCCAGTTCCTGCGCTGGATGGTGTTCGTGCCGGCGGCGATCTATTCGCTGTTCTGGGTGCGCGACGAGCCCTCGCGCCTGGGTGGGCCGGATCCCGAGGTCCAGGCCCGGATCAAGGCCGCGACCGCCGAGCGCATCGCCGCGTGTTGGGAGATGATGGAAGGCCAACTCGATCCCGGTCGCTACTTGCTGGGCGACGACCTGACCGTGCTCGACCTCTATGTCGCCGTGGTCAGCCGCTGGGGGCCGCGGCGCAAGCGGTTCTACGAGGTCGCGCCGAAGATGAGCCAGGTGGTCCGGCGAGTGGACGCCGATCCGCGGCTGGCGGACTTCTGGGCCGAACGGTTCCCGTTCGTCGAGGGCTGGGAGAGCCGCGGGGCGGCGGGGTAGGCGCCAACAGGACCACGCGGAAACCTACGGTACGGCCGCCCGCGCCGCGCCACCCCGCGACGGCTGCGGCTGGCCCCGGCAGCACCGTCCCAGCGCCTCGGCCACCTGTCCGGCGATCTCGTCCTGCACCTGCAGGAGATCGCGCGACGAGCGGTCATAGCTCTGCGACCAGACCACCGAACCATCGGCCGCGCGCACGACGCGCGCCGAGATCCGCAGGGTGTCGCCGGACCTGCGCAGGCTGCCATCGACCAGATAATCGACGTCCAGCGCCGTCGCCGTCTGCGCCACCGTCATCGTCTTGCCCTTCAGCGCGAAGGAGTCGGTGGGCGCGCTCACCCGCCATCCGTCCATGCCGCTCAGGCGGGTGACCAATTCCTCGGTCACACCGTCGGCGACATACTCCTCGTTCATGGCCTGGCTGGTGAGATCAAGGAACGGCAGCACGGCCAAGGCCTGTCGAGGCTGCTGCCGCGAAACGGCAGGCGACGGCGACCGGAGGGCGCCGGCGGTGTTTCCCCGGCCCAGGACGACCAATCCCACCGCCACCGCCACGACCGCGGCGCAGCCGGCGACCAGCCCGAGCCGGCGACGCGACGGCGGCGACGGCGTGGTGGTCGCCGGGTCGACGTCCGGCGCGACGGAGGCCACCAGGCGGTAGCCCTGGCGCGGCACGGTGGCGATATAGGCCGGCGCCTTACGATCGTCGCCGAGCAGGCGGCGAAGCGAGGTGATCGCCTGATAGACGGAGTCCTGGGACACCACCGCGCCCGCCCAGACCTCGTCGAGAAGCTGGTCGATGGTGACCGTCCGCCCGGCGTGCTCGGCCAGGCAGACCAGGAGCCGCATGGATCGGTCGTCGACGCGCAGGCTCTCGCTGTCGCGGGTGATCCGTCCCGACCTCGGATCGACCGACCAGGCCCCGACGCGGAAGGCGGATCCGGAGAGAGGGCTCATGGTTCTGCGAAAACTCCGGATCTGAACGGGCCCAAGGACAGCAGGCGGGCGCTGTGAAGGTCTCGCGAACGCGGGCGACGTCAAGGGCCAGGGGCGAAGATCGCGGCGGCCCATTCTCCTCGGCGGAAGTTTTCAGAGCTTTTCAGAGGGCCGTTCAGGACTCCGCGACGGCGGTCGGCGCCCTGTCCAGGCGCCGTGTCGCACGGCCGGCGCTTTTGACGAACACACATCCAACCCTGGAGACTCCTGAATGACCCGAATGCTGCCCGGCCTCGCGGCCGCCCTGGCGATCGCCGCCGTCATCGGCCCGGCTCGCGCCCAGTCGCCCTTCAAGCCCGAAGACGTGCAGGCGGGGACCTACACGGTGGACTCCAAGGAGACGCTGGTCCGCTACGGCACGATCCACATGGGCATCAGCGAGTTCTGGGGCACGTTTCCCGGCGCCAAGGGGACGCTGATGATCGATCCCAAGGCGCTCGGCGACGCCAAGCTCGACGTCTCCGTGCCGATCGCCACCGTCTCGACGACCAACAAGGACCTGGACGCCCAGTTCCTGTCCTCGACCTTCTTCGACGCGGCGAAGTATCCGCAGATGCATTTCGTCTCGACCTCGGTGACCCCCACCGGACCGACGACGGCCAAGATCGCCGGCGACCTGACCCTGCACGGCGTCACCAGGCCGATCGTGCTCGACGCCACCTTTACCGGCGCGGGCCCCAACCACTTCACCAAGGTCTTCACCATCGGCTTCAAAGCCCAGGGCCAGATCAACCGCTCGGACTTCGGGATCGGCAAGTGGGTCCCCGTGGTCAGCGACGCGACGACCATCGATATCAGCGCGGCTTTCGAGAAGAAGACCTAGGCCGCGTTCGCCGCGGATCGGGAAGGGGAAGCCGAAAGCCCCGGCGAGGTCTTGGGAAATCGCCCGCGATCCTGCTAAGCCCTTCCCATGCTGACCGATCCGCTGTTCTACGCCGTCGCCATCCCCGCCGTGATCCTGCTGGGCCTGGCCAAGGGCGGGTTCGCCGGGATCGGGGTGGTGGCGGTGCCGTTGATGGCGCTGGTCATCTCGCCGGT
Source organism: Caulobacter rhizosphaerae (assembly GCF_010977555.1). Lineage (GTDB taxonomy): Bacteria > Pseudomonadota > Alphaproteobacteria > Caulobacterales > Caulobacteraceae > Caulobacter > Caulobacter rhizosphaerae. The sequence goes on from NZ_CP048815.1 coordinate 5,212,520, forward strand.
GCTGGCCGCGGCGATCACCCTGCCGATCCTGCTGGCCCAGGACGTGGTCAGCGTCTGGTCCTTCCGCAGGACCTGGGACAGGGGCCTGCTGGTCCTGATGCTGCCGGCCGCCGCGGTCGGCGTCTTCGTCGGCTGGCTGCTGGCGGCCCGGGTGTCGGTGGCGGCGGTCGAGCTGTCGATCGGCGTGATCTCGATCGCCTTCTCGCTGCAGCGCCTGTGGGCCGAACGGGCGGTCAAGGCCGCCGAGGCGGTCGAGGCCGGGCCGGATCGGCCCCTAATGGGCTTGGGGCTGGGCGCCCTGTGCGGCGCGATCGCCGGCTTCACCAGCCAGGTGGCCCACGCCGGCGGCCCGCCGTTCCAGATCTATGTCCTGCCCCGCCGCCTGCCGCGCGACGTGTTCATCGGGACCAGCGCCATCTTCTTCGCTACCGTCAACTGGATGAAGGTGCCGGCCTATGTCGCCCTGGGCCAGTTCACGCCCCAGGTGCTGACCACGGCGGCCGTGCTGCTGCCCCTGGCCCTGGCCTCGACCTGGGCCGGCGTCTGGCTGGTGCGCCGGGTGCCCGCCGAGGGGTTCTACCGGGTGATCTATGTCCTGCTGATCGCGGTCGGGGCCAAGTTGGCCTGGGACGGGGCCCACGGCCTGCTGGCCTGAACGAAACCTGAGCGAAATAACATCGGCGGCCCTATCCCAGCCACGATGATCGGCGTTTATATGTCACCGATCGCGCATAGAGTGGGGCCATGACCGAGACGACCAGCATCATCCCGACCACGCCCGCGGCGCAGGTTCCGGCGACGGTCGCGGCCACCCACTATCCGACGCCGGCCGCCAAGTGCGCCGACCTGGTGGTGCACCTGGCCGGCCTGGCCTGCGCCCTGCTGGGCGGCGGCATCATGCTGGGCCTGGCCTTCGGCCTGGGTTCGCTGAGCCAGGTGGCGGCCATCGCCGTCTACACCGTCGGCCTGATCACCATGCTGTCGCTGTCGACCGCCTACAACTTCGCCAAGGCCCGCTGGCGGCCGCTGCTGCGCCGCTTCGACCACGCCGGCATCTTCATCATGATCGCCGCCTCCTACACCCCGTTCACCACCCAGAACCTGCATGGCTGGTGGGCGATCGGCATGACCACGGCGGTGTGGTCGGTGGCCGGCGTCGGCGTCGCCGCCAAGCTGTTCCTGCCGGGCCTCGACAAGCGCTTCTGGGTCGGGCTGTACCTGGCGCTGGGCTGGCTGGTGCTGGTGGCCATCAAGCCGATGATCGCCGGCATGGGGTGGGCGGCCCTGCTGCTGCTCGCGCTTGGCGGCGTGATCTATTCGACCGGTACGGTGTTCTACCTGATGAAGCGGCTGAAGTTCCGGCGGGCGATCTGGCACGGTCACGTGATCGGCGGCGCCGGCCTGCACTACGCCGCCGTGCTGGTCGGGGTGGTCCTGGCCTCCAGCGGTCACTCCTGACCGTCCGTCCGTCGAGTTTGCCTTGAACACCCCGTCCGATCCCAAAAAGACCGTCCAGAGCTTCTTCCGGGATCGCGCGGCGAACGGCCAGCGCGGCAAGCGCCTGTCCGCCCCGCTGGGCCATGCCGACAACGCCATCGAGGCTGCCGGCTTCCCCGGGGTGCGGCTGAGCATCGACGAGGCCGACGAGGCCCTCCGCAGCGTCGCCGACCGCCTGGCCCCGATGCGGCCGCTGCTGGGGCGCGACGACTTCAACATCCTGGCCCTGTCCGGCGGCGCGGCCGGCGGCGCCTTCGGGGCCGGCGCCCTGATCGGCCTGACCAAGGCCGGGACGCGGCCGCAGTTCGCCATCGTCACCGGTGTCAGCACTGGCGCCTTGATCGCCCCCTTCGCCTTCCTCGGCCCAGCCTGGGACGACCGCCTGGCCGAGGCCTATGTCGGCGGCCACGCGGCCGACCTGCTCAGCCTCAAGAGCCTGGGTCCGACCCTGGGGCCCAGCCTGTTCCGCGGCGACTCGCTGGACGGGCTGGTCGCGCCGTTCGTCGACCTTGAGATGATCGAGGCCATCGCCGGCGAGCACGCCCGCGGCCGGCGCCTGTTGATCGCCACCACCAACCTCGACAGCCAGAAGGCGACGATCTGGGACATGGGCGAGATCGCCAGCCGGGGCGGCGAGGCGGCCGTTCGGCTGTTCCGCGACGTGCTGGTGGCCTCGGCCACCCTGCCCGGCCTGTTCCCGCCCAAGCTGATCGACGTCGAGGCCCCCGACGGTCATGGGGGCCTGACCCGTTATCAAGAGATGCACGCCGACGGCGGCATCGCCGCGCCGCTGTTCCTGATGCCCGACGCCCTGCTGCGCTGGCGCGAGCTGGGCCAGCGCCTGCGGCGCGGCCGGGTCTATGTGATCTTCAACACCGTGCTCGACCCCTCGCCGCGCACCACCGCGCCAGGCGTGACCTCGATCATGAGCCGCAGTTTCGAGACCATGCTGCGGTTCTCCTACCGCCAGGCGCTGAGCGTGGCCGCGGGCTTTTGCGCCCGCCACAACCTGCCGCTCTGGTCGGCCTCCATCCCGGCCAGCTTTTCGGACTTCAACATGATGAAGTTCGAGACCGCCGTCATGCGGCGGACCTTCGACGACGCCCAGGCCCTGGCGATCAGCGGCCAGCTGTGGTCCAGCGCCATCCCGACCCCCGAGCCCCTGTGGCGCGGGCTGTTCAAGCGCCAGGCCGCGACCCGGCGGCAGGCCGTCAAGGATCCGATCCTGACGCCGGCCCTGGCCGCGCCGGACGAACCGCCCATCGATCTGGCGACCGATCCGGCGGTGGCCTCAGGCGTCGAACGGGAAGAGCCTATTTCTTGAGGTAGCGGGCGCGCAGCTTCTCGACGCGCGGCGGATCGGCCCGGAAGTCCGCGGCCAGGCCAAGGCGGGCGTTGCAGGACGGGCAGCGCACCGAGTCCTCGTCGGCCAGCTCGGCCGGCGGGTCGAAGCGCGTGCCGCAGGGCTTGCACTTGAAGTCGCCCGTCGGCGGCGGCGGGGCGGGCTGCGGCGGCGGCTCGGGGGCCCTCAGCACGACGCGCTTGGCGCCGGCCGGCCGCGGGATGCGCTCGAGCGGCGGCGGACCGCCCGGCGCGGCGACGCCGCTCTTCAGGCTCAGGATCTTGCGGCGAGGGGGCTCGCTATCGCTCATGACGCTGGATGGCTCGGCTGGAGGCCCGGCTGCAGGCTTCGGTGAAAGACGGGCGCTAGCTGCATGATCTGAGCCCGAAACTCAAGCGCCGAAGCGTGGGACGCCGGCGCGGCGGTCCTACCAGTGCGGCCTCAGGCTGAACGAGAAGGCGACCATCTCGTCCTTCTGGGTCGCCATGCCCATGATCTGGTCCTTGGCCCTGATCTTGCGATGAACATAGCCGAACGAGGCCTGCATGGGCCCCTTGCGCCAGGCCAGGCCGGCCTGGCCGTCGCCGACCAGCTTGCTGCTGGTGTCGGTGGTGACGCCGGCCCGGCTCCAGTCGCCGTCGCCGCTGCGCAGCATGTTCAGGCCGACGGCTTGACCGCTGGCGGCCGCGAACATGTACCAGCGCCCGCGCTGGCCGAACTGGCGGCCGTCCTCGACGCCCAGCGAATCCACGACCCGGTCGCCCATCTTCTTGCCGAACCGCACCGTGGCCCCGGCCTCCGCCGAGCCGCCGGCCCCGCCGATGCCCAGGCCGGCGTGCGGCGTGACGTCCAGGGCGTACTTGCCCGCGCCCAGCGACACGGCGGCCGGCCAGCCGCGGGTGACGGTCACGTCGACGTCGCGATCCTCGAAACTGTCCTGCTCGGGCCGCACCAGGGCCAGGGGCCGGGTCTTGCCCACCGGCGCGACGCTGGCCACCGACACACGCACCGAGTCGACGGCGTGATGACCCTCGCCGACCACGAAGGCGTTGGACCGCCAGGTGACCGGGCCGCGGCCCTCGTAATAGCGGTTGGCGTCCAGCAGGCCGGCGTCGCCATAGGCGCCGGCCGGCGACAGCGAGAAGGCGGGATCGGCGTCGCGCGCGGTCTTGGCGGCGGGCGCCTCGGCGAAGCCGACCGCGCGGCCGGCGGGCCGAACGTTGCGGACGCCCAGGTCCACGGGCGCACCGGCGCGCAGGTCGACGACGAAACTAGGCGAGGCGGGCTTGCGGGCGGCGCTGGACGTCCTATCTGAAGGCCTGGACGACTTGCCAGCTTTCGTCGGGGTGGACCGCGTCGGCGCGGCCTGCGCGGTGGCGACAGCCAGAGCGCTTACCCCCAAGATCGCGACAAATGCCGTGCAAGCACGCATTCAGGTCCCCAGAACCCTTTTTCCCCACCGAAAGCCTACTCGGAATCCGTATGACGTCCATGGGACAAATCCCCACGTCATGAACATTTCTTGGAAGCTAAGGTTCCCGACGCGAAAACGGCGCCGCGGGGATCCGCGACGCCGTTGATTTCAGGGTTCGCCGAGCGTTACCCGGGCCAGGTCACTGGCAGGCCAGGCATTCCTCGTAGTCGGTCTTGGACGGCGCGTCGAAGCCATTGGCGGGGCCCGCCACCGCGACGTCGGAACCGGCGTAGGACGCCCGCTGCACCGACTTGGAGCGCAGGTAGTACAGCGACTTCACGCCGCGCTCCCAGGCCTGCCAGTGCAGCATGTGCAGGTCCCACTTGTCGACGTCGCCCGGCAGGAAAATGTTCACCGACTGGCTCTGGCAGATTTCCGGTGTGCGGTCGGCGGCCAGTTCGACCACCCAGCGCTGATCCAGTTCGAAGGCGGTCTTGTAGACGTCCTTGTCGTCCTGGCTGAGGAAGTCGAGGTGCTGGACCGAACCTTCGTTCTCCAGGATCGAACCCCAGACCGCGTCGGTGTTCTGGCCCTTCTCTTCCAGCAACTTCTCCAGATAGGGGTTCTTCACCGCGAACGAGCCCGACAGGGTCTTGTGGGTGTAGATGTTAGCCGGGATCGGCTCGATGCCGGCCGAGGTGCCGCCGCAGATGATCGAGATCGAGGCGGTCGGGGCGATGGCCAGCTTGTGCGAGAAGCGCTCCAACGAGCCGCGCTCGGCGGCGTCGGGGCACGGGCCCTTCTCCTGGCCGATGGCGATCGACGCCTTGTCGGCCTCGCGGCGCAGGTGCTTGAACATCCGCATGTTCCAGCTCTTGGCCAGGGCGCTCTCGAACGGCACGTTCTGGCTCTGCAGGAAACTGTGGAAGCCCATCAGGCCCAGGCCCACCGAACGTTCGCGCATGGCCGCATAGGCGGCCGTCGAAGCGGCGTCCGGGGCGCGGTCGATGAAGTCCTGCAGGACGTTGTCGAGGAAGCGCATGATGTCCTCGATGAACATCGGATGGTCGCGCCACTCCAGGAACGTCTCGGCGTTGACCGACGACAGGCAGCAGACCGCCGTGCGGTCGTTGCCCAGGTGGTCCAGGCCGGTGTGCAGCATGATCTCGCTGCACAGGTTCGACTGGCGGACCTTCAGGCCCAGCTCGCGCTGGTGCTGCGGCATGGCCCGGTTCACGGTGTCGGAGAAGATCAGGTAGGGCTCGCCGGTCTGCAGGCGCAGCTCCAGCACCTTCTGCCACAGGGCGCGGGCGTCGACCTCGCGCAGGACCTCATTGGTCTTGGGCGAGCGCAGGCCGAACTTGTGGCCGTCGCGGACGGCGTGCATGAACTCGTCGGTGATCGAGATGCCGTGGTGCAGGTTCAGGGACTTGCGGTTGAAGTCGCCCGACGCCTTGCGGATCTCCAGGAACTCTTCGATTTCCGGGTGGTGGATATCGAGGTAAACGGCCGCCGAACCGCGGCGCAAGGACCCTTGGCTGATCGCCAGGGTCAGGCTGTCCATCACGCGGATGAAGGGGATGATGCCGCTGGTCTGGCCCTGGCCCTTGACCTTCTCGCCGATCGACCGGACGCCGCCCCAGTAGGTGCCGATGCCGCCGCCGTTGGCGGCCAGCCAGACGTTCTCGTTCCAGACGCCCAGGATGCCGTCCAGGCTGTCGTTGACCGCGTTCAGGAAGCAGCTGATCGGCAGGCCGCGCTCGGCGCCGCCGTTGCTGAGCACCGGGGTCGACGGCATGAACCACAGCTGGCTCATGTAGTCGTAGACGCGCTGGGCGTGGTCGGCGTCGTCGGCGAAGGCCGTCGAGACGCGGGCGAACATGTCCTGGTACGACTCGCCCGGCAGCAGGTAGCGATCTTCCAGCGTGGTCTTGCCGAAATCGGTCAGCAGGGCGTCGCGCGAGCGATCGACCTCGACCTTGCGCACCAGCGCCAGTTTCGGACGTTCAGCCTTCATGCCGCCGGTGCGGGCCTGGGGGATCGCCGTCGTCTTCGCCGCTTCACTGCCGTTCATGATCAAAATCCATAATCAATCAGCGTGTTCCGGAAAAGGGAAGTCCCGTCCAGCCGCTATATCTTGTGGCCGAGGAGCCCCCTCAGCCCACATATGGGGCCACAGTGGCTAATGACTCGTCAACGACGAGATGCGCCTCCGAAGCGAGTTTTTTCTTAACAAGCTGTGAACGAACGCCGGTCCCTCGGAAGATGCTGGGCGCGATCAACGGGTTGCCTGATCAAGGCGATGACGCCTGCGACGCCCTGTCGCGGCCAACAAAGAAGTGATCCGGCCGCGGAGCGGATTCGCCCAAAAGGCGCTTGCCAATCCAATGCGCCCGAACGGCGGGCTTCTTCGGGAGGATGGCCCGGGCGCGACGCCTCAAGCGGCGCACCAACCGCCGCGTCCCGCCGATCAACGCCCAAAAGAAAAGGGCCCGGCGTCGCCGCCGGGCCCTCAACCTTAGTGACGATCTTGATCTTAGAAGTTGATCGAGATCGTGGAACGGCGGTTCAGCGGTTCCTTCACACCGTCGCCGGTGGCGACGGCGGGGGCGCTTTCGCCCTTCCAGTCAACGGCCAGGGTGTCAGCGGCGACACCGGCGCCGACCAGGGCGTCAGCCACGGCCTTCGCACGACGCTCCGAGAGCTTGGCGTTGTACTTCGGCGAACCCGAGGTGTCGGTGTGACCGACAACCACCAGCTTGGTGGCCTTGCCCGAGGTCGCGTAGTTCGCAGCTTCCGAAACCACCGACTGGGCTTCCGGCGTCAGCACGTACTGATCGAACGGGAAGTAGACGATGAATTCGCGCGCTTCGTACTGCGCCACCGGCGGAGGCGGCGGGGGCGGAGGCGGAGGCGGCGGGGGAGGCGGCGGGGGCGGCGGCGGCGGGGGAGGCGGCGGCGGCGGCGGGGCGGCGAAGGAGTACCGCAGACCGACGGTCAGCGACTGGTCCTTGTACTGGCCCTCGAACGTGCCGGGGTTGATCGGGCCCGAGCTGGTGGTCTGCCAGGCATGATCCTGGGTCGCGAACCAGCGGTAGGTCACGTCGACCTTCAGCTTGTCGGTCGCCTTGATCGAGGCGCCGGCGATAGCTTGCCAGGCGACGGCGATGTCGTCGTCGTCGGCGGTCAGGTTCTGGATCGCCGGGTTGGTCGCGGTGACCGGGCCGACGCCGCTGTATTGACCCAGCGCGCTGACGTCCAGGCGGTTGATGCCGACACCGGCGCCCAGGAACGGGTTGATCCACGAGTCCGGCGCGAAATCGTACAGGACGTTGACCATCAGCGACCAGGAATCGATCGAGCCCGACGGGCTGCCGCAGTTCGGGGCGGCCGTGGTGCGGGTCACGCCGGGGGTGCAGAGGCCGATCGGCTGCTGACGGACCGGGTTGCCACGGACGCTGAGCAGGTCGCCGGGGCGATAGCCGCCCTCGACTTCGGCGCGCCAGTTCGGGTTGAACTGGTAGCCCAGGCGGACGAAGCCGGCCCAGTCGTTATCCGTCGCCCAGGTCCAGTGCGCCGGGGCGCCGTCCCGCACGTTCTGCTCGGATTCGGTATTGATGCCCTCGGGCCAGTGGTAGCCAAGGTCGACCGCGCCGTACCAGCCGGTCTCTTGGGCCGAAGCGGCGCCAGCGGCGAACACCGCGGCCAGAGCCACCCCCGCCAGGAGTTGAAGTTTCATATCAAGAGCCCTCTATTGCCCTGCACCGGCCGAGACCGACCGAGCATTGTTATACCAAGGCGCGCGATCCGCGAAAGTGTCAGCAGAGCAACACCCGCCAGGTTTCGGCATCCCCTAGAGACGACGCCGCGAACACCTGACCGCCCCCGCAGAATCAACTTCCGAGCGTTTCGGCTGACTGTCCCGGAAAAAGCGCCAGCGCGGTACCGGTTCGCACGTGAATCCGCGCAGCGCAAGGCCTTGAGCACGTTTTGCCCCTTCGAGGCGCGTAAAAACGTCACGTCCGGCCAGGAACTCCACCGCAGCGCACAATGGGCGCCGGCTACCTCAGTCGAGCGTCCTGCGGTAGCGCGACATGGCGGCGGCGGCGATCGCCACGACAAATACCGCCAGGGCGGCAAGACTTGTCCACAGGTCCACAAGCCCCAGTCCTTTAAGTAAAGACCCCCGCACCACCCTCAGAAAATGGGTCACGGGAATCACGCTGCCCAGGGCCTGGGCCCAGGCCGGCATGCCCCGGAACGGGAACATGAAGCCCGAAAGCAGGATCGACGGCAGAATGTAAAAGAATGACATCTGCACGGCCTGCAGCTGGTTGCGGGCCACGGTGGAGATCAGGAAGCCCAGCGACAGCGACCCGAGGATGAACAGCACCACCCCCAGAGCCAGAGCGTCCCAGCCGCCGGCCATCGGCACCGAGAACAGCACCCGCGCCAGGACCAGGATCACCACCGTCTGGATCAGGCCGACCACCACATAGGGCGACAGCTTGCCGATCATCACCTCGATCGGCTTGGCCGGGGTGGCCAGCAGGCTCTCCATGGTGCCGCGCTCATATTCGCGGGTCATGCCCAGCGAGGTCATCATCACCAGGGTCAGGGACAGCACCACGCCCAGCAGGCCGGGCACGATGTTGTAGGCGGTGATGGCCTCGGGATTGTAGCGTCGGTGGATCACCACCTCGAACGGGTCCTCGTCCCGTCGCCCGGCGGCCCCCACGAGGTCGCGGGAAAGCGCCGTGCGCGGAAGGTTGGCCAGTGCGGCGATAGCTCCGCCGGTGGCGGCGGGGTCGGACGCGTCGGCCTCGACCAGGATCTGGGCGTCGTCGCCGCGCACCACGCGCCGCGTGAAGTCGGCGGGGATGGTCAGGGCGAACTGCACCTCGCCCCGGGCGATGGCCTGGTCCAGTTCCTCGGGCGAGGCGGCCTCGCGGACGATCTTGAAATAGCCGTTGTGGGCCAGGGCCGAGAGCGCCGAGCGGGCCATCGGTCCATGGTCCTGCACCAGCACCGCCGTGGGCAGGTCGCGCGGGTCGCTGTTGATGGCGTAGCCGAACAGCAGCAGCTGGACGATCGGCATGACCAGGATCATCGCATAGGTCAGCCGGTCGCGGGTGAGCTGGATGAACTCCTTGGTCAGCACCGCCAGGATGCGGTTCAGCGACAGGCCGCGATCGACGGGCGCCGCCGGATCGGAAGGCTTGGCGTCCATTGGGGCGCCCATTGGGGCGCTCATTGGAAGTTGTCCTTCGACGAGGCCATCAGCTGGATGAACACGTCCTCGAGGGTGGGCGAGACCTCGGTCCAGGTCAGCGGCGGCTTGCGATAGGGGGCGATGGCCGCCTCCAGCGCCGCGCGGTCCTGGCCGCTGACGTGCAGGGCGGCGCCGAACGGCGCGGCCATGGCCACGCCCGGCGCCCTGGCCAGCTCGCGGCCCAGGCGATCGGCGCCGGGCCCCTCTGCCCGGAAGGTCGTCAGGCCCGATTGGCCGATCACCTCGCCCAGGGTGCCGCGCGCCATCAGCTTGCCATAGGCGATGTAGGCGATGTCGTGGCAGCGCTCGGCCTCGTCCATGTAGTGGGTCGAGACCATGACGGTCAGGCCCTCGGCCGACAGGGCGTGGATCTCATCCCAGAACTCCCTTCTTGCCTGGGGGTCCACGCCCGCCGTGGGTTCGTCCAGCAGCAGCAGGCGCGGCTCGTGCAGCACGCAGGCGGCCAGGGCCAGGCGCTGCTTCCAGCCGCCGGACAGGCTGCCGGCCAGCTGTTTCTGGCGGTTGGCCAGGCCCAGGCGGTCCAGGGCTTCGTCCACCCGCTCCCGACGGCGGTCCAGGCCGTAGATCCGGGCCGTGAAGTCCAGGTTCTCGCGGATCGACAGGTCCTCGTAGAGCGAGAACTTCTGGGTCATGTAGCCGGTCTGGCGCTTGACCGCTTCGGCGCGCCGCCGAAAGTCCAGGCCCAGCACCGTCCCCTCGCCGTCGTCCGGGGTCAGCAGGCCGCACAGCATGCGCAGGGTGGTGGTCTTGCCCGAGCCGTTGGGGCCCAGGAAGCCAGTGATCTTGCCCGCCCCCACCTGGATGGTCAGGTCCTGGACCACATGCTTGTCGCCGTACGACTTGTCCAGGCCGCGCACGTCGACGGCCAGGTCGGCGGCGCTCACTGGCCCGCCGCCTTCAGCGGGACCACGTCGACCGGCAGGCCGGGCGGCAGGTCGGCCGGATGGTCCGGCAGGGCCTCGACCAGGAACACCAGCCGGTCGCGGGCGTCGCGGCTGTAGATCACCGGCGGGGTGAACTCCGCCCGGGGACTGACGAAATTGATCCGTGCGCCGAGGCCCGCCCCGCAGCCGTCGCAGGCGAAGGCGATCCGCGTGCCCGGGCGATAGAGCGCGACCTCGGCCTGAGGCACGTAGAAGCGCAGGCGCACCCGGTCGTCGACCAGCAGGGCCACCACCGGCTGGTTGGCCGCCACCCACTCGCCGGGCTGGTAGAAGACGTCCTGCACCCGGGCGGCGGCCGGGGCCCTGGGGCTGATCTGGTCCAGGCGGCTCTGGGCGACCGCCAGCTGGTCGCGGGCCGCCGCGGCCTGGCTTTCGGCGGCGCGGACGGCGTCGGGCCGCGCGCCCAGGGTCCCGACCCGACGCTGCTGCTCGACGGTGCGGACATTGGCTTGAGCGGTCTTCAGGGCGGCGCGCGCCTGGTCGAGGCGGGCGGGGGCGTAGATGCCCTTGGCGGCCAGCGGCGCGACCCGGTTGTAATCGGCCTGGGCCTCGGCGAGGGCCGCGGCGGCGGCGGCGCGCTGGGCGTCGTAGACCGCCAGCTCGTCGGGCCGCTGGCCCTTGGCGGCGTCCAGGGCCTGGGACTGGCCGGCGGCGGCCTGGGAGGCGGCCTGGTCGCGGGCGGCGACCAACTGGGCGGCGTCCAGGGCGAACAGCGGCTGGCCGGCGGCGACCCGCTGGCCGCGCTGCACCGACACCGTGCTGACCGGACCGGCCGCCGAGGCGCCGACATAAAGCGTCTCGCCCTCGACATAGCCCGACAGCCGCCGGGGATGGGCCGCATCCGGGCCCCAGAGCCGCCAGGCGACGAAGCCGGCCAGGCCGACGGCGGCCACGACCAGGACGATGCGGACCGGCGGCTTCATGCGCCCTCCTCCGGCTTGACCAGCATGCCCTGCAGGACGACCTCGGCGTGCTGGGCCAGCAGGGCCTTCAGGTCGATCGGCTTGACCCCGACCGGCACGAACACTTCGCGCCACAGCACGCCCAGCAGCAGGGGCCCGGCGAGGCTGAACACGTAGAGCTGGGGATCGCCGGGCCGCACCTCGCCGCGCGCCTGGGCGGCGGCCACCGCCGCGCTGATCGCCCCCAGCATCACCGAGACCACGTCCTCGTGCCAGACCTTGGCCAGCTCCGGGAAGTTGCGCGACTCGCCGATCACCATCTTGGCCACCGCGCCCAACCGGCCCTCGGTGATCACCTCGGCGACGCGGGCGAAGGCCAGGCGGATCAGGTGGCCGAACGGCAGCGGGCTCTGGGCGATGAAGCCGGCGACGGTGGCCAGGTTGGGGACGATCGTCTCGCGCACCACCGCCCGAAACAGGTCCTGCTTGGTTTCGAAATAGAGGTAGAGCGCCCCCTTGGAGACCCCGGCCCGGGCGGCGATGTCGTCCAGCCGCGCGGCGGCGAAGCCCTTTTCGGAGAATACCTCCAGCGCCGCGGCGATGATCTCGCCGGGCCGGGCCTCGCTGCGTCGTCGCCACTTGGGCTGGCCGGTCTGCATGGTGCGGGCGCTCGATGTATATAACTGACGAGTCAGTTATATACGAAATCGGGACGATCGCAAGCTCCGGCGAAGGTCGTGCTCCGCAGGTGAACCCGATGTCACTATGTCGAAGACCGCATCGCCCCTAGGTTGCCGTCCGAACCTCGGCAGCGGACCTCATTGATGAGTTTCATCCCCCGGACTTCCCCGACCTCGAGCCTGCCCCCGCGCGCGAGCGGCCTGGCGCGGCGCGAGTTGCTCGCCCTGGCGCCGGCGATTCCGCTGGCGCTGTCCGGTGCGGCGAACGCGGCCGGGACGGCGGATCCGGTGGGAACGATCGTCGCGGAGTTCGTGCGGGCGGGCCGCGTCGACGGGATCTCCGCCGCCGTCGTGCATGGCGGACGCACCCGCTTTCACAACGCCGGCCTGATCGCGCGCGGCGGCTCCACGCCGGCGACCGAGCGCAGCGTCTACGAGATCGGCTCGATCTCCAAGACCTTCACCGGCCTGCTGCTGGCCCACGCGATCCTGGAGGGCCGCGCGGCCGCCTCCGACGACGTGCGCAAACACCTGCCTCCGGGCTACGACAACCTCGCGCGCGGCGACCGGCCCGTGCGGCTGATCGACCTGGTCGACACCACCTCGGCCCTGCCGGACAACCTGCCCGACTGGCGCCAGGCGATCGGCGACGCCAAGCCGGAACAGATCCCGTTCATCGCCGCCAAGCTCCTCGACGGCTATACGTCCCAAACGCTGATGGCCGACCTGCGCACGGTCAGCCTGGTCGACACGCCCGGTGCGGCGCCGCGCCACTCCAACGTCGCCTCGCAACTGGTCGGGATCGTGCTGGAACGGCTCTACGGCCGACCGTACGAGGCCTTGCTGGCCCAGTATGTCGAGCGGCCGCTGGGCATGGCCTCGGGCGTCGCCGCGCCATCGGCCGCCCTGGTCGCACAGGGGTACGACCTCAGCGGCCCCGCGACGCCGGCGCTCACCGCCCCCGTGGTCCGCGCGGCCGGCGGGCTGCGCTATTCGACGGCGGACATGGCCCGCTACCTCGCCGCGCAACTGGCGGCGCGCGATCCCGCCGTCACCCTGACCCACCAGCCGGCCTGGGGCTCGCCCGACACCGGCGCGATCGGCTTCCACTGGATGATCGCCAAGACCGCCGACAGCCAGGTCTATCTGCGCCACGGCGGCGGCACGTTCGGCTTCTCGAGCTACTGCGATTTCTATCCGGACAAGGGCTACGGCATCGTTCTGCTGGCCAATCGCGCAGGGCTCGAGGGCGCGCTGCAGTCGGCCGCCGACGCCGCGCACGAGGCGCTGTTCGGTCGGCCCAAGGGGCTGGCGGCGCTGGAGGCCGCGCTGGAGCAGAGCCGTTACGCCGACGTCGCCGCCTCGGTCGCCGACGCCCGCCGCCGCTTTCCGGAGCTTCATCTCACCGAGGAGCGCGTCAACGGCTGGGGCTACCGCCTGCTGTTCGCGCCGCGCCCCGCCGAAGCCAAGGCGCTGTTCGGCTACAATGTCGCCCAGCACTCCGACAGCGCCAACGCCCACGACAGCTACGCCGAGGCGCTGGCGGCGACCGGCGACAAGGCCGGGGCCATCGCCGAATACCGCCGCTCGCTGGCGCTCAACCCGGCCAACGACAACGCCGAGAAGATGATCGCGAAGATCTTGGCCGACAAATAGATCGACCGCCTGGATCTGACCGACATTCAGATCCGGGAAACGAAAACCTCGTCCTTCGACAAGCTCAGGATGAGGTTTTCGACTGCCGCCGCCTAGACAATGGTCCTCATCCTGAGCTTGTCGAAGGACGAGGACCAAGCACCGGGCTAAACGCCCTAGACCCTACCCGCGTCCCGCAGCCGCTTCCTCTTCCCGCCCAGGGCGTCGGGCCGGTTCAGGACCTTGCGGTATTCGTCGCGGCGTTCGTGGATCGAGGCGATGACCAGGCCCATGGGCACGCCGATGTCGACCAGCACGGCTTCCGACAGCTGCAGGCTGGCCTCGATGGTCTCGGGCACGGCGTCGGTGGCGCCCAGCTCGTAGAGCCGGGCGGCGTGGCGGGCGTCGCGGGCCCGGGCGACGATGGTCAGGTCGGGGCGATGGCCGCGCGCCGTGGCCACCACCGCCTCGGCCGCTTCCGGCGAGTCCATGGTCACCACCACCGCCCGGGCGTGGTCCAGGCCGCAGCGCTCGAGCAGCTCGACCCGCGAGGCGTCGCCGAAATAGACGCGGTGGCCGGCGCGGCGGCCCTGCTGGACGAAGCTCGGGTCGCGGTCGATGGCGATCCAGGGCAGGTCGTGGCGGTCCAGCATGTCGCCGACCAGCCGCCCGACGCGGCCATAGCCGACCACCAGCACCCGGCCGGCCGGTTCCTCGCTGTGCAGGCCCACCAGGTCGGGCGCCTCGCTGACCGGCGCCGCCGCCTTCCTGGCCAGCCGCCCGCCCAGGCCCGACAGCAGCGGGATCAGGAACATGGTCAGGGTTGCGGCCACCAGCACGGCCTGGCCGACCTGGTCGGAGACCACGCTGGCCGCCATGGCGTTGTCCAGGATCACGAAGGCGAACTCGCCGCCGGCCGCCAGGGTCAGGGCCGCCTCGATGGACGCCCGGTTCGACAGGCCGAACAGCCGGCCCAGCCCCATGATCATCACCCCCTTGACCACGACCAGCCCGACGGCGACGCCCAGCACCAGGGCCGGCGAGGCGACCAGCAGCGACAGGTCCAGGCGAATGCCCAGCGACACGAAGAACAGGCTGAGCAGCAGGCCCTTGAACGGCTCGATCTTGACCTCGACCTCGTGGCGGTACTCGGTCTCGGCCAGCAGGATGCCGGCCACGAAGGCGCCCAGGGCCATCGACAGGCCCGACAGCGACGCCACCAGCCCCGCCCCGATGATCACCAGCAGGCAGGCGGCCATGAACATCTCTTCGCTCTTGGCCTTGGCCACCGAGCGCATCATCGGCCGCAGCGCCAGGCGGCCGAACAGCACGATCACCCCCAGGCCGATCACCGCCGGCCCTAGGGCCACCAGGTCGCCCAGGCCGAACGTGCCGTCGCCCCGGCCCAGGATCGCCAGGGTGATCAGGATCGGGGCCACCGCGAGGTCCTGGAACAGCAGCACCGAGAAGGTCGCCCGCCCGCCCTCGGCGTGCAGCCGCTTGCGCTCGACCAGCACCGGCACGGCGATGGCGGTGGACGACAGGGTCAGGGCCGCGCCGATCGCCAGGGCCGCCACCGGCGGCTGGCCCAGGGCCATGCCGATCGCCCCCAGGGCCAGCGAGCAGCCGATCATCTGCAGGGCGCCCAGGCCGAACACCAGCTTGCGCATCAGGCGCAGCCGCTCCCATGACAGCTCCAGCCCGATCATGAACAGCAGGAACACCACCCCGAACTCGGCCAGCTGGGCGATTTCCTGGGGGTTGTCGACGGTGACGTAGTCCAGCCACGGGAAGGTGTGGCTCAGCGCCCCCAGGCCGAACGGTCCCAGGATCACGCCGGCGATCAGGAAGCCGAGGATCGGGTTCAGCTTCAGCCGCTTGAACAGCGGCGCGACGATGCCCGCCGTGGCCAGGAACAGCACCAGGTCCTTGTAGTCCGCCGGCGATATCGCGTGGTTCACGTGCCCCTGCCCCTCTTCGCGCGTTCTAGCTGGCGATCTTCAGTCTCACGCCCGCCCCGGCCTCGGCCCCTTCGCCGCCTCCCGGCGGGATCAGCGCGACGCCGCCGGCTTCCAGCGCGTCGATCAGCAGGCGTTCGGTGCTATGGTGCAGGGCGTGGCGCTCGGTCTCGAAGTCCTTGACCGTGCTGCGCGATACGCCAGCCCGGTCAGCCAACTCGCCCTGCGACCAGCTGAGCAGGCCGCGCGCACCCCGGCACTGGGCCGGCAGGAGAATTTTGGCGTGGGGCATCTGGCGCTCCAGGTCGGCTCACCCATATTGGTTGACTACGCCCGAAAACGTTGACCGTCAAGGAGCGCCTTTGCACCATACCTCGTTGATCGCCACCATCGTCGCCGGCCTGGGCCTGGCCTTCGTGTTCGGCGCCATCGCCAACCGCCTGAAGCTGCCGGTGCTGGTCGGCTATCTGGTGGCCGGCGTGGTCGTCGGCCCGTTCACCCCCGGCTATGTCGCCGACCAGGAGTTGGCCCCGCAGCTGGCCGAGATCGGGGTGATCCTGCTGATGTTCGGGGTGGGGCTGCACTTCTCGGTCAAGGATCTGATGGCGGTGCGCAAGATCGCCATTCCCGGCGCCGTCGTGCAGATCCTGGCGGCCACGGCGATGGGGATCGGCCTGGCCCACCTGCTGGGCTGGACGCTGGGGGCCGGGATCGTCTTCGGCCTGGCCCTGTCGGTGGCCTCCACCGTGGTGCTGCTGCGCGCCCTGCAGGAGCGGCGGCTGATCGAGACCGACCGCGGCCGCATCGCGGTCGGCTGGCTGATCGTCGAGGACCTGGCCATGGTGCTGGCCCTGGTGCTGCTGCCGGCCCTGTCGGGGATCCTGGGCGGCGAGGCCCCGCCGCCGGGACCCGGGGGCCTGTTCGGCGCCTTCGCCATGACCATCGGCAAGGTGGTCGCCTTCGTGGCGCTGATGCTGGTCGTCGGGCGCCGAGTGATCCCGTGGATCCTGCACCGCATCGCCCACACCGGTTCGCGCGAGCTGTTCCGGCTGGCGGTGCTGGCCATTGCTCTAGGAGTCGCGTTCGGCTCGGCGGCGCTGTTCGGCGTGTCGTTCGCCCTGGGAGCCTTCTTCGCCGGCATGATCATGGCCGAGAGCGAGCTCAGCCAACAGGCCGCCAACGAGACCCTGCCCCTGCGCGACGCCTTCGCCGTGCTGTTCTTCGTGTCGATCGGCATGCTGTTCAATTGGTCGGTGATCCTGCGCGAGCCCCTGGCCGTGCTGGCCACCCTGGCGATCATCGTGATCGGCAAGTCGCTGGCCGCCTGGCTGATCGTCATCGCCTTCAAGCGCCCGCAGAGCGTGGCCCTGACCATTTCGGCCAGCCTGGCCCAGATCGGCGAATTCTCGTTCATCCTGGCGGGCCTGGGCGTGTCGCTAAAGCTGCTGCCCAAGGACGGCCAGGACCTGATCCTGGCCGGGGCGATCCTGTCGATCCTCCTCAACCCGCTGCTGTTCGCCGTGCTGGACAAGGTGCTGCCCCGACTGGCCGGGCGGGCGGGCGAACCGGCGGCTCCGGCGCTGGCGGCCCAGCCGCACGGCGTGCTGGTCGGCTACGGCCGGGTCGGCAAGGCCGTGGCCGAGGGCCTGAAGGGCCGCATGCCGCTGGTGGTGATCGAGGACGAAAGCGAGCGGGCCGACGCGCTGCGGGCCGGCGGCTTCGAGGCTGTCCAGGGCAACGCCGTCAGACCAGAGGTGCTGCTGCGGGCCGGCCTGGCCGAGGCCACCCACCTGTTCGTCGCCGTGCCCAGCCCGTTCGAGGCCGCGCGGATCATCGAACAGGCCCGCGCCGCCAACGCCAGGGTCAAGATCATCGCCCGCGCCTATACCGACAACGACGTCGACCTGCTGACCGGCATGGGCGCCGACCACGCCCTGATCGGCGAGCAGGAGATCGCCCGCGGCATGCTGGCCCTGGCCCCGAAGCGGCCGGCGTCGGCGGCGTCGGTGCATTAGGGGAGACCTTCACGTCCGAGGACCGAAAACCTCGTCCTTCGACAAGCTCAGGATGAGGTTTTCTACTGGCGAGGTCTATAAATGGCCCTGATCCTGAGCTTGTCGAAGGACGAGGACCACGCACGGCCTCGGCTGTCGACCTCCGCTTCGCCGCGACCGGGATGACAACATCGGAGGCGAGTTCGATGACGTCGAGCTCGACATCGTCATCGTTTCAACAGGTCGCCTTACCAACGCCCGCCGAACCGGGCATGAAGCTTCGATGCAGAGAACTGTCATGAACCGCCTCGTCCTGGCCTTCGCCGTCGCCCTGGTCGCCTTCGCGCCCGCCCAGGCCGCCGACTATCGCGTCGGCGGGATCGAGATCCGCCATCCCTGGACTCGCCCGGCCAAGGCCGGCATGAACGGGGTCGGCTACCTGACCCTGGTCAATGTCGGCGCCAAGCCGGTCAAGCTGCTGATGGTCCAGAGCCCGGCCGCGCGGTCGGTGACCCTGCACCAGACCAGCCAGGCGGACGGGATCGCCTCGATGCGGCCGGTGACCGACGGGCTGAGGGTCGCGCCGGGGGCCAGCGTCGCCTTCGCGCCCGGCGGCTATCACCTGATGCTGATGGGCCTGACCCGCGCCCAGGCGCCGGGCGGCAAGGTTCCGCTGACCCTGGTGTTCGACGGCGGGCGGCGGATCCGCATCGAGCTGGCCGTGGTATCGGCCGCCCCGAACGCCGCCGGAGCCGACCCGATGGCCGGCATGCACCACGACCACTGAAACATGACAAAAAAGTAAGGGACGAAACGCCCCGGTTGATGGCCAAGTCGCGGTTCGGTTTTTCAACGGATCGCTGCTTCATGAAACGAATCTGGTTCGCCGCCGCCGCCATGGCCGCGCTGTCCCTGTCCGCCTTCGGGGCGGACGCCCGCGAAGACCACGACCACGCCTGCCTGAACGCGGCCTGCACCCTGCAGTCGCTGTTCGTCGCCGCCGACACGCCGACGGCCGGCGCCCCGACGATGTCGCTGGAGTCGCCGCGCTACGGGGCCTGGGGCTTCGACATCGCCGGCATGGACCGCTCGGCCAAGCCGGGCGACGACTTCTACAAGTTCGCCAACGGGACCTGGGACGCCAACACCGCCATCCCCAGCGACCGCACCCGCTACGGCAATTTCGACAAGCTGGCCGAGCTGTCGGAAGCCCGCACCAAGGCGATCATCACCGAAGCGGCCTCGGCCAAGTCGCCCGACGCCGACACGGTCAAGATCGGCGCCGCCTACAAGGCCTTCATGGACGAGGCCCTGGCCGAAAAGCTCGACGCCAAGCCGATCGCCCCCGAACTGGCCGACATCCGCAAGGTCGGGACCAAGGACGACTTCACCGCCCTGATGGGCCGCAACCCCACCACCGGCTTCTCGGCGATCCTGGGCCTGGGCATCAGCCCCGACGCCAAGAACCCGACGCGCTACGCCGTCTACGCCGCCACCGGCGGCCTCAGCCTGCCCGACCGCGACTACTATCTCGACGCCAAGTTCGCGGAGAAGAAGGCCGCCTACGAGGCCTATGTCGCCCAGATGCTGACCCTGGTCGGCTGGGACAAGCCGGCCGAGAACGCCAAGGCGATCGTCGCCTTCGAGACCCAGCTGGCCGAGGCCTCCTGGACCCGCGCCGAGCGCCGCGACCGCGACAAGACCTACAACCCCATGACCCTGGCCGAGCTCCAGGCCTTGACCCCGGGCTTCGCCTGGAACCGCTACATGGTCGGGACCGAGCTGCCGCAGATCGACCGCGTGGTGGTGACCACCAACACCGCCTTCCCCAAGTTCGCCAGGATCTACGCCGACACCCCGCTCGACACCCTGAAGGCCTGGCAGGCGTTCAAGGTCGCCGACGGCGCCGCGCCGCTGCTGTCCAAGCGCTTCGTCGACGCCAGCTTCGCGTTCCGCAACAAGACCCTGGCGGGCCAGCCCGAGCAGAAGCCGCGCTGGAAGCGCGCCGTCGCCTCGGTCAACGACCAGCTGGGCGAGGCGGTCGGCCGCGTCTACGTGGCCCGCTACTTCCCGCCGGAGTCCAAGGCCAAGATGATCGACCTGGTCGGCAACATCCGCGGGGTGCTGAAGGCGCGCCTGGAGACGCTGGACTGGATGTCGCCGCAGACCAAGGCCCAGGCCGAGGACAAGCTGGCCCAGTTTACCGTCAAGATCGGCTATCCCGACAAGTGGCGCGACTATTCCAAGCTGGTGATCAAGGCCGACGACGTCTACGGCAACGCCCTGCGCTCGGGCGCCTTCGAATGGCGCCACGACGTCGAGCGCCTGAACCAGCCGGTCGACAAGACCGAGTGGGGCATGACCCCGCAGACGGTCAACGCCTACTACAACTCGGTCAATAACGAGATCGTCTTCCCGGCCGCTATCCTGCAGGCCCCGTTCTTCCATCCGGACGCCGACCCGGCCGTCAACTACGGCGGCATCGGCGGGGTGATCGGCCACGAGATCAGCCACGGCTTCGACGACCAGGGCCGCAAGTCGGACGGCAAGGGCGTGCTGCGCGACTGGTGGACCGCCGAGGACGCCGCCAAGTTCAAGGCCCAGGCCGACAAGCTGGGCGCCCAGTACGGCGCGTTCGAGCCCCTGCCCGGCGCCAAGGTCAACGGCCAGCTGACCATGGGCGAGAACATCGGCGACATGGGCGGCCTGGCCTTCGCGCTTCAGGCCTACCACGCCTCGCTGGACGGCAAGCCGGCCCCGGTGCTCGACGGCTTCACCGGCGACCAGCGCGTCTATCTCGGCTGGGCCCAGGTCTGGCGCTCGAAGATCCGCGACGACGCGCTGCGCCAGCAGGTGGTCAGCGACCCCCACTCGCCGGCCTATTACCGCGTCAACGGCACGATCCGGAACCAGGACGGCTGGTACAGCGCCTTCGGCGTCAAGCCGGGCGACAAGCTGTACGTCGCGCCGGAGGACCGGGTCCGGATCTGGTAGTTGGGGCGGGGACACGCCCTCGCGGCGTGTCCCCAGCGCATGAACCCCGCGTCACAGGATCTCGTGGACTTCGTAGCGGACGCCGCCTGGAATCCGCCCGCCCCGCGCAACGGCAACTATGCCGTTGAGCCAGCCATATTTTTCCGCGGATGTCTCGAAATAGGGGGTCGTGCGGAGATAATAGTCCGAGCTGTCCACGATCTCTCCGCGGGCGAGGCGTTGATCGACCTCGGCCGAAGCCCGGCGGACGCCGCGGTAGGTCATCAGGATCGGGGCGTCGTCCTCGGTCACCAGGAGGAGACGAACATCCTGCTGGAACGCGCCGTCGGCCCTGAGCAGGAGGAGGTCGGATCCGATGAGCGGGGAAACCACGCCCTTCAATCGGTCGCCTTCGAAGACGCCGCCCGAAACGGGATAGACTCGGCGATCGCCGGCCGGCGTCCGACCCAGTTCGATCATCGGGTGCAGGTGAATGGACAGGTCGAAGAGCGGACGGGATTGCAGGGACAAGTGCGCGGCTCCTTATGTAGGCGTGTGGACGACCTCCTCTGACACCCTGGCCGGCGACGGCAAAACGCGGGTTTCTTACGATCACGACAAGGATGGCTTGTGAAGCGTCCCTCTTTGGAATCCCTGCGGATCCTGGGCGAGTGCGTGCGGTCCGGCAGCTTCGCCGCGGCGGCCCAGACCCTGTTCCTGACGCCGGCCGCCGTCAGCCTGCGCATCCGCACGCTGGAACAGGACCTAGGAAAGCCGCTGTTCGTGCGCAGAGGACCTCGCGCGACCGCCACCGACGACGCGATCGCGCTCGCGGCGCGCGTCGATCGCGCCCTGGACGACATCGACCTGGCGCTCGAGGCCTTCCACGACGCCCGCCCCGTTATCCGCATCACGGCGCCGCCGAGCTTCGCCTCGCATTGGCTGGCTCCGCGCCTGGAACGGTATCAAGCCGACAATCCCCGCATCGCCATCGAGCTCGACGTATCGACGGACCTGCGCTCCGGGAGCGGCTTCGATGTCGCGATCCGAACCGGCGGCGGCCCCTGGCCCGGCTGGACGTCGCACCCGCTGTTTCCCGTCGACCTGACGCCCATGCTCAGGCCGGACCTGGTCGCGCGGCATCGCATCGTCCAGCCTTCGGACCTGGAGCGGCTCATCCTGTTGCCGCATCCGGACTGGCCGCTATGGCTGAGCGAAGCCGGCGCCCCCGCCGACCGCCGGTTTCAATTTGGGGCCGTGGACTATCCCAGCCATGAGCTGAACGCGAACGCCGCCCTGGCCGGCCAGGGCGCTGCGCTGCTGCCGCGCAGCCTGTTCAAGCCGATGGTCGACGACGGCCGTCTGGCCGCGCCGTTCGACCATGCGTTGGCCGACGCCGATTGGCATTTCGCGCTTCTGCACGAGCGGGAGGTGCGGCAAGAGCCGGCCGACCTCGTGGCGTGGCTGCTGTCCGAGGCCCAACCGAGCTCCGACGCGGCCGCATCCGGGCCTTCGCGCGCTTAGAAGGTGATGTGGACCAGCGCGCCGGACGCTCGAGGCCCGCCGGAAGGACCTGGTCACTGGCTGGGCCAAATTGCCCGCGTTCGGGCTCGATACGACCAGGCGATCGGGCGGCCGAAAACGCGGCTCCGAAAGCCAAACAGCGTTTTTATCGATGTCGTCAAAAACGTTGAGCCGAACCCGGAAAACACTAAACCCGTCGCGGGGGATAATCGCGACGGGTCCAGCTATTTCTCGATCACTCGATCTAGGTGGGCGTTTCCTCCCCGAAACGCCGAAGGAAGGGAGCTCTCTTTGGGCTCGTTTCTTCCTTGCAAGGGTTAGAAACGGCAAATCCGAGATGGTGTCAACGGCAACGATCGTGAATCCGGCGGGCTTGGCGTTATTTTTGACACAAAACCGTTAGATTGGACCGGCGGGTCAAACTTATCGCTGATCTCTCAGCCATTTTTTGACAACTCAGTCAAAACTTACCGAAACAGCCTCTGGCGAAGCTTGTCCAGCACGGCCGACCGCGACTCGAACACATAGTCCGGGCGCGAGACGGTGACCGGCTCGACTCCGGCCGCGCCCAGGGCGGCGGCCGCCTCGAACAGGTCGGCCGTGGCCAGCAGGGCGCCGTTGGCCCGCCGCGCGCCCTGGCCGACGAACGGAGCCACGGCCGCCTGGCCCGCGGCGTCCTGCTCGGCCGGCCAGACCAGGGTGGCCAGTCGGGCCGCCCGGCCCTTGGCCTCGACCACGGACAACAGCCGCGCCAGCGAGTCGACCTGGCCGTCCGTCCACGGCGTGATCAGCGAGGCGGTCAGTTGGGCCTGGCTCTTGAGGATCACCCCGTCGGACAGGATCTTCAGACCGTTGGCCGCCAGGGTCGCGCCGGTGGTGGTGATGTCGACCACCAGCTCGGCCGCCCCGGCCGCCGGCGCCCCCTCGGTGGCCCCGCTGCTCTCGACGATCCGATAGTCGGCCACGCCGTGGCGGGCGAAGAAGGCCCGGGTCTGGGTGACGTACTTGGTGGCCACGCGCAGGCGCCGGCCGGTCTTGGCCAGATGGGCGTGGCCCACCTCGTCGATGTCGGCCATGGTGTCGACGTCCAGCCAGCTCTTGGGGGCGGTGACCACCAGGTCGGCGCGGCCGAAGCCCAGGGCCCGCAGCAGCATGACCCGTTCGTCCATGTCCTCGCCGCGCTCGCGCAGCAGGTCTTCGCCGGTGACGCCTAGGTGCAGCTCGCCGCTGTCCAGGCCCGCGGCGATGTCGCCGGCCGACAGCAGCCGCACCGACACCCCCGGCAGGCCCGACAGCTCGGCGCTATAGCCGCGCGCGCCGCCCGACATCTCCAGCTTGAAGCCGCACTCGGCCAGCCAGGCCTCGACCTGGTCCTTCAGCCGGCCCTTGGAGGGGATGGCGAAGATCATCGGGGCGCTCATTCGCCGCCTCCCGCATAGGCTCGCGCCGGGCGCACCATGCAGCCCACGGCGCCGGTCTTGGTTTCCGCCCCCAAGCGCGCGGGCAGGCCGTCATAGCGGCCGCCCGCCGCCACCGGCCGCTCCTCGTCCAGAGCGGCGCTGCGCACCTCGAACAGGAAGCCGTCATAATAGCCGAAGGCTCGGCCGAAGGCGGCGGCCAGCACCATGCGGTCCTCGGGGACGCCGCGCGCCGTCATGCCGGCCAGCCGCCGCCGCCAGCCGTCCAGGGCCGCGTCCAGCCCCGCCCGCTGGGGACCGCCCAGGGCCGAGATGGCGTCCAGGGCCGCGCCCGGACAGTCGCTGACCGCCAGGAAGGCGCGCACCGCGTCGGCCTCGCCGGCCGACAGCTTGCCGGCCCGCGCGGCCTGGGCGCGCTCGACCAGGCGGTGGGCGATCTCGGCCGGACGCCGGCCGCCGACCGGCTCGATGCCGGCCAGGGACCACAGCTCCTGCAGCACCGCCGAGGCCTCGGCCTCCGGCAGGCCGGCCAGCAGGGCGGCGATCCGGCTTTTCTCTTCGCCCGCCCCCTCGCCACCGCCGCCGTCCAGCTCGATCTTCAGCTGGCGCGGCCGGGCGAAGGCCCGCCTCAGCCGCGCGCCCAGCGGCGGGGTCAGGCCCAGGCTGTCAACGAAGGCCCCGAACAGGCTGACATCGCCCAGCAGCAGGGTCAGGTCGTCGCGACCGCCCGCCGCCGAGGCCGCCCAGGCCAGGGCAGCGATCTCGGCGTCGGCGGCCACGGGATCGCCGGCCTCGAAGGCCTCGACCCCGACCTGCAGGAACTCCTCGGCCCGATCCGAGCCGCGCGGCGCGACGCGGAACGCCTTGCCCTCATAGAAGTAGCGGCCTTCGAGCGCGCCGGCCGCCAGGTGCTGGCGGGCGATGGCGACCGTGAAGTCGGGGCGCAGGCAGGCCTCCTCGCCCGCGTCGCCGGAGACCACGAACAGCCGCGACCGCATGGCCTCGCCGGCCAGGTCCAGCAGCAGGCCCAGCGGCTGCAGCACCGGCGCGTCGGTCGGCGTCGCGCCGGCGGCCAGGAACGGGGCGCGGATGGCGTCCAGCGCCGCCGCCGGAAGGGTACGCTCGAGCCTCATGCCTCAGCCCCCGATGATGTTGCGGACCGCCGCGACCAACTCGCCGCGCGGGATCGTCTGCTGGCCGGGCCGCTCGGCCTTCCAAGCGGCGTTGTCCGCCACCCCGGCGGCCAGTTCGCGGCCGAGGTCCAGGTCCTTGATGGTCACCGTGCCCGCCGCGATCTCGTCGCCGCCCAGCATGATGGCGGCCGGCGACAGGCGGCGGTCGGCGTATTTCATCTGCGGCCGCATGCCCGAGGTCCCCAGATAGACCTCGGCCGGGATGCCCGCCGCGCGCAGCTCGCCGGCCACGGCGAAATAGTCGCCCATGTGGGCCTGGTCGAAATTGATGATCACCACCGGCCCGCGCGCCGCGCCGCCCGGCTCGCGTCCCGCCGCCCGCAGGGCCGCCGCCAGGCGCGAGACGCCGAACGAGAAGCCCGTGGCCGGGGTCGACTGGCCCGTGAACCGCGCCACCAGGTCGTCATAGCGCCCGCCGCCGCCGATCGAGCCGAAGCTGACCTTGTTCCCCTTGTCGTCCGTGGTCGACAGCAGGAGCTCGGCCTCGAACACCGCGCCGGTGTAGTATTCGAGCCCCCGGACGATGGACGGCTCAAAGAGCGCCTGGTCGTCGGCCACGCCCAGGCTCTTCAGGGCCGCGTCGATCTTGGCCAGTTCCTCCAGCCCCTCGTCGCCCTCGGCCGAGCCGCCGATGACGTTGGCGATCTTCGCCAAAGTCTCCGAGCGCCCGCCGGACCCGGCCTGGACGAAGTCCAGCACCGAGTCGATCGCCTTGCCGACCAGGCCCGCGCCCTTGGTGAAGGCGCCGCTCTCGTCCAGGCGCCCCTCGCCCAGCAGCAGCCGCACGCCCTCGACGCCCAGCCGGTCCAGCTTGTCGACCGCCCGCAGCACCGACAGCTTCTGGCCGTTGGTCTCGACCCCGGCCGCGGTCAGCAGGCCGTTCAGCAGCTTGCGATTGTTGATCTTCAGCACCGCCGCCCCGCGCGGCAGGCCGGCCGCCTCCAGCCCGGCGACGGCCATGGCGATGATCTCGGCGTCGGCCTCCGGACGGGCCGAGCCGACGGTGTCGGCGTCGCACTGGATGAACTCGCGGAACCTTCCTGGCCCCGGCTTCTCGTTGCGCCACACCGGCCCGAAGGCGTAGCGGCGGAACGGCTTGGGCAGGGTCTCCCAGTTCTGGGCGGCGAAGCGGGCCAGGGGCGCGGTCAGGTCGTAGCGCAGCGCCATCCACTGGTCGTCATCGTCCTGCAGGGCGAACACCCCCTCGTTGGGACGGTCGCTGTCGGGCAGGAACTTGCCCAGGGCGTCGGCATATTCGAACGCCCCGGTGTCCAGCGCCTCGAAGCCGTAGCGCTCATAGACCGCCGACACCGCCTCCAGGATCGCCCGCTCGGCCCGCAGGTCGCGGGCCCGCTTGTCGGCGAAGCCGCGCGGGCTGCGGGCTTCGGGACGGAAGGTCTGGTCGCTGGGTGTCTGGGTCTGGTCGGTCATGCGCGCGTCGGGTCCTGGTCGTAGGTCTCGACGGATGGCGCTTGTGCTCAAGCCCCATCCGCCTTGGGCGGGGCTCGGGCTGGGTTGTCGCTAGAGCGAACGGACCCGGCCGATCCCGCGAGGCGAGGTCGGATGGTGGTGGCGGCCGTGATGATGCGGCAGGCGGGTCATTGGGGCGGGGGTATAGAGGATAGGGGAGGACGGGGGAAGAGGGCGAAAACCTAGCTTCCAGCCCTTCTCGGAAGTTTAAACGACGAGCGGCCAATTCTCGAGGGTTGAGCTCGGCGGCGATTCGGGCCGTTGTGGTTGAAAATGGAAGTTTAAGGCGCCCCATGGATCACCCACTAGACGAAGGAAAGAGAAAACTACGACGCTTGGTACAAGGGGCCTCGCCAACGGAAGGCGCGGCCCTCATTCATTTCGGGATTTCTGCCTGGAGCTTTTCGCTGGATATGGTTGGCGGCCGAGGTCGGTGCGCGATGATCGCATTCTATTTGAGGACGAGGGCGAGCCGCTGGAAGTCTTCGTAGCCCCCTCGAAAAGCTGGCTTTACCACTTAGTTTCCAAGCGATGTGACTACTCGCACACTCTGATAATCACCGACCAGAGCATCAGCTATAATGTGAAAACCACAGCCGATCGAAACGGCTGGAGCATCGCCCACTACTCCGATCTTCCGGAGTGGCTGCTTGCGACATTTGAGCAGAGCATCAACGACCGCTATCAGGGTTTCGCGGACGAGGGCACGCTCGCGGCCTATTGAGAACTCACTTCGGACAGATGGGCTAACGTCACTCAGTCGCACGGCGGCCCCCTAGTCCCCATTTCACCACGAGCACACACTCACCCCGCCCCCAACAAATTCAACGCCCTACGCCCGCCCACGCCGAGCGTAGGGCCAATTTGATCCCTCACCTCCGAAACGCCCGCATAATCACTCTCGCCCCACCACCGGGGAGGCCGTCCAGCTGGCGACCTGGCGGGTGGCGGGGGCGGTCGAGCGGGGAGCGTCCGCCGGCCGGTGTCGGAGGGCCCTTCGGGTCGGTCGGCGGAGCGTGGAGGTCCTGGATGGGGCCTCGGGCGGTCCGGACCGGACGATGGGAACACCCCCTCGGGGCCGAACGGCGAAACGCACCAGGCGCGGGCTGAAATCGCCCGCGCGGTCCAGGACGGAGCCAACGTCCTGCCCGCCGGGGGCCTCCATCGGAGCGGGTTAAAAATCCGCGATCCGAAGGCTCTCGTCCACCGGCCGCGCGGAGCGCTCCGGCCCAGGCCGAAACGGTACACTCCAAATCCTACACCGGGCATGGCCTGGACGCTCCGCCGCCTCCCCAAGCCTCAGCGGGTTTCCGCGTGAGATCGAGAAACCGTGCCTGCGAACACTTGCCCCCACCTGACCGCTTCGCGGTCTGTCCGCCCCCATGGGGGGCGGAGCCGCCCCAACCCTCCAAAGGAGAGATTTCGATGAGCAGATCCAAGACGCCCGCCAACGATCATCTGGCCGCCTTCAAGCCGGCGGGCGACGACCTCGACCGCCTCACCGACGCCGAGATCGAGGCCCGGCTCGCGACCACGGGCGAGACGCTGATGCGGGAGATCAAGCTGAGGATCCTGCGCTCACGGGAGCAGAGCCTGGCCCGCCTGGCGGCGTCGGCGCTCAAGGACCTGCCCTGAGCGGCGCGCGCCGACGGGGACGCGCCCTCGCGGCGTGTCCCCTGTGGACGGGCGAGGTTTGGGGACACGCCGCGAGGGCGTGTCCCCGGCCGCGGGGCCACAGTGTTTCTCGGGCCTGACCCAAGTCTTAACGACGCCTTCACCAGTGTTATCCACAGGTCACGCCAGTCCAGCAACATGAACGCCGCGTAATCTGTCCGCGAAGTAATCCACCTTTCTGGCTTGTAACTTGAGATGACGGTCCTAGGTCGGCAGGTATCGCCTCACATCTGAGGGGATGACATCCATGACCAAGACCCTGCTGCTGGCGACCACCGCCGCCGCCCTGATCCTGACCGCCGCGGCGGGCGCGCAAGCCGCCGAGGCCGCGCCGCAGGCCGCCCAGGCGCCGGTCCCCACCGGTCCGACCAGCCAGGCACCGCTGGACGACGCCATGCAGAAGGGCGTGCTGGTCTTCACCCCCGACTTCTTCGCCGCCCAGCGGCCCAACACCGCCCTGGACATGGTCGACCGGGTCCCCGGCTTCACGGTCGACGACGGCACGGGGGCGCGCGGCTTCGAGGGGGCGGTCGGCAACATCCTGATCAACAACAACCGCCCGGCCTCGAAGAACGACGCCGGCTCGGACGTGCTGGAGCGCACCCCCGCCAGCCAGGTCGACCGCATCGAGCTGATCCGCGGCGGCGCCCCGGGCATCGACATGCAGGGCTATTCGGTGGTGGTGAACGTCATCCTGAAGACGGCCGCCAGCCGCCAGTCGATCCTGACCTGGAACAACGTGCTGTTCGACGGCGGCCACGACGTCTGGGGCGGCAGCTACCAGTTCACCGCCAAGAGCGGCGAGCGCAGCTGGAGCGTGCTGCTCAGCGACGGCGTCTCGACCAGCGACTCCAACGGCGTGGGCCGCAACATCCGCCGCGACGCGGCCGGGGCGGTGCTGCGCGACGAGGCCTTCGTCAACGACAGCTGGGGCGGCAGCGACACGGCCCGGGTCAACTATTCGGGCCCGCTGGCCGGCGGCAAGGTCGAGGCCACGGCCGAGTACGGGGTCCACGACTGGAAGGAATGGCAGAGGATCAGCTCGCCGGGCGTGCTGCGGGCCAGCGACTATGCCGAGGACACCAGGTCGGGCGAGCTGGGCGTCACCTGGATCCGGCCGCTGAAGCCGAAATGGACGCTGGAGACCCGGGTCATCCACCAGTTCGAGCGCTTCGACGACGTGGCCACCGGCAGCGACAGCGAGGAGGGCCTGGACCAGCGCTTCACGGCCAAGGGCGACTCCTCGGAATCGATCGTCCGCGCCCTGGTCCGCCACGAGGCCGGCGCGGCCCTGACCATCGAGGCCGGCGGCGAGCTGGCCTACAACATGCTCGACACCCGGCAGGCCTATGTGGAGAACGGCGCGCCGGTCGCCCTGCCCTCGGCTTCGGTCAAGGTGGAGGAGCTGCGCGGCGAGGCCTTCACCAAGACCACCTGGCGGGTGAACCCGCGGCTGACCCTGGAGGGCGGGCTGCGGCTGGAGACCTCGACGATCAAGCAGTCGGGCGACGCCTCGAACAAGGAAAGCTTCTTCTACGCCAAGCCGCGCTTCCAGGCGACCTGGACGCCCAAGGCCAACCACCAGGTGCGGGTGCGCTTCGAGCGCGAGCTGGGCCAGCTGGACTTCGAGGACTTCGTGGCCTCGTCCGATTTCGACGACGGCAACGTGCACGGCGGCAATGTCGACCTAGTGCCCGAGCAGCGCTGGATCTCGGAGATCACCTTCGAGCGGCGGTTCTGGGGCGAGGGCATCGTCTCGATCGGCTACCGCCACGACCAGATCATCGGCGTGATCGACCGCAAGCCGCTGGACGGCGGCCTGTCGGCGACGGGGAATATCGGCGACGGCACGCTGGACCGGCTGTCGGTCAATATCGTGGTGCCAACCGACCGGTGGGGCGTCAAGGGCGGGCGCCTGACCTTCAAGAACGACTGGAACGAGACCCACGTCACCGATCCGACCACCCACAAGGATCGTCCGATCTCGGAGGTGCGGCCGACCCAGGCCAATATCGGCTTCCAGCAGGACATCGCCGCCTGGAAGACCCAGTGGGGGATCACCTGGCTGCCGAAGCTGGGCCGGGAGACCTTCGACCCGGACCAGACCGGCGGCTGGCGCGGCGCGGCCTATTTCGAGACCTTCGTCGAGTACAAGCCGACCCCGACCCTGTCGCTGCGCGCCCAGCTGAACATGTGGGACGACTTCGTCGTCCGCCGCACCGTCTACGCCGACCGCGACACCCGGGCGGTGGCGTTCACCGAGGACCGCGACATCAATCCGCGCTCGTTCTGGACGCTGCGGGTGAGGAAGACGTTCTGAGGTGCGTGGCCCTCGTCCTTCGACAGGCTCAGGATGAGGGCCATGGCACGGGTCCCGGCAGTAGAAAACCTCATCCTGAGCTTGTCGAAGGACGGGGTTTTCTGTTCCCGGAGCCGGCGGCTGCTACGCCTTCAGCCGCTCGATCAGCGCCGCGGTCGACGGATCGTGCTGGCCCACAGCCCCGCTCTCCAGCTCCGGCAGGATGCGACCCGCCATCACCTTGCCCAGCTCCACGCCCCACTGGTCGAAGCTGTTGATGCCCCAGATCACGCCCTCGACGAAGGTCTTGTGCTCGTAGAGGGCGATCAGGGCGCCGAACGCCTGGGGCGTCAGGCGCTCCATCAGCACCAGGGTCGACGGCCGGTTGCCGGCGAAGGTGCGCTGCGGGGCCAGGGTGGCGATTTCGGCTGGCGAAACACCCTTGGCGGTCAGCTCCGCGACGACGTCTTCGGTGGTGCGGCCCACCATGAACGCCTCGGCCTGGGCCAGCAGGTTGGACAGCAGCTTCTCGTGCATGCCGGCCGGGCCCTCGTCCGACTTGGCCACGCCGATCAGCTCCATCGGGGTGATGTCGGTGCCCTGGTGCATGCACTGGAAATAGGCGTGCTGGACGTTGGTGCCCTCGTCGCCGAACACCACGGTGGCGGTGCCCCGTTTGACCGGCTGGCCGTCGGGCCCGACCGACTTGCCGTTGCTCTCCATCTCCAGCTGCTGGAGGAACGAGGCCAGGCGGCGCAGGCGGTGCGAATAGGGCACGACCGAGCGGGCGCGGCGGTCCAGGCCGTTGCGGTTGAAGATCTGGGCCAGGGCGATCAGCACCGGGGCGTTGGCCTCCAGCGAGGCGGTGCGGAAGTGCTGGTCCATTTCGGCGGCGCCGTCCAGGAAGCCCTGGAATGCGTCCCAGCCGCAGGCGACGGCCACCGACAGGCTGACCGACGACCACAGCGAATAGCGGCCGCCCACCCAGTCCCAGAAACCGAACACCCGGTCATCGGCCACGCCGAAGGCGGCGGTCTTGTCCAGGGCGGTGGAGATGGCGGCCAGGTGGGCGTTGGCGCCCGCCTCGCCCAGGGCCGCGGCCAGCCAGGCGCGGGCGGCGCCGGCGTTGGCCAGGGTCTCCTGGGTGGTGAAGGTCTTGGAGACCACGATGACCAGGGTCGTTTCCGGGTCCATGTCGGCCGTGGTCAGGGCGAACTCGGCGCCGTCGACATTGGCCACGAAGCGCAGGTCGATCTGCGGCTTGATCGGCCGCAGGGCGTCCCACAGCAGGCGCGGGCCCAGGTCGCTGCCGCCGATGCCGATGTGCAGGATGGCCTTGAACGGCTTGCCGGTGGCGCCCTTGATCGCGCCGGAGCGGACGGCCTCGGCGAAGGCCTTCATCCGGGCGCGGACGGCCTCGACCTCGGCCATGACCGGAACGCCGCCGGCCTTGACGTCGGCGCCGGCCGGGGCGCGAAGGGCGGTGTGCAGGACGGCGCGGCCCTCGGACGAGTTGATCGCCTCGCCGCCGAACATCCGGGCCCGGGCGCCCTCGACGTCGGCCGCGTGGGCCAGGTCCAGCGCCGCCTCGAGCCCGGCCTCGTCCCAGGCCTGCTTGGACAGGTCGATGTGCAGGCCGGCGACGTCCAGGGTCAGGGTCTCCAGCCGCCGGGGCTCGGCCTCGAAGAACTCGACGATGCGCTTTTCGCCGGCGGCCTTGGCGGCGGCTTCCAGGCGGGTCCAGGCGGCGTCGAGATCGGCCATGCGGCGTTCCTTCATGCGAGGGGTCACGGTTTTGGTAAATCGGCGTTTACCCGCGCGGGCTTACCAAACCCCTGCCGCCGCGTCATGAAGACCAATGACGTTTTTCGCGGGGAGAACTCCATGTCCTGTGACGCCGTCGCCTTTTCCGCCATGCTCTGGTTCGCCTCGGGCAGCCCGGGCCTCCAGGCCGTCGACCCGGCCCCGGCCGTGATCCAGCAGGGGCAAGCCCCGGCCTCGGTGGCCGGCGAGCCGCTATTTGTCGACATCGTCGGCCGCGCCAAGCGGCTGAAGGCCCAAGCCGAGACCTACCGCACCGGCCTGCCCAAGGACCCGGCCGCCGTCGCCGCGGCCCTGAAGGGCTTCGACGTCTTCCAAGGCCAGATCGCCGAGCTGGCCGCCCAGGACATGAAGGGCCACGTGACCCTGAAGGAGCGCGGGGCGGTCGACGACCTCAAGTGCATCCTGCGCGGCATCAGCCAGGACCTGCCCGAGAAGCTGAAGGCCGTGGGCGAGGCCAAGACCGTCAAGGACCAGGACCTGGCCCTGCGCGACATGGTCTATCTGCTGAACGACAACGTGGAAGTGATCACCGCCCCGCCGCAACCGGCGGCGTGAGGCCCTGCGTCCTTCGAGGCTCGCCTAAGGCTCGCACCTCAGGATGAGGACTGTGGGTTGGCTCTGAGTTCCTCATCCTGAGGCGCCCGCGCAGCGGGCCTCGAAGGACGCACCGCCTTATGCATCCCGATACTTCAACCCGCCGCCGCACCTTCGCCATCGAGGCTTGATAAGGCGCAGCTCGCCGTCCAGAAGGTCGCCTCCTCGCGAAACTCCTCCGCCGATCATGCCGCCAAAGTTCAAGTCCGCCGCCGTCCTCGCCGCCAGCCTGGTCCTGGGCGCTTGCGCCACCGAGACCAAGACCACGGTCTTCGTGCCGGTGGTCGCCCCCACCCCGCCCAGCTCGCTGACGCCGCAGCCGGTGATGCTGTTCAACCAGACCAAGGACGGCCGCAAGCTGTTCACCCTGGACGCCGAGTTCCCCTATTGCGACGCCGAGACCGGCAAGGTGATCGTGGTGCCGCGCTGGTACGTCACCGACTTCGCCAGCGTGCCCTGGTACGGCCAGGGCTTCGTCGACCCGCAGGGGCCGACGGCGCGGGCCGCCATCGTCCACGACTGGCTCTACACGATCGGCGAGCCGGGCAAGCGCGAGGAGGCCGACGACATCTTCCTGCGGGCGATGCTGAAATACGGCGTGCCGCCGTTCCAGGCCAACATCGCCTACAAAGCCGTGCGCATCGGCGGCGAGAAGGGCTACGGCCTGCCCACCGACTGGAAGTTCACCGATCCCAAGCGCCAGGACGTCTTCCAGCCCGCGCCCTTCGCCAAGCCCCGGACCGGCGCGGTGCGGATCTTGCCGCGCTGCCAGGGCTTCGGGGCGCTGATCCAGTCCGGCTGGCGAGCCTATCCGATCAAGGCCCCGGCGATCGCGGCCCCGCCGCCGGTGGTGGTGACGCGCACGCCGCTGGACCAGGTGCGCGAGCGGCTGCCGTTCGGCGGCAAGGGCGAGAAGAAGAAGTAGGGGGTCTCGCCCCTACCCCTTCGCCGCGGTTTCCACCGCCTCTATAACCAGCCCCTCGGTCAGCAGCTGGGGCAGGATCACCGGCGCGCCGGATCCCTTCGGATAGACCAGGTACAGCGGCACGCCGGCCCGGCCGTGCTCGGCCAGGGCGGCGGCGATGGTCGCATCGCGCTTGGTCCAGTCGGCGCGCAGCAGCACCGCGTCGCTGGCCTTGAAAGCGTCGACCAGGCGCTGGCCCTTCAGGGCGGTTCCCTCATTGACCTTGCAGGTCACGCACCAGTCGGCGGTGAAGTCGACCATCACCACCTTGCCCTGGGCCTGCAGCACCTTGACCTTCTCGGGGCTCCAGGACTCGGCCGCCAGCCCTGGGCCGGCGGAGATCTCGGCCGAAACGGCGGCCGGAGCCGAGGCGGCCGGCGCGGCGCGGGCGCCAGCGACGACCAGGGCAATGGCGGCCACCAGCGACAGGGCCGCCAGGACGAACGGGACGGCCGCGCCCTTGCCGGCGATCGACCGCGCCTGGGCCAGGCCGTAGAGCCAGGCGGCGAAGGCGATCAGCACGCTGGCGGCCAGCAGGGCGGCCAGCGGGATCGACCCGGTCTGCTGGCTGTAGACCCACGCCAGCCAGGCGGCGGTGGCGTACATCGGGAAGGCCAAGCCCTTCTTCAGCACGTCCATCCACGGACCGGGACGCGGCAGGCGGGCCAGCAGGCCGGGTATGAAGGCCAGGAGCACGAACGGCGCGGCGAAGCCCAGGGCCAGGGCCAGGAACACCAACAGCGAGGCCAGCGGCGGCTGGGTCAGGGCGAAGCCCAGGGCGCCAGCCATGAACGGCGCGGTGCAGGGCGCGGCCACGACCACGGCCAGCGCGCCGGTCAGGAACGAACCGCCCAGACCGCTGCTGCTGGTCCCCGACGCCACGCCCTGCACCGAGGCGCCAACCTCGAACACGCCCGACATGTTCAGCGCCACCAGCAGCATCAGCAGGGCCAGGCCCGCCACCACCGCCGGCGACTGCAGCTGGAAGCCCCAGCCCACGGCGGCTCCGCCCGCCCGCACCGCGATCAGCAGGCCGGCCAGGGCCAGGAAGGTGACGACCACCCCGGCCAGGAAGGCCAAGCCCTGGACGCGGGTTCGACCGGCGTCATGGGCGTGGGCGGTCAGGCTGGCCGCCTTCATCGACAGGATCGGGAAGACGCAGGGCATCAGGTTGAGGATCAAGCCGCCCAGGAAGGCGAAGGCCACGGCCAGGGGCAGGCCCAGGCTGGCGCCGTCGGCCGAGCCATGGGCCTTGGCCGGCGCGGCGGGCGGCGCGCCCAGGCCGGCGGCGGCGGCGGGGATCGCGCCCGGCGTGGCGGTGATCTCGTAGGCCGCGCCGTTCAGGGCCAGCACGCCGGCCAATTCCGTGGGTTTGGCCTCGGCCTGGGTGAAATCGTAGCCGGGGGTCAGCGACAGGGTCAGGCCCCCGGGGCCGCGCTCGATCGCCTGCTCGGGCGGGTGCTCGATGACCTTGCCGGAATAGGGATAGAAGAACGCGCCGGACAGGTCGGCGCCCTTCAGCGGCGCGCCGGTGACGGCCAGCTTCAGCACCGAGCCCTGGAGGTCGAACACCGCCTTCAGCCCGGCCGGCTTGGGAGCCTTGGCCAGGGTCTCGGCGACCTTGGCGCCCCACTTGGGGTCAGTCTGAGGCGTCCCCGCCACCACGGGCAGGGTCAGGGTGACGACGGCGTCCTCGGGCACGCAGACCTGCTCGCAGACCAGGAAGGCGGCGGCGGCCTTCAGGGTGACCACCGAGCCGACCTGGGCGCTGGCCGGCGCGCTGATCGGCACGGGCAGCAGCACCTCGCCGGTATAGGCGAAGTCCAGCAGCGGCCCGACACGGCTCTTCTCGGGGGTCGGCCAGACGATGTCGCCGGCGGTCCAGCCGGCCGGCAGGGTCCAGACGATGCGCGTCGCGTCGCCGGCGTCGCCGGGATTGCGCCAATAGGTGTGCCAGCCGGGCTGGATCTTCTGGCGCAGGGCCACATAGACGGTCGAGCCGGGCGCGACACCGGCGTCCTGCGACACCAGCTCGACCTCGATGTGCCCGGTCTGGATCGGTTCGGCCTTGGCCGTTCCGCCCAAGCCCGGCGCGCCGACGCAGAGGGCGATCACCAGCGCCGGAAGGACGGCGAGCAGCTTTCGAAGCGACATGAACAGGTTCCAGGCTGGCCCAGGGTACAGATGGGGCAAGACACATGACCTCTCCAAGCGCTCTCGACAATGGCCAAGCCGCCGTGATCAGGTCGGTGACCCGCGTTCGCAAGAGAGTCGCCCACCCATGCCCGCTTCCTTCGACGATATCGAGATCGGCCAGGTGGTCACGCTGGGGACCACGGTGGTCGACGGCAAGGCGTTGGACGCCTTCTGCGCGGCCTTCCAGCCCGGCTGGCCGGCGGCCAGCGGCGCGCCCGACACCATGGTCTTCGCCATCTGGTCCAAGCTGGACGCCGAGGCCAGCGCCGCCTGGCCCCAGACCAAGCGGGTCGGGGTCGACGCCCTGCGCTGGCTGCGCAACCCGCCGGCCGGCGAGCTGTTGCGCGGCCGCATGACGGTGATGGGCAAGGACCCGGTGGGCGACGGCAAGGGCATCGTCATCGCCCAGCACGACCTGCTGGACGAGGCGGGGCGCCTGGTCTTCTCGTGCCTGACGCGGAGTATCTTCGCGCGGTGAGGCCTTGCGTCCTTCAAGGCTAGCCTGCGGCTCGCACCTCAGGACGAGGACCTCGGTGCACCGCATTCCTCATCCTGAGGCGCCCGCGCAGCGGGCCTCGAAGGACGCACCAAGTTCACTTCAGAAACGAAAAAGGCGGCGGGCTCTTTCGAACCTGCCGCCTCTTCCAACGCCGTGGAGCGTAAAGCCTAGTTCAGCGCGCCGTTGGCGACCTGCTGCTGCTGGCGCAGGGTGGCCAGGGCGATCAGGCGGTCCCAGCCGATCAGCGACACCAGGTGCGCATAGATCTGGGCCAGGGCGCCGCTGGTCTGCAGCTCCTTGATCTTGTCGGCCGGCAGGGCGTTCAGCTTCTCTTCCGAGACGCCGAAATACTCGGCCACGGTCTGCGGCTCGCCCGGCTGGCCGTTCTGGTCCATCGGGGTGAAAATGGCCTTCTTCAGTTCGAAGAGGTCGTTGTCCTTCAGCAGTTGCACGAACGAGTCGGTGCGGCGGCGCTCGACTTCGAAGTCGTCGCAGAACTTGATGCAGTTCTGGGTGTATTCGGTCGGCTCGCCCTTGTCGTCGAACAGCGGGGTCTGGCCGCCCTCGGCCAGCAGGTCCGAGCCGCGGTCGATGCAGACGATCAACCGGTCCTGGCTCTCGTCATTGGCCAGGACGAACGGATAGCGGCGGATATAGGCGGGGATATAAGCGCCCGCCTCGAAGGCGCCGTCGGCCTGGATGAACAGGTTCTCGCCGGTGTTCAGGCCCATCACGGCCAGCGGCACGCGGTCATCGCCGGCGAAGATCACCGGATAGCTGAGGGCGGCCGGGGCGAATTCGGTGACGGCCAGCGGCACGGCGGTGCCGTTCAGGGCGAAGCTGTACGGCTTGTCCTTGTGGACCAGGGCGAGCTTGGCGTGCTGCTCGCGGTTCAGCGGCTCCGGCGAGGAGTAGAAGAGGACGTTGCCGGAGATGCCGCCGGCGGGTTGGGTCGTTTCCATGAACAGCTCGACAAAAGGCTAATGAACGGACGCCTATTGCGCTCAGGCGGCCTTTAAAGGTCTGGCGCTTCTAGCCGATCCCGCGGGGCCTCGCAATCGACCCCTCCGCCCTGCGGTTCAGCGGCGCTTCGGTTTCGCCCGTGGCGGGAGAACGGGCGCGAAAGATCGCCGCGTCGGGCGGCTTCCGGGGCGACCATCGTACGGCCGCGCTTGACGCAGGCCCTCGGCGCCGGTCTGTGGGAAGGATCGAGCGGAGGCCGTCCATGACCCGAAACGCCCTGTTATCGGCCGCCCTGGCCGGCCTCCTGCTGGTGGGTTGCGCGCCGGTCCAGGACCGGTTCTCGGGCTCGAAGGCCGCGCCCTACGCGGTCAGCCCCAGCACGAGCAGCTGGACCAAGCCGCCGCCCGGCTACCTGACCACTGGCATGAACCTGGACGGGGCGCTGATCGTCGGCCCGCCGCCGGCCCCGGACTCGCCGCGCGGCAAGGCCGACCGGGCGACCTTCGAGGCCACGCGCAAGCTGGCCGGCACGCCGGCCTGGAACACGGCCATCGCCGACGCCGACCTGTCGGGCGCGCACGGCTTCAAGAGCTTCTCCTGCGCGGCCGGCGTGACGATCGGACCGCAGGCGACCCCGACCCTGGCCCGGCTGCTGCTGCGGATGACCGACGACGCGGCCACCCTCTACCAGCCGGCCAAGGCCGCCTTCCAGCGTCCGCGCCCGCCGGTCGGCAATACCCGGCCGATCTGTGTGCCACGCGAGAAGTGGATCGAGACCGATGGCTCCTACCCGTCCGGCCACGGCCTGATCGGCTGGTCCTGGGCGCTGGTGATCGCCGAGGTCGCCCCCGAGCACGCCAGCGCCGTCCTGGCCCGTGGTCGCGACTTCGGCGACAGCCGCGTCGTCTGCGGCGTGCACTATCCCAGCGACATCGAGGCCGGCCGCTATCTGGGCTCGGCCCTGGTCTCGCGCCTGCATCAGGACCCGGCGTTCATGGCCGACCTGGCGAAAGCCAGGGCCGAGGTGGCGGCGTCCCGGGCGAACGGAACGCCGACGGGGTGCTCCGCCGGGTAGGCGGGCGGCGTTCACCCCGCCTTCTCCGGGCTCACCGCCGCTCGAACGGATCTCAATCCAGCATCCGCTCCAAGGTAGAAAGCTCATCGGCCTCGCGGGAGGGTTTGTCCCAGCGGATCCGGTTGATGCGCGGGAACCGCATGGCCACGCCTGACTTGTGGCGGGTCGAGCGCTGCAGACCCTCGAACGCCACCTCGAACACCAGGCCGAACTCCAGGTCGGCGCGCACCGAGCGCACCGGCCCGAACCGCTCGATCGTGTGGTCGCGCACGAACTTGTCGATCTGTTTCAGCTCCTCGTCGGTGAAGCCGAAATAGGCCTTGCCCACCGGCGTCAGGTGACGCGTCCCGGTCTCATCCTCGCGCCAGACTCCGAAGGTGTAGTCGGAATAGAAGCTGGACCGCTTGCCGTGGCCGCGCTGGGCGTACATCAGCACCGCGTCGATCAGGCGAGGGTCACGTTTCCACTTGAACCACGGGCCCTTGGGGCGGCCGGGCTCGTAGACGCTGTCCCAGCGCTTGAGCATCAGGCCCTCGGCGATGGCTGGATCGCCTTCCGGCGGCTGGGCCCGCAGGGCCGCCAATTCCTCCCAGGTCGCGAAGGGCTGGATCGGCGACAGGTCGATGCGCGGGCTGGCCGCCTGGTCCACGAACGCCTCCAGCCGCGCCCGGCGTTCCCGGAACGGCAAGCCGCGCAGGTCGGCCTCGCCGTCCAGCAGCAGGTCATAGGCGCGGATACCCGCCGGATAGGCGTGCAGTTGCTTGGCGTCGACGGTCTTGCGGTTCAGTCGCTGCTGCAGGTCGCCGAAGCTGGCCACGGCCCCGTCGCGCATCACCAAGAGCTCGCCGTCGATCGCCCCCTCGAAGGTCAGGGCCTCGACCACGTCGGGAAAGGTCGCCGAGATGTCGTCGCCGGTGCGGGTATAGAGCCGCTTCTCGCCCCGCTCGCTGACCGCCTGGACGCGGATGCCGTCCCACTTCCACTCGGCGGCGTAGTCGGCCGGATCCAGCTTGGCGAAGTCGACCGCCTCGTCGATCGCCTGGGCCAGCATGACCGGCCGGAAACGACCGGGCGCGTCGGGCGAGGGCTGTTCGGAGCGCCCCTCCAGCCAAGCGAACAGGTCGCC
This sequence comes from Caulobacter rhizosphaerae, assembly GCF_010977555.1. Taxonomy (GTDB): domain Bacteria; phylum Pseudomonadota; class Alphaproteobacteria; order Caulobacterales; family Caulobacteraceae; genus Caulobacter; species Caulobacter rhizosphaerae. The sequence goes on from NZ_CP048815.1 coordinate 5,251,971, forward strand.
ATAGGGCGGGGTCATGGCGTGCCAGACCTCCTCGACCTGGCCGATCTCCACCTGGCCGAAGTCGGCGCAGGCCTGCTTGGCCAGCCGCGCCGAGACCCCGACCCGCAAGCCGCCGGTCATCAGTTTCAGCAGCGCCCAGCGGCCGTCGGCGTCCAGGGCGTCCAGCCAGCCTTCGATCAACCGCTGCACTTCGGATCGGGACGCCGTGCGCAGGCTCTCGACCACTTCAGACAGGTCGGGCTCTCGATTGGCGCCGGGTTTCTCGGGCCATACCAGGGCGACGGTCTCGGCCAGGTCGCCGACATAGTCATAGGACCAGGCGAACAGCTGGGGGTCCATCCGGCTCTCGACCGCCTTGCGGATGAAGGCCGGCTTGGCGGCGTTGAACGACAGCGCTCCGGTCAGGGCCGCCAGCACCCAGCCGCGCTCGGGATCGGGGGTCTCGCCCAGGAAGTCCTTGATCAAGATCAGCTTGGCGTTGCGCGAGCTGGTCAGGGACAGCCGGTCGAGAAGGTGGGCGAAGGCGCGCATGATCGTCTTTCAACGCACGAGATCGCGCGGCGGCCAAGCCTTCGCTGTGGCCAAGCTTTCATCGCCAAGCTACCCTGGGTGCGTTGCTTGGGGGAAACACGTCTTGCGTCAGTTCGAAGCCGCCGTGGCGGCAATGGTCCTCTGCGTCGCCGCGCCCGCGTTCGCGGCCGACCAGCCTTCCACCCCGCCGGCGGTCACGGCTTCCGCGCCGGACCTGTCCTGGCAGGACAGGCTGGAACGCCATACCGGTGTGGTTGATCTGCCTCAGGCCAAGGCCCGGCTCAATCTCGGGACCGACTACTATTATCTCGACGCGGCAGCCTCGCGGCGCGTGCTGGTCGAGGGCTGGGGCAATCCGCCGGACGCCGCCGATGGCGTGCTGGGCATGATCTTTCCCGCCCGCTTCAAGCCGCTGGACGGGCCGTCCTGGGGCGCGGTGATCAGCTACCAAGATTCTGGCTATGTCGCCGACAAGGATGCGCGCGACACCGATTACGACAAGCTGCTGGACGACCTGCGCAAATCCGAGCCCGAGCAGAACGCCGAACGTGAAAAGGCCGGCTATGCCAGCCTGCACCTGGTGGGCTGGGCCGAGCGGCCGACCTATGACGCCACGCGGCACGTGGTGATCTGGGCGCGCGACCTGAAGGCCGGCAACGCCTCGGTCGACACCCTGAACTACGACATCCGCCTGCTGGGCCGCAAAGGCGTGCTGAGCCTGAACGTCATCTCCAGCATCAACGACCTGCCCGAGGTGCGCGCCGCCGCCGGCCACATCGCCGACCAGGCCGCCTTCGTGCCGGGCCAGACCTATGCCGACTTCCACAAGGGCCAGGACAAGATGGCCGAGTATGGCGTCGCCGGCCTGATCGCCGCGGGCGTGGGCGCCGCGGCCGCCAAGAAGCTGGGCCTGCTGGCGATCCTGGCGATCTTTCTCAAGAAGGGCGCCGTGCTGCTGGTCGCGGCGTTCGGCGCGGTCGCCGCCTGGTTCCGCCGGACCTTCCTGGGCCAGAAGGACGTCGCGGCGAAGGGCTCCAAGCCGCCCAGCGGGCCGGACCTGATCTCCTAGGAACGGGCGACGGTTCCGGCGGCGAGGTCGGGCTTGCGAGCGGCTCGAACATCTGTTTGATTGGCCGCGTCCGGAGCCCGGACCCGGAGGCGCCATGAGCCCGCCCGAGCCGTTCGTACCCCATCCACGCAAGAGCCCGCTGACCACGCCGTGGGAGCCGATCTTCGCCGACATCCGCGACGATCGCTGGGTCCTGGCCGTGGAATTGCGCGAGCCGCACACCAACTCCCGTGGCGGCCCGCACGGCGGCCTGATCGCCGCCCTGGCCGACAACGCCATGGGCTTGTCGTGCGGGGTGATGCTGGCCCGGCTGGAGATCCCCAGCAGGGGTCTGGTCACCGTCTCGCTGGGGCTCGACTACCTGGCCGCCGCCGAGATCGGCCAGTGGCTGGCCTTCGACACCGACTTCATCAAGCCGGGCAAGAGCCTGTGCTACGCCGAGGCCACGGTGCGGGCCGACGACAAGCCGGTGGCCCGGGCCCGAGCGACGTTCAAGGTGATGTGAGGGGGCCCCCTACTCCCCCTCCTCCTCGTCGTAACCCACCAGCCGCAAGGCCCGCGCCGGGATGCCCTGCAGCTCGCACCAGCGTTCCAGGGCCTCTTCGCGGCCGTGGGTGATCCACACCTCGCCCGGGCGCAGCTCGTCGAGGGTGGCGGTCAGCTCGTCCCAGTCGGCGTGGTCGGAAATGATCAGCGGCAGCTCCACGCCCCGCTGGCGGGCCCTGGCCCGCACCCTCATCCAACCGCTGGCGAAGCAGTCGACGGGATCGGGAAACCGCCGCGACCAGCGGTCGGCCAGGGCCGAGGGCGGAGCGACGATGATCGCGCCCTCGAAGTCCTTCTTCGTGCCGGTGGTGGCGGGCGCCAGCAGGCCGAGATCGACGCCGTGGCGGCCATAGAGCCGGTTCAGCCGGTCCATCGCGCCGTGCACGTGGATGGTTCGGTCCCAGCCGGCCTCGCGCAGCAGGCGGATCACCCGCTGGGCCTTGCCCAGGGCGTAGGCTCCGACGATGTGCGCGCGCTCGGGAAACTGCTCGACGGACTTCAGGAGAGCGGCCACCTCGCCCCTGTCATCGGGGTGGCGGAAGACCGGCAGGCCGAAGGTCGCCTCGGTCACGAACACGTCGCAGGGCACGGGCTCGAAGGCCGGGCAGGTGGGGTCGCGGCGACGCTTGTAGTCGCCGGAGACGACGATGGTCATGCCCTTCCAGCGGATCACCGCCTGGGCGGAGCCCAGCACGTGGCCGGCCGGGACCAGCCCGACCTCGACGCCGTTGTGGGTGAAGGCCTCGCCGTAGGCCACTGGCTGGCGGCGGCCGGCGAAGTCGTCGCCGTAGCGCTCGGCCATGATCGCCAGGGTCTCGGGGGTGGCGGCGACCACGCCGTGTCCGGCCCGGGCGTGGTCGGCGTGGCCATGGGTGATCACCGCCCGGTCCACCGGGCGGACGGGGTCGATATAGAAGTCTCCGGGCGGGCAGTAGAGCCCGTCGGGCTTCGGGCAGATCAGGTCCTGCGGCTTCATTGGCTGGATATGGGAACGCGCGCGGCTATAAACCTATCCGCAGGAGCCTTGAATGAACAAAGATCTGAGCGCGGGCGAACAGCATCGGCTGATCGCCAACACCATGAACGAGGGCAGCCCCCAGGCCCGGGCCCTGGGATTCCAGACCCTGGAGATCGGCGAGGCCGTAGCCATCCTCAAGGTCCCCTACCGGCCCGAAATCGTCGGCGACCCGGAGACCGGGGTAATCGCTGGCGGGGTCGTCACCACCTTGCTCGACCACGCCAGCGGCCAGGCCGTGCACGCGGCGATGACCGAATGGACCTCGATCGCCACCCTCGACCTGCGCATCGACTACATGCGGCCAGCGCAGCCGGGCCGCGACGTCCTGGCGCGCGCCCATTGCTACAAGCTGACGCGCTCCGTGGCCTTCGTGCGGGCCGTCGCCTACGAGGACGATCCCGACGACCCGGTAGCCGCCGCCCAGGCCGCCTTCATGCTGGATTCCAGCGCCGGCAAGAAGCCGGGGGCCAACCTCAAGCCGCCACGATCCAAGACGGAGGGCGCGGCATGAGCGACGCCGACAGCCGACTGAGCGCCGTCTTGGGCTCGATCCCCTACGCCCGGTTCATCGGCATGCGCGCTGAGCTGGCCGGCGACGAGATGACCGCCATCCTGCCGTTCTCCGACCGCATCATCGGTAATCCGATGCTGCCGGCTATTCACGGCGGAGTGCTGGGCGCGTTCATGGAGATGACCGCCCTGGCCCAGCTTTCGGTGGCCGAGCCGCTGAAACGCCAGCCGCGCACCATCGACATCTCGATCGAGTACCTGCGCTCGGGCCGTCCGCTGACCACCTTCGCCCGCGCCAGGATCAACAAGGTCGGCCGCCGGATCGCCAATGTCCATGTCGAGGCCTGGCAGGAGCAGCGCGCCGCCCCGATCGCGGCCTTGCGCGGCCATTTCCTGCTGACCTCCGCGGAAGACTGATCCGAACGGAGAACGCCGGTCCCGAAGGTAAAAGTTTCCACTGTAACGGTTTCATTAGACAGCATTAAACCTCTGTAATGCCGATTATCGCCGTCAACGTTTCTTAAAAACGCTTCATGAAGCAAAGGTAACGGGCGTTCACCATCCCGCGGGCCTATACCCCTGATCACCGGACGCGGACGGCGCGCCGGACCAACAGGGAACCAAGACAATGACCTTCTCGAACAACGCCTTCTCGGGTTTCGCCAGCATCGTTCTGGCCATGCTGCCCCTCGTCGTGATCGCCGGTTCGCTCGTCACGAGCTTCTGAGTGATCGCCGCGTAGCTCCACCGGGATTGCGACCCTCAGGCGCTCAGCGCCGCGCGGGCCGCCCGGTGGAGAAGGGCGTGACGATGCGCCAATCGATCGATGTCGGCGTCGTATCCGCCGCCGATCACCCCCGCCACGGGGATCCTCCTTTCCAGACACGAGCCCAGGACGAACGCCTCGCGCCGCGCGAGCCCCTCGTCGCTCAGGCCTAGACGCCCCAGCTTGTCGTCCGCGTGCGGATCGACCCCGGCGTTGAAGAACACCAGGTCCGGCGCCACGTGCGCCAGCAGGTCCGGCACGACCTCCATCAACTTCTGCAAATAGGCCTCGTCGCTCGTGCCGTCCGGCAGGTCGATGTCCAGATCGCTGACCGCCTTGCGGGCCGGGAAGTTCTTCTCGGCGTGCATCGAGAAGGTGAAGACGCTGGGATCGCCTTCGAAGATCCGGGCCGTGCCGTCGCCTTGATGGACGTCCAGGTCGACGACCAGAACCTGACCGACCTTTCCTTCCGCCAGCAGCCGGCGGGCCGCCACCGCGACGTCATTGAACACACAGAAGCCCGCTCCGGTGTCGGCCTGGGCGTGATGGCTGCCGCCGGCGGTGTTGCAGGCGATCCCGTGGGCCAGGGCCAGGCGCGCCGCCGCCAGGGTGCCCCCCACGGCCGCCTGGGCGCGCCTGGCCACGGACTCGGTGTTCGGCAGCCCGACCCGTCGCGCCACGTCGGCCGGCAGGGTCAGATCGATCACCCCGCGCACATAGGCCTCGTCATGGACCATCAGCAGGCTGTCCAGATCGATCGGGTCGGGTCGGACGAACCCCGCCGGTCCGGCGACGCCTTCGGCTTCCAGCACGGCGGCCAGCCGCGCGAACTTGTCCATCGGAAAGCGGTGGCCGGCCGGCATCTCGGCGCGGAAGGCGGGGTGGTGGACGATGGGCGGAAACGACGTGGCCATGACGCAACGATGGGAAAGGCGCCGCCCTGACGCAAGGTCACGTCTTGCCCCGCCCGCCCGGCGCGCCTAACCAACCGCCATGCGCACGCCCGAGAACCTCGCCGAGATCCTGACCCTCGAAGCCATCGAGGTGAACCTGTTCCGCGGCGTCAGCCGCAATGACGGCTTTCCCCGCATCTTTGGCGGCCTGGTCATCGCCCAGGCCTTGACCGCGGCCTACAAGACCGTGCCCGACCGGATCTGCCACTCGCTGCACGCCTATTTCATCCGGCCCGGCGACGTGGACGCCCCGGTGCTCTACGAGGTCGAGCGAGCCCGCGACGGCGGCACCTTCACCACGCGCCGGGTGGCGGCCATCCAGCACGGCGAGCAGATCTTCAACCTGGCCTGCTCGTTCCAGACCCCGGAAGACGGCCTGGAGCACCAGATGGGCATGCCCGACGCGCCCGACCCGGAAAGCCTGCCCACAGACGCCGAGTACCTGCGCTCGCTGGGCGAGGAGGCGCCTCCCCGCTTCGTGAAGATGGCCGAACACCCCCGGCCGGTGGACCTGCGCTGGGTCGATCCGCAACATCCGACCCGGCCGACGCCCAAGCCGTCGACCAAGCAGGTGTGGATGCGAGCCCGCGCCCCCATCGGCGATGACATCCGCCTTCAGCAGTGCGCCCTGGCCTACGCCTCGGACATGGCCTTCATGGAAAGCGCCCTGCGCCCGCACGGCCTGATCTGGACGACGCCCGGCCTCCAGGCCGCCAGCCTGGACCACGCCATGTGGTTCCACCATCCCTTCGACTTCAACGACTGGATCCTGTTCGCGCAAGACAGCCCGTCAGCCTCGCAGGGTCGCGGCCTGGTGCGGGGCCAGATGTTCAGCCGCGACTGCAAGCTGGTGGCCTCCGTGGCCCAGGAGTGCTTGATGCGGGTGCGCAAGTAGCGCCGCGCGGCCAGCCCTCTCAGGCTGCGGACCCGCCGGCCGTCATCGTCACCACGCCAGCGTGGGCCAGGCCGCGCAGCAGCGAGCCGACGTGCATGCCGACGTCCAGTTCTCCGGCCAGGGCCATCCGCAGGGCTTCAGCGGCAGGCACCCAGAACGGTTCGATGCGTTCGGTGGGATCGTTCTTGGGCGCGGCGACCCGCACGACGTTGCGCGCCAGGACGATATGGGCCCGATTGGCGTGGGTGGAGGCGTTGGGCCGGGCGTCGCCCACCCACACCATGTCACCCGCGCAGCCGGTTTCCTCCAGCAGCTCGCGGGCCGCCGCCGTGCACGGATCGGCGTCCGACGGGTCCATGCCGCCGGCGGGCAGCTCGATGGAAAAATCGGCGATGCCATGCCGATACTGCCGCACCAGCAGCAGGTTGTCGTCGGCGTCCAGAGCGACGATCTCGACCCAGTCAGGGTACTCCAGGACGTAGTAGGGAGCGACGGAGACGCCGTCCTCGGTGACGCAATCGTCCGCGCGCACCGCGATCCAACGGTCCTTGTGGACATAGCGCGAGCCGGTCACGCGCCACTTTCCCCCTTGGGCCAACTCGTCCGCCATTTTGCCCTAGACCTCGTCCCCGTCTTCCAGCGGACCTTCGGGCTCCCCGACCATCGCCGGCGGATCGGCCAGGACCAGGCCCTCGGCGATCTTGACCTCGGGCACGGCCGCGCGGGTGAACGGCAGGTACCAGGTCTGGCCGCCCAGGGCCGGGGTGATCTCCAGCAGGTCGTCCGCGCCGAAGTTCTGGACGCTCTTGATCCTGCCGATCAGGTCGTTGGTGACCGCGTGGCGCACGGTCAGGCCGATCAGGTCGGCTAGGTAGAATTCGTCTTCCTCGGGCTCGGGCAGGGCCGAGCGCGGGACGTGGAGGCGCAGGCCACGCAAGGCGTCGGCCGCTTCCTTGGTGTCGATCCCGGCGCAGCGGGCGACGACGCCGTCCTTGGCCACCCGGGCGCTGCTCAGGGTCAGGGCGGGCGAGCCGTCCTGCCGCATCAGCACCTTGAACTTGGTCAGGGTCAGCGGGTCTTCGGTATAGGCCGCGATCCGCACCTCGCCACGCACGCCGAACGCGCCGGCGACGCGGCCGACCAGGATCAGGGTCTGCGAGGGAGACTGGGTCATGGGCGTGACTTGCGGAGCGCGCAAAAGAAAACGCCGCCGCCGAACGGATGTCCGGCGGCGGCGCTTCCGAAGGCCTTAGCCTTCGGTGGTTTCTTCCGAAGCCGGAGCTTCTTCAGCGGCGGCTTCGGCGGCCGGAGCCTCTTCGGCGACGACTTCCGGTTCCGGAGCCGGAGCAGCGGCGGCTTCGGCGGCCGCCGCGGCGGCGGCTTCAGCAGCGGCCTTGGCGTCTTCCTTGGCCTGGGCTTCGGCGGCGGCGCGCTCTTCGTCGCGCTGGGCGCGTTCGGCCAGGCGCTCTTGCGCCTTCTTGCCCGGAGCGCCCTTCTGCGGGTTGTTGCCGTGGGCCCAGGTGGTCAGGCCTTGAGCGGCCAGGAAGCGAGCGACGCGGTCGGTCGGCTGGGCGCCCTTCTTGAGCCACTCCTGGATGGACTCGACCTTCAGGGTCACGCGCGCGGCGTCGTCCTTCTTGAGCAGCGGGTTGTAGGTGCCGACCTTCTCGATGAAGCGGCCGTCGCGGGGCGAATGGCTGTCGGCGACGACGATCGAGTAGTAGGGGCGCTTCTTGGCGCCGCCACGGGCGAGACGGATCTTCAGCATAGTCTTAGTCCTTGGTCTAAAGTTCTATTTCTTGAACGGGTTGAAGCCGGGCAGGCCCAGGCCGGAGAGAGGGTTGGGCTTGTCGCCGCCGCCCCCGAGACCCGGCATGCCGGGCAGCCCCGGAAGGCCTTGGCCTCCCGCTGCATTGGGATCGGGCTGGGCCAGCTTGCCCCCGCCCATGGATTTCAGTCGGCTCATGTCGCCGCCGCCCATCATCTGGGCCATGCGGGCCATGCCCTTGCCACCGTCCTTGCTCATGGCCTTGAACATGTCGGCCATCTGGCGGTGCTGCTTGAGCAGGCGGTTGACCTCGGCCACGTCGACCCCGGCGCCGGCCGCGATGCGGCGCTTGCGCGAGGCCGCCAGGACGTCGGGCTTCTTGCGCTCCAGCTTGGTCATCGAGCTGATGATCGCCTGCTGGCGGCGGAAGATGCTGTCGTCGATGCCGCTCTCGGCGATCTGCTTCTTGACCTTCTGAACGCCCGGCAGCAGGCCCATGATGCCCTGCATGCCGCCCATCTTCTGCATCTGCGACAGCTGGGCCGACAGATCGTTCAGGTCGAACTGGCCCTTGGCCAGCTTCTTGGCCATGCGCTCGGCTTCGGCCACGTCCAGGTCCTGGGCGGCCTTCTCGACCAGGGCGACCACGTCGCCTTGCCCGAGGATCCGGCCGGCCACCCGGCGGGCGTCGAACACGTCCAGGGCGTCGATCTTCTCGCCGGCCCCGAGGAACTTGATCGGCAGGCCGGTGACGTGGCGCATCGACAGCGCCGCACCGCCCCGACCGTCGCCGTCGGCGCGGGTCAGGATCAGGCCGGTCAGCGGCAGGCGCTCGTGGAAGGCTTTCGCCGTGCGCACGGCGTCCTGGCCGGTCAGGCTGTCGGCGACCAGAATGGTTTCGGACGGCGTGGCGATGCGGGCGATTTCCGCCGCCTCGCTCATCATCGCCTCGTCCAGGGTCGTGCGGCCGGCGGTGTCGAGGATCAGGACGTCATAGCCGCCCAGCTTGGCGGCCAGCATGGCGCGCTTGGCGATATCGGCGGCGCTCTGGCCGGCGACGATCGGCAGGCTCTCGACCTCGACCTGCTTGGCCAGCATGGCCAGCTGTTCCATGGCGGCTGGGCGGCGGGTGTCGAGCGAGGCGACCAGCACCTTCTTGCGCTCGATCTTGTTCAGCCGCAGGGCCAGCTTGCCGGTGGTGGTGGTCTTGCCCGAGCCCTGCAGGCCGGCCATCAGGATCACCGACGGCGGGTTCAGGGCCAGGTTCAGGCCGGTGGGGACCTCGCCGCCCAGCATGTCGACCAGGCCGTCATAGACGATCTTGACCACCTGGTCGGCCGGCTTGACCGAACGGATGACCGCCTCGCCCGAGGCGGCTTCCTTGGCCTTGCTGATGAAGTCCTTGACCACTGGCAGGGCGACGTCGGCTTCCAGCAGGGCGACGCGGACCTCGCGCAGCGCCTCGTCGACGTCCTTCTCGGACAGCACGCCGCGACCACCGAGGCGGTCGAAGACCCCTGAAAGTCGCTCTGTAAGGCCGTCGAACATGCGGAACCCACACCAAACCAAAAGACCAAACGCGATCAGCCCCCATGGACGATCACGTCGATGGGGGTCCTCGCCGTCCTCGTCCGGATGGATCCTGCGCTAGCAGGCCGGGGTCGTGACGGTGGAGGCGCTGCTGATGAAGCGCCGGAAGCGCGCGCTTATGCACGAAAGGGGGCGGGGAGTCAAAACGCCGGATAGGCCCGCGACAGCCGCCAGGCTGTTTCGGGCGGCAGGCGGCGTCCGTAGCGCTCGATCGCCGCCGAAACGTCGGATCGGGCGAGCAGGGCGTTCCAGCGTCGGCGGTAGTCTTCGTCAGCCTTGCCGAGGGGCGGATGTATCGGCGGCAGGTTGATGGCTTGAAGCATTTCGTTGCGGCGCCCAGGACCGCCCAACGCCTGGATCAGCAGGGCCGCCGTTCGGTCTTCGGGGTCATTGCAGGTTAAGCTGACGCGCCAGTCGATGGGGTCAAGCCGAGCCGCATGGTCGCCTTTCAGGCAGGCTTGCAGCGCCCGCAGCGGCCAGAGGGTTACGTCATCATCTCGGGAATAGCCGACATATTCGGTCTTGTCCCGCCTCTGCGCCACGTTCCACCAGTCCAGCAGTCGGTTGGCCTCGTCCGGGCGATCCGAGCGGATCAGGCCTTCGATCACCCCAGTCAGGCCTGGGACGAAAAGCATGTCGCCCGACTTGCCGGCCTCGCCGACCGCTTCGGCATCGAGAATCTCGCGCGCCTCGTCGATACGGCCGTCCTCAAGGAGCCGCCGCACGAGCCAGGCTCGCTGACCATCACCGCCAGTCCCGGTTTTGCCGAACGCCAGTCCGAAAGGCTGGGTGTCTTCGACATCGGCTCGCATGAACCGGCGCGCGGCGGAGAGCACTGCCGCCTCGTCGCTTTCACGGCTCAAGTTGGCCAGCTCCCGTGTCCAGCTTTCGCCCAAAGGTGGCGCTGGCGATTTGAGCGGCCGGTCGATGGCGCCGGTCAATTGGAGCGGTCCCAGCCAGGCGGGGGCGAAGCGACGGTCCGTTTGGATCGAGAGGGCCTCCCGCCGATCGATTTGCGTCAGGCGGTCCAGGCCCTCGATCTCGTGACCCGCCGCGAACGTCGCCATGACGCCGATCTCGGCGGATCCGAGCGTCCGATCTGGAAAAGGGTCAAGACCGGTCATGGCCTTGGCGGCGCGGGCGGCGGATGCTCCGGCGCCTGGAATGTCCGTTAGTCGTTCGATCAGGTAATAGAACGCGAAGCGCATCTGCACTTCGGTTCCCGACAACGGGGCCAGAGACGCCTGCACGATCAGGCGGTCTGTTAGATCGAATCGTCCGTCTCGAGCGGCGCAAATCGCGGTCGCCACCGCCAGGCGCGCGCCGTGAAATCTGTCCAGGCGGTCGGACAGCGCCAGGTCCGCCATGGCCGGATAGCCCGTGCAGTCGCCGGCGTTGGCGACCTTGATGAAGACCTCAGCCTGAGCGCCATCGTTCGTCTGGGCCACGGCTTGCGTGGCCAGGCAACAGGCGATCAGGCCGCCGACGAGAGAAAGGATTGATGCGCGCATAGGCTCCCCGAAGTCCGGGATAGCTTAGTCGAAAGAAGCAACCAAGGGTCTAGCCCCGCAGCTCCAGCCCATTGCCTTCCGGGTCCGACAGGTAGAGCGACACCGCTTCGCCGGTCGAGCCGTAGCGTTCGCCGACGTCGCCGATCGCCACGCCGTGGGCTTCTAGATGGGCTCGGACCGTGTCGACGTCGAAGTCGATCACGCGCAGGCAGAGGTGGTCCATGTTGTGGCCGTCCGCGCCCGGCGCCGCGCCGCCCATCCGGCCCAGGCGGCCGGCGACGTCGACCAGGTCGATCAGCTGGGCGCCGGCCCGCAGCTGGACCAAGCCGATGGCGTCCTGGCGCCGCTCGACCGCGCAGCCCAGGACGTCGACATAGAACCGCTCCATCGTGGCGGGGTCGCGGGCGCGGATCACCACGTGGTCGATGCCGAGCAGGCGCATGGCGAAGGTCTCCGACGACTATCACGCCGAGGTATTCACGGTCGGCCGGCCCGGCAAGGCCGGCCGACGCGTGTTCGCTTCAGAGCAGCCAACCGCTGGTCGACAGGCTGCTTCCCGACACCAGCACCGCGAAGTCGGAATTGGCGTCGCCGTCTAGGTCGCCCCAAATGACCGAGGCCTGGCTGAACAGCCCGCTCAAGCCGAACGCGCCCAGATCTACGCCGCCCAGAGCGCCGACCGCCGAGAAGATGCTGGCGTAGGTGCTGACCATGATCTGGCCCAAGCCGCTGGCGCTGAGATGCGAGACCAGCGAGAAGGCCTGGTCGCCGTCCAGTGCGCTGTCGCCATCCAGGGCGCTGAAGTCGAACAGATCGCCGCGGCCGTAGTCGCTGACGAAGTCGATCGACCGCCCCCCGGTCCCGAACGAGGCGCTGTCGAAGACGAAGATGTCGGCGCCGCCGCCGCCGACCAGGATGTCGAAGTCGGCCCCGCCGTTCAGCCGGTCGGCGCCTGACCCGCCCAGCAGGATGTCCTTGCCGCCGGCCCCGAACAGGCTGTCGGCGCCGCCTTCGCCGCTCAGCAGGTTGAAGGCGTCGTTGCCCTCGATCACGTTGGCCGCACCGTTGCCCGTGCCCAGGGCGGCGTCGCCGGTCAGCCGCAGGTTTTCCAGGTTGGTCGAGAGGCTGTAGCTGATCGAGCTCCAGACGGTGTCGGTTCCGCCGCCGGCCAGTTCGGTCACCGTGTCGCGCCAGGTGTCGACGACATAGCGGTCGTCGCCGGCTCCACCGGTCATCCGGTCGACGCCCGTCCCGCCGTCCAGCACGTCATTGCCCAATCCGCCGATCAGGACGTCGGCGCCGTCGCGGCCTTCCAGCGTGTCATTGCCGGCGTTGCCGGTCAGGGTGTTGGCGGCGGCGTTGCCGATCAGCCGGTCCGAGCCGCTGCCGCCGACGCCGTTCTCGATCGTGGCTCCATAGGCGATGCCGACATTGTCGGTCAGCCGGCCGACCACCGGGTTGGAAGCCAACAGGGCCATGTTGGACGTGTAGGTCGCCAGTGACACGGGAGCGTAGCCCGCCGCCGCTCGGTCGGCGTTGACCTGCTCGAACGATGGCGCGGTGTCGTAGGTCACCCCGCCGATGCTGCTGAGCGAGCCGGGGGTCAAATCGATGACCTGATCAGTGGCGTAGCCCGAGGCGTCCAGGGTGTCGATCCCGCCGGCGTCCCAGATGGCCATGACCGGCGCCGGGGTCTTGGTGAAGTCGTAGGAATCACGCCCGGCGTTGCTGTTGAAGCCGTAGGTCGTGTCGCCCGTGCGGGTGGTCATGTCGGCGCCGTAGATCGCCTGGATGGCGGCGATGTCGTGCACCAGCGGGGTCGAGGCGTAGACCGTGGTCGAGAGGTTGAAGTCGAAGTGCCGCGCCCCCGTCTCGGCGGCCGCGAAATAGGACATGATGCTGTAGGCTCGGCTGTCCTGGTAATACTCGGCGTCGGCCGCATAGGTGATGCTGACGCCGGGGGCGGCGTTGTAGTCGCCCGGATGCTCCAGTCCCAGGGCGTGGCCGCTTTCGTGGGTCAGGGTGTGGATGCCGTAGAGCCCCTCGTCCAGCTGGAAATTGCTGGGCTGGTTGGCGCTGACCCAGACGTCGCCGGCGATCAGATCGGCGTTGTCGGGCGTATAGTCGTGCGGCAGGTAGGCGTAGGCCTGGGTGCCGGGACGGTTGGTGTAGTTCGCGAAGGTGATGTCGGCCTGTTCGGGCGCGGTTTCCACCAGGGTGGGGGCGATCAGGTCGTCCCAGCTGGCCATGGCCTCGCGGGCGGCCGCCTTCTGATCCTCGGTGAACGGAGCGAAGCCGAAATATTCGGGCCGGCCGAACAGTTGGCCGTCTTCTTCATAGACGTAAGGTTCGGCGAACATGCTTTCGGCGGTGTGGAAGCCAAAGTTCAGCACACTGGCGTCGCCGTCGCGGGGTACGGCGTGCTCGACGTCGCCCGGCGTCCAGCCGGCGCCGCCGCGATTGAGCTGCTCGATCACCTGCTCGATGGTGAACACCGGCTTGTCGCGGATCGTACCGCCCTGGCCGTCCACCGAGGCGTTGACCGGCTCGACCGAAACGTCCAGCGCCGGCGCCACCGCGTCGGTCGCCCCCTGGAACACCGGGAAGTCGATGTCCCTGTGGAGATCCTGGTCCAGGCTTTCGTCGTGGAGGCGCATCGGCTTTTCCGTGGCTGGTGTGGAGGTCGTTCGGTGGCGGTCAGGCCGCGCGGGTCAGGGCGCCGGCCGTGATCGCCACGGCAGGGTCTCAGCGAGCGCGGCGTTCACGGCCGCATCGAATTGGGAGCTGGGATCGGCGCCAAAGGCGGGCGGCGCCGTGGCGCGGGGCGCCGCGCCGAACAGCTCGGACGGCGCGGCCGTGGCGCGGAAGACGCGGAGACTGAAGACCAGCAGCGATCCGCCGCGGCTTCCAAGGGATTGAGGCCCCTCGGACTGGATGTTGGCGTGGAACAGCAGGACGGCGGTGTCGGCGGCGATCAGGCCGGGGTCGCCCGGCGCGAGCAGAACGACCGGGATCGGCGCCTTGTCGGCGGCCAGGGCCCGGACCCGGTCGCAGAGCGCGGCCTGGAGTCGGCGGCGATCCGGCGCCCGGTCAGGATCGACCAGGCACTGCACGCCCAGGCGCCGGGCGCCGTCCCAGGCCAGGGCCGGGGTCGAAGCCGTGGCGACGCCGCCGCAGATCATGACCCCGATTGGGGACAGGGCGCAGGCCCATGCCATGAACTGTCGAATTGGCGACATAGATTTCCCGCAAGCCGATCCGTCTTGAGCGTCTTCGGCCCTCTGACCTTCGCGGGGAAACTGCCGTTATGCAAGTCCAAGGTGTATTGTAAAGCTTACATATTTCAAGGCGTGCTCAAGCTTGCGACGGCGCGACCTCAATCGGCCGGCGAGGTGATGGTCGCGCCCGAAGCCTTCAGGCGATCAAGCACGCCGTTGGACGGCAGCAGGAAGGCCAGGTCGACGACTGCGATGGTCACACCGGGCCGGTTCAGCGCCTCGTTCAAGGCGTCGGCCGACTGGCCGATCTGCTGCGCCAGCAGGGCCGGACCGCCAGGCGCGCGCATCACGCAGCGCTGGGCGGCCGAGCTGGAATAGCGGGCCCGTACGCTGGCCAGGTCGCCGTTCGCCCAGTCGGTCCCCATGTCGGTGGGGTGGGCGCCGTCATATTCCAGTTCGGTCAGGGCGTCGCGCAGGCAGGCCAGGTTGGCCTCGTCCGACAGCTTTCCGGCGCTGGCTAGGATGGGACCCAGGCGATACTGGCTCATCGCCTTGACCTTGACGCCCTTGGTCTTGGCCATGCGCTCGATCGTGCTGACCGGCTTGGCCTCGGACAGGCCCGCCGCCTGGCGGAAGTCCGACAGCAGGATGAAGCCGGCCACGGCGGGCTTCCAGTCCTTGTAAGGGACGGCCGTGCGGCCGGCCCGTTCGCGGGCGCTGACGAACCGGGCTTTCAGGTCGGCCGGGAGACGTTCCTCCAGGTTCTTGCTGAAGGGGCGGTAGCGCACCCCGCCTCCGCCGGTCAGGAAGAACTTGGTGACCTGCAAGGGCCCGACCGACGCTTCCGGCGGGATCAGGACCAGGCTGGCCTGGTCCATGGCGCGGTTCAGCCGCGGGCTGTCCCACTTCAGCTGATGAGGCAGGGGCGGGGCCGAGCCGATCACATAGAGTTTGGCGCCGCCCTTCTCGACCAGCCAGAGGGCGGGGCCGGGCGGCCGGGCGACCACCTGCAACGCCTCGACCACCGCGCTGCCGGGGTCCTGGGGGAACAGCTCGACGGTCTGAGGCGGCGGAGGGGTTTGGGCCGAAACCGGGACGATCAGAACTGTCAACGCGAGCGCCGGGCCGATCAGCGCCGATAGGGGTCGAACCATGGCCGTCTCCTGAAGCCTCACCCGGAGAATAGGGGCTCTAGTGCCGTGGCGAAAGCGCGGCGGGCGGCAGGTCGCGCAAGGTCTGAGCCAGCAGCCGCCCCTCGGCGCCCCGGCTGGAACCGGCCCGCCAGGCGACGACGATTTCGCGGCTGGACTGGTCGGAATCCAGCGGCCGGATGGTGACCTGCGCATTATGGGCCAGGCCGGCCGCCACCGCCATCGACGGCAGGAACGACACGCCCAGGCCGGAACCGATCATCTGCACCAAGGTGGGCAGGGAGGTGGCTGCGAAGCTTTCCTCGTCGCCAAAGCCGGCGCCGCGCGGCGGCTCCAGCCCGCAGGCGGCCAGGGCGTGGTCGCGCAGGCAGTGACCGTCCTCAAGCAGGATCATGTCGTCGCCGCGCAGGCTTTCCGGATCGACCCGGTCAAAGGCGGCCATGCGGTGGTTGGCCGGGGCGGCGGCCAAGAGCTCGTCGTCCTCGACATGGGCCCAGTCCAGGCCGGTCATATCGTAAGGCAGAGCGATCAGCGCCGCGTCCAGTCCGCCGGATTTCAGCGAGGCGATCAGCCGATGGGTCAGGTCCTCGCGCAGATAGAGCTTCAGCTTCGGAAACTGGTCGCGCAAGGCCGGCAGGGCGCGGGGCAACAGGTAGGGGGCGACGGTCGGGATCACCCCCAGGCGGAACCGGCCGGCCAGGGGCTGGCCCGCCCCGCGCGCGGCCTGCACCAGGTCCTCCGCCTGGGCCAGGATCGCCTCGGCGCGGCGCACGGCTTCCTGGCCGGCGGCGGTCAGGATCACGCCGGACCGGGCGCGGTCGACCACTGGGGAGCCGAGGATCTTTTCCAGCTCCTGGATGCCGGCCGACAAGGTCGGTTGGGTGACGTGGCAGGCCTCGGCCGCTCGGCTGAACGAGCCATGCTCCGAAAGAAGCTTCAGATATTGCAGTTGGCGCAGGGTAGGAAGCATGCCGTGAAGATAGGCGCGATCTATCGGAAATCAAAAGACAATCGACGATATCTCTGCCGCACCCGCGAACGTCGAAGGGCGACGACATAGAGACACCCTATCGTCGAGAATGAAACAATCGATTAGCCCTATCAGATTCCCTTGCGTAGAAGGGCCTTCGCAATTCCTGCAGGAGAACTTCATGTCCTTGATCAACACCCAGATCAAACCCTTCACCGCCCAGGCCTACAAGGGCGGCAAGTTCGTCGAAGTCAGCGACGCCGACCTGAAGGGCAAGTGGTCCGTCGTGTTCTTCTATCCGGCCGACTTCACCTTCGTCTGCCCGACGGAGTTGGAAGACCTGGCCGACAACTACGCCACGTTCCAGCGCCTGGGCGTCGAGATCTACGCCGTGTCGACCGACACCCACTTCTCGCACAAGGCCTGGCACGACACCTCGCCGGCCATCGGCAAGATCCAGTACACCATGGTCGGCGACCCGTCGGGCCAGATCACCAACAACTTCGGCGTCATGCGCGAAGGCGTGGGCCTGGCCGACCGCGGCACCTTCCTGATCGATCCGGAAGGCGTGATCCAGTTCACCGAAGTGACCGCCGAAGGCATCGGCCGCAACGCCATCGAGCTGCTGCGCAAGGTCAAGGCCGCCCAGTACGTCGCGTCCCACCCGGGCGAAGTCTGCCCGGCCAAGTGGGAAGAGGGTGAAAAGACCCTCGCCCCGTCGCTCGACCTGGTCGGCAAGATCTAAGCCCGCCAACGACTTGCCGCGGCCCCAGGGTCGCGGCTGGCCTCGCCGCTGGTTCCGTCAGTCCCTTGATGGGTCTGGGAACCGGCGGCTTCGCCCCCTCATTCCAGACATTCCACAAGATCCGGCGCCGCGTCCCTCCCCGCGCGCCTGAAAGTCGGAGCCCGCCATGTTGGACGATGGTCTGAAGACCCAGCTGAAAGCCTATCTGCAGAACCTGCGCCAGCCGATCGAGCTGGTCGCCTCGCTGGGCGAGGGCCAGGGCTCCAAGGACATGCGCACGCTGCTCGAGGATGTGGCCGGAACCTCCGACAAGGTCAGCCTGAACCTGGCCGGCGACGACGCCCGCAGGCCGTCCTTCGCCATCACCCGCGCCGACGGCAGCGCCGATGTCCGCTTCGCCGGCCTGCCCCTGGGTCACGAGTTCACCTCGCTGGTGCTGGCCCTGCTGCACGTCGGCGGCCACCCGCCGAAATTCGACGCCGAGGTGCTGGACCAGGTCCGCGCCCTGGAAGGCGAATTCCGCTTCGAGACCTATTTCTCGCAGAGCTGCCAGAACTGCCCGGACGTGGTCCAGGCCCTCAACACCATGGCGGCCCTAAACCCCAACATCACCCACGTGGCCATCGACGGCGCCCTGTTCCAGGCCGAGGTCGAGGAGCGCCAGGTCATGGCCGTGCCGACCATCCTGCTGAACGGCCAGCCGTTCGGCCAGGGCCGCATGAGCCTGGAGCAGATCCTGGCCAAGCTGGACACCGGCGCGGTGGCTCGCGAAGCCGAGAAGCTCAAGACCAAGGACGCCTTCGACGTCCTGGTGGTCGGCGGCGGGCCGGCTGGGGCCGCGGCGGCGATCTACGCCGCCCGCAAGGGCATCCGCACCGGCGTGGCCGCCGAGCGCTTCGGCGGCCAGGTGCTGGACACCATGGCCATCGAGAACTTCATCTCGGTGTCGCACACCGAAGGCCCCAAGCTGGCCTCGGCGCTGGAGCAGCACGTCAAGGACTATGACGTCGACATCATGAATCTGCAGAAGGCGGTCGGCCTGGTCCCCGCCAAGACCCCAGGCGGCCTGATCGAGGTCAAGCTCGAGAACGGCGCCAGCCTGAAGTCGCGCAGCGTGATCCTGGCCACCGGCGCCCGCTGGCGGAACATCAACGTGCCCGGCGAGGCCGAGTACAAGAACAAGGGCGTGGCCTATTGCCCCCATTGCGATGGCCCGCTGTTCAAGGGCAAGCGCGTGGCGGTGATCGGCGGCGGCAACAGCGGCGTCGAGGCGGCCATCGACCTGGCCGGCATCGTCGCCCACGTGACCCTGATCGAGTTCGACAGCCAGTTGCGCGCCGACGCGGTGCTGCAGCGCAAGCTGGCCAGCCTGCCGAACGTGCGCATCGTCACCTCGGCCCTGACCACCGAGGTGCTTGGCGACGGAAGCAAGGTCACCGGCCTGACCTACAAGGACCGCAACCACGACCAGGTGCACACGGTCGACCTGGAAGGCGTGTTCGTGCAGATCGGCCTGGTGCCCAACACCGAGTGGCTGAAGGACAGCGTGGCCCTCACCCAGCGCGGCGAGATCGAGGTCGACCATCGCGGCGAGACCTCGCTGCCCGGCGTGTTCGCCGCCGGCGACGCGACGACCACGCCCTACAAGCAGATCATCATCGCCATGGGCGAAGGCTCGAAGGCGGCTCTGTCAGCCTTCGACTACATGATCCGCCTGGAGCCGGCCGTTCCCGCCGAGCAAGAGGCCGCCTGACGCGTCTCCCCGACGAGCGAAGCGTCTCGATCGGACCTCCACGAAGCCGCCGCGACCGCCTCGGGGCCGTCGCGGCGGCTTTCTTGCGGCGGCTTGGCGTCTTGGGAGATGTGACGATGCGCCTCTCGCCGCACGCGCGATCTTCACCTCGACAGCAATCTTGAGCGCGGGCTATCCTGTTAACGAATGGGCAAATGATTCTGCGCGGCTGAGGGGCCGAATCGGCGCGATGGGCGTCGAGCCGCGGATCGTTAGAGGGTGGGCAAGATGAGGCTGCTGTCGAAGGGCGATCGCAACACCAAGGGCGGCGTCAAGCCCGTGATGCTGGCCGCCGAGAACGATCGTCCCGAAACCGACGGCGGCATCGACCGTCTGGTCGAGGCCACCCAGGCCATCGGCGTCCGCTACGAGACCATCCATGGCGGACTGGACAGCATCAGCCGCGTTGTCGAGCACCTGCGGGCCATCGAGCCGCTGCTCTCCGAGATCCGCGGCCCGGTCGCCGAGGAGTTCGAGGCCCGCCGGGCCGAGCACGCCGAACTGATCGCCCTGCGCGCCGCCCACGACCAGGCCGCCCGGCAGCTGGCCGCCGCCCAGGCCGAGGAGCGCGAGCTTTCGGCTAGCCTGGCGACGGCTGACGCCGCCCTGACCGAATCCGAAGCCCGCCGGCAGTCCCTCGACGTCGCGCTCGAAGACAGCGCGCTGGAGATCGACCGCCTGCGCAACGGCCTGCAGCAGTCCGAACTCAAGGTCGGCGGCCTGGAGGCGGCGCTGCGCGACGCCACCGCCCGCGCCGAACACCTGGCCCAGGATGTCGAGACCCTGCGGATCCAGACCCAGGACATCGACGCCCGCCGCGGCGAGTCCGAAGCCGCCCTGGCCGCCGCCAAGCAGCAGTCGGCCCTGCAGGCCGAAGAGCTGGGCACGGTGAAGAAGCGCCTGGAGCAGGCTGGCGCCGACGTCGCCCGCCTGTCGCGCATCGAGACCGAGCTGGAAGCCCAGGTCGCCGCCGAGCGCGCCCGCGTGCTGGCGACCGAGAACGCCCTGACCACCGTCCAGGCCGACACCGCCCGCACGATCCGCGGCCTGGAAGCCCAGGTGGAAGCCGGCCGCGCCGAGGCCCTGGCCCTGCAGACCCGGCTGGAGACCGCCACAGGCCGCGCCGACAAACTGGAAGAGATGAACGGCCAGATCTCGGCCCGCCTCAACGAAAGCAGTGCGCAGCAGCAGGCCGTCGAGCGCCGGGCCGGCGACCTCAACGTCGCTCTGGAACGCGCTCTGGAACGGGTCCGCAACCTCGAGGACGAGGTCGAGGACCTGCGCGGCCGCCACGCCGGCGTCGACACCGCCCGGGCCGCCGCGATCGAGCGCGCCGACCAGCTGGCCAAGACGGTCGTGGCCCACGAAAAGGCGCTCAAGCGCGGCGAGGAACGCGCCGCCCAGCTGCGCACCCGCTTCGAGGCCCTGCAGGCCTCCGAAGACGAGACCCGCCGCGCCCACGACGACAAGATCGCCGAGCTCCAGGCCGAGATCGAGCGTATCCGCTCGGAAGCCGCCCTGGCCGAGGGCGCCCTGGAATCGGCCCGCCGCGACCGCTCGCGCCTGCAGATGGCCCTGTTGGGCGCCACCAGCGACGACATGCAGGCCACCGGCTAGCCCTCAGACCTTCAGATCGGCCGGCCGATCGAGGCGATCCACTACCCTTCAAACCCCGGGCCTCGCGCCCGGGGTTTTTGCTTGGACCAAGCGCACGAACTCTACCTAAAAGATCATATATTGACGTTTCGTCCATAGAGTGATCACCCTTGCGGCAGGGCTTGGATGATCGACGCGGGCGACGCCGCGACTCCTGGCCGGCAGGGCGGAGGGCGCGATGAAGATCTCGAAACCAGGACGGAAGATCGGCTGGCGGGCGCTGACCGCGGCCCTGGTGTGCTTGGCGGGCGGCGGCGGACTGTTCGCCGCCCAGGCGATCGACGCCGCCGCGCCAGCCAAGCCGGCCTATCTAGCCGCCTTCCCAAACTTCGCCCCCAGACTGACGCCGCAGATGCCGGGCGACGTCGACATCGCCCTGAAGACCCAGCTGGAGAAGGCCCAGAAGTTCTCCGAGGTGCAGCGCGAGTTCGATCTCTATTCCTGGCAGATGTTCCTGGCCCTGAACTGGCCGACCAATAGCCAGGGCCAGGCCGCGCCCAAGCTGACCGACACCCGCTTCGGGCCGCCGCACTGGACGCTGTGGCATAATTCCAGCGCGATCTTCCAGATCGACGGCGCCCAACCCGCCGCCTGCGGCGTGACGCCCAAGGCCCGGACCCTGGTCCTGTTCCGGGGCGACCTGGCCAAGCCGGTCAGCAAGGGGCTGGCGCCATTCTCGACCCAGGCCGTCGCCAATGCCGATCCCCGCTCCACCCGCTTCCTGGGCGTGCTGTCGGCGGTAGGCGAGCTGAACGCGGCCAATCTCGGCGACGACATCGACCAAGCCTTCTCCGGCCCGATGCTCGATCAGAACGGCGAGTTCGTCTATTACGAGATCATGATCGACCCCAACGAGGTCGGCTATCTCTGTGACAACAGCCTCTACAACATCAATGGCCAGGTGGCCTTCACCAAGGCCGGCGGCAAGGTGGCCATGCCGATCGGCACGCCCGACCAGGACTGGAGCGGGTCGTTCGAGCTGAAGTTCGCCTGGCGGATCCTCAAGCCGGGCAAGGACGACTTCAGCCGCTTCCACACCAGCCCGGCGGTGGTCATGGATCCGGGGCCCGATGGCAAGCCGCTGGAGCGCAAGGTGACGGTCGGCCTGGTGGGCATGCACATCGGCCACAAGACCAAGACCTCGCCACAGTGGATATGGTCCACCTTCGAGCAGGTCGACAACCTGGACGTCGACGCGGTGGCTCACCCCAAGCTGAGCCCGTCGTTCGTCGATCCGAACTGCCCGATGTGCGCCGTCAACCAGCTGCCGCAGAAGGTCAAGGGCGTCTATCCGCGCATCCCGACCCAGGCCTGGCGCGGCGTTCCGATCCCCGGCGACAAGGTCGCCCTGAACCGCCAGGCCCAGGCGGCGCTGAAGGCCCAGGGCTCGGTCTGGCAGTACTACCAGCTGATCGACACCCAGTGGCCGACCGACCCGACGGCGCCGCCCGCGCCGTGGAACGGCGGCCTGCCAAACGCGATCGGCAACAAGCCGGGCGGGAATCCCACGCCGGTGTTTCTGACCAACATCACCATGGAAACCTACTTCCAGAAGGGCAACCAGGTCGCCTGCAAGGGCGAGGAGTTGCCCGGCGACCAGGACTGCCCCGCCTCGGGCCCCGCCCAGCCGCCGGTCTGGAACTCGGCGCTCAACAGCCTGGGCAAGCCTGTGACGCCGGGGATCAACACACTGACCTTCCAGACCGAAAGCTGCATGGGCTGTCACTCGTCGGCGGGGGTCTGGACGGCCTATGACCCCAAGAGCGGCAAGGGCAAGCAATCGGGCCAGCTGACGGCCGACTTCTCCTGGTTGCTCAGCCAGAAGGCCAGTTACGAGAAGTAGGCGGCGGCTACGGGGCCTTACCCGTCTCGACATAGACCTTCAGACGGTCGAACTGCTCGCCCAGAACCTGGTCGACGACCGGCGCGATCTTGTCGAGCCCGCCGGTCATGTAGCCGCCGACGTCATAAGTCTGGGTCAGGGTGGTCTTGCCGTCCTTCTCGGCCAGGGTCCAACCCAGGTGGCCGGTCGCGCCGGACATCTGCAGTGGTCCCAGGGCGCCCGACAGCCGCAGGCCCTGGCCGGGCTGGGCGTAGACCACAGTCATGTGCATCACCGAGCCGCCGTTCGGCAGCTTCTCGCAAAAGCAGCCGCCCGCCATCGGGGCCAGGGACAGGCTGGCCGCCGAGCCGGACCAGGTGTGGTCCTTGTTCCACCATTGCGACGGCTGGGAGAGCGCCGCATAGACCTTGTCGGCGGGCGCGCTCAGCACCGCCGTGCGCTTGACCTGGAAGCCGTTGGGCTGGGCGTCGACGACCTCAGCCCTGACTTCGGGCGCGAGCGCGGCGGTGGCCAGGGCCAGCGCGGCGGCGGTGATCAGCAGGTGTTTCATGAGGTGGGCCCTCCCGTTTGGAGGACCGTCGGTGGATACCTCCGCACCGTCAAGGTCCTCTCCCTGTGGGGGAGGTGTCGGCGTAGCCGACGGAGGGGGAGTGCTCCGCAGGTAGCCCCAGCTGGGATCATCGACCTTAAAACTCCCCCCACCGATCGCTACGCGATCGCCTGCCCGCAGGGGAGGGTCTGTTCGGTCCAAGATTTCTAAGCCGCCTCGAATCGCAGCGGGCCGCCCCAGAAGCTCTCGACCAGCCCGTTCTGCGGGCCGGGCGCGCCCGTGGTCAGGAACTGGCGCGTGCCGCCGGTCCCGGGGTCGAGCTCCGGATGGCGTTGCAGATAGAGCTCCAGCGCGTCGGCGGTCGCGGCCGGCTGGTGGATGACGGGCGTGCCTGCCGGCAGGGCGGCGCGGAAGATGTCGGCGATGATCTCGTAGTGGGTGCAGCCCAGCACGGCCCGGTCGGGATAGCGGCCGATGCGGGTCTTCAGCGCCTGGACATAGCCCTCGACGGCCTTGGCCAGATCCACGGCGCCGGCGTCGGCCTCGATCATCGGCACCAGGTCCGGGCAGGCCTGCGAGAACACCGCGATGTCCTGCTTGCGCTTGTCGATCTCGATCTCGTAGACGCGCGAATTGGTCGTGCCCTGGGTCGAGAACACGCCCAGCACGTCCAGCTGTTCGACCTTGTCGCCGCGCCGCTCGGCCTCGTGCTCCCAGGGCAGGCCGGTGGCCGCCTCGATGGTCGGGACGATGATGCCCAACACGTTTATGGGGCGGCCGAGCTGCTTGCGATAACCAGGCAACCAGGTCTGCTGCAGGCGGCGCAGGGCGATGGCCGAGGCGGTGTTGCAGGCCAGGACCACCAGGCTGGCGCCGGCGTCGAACAGGCGCTCGCAGCCGGCCCGGGTCAGGGCGACGACCTCCTCGCCCGGCCGGCCGCCGTAGGGGGCGTTGGCCTGGTCGGCGAGATAGACGAAGTCCGCCTGGGGCAGACGGTTCACGAGGGCGCGGTGGACCGTGAGGCCGCCCACGCCGGAGTCGAAGACGCCGATGGACATGGGTTTGGCTTACCGCGCTCTTGCCGAACCGTCCACGCGCCGCCCTTGAGATTTTCGCGCAGGTTAGGTGCAGCAGCCGGATTTTGCGCAAGAACGCGCCTGCCGAATCCGGCTCACGCGGGAATTCTGTCGCAGAATTCACGATTGGCGGGACGAATTGCGCACAAAAGCGCTTACTTCCCAGCCGCGCGGCGCTCTAGGGTCCAGGTTCGTTCCCTTGGAGACCGCCGTGAAGCGCCGTTCCTTCCTCGCCGCCGCCAGCGCGGCCGCCCTGACGCCCATGATCACCAAAGCCGCCACGCCCGCCGCCCCACCGTCCAACCCCCTGCTGGCTCCATGGACCGGCCCGCACGGCGGCCTGCCGCCACTGGACAAGGTCAGGCCCGAACTGTTCGCCTCGGCCTTCGAGGCGGCGATGGCGCAGCAGCGGCAGGAGATCTTCGCCCTGACCGCCAAGCGCATGGCGCCGACCTTCGAGGGGATCATGGCGGCTTTCCAGGACTCCGGACGGACCTTGAACCGGGTCAGCGCGCTGTTTGGGGTGTTCACCTCGACCATGAACGACGCGCAGATGCAGAAGGTCGAGGCCGAGACCACGCCGAAGCTGGCGGCGTTCGGGGACGAAATCATCCAGAACGAGCAGCTATTTTCCCGCATCAAGGCGGTCTACGACGCTCGCGAGACCTCGAACCTCACGCCCGAGCAGAAGCGCCTGACCTGGGTGGTCTACAACAGCTTCGCCCGTCAGGGCGCGGCGCTGGACGCGACGAAGAAAGCCCGGCTCGGCCAGATCAACCAGGCCCTGGCCAGCCTCTACACCAAGTTCAGCCAGAATGAGCTGGCCGACGAGGAAGGCTACACCCTGGAACTGGCCGAGGGCGACCTGGCCGGCCTGCCGGACTCAGTGAAGGCCGGGGCGGCGGCCGCCGCCGAGGAGAAGGGCCTCAAAGGCAAGTGGCTGATCACCAACACCCGCTCGTCGATGGAGCCGTTCCTGGTCTATTCCGATCGCCGCGACCTGCGCGAGAAGGGCTGGCGGATGTGGGTGTCGCGCGGCGACAACAACGACATCCACGACAACAAGGCGGTGATCACCGACATCCTGAAGCTGCGGGCCGAGAAGGCCCAGCTGCTGGGCTTCGAAACCTACGCCCACTGGATCACCGACGACCAGATGGCCAAGACCCCCGACGCGGCCATGGACCTGATGATGCAGGTCTGGAAGCCCGCCGTGGCCCGCGTCCACGAGGAGGTGGCCGACATGCAGAAGGTCGCCGACGCCGAAGGCGCGACCTTCAAGATCGCGCCCTGGGACTATCGCCACTACGCCGAGAAGGTGCGCAAGGCGCGCTATGACCTCGACCAGAACGTGGTCAAGCCCTACCTGCAATTGGAGAAACTGCGCGAGGCCATCCACTGGGCGGCCGGCCAGCTGTACGGCTTCACCTTCACCCAGATCACCGACGTGCCGGTCTGCCATCCGGACGTGCGGGTCTGGGAGGTGACCAAGGGCGCTCAGCGTGTCGGCCTGTGGTACTTCGACCCCTATGCCCGGGCCGGCAAGCAGTCGGGGGCCTGGATGAGCGAGTACCGCACCCAGGAGAAGTTCAAGGGCGTGATCACGCCGATCGTCTCCAACAACTGCAACTTCGTGAAGGGCAAGCCCGGCGAGCCGGTGCTGATCTCGTGGGACGACGCCACGACCATGTTCCACGAGTTCGGTCACGCTCTGCACGGTCTGAACTCGGACGTGACCTATCCGACTTTGGCCGGCACCAACGTGGCCCGCGACTTCGTCGAGTTCCCCAGCCAGCTGAACGAACACTGGCTGCCGACCAAGCCGGTGCTCAGCCAGTTCGCCGTCCACTACCAGACCGGCAAGCCGATCCCTGACGAGCTGGTGGCCAAGATCGAGAAGGCCAAGACCTTCAACCAGGGCTTCTCGACGGTCGAGTACCTGGCCTCGGCGATCTACGACATGAAGATCCACCTGGCCGCCAAGGGCCAGGCCATCGATCCGGCTGAATTCGAAAAGACGGCCCTGACCGAGATCGGCCTGCCGTCCGAGATCGTCATGCGCCACCGACCTACCCAGTTCGGCCACATCTTCTCCGGAGACGGCTATTCGGCTGGCTACTACAACTACATCTGGGCCGACACCCTGACCGCCGACGCCGCTGAGACCTTCGAGGAGGCGCCGGGCGGCTTCTACGACAAGGGCGTGGCCAAGCGCCTGCACGACGACATCATGAGCGTGGGCAATACGATCGACGCGGGCGAGGCCTTCCGCCGGTTCCGCGGCCGCGACGTCAAGATCGGCGCCCTGATGCGCAACCGCGGCTTCCCGGTCCCGCCGGGCGCCTAGGCGGCGCAACGATTGGGGACAGGCGCAGGCGCCTGTCCCCAGCCGCGATACGATCCTTTTTAGATATATCGGGAAGCACTCTTGACGTTCGGTCAATCCGATATATCTGTAAGTTCGATATAACGAAACAGGATCTAAATCTCACATGTTTGGACGTCATCCCCACCATCCCGGCCGCCACGGCGGCCATCACGGCGCGCCCTTCGGCCGCCATCCGTTCGGCTTCCACGGCGGCCACGAGGGTCATCACCGTCGCGGCGGCCGCATGGGCCGGTTCTTCGATCACGGCGACCTGCGCCTGGTCGTGCTGAAGCTGATCGCCGACAAGCCCAGCCACGGCTACGAGCTGATCAAGGCCGTCGAGACCGCCGCCGGCGGCGCCTACACCCCCAGCCCCGGCGTGATCTATCCGACCCTGACCCTGCTGGAAGAGCTGGGCTATGTCACCGCGGCCGACGCCGGCGGCGGCAAGAAGCTCTATACGATCACCGACGAGGGCCAAGCCTTCCTCGAGGCCAACAGCCAGCCGGTCCACGGCCTGTTCACCCGCATGGCCGAGGCCGCCGCCCAGAGCGCCGCTTTCTCGCCGCAGATCATGCGGGCCCGCGAGAACCTCAAGACCGCCCTGCGCCTGAAGCTGACCTCCGGCTCGCTGACCCCCGAACAGATCGCGGCGATCGCCAAGGTCATGGACGACGCGGCCGCGGCCATTGAAGGGGTCTAGCCGTCATGCAGAGCCATGCCCGACTGAACACCGACCGCGGCGCGCGCTACATGATCCAGCTGGCCAAGCACTGGGCTCACCGGTTCGAGGCGACGTATGACGACGTCTCGGCCCTGATCCCTCTGCCGCTGGGAACCTGCAGCATGCTGGCCGATCCCGAAGGCCTGGACGTCACGATCGAGGCCGTCGACCTGGAGGCCCTGGCGCGGCTGGAAGACGTCGTCGCCGAACACCTGCTGCGCTTCGCCTTCCGCGAACCCGTCAAGCGGCTGGGCTGGACGCGGGCCTGGGAGGCGGGCTGCATCGATCCGCCGGCCCTGCGGATCAACCGCGTCTCGCCTTGAGGCCCTTCCCTTTCCAGACCCTCTGGGACGGGCAGTCAAATTGTCTTGCGCACGTCTCGGAATAGGCGCTTCATCCCACTCAAGCTCCAGTAGAGGGCTTTTGGGAGGAACGCCATGGGTCAGGTGGTCCGCGGCGCGCCGTGCCGGGCGCGCCAGAACGGTCGTTCGAACCGTTTTGGCTGGTTTATGCTCGTCGTCGCCGTCAATCTCGTCCTTTGGACCGGCGTGATCGCCCTCATCGTCCGCGCGACCTGACGGCTCTCAACGCAAGCCGCGGAGCAGGTCGAGCCGGCGCATCGCCTTGCCGGGCAAGGCCGACATGGGTCCGAGCGGCAGGGCCTCGGCCATCTCGCGCAGGCCGTACACCGCCGTGCGGGCGAGGGTCGAGACCGACGGCGCGCCCAGGAACCCGAACATCACGCCTTGCTGGCGGTTCGACAGCTCGCGCTTGAAGCGGTAGTCGCCCGCGCCAAGATCAAGACGCTTGTAGGGGCCGCCATCCAGGCTCTTGAGGATGTCCTGGAACAGCAGCAGGCCCGGCGAATAGCGTTCGAACTTCGGGTCGTGCGCGATCATCCAGCCGTGGATCGTGCCGCCGCCGCGCAGGTGGAAGTGCACGGCCGCCAGTTCGTCGCCCAGATGCAGGGTGTAGAGCCCGCCGCCGAACGCCGGGTCGCGGGTCTCCAGCAGTTCGTCCATCAGCCGCATGACCCAGGCGGTCTTGAACAGGTCGGTCTGGCCGGTGGCCGCCAGCTGGGCGCGCTTCCAGGCGATCAGCCGCTCGAAATCGCCGCGCGAGTCCGACAGGGCCGTGAACCGGGTCGGACCGACCTCGCGCTCGACCTTGCGACGCTTCTTGTCGATGTCCTTCAGCGCGCCGACGCCGGCCGCCTTGCGCTCGGCCTCATAGGCGGCGTAGCCGTCCGCGACCTCGATCACCCACGAGACGCAATGGCCGCGGGCATGACCCTGGAAGGCCGGATCCTGCGCCTGCATGTGGCAGAAATCGTAGCGAGACACGCCCAGGGCCTGGAGCATGGCGCGCGGATCGGCCCGGAAGCCGTCGCGGGTCACCAGGGCCTGGTAGTCGCTCATCGGGGCGCCGACAGGCATGGCGGTCGAGCCGCGCTTGCGCACCGCCAGGAACGCGGCCGGGCGGCCGGCCGGATCGTACTGGACCGCGACCCGGGTGCTGTTGGCGGGGCCGCGCGCCCGGGCCACGGCCTGGGCCCATGACGGCGACAGGAACGGACTGTCGAAACGCACCTCTCCGGTCTGGGCGGCCGACCAGGCCGCGCGGACCTCCGCGGGCAGTTCCAGGGCGGGGAAGACGTCGATCTTCAAGGCAACCTCGATCCGGCTCGGGCCGAACGTGCGGCCGGATATTCGACGCCACCTTGACGCGGATAGATTGAACGAGGGTTTACGCTCGGGAGATCCGCGTTCTCCCGAGCGCAGGGCGTCAATCCATCAGCTTCTTCGACAGGTAGACATATTCCAGCGCCTGGCGGCGAGCGGTCTCGGCCAGGTTGGCGCTGGCCGCGTGGCCGCCGTCGATGTTCTCGTAATAGAGCACCGGATAGCCCAGCTCCTCCAGCCGAGCCGCCGCCTTGCGAGCGTGGGCCGGGTGGACGCGGTCGTCCTTGGTCGAGGTCTCGATGAACACCTCGGGATATTTCCGACCGGCCTTGAGGTTGGAATAGGGGTCGTACTTGGCGATCACCGCCCGCTCGGACGGGATGGCCGGGTCGCCATACTCGCCCACCCACGAGGCGCCGGCCCCGATCTGGCTGTAGCGGATCATGTCGAACAGCGGCACTTGCACGACGATGGCGTTGTAGAGCTCGGGCCGCTGGGTCAGGGCCACGCCCATCAAGAGACCGCCATTGCTGCCGCCCATGATCCCCAGCCGGCGCGGCGAAGTGATCTTGCGGCCGATCAGGTCCTGGGACACCGCGAAGAAGTCATCATAGGCCTTCTGGCGGTTGGCCTTCAGGGCCGCGTCGTGCCAGGCGGGGCCGAACTCGCCGCCGCCGCGGATGTTGGCGACCACATAGGTCCCGCCGCGCTCCAGCCACAGCTTGCCCATCACCCCCGAATAGGCCGGGGTCATCGACACCTGGAAGCCGCCATAGGCATAGAGCAGGGTCGGGGCCGAACCATCATATTTCACGCCCCTGGGCCGCACGACGAAGTAGGGGATCTTCACGCCGTCGCTGCTGGTCGCCTCGAACTGCTCGACCACGTGGGTCGAGGCGTCGAACCGGGCGGGAGAAGCCTTGACCTGCTCCAGCTTCAGCGAGGCGGCGTCGGCCAGCCAGTAAGTGGAGGGGGTCAGATAGCCGGTGACGCTGACGAACAGGCGGTCGTCCTTCTGCGAGGTCGAGCCCAGGCCGATCGTCGAATTGGCCGCCAGGGCCAGCTTCTGGTGCGTCCAGCCCTGGGGACCGTGGGCGTAGACCAGGGCCGCGCCGGTGACATTGTCCAGCAGGCCGACCACCAGCCGGTCGCGGGTGGTGGTGACGCCTTCCACCGACTGCTTGGCGGTGGGGCGCAGGACCAGGGTCGCGACGGCCTTGGCCGGGTCGGCCTTGAAGGCGGCCAGGTCAAAGCTGATCAGGTCGCCGGTCTTGAAGTTGCGCTCGGGCCAGTCCTGCTCCAGCGACACGACCATCTGGCCGGCCACATAGGCCTGGATCGAGTGCTTCAGCGGCAGGGGCAGCTTCACCGGGCCGGCGTCGGTCAGCAGGTAGGTCTCGGCCTCGAAGAAGCTGACTCCACGATTGGCCAGGACGGCGACGACCTTTCCGTCGGCGTCGGTCAGGGTGTAGGCCGAGGCCGAGACGTCGTCCGGCGTGCCGCGGAACACCTCCTTGGCGTCCGCCAGGGCCTGGCCGCGCTTCAGCGCCTTGACCACGTAGGGATAGCTGGACTTGGTCACCTGGCCCGGTTCCCATTCGCGGGCGACCAGCAGGGTGTCCTTGTCCAGCCAGGCGACGTTCTGCTTGCCCTCGGGCAGGGCGAAGCCGCCGGGCACGAACGCCTTGGTCGTGGTGTCGAACTCGCGGATCGTCACCGCGTCCTTGCCGCCGTCCGACAGGGTCAGCAGGCAGCGGGTCTCTTCGGGCGGCAGGCAGTTGGCGCCCTTGAAGACCCAGTTGGCGTTCTCGGCCTTGGACAGGGCGTCGATGTCGAGGATCGTCTCCCACTGCGGATCGGCCGTGCGGTAGCTGTCCAGCGTCGTCCGCCGCCAAAGGCCGCGCACATGGTCGGCGTCCTGCCAGAAGTTGCGCAGGGATCCATCGCCGGCGAACGACACGCCGGGCACCCGGTCCTTGGCGTTGAGGATCGCCAGGGCCTGAGCCTCCAGCCCGGCA
Source organism: Caulobacter rhizosphaerae (assembly GCF_010977555.1). Classification (GTDB taxonomy): domain Bacteria; phylum Pseudomonadota; class Alphaproteobacteria; order Caulobacterales; family Caulobacteraceae; genus Caulobacter; species Caulobacter rhizosphaerae. The sequence continues at coordinate 5,282,921 of NZ_CP048815.1, forward strand.
TAGCGGCTGTCGCCCTGCAGGACCGCCAGGCTGCGCGTGTTCTGCGCCTTGGCCCAGGCCATCGGCCGCTCGCCCTCGATCTCCTCCATCCACTTGTAAGGATCGTCCTTGCCCAGGTCGGTCAGCGGCGTGCGGGCTTCGGTATTGGCGGGCGGAGCGGGGTCGGCGGCTTGGGCTGCGGTCATGAGGCTCGTGGAGGCGAGGAGGGCGAGAAGCAGGCTACGCATCTAGGGATCCGGCGGCTGTCGTGACAGGTGGCCCGCTCAGACAAGCGGAGCCTTTGAGCCGGACGGTATCGCAAATCCAGGGCCGCGCCAGTGTGTCGATCCGCGGGCTCAGTCGTCGTTGGGAATGTTCAGCACCTGACCGCAGGCCTTGCAGTGCACGGCGTCGGGATCGTGCCGGCGCAGGCCGCAGCAGGGACAGGGGAAGGTCACCTTGTGCGGCCGCAGGATCGACTGAATCAGGCCGATGAACAGCGACACCCCGCCCAGCATCACCGCCATCGACAGCAGCTTGCCCCAGACGCCGGGCAGGGTGACGTCGCCATAGCCGGTGGTCGTCAGGCTGGTGACGGTGAAATAGAGAGCGTCGACATAGCCGGCGATGCCCTCGTGCCGGCCGGCGAAGCTGGAATAGACGAAGCCGGTGATCACGAACACGAAGGTCAGCAGCGACGAGGCCGCCCGGGTGATCTGCTCCACCCGCGTGTCGTCGTAGCGGCGGCCGACCGTGCGCCAGAAGAACTCGCTGTGGATCAGGGTCCACAGCCGCAGCACCCGCAGGAAGCCGAAGTTGAACAGCCAGCCGGGGAACAGCAGGGTGGCCAGCACGAACAGGTCGACCCAGACGATCGGCTTCTTCAGCCAGGCCTTCGGGTCGCCGTGGGCGACGGCCCGGGCCAGCAGGTCCAGGCCCAGGAACGCCGCCACCCCGTAGTCGATCAGGTAGAAGGTCAGGCCGTGGCGGCGCATCAGCGGCGCGGCGATGAAGAAGGCGATGATCGCCAGGTCGATGACGATGATCCCGTAGCGGAACCGCACGGCGGCCGGCGAGGCGCCGTGATAGAGCGCCCGGAAACGGGCCCTCAGGCGCAGGTCGTCGGTGTTTTCGACTGTCAAAGTGACCATCCCGCGGCGACGCATGAGGTTCGCCCAATACAACGACAGGATACAGGTTCAAGACCCAAGCGGACGACTTTCATCTTCCAGCCCCGGGGGCCATTGCGCGCTCATCCGTCACGGCTTCATGGCGTCGGCGCGGCTCTCCAACAGGCCTGGGCGATGCGATTTCACCTCCGTGCGCCACGCCAGCAGGGCGGTCCTCGCCGGCCCCTTCGGCGTCTTGCCCAGTTGCTCGTCGATCTTGGCCAGGATCGCGTCGTTCAGGGCCAGCGCGGCCTTGACCCCCTCGAGCATCAGCACGCGAAGCTCGTTGCCTCGGCGGATCTTGCGACGGCGGGGTGGTTTGGACTTGGGCATGAGGTTCTCCGTGCTTGAAGAGGTCGCGAGCGGACACGGCTCTTCGACCTCGGCCCTTCGCGGGCGAGTGGGTGGGGAGGCGCGGAGCGGTCCGGGCCTGGCCCGGATGACCGTGGGTATTGAGTGTGCGTTTCGGCTAGACCTGACCGCTCCGCGAAACCGTTCTTCTCAAGGGACGGCGATTGAGGGCCTGTTTCATCCCGGTCGGCGTTCCCCCTCAGGCGGGCAGGATCAAAGTCGCCCGGAAGGGGCCGTCGGCGACTCCGACTGATCCTCGAACAGGCCGGTTTGAACTCCCGGCCCCGTCAACCCGCCTGTCCCGCCACCGTCCCCGAAAGACCTTGGAGCCTTCTGAGCCCCGCCGCCCGCCGCGGTCCGATCGCCAGGCCCAGGCGGCCCCGCTCGGTTCCATCCCCCATCGCCTGCTTGGGCCGGTACCAAGAGCCCTCCCCCGCGATGGGGACGAGATCAGTATGGGACGGGTTTGAGCTCCGAGGACTGGTGACGCTCACTATTTTTCAGGGCGTTGAAAGGGTTGATGTTATTAGCGCGTCTGTCGGGGATGGACGCCGCTGGATCCCCCAAAGACTACCCTCTCCCTGAGGGAGAGGGTTCAAGAAGGTCCGCGTCCAAAAATCCGCGCTCAAATCGCCGCAGTTGGGCCCGGCCTCTGACTCGGCCGAGGTTTTCCACTATATAGCCCCACCATGAGCCGCACCTTTCTCAAGATGAACGGCCTCGGCAACGACTTCGTCGTGATCGAGACCCTGACCCAGCCTTTCAATCCGACGGCTGAGGACATCCGCGCCATCGCCAAACGTGGCGAAGGCGGGATCGGCTGCGACCAGGTGATCGCCATCGACCCGCCGCGCGCCGAAGGCGCCAGCGCCTATGTGCGGTTCTGGAATTCCGACGGCGAGGAGACCGGGGCCTGCGGCAACGGCACCCGCTGCGTGGCCTGGCTGCTGATGCAGTCGGGCAAGAAGGACGCGGTAGCCTTCGACACGGTGGCCGGTCGGCTGTCGGGCGTGATGGCCGGCGACAAGCTGGTCACCGTCGACATGGGCCAGCCGGGCCTAGCCTGGGACCAGATCCCACTCGCCGAAGAGATGGACACCGTCGGTATCGAGCTGCAGGTCGGTCCGATCGACGCGCCACTGGTCCACACGCCCGGCTGCGTCTCGATGGGCAATCCGCACGTGGTGTTCTTCGTCGAGGCCCCGGTCGACGACGCGTTCGCCACGGGCACGGGAAGCCTGGTCGAGCACCACCCCCTGTTCCCGGAAGGCGTCAATGTCGGCTTCGCCCACATCGCCGCCCGCGACCACATCCAGCTGAAGGTCTGGGAACGCGGCGCGGGCCTGACCGCGGCCTGCGGCACCGGCGCCTGCGCGGCCCAGGTGGCCGCCGTGCGCCGCGGCCTGACCGATCGCGTGGCCAAGGTCGAGTTCGAGAGCGGCGCCCTGACCATCGAATGGCGCGAGGCCGACGGCCACGTGATCATGACGGGTCCGGTGACCATGGAGTTCGTCGGCAAGCTGCCGGAGCGCGCGGCCGCATGACCGTCCACCCCGCCATCGGACCGGGCAAGACGGCCGTGGTCACCGGCGCGGCCGACGGCATCGGCCTGGCCGCCGCGCAGGCTTTCGCCGCGCTCGGCATGAACGTGGTCATGGCCGACATCATGGGCCGGGCCCTGAAGAAGGCGGCCGACGCCATCGGCGACAAGGCCCTGGCCGTGCCGACCGACGTCGCCGACCGCGCCGCCGTCCAGGCCCTGCGCGACGCGGCGGTCGAACGGTTCGGCGCCGTCGACGTGCTGATGAACAACGCCGGAGTCGGCGGCGGGGGCGACGCCTTCTCGGGCGAGGACCCGTGGAAGCGGGTGCTGGACGTCAACCTGTGGGGCGTGATCAACGGCGTCCAGCTGATCGGCGAGGAGATGGCGGCCAGCGGCCGTCCTGGCCTGATCATCAACACCGGCTCCAAGCAGGGCGTCACCCAGCCGCCGGGCAACACGGCCTACAACGTCAGCAAATCGGCGATGAAGGCCCTGACCGAGGGCCTGGCCCATACCCTGCGCGAGATCGTCGACTGCCAGGTCGACGCTCGCCTGCTGATCCCTGGCCATGTCTTCACGGGCATGACCCGTCGCGGGACCGACAAGCCGGCGGGAGCCTGGACGCCCGAGCAGACCGTCCAGTTCATGCTCGACAGCATCGCCCGCGGCGACTTCTACATCCTGTGTCCCGACAACGACGTGCCGCGCTCGCTGGACGAGAAGCGCATGGCCTGGGCCATGGGCGACGTCATCGAAAACCGCCCCGCCCTGTCGCGCTGGCATCCCGACTGGAAGGACGCCTTCGCGGCGTTCGTGGACCGGCCGTGACGACCTACACGCTCATCTCCAGGCCTCCGACGCCCAGGCCCGCTGTAGGCGAAGAAGGCGGTCCTGCGACCACCGTGTCGGGACCCGACGGCGTCGACGTCGTCACCTTCGGCTGCCGGCTGAACGCCTACGAGTCCGAGGCCATCCGGGCCCGCGCCTCGGCCGACGGCCTGGCGGACGCGGTGGTGTTCAACACCTGCGCGGTGACCAACGAGGCCGTGCGCCAGGCTCGTCAGGCGATCCGCAAGGCCCGCCGCGAGCGGCCCGACGCCCGGCTGATCGTCACCGGCTGCGCCGCCCAGATCGACCCCGCCGCCTTCGCCGCCATGCCGGAAGTGGACCTGGTGCTGGGCAACGCCGAGAAGGCCGCGCCGGGCGCCCTGCTCGACACCTCCACCCGCGTGCGGGTCAACGACATCATGTCGATCAAGGAGACCGCCGGTCACCTGATCGCCGGCCTCAAGGACCGGGCGCGGGCCTATGTCGAGGTCCAGAACGGCTGCGACCACCGCTGCACCTTCTGTATCATCCCCTACGGCCGGGGCAATTCACGCTCGGCTCCGGCCGGCGAGGTGGTCGAGCAGGTCCGTCGCCTATCGGCCGAGGGCTATAACGAGGTGGTGCTGACCGGCGTGGACGTCACCTCCTGGGGCGCCGACCTGCCCGGCCAGCCGACCCTCGGCCAACTGGTGGGCCGCATCCTGCGGATGGTCCCCGACCTGCCGCGCCTGCGCCTGTCATCGATCGACGCGGCCGAGATCGATCCCGACCTGTTCAAGCTGCTCGAGACCGAGCCGCGGCTGATGCCCTATCTGCACCTGTCGCTGCAGGCCGGCGACAACCTGGTGCTCAAGCGCATGAAGCGCCGCCACAGCCGCGAGGACGCCCTGAAGCTGGTGTCCGAGGTGCGTCGCGTGCGCCCCGACACCGCCTTCGGCGCCGACCTGATCGCCGGCTTCCCGACCGAGAGCGACGAGGCGTTCGAGAACACCCTGAAGCTGGTCGAGGAGGCGGGCCTGGCCTTCCTGCACGTCTTCCCCTACAGCGCTCGCCCCGGTACGCCGGCGGCGCGGATGCCGCCCGTCAAGGGTCCGGTGATCAAGGACCGCGCCCGCCGGCTGCGCGAGGCCGGCCAGGCGGGGCTGGAACGCCACCTGCAGCGCCAGGTGGGCCGGACCCTGTTGGGCCTGGTCGAGCGCGAGGGCGTGGCCCGGGCCGAGGATTTCACCGAGATCGCCTTCGATCCCGCCTTGGGGGGCCCCGCGCCCCAGGGCCAGATCGCCGCCTTCCGGGTGGTCGGCCACGACGGGACCCGGGTGATCGCCGAGCTCGCCGCCCAGGCATGATCCATCGCCTCGTCCTGACCGCCGCCCTGGCCGCGACCCTGTCGTTCGGCGTTTCGGCCCGCGCCCAGGAGGCCGCGCCGCCTCCGGAACCTAAGACCGAAGACACCCCGCCCGCCGCCTTCCATCCCGTGGGTCCGATGCAGCCGGTCGAGCTCAGCGTCATGACCTACAATGTCGAGGGCCTGCCCTGGCCGGTGCGGTTCGGCCGGGGTTCGAAATTGAAGGCCATCGGCCGCCAGCTGGCCGCCCTGCGCGAGAAGGGCCTGCAGCCCGACGTCGTCCTGCTGCAGGAAGGCTTTCGTGACGAGGTCCGCGACCTGATCCAGCTCAGCGGCTACGCCCACGTCGCCCGGGGGCCGCGCAAGAAGCAGCGCGACGCCAACCCGTTCAGCAAGGACGATCGGCCGCCCTACAAGCGGGTGAAGTACCGCCGCAAGGGCGAGGGTTGGGGCAAGTGGGGCTCCAGCGGCCTGTGGGTGCTGAGCGACCATCCAATCAACTGGGTCAAGTCGCACGCCTATCGCTACTGCGCCGGCCTGGACTGCCTGGCCAACAAGGGCGTGATGCTGGTCAGCCTGGACGTGCCGGGCCTCCCCACCCCGGTCGAGATCGCCGACACCCATCTCAATTCCAAGGGCGCCTCGGGCGTGCCGCGCAACCGCAACCGCATGGCCCACCACCTGCAGGCCGAGGAGCTGGGCCATTTCATGGAGAACGACCGCACGCCAGGCGCGCCCCTGATCGTCGGCGGCGACTTCAACGTCATGCACGCGCCGGACCGCTATGACTATGTGATGCAGCGCTATCCGTTCGAGGTGGTCAGCCAGGTCTGCTTCCAGGAGCCGCAGAACTGCGACGCCAAGATCTCGGCCGACGGCGACGCTCCGTGGCTGGACACCCAGGACCTGATCGGCTTCAAGCCGGGCGACCGGGTGGCCATCCGGCCGGTCCAGGTCGAGGCGCGGTTCGACGGCTCGACCACCGGCGGGCCGGTGCTGTCCGATCACGACGCCTATGAAGTCACCTTTCGCCTGACGCCGATCCCTGCCCTGCCGGTCCCGCCGCACCAGCCCTGAGGTCTTGCCATGTCCAACCTTGCCCTGACCGGCGGCTGCCAGTGCGGCGCGGTGCGCTTTCGGGTCGAGGGCGAGACCGGCCGCGCCTCGATCTGCTGGTGCCGCATGTGCCAGAAGGCCTTCGCCGGGCCGTTCGGGGCGCTGGTGACGGTGAACGTCGCCGACCTGGTCTGGACGCGCGGCCAGCGCGCGACCTTCCAAAGCTCGGACGCGGTGAAGCGCGGCTTCTGCGCCGCCTGCGGCACGCCCCTGACCTTTGAATGGAGCGCCGACCAGATCGACCTGGCGGTGTTCGCCTTCGACGATCCGTCGCGGGTCGAACCGGCGGTTCAGCTGGCGGCCGAAGGACGTCCGGCCTGGACGGAGCACCTGGCCGACATGCCGGTGCGCCCGCCGGCGGGCGGTCCCGCCGCGCCGGTGGTCAGCCGCCAGCACCCCGACCGCGACACCTGATCCGGCCTAGTTGCCCCCCTCGACCGCACCGTTCTGGCGCAGCAGGTCGCCGATCCCCGCGCCATTCAGCTGGCAACGGGCCACCACCCGGTCATAGGACTGCCGTCCGGCCCGGCAGACCAGGTACTGGCCATAGGTCAGGGCCTTGAGCATGGCTTTCGCCCGCGCCCCGCCGGCGTCGTGCAGTTCGGGGGCCGAAAAATCGCCGAGCCGCACCTCGACCCAGGTCTGGGGATCGGAGCTGCGGCTGACGCAGAGGCTGTCGCCGTCGCCGATATAGCGGACAACGCCGCTGAAGGTGGTCGAGGGACCAGGCAACGGTGCGACGCAAGGGTCGGCCAGGGCGCTGACAGGCAGGGCGAGCAAAAGGCTCGCCAGCAGGACAAGACGGAACGACATCATGATCTCCCAGGCTGTGCCGGGAAAACCGTATCATTGCCTTAACCGCTTGAATTTTCTCAGGATTTACTACTATATCGAGACTAGTACCGCTGCACTAACGCGGTGCGAGCGTCAGAGGCGGGCGTCCTCCCCGCCCGCGAACCCCGGCAGGCTCCAGCCGAACTTCAGGGCGCAGGCCCGCAGGCCGAAGGCCGCCGCGAAGCCGGCGATCCCGGCGGGCCAGAAGCCGACGTGCAGCAGGGTCAGGCCCGCGAACACCGCCGCGCCCAGCAGGGCGGCGGTGATGTAGATCTCGCGGCGCAGCAGCAGGTTGGGCTCCTCGGCCAGCACGTCGCGGATCACCCCGCCGAACGCGGTGGTCAGCACGCCCATGACCACCGCGGTGAACGGGTGGACGCCCAGGCTCAGCGCCTTGGCCGTGCCCACCACGGCGTAGGCGGCCATGCCCAGGGCGTCCAGCCACAGCAGGGCCCGGAAGCGCCAGCCGCGCTTGCCCAGCAGCCACACGGCTGTCGCCGCGACCAGGCAGACCATCACATAGCCCGGCCGCTGGACCCAGAACACGGGCGCCCCGATCAGCAGGTCGCGCAACGTGCCGCCGCCCACGCCGGTGATGGCCGCGAAGAAGCCGAAGGTGATGATGTCGTGCTTGCGACGGGCGGCCGCCAGCGCCCCGGTCGCCCCGAACACGGCGACAGCGGCGTAATCCAGCCAGAAGAGCGTGGTCGAAAGCGCGTCCATTGGCGTTTCATGCCACGGCCGATGGAGCCTGTCCCAGGCTCTATCCCTATTTATTGGCGCGTGACGGACGCTGAAACCGCTCACACTTTCGCCTGTCACGCTCTAAAGGAACGCCATGAGCGAAAAGCCCGAGCAGAAAAAAGGCTGGTTCCAGCGCCTGACCTCCGGCCTGGCCCGGTCGTCCCAGCAGATGACCGAGCAGGTCACCGGCGCCTTCACCAAGAAGCCGCTGGACCAGGAGCAGTTGGACCAGCTGGAGGAGATGCTGATCGAGGCCGACCTGGGCCCGCAGATCGCCGCCCGCATCACCGACGCCTTCGGCAAGGCCCGGTTCGGCAAGTCGTCGACCGAGACCGAGGTCAAGGAGGCCCTGGCCGAGCTGGTCGCCGCCGAGCTGGCCGACCGCGAGGGGGTGTTCGACCCGCTGTCGGGGCCCAAGCCCTATGTGGTGCTGTTCATCGGGGTCAACGGCTCGGGCAAGACCACGACCCTGGGCAAGATCGCCTCGGACCTGGCGGGCAAGAACGCCAAGGTGCTGATCGCCGCCGGCGACACCTTCCGCGCCGCCGCTGTCGAGCAGCTGAAGGTCTGGGCCGACCGGGCCGGGGCCGACTTCATGTCCCGCCCGCCCGGCGCCGACGCCGCGGCCCTGGCCTACGAGGCCGTCGAGCGCGCCAAGGCCGAGGGCCACGACGTCGTGCTGATCGACACCGCCGGCCGGCTGCAGAACAAGCAGGGCCTGATGGACGAACTGCTCAAGGTCATCCGCGTGCTCAAGAAGGTCGATCCCGACGCCCCGCACGAAACCCTGCTGGTGCTGGACGCCACGGTCGGCCGCAACGCCCTGGCCCAGGAGAAGATCTTCGGCAACCAGGTCGGCGTGTCAGGCATCGTGATGACCAAGCTGGACGGCACCGCGCGCGGCGGGGTGCTGGTGCCGGTGGCCCGCGCCTCCGACAGCCCGATCAAGCTGATCGGCGTCGGCGAGGGGGTGGACGACCTGCAACCGTTCGACGCGCGCGCCTTCTCCCGCTCTCTGGTCGGCCTGGAGGACTAGGCGATGAGCACGCCCGAAACGCCGCCCCCTGCCCCGCACGCCACCGCCAAGCCGTCCGCCTGGATCCGCCACGCGGTCGACTATGGGCCGCTGCTGGCCTTCCTGGTCAGCTTCCTGATCACCCGCAGCATCACCGCCGCGACCTGGGTGCTGGTGGCCGCCTCAGCGATCGCCCTGGCGTTCGGCTTCGCGGTCGAGCGCCGCCTGGCGCCGATGCCGCTGATCGCCGGCCTGGGCGCCCTGGTGTTCGGCGGCCTGGCCCTGGTGTTCCATGACCCGCGCCTGCTGAAGATCAAGCCGACCGTGCTCAACATCGCCTATGCCGGCTTCCTGTTCGGCGGCGTGGCGCTGCGCAAGAACCCGCTGAAGGTGCTGCTGGGCGAGGCGATGCACCTGTCCGACGCCACCTGGCGGACGCTGACCATCCGCTACGGCGCCTGCTTCCTGGTGCTGGCCGGGGTCAACGAGGCGGTCTGGCGGACCCAGTCCGACGCGGTGTGGGTGTGGTTCAAGTTCCCGGGCCTGGCGGTCCTGATGATCCTGTTCTCGCTGACCCAGGTGCCGTTCATGATGAAGCACATGCACGACGGCGATCAGGACAAGGCGCCGCAGGAGCCCGGCGCGGGCCCGGAGGCCGGATAACCCGCCGCCCACGGACCATCTGTCGTCAAAACGACGTCTAAGCGTGGTACTCAAAGGTCCGTCGGCGGAAAAGAGGGACGACGGACCATGGCCAAGACCAAGGGCGATACGAAGGGCGACAAGGCGGAACACGGCGGGGCCCTGGCCCGCTCGCCCAGCCACCTCCTGCACCGGGTCCTGCAACTGGCCCTCGACATCTATGCCGAGGAGAGCGGCAACGGCGGAATCACCCAGCGCCAGTACGCCGTCCTGGCCGCCGTAGCCGAGAACGAGGGCGTCACCCAGACGGGCCTGGTCCGCGCCACCGGCATCGACCGCTCCACCCTGGCCGACATGGTCGCCCGGATGATCACCAAGGGCCACCTGGAGCGCCAGCGCTCCGACCAGGACGCCCGCGCCAACACCGTCAGCCTGACCCCCGCCGGCGCCGCCGTGCTGGAGGACAGCCGCCCCAAGGTGGCCATGGCCGACGCCCGCATCCTGGCCCTGCTCAAGCCCAGCAAGCGCGAAGGCTTCCTGGAACTGCTGGCCGACATGGCGGTGTCCGACGTCCACGCCGAGCCCGAGGCCAAGGCCAAGAAGCTCAAGGCGCCCAAGGCCGAGAAGGTCGGCCACGGCAAGAAGGACAAGAAGCCCAAGAAGGAAAAGGCCGCCAAGAAGGCGGCCTGAGCGAACCGGGGACACGCACGCGTGCATGTCCCCGGCGCCGGCGTCCCGAAATCCTTAGGACCTCGCCCGGCCAAGCTCTAGGATGACGCCACGCCGAAAGGGCGGCTCGGCCCGCTGGACATCCCGGCGCGCGAGCGCCCGGGCAGGAGCCGCCATGGCCAAGGGCCAGAAAAAGTCCAACAAGGAAATCCGCAAGCCGAAGGCCGACAAGAAGACCGTCCCGGTCTCGGCCTCGCCGTTCATCGTCACGTCCGGAAAGAAGTAGGCCAGCGCCAGGTCGCCTTCGCCCGCTGGAGCCAACCTAAGGCTCGGGGCGATCGTCTTGCCTTGAGCTCTAGGGATTCCCCATCCCAGCGCTGAGGCCGAAGGGACGTCGAGCAAGGGTCGCACTGAGTGCTGGCGGCCGCCGACGGACGGTCGTAGAAGAGGTAAGGCGCGCCGGCGACAGATCGTCGGTGTTGTGAAAGTCCTCATTTGATCAAGCAATATGGCTGGTCCGACGCGCTGGCCGAGGCCTTCGAACCCCACGCGCGCGCCGGCCACGTCCCCGGCCGCATCGTCGCCCAGCATCGCGACGGCTACCAAGTGGCCACCGACGAGGGCGAGCTGCGCGCCAAGGCGTCGGGTCGCCTGATGCACGCGGCGGAAGAGGCGGAGCATCCGGCCGTCGGCGACTGGGTGGCCCTGTCGCTGAACCCGACCCAGGGCGCCACCCTCCACGCCATCCTGCCGCGCCGCACCGCCTTCGTGCGCCGCGCGGCCGACAGCGTTCAGACCCTGCAGGTGATCGCCGCCAATATCGACGTGGCGTTCGTGGTCACCTCGCTGAACGCCGACCTCAATCCGCGCCGGATCGAACGCTACCTGGCCGCCGCCTGGCAGAGCGGCGCGCGGCCGGTGGTGGTGCTGACCAAGTCCGACTTGGCCGACGACCCGCAAGGCCAGGTCGACGCGATCGCCGCCCTGGCGGCGGGCTGCCCGGTGCTGACGGTGTCGGCGCGGCAAGGCCAGGGCCTGGCCGCCCTGCTGGCCCAGGTGGCGCCCGGCGAGACCTGCGTGCTGATCGGCTCGTCCGGCGTCGGCAAATCCACCCTGGTCAACGCCTTCCTGGGCGAGGAACGGATGGCGACCCAGGCGATCCGCGAGACCGACGACCAAGGACGCCACACGACCAGCCATCGCCAACTGGTTCTGCTGCCGAGCGGCGGGCTGATCCTGGACACCCCCGGCATCCGCGAGGTGGGCCTGATCGACGCCGAAGAAGGGCTGGGCGTGGTGTTCGACGACATCGAGCATCTGATCAGGACGTGCAAGTTCAACGACTGCGGCCACGTCAAGGAGCCCGGCTGCGCGGTGCGCGGCGCGCTGGACAGCGGCGCGCTGGATCCCGCCCGCTGGGCCCACTTCCAGAAGCTGGGCGCCGAACTGGCGGCGGTCCAGTCGAAGGCCGAGCGCCTGGCCAACGACGCCGAACGCCGCCGCCTGGCGGGGCTTCAGAAGACCTATCGCGCCACGAAGAGAAACGCCCGGAGCGGGGACTGATCGAACGGCCCCGGTCGAGACGGAACGATTTTTCAGAATGTAGCCCGCGCCCCGGACGAACGGGGCTAGGTGATGGACCCCCACTCAAGAGAGACGCCAATGCCCGCTTTCACCATCGTCACGACCAGCGCGACCCAAGGCAGCGACGCGGCGGAGGTGAGCACGCTTGCCGACGAGTTCGGCAACGAGAGCGAAGCGTTGGGCTATTCGCGCCGAATGGCTGAAGAGATGGTGGGCCTGGCCCATCAACTGTCGCTGGATTTCGACTACAGCAATGTTGGCCTCTACGAAGGCGACCTGATCGACGAAGAGCTGGATCCGGCGCATCCCGCGTTCATGGGGGCGTGGGTGCTGGACGAAGAGGGCGTGGCCTTCGTGCCGGCGGACGAATTCCGCGAAAGCGAGACCGAGCCTTCGTAAACGCAAACCGCCCGCCTCGCGTCGGCGAGGCGGGCGGCTGTGCGCCAAATCAACGAACGCCTAGGCGGGCTGGTGCACGCCGGCTTCGTTCAGCCATTCCAGGATCTTGGCCTTGGGCATGGCCCCGACCTTCATCGAGGCCATCTGGCCGCCGCGGAACAGCATCATGGTCGGGATGCCGCGCACGCCGTAGCGCGACGGAGTGGTGGGGCTGTCCTCGATATTGACCTTGGCCACGGTGACGTGGTCGGCCAGTTCCTCGGAGATCTGCTCCAGGGCCGGGGCGATCTGCTTGCACGGACCGCACCATTCGGCCCAGAAGTCGACCAGGACCGGCTTGTCGGCCTGCAGGACGTCCTTCTCGAAGGACTCGTCGGTCACCGTCACGGTGCTCATCGCTTGGCTCCATCTGCGCCCGGAGGATCGGGGCGCGCTAGAAAACTGTGTTGGCTGGGGATTCGCTCCCCGTCTTGCAGCAAGATTTAGGGACCCGCGCCCCCCTCGGCAATGATCTAGAACAGCCGGGCCAGGGCGGCGGCCATCACCTTTTCTGGAACCGCCATGAGTTTGGGACCGTCCGTCCAGACGATGGCGGCCTCGATCGGGCGATCGGGGAACACCTCGGCCAGCACCGCGGCATAGACCGCCATCTGCGACAGATAGGCCGGATCGGCCTGTTCGATGCGGTCGGGCGAGGGGCGGTTGGTCTTGTAATCGACCACCAGGATGCGGTTTGGCGTGACCACCAGCCGGTCGACCCGGCCGGCGATCTTCAGCTCGGCGGGCAGGCCGCGCGCCCCGCCGGCCACCGAGACCTCGGCCCGCGAGCCCGGACCGAACACCGCCGCGAACCGAGCGTCCTCCAGAACCCCGAAGGCGGCGGCGGCCATTTCGTCGCGCTGGTCGTCGGTCAGGTCGCGCTCGGCGGCCAGCAGGCGGCCGGCGGCCAGTCTGCGGCCCGCGGGTTCGATGTCCGGGAGGAGTTGCAGCAGCCGGTGGATGATCTCGCCGCGCCGGTAGCGGCCCAGGCCCGCCACCGCCGCCAGGGGCGAGGGCGCGCTGCCCCGGGCCTCGTCCTCCAGGGTCGAGGGGGCGGCGTAGCGGGCGGCGGGGGTTTCGGGCGCCGCCGGGGCCAGGGTCCAGGCCGGTGTCGGGACCAGGGCGGGGACGGCGCGCGGGGCCAGGGCCTCGGCGCGCATCGGGTCGGGTCCGAAGCGCTTGCGGCCCCCAGTGGCGACATCCTCGGAGATCTCCCGCACGCCCGGCGCGATGTCGGGATGGGCGAAGGCGGCCTGGGCGGCGGCGTACCAGCCGCCGACGTTCTCGTCCTTGGTCCGCGCGTCGATCCGGCCGCACAGCACCAGCCGGTCGCGGGCCCGGGTCAGGGCCACGTAGTAGAGCCGCAGGGCCTCCTCGGCGTCCTTCTTCTCGCGCAGCTCCCGCGCCCGCGCCGAGGCCTCGCAGTCGTTGGCCTTGCTGGCGCACCACAGGAAGCCGCCCGCCTCGGTGCGCATCAGCGGCGAGCCGCGCGCCCCGCCCTTCATCGTGGTCTCGGGCAGGAAGACGATCGGCGCCTCCAGCCCCTTGGAGCCGTGGGCGGTCATCACCCGCACCTCGTGGCGCGCGCCCTCCATCTCGCGCTTGACCACGATGTCCAGGCTGGCGAAGTCGGCGATCAGGGCCTCCAGGTCGCGGACCCCGCGCTGCTCGGCGGCCAGGATCTGGGCCAGGAACTCGTCCAGGGCCTCGGCCGCCTCCTCGCCCAGGCGGGTCAGCACCTTGGCGCGGTTCGAGCGCGTGGTGTCGTCCACCCGGCCCAGCAGCAGGGCGTAGAACTCGAAAGGCTGCCGACGGCGGCTCTCGGCCAGCGCCCAGCGCAGCAGGTCGCGGGCGGCGGACCAGCGGGGCTGCTCGGCGGCGCGATCGTTGACGGCCTGCCACAGCGTACCTGGCCGCCCCTTGGCCAGAGCGTAGAGCTCGTCGTCCGACAGGCCGCAGAACGGGCTCTTGAGCAGGGCCGCCAGGGTCAGGTCGTCGTCAGGGAACAGGCAAAACCGGCCCAAGGCCAGCAGGTCGTCGAAGACGATATGGGCCGACAGGCTCAGGCGGTCGGCCCCGGCGACGGGGACGCCACGGCGTTTCAGAGCGCGCAGGATCTCCTCGAACAGCGCCTTGCGGCGGCGCACCAGCACCAGGACGTCGCCGGGATGGGCCGGCCGCCACTGGCGGGTCTCCTTGTCGAACACCGCGTCGCCGCGGGCGATCAGGGCCTGGATCTCGCCGGCGATCTTCTCGGCCAGGCGGCGATTGGCGCCCTGTTCGGTCTCGGCGTCCAGCGGCGCGTCCCAGGCCTCGCGTTCCGCGCCCGGCAGCTCGCGCTCCAGCGGCCACAGGTCCACGCAGCCCTTGTGGTCGACCCGGAACGGCTGGTGGCGGACCACGTCTTCGCCGGCCGGGGCCGGCACGCCCGAGCGGGTCTCCGGCGCCGAGAACAGGGCGTCGACGAAGCTCAGAACCTCCACCGTCGAGCGGTACGACATGGTCAGCGGCACGGCCTTGCCGACCCGGTCGGCGGCGGTGATCTGGGCGATGTAGCCTTGGGTCTCGGCCAGCAGGCGCTGGGGATCGGCGCCCTGGAACGAATAGATCGACTGCTTCTCGTCGCCGACCACGAACAGGGTGCGGGCGTCCTCGCCCGGGTGCTGGGCCCGCCAGCGGACCGCCCCCTCGCCGGCGAAGAAGTCCGAGGTCAGGGCCCGCAGGATCGCCCACTGCTCGGGCGCCGTATCCTGGGCCTCGTCCAGCAGGATGTGGTCGATGCCGCCGTCCAGTTTGTACAGCACCCAGGCGGCGTCGACCTTTTCGGTCAGCAGCACCCGGGTCTTGTCGATCAGGTCGGCGAAGTCGAGGGCCCCGCGGGCGTCCTTCTCGATCTGGTGCGAGGTGACATAGAGGGCGGCCAGGCGCAGGGCGTCGGCGCTGTCCTCGGCCACCCGGGCGGCGCGCAACCATTCGCGAGCTTCTTCCAAGCGCTCCTGCTCGGCCAGCAGCCGCGCGCGCAGGTCCTCGCGCGCCTTCAGGCCCGAGGTCTTGGCCGGCCAGGTCATGGACGTGCCCGCCCCCTTCTCGGTGAACAGCGCCGCCAGGGCCTGGTCGAGGTCGGCGCCAGGATCGGTGGCCACCGCCCGCAGCTGGCCGGCGCATTTGATGTCCGTCTTGGTCCCGTTCAGCAGCACGTCGGCGACCGAGCGCCAGAGGTCGCGGTCCAGCTCGGCCATGGCCTCGGCCATGACGGCCTCGATGCTGCTGGCCCCATAGTGGAAGCCGCAGACCCGCCAGACGTCCTCGACCGCGCCCTGCAGGCCGCCGACCTGGTCCAGATACGCCCCGATCGCCCCGCGCTGGCTCTCGAAGGTGGCGAACATCGTCTCGAAGCTGGCGAAGTCCAGGGCCACCGAGAACCGGGCATAGGCCTGGGCGAAGGCGTCGTCGTGGTCGGTGACATAAGTCGCGACCTGCCGCAGGGCGCCCTGGGCGATGGCGGCGCTGGCGCTGTCGTCCATCACCTGGAAGCCCGGCGACACCCCGGCCTCCAGCGGGAAACGGCGCAGCAGCTTCTCGCAGAAGGCGTGGATGGTCTGGATCTTCAGGCCGCCCGGGGTTTCCAGCGCCTTGGCGAACAGGCCCCGGGCCTTGGAGAGCGCACGGGGGTCGAAGCCGGCCGGGTCGCGCCCCTCCAGGGCGCCCAGCTGCTCGCGCAGCTTGATGTCAGGGGTAACGCACCACTCGCCCAGCCGCTCGAACAGCCGCCGCTGCATCTCGGCGGCGGCGGCCTTGGTGTAGGTGACGCACAGGATCGCTTCGGGCGCGGCGCCGGCCAGCAGCAGGCGCGCGACCCGGTCGATCAGGGTCTTGGTCTTGCCCGACCCGGCGTTGGCCGTGACGAAGGCCGAGATGGCCGGGTCGGCGGCGATGCGCTGAGAGTCTGGAGGCGAGCTAGTCAACCCAGCGCGCCTGTACATAGGTCCGCCCGTCGTCGTGACAGTGGGTGACGACGACATCGTCCCATTGGCGGAGATTTCGGGCGCGATGGACGGTTCTGTTCGCGCACCGTCCAGCCGTCCACCAAGCAGGCGGAGTCTCGGCCGGCATGGGAACCAGATCCTGGCCCTCGATAGGCGGGGGGACCTTTGCGAAGGGCGGCCCGACCAGCCAGGCCTCATCGGTCTGGTCAGTGGTGAAGGCCAGGTAGACCTCTTCCGCATCGCTGGTGCCGGAGCCCGCCGTCCGCAGGTCGCGGACGCGGGGGCTGGGCTTGACGTCGAAGACCTGCTCGAACCGCGCGGCGGGCGGGGCGAAGTTGCTCCAGACCAGACCACCGACCAGGAGCAGCACCGGGGCGGCCCCGGCGAGCACCGGCATGGCGATCAGCCAAGGCGCCAGCCGACGATGCTTGCGGCCGGTCAGTAGCCAGACGGCCAGGCTGAGCAAGGCCGTCAGTCCGAAAAGGACGGCCGAGACGACGGCGAAGAAAATGATGGCGAAGCCTAGGCCCATGGCCGCGCGCGGCTCATTCGCCGCCCTCCCCGTCGTCGCCGCTGGTCGACCATTCGAACACCCGCGCCAGGTGGCCGTAGTCGCCCGCGTGGTCGTGCACGAACTGTGGAGCCACGCGCGACAGATACGGCTGCTTCGGGTTGTCATAACGCTCGATCAGGTCTCGCAAACCCTGCAAAGCCTTGATCGCCGCCTCCTGGCTGTCGACCCCGGCTGTGGCGCGGACCTCCTCGACGCCGGCCGGCTTGCGGCCGGTGACCCGCAGATAGGTCAGGTCGCCGGGCTCGCGCGGACCAATGTCGGGAAAGCCGCCCTCGCGCAGGATGGCGGCGGTCAGGGTCAGCTGGGGCGAGAAGCCGGTCTCGACCTGCTTCTTCGACGGCGCCGCGCCGGTCTTGTAGTCGAGGATGTGGGCCAGGCCGTCCGGGGTCGGCTCGATGCGGTCGGCCTTGGCGGTGACGGTGAACGGCCGGCCGCCGATGTCGAAGGTCAGCTCGCCGGCGGCCTCGACGACGATCCGCTCGGCCCCGGCCCGGCGGCGGGTCTCCAGCTCGGCGACCCACAGCGCCGCCTCGCGGGCCAGGGCGCGTTCGCGGGCCAGGGCTGCGGCCGGCATGCCGGCCTTCTCCAGCTCGCCCAGATAGAGGCCGGCGAAGATCTCGGCGGCGTCGGCCGGCACGGGGCCGGGATGTTCCAGCGAGAACGTCTCGAACGCCGCGTGGATCGCCGTGCCGCGCGCCCGGGCCTCGACCGGCTCGTCGGGGCGGTCCAGCGGGTAAAGCCTGAGGATGTCGCGGGCCCAGACGGCGTAGGGGTCGCGGGTCAGGGCCTCGACCCGGGTCACGGCCATCCGGCGCGGGCGGTCGGCGACCGGCGGGGTCGGGGCGGGACGCTTGATCGGGTCGTAAGGTCCGGGAGCGTCGAGGTCGCGAGCCCAGGCCAGCACGTCCGGACGCTCGGTCAGGCGCAGGCCGGCGCCGCGCGCCAGGGTCTTCAGCCGCCACAGCCAGCGGCTCTCGACGGCCGGCGCCCCGCCGCGCCGCTCGCTGTGGACCAGGACCACGTCCGGGGCGCAGGCGGCCTGGGCGAAGTCGTGGGCGGTCAGGCCGATGCGGCGCTCGGGCGGCGGCAGGCCCAGCCGGGTCCGCATGGGCCGCGACAGGAACGGGTCGATCGGCGCGCCGCGCGGCCAGATCCCCTCCTCCAGCCCGGCCAGGATCAGCCGGTCGGCCCGCACCATCCGCGCCTCGATGGCCCCGAAGATCCGCAGGCGCGGATGGGTGGCCCCGCCGGTGCGCAGGGTCTCCTCGTTGACCAGGCGGTCCAGCAGGTCGGCGAAGCCTTGGGCCGAGGCCGGCGGCAGGACGAGGCCGTCGGTGATCAGCGACGACAGCAGGCTCGCCAGGCCCTCGCCGGCCGAGCCGGCCCACAGGTCGGTGGGATCGGCCAGGGCCTCCAGGGCCTCGACCAGGGCGCGGGCGGCGGCGGCCGGCTGGCCGGCCTTGGGGTTCGCCACGTAGGGCGCGGCGACGCGATGGGCGGCGGCCAGCACGCGTTCGACCAGGGCCTTGGCCTCGGGATGGTCCTTAAGCCGTTCCAGAAGCTGGGCGGCGTCGCGGGGGGCGGGACCGCGCAGGCCTTTCAGCTCCAGCTCGCGGGCGGCCGGGGCGTCGGCGCGCAGCAGCGGGTGCTTGGCCACGGCCAGCAGGCGGACGGGATCCAGCGGATCCAGCGCCAGGCCGGCGACGTGCTGGGCCAGGATCGCCGCGGCGCTGGCGGCCAGGGGCGCGCCGGCCGAGCTGTCGGGGACCACGCCCCAGCGCATCAGCCGGGCGTTGACCCGCCGGGCCAGCTCCTGGTCGGGCGTGACCAGGGCGGCGGTCAGGCCGGGGGTCTCCAGGGCCTCGCGCAGCAGCAGGGCGCAGGCGACGGCGGCCTCCTCCTCGGTGCGGGCGCTGACCAGGGACAGGCCCTTCAGCCCCTCCTCGATCGGGTCCAGGCCCGGCGCCTCGGCTCGCAGCCGGTCGATCTGGGCCAGCCAGTCGGCCGTCGCCTCGGCCGGACGCAGGGCCTCGTTGATCAGGCGACGGCGCCAGCGGCCCCGGCTGTCGGCCTCGGGCCACCAGGGGCGGACGTCGTCGCGGGTCACGCCCGCCCCGACCAGCAGGCGCTTCATCGCCCCCTGCGGATGCTGTTCGCCCGCCAGATCGTCGACCTTGTCCCAGGCGTCGTCGGCCAGGCCGTCGTCCAGGCCGGGCAGCACGACCGCACCCTGCGGCAGGTCGGCGATCACGCGCAGCAGGCGGGCGGTGGCCGGCGCGGTGCCGGTCGAGCCGGCAGCGACCAGCACGCCCTGCGGCGGATGGGCTTCCCACTGGTCCGACAGCGCGTTGAGCAGCCGCACCCGCCGGTCGCTGACGTCGATCAGCCCCATCTTGTCCAGGCGCCGCGGCCAGGCGGTCAGGACCGCCTTCAGGAACCGGGCCGAGACCTGCCAGTGCTGCGCCAGGTCCCCCTCGGCCAGGCCGTCCAGGCGTCCGTCGTCGGTGACCACCTCCTCGATCTGGCAGCTGTCGAGGAAGTCGGCCAGGGCCTTGGCCATTTCCAGCGCCTGGCTCGCCTGCGGCTGGAACGACAGCAGATGAGCGTGTTCGGCCACCAGCCGCGCCAGCTCGAACCGGCGGCGGCGCGAGGAGACGGCGGGCGGCAGGTCCAGGCTCAGGTCGCCGGGCTCGAACGGCGGCTCGCCCTCGTCCAGGTCGCCCAGCGGCCGGATCTGCGGCAGCAGCAGGGCCTTGCCGCCGCCGACCGCCCCCTCCGCGACCTGGACGAAAGCGTCGGCCAGGGCGCGGGCCCCCCGTCGGGTGGGGGTGAGGACGGTGGCGGCGGGCAGGGCTTCGGGGCCCAGCGGGGCCAAGGCCTGCAGCAGCCCGCGCGCCAGGTCCTCGACGAAGGGCCGGTGGGCGGGGATCGAGAACCAGCGCGGCCCCGGATGGTCGAAGGGGCCGGCCATGGCTAGGTCGACCCCGCCGGGCCGTGGCCGCCCAGCCGGGCCTCGGCCGCGTCCCGCGCCTGGGGATCGCCGACGTGCATCCACACCCCGGCCGGGGCGACGCCATGTACGCGATGGTCGGCGGCCAGGGTCTTCCAGATCGGGGTCAGCGAGAACGGCCCGTCGGGACCGTCGGCCACCACCTGCGGCTTGCAGATATGGACGCCGACATAGACCAGCGGCGCGGTCTCGCCCGGATCCTTGAACCGCACGCCCCCGTCGTCGGCCAGGAAGACGTCGCCGCTGTCGTGGAAGCCCAGGGAGCCGGCGGTCGAGGCCAGCATCAGGCAGACGTCCATCCGCTCCGGGTCCCAGGCCCGGGCCACCGCCTCGATGGCCGAGGCGTCCTCGATCCAGACGGAGTCGATATTGGCCACCCAGATCGGGGCGTCGCCCAGCAGCGGCAGGGCGTGCTTGACGCCGCCGCCGGTCTCCAGGGCCTGGGGCCGCTCGTCGGAGATGACGATGCGCGGCAGGGGATGGGTCGCGGCGCGCCGGGCCAGGTGTTGCTCCAGCCGGTCGGCGAAATAGTGGACATTGACCACGGCGGTCTCGACCCCGGCGGCCGCCAGGCGGTCCAGCATATGGTCGATCAGCGCCTTGCCGCCGACCTCGACCAGGGCCTTGGGCCGGTCATCGGTCAGGGGTCGCATGCGGGTGCCCAGGCCCGCGGCCAGGACCATGGCGACCTTGGGCGCTTGGTTGAGGGGCGCGCTCATCGGCGGAACTCCGAGGGCACATAAGTGTCGAACCAGGCCTTCAGCCCCGCCATCGCCGGATCCTGGAGATTTCGCTCCAGGTAGCGCCAGGTGCGCGGCATGTAGGCCTCGTACTGCGGCCGACCCAGCAGGGCCTGACGGGCGAACACCCGACCTAGGATCCGGGCGGCGTTGGAGGCGGCCAGGGCGCGATAGTCGGCGATGAACGCCTCGCCATCCACCTGGGGCCGGGCGGCCAGGTAGCGGTCGAGCATGGCCTGCTCGAGCTCGGGCGAGACGTCGCGGCGGGCGTCCTGCAGCAGGTGGGTCAGGTCCCAGGCCGGATGGGCGCACAGGGCGTCCTGGAAGTCCAGCAAGCCCACGCGGGCCACGCCCTGGCGGTCGGGCAGCCACAGCAGGTTCTGGGCATGGAAGTCGCGGTGGGTGAACACCGAGGCGCCGGCCTCGCCGCGCACCCAGACGGGGGCCCAGAGGGCGTCCCACTCGGCCACGGCCTCGGGGCTGAACGCCGGCAAGCCCGAGAACTTCGGCCACCATTCCAGGAAGGTGTCGGTGGCGATCTTCAGGGCCAGGGCGTCGTAGGTCAGCAGCGGCCATTCCACGCCGCCGTCCGCGGTGAGCACCTCGGGCGGAGTCTCGGCGTGCAGGGCCGCCTGGACGTCGACGGCGGTTTCGTACAGCGGGACCTCGTCCTGACCCTCGGCGATCAGGGTGGCGTAGAGGCCGTCGCCCAGGTCCTCCAGCACCGCCAGCCCGGCCTCGACGTCGTGGGCCAGGATGGCCGGAGCCGACAGGCCGCGCCCGCGCAGATAGGCCGCCGTGGCCACGAAGGCGGCGACCGAGCCGGCGGCCAGGCGGGCGGCGGCGTTGTAGCCCAGGGCCACGCGCTCGGCGTCGCTGGCGCCGGGCGGGCAGACCACGCTCTCCAAGGCCGGCGGCTGGTCCATGAAGATGAAGCTTTGATCGCCCCGGTGCAGGCGCTCGTAGGCGCGGGTCGAGGCGTCGCCGCCCAGCGGCTCGCGACGAGCGTCGCCGAAGCCGTTGGCCGCCAGGAAGGCCGCCTTGAGGGTTTCGCGATCAGAGCTCAAGCGGTCGTCCTTCGAAGGTTCCGTGGGCCCCGATCACGGCGCGGCGCGCCTGGCCGTCGTCGCCCATGGGGGTGATGTCTATAGCGAGTCGGTCAGCCGGCAGGCGACCTTGCAAGCGCTGGGGCCATTCGATCAGCACCGCGCCGTCCTCCAGCGCCTCCTCCAGCCCGATCTCGTAGGCCTCGTCCGGATCGGTCAGGCGGTAGAGGTCGAAATGGGCGACCGGGAAGTCGGGGCCGTCATAGAACTGCACCAGGGTGAAGGTCGGGCTGGGCACTTCTTCGTCCGGCGAGGTCAGGGCGCGGATCAGGGCCCGGGCCAGGGTCGACTTGCCCGCCCCCAGCGGACCGGTCAGGCAGACGGCGTCGCCCGGCCGCAGGGCGATGGCCAGCTTCGCGCCCAGGGCCTGGGTGGCCGCCTCGTCGGGCAGGGAAATCTCGATCACGGGCGGAGCCGTCCTTCAGATGCGGGCGTTCGACCCGGGCCCGACTCTAGACAAGGCGCCGCGCCGTTCCAAGGCGAGGCGGGGACATTTGACGTACGGGCCGCCGCGTCCGAGGTTGGGTGATCTTAAGAGGGGAAACCATCGTATGAAGACCTTCGGCCGCTGGCTCGTCGCCATCGTCGTGATCGCCGCCGTCACGGCCGGGGCTTTGACCTACTGGAACTTCGAACTGCGCTGGCGGCCCAAGACGATCACCAGGAACCAGGCCGAGATCACCAAGATCCTGGAGACCTCCGGCTGGGTGTCGCCTGGGCTGAACGGGCAGAAGCTCTACATGGTCAGCTTCCGCACGTGCCCCGACTGCGTGCGGTTCAAGCAGGAGGAGTATCCGGGTCTGCACAAGGCCGGGGTCGACACCCGGCTGATCGAGATCGCCCGCGCCGACCGCAATGGCGTGCCGAAGTCGACGCCGGCCGAGCGGGCGACGGTGGCCGAGCTGTGGGTCAACCGCAGCTGGGCGCTGTCGGAAAAGTGGGACGCCACCCCGGTCGAGGCCTGGAAGGCGACGGGCATCGCCCCCGCCGACGGCGACGTCGCCCGCACCGCCGTGATCGAGGCCGGCCGCAAGACCGTCGAGGACCTGCGGCCGCTGCTCAAGGCCAACGGCGTCAACTTCGCCTATCCGCTGCTGGTCTGGTGGACCAAGGACGGCCAGATGAAGGCCTGCGCCTGCGAGCGGCGCGAGACGTATCGCTTCGTGCGGAAGGATCTGGGGGTTTAGGCGCGTCGTGGACGGGGACACGCCCTCGCGGCGTGTCCCCAGCCAGAGGCGGTGCGCCGGAGGGGACACGCCGCAAGGGCATGTCCCCGGCGGTTCACACCGGTCGGTTGCTGATCTCGTTCTTGCGAGCCTGCCGGGTCTTGGTTCCGTGCTGATGGTCGAGGCCGCCGTCGCGCGGCTCGGCGCCGGCGTCGATGTCCAGGTTGTCGTCGGCGTCGTAGAGCGCGGCCGTCTCGCCCTCCGGGGCGAGGTCCGAGGGAATCGTGCGGTCTTCGGGCTGGGCCATGTCGGTCTCCTCTGACGTGTCGCAGCAACTAACGACTTCGGCTCCAGCCACGTTTCATGGTCCGTTTCCGTACGCTCGCGGACCTTTGGGGTCTTCCCCCGCCGCCCTCGCCGCGCTAACCCGCGTGGCGATGCCCACATCCGTCCGCACCGCCTACCGAGAGCGCCTGGCCCAGGGCGAGATCAAGCCCGACGTCGCCCAGGCCGCCGCGGTCGACGCCCTGTCGCGGCTGGAGGCCGACCTCGACAACGCTGGCGAGCCGGGCTTCTCGCTGTTCGGCCGCAAGCCGAAGGGCCAGAAGGGCGTCTATCTGTGGGGGCCGGTCGGGCGCGGCAAGTCCATGCTGATGGACCTGTTCTTCGACAGCGCGCCAGTGGGCCGCAAACGCCGCGTGCATTTCCATGTGTTCATGGCGGAGGTCCACGAGCACATCAACGCCTGGCGCAAGGGCGATGCGGGCGAGCGCAAGGCGCGGTTCGGCCAGCATCGGGGCGACGATCCGATCGTCCCGACCGCCGACCTGATCGCCGCCGAGGCCCGCCTGCTGTGCTTCGACGAACTGCAGGTCACCGATATCGCGGACGCGATGATCCTGGGCCGGCTGTTCGAGGCGTTGTTCGCCCAGGGCGTGACCCTGGTGGCCACCTCCAACCGCCCGCCGGACGACCTCTACAAGGACGGCCTCAACCGCCAGCTCTTCGTCCCGTTCATCGAGATGCTGAAGGAAAAGCTGGAGGTGGTCGCCGTGCGCGGACCGGTGGACTTCCGGCTGGACCGCCTGCGCGCCGCCCGCACCTGGCTGGCGCCGGACGACAAGGCCAACGCCGCCGCCTTCGACGCCCTGTGGACCGACATGCTGGACGGGGCTGAAGAGACCGGCGCCAAGCTGGAGGTGCTGGGCCGCAAGATGCACTTCCCCCGCGCCGCCGGAGGCCTGCTGCGCGCCTCGTTCGCCAGTCTTTGCCAGCAAGCGTTGGGCCCGCAGGACTACCTGGCGATCGCCGAGCGCTTCCACACCCTGTTCCTCGAGGACGTGCCGCTGCTGACCCCTGAGCGGCGCGATGCGGCCAAGCGGTTCAACACCCTGGTCGACGCCCTCTACGAGGCCGACGCCAAGCTGGTGGCCCTGGCTCACGGCGAGCCCGACGCCCTGTACCCGGCTGGCGACGGGTCGTTCGAGTTCGAGCGGACGGTGTCGCGCCTGCAGGAAATGCGCTCGGCTGACTATGTGGCGCGGGTGCGGGATTAGGAGACCCAGATGAGCGTCAAGGATCGCGTCCGCGTCCACGAGACCCGGCTGCTCTCGGACAACTGGTATGTCCTGAAGACGACCACCTTCGACTGGAAGCGTCGCGACGGGACCTGGCAGACCCAGTCCCGCGAGGTCTACGACCGCGGCAACGGGGCGGTGTTGCTGCCCTACGACCTGGCCCGGCGCACGGTCCTGCTGGTCCGGCAGTTCCGCTACCCCGCCTTCGTCAACGGCCATGACGACCTGCTGATCGAGGCCGCCGCCGGCCTGCTGGACGACGCCGAGCCGGAGGTCCGCATCCGCGCCGAGGTCGAGGAGGAGCTGGGCTATCGCCTGGGCGCGGTGAGCAAGGTCTTCGAGGCCTTCATGAGCCCGGGCTCGGTCACCGAGATCCTGCACTTCTTCGTGGCCGAGTACGACGCGGCGATGCGGATCGGCGACGGCGGCGGCCATTCGGACGAGGGCGAGGACATTGAGGTGCTGGAGCTGGCCATCGACGAGGCGCTGGCCATGGTCGTCGACGGACGCATCCGCGACGCCAAGACCATCATGCTGCTGCAGCATGCGGCGCTGAACCTGTTCAAGGCCCGTTAAACGGCCGCCGGGTCAACGCCCTGAGAACGTTTCTCAACAAGGGCGGCCGCGTTGACACCCCCGGCGTCGCGCTTAAAAGCATCCCGCAACGCACAAAGCCAAAGGTTGGACGCAACCATGACCGACACCCGCGGGGGCCTTCCCGAGCGCCCCCTGTCGCCGCACCTGCAAGTCTGGCGCTGGCACATCACCATGGCCTGCTCGATCCTGCACCGGGCCTGCGTGTTCGCGCTGTACGTCGGTGTCCTCCTGCTGGCCGGTTGGGCCGTCGCCCTGGCCTCGGGCCCCGACGCCTATGCCTGCTACACCGGGGCGCTGGGCTCGCCGCTCGGCAAGCTGGTGCTGTTCGGCCTGACCGTCGCCGTGCTCTACAACATCGCCTACACCGTGCGTCAGACCTTCTGGGACGCCGGCAAGGGCTTCACGCCGAAGACCGCCGACATGACCGGCGCCGGGGCCATCGCCTTCGCGGTGGTCGGCGCGATCGTCGTCTGGGTCATCGCCGCCCAAACCGGAGCGCTCTGATCATGGCCGGTCCTTCTCCTTCCGCCCGCTTCCGCACGCCGATGTCCCGGGCCCGCGGCCTGGGCGCCTCGCACCACGGCGTCGGCCACTTCGTCACCGAGCGCGTGTCGGGCATCGCCCTGGTCCCGCTGGCCCTGTGGGGCCTGTTCGCGGTCCTGCGGCTGGCGGCCCTGGGCTTCGACGGCGCCGCCGAGTGGGTGGCCATCCCGCACAACACCGTCCTGCTCTGCCTGCTGATCGTCGTCGCCCTGATCCACTTGAAGGGTCAGGTGCAGGTGGTGATCGAAGACTACATCCCGGACTTCACGACCAAGACCGTGCTGGTCCTCGCCAATCTTTTCGTCTGCGTCCTCGGCGGCGCTCTTGGGGTCGTGGCGATCCTCAAGGTCGCCTTCACCGGAGCCCTCTGATGTCGGCCTACAAATTCATCGACCACAAGTTCGACGTCGTCGTCGTCGGCGCCGGCGGCTCGGGCCTGCGCGCCGCGCTCGGCTGCGCCCAGGCCGGGCTGAAGACCGCCTGCGTCACCAAGGTGTTCCCGACCCGCAGCCATACGGTCGCCGCCCAGGGCGGGATCTCGGCCTCGCTCGGCAACATGGGCCAGGACGACTGGCGCTGGCACATGTTCGACACCGTCAAGGGCTCGGACTGGCTGGGCGACCAGGACGCCATCGAGTACCTGACCCGCAACGCCCCGGCGGCGGTCTACGAGCTGGAGCACTGGGGCGTGCCGTTCTCGCGCACCGTGGACGGCAAGATCTACCAGCGCGCCTTCGGGGGCATGACCAAGAACTTCGGCGAAGGCCCGATCCAGCGCACCTGCGCGGCGGCCGACCGCACCGGTCACGCCATGCTGCACACGATGTACGGCCAGTCCCTGGCCCACGACACCGAGTTCTTCATCGAGTACTTCGCGCTTGACCTGATCATGGAAGACGGCGTCTGCCGGGGCGTCACCGCCTGGAAGCTGGACGACGGCACCCTGCACCGGTTCCAGGCCCAGATGGTGATCCTGGCCACCGGCGGTTACGGCCGCGCCTATTTCTCGGCCACCTCGGCCCACACCTGCACCGGCGACGGCAACGCCATGGCCCTGCGCGCCGGCCTGCCGCTGCAGGACATGGAATTCGTCCAGTTCCACCCGACGGGGATCTACGGCGCGGGCTGCCTGATCACCGAAGGCGCCCGCGGCGAGGGCGGCTACCTGACCAACTCGGAAGGCGAGCGCTTCATGGAGCGCTACGCCCCGTCGGTGAAGGACCTGGCCCCGCGCGACATGGTCAGCCGGGCCATGACCATCGAGATCCGCGAAGGCCGCGGCGTGGGCCCCAACAAGGACCACATCTTCCTGCACCTGGACCACCTGGACCCGAAGATCCTGCACGAGCGCCTGCCCGGCATCTCCGAGACCGCCAAGGTGTTCGCCGGCGTCGACGTGACCAAGGCCCCGATCCCGGTCCTGCCGACCGTGCACTACAACATGGGCGGCATCCCGACGAACTATCACGGCGAGGTCGTCACCAAGTCGGGCGACAATCCCGACCAGGTGATCCCCGGCCTGATGGCCGTGGGCGAGGCCGCCTGCGTGTCGGTGCACGGCGCCAACCGCCTGGGCTCCAACAGCCTGATCGACCTGGTGGTGTTCGGCCGTGCGGCCGCCCTGCGTTGCGCCGAGATCCTCAAGCCGATGGCCACCCAGCCGGAGTTGAAGGACAGCATGACCGACGCGCACGTCGCGCGCTTCGACCGCTTCCGCAACGCCAACGGCGGCCAGCCGACGGCGGCCCTGCGTCTGGAGATGCAGAAGGCCATGCAGGAGGACGCCGCGGTGTTCCGCACCGGCGAGACCCTGGACGGCGGCCTCAAGCGCCTGGGCGTTGTCTGGGACAAGGCCAAGGACATCAAGGTCAGCGACCGCGGGCTGGTGTGGAACACCGACCTGATGGAGACCCTGGAGTTCGACAACCTGATCGGCCAGGCCGTGGTCACCGTGGCCGGGGCGGTCAACCGCACCGAAAGCCGCGGCGCCCACGCCCGCGAGGACTTCTCCACGCGCGACGACGCCAACTGGATGAAGCACACCCTGGCCTGGCTCGACCAGGGCACCGGCCAGGTGAAGATCGATTTCCGGCCGGTGCATAGCTACACCATGTCGAAAGACATCGACTACATCCCGCCCAAGCAGCGCGTGTACTGAGGGTACGATCGATGGTTCAGCTCACCCTCCCCAAGAACTCCACCGTCCAGAACGGCAAGACCTGGCCCGCACCGGCCGGCGCCAAGAACACCCGCGCGTTCAAGGTCTACCGCTACGACCCGGAAGACGGCCGCAACCCGCGTTGGGACACCTACGAGGTGGACGTCGACGCCTGCGGCCCGATGGTCCTGGACGCCCTGCTCTACATCAAGAACACCATCGACCCGACGCTGGCCTTCCGCCGCTCGTGCCGCGAGGGCGTCTGCGGCTCTTGCGCGATGAACATCGGCGGCCGCAACACCCTGGCCTGCACCCACGGCCACGCCGACACGCCCGGCAAGGCCGTGCAGATCAGCCCGCTGCCCAGCCAACCGGTGGTCAAGGACCTGATCCCGGATCTGACGCTGTTCTACGCCCAGTACGCCTCGATCGAGCCCTGGCTGCACACCGTCACGCCCGAGCCGCAGACCGAGTGGAAGCAGTCGCCGGAAGACCGCTCCAAGCTGGACGGCCTCTACGAGTGCATCCTGTGCGCCTGCTGCTCGACCTCTTGCCCCAGCTACTGGTGGAACGGCGACAAGTACCTGGGCCCGGCCACCCTGTTGCACGCCTACCGCTGGCTGATCGACAGCCGCGACGAAGCCACGGGCGACCGCCTCGACAACCTCGAGGACCCGTTCAAGCTCTATCGCTGCCACACGATCATGAACTGCGCCCAGGTCTGCCCCAAGGGCCTGAACCCGGCCAAGGCGATCGCCGAGATCAAGAAGATGCTGGTCGAACGGGTCGTATGATCCCCGCGCTCGTCCTCGCCGCCGGCCTGCTCGTTTCCAGCGCCGCCGGCGTGGACGAACCGACCGCGAGCCCGGCCTACGCCGAGGCCAAGGCGCGTCTGGTGGCGGGCGACCCGGCGGGCAAGCCGGCGCTCGAGGCCCTGGCCGCCGCCGGCGATCCCGACGCCCAGACTCTGGTCGCCAGCGCATCGTTCGTCGGCGGAGGCGGCTTTTCGATCGACAAAGCCAGGTCCTGCGCGCTCTGGGAACAGGCGTCCAAGGCGCGGGCCCTGGCCGCTCACCTCCATGCCGAGTGCGTCGAGAGGGGCTATGACGGCCGTCCGCGCGATCCGACGGCGGCGCGAGGCCTCTACAAGGCGGTCGCCGATCGAGGCTTCAGCAAGTCGAAATGCGCGCTGGGCAACCTGCTGATCCTCGGCCAGGGCGGTCCTGCCGACCCCGAGCGTGGCCTTGCCTTGTGTCGCGAAGCGGCCCAGGCGGGCGACGCCGACGCCCAGACCGACGTGGGCGACTATTACCTGCGGGGCAAGATCGTGCCGCGCGACGTCGGCGAGGCGCGGACCTGGTATGAGAAGGCCGTCGCCCAGGGCCAAAAGAACGCCCATATGACGCTTGGCCAGATTTATTGGAACGGCGATGGCGTGCCCAAGGACAACGCCAGGGCCGCCGCCCTGTGGCGTGTGGCCTACGCCAAGGGACGCTTGGACGCCGACCAGTTCCTCGCCGATGAGGCCTTCGTCCGAGCCAACGCGGTCAAGGGCCAGATCAACGTCGCCGCCATGGACGAGGCCATCGATTGGTACCAAAAGGCCCTGGCCCGCGACCCGTCGCTGAGCGAAAAGCTTCGCCCGCGGCTGGACCTGCTGCTCAAGATCAAGGCCGCGAGATCCTGAACGGCGCTGGAAGCGGCTTGCAAAAAGTGA
The DNA here is from genome assembly GCF_010977555.1 of Caulobacter rhizosphaerae. Lineage (GTDB taxonomy): Bacteria > Pseudomonadota > Alphaproteobacteria > Caulobacterales > Caulobacteraceae > Caulobacter > Caulobacter rhizosphaerae. The sequence goes on from NZ_CP048815.1 coordinate 5,312,352, forward strand.
CGGCATCGTCACTTTTGTTTGAACGAGGGAGATGCGTGCATTGAGCGAAGCGGGCACGGGCGATCTGAACAGCCGCGTCGTCATCGTCGGCGCGGGCCATGCCGGCGGCTCGGCCGCGGCCTTCCTGCGCCAGTACGGCCATGTCGGTCCGATCGTCCTGATCGGCGACGAGCCCCTGCTGCCCTACCAGCGCCCGCCGCTCAGCAAGGCCTGGCTGAAGGGCGAGGCCGACGCCGACAGCCTGCAGCTCAAGCCCAGCGCCTGGTACGAGGAGGCTGGGGTCTCCCTGCGGCTGGGCGGGGTGGCGGTGTCGATCAATCGCGGCGCCAAGACCGTGACCCTGGCGTCGGGCGAGGTCATCTCCTACGACTACCTGATCCTCGCCACCGGCGCTCGGGCTCGCGCCCTGCCCCTTCCGGGCGCGGACCTGGCCGGCGTCCTGGCCCTGCGCACGGCGGCCGACGCCGAGGCCTTGAAGGGCGCCCTGGGCCCCGGCAGGCGGCTGGCCGTGGTCGGCGGCGGCTATGTGGGCCTGGAGGCGGCGGCCTCGGCCATGGCCCTGGGCGGCCACGCCACAATCCTCGAGCGCGAGCCGCGCGTCCTGGCCCGGGTGGCCTGCGAGACCCTGTCGACCTTCTTCCAGGACTATCACGGCGCCCGCGGCGTGACCTTCGTGCTCGACGCCAAGGTCGCAGGCTTCGACGGCCAGGATGGCCATGTCACCGGGGTGCGGCTGACCGACGGCTCGGTGATCGCCTGCGACGTCGCCCTGGTGGGGGTGGGGGCGATCCCTAACGAGGAACTGGCCCGTGACGCCGGGCTGGACTGCACCAACGGCGTGGTGGTCGACCTCGAGGCTCGGACGGCCGACCCGTTCGTGTTCGCCATCGGCGACCTGACCCACCGGCCGCTGCCGACCTATGAGCGCCAGTTCCGCCTGGAGAGCGTACCCAACGCCCTGGAACAGGCCAAGCAGGCCGCCGCCGCCATCGCCGGCCGGCCTATGCCGCCGCACGAGATTCCGTGGTTCTGGTCCGACCAGTACGACCTCAAACTCCAGATCGCCGGCCTGCCGTTCGACGCCGACCGCCAGGTGGTGCGCGGCGACGTGGCGGCCGCCCGGTTCGCCGTCTTCCACCTGAAGGGCGACCTGGTGCAGGCCGTCGAGGCGGTCAACGCGCCGCCCGAATTCATGGCCGGCAAGCAGCTGATCGCCCGACGCACGCCCGTCGATATCGCCCGGTTGATGGATCCGGCGATTTCCATGAAGGACGTAGCGGCGTAAAACGACCGTTCAAAACCAGTCCAGGGGACCCATGGCCAAGATCACCTATATCGAGCACGACGGCACGGACCACCTCATCGACGTGAAGCCAGGCCTGACGGTCATGGAAGGCGCGGTGAAGAACAACGTGCCCGGCATCGACGCCGACTGCGGCGGCGCCTGCGCCTGCGCCACCTGCCACGTCTATGTCGACGAGGCCTGGCTGTCCAAGACCGGCGACAAGTCGGCCATGGAGGAATCGATGCTGGACTTCGCCGAGAACGTCGAGCCGAACTCGCGCCTGTCGTGCCAGATCAAGGTGAGCGACGCGCTGGACGGGCTGGTGGTGCGCCTGCCGGAAAGCCAGCACTAAATTCCTCCCCCTGTGGGGGAGGCGATCGCGCAGCGATCGGTGGGGGGAGTTTTCGGGTCGTCGATCCGGTCGGTGTCGAGGCTGCACATCCCCCCACCGGCCTTCGGCCACCTCCCCCACAGGGGGAGGATCTCTGGCCTAGAACCCGAACTCCGGCTGCGCCGCCCCGGGCTGTTGCGTCTCCGGCAAGTGGCACGTGAACGTCGAGCCCGCGCCCGGTTCGCTTTCCAGCGCTACCCAGCCGCCGTGCAGCTCGACCAGCGCCTTGACCAGGGCCAGGCCCAGGCCGGGACCGCCGCGATCCCGCCCCACGAAGCGGTCGAAGATGTGGGCCTGGACGTGGAACGGCACGCCGCGGCCGGTGTCCGAGACGTCCAGCCGCACCTCGCCCAGGGCCCGCCGCGCCGACAGGGTGACCACCCCGTCCGGGGGGGTCTGGCGCAGGGCGTTCTCGATCAGGTGGTCCAGAATCTGCGACAGGCGCTTGTGGTCGCCGCGGATCAGGCCGACGTCCTTGTCGCATTCCACCGACAGCGTCACCCCGCCCAGCTGGGCGGCCTTCAGCGAGCGCTCCTGGGCGTCGGTCAGCAGGCCGGCCACGCGGATGTCCTCGATCTCCAGCGCCATCTCGCCGGCGTCGATCTGGGCCATGTCCAGCACGTCGTCGATCGAGCGGGCCAGCTGGGTGGCGGCGGCCCGGACCGAGGCCACGTGGCCGCGACTGCGTTCGGACAGGCCGTCGGCCCGCTCCAGAAGCTCCGAATAGCCGATGATCGTCGTCAGCGGGGTGCGCAGCTCGTAGGAAACGTTGCCGACGAAGTCGCGCTTGAGCCGCTCGGCTTCGGCCAGGGCCGCCGAGCGGTCGTCCAGGGCGTTCTGCAGGGCGCGGGTGTCGGTGACGTCGGCGAAGGCGATCAGGGTCGCACCGTCCGGCAGCGGCCGGCTTTGGTAGACCACGATGCGGTTGTCCGAGGTGCGGGTCTCGCCCGAGGTCGGGGCGCGCATCTGCGGGTCGGGATCGGCGACCCGGCCCTTCAGCTCGCGCCAGAAGCTCAGGTCGTGGAGGCGCGGCACGCACAGCTCGACCACGCCCTCGAAGTCGACCGCCGCCTCCAGGGCCTGGGCCGAGACGTTCCAGAAGGTCTCGAAAGCCTCGTTGTGCAGCCGCAGGCGGCCGTCCGAGCCGAACACCGCCACCGCGTCGTTCAGCTTGTCCAGCGTGGCCTGCTGCACCTGGATCAGGGCGTTGTACTGGGCTTTCAGCCGCAGCTCGCCAGTGATGTCGGAGTAGAGCAGCAGCATGCCGCCCAGAGGGTGGGGCTGACGCACGACGCGCAGGGTGCGGCCGTCGGGCAGGTCCCACATCTCGTCGGCCTGAGGGCCCAGGTCCTCGTAGCGCGCCAGCTCCGCGGCCTTCCACTTGGCGTAGTCGACCGTCTCGGGCAGCCGGCGGCGCTGGCGCAGGCGGTCCAGCACCTCGCCATGGGTCGGGCGCTCGGCCAGCCAGGCCGGTTCCAGGCCCCACAGCTCGGCGAAGGCGGTGTTGTGGAAGGCTAGCCGCCGACCAGCGCTGAAGATCGCCACGCCGTCGGCGATGTGGTTCAGGGTCTCGTCGTGGGCGGCGACGTGCTTCTTCAGTGCGTCGCGCATGTCCTCGACTTCGGTGACGTCGCTGCTGAACACCCCGACGCCGCCGCCTTCCAGCGGCTGGGCCGAGAAGCGCAGGGCGCGGCGGCGGCCGTCCAGCGGCACCCAGCGCACCAGTTCGCGCAGCTCGCCGGCTTTGGCCGCCTCGACCGCCAGGGCGTCGGCGGCCCGGTCGATCGACTTGTTGTCGCGCGCCGCGTCGGCGGCCGTCTCGACCCCCACGACGCGCAGGTAGGCCGCGTTGCCCCACACCGGCGCGCCGTCGGCGCCGGAGATCCAGGCCGGCTCGACCAGTCCGTCCATGAAGGCGGCGAAGCGGTGGGCGTCCGGCAGGCCGGTCTCGTCGGCGGCCGCCGCGGCCAGGCGCAGCCAGGCCCGGGTCCCCGCCGCCCGGCCCTCGACCAGCACCCCGCCGCGCGCGCCGCGCGTCTCGAAGGCGCAGGCCTCGCCCTGTTCGAACAGGGCCTTCAGCTTGTGGGCGTGGGACGGATCGGCCTCGGTCAGGGCGACGACCACGGCCTGGGCGTCGGCGGGAACGTCGAGAATCCCGGCGCAGGCGGTCAGAGCGTCCTCGCCGGAGACCAGGTCGACGCCGTCGTCGTGCAGGACGACCACCGCGGTCTCGAAGGCCTCGGCGGCGCCCTGGCTGTCCATCAGCCGCGTCTCCAGCGTCGCGGCGCGGGCCTTCAGGCGGACGAGGTGGTCCTCGAACCGCCGGCGCTGCGACATGGCCCACAGCGTGGCGCAAAGGGCCAGGCAGACCGCGCCGGCCGTCGCGGCCAGGATCAAGTCGGACGAGGTCATCAGGCTTGTCGTCGGCCCCCGGGCTGCGGACGTGGTTAGCGAATCAGATTCACAGATTAGGCCGTGCGTGACCAGAGCGCGATGAGCCTGGCCGTCATGGCCTCGCGGTCCCGCCTTTCCGGCGCGACGCCGACGGCCTATCTACCGGCCATGACCTGGACCGACCCTCTGGCCGCGACCCTGGCCCCTTCGCTGGATGATCTGGCGACCCTGGCGCGAAAAGCCTTCGAGGGCCTGCCCGCAGAGATCCGCCGGCAGGCCGGCGAGGTGGCGCTGCGTATCGACGACCTCGCCTCGGACGCGGTGCTGGACGACCAGGGGATCGAGGATCCGTACGCTCTGACCGGCCTGTTGCAGGACGTCGGCCAGGATCGGCCGACCCTGGTCCTCTATCGCCGGCCGATCCTCGACGAATGGTGCGAGCGCGGCGACATCGCCCTGGGCGACCTGGTCGCCTATGTCGTGGCCGATGAGCTGAGCAGGACCGTCGCCGTCGCCTGGTCGCCGGCGGCCGCCTCGTCGGAAGGCTGGAGCGGAGCCCGATCCCCATCGCTGGCCGATTTCGCCGCGTTGGCCGGCCACGCGCTGGCCAACCTTCCTCCGCCGATCAAGGCGGCGGTCGGCGACGTCCAGGTCCGGGTCGAGGAGTTCGCCGACGACGAAACCCTGGACGCGCTGGAGATCGAAGACCCGTTCGAGCTGACCGGGGTCTACGAAGGGGTCGACCTGACGCGGCGAAGCGTGTTCGACGTTGCGCCGAACCCTTCCAGCATCCGGCTTTTCCGCCGTCCGATCCTGGACGAGTGGTGCGCGGGCGACGTCGGCTTCCAGGCGCTGGTCGAGCACGTCTTCGTTCACGAGGTGGCCCACCATTTCGGCTTCAGCGACGCGGGCATCGAGCAGGTCGAGCGGTCGTAGGACGGGTCAACCTTCAAGGCCGTGCATGGTCCTCGTCCTTCGACAAGCTCAGGATGAGGACCATTTGTAGGCCCAGCGAATAGAAACCTCATCCTGAGCTTGTCGAAGGACGAGGCTTTCGGTCCCCGGATCGGAATGTCGATCCGTTCTGGGGCTATTGCGAGGAAGCAGACGGCCCTACGCGCTCTCGACGGGCTCCAGGGTCGCCCGCTGACCATGTCGGGCCTCCAGGCGATAGGGTCGGCCGCGGACCCACAGATGGCCGATGCGGATCGCCTCCCAGCCTTCCGGAAGCACGACCGGCCGCTGGGGCCAGGTCTCGGGCGGGCCCAAGGTCGGCCGCAGGGCCGGAAAGCCCTGGATCAGCGACATCAGGAACGCGCCCATATTGGCCACGAACGGCCCAGCCGGCGGCTGCTCGGGAAAGCGGTCGGGACGATATTCCAGGATCTGGTTGAAGCGGCCCGAGGCGAACTTGCCGTAGCCTTCCTCCAGCAGGCGGGCCGACAGCGCCCGATCCCCCGACCAGGCGGCCCAGACGCCGAGCAGGCCCGACAGCATCGGCGCGCCGGCATAGGCGTCGGCCAGCGACAGGTAATGCGCCAGGGTGGCGCGCTCGACCTCCGCCCCGAGGTCGCGCCAGAGCGGAAAGAACGCCATCAGCGGATCGGGGGTCTCGCCCTTCTCCTCGTCGGGGCGATAGTCGTCGTGCGACGCCAGCAGGTCGCCCTGCATCGGCAGGACCAGGGTGTCGCGGATCGCGCGCCATTCGGGCGGCGCGGGCTTGTCCAGCCTTTCGGCCATATCCAGAGCGTCGTCGAGAGCGGCCTGGCAGGCGAGCACGCCGAAGGCGGGATTGTCGCTTTCCTGTTGGCGCTCGGCGATGCCCATCGAGCCCTGCAGCTCGTGCCCGCGCTCGGTAGGAGTCACCCGGCTGGCGATCCATTGGGCGACGCCGTAAAGCACCGGCCAGGCCCGCTCCCGCATGAATTCCTCGTCGCCGGCCGCGGCGGCGTAGAGGGCGAAGGCGCGGGCGACATCGGGCGTGACATGGTCCTCGTGCCAGGAGGCCGTGCCGGGCAAGGGCGCGGCCTCCTGCCCCGTCGCCGGGCCGCTTTCCCACGGAAACTGCAGGCCGCGATGGCCGCGCGCCAGGGCGTTCTTTTGGGCCGCCTCCAGCGTGCGGCTGCGGTAGTCGAGCAGGGCCTCGGCCGCGCCCGGTTGCAGGAAGACCAGCGGCGGCGCCGCGAAGGTCTCCAGGTCCCACATCACGTGGCCGTAGTAGTAGTGATAGTCGCCCCAGGTGGCCAAGCCGAAGATCGAGGTCGAACTCGGCGACGACGGGTGCGTCGAGGCCATCAGATAGTAGAAGGTGGCGTCGGCCAGGGCCTGCCAGCGCGGCGGCGCCCCCACCAGTTCGATACGGCCGCGCCACAGGTCGCGCCACTGCTTGCGGTTGGCCTCGCGGATCGCCTCGAAACCCCGGCGGCGGGCCAAGGCGACCATGCGCACGGCGTGCTGGTCGGGCTGGTCGTGGATGGCGTTGGGCGTGACGCTGACAATCTGGCGCAGCCGGTATTCGCGCCGCTGGTCACCCTCGAAGCTGTGCTCGGTATAGAGCCGGCCACGCTGGAGCGGCGGATACTGGGTCTCCACCGGCGCGTCGACGCTGCTGACCATGGCCAGGCCGCAGGTCGACAGGGCGCCTTCGGTCTCCCACAGCAGCGAGCCGTCGCAGGCGGGCTCGGCCTCGCCCGGCGTGTGGCGCTCGTGGGCCAGGGCCCGGCCCTCCACGTCGCGGGCGTCGATCATCGGTCGCAGGACGACCTTGGCCAGCCCATCGATCCGCAGGCTCAGTTCCTGGCAGACGATCGTTGGATCGTCGCGGCTGCAGAACGCGACCACGGTGATCTCGGCGCTCACGTCGCCGGGCTGGTAGACCAGACGGGTCGTCAGTTCGGCGGTCTCGAAGTCATAGACCTGGTCGACGATCGTCAGGGCGTCGCTGGCGTCCGACGCCCACACCCCGTCCAGGCTGATGTCGGCGGCCAGCGGATAAGGGGCCAGGGCGGCGGCCTCGATGTGGCGGGCCGGATGGCGGCCGGCCAGGCCGCTGACCAGGGTCATGCCCGCCGACAGCGGATTGGGCCGAACCCGGAGCCCGATCACGCCGTTCGACAGATAGGCGGGCAGCTCGCCCCGAAGACCGCCGACGACCGGCGGAGGACTGATCGGTTTTCCCATGCGGATCTCCCTGTTGGCGTCCGGACGAAACGAACCGGTCGCCGCCTGGGCGCCCGGCCTAGACAAATGATCGACCTGGGCTCAAGGCTCCCTCCACCGCATCGAGGATGACGCATGAGCCACGCCGACAGCCTGTCCGACGCCGCCTTTTTCGACGAGGCCGCCTGGCGCGGCCGCATGGACGAGCGCTGGTTCGAGAGCGGCGCGGCCATGGCCGAGGCCGGGGCCGTCGACCTGGTGGCGATCGAGGACGACGTCGTCACCGGCCATGTCACCGGCAGCGCCGGCGACCTCTATGTCGTCACCCTGCGCGCGCCGGACGGCGAGGGCGCCTGCACCTGCCCAGGCTTCGACAAGTTCGGGGCCTGCAAGCACCAGGCGGCCGTGGTGGCGGCGGCCAACCTGCTGGACGCCACGGGCCGGGGCTATGTCCGCGACCGCCTGGCCCGCCTGCGCGACGGCTTGGCTCTGGAGAGCCGGGACGCCCTGATCGAACGCATCGTCGAGTTGGCGAAGAAGAACCCTAAGGTGCTGGCGGGATTGGAGGGATAGGGCGCGCGCCCTGCCCGCCCAGCACCTCATCCACCCAGGTTGGCACGACTTCGGTCGCGGGCCCGTAGCGGCGCTCGTCGAAGACCCGCGCGTTGTCGGACGGCTCCAGGTTCAGCTCGCAGGTGCGGATCCCCAGCCGCCGGGCCCAGGCCACGAGGCCGGCGGCCGGATAGACCGCGCCCGACGTACCGATGGCGACGAACAGGTCGCTGTCTTCCAGGGCGTCCTCGATCCCGTGCAGGAACAGGGGCGTCTCGCCGAACCACACCACGTGCGGCCGAGCCGTTCCGGTTTCGCCGCAGCGGGCGCAGGCGGTCTCGCCGCTCAGCGGCTCGGAATCCGGCCAGGTCGCCCCGCAGCCGTCGCAGCGCGTGATCCCCAGTTGCCCATGCATGTGGACCACGTCGCTGCAGCCGCCCTGCTCGTGCAGGTCGTCGACATTCTGGGTGCACAGGAACAGGCGTCCGCCTCGCGCGACGAGGCCCTTCTGGAGCCGGGCCAGGGCCAGGTGCGCCGCGTTGGGCGCCGCGCCCGCCAGGTTCGCGCGACGGGCGTTATAGAAAGCGCGAACCTTGGCCGGATCACGGGCGAAACCCTCCGGGGTCGCCACCTCCGAGAGGTCGTATTGCGTCCAGATTCCGCTGGCGTCACGGAACGTTCCCAGGCCGCTCTCGGCCGAGATGCCAGCGCCGGTCAGGACGAAGACGTTCAGGCCCATGGTTGGGTTTTCTCCCGGCGCGACGCCGCTTTGCAAACCTGACGCAGCCGTCATTTTTAATTTGACCCCGCCGGTTCTTTGAGTGGACAGTGTTCAGATAGGCAAGAGACCCGCGTTAGACGGATCCTGTCCAGACCCATTGGCGAGGAACTTCCCGTGACGGACAAGAACATCACCAAGGACGCCATGTACGACGCGGTGGCGCCGGACGACTTCGAGTCGATGCTCGAGCTGGACCGCTACAACAACCGCTCGACCGCCTTCGACAAGATCATTTCCGCGACCCACGACCACTTCTGGGATCCGCTGGACAAGGCCTATATCGACTATGACGAGCCGTTCGACATGGAGAACCAGGCGCTGGTTCCCGAGGATCTGGTCATCGCCCTGTCGACCGACTACGTCTCCAACCACCTCAGCGATCCCAAGCAGCGCATCCGCTTCATCAACCAGTCGGTGCTGCGCAGCTTCTCGTCGATCCTGCACGGCGAGCAGGGGGCGCTGAACCTGTCGGCCAGCCTGTGCCACGTGCTCAAGGACCAGGGCGCCCAGGAATACGCGGCCAACCAGACCCGCGAGGAGGCTCGGCACGTCACCGCCTTCGCCAAGTACATCAAGGCCCGCTGGGGCAAGCCGGTCGAATGCGGCCCGGCCCTGAAGACCCTGCTGGTCGAGATCATCGGCGCGCCCGAGGTCTACAAGAAGATCATCGGCATGCAGATGCTGGTCGAAGGCCTGGCCATGGGGGCCTTCGCCACCTTCTACACCCAGATCAACGATCCGCTGGGCAAGAAGATGCTGCAGCTGGTGATGACCGACGAGGCCTTCCACCACAAGTTCGGGAAGATCTGGGCCGACCGTACGGTGCCCAAGCTGACCCCCGAGGAGCACGCGATCATCGAGGACTGGGCGGCGCACTGCTTCCAGACCCTGCTGTTCAACCTGGTCTCACCGCACCAGCAGCTGGACCTCTACGCCGAGTTCGGCCTGGATCCCGACAAGGTGGTCGAGGAGTACGGGAAGATCATGACCGACGACCTGCGTCGGGAGAACATGAAGGAGCAGACCAACATCTTCCGGGTGCTGGTCAAGACGCTGCTCAACGCCGGCATCATCACCGAACGCACCAAGGCCTTCTACGCCATGTATGTCGACCTGGACGAGCTGAAGGGCGAGGGCGAGCGGATGGTCGGCGACGACATCGCCGAGGAGGGCATCCGCCACCTGCAGGCCATCAACTTCAGGGACCGCGCCACGCCGGTGACCATCGCCGCCGAATAGGCCGCCGCCGCACGACCGCCAGCGCCTCGCCGGAACTTCGGCGGGGCGCTTTGCGTTCCTGGCGTCCTTGGGGCAAGGTTTGGGGGCAAGATGGGCATCATGCACAGACTTACGATCCTGATCGCCGCGACCCTGCTCGCGACCCAGACGCCGGTCGCGGCCTGGGCGGCGGCTCAACAGCCGTCCAAGCCGGTGGCCGCCAGCTTCTATACCGGCAAGTGGTACGAGATCGCCCGCACGCCCAATTCGGGCCAGCGCGACTGCCAGGCCCCGACAACAGAGTTCACCGGCAAGGGCTCCGCTGGCTTCTCCGTGCACCAGGTCTGCCGCAAGGGCTCGGCCTCGGGCGCGGAAAAGGTGTTCGACACCACTGGCCAGATCGTCTCGGGAACCCAGAACGCCAAGTTCAAGATGAGCTTCCTGGGCGGCCTGAAAAAGCAGGAATACTGGGTGCTCGACCGGGCCGACGACCAGTCCTGGGCGATCATGGCCACGCCGGGCGGCAATTTCGTCTGGCTGCTGTCGCGCAAGCCAGTGATGGACGCGGCCGCCAAGGCCGCGGCCTTGGCGCGGGTCAAGGCCCTGGGCTACGCCAAGCTGGAATATCCGCAGCAGCCGCCGGCCTGACCGTGATCCGCCGCCTGCCGGGGCCGCTCGCCGCCGTCCTGCTGACCACGGCCTCCATCGCCGCCTGCGTGGCCGGGCCCAGCGGCAATTCGCATCCGCCGCGCCCGGCCAAGGCCGTCGACCTCGAGCGTTACGCCGGCCTCTGGTACGAGGCGGCGCGCTACGACATGCCGTTCGAGAGGGGCTGCGACGGGGTCACGGCGGTCTATTCCAAACGGCCCGACGGCCTGATCCGCGTGGTCAACACCTGCCATCAGGGCGGTCCGACCGGCCCCGTCAAGGTCAGCGAAGGCAAGGCCAAGGTCGCCGACCGGGCGACTGGAGCCAAGCTGAAGGTCTCGTTCTTCGGCCCGTTCTTCGTGGGCGACTACTGGGTGCTGGACCACGCCGACGACTACGGCTGGTCAATCGTCGGCGAGGGCTCGGGGCGCTATCTGTGGCTCCTGACCCGCAGGCCGCCGACCCCGGTGGAGTTGAAGGCGCTGATCGGGAGGGCCAGGGCGATGGGCTACGATACGTCGATGCTGCGGGTGACGAAGCACTCTTGATCCGCGAACAAAGCTGGAACATGGTTCCGGCATGGACGTCGTCATCGATCTTCGGCCTTCGCGGCCCGAGACCACCGGCCTGGTCACCCGCGGGGCCGGGCGGTTCCTGGTCTCGCTGGGCTATGCGCCCCTGGCCGAGGTGACCTTGCCCAACGGCCGCCGCGCCGACCTGATGGCCCTGGGCCCCAAGGGCGACGTGCTGATCGTCGAGGTCAAGTCGGGGCTGGAGGACTTCCGGGTCGACCGCAAATGGCCCGAATACGCCCCCTTTTGTGACGCCTTCTATTTCGCGGTGTCACCGGACTTTCCCGAGGGGATCCTGCCCGACGAGCCGGGGCTGATCGTCGCCGACGGCTTCGGCGGCGCGGTGGTGCGCGAGGCGCCGGTCGCCCCGCTGGCCCCAGCGCGGCGCAAGGCCCTGACCCTGGCCTTCGCCCGGCTGGCCGCGCTGCGGGCCGCCGGCGTCACCGCCGAGCGGCTGTCCCTGTAACGCCTAGCGGTCGAAGTTGCGGGCCAACAGGAAGCCGAACACCAGGCCGGCCACGAAGGTCCCGACCGCCAGGGCGACGGGATGCTCCTCGGCCTGCTGGTGGGCGACCTGAGCCTTTTCGGCGGTCCAGGTCTTGCCGATATCGGCCTTCTCCGCGGCGTAGGTCCGGGCGACCTCAGCCTTTTCGGCCACGGTCTCGACGGCCTTTTCGACGGCGGCCTTGGCGCGCTTCACGCCAGCCTGGGCTTTCGTCTTGGCGGAGGCCTTGGGGGCCGGAGTCTTGATCGTGAAGTCGGTCATGCGAAATCCCGTGGAATGAGGCGCCAGCCAGCCTAACACATCGCGCCGTGAAACGTTTCCCTGTCCGGCGCCAACTTAGTTGTCACGCACCACCTTCAGCACCGCCTCGCCATAGCGGTCCAGCTTGCCCTGACCCACCCCGCCGGCCTTGGCCAGGGCGGCGGCCGTGGCCGGGCGAGCGGCGGCGATCTCGGCCAGGGTGGCGTCGTGGAAGATCACATAGGGCGGCACGTGCTGCAGAGCCGCCTCCTCGCGCCGCCAGCTCCGCAGGGCCTCGAACAGGGCCTGGTCCTCCAGCGGCACGGTCAGGGCCTGGCGCTTGCGGGCCGTCTTGCCGGCGCCGGAACGTCCCGGACTGTCGGCCGTCGCCGCCTGCTGGCGCACCGAGACCAGCCGCTCGCCGCGATAGACCTGGCGCACGCCCTCGCCGTCGCCCAGGCCGATCAGCGGCCGGCCGTCATTGGGGTCCTCGCGCAGCAGGCCCTCGAACACCAGGGTGTCGATCAGGTCGCGCCAGCCCTGGGGGCTGAACTCCTTGCCGATGCCGAAGGTCGACATCGTCGCCTCCGCCTGGGTGACGTCCTTGGTCTTGCCCAGCAGGTGGTCGACCAGCCGGCCGCGCCCGAACCGTCCGCCCATCCGGTGGGCGGCCGACAGAGCCTTCTGCGCGGCCTGGGTGGCGTCGACGCCGGTCGGCGGCGAGACGCAGATGTCGCAGACCCCGCAACGCTCGACCCCCTCCTCGCCGAAATAGCGGCGGACGGCGGCGGCGCGGCAGGTGACGCCTTCCAGCATGGCGTAGAACTGGCGCAGCTTGCGCAGCTGCACGGCCTTGACCTCGTCGGGCGCGCTCTGGGCTTCGATCCGCCGCACGGCCCAGGCCAGGTCGGCCGAGCTGTAGAGGGTGATGCCCTCGGCCGGCTGGCGGTCACGGCCGGCGCGGCCGATCTCCTGCCAATAGGCCTCGATGGCGGCCGGCGGGTCGGCATGGATCACGAAGCGGACGTCGGGCTTGTCGACCCCCATGCCGAAGGCGATGGTCGCGACCATCACGGCCTCGTCGGCCTCCAGGAACTCCTCCAGCCGCCGAGCCCGCACGGCCTTGTCGAGGCCGGCGTGATAGGCCAGGGCGGGGATCCCTTCGGCGATCAGCTTCTCGGCCAGCTTCTCGGTGGAGTCCCGGCTGCCGGCATAGACGACCCCGGCGCGGTTGGGGCGCTCGGTGACCAGCTCGATGACCCGGTCGTGGCCCTTGCCCTTCTTGCGCTCGGCGTTCAGGGCCAGCTCGTGGCGGGCGAAGCTGTCGACGAACTCGGCCGCGCCCGAAAGGCGCAGCTCGGCGCGGATGTCGTCGCGGGTCCGGGCGTCGGCGGTGGCGGTGACGGCCAGGCGGGGGGCATGCGGAAACACCTCGGCCAGGCGGCCCAGCATGCGGTATTCAGGCCGGAAGTCGTGGCCCCACTGGCTGACGCAGTGGGCCTCGTCGACCGCGACCAGTGACAGGGGCAGGCGCGACAGCCGCTCCAGCATCGACGGCTGCATCAGGCCCTCGGGCGACAGATACAGCAGGTCCAGCACCCCGGCGTCGATCCGCCGCCAGATCTCGGCCCGCTCCCCCGGCAGGGTGTTGCTGTCCAGCCGCTCGGCCGCCACCCCGGCCTGCTGTAGGCCGGCCACCTGGTCGGCCATCAGGGCGATCAGCGGCGAGACCACCAGGCCCAGGCCCGGACGGACCAGGGCGGGGATCTGGTAGCACAGGCTCTTGCCGCCGCCGGTCGGCAGCACGGCCAGGGCGCTGCGCCCGGCCAGCAGCTCGCCGATCACCCCGGCTTGCAGGCCTCGGAAGTCCGCATGGCCGAAGGTGCGGCGCAGCACCTCGCGCGCCGCGTCGAGCGAGACGGCCGGCCCCGGCGCAGGGGCCCCGTATGCGGAATCAGGATGGTCGTACACAGGCGTCTTTTGACAGCGCGCGGGGGCCAGGCCAAGCGCGGCGCCATGATCCGGCCGCCAAAATCGGCTTGAAGGCTGACATCGGCTTCAACGGCCCCGCACGGAAGGTCGCCAGCATGTTCGCGCCGCGACCGGAGGGTGAAACGAACCATGAACACGCCCGGGGTGCAAGGGGGCGCGCGAGGCGGGTGAAGATGTGTTCATCTCTCGTCAATCTTGTCGCGCCTTCTGTGGGCATCGGCTAAACGAAGTGCGGCGCGGGCCCCGGGGCGACCGCGCGTTTGCGGGATTAAGGACGACATGGCCAACGGTACCTTCGGCGGGAACAAGCCGGCGAAGCCGCAACGCACGCCCCTGCAGGCGCTGCTCTACTGGACGGTCGTGCTGGGCGTCTGGGGCCTGATCTTCGTCGTCGCCTTCTTCGCGGTGTTCGCCAGCGACCTGCCCGACACCTCCAAGCTGTACGACGTCAAGCGCCAGCCCTCGATCAACTATCTGGACCGCTCGGGCGCCCTGCTGGCCGTGCGCGGCAGCCAGTACGCGCCGCCGGTCGACCTGGACGCCCTGCCCGACTACGTGCCGGCCGCCTTCGTCGCCATCGAGGACCGCCAGTTCTACCACCATATCGGCTTCAACCCGTGGGGCATCGCCCGCTCGCTGATCTGGAACCTGAGCCACGAGGGCGGCCCCCAGCGCGGCGGCTCGACCATCACCCAGCAGCTGGCCAAGAACCTGTTCCTCAGCCCGGCCCAGAACTATCGCCGCAAGGCCCAGGAGCTGATCCTGGCCGTCTGGCTGGAGCTGAAGTTCAGCAAGAAGCAGATCCTGGCCCTCTACATGAACCGGGTCTATTTCGGGGCCGGGGCCTATGGCATCGAGGCCGCCTCGCAGCGCTATTTCAACAAGCCCGCCTCGCAGCTGACCGTCGGCGAGGCCGCCCTGCTGGCCGGGCTGATGAAGGCCCCGGCCCGCTATTCGCCGGTCTCGGCCAGCGATCGCGCCGCCCGCCGCGCCACCATCGTGCTGGACGAGATGGTGCGGATGAAGGCCATCACCGCCGAGCAGCGCGACCAGGCCTTCGCCGAGCCGGTCCGCGTCTCGGCCACTCTGGCCAACCAGCGCGCCCAGTATTTCACCGACTATGTCGACGCCCAGGTGCGCTCGCTGGTCGGCGAACCCACCGAGGACCTGGTGGTCGAGACCACCCTGGACCTGCCGATCCAGGTCGCCGCCGAGCGTTCGGTGCAGACCGGCGTCGAGGGTCACAAGGGCCAGGGCGTGCAGCAGGCGGCCCTGGTGGCCATCGACGGCGAGGGCCGCGTTCGCGCCTATGTCGGCGGGGCCGACTACAGCGACAGCCAGTTCGACCGCGCCACCAGCGCCCGCCGCCAGGCCGGCTCGGCCTTCAAGCCGTTCGTCTACCTGACCGCCATGGACCAGGGCCGCAATCCCAGCGTCATGGTCGTCGACGAGCCGGTGAAGATCGGCAACTGGGAGCCCAAGAACTACACCAACAAGTACCTGGGCCCGATGACCCTGCAGACGGCTCTCGCCCAGTCGATCAACACGGTCGCCGCGCGCCTGGCCAGCGAGGTGGGCACCAGCAACGTCGCGGCCACCGCCCGCCGCCTGGGCATCACCAGCAAGATCCAGTTGGACCCGTCGATGGCCCTGGGCGCGGTCGAGGTCTCGCCGATGGAGATGGCCCAGGCCTACGCCCCGTTCTCGAACGGCGGCTTCCTGGCCAAGGGCTACGGCATCGAGCGGATCCGCACCACCAGCGGCAAGGTCCTGTACGACCACGGCGTCGACAAGGGCCAGCGCGCCCAGGTGATCGCCTCGCCCTCGCTGCAGTACATGAACCAGATGATGCGCCAGGTCGTGGCCGGCGGCACCGGCACGCGGGCCAAGGTCGAGGGCTACGACATCGCCGGCAAGACCGGCACCACCAGCGACTACCGCGACGCCTGGTTCGTCGGGTACACGGGCGGCTTCGTCACCGCGGTGTGGACCGGCAAGGACGACAACACCTCGATGAAGCGGGTGACCGGCGGCGGCGCCCCGGCCGAGATCTGGCGCAACTTCATGGCCGCGGCCTTGCCGCGCCTGAAGGCCACGCCGATCCCCGGCGGGGTGATCGAGCCGC
Organism: Caulobacter rhizosphaerae; assembly: GCF_010977555.1. Taxonomy (GTDB): domain Bacteria; phylum Pseudomonadota; class Alphaproteobacteria; order Caulobacterales; family Caulobacteraceae; genus Caulobacter; species Caulobacter rhizosphaerae. The sequence goes on from NZ_CP048815.1 coordinate 5,328,214, forward strand.
CGGCTCCGGCCGGCGAGGACCCGATCGGCGACATCCTGAACCCGCCCGCCGCCCCCGAAGGCCCGGCCGCCGAAACCCCGCCGGCCGGAACGCCGGCGCCGGAGCAACTGCCCTACTGACATCGACCCTCCCCCCGTGGGGGAGGCGATCGCGTAGCGATCGGTGGGGGGCGTTTTAGGGTCGAAGATCCGGGTTGCGGCCATCGGCCGATCACTCCCCCCTCCGTCGGCTTCGCCGACACCTCCCCCACGGGGGAGAATCTTGGATGCACGGCTTCGCCGCCTCACGCGGTCTCCCGCTGAGCTGATGGAAAGGGACGCGGAGCGCCGGACATCGTCCGGAGTTTGAAAATGAATACCGTTTCGACGAAGCCCGATCGCTCCGCGCGGTCGTTATCCGGAAGCCCGCGGCGCTGAGCCCTGTTGGAGCCTCGCCGCCTTGAAGCCTCCGACGGGCGGGCCAGGTCAACGAACCCCGGTCCCGGACCGCGAGCGCGTCACCGCCCGCCTGTTGCTCAATCAGCCCTCGCGCCACGTCGTTTTTGTGTTCCAGGCCCGACCGGCTCCAGAGACGCGAGGTTTGGTCCCAAAAGACCGCCGACGGAGCTTCCCGCTCGATCGCCCCCCGCCGCCGCATCGGTCGCTGGCCATGCGCCCTTTCCCTGCGACGAGGTGAGATCAGGATAAGGGCGGTCTGGAGGGGTGGGGATCAAATTGGGTCGAGAAAGTTCAGGGCGTTGAAATCGCTGGGGTTCATGTCCGATACCCCGAGGATAAGCGCACGACTGGGGACACGCCCTTGCGGCGTGTCCCCAACCGCCTGACCCGTGCGAGACCTGGGGACACGCCGCAAGGGCGTGTCCCCGACAGGACGGCCCTAAGCCGAGATCGCGTGCAGTTCCGCGGCGTGGGCGCGCAGCCAGCGGCGGTGGGGGGCGGGGTCGCCGGCCAGTTGCTCGCAGAGCGCCCAGAAGCGCGGCCCGTGGTTGGCCTCGACCAGGTGGGCGCATTCGTGGGCCACGACATAGTCGGCCACCGCGAACGGGGCCAGGACCAGGCGCCAGCTGTAGCGGATCGCCGCCGGGTGGCCGGGACGGGCCGGGCGGCACGAGCCCCAGCGGGCCTTGGGGTCGGCGATCGCCACCGACGGCATGGGACGGTTAAGGGCGGCGGCGTGGTGGGCGGTGCGCTCGGTCAGGCGGACCAGGGCCTCGCGCTTGGCCAGGCGGATGATCTTCAGCGACCAGGTGCTGTCGTCGGGGGCGACCAGGGCCTCGTCGGTCATCTTCGGCCGGCCGGGGCCGACCTCCAGCCGGTAGGGCCGGCCCAGCAGGCGCAGGACCCCGCCGGGAGCGATGACCTGGCGGGTCGGCAGGGCGGCCAGCTGGCCGGCGATCCAGTCGGCCTTCTCATGGGCGAAGGCCACGGCTTCGGACAGCCGGCGCGGGGTGGGCGCCAGGGCCACGACCTCGGACTTGGCCCGGTCGACCCGCAGCGAAATCCGGCGCGCCCGGCCGTCGACCTTCAGCCGCACCGCGCAGCCGCGCACGTCCAGCCGGTCCCCATCGGCGTAGCGCTGCGGGCGGAAGAGGTTCATGTCCCCTAGATCGCCCCTGGCCGGGAGTCGCGCAAGGTCCTCCCCTGTGGGGGCAGGGCGCTAGCCGAAGTTCGGGTCGCTCTTGAGGATGAAGTCGCGGACCCGGGGATAGATCTCCTCGCGGAACCGGCGGCCGTTGAACACCCCGTAGTGGCCGACGTCCGGCTGGACGTAGTCCTCCTTCAGGGTCTCGGGCAGGGACGAGCACAGGCCATGGGCCGCCTGGGTCTGGCCGATGCCGGAGATGTCGTCGTTCTCGCCCTCGACCGTCATCAGGCCGATGTCGGTGATGGCCTGGGGATTCACCAGCCGGCCGCGATGGGTCAGCTCGCCCTTGGGCAGCAGGTGCTGCTGGAAGACGATGTCGATGGTCTGGAGGTAGAATTCCTCGGTCAGGTCCAGCACCGACAGGTACTCGTCGTAGAACTCCAGGTGCTTGTCGGCGCTGTCGCCGTCACCCTTCACCAGGTCCTGGAAGTAACGCTGGTGCGCCTGCTGGTGCTTCTCGGCGTTCATGCTCATGAAGCTGGCCAGCTGGACGAAGCCCGGATAGACGCGCCGGCCCATGCCTGGATAGGGCGGGGGCACGGTGTAGATCATGTTCGACTGGAACCAGGTGAACGGCTTTTCCTCGGCCAGCTGGTTGGTCACGGTCGGCGACAGGCGCGCGTCGATCGGCGAGCCCATGAAGGTCATGCTGGCCGGGCGCGAGGGATCGCCGTCTTCGGCCATCAGGGCCGCGGCGGCCAGGACCGGCGGGCCGGGCTGGCAGACGGCCACCACGTTGGGACGCGGCCCCAGGGCGGTCAGCATCTGGCGGATGTGATCGATATAGTCGTGGAAGTCGAAGCGGCCCTGCAGGACCGAGACCTCGCGGGCGTTGACCCAGTCGACGATGAACACCGCGTGGTCGGGCAGGAAAGCCTCGACCGTGCCGCGCAGCAGCGTCGCGTAGTGACCCGAGAGGGGCGCGACGATCAGCACGGCGGGATCCAGCTGGAACTTTCCGGCCCGGCGCATGTCGGCCATGTCGCGGTCGAACTGGATCAGCCGCGCCCACGGGCTTTCCCAGACGACCGTGGGGCGCACGCGCACGTCGACCTGGCCGATCTTGACGCTGTCGATGCGCCAGTCGGGCTTGCCGTAGCGGCGGGTGACGTTCGAGAACAGGTCGGCGCCGGCGTGGATGCGGCGGCCAAGATCGCTCTCGGCGGCCGGATTCAGGGGCGAGCCCCAGAAGTCACGGGCCGCGCGGGCCGCGAGGCGCAGGGGCGTGGAGGCGTAGAAACTGGCCTCGTGCAGGGCGTAGAGCATGGCGCATCCAGAATGTTGCGGTGCAACATAACACGCTCGGGCGGGGGAAAGTACAGTCTTCCGGTAGCGGTACAGCGTCGCGGAAGCGCCAGGCGCTAGCTGCGCCCTTCCATGGCGTCCCGGATCTGCCGCGCGATCTCATCGGGCGGCAGGTTGTAGGGGATCACTTTGACGAACCGACCCTTGGGATCCATCAGATAGACCGCCGTGGAATGGTCGACGCTGTAGTCGGGCCCCTCGCCGGCCTTCTTGTAATAGACCCGATAGGCCTTGGCGGCGGCCGCCGTCTGCTCGGGCGTGCCGGTCAGGCCGAGGATGGTCTTGGGCAGGGTGGGCCCCGACAGGAAGTCCTTGACCGCCTGCGGCTTGTCGCGGTCTGGATCCACCGAGATGAAGACGATCCTCAGGTCCTTGGCCTTGGGGCCCAGCTGGTCGCTGGCCGCGGCCAGGGCCTGCAGGGTGCCGGGGCAGACGTCCGGGCAGTAGGTGAAGCCGAAGAACACCGCGTTCCACTGGCCCTTCAGCGCCGCCTCGGTGGTCGGCTTGCCGTTCTGGTCGACCAGCTGGAACGGTCCGCCGACCAGGGACGGCGGCGGGGCCTTGTCCAGGACGCCCGTCCTGAGGATCAGCCCGCCCGCCACCAGCACCGCCAGCAGACCGGCCAAAATTGCAAGCAACCGATGACGCGGCATGGGCCTTGAACCTTTCGCTCTCGCCAGACGAGAATTTCTGGCCTTATGGTGCGACATGGCAGACGCGTCTCTCAAGAATGCGCCGCATAGTTCGCCTCGGTCGGGGCTCGATAGGCCTGACGTCGAGGCGGCGCAAGACGAGGACTGGTCCTGGGCGGGGCCAGGACTGCGTCGTGGACGCCTGAGGGTTCGCACCCTGATCACCCAGCGCTGGCTGATGGTGATCGGCCAGACCACCGCCGTCCTGGTCGCCGGCCTGGTCCTGGACCTGAAGGTGCCCTTCGCCCTGTGCTTTTCCCTGATCGCCCTGTCGGCCTGGCTGAACGTGCTGATCGGCCTGGCGTTCGGCGGCCAGCGGATGGCCCGCGAGGGCGAGGCCACGGCCCAGATCGCCTTCGACACCCTGCAGCTGGCGGGGATGCTTTACCTGACCGGCGGGATCGTCAATCCGTTCTCCCTGCTGCTGATCGCCCCCGTCACCCTGGCGGCCGCCACCCTGCCGGCCCGGTTCGCCGTGCCGATCGGGGCCCTGGCGGTGGCCGCCTGCCTGGTGCTGACCTTCTTCTTCCTGCCCGTGCCCTACCCGCCGTCGGCGGGGCCGGGACCCACGCCCGGCGGCCTGACCCTGATGACCATCGTGCTGGCGCGGATCCTGGGCATCGCCCTGACCGGGGCCTACGCCTGGCAGGCGGCGACCGAATCGGCGCGGATGGAGCTGGCGCTGAACGTCACCGAGACGGTGCTGGCCCGCGAGCAGCGGCTCTCGGCCCTGGGCGCCCTGGCCGCCGCGGCCGCCCACGAGCTGGGCACGCCCCTGGCCACCATCTCGGTCGTGGCCCGCGAGATGGTCCGCAACGCCCCGGACGAGCAGACCCGCGAGGACGCCGAGCTGATGATCGGCCAGGCCGCGCGCTGCCGCGAGATCCTGGCCCGGCTGACCGAGATGCCCGAGGCCAAGGACGCCGTGCACGAGCGCATCAGCCTCACCCAGCTGGTGCACGAGGTGATCGAGCCGCACATGATCCACGGCATCCGGGTCGAGGCGGTGGTCAACGGCCCGCCGGGCGATTCGGCCCCCGACATCTGGCGGCGCGCCGAGATCCTCCACGCCCTGACGACCATCGTCGAGAACGCCGTCGATTTCGCTCGGGCCGAGGTCATCGTCGTGGCCCGCTTCGACGCCCGGGCGGTGGTGATCGAGGTGCGTGACGACGGGCCGGGCTTCTCGCCCGAGATCCTGGCCAAGCTGGGCGAGCCCTATGTGACGTCCCGTCCGGGGGCCGAGGGCTCGCGGACCGGCCACATCGGCATGGGCCTGGGCTTCTTCATCGCCAAGACGCTGCTGGAACGAACCGGGGCGAGCGTGGATTTCAAGAACGGACGGCGCGGCGGCGCGGTGGTCGCCGCGCGCTGGCCGAGGTCGGCGCTGGAGGCGCCGGCGATCATCGGAGCGAGCGAGCTGTAATGAAACACTTGCGACACTCGCGAATTGGGCAACAAGATGGCTCGCTCGTGGCCTGGTTGAGTGTCGGCGTTGGGAGGCGCTGAAGTTCATGGCGGATATCGGTGAAATGGTCGCGGCCCTGCCCGACAAGTCCCTGCTGCTTCTCGACGACGACGCGCCCTTGCGGACGCGGCTGGGTCGCGCGCTGGAACAGCGCGGGTTCGCGGTGACGCTCTGCGCCTCGGTCGCCGAGGCGATGAGCGCCCTGCGAAATCAGGCGCCGGCCCACGCCGTGCTCGACATGCGGCTGGAGGACGGCACGGGGCTGAAGGTGGTCGAGGCCGTGCGCGACGTGCGGCCGGACGCCAAGGTCATCATGCTGACCGGCTACGGCAACATCGCCACCGCCGTCGCGGCCGTGAAGGCCGGGGTGATCGACTACCTGTCCAAGCCGGCCGACGCCGACGACGTGGCCCGCGCCCTGCTGGCCGCCAAGGACGCCGCCCCGGCCCCGCCGGAAAACCCGATGAGCGCCGACCGCGTACGCTGGGAGCACATCCAGCGGGTCTACGAGATGTGCGGCCACAACGTGTCGGAGACCGCCCGGCGGCTGAACATGCACCGGCGGACCCTGCAGCGGATCCTGGCCAAGCGGGCGCCGCGGTAAGTCCTAGACCACCCCCTCGCCCGCCGCCGCGCCCAGGGCGCTGGTGCGCCGGTGGGCCAGGGCCTCGGCCACGTGCACGCGGCGCACGCCGGCCGCGCCCTCCAGGTCGGCGATGGTGCGGGCCAGGCGCAGCACGCGGGTCCAGCCGCGGGCGCTGATCTGGCCGGCCTCTGCGGCCCGGGCCAGCAGGCCGCGTCCGGCCTCGTCCAGGTCGGCGATCCGCTCCAGATAGCGCCCCTCGGCCCGGCCGTTCAGCGCCTCGGCGCCCATCGGCGCGTTCGGGATCGCCTCGGCCCGCTCCAGCTGCAGCCGCCGGGCCCGGGCGACCCGGGCGGCGGCCTCGGCCGTGCCCTCGGACGGCGGCGGCAGGGCCAGGTCCGCGGCGGTGACGGCGGGCATGTCGACGGCCAGGTCGATGCGGTCCATCAGCGGCCCGCTGACCCGGCCCTGGTAGTCGCGCAGGCAGCGCGGGGCCTTGCCGCACGCCCCGCGCCCGGCCCCGCCGTGGCCGCAGCGGCAGGGGTTCATCGCCGCCACCAGCTGCACCCGGGCCGGATAGCGGACATGGGCGTTGGCCCGCGCCACCATCACCTCGCCGGTTTCCAGCGGGCCCCGCAGGCTATCCAGGGCCTGGACGCCGAATTCGGGCAGTTCATCAGGAACAGCACGCCGTTGTGGGCCAGCGACACCTCCCCCGGCTTGGCCTTCAGCCCCCCGCCGGTCAGGGCGGCCATCGAAGCGCTGTGGTGCGGGGCGCGGTAGGGCCGGGCCCGGGTCAGGGTGCCCTTGGCGATCAGCCCCGCCACCGAATGGACCATCGAGGTCTCCAGCAGCTCGTGCGAGCTCAGGGGCGGCAGCAGTCCGGGCAGGCGCTGGGCCAGCATCGACTTGCCCGAGCCGGGCGGTCCGCAGAACAGCAGGTTGTGCGAACCGGCGGCGGCGATCTCCAGCGCCCGCTTGGCGTGCTCCTGGCCCTTGACGTCGCGCAGGTCCTTGGCCGCCTCGCCCTCGATCACCGGGCCCGGCGACGGGGCCGACAGCAGCTGGCCGCCCCGGAAGTGGTTGATCAGCGCCACCAGCGAGCGCGGCGCCAGGATCCGCGTGCCGCCCGCCCAGGCCGCCTCCGGCCCGCAGGCCTCGGGGCAGATCAGGCCGAGGTCCATGGCCCCGGCCGCCATGGCCGCCGGCAGGGCCCCGGCGCAGGCCGCGATCCGTCCGTCCAAGGACAGTTCACCCATCGCCGCCCAGCCGTCCAGGGCGTCGATCGGGATCACGCCCATGGCCGCCATCACCGCCAGGGCGATCGGCAGGTCGTAGTGCGAGCCCTCTTTCGGGAGGTCGGCGGGGGCTAGGTTGGCGACGATGCGCTTGGGCGGCAGGGCCAGGCCCAGGCCGGCGAACGCGCCGCGCACCCGCTCCTTGCTCTCGGCCACGGCCTTGTCGCCCAGGCCGACGATCACCATGACCTGGGCGCCGCCCGTCAGCTGCACCTCGACGTCGACCCGGCGCGCCTCGACGCCTTCGAACGCAACCGTCACGACCCTTGCCGCCATTGGCTTTCCCGTCCCGTTGCCCACCGTTTTATCCACAAGCCAATCATGGCCGTTGGAGCGGAGCAAGAACGAAAAACGAACGTTTCAGGAAAGTGTGACGATTCAGTCGTCTATACGACGTTCCTAATCCTCAGGTGGAGCTCAGTTCGGCGATCCGATCCCAGAGGATCGCGGCGGCGTCGGCGCCGCCGAACCGCTTGAGCTGCTGGGCGCCGGTCGGCGAGGTGACGTTGATCTCGGTCAGGTATTCTCCGATCACGTCGATGCCGACGAACAGCAGGCCGCGCTTCTTCAGTTCCGGGCCGATGATCGCGCAGAGCTCGAGGTCGCGCGGGGTCAGCTCCACCGCCTCGGCCCGGCCGCCGACGCGGAGGTTGGACCGCACCTGGCCGGCGGCCGGCACGCGGTTGACCGCGCCGACCGGCTCGCCGTGCACCAGCAGGATGCGCTTGTCGCCCTTGCTGACGGCCGGGACGAACTTCTGGGCGATCACCTGCTCGCGGCCGATCATGGCGTGAAGTTCCAGCAGGGCGTCCAGGTTGGGGTCGTCGGCCAGCAGCCGCGCCACGCCCGACCCGCCGCCGCCGTAGAGCGGCTTGAGCACGATGTCGCCGTGCCGGGCGCGGAAGTCGTAGATCGCCTGGTGGTCGCTGGTGATCAGGGTCGGCGGCTGGACGCCGGGGAAGTCAGTGACGAACAGCTTCTCCGGGGCGTTGCGCACCTCGGCCGGATTGTTGACCACCAGGGTGTGCGGATGGACCTTCTCCAGGAAGTGGGTGGCGGTGATGTAGGCCATGTCGAACGGCGGATCCTGGCGCATCAGCACCACGTCGACGTCGTCCTTCATGTCCAGGATCACGGTCTCGCCCAGCTGCGCATGGGCGCCCTGGGTCTTGGTCAGGGTCAGCGGCTGGGCGCGGGCGAACACCCGGCCGTCCTCCATCGACAGCTTGTCGGGGGTGTAGAACCACAGCCGGTGGCCGCGCTGCTGGGCTTCCCACATCATCAGGAAGGTGGTGTCGGTTTCGATGTTGATCCCCAGCACGGGATCCATCTGGACGGCGACTCTCAGCGACATGACGACTCCGGTGTGGCTTGGGCCGAGCGTACAAGCTCCCGCCCGGCGACTGCCTAGTTAAGGCGGCGGGCGGGCGAATGCGAGGGGTGACTTCTCGGTCGAGGCGCGTCCGAGACAGGTGTACGGGCAGGCCAAGACCGCGATCTTGCCCGCCCGCGATCCGGCGTCCGATTTCCAGCGCCAAGCTTCCGTCCGGTCATGACCCGTTGCGGACCTTTGAAGGGCGGTCTCCTACTGCTTCGGCGGAGTCGTAATTTCGATCTCGCTGCCAATGGGCGCGTCCAACTTGGATACCCCGCGCAGCAAGAACGCCTCTGTCTCCTGGACGACAGGCTGACGCCGGAGCAGCCACTCCTTGTATGCGATTGCTGTGAATGTGACGCCGTCTGAGCGTGTAATCGTCGCCGCAAGTTCAGCGCCAACAGGCAAGTTTGTGATCTCGTCGATCGCGACCGCCAAACCGCGACCGGTTATCTCAAAGGTGTCCACGATCTTCATTCGTGAACCATGCCCTGCCTTACTTACGCTTCCCACCCTAGTTGGAAGTTCCGGGAGTCAGAGGAGCGGCGCCCCGCACCGCTTGTGGAGACAAGGCTTCCAATTCCAAAAGCCGTCCTTGCGCCAAGCAATTTCGCTTCCGCCGTTCGCCAAAAGCCGCTCGCGACATTGCCAGCAGCGCAGCTGCCACATCAAAAATCCGACGACCGGTAGCCCGATCACCCAGATCGGTATGAGCAACTTGGGCTCGAATAGCGCAGCCACAAAAACGCAGCTCGCGAAGATCGCCGCAGTGAGCTGCGTGCGCCTCCAGCGCCGCATAAAATCGGTTCTGCCATCCATCCCTTCTGGATAGCAGCGCTTTCACGAAGAGTCCGCAACCACCCTTGGCTGAAATTCGCGAAGTCCGCTTTCCGCGCGGGTCGGGGAACATGCACATGCGCCTGTCCCTAGTCCGCTCGCTAGTTCAGGCGCAGCCGCATCCGTTCCCGCGCCGCCCGCGCGGCGATGGTCGCGCCGCCGTCCAGGACTTGGGCGCGGGACAGGGCCTGCAGGGCGCCGGCCAGGGCGCCCTGGCCCTCGCGGGCGGCGGCGACGTCCAGCCAGGGATGGTGGTCGGTGGGGTCCAGCAGGGCGCGGCGCAGGGCCGAGCGCTCGGCCCTGGCCCAGTCGCGGGCCTGCTGGGCGCGGGCGAAGATGTTGTTCTGCAGGCGGATCAACACGGCCCGGTCCGGGATCGGGCTCATCAGCACGTCCAGCTTGGCGGCGACGTCGGGCATCAGGCCGGTGCGCAGGGCCCGCCGCGACAGCTCGGACGGCAGCACCACCCGGCCCTCGCTGAACGGGTCGAGCGCCAGGGGGCCTTCCTCGGTCTCGATGCGCAGCAGGAAGTGGCCCGGGAAATCGACGCCGTGCAGGTCCAGGCCGCAGGCCCGTCCGGCGTGCAGGTAAAACACCCCCAGGGTGACGGGCAGGCCCTTGCGGCGTTCGGCGACGGCGACCACGTCGGCGTTGTCGGGATGGTCGTAGGTGATCAGGTCGCCCGACAACCGCAGGTCGCCAGCCATGGTCTCGGCCAGGGCCTCTTCCGGCGACTCGTCCTTCAGCCGCTGGGTCAGCCGGTCGATCGAGGCCTTGGCCATGTCCAGCACGGGGGCGAGGTCGCGGTCGGGGTCGTCGTGCACGGCGCAGGCCAGGGCCGCCTCGAACAGCGGAAAGGCCTTGTCCGACCGCTCGCCGGCCTGGGTCAGCAGGGCTTCGGCCTCTTCGCGCGTCATTGATCACCCATCCACGCGTTGACGACGTGACGCGGGCGGCGGCCGGGCGCGAGGGCGATCAGGTCAAGCCGGACCACGGCGCCGCGCAGGCCGGCGCGGTGCGCGGCGATGTGCGCGCCGGCGCGGCGCAGGCGGGCCCGCTGCTCGTAGGTCACCGCTTCCAGCGCCGCCTCCAGACTGGTCCTGCTCTTGACCTCCACAACGGCCAGCACGCCGCCGCGTTGCGCCAAGAGGTCGATCTCGCCCAGCGGCGTGGCCAGGCGGAAACCGAGGATACGATAGCCCTTGGCCATCAGCCACAGGGCCGCGACCACCTCGGCGCGACGTCCCGACAGCCGCGCGGCCGCGCCCCGGGCCTGTCTCTGGGCCTGCCGTTCCGGACGGGCGGGCCGGACGGCGCTCATCCGGCCGCCTTCATGGCCAGGGCCTGGCGGTAGAGGTCCTTGCGCGACAGGCCCAGGGCCTTGGCCACTTCGGAGGCCGCCTCGCCCAGCGGCAGGCGGGTCATGGCCTCGCGCAGGGCGGCCTCGGCGTCGTCGGCCGAGGCGACCTCGTCCTCGCCCGGCCCGACCAGGATGACGATCTCGCCCTTGGGCGCCTCGAACCGCGGGTCGGCGGCCAATTCGTCGAGCGGACCGCGGACACACGTCTCGTAGAGTTTGGTCAGTTCGCGGGCCACCGCGCCGGGCCGTGGGCCGAACACGGCGGCCATGTCGGCGAGGCTGTCGGCCACCCGCGAGGCGCCCTCGTAGAAGATCAGGGTGGCGCGGACGTTGGCCAGCTCCTCGAAGAACGTCCGGCGCGCGGCGGTCTTGGTCGGCGGGAAGCCGGCGAACAGGAAGCGGTCGGTGGGCAGGCCGGCCAGGGTCAGGGCGGCCAGGGCCGCCGAGGCGCCGGGGATCGGGAACACCGGCAGACCGGCCGCGATCGCCGCCTGGGCCAGGCGCAGGCCGGGGTCGGAGACCATGGGCGTGCCGGCGTCGGAGACCAGGGCGATCCGCTCGCCCGCTTCAAGCCGTTCCAGGATGCGCGGCGTCTCGCGGTCGGCGACATGCTCGTCATAGCGCTGCAGCCGCTTGGAGATGGCGTAGGCGGCCAACAGCTTGCCCGACACCCGGGTGTCCTCGGCCAGCAGGACGTCACAGCCGGCCAGGACATCGAGCGCTCGCAGGGTGATGTCGCGCAGGTTCCCGATCGGCGTCGCCACGAGGTAGAGCCCGGGCGCCAGCGGCGCATCGGACAGAACGGGCGGGGCAAGCTGGCGGCTCAAGGGCGGACTTTCAACACGAGGCTGGCGACACAGGACTGGCCGACGCGGACTGAGCGGCCACGAAGCGGCGCGCGCACAAGGGTTATCAGGTCGCGAGCGTTCCTGTCAGCCGGTCCAGCACCAGACGTCCGGATCGGGTGGCGCGCAGGCGCAGGGGATCATCGGCCAGAAGGCCCGACTCCACCAGAGATTTCACCTTCGGCGTGTCCGGCGACAGGCCCAGGGCGGCGATCTCGGCGAAGCTCACCCCGTCGTCGATGCGTAGGCCCAGCAGCAGGCGTTCCTCGGCGGCCTCCAGGGCGGTGAGGGTCTCGCGCTCGAAGCCGACGCCGGTTTCGGCGACCGCCTGGATGTAGTCGGCGATCCCGCGCCGGGCGGTGGTGGCCAGCTTTCCGTCGGCGAGGGTCAGGCGGCCGTGGGCGCCGGGCCCGACGCCGACATAGTCGTGGCCGCGCCAGTAGACGAGGTTGTGGCGCGAGCGGGCCGCCTCGCCCCGGGCGTGGTTGGAGACCTCGTAGGCGTCGAAGCCAGCCGCCTCCAGCACCGCTTGGGTGGTCTCGAACAGAGCAGCGGCCAGATCCTCGTCGGGAACGACCAGCTTGCCGCGCCCCACTGCCCGATCGAAGGCGGTGCCGGCCTCGATGGTCAGCTGGTAGGGCGAGACGTGCTCGGGGCCCAGGGCCAGCAGTTCGGAAAGCTCCCGGGTCCAGGCCTCGACGGTCTGGCCGGGCCGGGCGTAGATCAGGTCGGCCGACAGGCGCGGGAAGGCCCGGGCCGCCACGGCGATCGCCCGCCGGGCCGAGCCGGCGTCGTGGTTGCGGCCCAGCAGGGCCAGGGCCCTGTCGTCCAGGGCCTGGACCCCCAGCGACAGCCGCGCCACCCCCGCCGCCGCCAGGGCGTCGAAGCGGTCGGTCTCGGCGTCGGTGGGATTGGCCTCGAGGCTGATCTCCAGGTCGCCGGCCGGCGTCCACAGCGCCTTGGCCGCCTCGATCACCCGGGCCACCTGGGCGGGGTCCATCAGCGAGGGCGTGCCGCCGCCGAAGAAGATCGACAGCAGGGTCCGCGGACCGGTCAGGGCGCGCTGGGCCGTCAGGTCGGTGACGATGGCGTCGGCCAGGGCCGCCTGCTCGTCGGTCCTGCCGCGGTCGCGGACGACGTTGAAATCGCAATAGGGACAGATCCTGGCGCAGTAGGGCCAGTGGACGTAGACGCCCAGCGGCGGCCCAGCGCGCTGCGGGGTGTCACTCAAACAGCGCCGCCTTCAGCTTTTCGAACGCCACGGCCCGGTGGCTCATGGCGTCCTTGGCGGCCGGCTCCAGCTCGCCGAAGGTCTGGTCGAAGCCGGCGGGGATGAAGATCGGGTCGTAGCCGAAGCCCCGGTCGCCGCGCGGCGGGAAGGTCAGGGTCCCGTGGACCTCGCCCTGCACCACCACCGCCGGCCCGCCGTTCGGCCAGGCCACGGCCAGGGCGCAGGTGAACCAGGCGGAGCGATCCTGCGAGCCGGTCTCCTCCACCCGCTCGGCGACCTTGTCCATGGCCGAAGCGAAGTCCTTGCCGGGGCCTGCCCAGCGGGCCGAATAGATGCCCGGCGCGCCATCCAGGGCCGCGACCGACAGGCCCGAATCGTCGGCCAGGGCGATCTGGCCCGACAGGTCGGCGGCGTGGCGGGCCTTGAGCAGGGCGTTGCCGACGAAGGTCGTCTCGGTCTCGTCCGGCTCGGGCAGGCCCAGGGCCCCGGCCGCCAGCACCTCGAACCGGCCGTCCAGCAGGGCCGCCAGTTCCTTGGCCTTGCCAGGGTTGTGCGTGGCGGCGACAAGCTTCGTTCCAGTTTCCAGCTTCAGCGTCATCGCGCGACTCCTTTCCAGGGCAAGACCATGCAGCTTCTCTACTCCCCCATGTCGCCCTTCGCCCGCAAGGTTCGCGTGATCGCTTTCGAACTGGGCCTGGCCGAGCGGCTGGCGCTGACCCTCGCCAGTCCCTTCACCGACGAGAGCGTGCGGGCGATCAATCCGCTGTCGAAGATCCCGGTGCTGATCCTGGACGACGGCCCGCCGATCTTCGACTCGCCGGTGATCTGCGAATACCTGGAGCACCTGGCCGGCCGGTCCCTGACGCCCGCCGCCGGTCCGGACCGCTGGGCCGCCCTGACCGTCCAGGCCATGGCCGACGGCATGGGCGACGCCGCCGTGGCCATCGTCCGCGAGCGCCTGCGCGAGGGTCCGCACCGCCAGGACCTGTTCGACCGCCAGGGCGCGGTGCTGGTGGCCGCCCTGGACCTGCTGGAGCGCCGGACGCCGCCCAGCGACCGCTTCGAGATCGGCGAGATCGCGGTCGCCGCCCAGTTGGCCTACCTGGATGGCCGGCAGGTGATGGACTGGCGCCAAGGCCGGCCGAACCTCGCCGCCTGGTACGAAACCGCCAGTCGCCGGAGCGCGATGGTGGCCACGGCGCCACACCTCGCATAATCCGTTCGGTGAGCGCGATCATTGCTAAAGTTTAATATCGTTTATCGATAAGCAACATTGGCGCTGGCGGAATCGCCCCCTATCTTCGGAACCTGGGAGACACGCCATGCCGGCGCGGTCCCGCACCCGACCCGAAGGCCCGCCATGTCCGCCGCCAGACTGATCCGCATCGTCGACGCCGTCGCCACCCGCATGGCCACGCTGACGCTGATCGCCGGTCTGCCGCTCGCCGCCGTGACCTTCGCGATCAAGACGTTCTGACCCGGCGTCCAGCCCGCCTTTGACCGGTCCCGATCCGCCGGGGCATGGTCGGCGTTTCTGCGTGAGGGGAAGAGCGGATGCGCGCCTTGGGGCCTGGCTCGGTATCGAGTTTCCTGAAGATCATCCTGGACGTGATCTATGTGGGCCTGTGGGTCTGGGTCAGCCTGCTGGCGATCTTCACGGTCGCGGTGCTGCTGCTCAGCTTCAATCCCGAACTGATCACCGCCAAACTGCATATCGGCAGCGCGATCGACGAGCTGATCAGCAAGGGGCCGCTGTTCGCCGGCGCCCTGGGGGCCTGGGCCCTGCTGTCGGGCGGCTGGATGGTGATCGTCGAGCGCCTGCGGCGGGTGTTCTCCACCCTGACGGCCGGCGATCCGTTCCATCCGGACAATGTCCGCCGCCTGAGGGTGGTGGGCCTGGTCCTGGCCGCCCTGGAGATCGGCCACTACATCTTCGCCGCCCTGGCCAAGTGGCTGGCGCCGGACACCAAGATCGTCGACGGCTCGTTCAGCCTCAGCGCCTGGTTCCCGGTCCTGGTGGTGTTCGTCCTGGCCGAGGTCTTCCGCGAGGGCGCGCGCCTTCGCCGGGAAGCCGAACTGACAATCTGACGACGCGGAGACGAAAGAACCCCATGGCCATCCGCGTGCAACTGGACCGCATCCTGCTGGAGCGACGGATGTCGCTGACCGAACTGTCGGACCGGGTCGGCGTGACCATCGCCAACCTGTCGATCCTCAAGACCGGCAAGGCCCGCGCCGTGCGCTTCACCACCCTGGACGCCCTGTGCCGCGAACTGGACTGCCAGCCGGGGGACCTGATGACGTACGAACCGGGGCCGGGCGAGGTTCACGAGGAGGACTGAGACTTTCTCCTCCTCGCACTTCCTTTCAACCGTCATTCCGGGCCTGGTGCCCGGAACCCCTGGTTCAGCCGACGGTGAAGCGAAATGGCGCGCCAGCGCGCCACCCTCCTGCCCTTGCGGCGGATAGAGGGGTCCCGGGCACAAGGCCCGGGATGACGATGGTAAGGGGGCTTCCCGGGCCCTACTTCGCCGCCGACACCGCTTCCCGCTGCTTGATGAACAGCTCCCCGATCCCCTTCTCGGCCAGGGCGAACAGGCCCTCGAACTCCGCCCGCGTGAAGCCGCGCTTCTCGCCTGTGGCCTGGATCTCGACGATGTCGCCGGCGTTGGTCAGCACGAAGTTGCTGTCGGCCTCGGCCTGACTGTCTTCCTCGTAGTCGAGGTCCAGCACCGGGGTGTCCTTGAACACGCCGCACGAGACAGCCGCCACCTGGCCCAGGATCGGGTCGGTCTTCAGCACGCCTTCCTCGATCAGGTAGTTGACCGCGATGCGCAGGGCCACCCAGGCGCCGGTGATGGCGGCGGTGCGGGTGCCGCCGTCGGCCTGGATGACGTCGCAGTCCAGGCTGATCTGGCGCTCGCCCAGGGCCTTCATGTCGACCACGGCGCGCAGGGAGCGGCCGATCAGGCGCTGGATTTCCTGGGTGCGGCCGCTCTGCTTGCCTTGCGCGGCTTCACGGCGACCGCGCGTATGCGTGGCCCGGGGCAGCATGCCGTACTCGGCCGTGACCCAGCCGGCGC
Organism: Caulobacter rhizosphaerae; assembly: GCF_010977555.1. Lineage (GTDB taxonomy): Bacteria > Pseudomonadota > Alphaproteobacteria > Caulobacterales > Caulobacteraceae > Caulobacter > Caulobacter rhizosphaerae. The sequence goes on from NZ_CP048815.1 coordinate 5,343,935, forward strand.
CCTTGTTGCGCATCCAGCCCGGGACGCTTTCCTCGACCGTGGCGGTGACCAGCACCTTGGTATGGCCGAAGCTGACCAGGCACGAGCCCTCGGCATAGCGGTTGACGCCGGTCTCCAGCGTGACTTCGCGCGTTTGGTCGGGGGCGCGTTCGGACGGACGCATGGAACAACTCCGGGGCTTTGCGTGATAGGATGGGGCCGCTTATCCTAACTTCGACGGGGTCGTCCAATCCCGTCGGAACCTGGGGAGCCCGCTGGGGCGCGTTCGAAGGCTAGATGACACAGCTTTTTTCGGGTTTTTCCGCTCAGACTCCCAGTCTCACCGACCTGGACGCCCGGGCCCGCGACATCTTCCGGCGCGTGGTCGAATCCTATCTCGACACCGGCGAGCCGGTCGGCTCGCGGACCCTTTCACGGGGCGGCGTGGCCCTGTCGCCGGCCTCGATCCGCAACACCATGCAGGACCTGGCCCACTTGGGCCTGCTGGACGCCCCCCACACCAGCGCCGGCCGGATCCCCACCCATGCCGGCCTGCGGATGTTCGTCGACGGCCTGCTGGAGGTGGGCGACATCGGCGAGGACGAGCGGCGGACCATCGAGGCGCGGCTGTTCGCCCATGGCCGCTCGTTCGAGGAGGCGATGGGCGAGGCCAGCGCCATCCTGTCCGGCCTGGCCGGCGGTGCGGGGGTGGTGGTGGCGCCGGTCCGTGAGGGCGGGGTCAAGCACGTGGAGTTCGTGGCCCTGGGCGCCGACCAGGCCCTGGCGATCATGGTGTTCGACGACGGCACGGTCGAGAACCGGCTGATGAAGCGCGCCGCCGGCGTCACGCCCGCGGCCCTGCAGGAGGCCTCCAACTTCCTCAACGCCCGCCTGCGTGGCCGTACGCTGAACGAGACCAAGGCCGAGATGGCGGCCGAGCTGGACACGGCCCGGCGTGAACTGGACGCCGCGGCGGCGCGTTTGGTCGAGGACGGCCTGGCCGCCTGGAGCGGCGGTGATGACGCCGACCGCGCCCTGATCGTCCGCGGCCGCGCCAACCTGCTGGCCGACGCCAGCGCCCGGGAGGACCTGGAGCGCGTGCGGCGGCTGTTCGACGACCTGGAGCAGAAGGGCCAGTTGATCGGCCTGCTGGACGACGTGCGGACCGCCGAGGGCGTGCGCATTTTCATCGGGGCCGAAACGCGACTCTTTTCGCTTTCGGGTTCCTCCCTGATCGCGGCGCCCTATATGTCGGGCCGACAGAAGGTGCTGGGGGCGATCGGCGTGATCGGCCCCACCCGGTTAAACTATGCCCGGGTGATCCCGCTGGTGGACTATACCGCCCGCGTGCTTGGCCGGATGATGGACGGATAGAGGACGAGATGACCGACGAACAGACGCCGGCCGAAGACGTGGCTTTCGATACCGACCAGGCTTCGTGGGAAGACGCGTCGCAGGAGATCGAGGCGCTGAAGCTGGAAGTGGCGGCGCTGAAGGATCAGGCCCTGCGCTACGCGGCCGACGCGGAGAACACCAAGCGCCGGGCCGAGCGCGAGATGAACGACGCCCGCGCCTATGCGATCCAGAAGTTCGCCCGCGACCTGCTGGGCGTGGCCGACAACCTGTCGCGCGCCACGGCCCACAGCCCGCGCGACTCGCAGGACGCGGCGGTGACCAACTTCATCATCGGCGTCGAGATGACCGAGAAGGAGCTGCTGGGCGCCTTCGAGCGCAACGGCCTCAAGAAAATCGATCCGGCCAAGGGCGAGAAGTTCGATCCCCACCTGCACCAGGCGGTGATGGAACAGCCCTCGGACGAGGTCTCGGCCGGCGGCGTCATCCAGGTGCTGCAGGCCGGCTACGAGCTGATGGGTCGCCTGGTCCGCCCGGCCATGGTCGCCGTGGCCGCCAAGGGCTCGAAGGGCCCTGACGCCCCGGCCGAACCGACCGCCGGCGCGGCCAACCCCTACGCCGCGACGGGCGACACCTCGGGCGAGGCGTTCGACACCAAGGCTTGAGCCGTTTCCCTTTCTCGAACCGTCATCCCGGGCCTTGTGCCCGGGACCCCTGGTTCAGCTGAACCGTGAGACGCAAGCGGTTCGCTGGCGAACCGCCACCGCTGCACCTACGGCGGACAGAGGGATCCCGGGCACAAGGCCCGGGAAGACGAGCTGAAGAAGAAAAAAGCGCTCTAGCCCTCTCCCTCGATCCGATCCGCCAACCCCCTGGCCCCCGCCACGGCGTCGGCCCAGGTCACGTCGAAGTCGGCGTCCTCGCCATAATAGGGATCGGCCACGGACTTGCCCTGGCGGCCCTCGACGACATCCAGCAATAGCAGCAGTTCGCCCGTCGCATCGGCCGGCCGCAGGGCTTTCAGGTCCGCCAGGTTGGCGCGGTCCAGCGCGACGATGTGGCTGAAACGGCGGAAGTCGTCGGGCGTGACCTGCCGCCCGCGATAGCCGGAAATGTCGATCCCCTGCCGCCGCGCCACCGCCTGGGCGCGGCGGTCGGGCGGATGGCCCACGTGCCAGGACCCGGTGCCGGCCGAATCGATCTCGACCTCCAGGCCGCGTCGCGCGGCTTCCTGCCGGAAAGCCGCCTCGGCGAGGGGCGAGCGGCAGATGTTTCCCAGGCAGACGAACAGGACGGCGGCGGGCTTCACGGATGACCTCTCGGCAACGGGACGCGCCGCTTGCGCGCGCGCCGGACAGGCCCAACATGTAGCCTCGCCCATTGCCCTGACGAAAGGCCGACTCCCATGACCACCGAGACCGCGATTCTCGCCGGCGGCTGCTTCTGGGGCGTCCAGGATCTGCTGCGCCGCTATCCGGGCGTGCTGAAGACCCGCGTCGGCTATTCCGGCGGCGACGTGCCCAACGCCACCTATCGCAACCACGGGACCCACGCCGAGGCGATCGAGATCGTCTTTGATCCCGCCGTGATCAGCTATCGCCGGATCCTGGAGTTCTTCTTCCAGATCCACGACCCGACCACCCTGAACCGCCAGGGCAACGACATCGGGACCAGCTACCGCTCGGCGATCTTCTATCTGAGCGACGAGCAGAAGCGCGTGGCCGAGGACACCATCGCCGACGTCGACGCCTCGGGCCTGTGGCCGGGCAAGGTGGTGACCGAGGTCGCGCCCGCCGGCCCGTTCTGGGAGGCCGAGCCCGAGCACCAGGACTATCTGGAGCGCATCCCCAACGGCTACACCTGCCACTTCATCCGCCCGGGCTGGACCCTGCCGACGAGGACCGAGCGCGCGGCTGTCGTCTAGGTCGGATCACGTTCGGCTTCGGAAGCGAAAACCTCGTCCTTCGACAGGCTCAGGATGAGGTTTTCTAGGGCCGAGGCTCGCCCATGGTCCTCATCCTGAGCCTGTCTAAGGACGAGGACCACGCACCGACCTGACCGTCGACGGAGCATGGGCAAGGCGCCTTGCGCGACGGGGCGCGCATTTCGCCGCACCCCGTCGCGCGCCCCCTCTTCCCCAGCGGCGCGATTACGCTAATGTCGCAAGTCCATTCATTGCGGGGCTGCGGGGGATTCTCTCTGTCGGCGGCGGCCCTGGGACCTGGACCGAGATATGAAGCTTACCATCGAGCGGGCGGCGCTGCTGAAGGCGCTGGGTCACGTGCAGAGCGTCGTGGAACGCCGCAACACCATCCCGATCCTGTCGAACATCCTGCTGTCGGCCGATCGCGACACCCTGTCGTTCTCGGCCACCGACCTGGACATGGAGATCATCGACGAGGGCCTGGCCCAGATCGACGTGCCCGGCCAGATCACCGCCCCGGCCCACACCCTGTATGAAATCGTCCGCAAGCTGCCCGACGGCTCGGACGTCTCGCTCAGCTTCAGCGGCGACGATCCCCGCCTGGTGATCCAGGCCGGCCGTTCGCGCTTCAACCTGCCGGTCCTGCCGGCCGGCGACTTCCCGGTGATGAGCAGCGACGGCCTGTCGGGCCGCATCTCGGTCGACACCAACGAGCTGATCCGGCTGATCGACAAGACCCGCTTCGCGATCTCGACCGAAGAGACCCGCTATTACCTGAACGGCTTGTACCTCCACACCGTCAACGACGGCGGCGTGACGAAGCTGCGCGCCGTGGCCACCGACGGCCACCGCCTGGCCCTGGCCGAGATGGACGCCCCCGAGGGCGCGGCCGGCCTGCCGGGCATCATCGTGCCGCGCAAGACCATCCAGGAGGCCCGCCGCCTGATGGAATCGGCCGGCGAGCAGGTCGACCTGCAGGTCTCGGCCCAGAAGGTCCGCTTCGAGTTCGGCCGTGCGGCCCTGACCTCCAAGGTCATCGACGGCGCCTTCCCGGACTATCTGCGCGTGATCCCGCGCGACAACGCCAAGATCCTGACCCTGGACAACGACCTGTTCGCCAAGGCGGTCGACCGGGTGGCCACCATCTCGGCCGAGAAGAGCCGCTCGGTGAAGCTGGCGGTCGAGCCCGGCCGCATCACCCTGACGGTCCGCAACATGGAGGCCGGCCAAGCTGTCGAGGAGGTCGAGGTCGACTACGACGGCGAGGCCTTCGAGATCGGCTTCAACGCGCGCTACCTGCTAGACGTCTGCGGCCAGATCGGCGGCCCGATCGCCGAGTTCCGCTTCGCCGACCCGGCCTCGCCCACCCTGGTGGTCGACCCCACCGACCCGGGCGTGAAGTACGTGCTGATGCCGCTGCGGGTGTAGGGGCTTCGAGGGTTCGCTGATTATGGAAACGGGCGCCGCGGCGCCCGTTTTGCTGTGCGGTTCCGGTCTGTCCGCCATCCAGGATTGACGGCCTTCCAGCGATCCTGCCCACTGGCGACGTCAGAGGGGCGGATTTTCATGGCCAGACAGCGAGGCGGTCGAAACATCCTCGACAGCGGCATGAGCCTCGGCGGGTGGGTGGTGATCGCAGCGTCGGTCGGGATCTGCGCCGCGATCTATCTCGCCCAGAAAAACGCGTCGGCGGACGAGGCCGCGTTCTGGAGCCTTCGCGGTCCCCCTTGCCCGCCCCTGGACCAAACCCGCTACCAGCGGGCCTGGGGCACGGCCCAGGTCACGCGGTACGAGGGGGCGAGTTTCGAATATCGGGTCGGTCACATGATGTGCACCCGACGGCCGGGCGAACCCGGAAGCGGCGGCCCTTATCCCGTCTGCCAGTTCACGGGGCCCGTCTTCCTGGGCGTCGAGACCGGCGGCCGCCGTTCCTATTTCGCGCCGCCGTCGCGCTATGCGGCCCGCGTGGCGATCCTAAACGGCCAGGCCCGTTGCGTGCTGATCCCACGTTTCAAGATGAACGCGCGTCGCTAGAGCCGCCGCGCCGCGTGGCTGCACGCGGCTTGCACCGGTTTTGTCTCTGCGCGACCTTTTGCGGAACCCCGTCTCAGGGGTTTTCCGCGCGACAGCCTCAGGCCACCCCGAGGATCCGCACCACCAGCCAGAGTCCACCGCAGATCACCGCCCAGCCGGTCGCGATACCGAGCTCCGGATTGCTCTGCCACCATTGGCGCGGTGCGCCGAAAGCCTTGAGTTTCATATCCCCCTCCCCAGGGTTTGGTACCGCTATTCAGAACATAGAAACCTTGTTGCGCAAGCAACTTCCGGTTCCTGCGACGACTTGCGCGCGAATCCCGGAACAAAGGGGCCTCTTGCAGGCATCGCCGCCCGTGCTAGCCTCCGTTGCATAAAAAAACGGGAGGCGACGCGCATGGCCAGGGTCAGCTACATGACGGTGGGGTCCAACAGGCTGGAGGCGGCCAAGGCGTTCTACGACGCCCTGCTCGGCACGATCGGCATGACCGGCGTCTACGAGCACCCCTCGGGCGGACGGCTCTATCGGGGCAAGGGCACAGGCCTGTTCGGCGTGCTGGGACCCTATGACGGCGAGCCGGCCTGCGTCGGCAACGGCACGATGGGCGGCTTCGATTTCGAGAGCCGCGAGGCGGTCGACGCCTTCCACGCCAAGGCCATCGAACTGGGCGGGACCTGCGAGGGCGCGCCCGGCGAGCGGATGCCCGGCGCCTATTTCGCCTATTTCCGCGACCTGGATGGCAACAAGCTGTGCGGCTACAAGTTCGGCTGACCGCGCCCTGGCGCCGACGGGGCTCGAGCGCCTATATCCTCGGCGGGCGTTTCCGGCGCCGACGAGGAGCATCCCATGAGCAAGGATTTGAGCGGCCGCGTGGCCCTGGTCACCGGCGCGTCGTCGGGCTTTGGCGAGGCCGTGGCCGTGGGCTTGGCCAAGGCCGGCGCCAAGGTGGCCCTGGCCGCCCGTCGCGAGGATCGCCTGCGCGACCTGGCCGGCCGGATCGAGGCGCTCGGTGGGGAGGCCCTGGTGATCGTCGCCGACTTCACCAAGGAGGCCCAGGCCCAGCGCGCGGTCCGTGAGACCGAGGAGACCTTCGGGCGGGTCGACATCCTGATCAACAACGCCGGGGTCATGTACCTGGAGCCGGTGGCCACCGCCGACCTCGCCCGCTGGCGGTCGATGCTGGAGCTCAACCTGCTGGGCCTGATCGCCGCCACCCAGGCCGCCCTGCCCGGCATGACCGCTCGCAAGGACGGCCACATCGTCAACATCGCCTCGACCGCCGCCCATGTCGCCAACCCGATGGCCGCGGCCTATTCCGCCACCAAGTTCGGCGTGGCCGGCTTCTCCGAGTCGCTGCGCAAGGAGGTCCACAAGGACAACATCCGGGTGACCGTGATCTCCCCCGGCATGGCCGCCACCGAGTTGCGCGACCACATCGCCGTCGCGGCCGTGCAGTCCGCCGTGAACACCTCGGCCGAGGCCATGCGCCAGCTGACCGCCGAGGACGTCGCCGACGCGATCCTCTACGCCGTCTCCAGGCCCCCGCACGTGATGATCAACGAGATTCTGATGCGCTCGACCGACCAGGAACGGTAGGCCTCGCGCGACCGGCTCCGGGCGAGGCCCAGATTCGGGCGCCGTCCCAACCCGCCTACGCCACGATCGGGGCGCACAGCGGAAGGCGCATCGCAAGGAGGCCGCCATGCACACGCGCTGGGACCGCATCGCCGCCATCGTCTTCAGCGGGACCGCCTGGGCGCTGGCCCTGGTGGCCGGGCCGCACATGGCCCACGCCCTGCGTCACCCCACCCGCCTGATGGCTCACGCCTCGATCGGCCGCCGACGCGACCTGGGCTGATCGCGGCGCTCGGACCTGGGACCCGAACAGGCTGGGGCAAGTCCCGCGATTCGCATCGCTCTTGCGGAAAACCGGCGTCCACTTTTCCGCGCGATGCTCTAAGAACGCGTGGGTGAGCCGCGCCGCCCTCCTTTCGCTGACCCTGACCGACTTCCGCTCGTACGAGCGCGCGCGGCTGCGTCCGGAAGGGGCCAGCGTCTATCTGTTCGGGGCCAATGGGGCGGGCAAGACCAACCTGCTGGAGGCCATCAGCCTGCTGTCGCCGGGCAAGGGCCTGCGAGGCTCCGGCCTGACCGAGGTCGGCCGCCGGCTGCCCGGCGAGGCCGGGGGCCGCGCCTGGGCCGTCGCCGCCGAGGCCCAGGCCGGAGACGACGAGCCGGTGCGGCTGGGAACCGGCGTCGAGCTGGCCGGCGCGGCCCGCCGGGTGGTCCGCGTCGAGGGCGAGACCGTCCCGCCCGGGCGCCTGGCCGACTATGTTCGCCCCATCTGGCTGACCCCGGCCCAGGACCGGCTGTTCCTCGAGGCGGCGGGCGAGCGGCGCAAGTTCTTCGACCGCCTGGTGTTCGCCGGCGAGCCCGACCACGCCCGCCACGCCAACGCCTATGACAAGGCCCAGCGCGAGCGCATGCGGCTGCTGACCGACGCCGCGGAGACCGGCCAGCCGGCCGACGCCATCTGGCTGGCCGCCCTGGAGGCCCGGCTGGGCCAGGCCGGAGCCTTGATGGCGGCGGCCCGGGCCCGGACGCTCCGGGCCCTGCAGGCCGAGATCGACGGCCGCGGCGACCGCCCCTTCCCCCGCGCTCGCCTGGCCCTGACCGGCGAGTGGGAAAGACTGGCGCTGGACGGCGTCGAGGCCGGCGAAATCGAGGCCCGGCTCGCCGTCGCCCTGGCCGCCGCCCGCCCTCGCGACGGGGCCGCCGGACGCGCCCTGACTGGCCCGCACCGGGGCGATCTGGCCATCCACCACGTCGACAAGGACCGTCCCGCCGCGGAATGTTCGACCGGGGAGCAGAAAGCGCTGATTCTGAACCTGGTTTTGGCCCAGGCCGCGCGACTTTCGCGTGCGAAGGACGCGCCGAATCCTATATTGTTGCTCGACGAAGTCGCCGCGCATCTCGACCTGAAAAGGCGGGCCGCCCTGGCCGACGAAATCACGGCGCTCGGCCTGCAGGCTTTTCTGACAGGCACCGACGAGTCGCTGTTCGACCATCTGAAAGGTCGGGCTCTGGGCGTTCGCGTCAGCGAACTCGGCCTGACCGCATTGGAAGACGTATGACCGAAGAGACCAAAGGCCCTGAAGCCGACGCCAACACCGATCGCCTCACCACCGCCGACGGTTCGGAAATGTCTGCCCCCGAAGTGATGACCGGCGAGTACGGCGCCGACTCCATCAAGGTGCTCAAGGGCCTGGACGCGGTGCGCAAGCGCCCCGGCATGTACATCGGCGACACCGACGACGGCTCGGGCCTGCACCACATGGTCTACGAGGTGGTCGACAACGCCATCGACGAAGCCCTGGCCGGCCACGCCACCAGGGTGGAGGTGATCCTCAACGCCGACGGCTCGGTGACGGTCACCGACGACGGCCGCGGCATTCCGGTCGGCATCCACGAGGGCGAGGGCGTCAGCGCGGCCGAGGTCATCATGACCCAGCTGCACGCCGGCGGAAAGTTCGACCAGAACAGCTACAAGGTTTCGGGCGGCCTGCACGGCGTGGGCGTCTCGGTGGTCAACGCGCTCAGCGACTGGCTGGAGCTGAAGATCCACCGCGACGGCCACAGCCACCAGATGCGCTTCGAGCGCGGCGACGCGGTGACCTCGCTGAAGGTGACCGGCGACTCGCCCATCCGCGCCGACGGTCCCAAGGCCGGCGAGGTGCTGACCGGCACCGAGGTGACCTTCTTCCCATCCAAGGACACCTTCGCCTTCATCGAGTTCGACCGGAAGACGCTGGAGCATCGCCTGCGCGAGCTGGCCTTCCTGAACTCGGGCGTGACCATCTGGTTCAAGGACGACCGCGACGCCGAGCCCTGGCTCGAGAAGCTGCACTACGAGGGCGGCATCGAGGCCTTCGTGCGCCACCTGGACAAGGCCAAGACCCCGCTGCTGAAGACCCCGATCGTCATCCGCGGCCGCAAGGACAAGGTCGAGGTCGACCTGGCCCTGTGGTGGAACGACAGCTACCACGAGCACATGCTGTGCTTCACCAACAACATCCCGCAGCGGGATGGCGGCACGCACCTGTCGGCGTTCCGCGGCGCGCTGACGCGCATCATCACCGGCTACGCCGAGAGCTCGGGCATCACCAAGAAGGAAAAGGTCAGCGTCGGGGGCGAGGACGCCCGCGAAGGCCTGACCTGCGTGCTGTCGGTCAAGGTGCCGGACCCCAAGTTCAGCTCGCAGACCAAGGACAAGCTGGTCTCGTCCGAAGTGCGCCCGGCGGTCGAGAGCCTGGTGCAGGAAGGCCTGGCCACCTGGTTCGAGGAGCATCCGAACGAGGCCAAGGCCATCGTCGGCAAGATCGCCGAGGCCGCCGCCGCCCGGGAAGCGGCCCGCAAGGCCCGCGAACTGACCCGTCGCAAGAGCGCGCTCGACATCACCTCGTTGCCGGGCAAGCTGGCGGACTGCTCGGAGCGCGACCCGGCCAAGTCCGAGATCTTCATCGTCGAGGGCGACTCGGCCGGCGGCAGCGCCAAGCAGGCCCGCAACCGCGACAACCAGGCCGTCCTGCCCCTGCGCGGCAAGATCCTGAACGTCGAGCGCGCCCGCTTCGACAAGATGCTGTCGTCCGACCAGATCGGCACGCTGATCACCGCCCTGGGCGCGGGCATCGGCCGCGACGACTTCAACCCGGACAAGGTGCGCTACCACAAGATCGTGCTGATGACCGACGCCGACGTCGACGGCGCCCACATCCGCACCCTGCTGCTGACCTTCTTCTACCGTCAGATGCCGGAGCTGATCGAGCGCGGCTACATCTACATCGCCCAGCCGCCGCTCTACAAAGCCGCCAAGGGCAAGTCCTCGCGCTACCTTAAGGATGACAGCGAGATGGACGCCTTCCTGGTGGACGAAGGGGTCGACGGGGCCGAACTGGACCTGCCCTCGGGCGAGCGCCGCACCGGCCAGGACCTGCTGGCCCTAGTCCAGCTGTGCCGCCAGGCCAAGGGCAACATCGACCGCCTGTCGCAACGCGCGCCCGCCTTCGCCATCGAGCAAGCCGCCTTGGCCGGCCTGTTCGGGGATGCGCCCGACATCGCCGCCGCCGCCAAACGACTTGATCTGTATGCGGAGGAAGGTGACGGCCCGTGGTCGGGCGAGCGCGGCGACACCGCGTTCGTCTTCAAGCGGATCCGCCGCGGCGTGACCGAAAGCGTGGTGCTGGACGACGGCCTGCTGCACGCCGCCGACGCTCGCCGCCTGGCCGAACGGGCCGGCGCCCTGGCCGACATCTTCTCCGGCTCGGCCGTCTTCCGGCGCAAGGACAAGTCGACCACCGTGCGCGGCCCGCTCGACCTGGTGGGCGCGGTGCTGGACGCCGGCCGCAAGGGCCTGTCGATCCAGCGCTACAAGGGCCTGGGCGAGATGAACCCGGACCAGCTGTGGGAAACCACTCTGGACGTCGAGGCTCGCACCCTGCTGCAGGTCCGCGTCAACCACGCCGACGACGCCGACGACATGTTCAGCCGCCTGATGGGCGACCTGGTCGAGCCCCGCCGCGAGTTCATCCAGGAAAATGCGCTGGACGCCGAGGTGGACGTCTAGGGCGCGTCCGGAGGCTAGCGGCGCCCGTTCGGAGAGGCGGAAGGGCGTCCGCTGGCGGAACCCGGGGCAGACGAGCCGGTTCTTGAACTGTGGGGCTCCATCCTCGGAGCGGAACGGCTCAGGTGACCTTAGCAGCGGTAGCGCACAGGCGGCTCAAGCTTGACGGGTATGAGGTCTTCTACCGGGAGGCCGGCGCCGCCGATGCGCCGGTGATCCTGCTGCCGCACGGCTATCCCTGCTCATCCTACGAATTTCGCGCCTTGATGCCGGCGCTCTCCGATCGCTGGCGCCTGTTGGCGCCGGACTTCCCCGGCTGCGGCTACAGCGACACCCCCGCTGGTTTCGCCTACGACTTCGACGGGTACGCGGCGTTCCTGGCGCGCTTCCTCGACAGGCTTGGCGTCGACCGCTTCGCGCTTTACCTCCATGACTTCGGCTCGCAGATCGGCCTTCGGCTGGCGATCGCGCGGCCGGAGGCGGTGACGGCCGTGATCATCCAGAACGGCGACATCTACGAGGACGCGTTCGGGCCGAAGTACGAAGGGCTCTTCGATATTCTCCGCCGCCCTGAAGCCGAAGCGCGGGCGGCGCTGGCCCAGGCCGTCACCGAGGAGGAATTCAAGGCGGAGTTCCTCAACGACGTGCGGCCCGAGCTGGCCGACCTGATCCCGCCCGACCTCTGGACCTTGCATTGGGCGCTGATGACGCCGCGGCGCAAGGCGATCACCGTCGACGTCCTGGCCGGGCTGCAACAGAATCTCGATTGGTTTCCCCGCTATCAGGCCCATTTGCGCGACCACCGGCCGCCGGCGCTTATTTTGTGGGGATCGCAGGACGGCTACATGCCCGAAGCGTCCGCGCGGGCCTATCTGCGCGACCTGCCCGACGCCGAACTCCACCTTCTGGACGGCGGCCATTGGCTGCTCGAGGTTCAACTCGAACAAGTCGTCCGCCGCATAAGGCCGTTCCTGGAGCGAACGCTCGGCCGGCGAGCGAATGCGTGAGTGTCCAAACGCCAAACCAGACCTCCATTTGCGATCGGGCTTTCGACCGATGAATCCATTCGCGGGTTCGGGCGTTTTCAGCCGGAAGGAGCGACTGATGTCCGAGATCCAGAGCTATCGCGTTCACGCCCGCGACGACGACCGCAGCCATGGCCACGCCGTGGATGCGTCCAGTTTCGAGGAGGCGGCGATCGCCTTCGTGGAGATGTGGCGTCCGCCCGTCGACGCCGACAACGAGGTTTCGGTTATCGTCCGCGAAACCGAGAGCGGCGTGGAGCTGTGCTATCGGATCGATCTGGACGGCGGCGACACCATGCCTTGCCAATAGGTTCGACGTCCCGATCGTCGGCGAGATGAACGGCGAGCGACGCGCCCGCTCAGATCGGTCGGCGCGCCGCCGCTGCTTGCTCCAGCCCGCTTAGACGGTTATATATAGCGCGCTATATTGATGAGGCGCGCGATGACTCCAGACACCCTCGCCGACCTTGGGCCGGCCTTTCTCGGCAGCCGGCTCAAGCGGCTGTCCGACCGCCTCCAGGCGGAAGCGACGGCCGTTCTCCAGGCGCACGACCTGCCGATCCAGCCCGCACAGCAGGTGCTGCTGGCGGCGCTGAAGCAGGACGGCGCCCTGACAATCGGCGCCCTGGCTCAGCGCCTGCGACTCAGCCAGCCGACCATCACCCGCACCGTGCAGGGCCTGGTGGACCAGGGCCTGGTCGCGGTCAGCCGCGGGGCGCGCGACCTGCGCCACAAAACCCTATCGCTGACCGAGGACGGTGCGCGGGTGATCGGCGCGGCCCAGCGGGAGATCTGGCCCCGGGTCGCGGCGGCCGTGACCGAGCTTTGCGACGGCGGCGAGCAGGCGTTGCTCGACCAGATTTCGGCCTTGGAGGCGCGGCTCGACGCCAAGTCGCTGGTCGATCGCGTGACCGCGGCGCGCGGCCTGACGGTCCGCGAGTTCTCCGACGACCTGGCCGGAGCCTTCTACGCGATCAACGCCGCCTGGATTTCGCAGATGTTCACGCTGGAGGAAAACGACGTCACCCTGCTGGAGAACCCGCGCGCGCTGATCGTCGACAAGGGCGGGGCGGTGCTGTTCGCCCAGACCCCAGACCTCGGCGTGGTGGGGACCTGCGCGATCATGCGGATGAAGGACGGCTGGTTCGAGCTGACCAAGATGGGCGTCCTGGAAGCGGCGCGGGGCCGCAAGGTCGGCGAGTTCCTGCTGGCGGCGGCGCTCGAGCGGGCCGAGGCCATGGGCGTGGCCGACCGGCTGTACCTGCTGACCAACCGCAAGTGCGCGGCAGCCATCCACCTCTACGAGAAGCTCGGCTTCCAGCACGACGCCGAGATCATGGCGTTGTTCGGCGGCCGCTACGAGCGCTGCGACGTGGCGATGCGGTACTGGCCCGCTTCATGAATTCGTTGGCCGGAGAGGCGGATCAGGAAGACACCTGGGCCGCCGCCGCCTTCAGAACCGCCTTGGCGGCGTTGGGATCCAGCCTCACCTGCAGGCCGCGCTGGCCGCCGTTGATATAGACGTAGGTCTCGGCCAGGGCGTCGGCCTCGATCACCGCCGGCAGCGGCTTGCGCTGCCCGAACGGGCTGATGCCGCCGACCTTGTATCCGCTGATCCGCTCGGCGTCGGCCGGCTTCATCATCTGGGCCGACTTGCCGCCGGCCGCCGCCGCCAGCTTTTTCATCGCCACCTCGCGGTCCGAGGGGACGATGACCAGCATCGGCTTGCCGTCGACCAGGGCCATCAGGGTCTTGAGCACTCGGCCAGGGTCCTCGCCCAGGGCCGCCGCCGCGGCCAGGCCGATGCTGTCGGCGTCCGGATCGTAGTCGTAGGCATGGACCGTGAACTCGACCCCGGCCTTGGTCAGGGCGAGGGTGGCGGGCGTGGTGCGGGACATGGCGCGAGTATAGCCAAGCCGGGCTAAGCGGGGCCAGACCCCTGTGTTGCTGGCGCCGTCCAACGCCGTGCGTGGTCCTCTTCCTTCGACAAGCTCAGGATGAGGACCATTTGGAGCCTAGCCCTAGAAACCTCATCCTGAGCCTGTCGAAGAAGGTTTCGTTTCCGAGCAGCGTCCTAGTTCGGGCAGACAGCGTCCCCCTCGTTCGACGCGAGTCGCACCTCGGTCAGCGACAACGAGAACGGCCCGCTGGCGCCGACCACGAACGGCGCGGTGACATGGTCCATCTTCGCCCCGGCCGCCTGGAAGCAGGACAGCTTGATCTTCACGTCCCGCCATTCGTTCAGCGGCGCTTCCTTGACGGCGGAGGTGACGTCGATCGTCCCGGCGCACGAGGCGTCGTCGGCGCAGCCGATGCTCAGGGTCACCGGACCGGTCGGCGCCGCGTCGATCCGGTAACGGACCCTCACCGCCATGTCGCCGGTGGTCTGGCGCGACAGGTCGACCGCCGGGCCGTGGATGGCCACCATGCCCTGCCCGGTCCAGGTCGCTTGGCGGGCGTTCTCCTGGGCCCCGGCGTCGATCGCCTTGACCGAACCGGCGCCCACGAAGTCCATCCGCCACGGCGCCGCCACTCGGCCGTCGACGAAGTAGCGGTCGACGCTGCCGGCCGCCGCCACCTTGCCCGGGTCCTCGGGCAGGACGCCGACCTTGCCCGGCTTGGCGTAGGACAGGCCGTAGCCATAGACGAACTGCGGGTCGTAGCCCGGCTGGCCGCGGTTCAGCGGCCCCTGGTCGGCTCGCTTGGGCCAGGAAAAGCCGAGCTTGCCCTGGAAATCGCGCTTGGGCTTGCCGTCCTGGCCGGCCACCAGCACGTCGGCGACGCCGCCGCCCTCGCTGCCCGGCAGCCAGGCGGCGACGAAGGCGTCCGAGGCGTTGATCTCGGGGTTCACCCACAGGGGACGGCCCGAGAGGAACACCGACACCACCGGAATGCCCTGCGCCTTCAGCCGCTTGAGCAGGGCCAGGTCGGCCTTGTCGCCCAGCTGGTAGCCGAGATTGGTCACGTCGCCCTGAAACTCGGCGTAGGGGTCCTCGCCGAACACCACGATGGCCACGTCCGGCTTGGTGGCGAACTTGCCGTCGGGCGCCAGCTCCGCCTGGCCGCCGGCGGCCTTCACCGCCTGCTCGATCCCGCCCCAGATCGACTGGCCGTGCGGGAAGTCGCTGTTCTTGTTGCCCGTGCCCTGCCAGGTCAGGGTCCAGCCCCCCGAGGCCTTGCCGATGTCGTCGGCGGCGCCGGCCACCAGCACCTTGGCGCCCGGCTTGACCGGCAGCACGCCGTCGTTCTTCAGCAGCACCAGCGACTTGGCCACCGCCTCGCGGGCGATCGCGCGGTGCTCAGGCGCGCCCAGGCGATCGAAGCGGCCCTGGACGGTGGGCGCGACGCGCTCGAACAGCCCCGCCTTGACCTTGACCCGCAGGATCCGCCGCACGGCGTCGTCCAGCCGCGCCATCGGGATCTCGCCCGCCTTCACCTGGACCAGGGTGCTGTCGTAAAGGCCTTTCCAGCTGTCGGGGGCCATGTACATGTCGAGCCCGGCGTTCATCGCCTGCGGGCAGCTGGTATTGGTGCAGCCGGCGAGCTGTCCGTGGGCGTTCCAGTCGCTGACCACGAAGCCCTGGAAGCCCATCCGCCCCTTCAGCACGTCGGTCAGCAGGCTCTTGTTGCCCGTGATCTTCTGGCCGTTCCAGCTGGAGAACGAGGCCATCACCGTCAGGATGCCGGCGTCGATGCTGGGCGGATAGCCCTGGGCGTGGATGGCGACGAGCTCGGCCTCAGGGATCTGGGCGTCGCCCTGGTCCTTGCCCCCTTCGGTGCCGCCGTCGGCCAGGAAGTGCTTGGCCGACCCGGCGATGTGGCCCGCGGCCAGGGGCTGGCCGGATTTGAGAGTCCCCTGCAGGCCCAGGGTCATGGGGCCCGAATAGGATTTCACCACCTCCGGGTCCTCGGCATAGCCCTCGTAGCTGCGGCCCCAGCGGTCGTCGCGCGGCACGGCGACCGTAGGCCCGAAAGTCCAGTCGCCGCCGACCACCGCCACCTCCTCGGCCGTCGCCTGGCCGATGCGGCCGATCAGGGCCGGGTCGCGCATGGCGCCCAGGCCGATATTGTGCGGGAAGATCGTCGCCCCGACGATGTTGTTATGTCCGTGCACGGCGTCGATGCCGAACAGCAGGGGAATGGGGACATGACCCGGCCGGGCGGCCAGCGACTGCTTGCGGTAGGCGTCGATCAGGTCGGTCCAGGCCTGGGGCGGAGCGCGGTCATTGCCGCCCGGGGCCGAGTTGCCGCCGGCCAGGATCGAGCCGAGCGGGTACTTTTCCAGGTCCTTGGGCGTCATCGAGGCGATGTCGCCCTGGATGGTCTGGCCGACCTTTTCCTCGACGCTCATCTTGGCCATCAGCTCACCGATGAAGGCCTCGGTCCTGGCGTCGGTGATCGCCGCCGGACTGGCCGCAACGGGCCATTGATCGGGATGGGCGGTGCTGGATTGGGCGAAGGCCGGGATGCTCGCCAGACTGGCCGAGGCGACGATGGTCGAGGCGAGCAGGGCCGAGATCGCAAGGCGACGGGAGCGGACGGTCATTCAACACCTTCGGGAAGCGGCCCGGACGACGCGGGCGCGGGCGAACATTGCGCGGCAAAGAACCGGCGCGACGGGGAGAACATCGTCGCGCCGGAGTTTGGAGAGCCCCCGATGACAGGGGATCCAGGCGCGCCGTCGCCGGAGGGTCGGACGAGGCGCGTCGTCCCCGCCGGCAGGTCGGCGCTGGAACGGGACGAATCGAAATGGAGCGGACGCCGCTCGCCATCGGGCGCGCGGGCGGTGCGTGGGTGTTTCCTTCCCTGAAGCGGAGGCTGGCGCCCCTCTGACGGCGAAACCTCAACACAGATTGACAGCGCTGTCTAGATAGACTGTGAGCGGTACCCGACCATTGGACTTGCAGGACATCATGTTCAGGCGGCGCTGCGGCGGACGATGGCCGCCAGCGCGGCTTCGTGGGTGGGGCTCTGGGCCACGACCGCAGCGATCCGCGCGGTCAGTTCGGGCAGGACGGCCCGCACCTGCTGGAAATTCGACGCGTCGACCAGCGGGTCATAGGCCCTGGGCGTCACCCCCATCCCCTCGAAGATGTAGAACCACGAAAGGTCGGTGAACAGCTCGCCGGGCTTGGCGTCGACCCGGCCACAGGCGCGGTACAGCTCCAGCCGCTCGGCCAGGCGATCGGGCAGCGGCGCGGCCGTTCGGTCGCGCCAGAACGCCGTGTCGTCGCGGGCCGTCACGCAATAGTGCAGCAGGATGAAGTCGCGATAGGTCTCGTACTCGTCGGCCAGGGCGCGGTTGTAGGCGGCGATGTTGACCGAGGCGAAGTCGCGGTCGGGGAAGTGGTCCAGCAGCTTGTAGAGGCCGCTGCACACCAGGTGGATGCTGGTGGATTCCAGGGGCTCCAGGAAACCGGACGCCAGGCCCAGGGCCACGCAGTTGCGGCTCCACATCGTCTTGCGGCGCCCCGCGGTGAAGCTCAGCTTGCGCGGCTCGGCCAGGGGCTGGCCGATCGCCGACAGCAGTTCGTCCTGGGCCGCGCCGTCGTCGATGAAGGCGCTGGAATAGACATAGCCGTTGCCCACCCGGTGCTGCAGCGGGATCCGCCAGCGCCAGCCGGCGTCCATGGCCACGGCCTGGGTATAGGGCGGCGGCGGACCGGCATGGGCGGTGGGCGCGGCCAGGGCGCGGTCGCAGGGCAACCAGCGCGTCCAGTCCTCGTAGCCGGCGCCCAGGGCCTGTTCGATCAGCAGGCCGCGGAAGCCCGAGCAGTCGATATAGAGGTCGGCCGCCAGCTCGCCGCCGCCCTTCAGCGCCAGGGCCTCGATGAAGCCGTCGTCGCGCAGCTTCGCCTCGGCCACCTCGCGCTCCAGCCGCCGCACGCCGCGGCGCTCGGCGTGATCACGCAGGAAGCGGGCGACCAGCACCGCGTCGAAATGCAGGGCCTGGCGCAGGCCGGCCAGCGGACCGGGGACGCGGGGATCGGGATGGGCCAGCCGGCCGGCGTCGCCCAGGGCGGCGGCCAGGCTGAACTGCGGCGCCGTCGGGTCCAGCCCCTGGGCCCGCGCCTTATGGAAGACGTGGTGGAAGGGCCGACGATCGATCGACACGCCGAACGTCCCGAACGGATGCCAGTAGCTGTCGCCGATCGCGCGCCAGTCATCGAACTTGATGCCCAGCTTGAACGTGGCCTGGGTGGCCGGAATGAAGGCGTCGAGATCGACCTCGATCAGCTTCAGGAAGTCGAAAATCGGCGGGATGGTCGCCTCGCCGACCCCCACCGTGCCGATATCGGGCGACTCGACCAGGGTGATGGCGCAGCCCGTGCCGCGCAAAGTCTGGCTCAGCAGGCAAGCCGCCATCCAGCCGGCCGTGCCGCCGCCGACGATGGCGATCGAGCGGATGGACCTGTCGCTCATGACGTCCTCCCGAAACGAGAGAAGAAGCGGCGCCGGCCGCTGGGGACCGGCCGGCGCCGGGCGCTCGGCGGGCGACGGGGGATGAGCCGCCGCCACGCCGGGGAACCTTCGCCCGACCGGCCGAAGGTTCCAACTCAAATCCTCGGAGCGCGCCGGACGGTGCGCCCCGGTCCGGCCTACATGCCGAACTTGAACCGGGCGCCCAGCACCACCCGACGGTCGCCGGTGGCGTAGCGGAACGGCAGGTTTTCCCATTGCAGGTAGCGGCCGCTGTCTTCCTTGGTCAGGTTGATGCCTTCCAGCACCACCTTGATCTGGTCGTTGACCGCGTAGCCGATCTGACCGTCCAGCTGGCCATAGGCTCGCTCCCAGGTGCCCAGCGAGTGGGTGTCCGCCCCCGAACCGAAGGCGAAGTTGCCCTGGTAGCTCTTGTCGCGCCAGGCATAGGACAGGCGCGCCTCGAAGCCGTGCGCCTCGTAATAGCCCTGGATGTTGAATGCGTGCTTGGCCACGCCTGGGATCGGCAGGTTGTCCTGGTAGTCGTTGGCGTTGGACGACTTGGAGTCCGAGTAGGTGTAGTTGGCCGTAAAGCCCAGGCCGTTGGCGAACGCGTACTGCGCGGCCAGTTCGACGCCCTTGATCTCGCCGCCCTCGCCGTTCACCGGCTGGGTGAAGATCCCGGCCGTGGCGCCTTCCACCGAACCGTCGGCCACCGTCCGCGAGACCGTGTCGGTCTGGATGAACGAGTCGACGTTCTTGTAGAAGACTGCGGCCGACAGCAGGCCTTGCGTGCCGAAGTAGCGCTCATAGGCCGCGTCGAACTGCGAGGCGCGGTAGGGGTCCAGCTCCGGGTTGCCGCCGCTGCCGTTGGTGTAGAGGAAGCGGTTGAGGTTCGGGCCCGGGGTCGAGCTGCGGGTGAAGTTGTAGCTGGAGCCCGTGCCCAGCTGGAACAGGTTCTGACGCGACATGACGCGGGCCGCCGAGACGCGGACCTTGTCGCTGTCGGTGACGTCGAACACGCCGCTGAAGCTGGGCAGCACGTCGGTGTAGGAGCGCGAGGTGGTGATGTGCTCCGGATTGGAGATCACCCCGTTCCAGCTGTCGGTGCCGTAGTAGTTGGGCACGGTCGGCGTGGCGCTGGAGTCGATCGTCAGTTCGGTCTTCACCACCCGGACGCCGGCGTTCAGGTGATAGCGGTCCTCGGCGGAGCCCGCGTCGGCCATCATGTAGCCGGTCGTGGTCTTTTCCTTGACGTTGAACGACTGGATCGGGTCCCGGTAGTACTTGAACGGCGTCGACGGATAGAGCGCCGACAGCCATTGGACCGGGTTCTTCATCTGGTCGCGGTTCTGGAACAGGGCCGAGATGCCGCCGACGGTCAGCAGTTCGAAGCGTTCCGGATTGCTGGCCGCCGTCTGGTACGGCGTGATCAGGGCCGGGGACGCACCGAAGCGGCCGTCGTCGGTGGCGGTCTGGCCGCAGTTCGGACGGCCCGGCGTGCCGGCCGGCAGGCCGCACGACTTGTAGCCGATGGCGCCGTCCTGGAAGTAGCCCAGCGGCGTCCAGTCCTGGCCCAGAGCCTGGCCGTTCAGCTCGCCCTTGCCCGAATAGTCGGCCAGCAGCAGCAGGAAGTCGGAATCCACCTTGCGCTCGGCGTAGCGGGCGCCGGCGCTGATCACCAGGTTGCCGTTCTCGCCGAATTCCGGACGGTACTTGAAGTCGATCCGGGCCGAGGTGTTGTCGATGCCGGTCCGCTCGCCGAACACCCAGTGCGACTTGGCGAAGACGCTGCTGGGGGTGGTGAACTGGCTCGGATTGGCCGGGGTGAAGGTCGGGTTGTCTCCGTTGGTGTAGGTGTAGGTGAAGGTCGCCGGCGCGGTGGCGTTGGGCACCAGGCCGGCGGCCGTGCCGTTGCGCACGGTGTACTGGGTGTAGCGGACGTCGTTGTTGCCGCTGTCGCTGACATAGTCGCTGGTCGAATAGGCCGCCCGGACACTGCC
This sequence comes from Caulobacter rhizosphaerae, assembly GCF_010977555.1. Classification (GTDB taxonomy): domain Bacteria; phylum Pseudomonadota; class Alphaproteobacteria; order Caulobacterales; family Caulobacteraceae; genus Caulobacter; species Caulobacter rhizosphaerae. Next base: position 5,364,294 of record NZ_CP048815.1, read on the forward strand.
GGTCAGGCGGCCGCCGTTGTCCCAGTTCAGCCCGACCTGGAAGTTGTCGGTCTTGGCCTCGGCGTTCTGCACGTACGAGGTGCCTTCGGCCGAGTTGGCGGTGACCGTGCCGGTCTGCAGGACGCCGTTGGTGTCCTTGGTGAAGCCGGCCGCCGAATAGTTGGCGTTCTCGTTGGCGAACGGGAACTTGATCGAGGCCTCGGAGGTCAGGATCTTCAGGTCGGAGTGGAACCAGTCGCCGGTCAGCTGCAGCGAGTCGGTCAGGGCGAAGTCGAGGTTCACCGAGGCGCCCAGGCGCTTGCGTTCCTGGTCGCGATAGGTGGCGTAGCGGTACTCCGGCGACCAGACGTCGACCGTGCCCGCGCCTTGCGGACGGTCCTCGAAGGCCCAGCCGCCGCGGTTCTCGCCGGCCAGCACGTCGGTATGGCTGTCGGTTTTGTCATACGAGATCGTGCCCAGCACGGCGAAGCGGTCGCTGAACTTGTGGCCCAGCACCAGCGAGCCGGTGGGGGTCCAGTCGGTGCCCGAGCCCTTCTGACCGCGGATGTCGCCGGCGATGGTGGTGTCGTCGGCCAGGTCGCGGGCGTTGCGGGTCTTCAAGTTGATGATGCCGCCCAGGCCGCCTTCCAGCAGCGAGGCGTCGGGCGACTTGTAGACGTCGACGCCGCCGATCAGCTGCGAGGGGATGCCTTCCAGCGAGTTGTCCTGGGTGATCTTGCCTTCATAGAGGCGGAAGATCTCCAGGCCGCTGACGAAGATCTCGTTGTTCAGCACCGTGACGTTCTGGTCGAGGCCGCGGATGCGGACCTTGGTGCCCTGGCCGTTCTCGCGGTCGATCTGCACACCGGGCAGGCGCTGCAGCGACTCGGCGATGTTCTGGTCGGGGAACTTGCCCATGTCCTCGGCGGTCACCGACTCGATGATCAGGTTCGAGTTCTTCTTCAGATTCAGCGCGTTCGCCAGCGAGGCCCGGAAGCCGGTGACGATGACCTCGTCAACCTGGGATGGTTCCTCATTCTGGGCCGGCGCGGCCTGGGCCAGGGCCTGGCCGGCGCTCAGCAGCACCATGGCCGAGGCGGCGCAGAGCAGAGCCGTGCGCGATCGGTAAGACTTTGTCGTCATTTAGCATTCCCCTGATGTGCGGCAGCAGTTCTCAGCCTCGATCAGCGGAGCCGAACGAGCCAAGACGCGGAGTTTTGAGGGATGCGTGCGCATCCTCCCGTGGACTTCCGGCTTTTTATGAGGCGCCGGTAGCTTCAACCTATGGACAACCGACAGCGCTGTCAACTTGGGACAACAGAATTTCGGAGGGAATTTGTCGGTGCAGATTTCAGGTCACGCCCGGACCAGGGCCGACGCGATCGCCGCCAGGGTGACGGGCTCCACCGCCGCGTAGCCCTCGCCGGTGGGGTGGACCCCGTCGTAGGCCAGGCCCGGCTTCATGCCGCCAGCCCCGTCGTCCAGCACCGCGGTATAGTCGGCCAGCACCGCCCCGCGCTCGGCCGCATAGGCCTTCAGCCAAGCGTTCAGGGCGCGGACCTTGGCCACCGGACCCAGGCCGGGCCGCCAAGGAAAGTCCAACGCCGGCATGACGGTGGCCAGGATCACGGCGACGCCATTGGCCTGGGCCAGGGTGGTCATGGCCTGCAGATTGGCCTGGGTGGCGGCCAGGTCGTAGGGCCCGGCGTTCTGGGCGATGTCGTTGATCCCCGCCAGGATGTGCACGGCGGCCGGCTTCAGGGCGACCACGTCGGGCCAGAACCGCACCAGCATCTGGGCGGTCACCTGGCCGCCGATGCCGCGCCCGAGAAAGCCGTTGTCGGTGAAAAAGGCCGGATGCTTGTCACGCCAGCCCTGGGTGATCGAGTCGCCGATGAACACTACCCGCCGGCGTTCGGCCGGCAGGTCGCGATCGACGGCGTTCTCGGCGGCGTAGCGTTGCAGGAACGGCCAGTCGGTGCGCAGCCGCAGGTCCTCCGGGCTCGGCGCCGGCGGGGCCGTGGCGGTCTGGGCCAGGGCCAGGCCAGGCACGGCCGCGAGCCCGCCCGCCAGCAGGGAGCGACGATCCAGCATCAGCGTACCTCCGTCTTGGCGGGGACCAGGTTCCAGCCCCGCAGTTCGACCCTCGCGCCCGCCCTCGCGTCGCCCGGATAGAGGATCTCCACCGTCCGGCGCTCGCCCGGCAGCAGCGAGACGTAGTTGTCGGCATAGTAGGCGGGCAAGATCCGCGCGCCCTTGGCGTCGAGCAGGGTCAGCTTTCCGTTCAGGGCCGGAGCCGCGCCGGTGTTGACCAGGGTCACGGTGACTACGGTCTCGGCGCCCGCCTTGGCGTCGGCGGCGGTGATCGACACCGCCTGGGCCGCCATGGCCGACAGCTTGCGCTCGCCCTCGGCGTCCTTGGCGACCCAGTAGAGGTTGCTCGACAACGGCGCGCTGTCGGCGGCGGTCAGGTCCAGCCGCACCACCACCGCGCCTTGGGCCAGCGGGCCCGACAGGTCCAGCGTCTCGCCCAGCGCCACGCCGTTGGCCGGGGCGTCGATTCGCCAGGTCCGCTCGGCCAGCGGCTTGCCGTCCAGGCCCACCACCCGGGCGCGCAGGGCCGCGCCCGAAATCGGCGCGAGGCCGTTGTTGACCACGGCCAGCCGATGGTCGGCCAGGCTCATCTGGACGTGGACGGGCTCGGCGGCCTTCTGGGTTCCGTAGTAGGCGGCGTGGGTGTCGTAGTCGTGGCTGAGGATCTGCCACATCGTGCTGGGCCAGGCCGGCTGGGTCATCCATAGCAGGCGGCCCGACGACTTCGTCCACAGCTCCTGGTTCATGCCCTCGAAGATCGCCCTGTGGGTCTCGTAGTTCATCAGCTGGGCCTTGCGCTCGAAGTCCTCCAGACTGGTGGCGGGGCCCAGCTTGGCGGCCATGGCGTCGAGGAAGGTCTTGGTGTCGCCGTTCCCGGTCGGATGCCAGTCGTGATAGGCCCAGACGTCGCTGATCGGCCAACGGTCGGGCGCGGGCACGGCGGCCTCGAAGGCCTCCAGGGTCGGGAACGACGGCGTGCCCACCTCGACCGAGAAGCCCTTGGCGTGCTCGGTGAAATAGGTCTCCGGCTCGCGGTAGTTATAGGGCCCGCTGTTCTGCAGGTTCACCCGGTTGGAGCTGCCGGTGTACCAGCGCGTGCCGTCCAGGTCGTGGACCAGGGCCTCCAGCCCCTCATTGAGAATCGGCTGCGGCACGCCCTCGTTGCGGCCGAACCACAGGGCGATCGAAGGGTGGTTGCGATAGCGGCTGATCACGTCGGCGGCGTTCTTCAGGAACAGCGGCACGTCCTGCGGCTCCAGCTGGAAGTCCTGGGTCGAGGCCCAGAAGTCGTTCAGCACCAGCAGGCCGTACTCGTCGGCCAGGTCGTAGAAGACGTCCTCGGTGTTCTGCCCGACCCAGTTGCGAATGACGTTGAGGTGGGCGTCCTTGTGCAGGCGGAAATAGGGCTCCAGCCGCTCGCGCGACACCCGCTTGCGCCAGTCGTCCGTGCCCCAGTTGCCGCCGCGCGCGGCGATCTTCACGCCATTGACCTTGATCACCAGATAGGGCGTCAGGCCGGCGTCGGGCACATCGCGGACCGCCGGGGAGGTTTCGCCAACCTTGGTCAGCGACGTCGCCCAGCCGTCGGTAACCTTGCGGATGCCTTCGTGGCTGCCGTCGGTGATGTCCTGGCCCAGCTGCCGGGCCTTGGCGTAATCGACCTCGACGCGCCGCAGCTCGCCGTGCGTGTCCATCAGCGACAGCTCGTAGGTCATCTGTCGCAGGCCGATGCGGCTGTCCTTCTGGTCGGAGACCTTGCCGTCGACGCTGGCCAGCAGGCGCAGGCCGTACAAGGTCTGGGCGCCGTAGCCATTGGGCCACCAGAGCCTGGGGTTCCGGATCGACAGCTGCGGGAAGTCGGCGGGGGTGAACACCACCTGGGCCTGGCCGGGCGTGACGGTGACGGTCTTCTCGACGGCGACGGTGTCGAAGGCGGCGCGGACCGTCGCCTGGACCGGGGCGTCCGTCAGGTTCTCGACCGGCACGGCGATCTCGACCTCGGCGACGCTGTTGTCAGCTTTCGGCAGGGTCGTAACGACATGGCTGTCGCCGATCCGCACCGGGCCGGTCGAACGCAGCACCACGTCCTGCCACAGGCCGGCGTTGCGGTCGCGGACGCTGGGGATCCAGTCCCAGCCCTCGCTGGCGATGAAGGTCGGACCGTCCAGGGCCTGCATGCCGCCGTTCTCGCCGACCCCGGCGGTCAGGGACTCCTCGTGAGCCAGGCCCGGATGCGGCGGCGGCGAGATCCTGACCGCGACGACGTTGGCCGCGCCGGGCTTCAGCTTGCCGGTGACGTCGAACTGGCCGCGGATGAAAGCGCCCCTCAGCTCGCCCAGCTTCTCGCCGTTCAGCCAGACCTCGGCGGCATAGTTGATCCCCTTGAAGACCAGCTGCTGGCGGCGGCCCTCCTGGCCGGCGGGGGCGACGAACTCGCTGCGGTACCAGTAGTCCTGCTTGTTCAGGCTCTCTGGAATGGCCGCGTTGTTCAGGCCGTAGTCCGGGTCCGGATAGACGCCGCGGTCGACCAGCGTGGTCAGCACCGTTCCGGGAACCGTGGCCGCATACCAGGATTTGGCGTCATAGCCAGCTTTTGACAGCGCTGTCTCAGCATCCATGACCTTCGGCGCCTCGGCCAGCGACCAGCGCTTCAGGACCCACGCCTCGGCGCCTTCCGCGCCCGGCGCGGCGACCAGGGCGGGGCCGGCATAGGGGGCGACGGCGACCGGCTTGGAGAACGGGGCCTTGCTCTTCGGGCGCGTCCAGGCGTCCTGCGGCGACACCTGGCCGTACATCTGGCGCACCTGCACCGCCCAGGTCGGGCTGCCCGGCTCGTACACGGTCAGGTCGGGGTTGGGCTTGGTTGAGGCCAGGGTCTTCAGGGCCGCGGGGGCCAAGGCCGAGGCCTGGACCGTGAAGCCCGCCACCTTGCCGCCGAACGGCGCCGTCCCGGCCAGCTTGCGCGGACCCAGTTGGACGGTGGCGGCCGGAGCAACCGGCGTCGCCGGCCCTTCGGCGACCTTGGTCCCGTCGACATAGAGCGCGACCGTCGCGCCGTCCGACACCGCCGCCACATGGCTCCAGGCCCCCGGCTTCAGCGCCGTCGCGCCCTTGACCGCGGACGCTCCGGCCCAGACGGCCGGCGCGCCGTCTTCCAGCCCGATGAAGCGACCGCCGCTGGCCGGGTCGCCGATCCCGGCCACGACCACCCGCCCGGCCGAGGCCGCCGATGGCGCGATCCAGCCCTGCAGCGACCAGGGTCCCTCGGCCGGCAACGGATTTCCGGCCAGCGGCTTGGCCAAGCCGTCGCCGCCGCGCGGCAGGTCGGCGTTGTAGGGGCCGTAGACGGACGATGTCTGGGCGGCGGCCGGCAGGGCGACCAGGACGGCGCAGGTCGCCAGCAGCGACAGGCGCAGCATCCGGCGGGCGAACTTGGTTTTCATGTCTTTCCTCCTCGGGTCGGCCTCTTCGGGCCCTTGTTTGTCTTCTGGGTTGTCTTCAGGGACGGGTCTTCAAGGTCGTGGCAGCAGGCGGCAAAGCGCGCCGCGGTCGTCTTTCGTGGTCCGGGGGCCGGACGGGGTGAAGGCGATCGCCTCGACCGCCGCCGTCTGGGCAGGCCACGGCGTCAGGCCCGGTCCGTTCGGATCACCGGTGCGGGCGAAATTGGTCCAATAGGCCTGAAGCGGAGGCCAGGCGGCCGGGGTCGCGCCGGCCGGCGGCGTGTCGAACACGAAGGGCAGCTCCGAGCCGTGCCGCACCGGTCCGGCGCCGGGGGCGGCGACCGCCAGTTCGTAGCGCCAAGTCCGCTGGCCAATCGCGACATGGCGCGCCGCCACCCAGGTCGCCGGACAGCGGAAGCCGGTGTCGGCGGCGATCTGGTCGGCGGTCTCGTCCGACGCCGCGCCCCGGGCGCCGATCCCGTAGAGCCGGAGCGCTTGGTCTGGGTCCTGGTAATTGGCTTTCACCCAGGCCGAGGCGTTGGCCGCGCCGCCGTACAGCGACAGCTCCCGGGCGCTGTTGCCGATGATCAACGGCACGCGGGCCTGGCGGCCGGCGGCCAGGGTCGCGGCCGGCGGCTCACGGATCACCGCCCCGTCGACCACCGCCTGCAGCCAGACGAAACCGTCGTCGGCGATCGGCGGCTTGAGACCCTCGGCGGCGTCGAGCACGGCCGGACCCGAGGCGGCGCGCAGCCCGTCCAGGTCCTTGGCGCCCAGCGCCCGGCCCAAAGCCTGGCCCAGGGCCTCGTTCTCAGCCAGGGACCGCGGCGGCAGGCCGAAGCCCGCCGCGCCGCTCTGTTCGATGGCCTTGTGGAACAGGTCCCGGGCCTCGGGAGCCAGCATCAGCAGCCCCACGTCCTGGCCACCGGCCGAGTGGCCGAACAGCGTCACATTGCCGGGATCGCCACCGAACCGGGCGATATTGTCACGCACCCAGCGCAGGGCGGCGATCTGGTCCATCAGGGCGTAGTTGCCCGAGGCTCCGCCGCCCTCGGCGGTCAAGCCGGGATGGGACAGGAAACCGAAGGCCCCCAGCCGGTACTGGATCGACACCAGCACCACGCCCTGGTCGACGAGACTCGACTCGACCGTGCCCCGCGCCGATCCGGCCCGGTTGGCCCCGCCATGGATCCAGACCATGACCGGCAGAGGCTTGGCCGGCCTGAGCGCCGGCGTGCGGACGTCGAGATAGAGGCAGTCCTCCCGGCTGTCGGCGGCGTCCTTGGCGTTCCAGCCGTAGGACCTCTGCAGGCAGGGCGGACCCGAAGCTGTCGCGTCGCGGGTCCCGGTCCAGGGCGGAACGGCGGCCGGCGGCTTCCAGCGGCGGTCTCCGATGGGCGGGACGGCGAAGGGCACGCCGCGAAAGACCGCCCCGGCGCCGCGCGCCTCGCCGTGGATCGCGCCGCCGGTGACGGTGACTTCGACGCCGTCGCTCGCGAAAGTCGTTCCCGCCGCCCCGAAGGCCAGCAGAACGGCCAGGGCGACGGCGCGGCCGTCAGGCGACGGCATGGGCGGCGGCTTCGGCCGGCGTCCACAGGCGCGCGGCGCCCCGCACGCCCGACGAGTCGCCCCACTGCGCCGGAGCCAGCCTGGCCCGCCAGCCGTCGGAGAAGACATGAGGTTCGATGAAGGCCGGCAGGCGGTCGTAGAGTTCGCCGACGTTCGACAGGCCGCCGCCGAACACGAAGGCGTCGGGATCGACGATGTCGGCGATCACCGCCAGGCCGCGGCCCAGGCGGTCCAGATAGCGGTCGAAACTGATCGTAGCCTCGGCGTCTCCTGCCCGGGCGGCGGCGATGATCTCCTCGCCGGCCAGGGCCTGGCCGGTGCGTTCGGCGTGGTCGCGGCGAAAGCCCGTGCCCGAGATCCAAGTCTCCAGGCAGCCATGCCGGCCGCACCAGCAGGCGGGGCCCGGCGACTCTTCGGGCTTGGGCCAGGGCAGGGGCGCGTGGCCCCATTCGCCGGCCAGGCCGTTGGCGCCCTCGACCAGCTTGCCATCGACCGCCAGGCCGCCGCCGCAGCCGGTGCCGATGATCACCGCGAAGACCACCGCAAGGCCGGCCGCCGCGCCGTCGACGGCTTCGGACAGGGCCAGGCAGTTGGCGTCGTTGGCCAGCCGCACAGGGCGGCTCAGACCCGCTTCCAGGTCCTCGCGGAACCGGCGGCCGTTCAGCCAGGTGGAATTGGCGTTGCGCATCACGCCCGTGCGCGGCGACACCGAGCCAGGGGCGCCGACCCCGATCGAGCCGCGACCGCCGGCCTGCTGCTCGGCCTGGGCGATCAGGTCGCGGACCGTGGCGATGGCCGCGTCGTAGGACCCAGGGTTGGGCGCCCGCACCCGGGCCAGGAACCGGCCGTCCGGCGACAGGGCGGCGGCTTCGATCTTCGTGCCGCCAAAATCAACGCCGACCTGAATCAAACCTGGTTTCCTCCAGACGTCCGGATCACACGCTACGGTGCTTCCGGCTTGCCTCATAGTCAGCAGCGTCGAATAAAGAAAGCAATTTAAACAATTCGTCGATAGCGGTGAAGCTATCGCGAGCGCCCATCGCGATGCTACTAGGGCGTTAGGTCTAAGGTCATCGAATGCCGTCCTCGGAAATCTCGCGAAAGTCCAACCGGAAGCGCACCGCCGGCGCCAGCCTCTCGGGCGCCAATCTCGAGCGGGTCGGCGACCATAACCAGCGCGTCATCCTGCAGGCCATCCGCGTCAACGGTCCGATCACTCGCGTGACCCTGGCCCAGATCACCGGCCTGACGCCGCCGGCCGTGGCCAACATCACCAAGCGCCTGCTGGACGACGGCCTGATCCTGGAGGCCGGCCGGGTCCAGGGGGCGCGCGGCCAACCGGCCATGAACCTGACGATCAACCCCGACGGCTGCCTGTCGATCGGCGTCAACATCGACCGCGACCACATCACCGTGGTCATGCTGGACCTGCTGGGCGCGGTGCGGGCCCGGGCCAGCAAGGAGATCGAATTCCCCCTGCCCGCCGACGTGGCCAAGTTCTGCAAGGCCCAGATCCACAAGATGCTGGCCGGCTGGAAGGGCGAGCCGCCGCGCCTGGCGGGCATCGGCGTCGCCCTGCCCGACGACCTGGGGCGGGTGGACCTGCCGCACCGACCCGAGAACTACGGCGTCTGGAGCACGGTCGACATCGGCAAGCTGATGGCCGAGATCCTGCCCCTGCCGGTGTTCCTCGAGAACGACGCCGCCGCCGCCGCCCTGGGCGAGCTGCAGTTCGGCCACGGCCTGCGGCGTCCCAGCTTCTTCTACGTCCTGGTCTCGTCGGGCCTGGGCGGCGGCCTGGTGATCGAGGGCGACTATTTCCGCGGCGCCCAGGGGCGCAGCGGCGAGATCGGCTTCCTGCCGGTCAGCTCGCCGGAGACCAAGGCCCGCTCGCTGCAGGAGGTGGTGTCGCTGTCGGCGCTCTACGCCCATCTCGAGGCGGGCGGGATCCTGGTCGAGCGCCCGGACCAGCTGATCGACCTGTCGGCCGAGGGCCAGGCGCTGGTCGAGGCGTGGATCGACCTGTCGGCCCGGCTGCTGGTCCCGCCTTTCGTCGGGATCAGCTGCGTGGTCAACCCCGAGGCCATCTATGTGGGCGGACGCCTGCCCACCGCCCTGCTCGACCGACTGGTCGCGGCGGTCAATGCTAGGCTGGCCGCGATCATCGACGTGCCGGCCCTGGCCCGGGTCGAGCGGGCCGCCACCTCGGCCGACGGCCCGGCGGTCGGGGCGGCCCTGCTGCCGTTCACGGCCCAGCTGCTGCCCTCCCGCGCCGCCCTGATGAAGACCGGCCAGGGGTAACCGTCCGCCTGCGGATCAGATGATCCGCTGGGCGGTCACCGGCTGCCCCTTCCGATGCTGGGCGTCGAGCATGACGATGGTCCGATGGGCCGCCCGGATCGCGCCTTCCTGCCAGGCGCCGACATGGCTGAGATACTCGCCGGCGAAGTGGATCGGCCCGTCCGGCTGGCCCAGCAGGCGGTAGTCCGGCTCGTCGTCGCTGGCCCAGCCCACCCCGATGCCGAGCGTGTGAGGCACCGCGGCCCACTGCACCTGCAGGGGCTTTTCCAGCAGATGGCCGCAACCGGGGTGCATGGCCTCGATGACCTTGCGGGTGTGCTCGATCTGCTCGGCCCGCGGCAGCTTGGCCAACTGGACGGCCGCCGGCCCGCCGGTATAGGCGCCGAGGATCACCCCCGTCTTGGTGTGCAGGCCGTAGCTGGGATACCAGACCATGTTGCTCGGCCCCTTCACGAACGAGAGGCCGCCATAGATCTGGTACTTGGGGCCCTCCCAGAACCGAGGGGCCTGCCAGGCGATCTTGATGCTGTCGCGATAGGGCGTGCGGGCGATCGCGGCCTTGTAGGCGGGGCTGAAATCGGCGTCGATCTTGGCCAGCACCGGCAAGGGGATGGTCGAGATGCAGTAGTCGGCCTCGATCGCCAGGTCCTTGCCGGCCACCGCGTCCCGGTAGGCGATCCTGACGCCCTTCTCCGTCTTGCGGATCTGGCGCACCTCGCACTGGCGCTTGATGATCTTGGGACCCAGCGCCTGGGCGAAGGCGTGGGGAATGGCGTCCATGCCGCCCTTGGGCTGGAACATGGTGGCCTGCATGTCGATCGTCTCTTCGAACAGCACGCCGTTCCACAGGTCCTCGTCCAGCAGGGCCTTCAGGCTGATCGGGTCGTAGGGCGTAGCCCGCTCGTCGCCGGCCCCCGGCTCGATCCTCAGCCCGGCCCGCTGCGAGCCCTTGTAGAAGAGGTCCGGAGACAGGTCGCCGTAGGTCTTCAGGAAGGCGACCATCCGCTGCTTGTCGTCGGCCGTCAGGTCGGCGTCGAGCGCGCCCGTGTTGATCGCCTTGGCCAGCAGTTCGGAGACATGGCCGCGGGTGTCGTTGATCGCCGTCCGCATCCTGATCGGCTTGCCGCCGTTGGCGTCGGGGTTCAGCAGCAGGGCGCTGCGGCTGGTGTTGACCTCGACCTCCAACTCCACCCCCAGCTCGCGGCAATAGCCCAGGACGATCTGATGATGGCTGGGCAGGCGCGCGGCGCCGGCGTTCATGTACTGGCCTTCGTCGAACTCGCAGACCTGGCGCGAGCCGTCGGTCATCTCGATCCTGTCGCCACGGCGCACGGTCCAGACCCGGCCGCCGGTGCGGGCCCGAGCTTCCAGGATCGTGCAGTCGTAGCCGGCCTTGCCCAGCTCCCAGGCGGCCGCCATGCCCGATACCCCGGCCCCCAGGATCACCACCTTGGCCCCCTTGCCGCCGCCGCCCTTGGCCAGGTCGGGCGGCGCGCCGGCGAACGCCGTGGACGGCGCCAGCAGACCCAGGGCCTGCATGGCCGTGAAGGCGGCGGTGTAGCCGCCGGCCGCCCCGACGGCGTGAATGAAGCTGCGACGGCTGACCGGCATGCGTGACCCCTCGTTGCCCGTTTGATCAGGCCATGCGAGGCGGCGGCTCGCCACGGGTCAATCAAACACGACGGCGTCGCGCGTTTGCGGGCGGGGCGCCGCTGACGCTTGCGGACGGCGCCGCATTTCGCGGCGCGCGTCCGCCCCCGTGCGCCAGCAGGCAAGATCTCGTGCGCGTACGGACAACCCGTCGGGATCTAGAGCGGCTTGTCCAGGAACGGGCGGACCAGGGCGATCGTCGCCTTGGGGTTCTCCTCCATGATCCAGTGACCCGAGGCCGGCACCACGCCCTCAGTGACATTGTCAGCCGCCGCGCGCATGACCGTGGCCATCATCGGGCCGAACGACTTTTCGCCGCCCAGGGCCAGCACCGGCATGGTCAGCCGGCCGTACTGGACCAGCAGGGCCTTGTCGTCGACGGCGTCCTGGTCGAAGGCGTGGAACTGCTCGAAGCCGGCGTGCATGGCGCCCGGGCGGGCGTAGAGCGCGGCGTAGTGGACGCGGGCGTCTTCGGTGAAATTGGCCGGATTGGCCGAGAACTCGTTCCAGAAGCGGTCCAGATAGATGCGCTCGCGGCCGGCGACCAGGCGCTCCATGTCGGGCCCGCCGAACCGGAAGTGCCACAGCAGCGGGTTCTTCAGGATCTCCTCCCAGGGGCCGATCCCTGGCACCGGGGCGTCGATCAGCACCAGGCGCGTCACCCGCTTCTGGTTCTGCACCGCGAAGCTGTAGGCGACCATGTTGCCGATGTCGTGGGCGACCACGTCGGTCTTGCCGATCTTTAGGGCGTCCAGCACCCCGGCCACGTCGCCCGCTTGGGTCTTCTTGTCGTAGCCGTCGGCCGCGCGGGCCGACAGGCCCATGCCACGCAGGTCGGGAACCACCACGGTGTGGTCGCGGGCCAGGTCGGCGGCCAGCAGCGCCCACATGTCGCCGGTCTCGCCATAGCCGTGCAGCAGCACCACGGCGGGTCCCTGGCCGCCGACCCGGACGTGGATCGTCGTGTCGTTGGCGGCGATCTCCTGGGTCCTGAACGACGCAGGGAAGGCGGGCATTTCGGCGCGCGCCGCACCGACGAACGCGAACACCGCGATCAGCCAAAGGACCAGGCGTTGCATGGCGAGCTCCAGGGTTGAGGTCCTCAACCTGAGCCCAGCCCCTCGGCGGCGCTAGCAGAATACCGTCGAGATTGGCCGATTTCCGACACGGTCGGGCCTCGCCAGACAAAAGGGAGCGTAGCCCGGGCCGCCACCCTCCCCGATCGTCGTCAGGCCAGGGCCTTCTTGTACAGCGCCAGCAGCTCGGCCCAGGCCTTCTCGGCGGCGGGCTCGTCGTAAACCTGGCCGCCCTTGACCGTCCAGCCGTGGGCCGCGCCGGCATAGACCTCGACCTTGGCCGGCCGTCCGGCCGCGGCGAAGGCGGCCTTCAGCTTGTCCTTCACGGTCGGGTCCTGCTTGTCGTCATTGTCGGCGACGGCGATCAGATATTCGGCGTGGGTCTTGGGGATCAGCAGATGCGGACTGGTCGGCTGGTCGGTGACCAGACCGCCGCCGTGGAAGGTGGCCACCGCCGCGATGCGGCCCGGGGCGACGGCCGCCGTGCGGAAGGCCAAGGGACCGCCCATGCAATAGCCCTGCACGCCGACCTTGCGGCCCTTGTTGGTCTGGGGCTGGGCGTCGAGGAAGGCGACATAGGCGACGGCGTCGCGGTCCGTGCCCTCGGGCGTCACGGTCGCGCGCAATGGGGTCAGCTTGGCCCGGTCATCGGGATTGGCGAAGTTGAACGTCCCCTCGATCACCGGCGCCTTCTTGGCCCGGTAATAGAGGTTGGGGACCAGCACCACGTAGCCGGCGGCGGCCAGGCGCCGGCCCATGTCGCGGAACACCGGCCGCAGGCTCATCACGTCGGGCCAGACCAGCACCGCGGGCCAACGGCCCTTGCCCTGCGGATAGAACAGGGCGGCGTCGGCCACGCCGTCGGGCGTCTTGATCTCGACGTCCTTTTCGACCACCGGGCTCTGGGCGCCGGCGGCGGTCGCGGCCAAGCCGCCCAGGGCGGCCGCGGCCAGGCCGAACGTCCGACGCGACAGGCGGGGATCGTGGACCAGACCCGGGTGGATATCGTCGTCACACATGCGAGCAGTCTCCATCAAGGCGGCAGGGCGCGGGCCCTCATGGCGGGCACCTTACCGCATGACCTCGGACGGGGAAGGTCTCGTCGTCGCGACCCGCCTAGGCGGCGAAGACCCTCCGGCCGCGTTCGACGTGCATGCGGTGCGAGCCCGCCAGGCTGGTGTCGCGGGCCTTGATCGTCCGCAGGAACAGCCACTCGCCGGTCAGGCGCTGCGGCGTCACCTCGATCATCATGTAGCCGCGCTGGCTGGTGTCGGCCCATTTGAGCTCTGGATTGGCGGCCATGAAGCCCTGGGCGACCCGCTTGGGATCGGCGCCGAAATCGCCCTCGGCCCCGCTGGAGGTGACGCTGTGGCCAGCGAACTCGACGCCGGCGGGTCGGCCATCCTCGCTGAGCGCATAGGCCCAGGCGTTGTGGCTGTCGCCGGACAGCATGACCAGGTCGGCGTCGGCGGCCTGCGCGGCCTGCAGCAGCCGCGAGCGCGCCGCCGGATAGCCGTCCCAGCGGTCCATCCACATCGGCAGGCCCAGCTTGGCGGCGCGGATGTTGTTCCGGTAGCCGTTGACCTTGCGCTCGCTGACCTCGGGCCGCAGCCAGCCGAGCGCGTCCTGCGGCATCACCGTCCGTCCGAGGATGGTGCCCATGCCGACCATCTGCCAGGCCGTGGCGCGGGCGTTGGTCTTCAGCTGATGTGCGAGCCAACTCTCCTGGGTCGAGCCCAGCATGGTCGCCGACGGGTCGCGCCAGACGCCGTCTCGGAACGCCTTCAGCGCGGCGTCGGGATCTTCCGCCTTGAACGCGGCCCCGATGTCGGCCGGCTGGGTGCGGCCGAGAAGCCGCGATTCGGTGCGGTAGAGCGTGGCCAGCGTGCCGATCGGATAAGCCTTCCACGGCTCGTCCGACACCGGCATCCACTCGCGATAGACCTGCATCGCCGCGGCGCGGCGGACGTTCCAGTCGCCCTCGGTCGCCGGCTGGTGGTTCTGCGCCCCCCCTTCCCAGCTGTCGTTGGCCGATTCGTGGTCGTCCCAGAAGGCGACCATCGGCGCCATCTGGTGCAGCCGCTGGAGATCGGGGTCGGCGCGATAGCCGGCGTAGCGCAGGCGGTAGTCGGCGACGGTCAGGATCTCGTTGGCCGGCTGCAGCGATCGTCCGGCGGCCCAGTCGCCTTCATGGATGGAAGCGGGGCCGTATTCGTAGATGTAGTCGCCGGTGTGCAGCCACAGGTCCAGGTCGGGGCGGGCGGCGGCGTGGCCATAGGCGTTGAACAGCCCGACCGGCAGGTTGGAGCAGGAGAAGACGCCCAGGCCGAAGCGGGCGACGTCGCCGACGGGCAGGGTCTTGGTGCGGCCGACCGGCGACTTGCCGCCGTCGGGCGCCACGAACCGGTACCAGTGAACGGTTCCGGGTTTCAGCCCATCGACCGTGACCTTGGCGGTCCAGTCGCGATAGGCGCCGGTGCGCACCACGCCGCCCGCGACCACCCTGGTAAAGCCCGGGTCGAGCGCCACCTCGACCTCCAAACTGACTACGCCGTCGCCGGTCGCGGGCGCATAGCGCGTCCACAGCAGCATGGAGTCGGGGCCCGGCTCGCCGCTGGCCACGCTGTGCGTGAACCCCTTGGCGCCGACGAGGTCGGCGGCCAGCGCCCGGCCGGCGGGCAGCAGCAGCGCGCCCAGTCCAAGGCCGGCGCCCAGGACGACGCCGCGACGATTGATGTTCAGGACCATGACGGTCTCCACGATGGATTTGGAGGGGAATGGCCGCGCGCGTCGCGCTCCTGGGCGCGCGCGGCCGGCCGGGTCCCGCGGCAGGGGGAGGCCGCGGGACCGGCGTTCAAACCTAGAAGGAGCCCTTGACGCCGATGTTCCACATCGAGCCGTAGATGCTGTACTGCTGCACCCGGTCGCGGACGTTGGAGTAGATGACGTCCGGCGCGTTGAAGATGTTGCGGCCGGCCAGCATCACCTCGAAGTTCCTGTTGATCTTGTAGCTGGCGCTGACGTTCCAGAGCTCGCGGGCGGCGTGGTAGAGGATGCCGTTGGGCGAGGTCGACGGCGTGTTGCTCAAGGCGCTGGTGCGATACTTGCCCTGGGCGTTGCCGGTCAGCTGGACGTCGAACTTGCCGTAGCTGTAGCGCAGGCCCCAGTTGGCCGCCGCCTTGGGCATGTTCACCCGCTCGCCGTCGGGGTCGATCGTGGTGATCGAGCCGCGCAGCCCCAGGCCCCGCAGCGCGCCCGGCAGGAAGGTCAGCTGCTGGTCGTATTCCAGCGTCACGCCCCGATTGATGCTGACGCCCGGCAGGTTCGTGGCGCTGCGGTAGGTGTAGCCGGGATAGTCATCGGGGCTGTAGCCGACCTGCGCTGGATCGGCGAACTCGTAGCCGGTCACCTGCATGTCCTTCACCTCCAGCTGGTAGGCGGACAGGCCGATGATCCCCGAGGGCTCCAGGAAATACTGCAGGCTGGCGAAGTACTTGGTGGAGTGCTCGGGCTTCAGCAGTGGATTGGGAACCGTGACCACCTGCTTGGTGTCGTCTACCGCGACCACGCCGCCGAGATTGCCGTAATCGGGGCGCAGGATCGATTGGCTGAAGGCCAGTTGGCCGACCAGCTTCTTCGTGAAGTCGTACTTGGCTCCGCCGCTCAGGAACCAGTCGTCATACTCGCCATGGCGGGTCTTGTAGGTCCCGTTGTGGTACTTGTAGAGCAGGAAGGGCACGGTGTTGGCCGTGTAGCCGGCGGCCTTCGTCTCGGCGTCCGAACGGACGTCGGCGACCCGGGCGTCGGTCTCGGTGCTCTCGTAGCGCAGGCCGAGGTCGAACTGAGCCTTGCCGACGCGCGGCTGGATCTCGAAATAGCCGGCCTTGACCGTCTCACCGACCTTCTTGTTGTTGTCGAGCGTGCGCTTGGTGTTGCCGTAGTCGTCGGCGAAAAAGTAATCGGGGTGGTCCCGGTAGATGTCGTAGACGGCGTAGTTGCTGTCGGCGCGCCAATCCTGGGCGTTCAGGTTGCCGGCGTCGAAACCCTGGATCTGGAAGTTGTAGTTCCGGGTCCACGGAATGACGGCCTCGGGCGCCTTCTGGGTCCGGTCGCGGGTGGGCCCGTTGTACTCGAACTGCTGGTACGAGCCTTCGTTGGTCTTCCAGACATTGGTCCGATAGGTCGCGCCGGCCAGGACCTTCAGCTGGACAGGGCCGAGGTCGAGCTTCTTCTTCAGATCCAGATTGAGACCGTACATCTGGTTCTGCGCGTCGGACTCGGACGTGCGAACGTTGAAGTTGATGTCGTCATCGCGGTTGAAGCTGGCGGGATCGCTCCAGGAGCGGCCGGCGGTCTGCTGCAGCGTCCATGCGTTGGAATTCTGGGACGCCCGATCCAGTGTGAAACCGATGCGGGTCAGGTAACTGTCCGTACGCTGAAAGAAGCCCTTGGAATTGTCCCGGAAGTTGAATTCCGAGCTGGAATAGCTGCCGCGCAGCAGGGCTTCCCAGGTGTCGCCGCGATATTCCAGCTTCGGCGCGAACAGCCATGACGGCGTGCCGGCGTAGCGGTGCGAGTACTGGGTGTGCAGGCGGGTGTTGGTCCCGTTCGGATTGACGACGATGTGGGTGGGGGTGGAGTCCGCCGTCGCCTGGGTGGCCGTGGCCGTGCCGAAGATCAGATAGGTGTACTGGTTGAAGTACTCGACGTCGTAGAACGAATAGGTGCTGCGCAGGGACAGGGCCAGCTTGTCGGTGATCTTGTAGTCGACACTGAGGTTGGCGGCCTTGCGGTGGGTCAGCTTGGGACCCGGGCGCCACATGACCTGATATGGAATGACCCGGCCGTTGGCCAGATAGGACCAGTCGGTCTGGATGCGGTCCTGCTCGACGAAATTGGCGTTGTAGCTGGCGTTGAACGCGATCCCCAGCCGCCCGTCCAGGAAGACGTCGGCATAGCCCAGCTGGGCCGAGGGAAAGATCGAGGCGTGCTTCCGGTCGTCCGGCAGGTATTTGCGCGACAGGCCGGAGTCCGAGGTGGCGACGCCGCCCAGCTGGAAGCGCAGAAGGCGGCGGTTGCGCTGGAAGGCGTACTTGCTGCGCAGGTTGATGGCGCCGCCGGGCGAGTCGGCGTCCATGTTGGCCTGCAGCGTGTTGTTGAGCTCGATGGAGTCGACACCCGTGATCGACATCTGCTCGAACGAGTTCTGGCGGCCGTTGTTGTTGTTGGACGTCGCCGTCGCCATGCGGGCGCCGTCGGTGGTGAAGGTCGAGTATTTCGGATCCAGGCCGCCGATCCGCACGGCCGTGGCGTCCACCTCGGTATAGTCCAGCGAGATGCCCGGCATGTTCTTCATGAACTCACCGACGTCGCCCATGGTCAGGGCGCCGAAGTTGTCGGCGGCGACGACGGTCTTGGCGTTGGTCGAGGCGCGGCGCTCCATGATGGCGCTGGCCTGGCCTTCGCGCCGGGCGACGATCGTTATCGCCTCCACCTCGCCGTCCTGGGCGGCGTAGGACAGCGGGTTCAGGGCCACGTCCAGGGTCGCCGCCTGGCCCGGCGCGACGGTGACGACCGCCCTGCCCTCCTGCAGGCCGGTATATTTGACCACCACGGTGACCTCGCCGGCCGGGACGCCGGTCAGGCGAAAGTCGCCGCCGTCCTCGGAGAAGGCGGCGATCGTCGTGCCTTCGACGCGGATCTCGGCGTTGCGCACGTACTCGCCGGTGGCGGTGTTGAGAACACGGCCGCGCACCACGCCGGCCCCCGCCTGGGAGACGGCGCCGTTCGTCGCGCCCTGGGTGGACGACCGCAGGGTGATGATCTGTCCGTCATCGGAGTCGATCCGCAGCGGCGTGCCGGCGATCAGGCGGCGAAGCGCGGTGCGCACGTCCATCCTCCCCTTGACGGCGGGCGTCATGACACCCTCGAGATTCCGGGCCGACGCCACGATCTGCACCTGCCCCTGGCGCGCCAGTTCGGGAATGGCGCGAACCGCGGGCTGGGCTGGAATGTCGAAGATCCGGTCCTGCGCCAGGGCCGGCGCGGCGGTCGAGAGCGCGATGACGGCGGCTCCGCAGGCGAGGACGGAATGACGAGAATACATCGGCTGGCGGCCCCCAATCGCCGCGCAGGTCGCGACGTTCGCGGTTGAGAGCCGCCAGCCGATGGCTTCCGCTATTTTGTAACAAAAACTTCTTGATGCGCCCGGCCGTCTTGGGGACCGCCGCGGGTCAGCACGACTCGGTCGCCGTCCTGTTCGACTCGGGCGTCGAACACGCGGGCGATGGCGCGGCTGAAGCCCGCGGGATCGTTGGCGGCGAACAGGCCGGTCACCGGCTCGCGCGCCAGGGCGGGGTCGCGGATCTGGATCCGGGTGTCGCTGTAGCGCCCGAACGCCGCGGCGGCCTGACTCAGGGATTCGCCTTCGAACGCCAGCTTGCCGTCGCGCCAGGCCAGTTCGCGGGTGACCGCCTCCGGCCCGACCGGCCGCGGACGCTCCGTCGGACCGGAGAGGACCAGCTGTGTATTGGCCGTAAGCGCCACCCTGCTGGCCAAGGCCGTGAGGTTCAGGCCTGCGACATCGACCCGGCCCTGGTTCACCAGGACGTCGACCGGATCGGCGTCGAGCTTGCGGACCCGAAATCCCGCCTGCGCCGTGCTGAGACGGCGGCCGTCCACCTCGACGACGAACGGCCGCTGCTCGTCGCGGGCCACCGAGAAATAGGCCTCGCCCCGCAGCAGCGTGACGCGGCGCTCGCCCCGGCTGTACCGAACCCGGATCCGGGTCTGGGTGTTGAGCAGCACGGTCGATCCGTCCTTGAGCGGCGCCAGGCGGATCTCGCCCCGCTCGGTGCTGATGACCGCGCCGGCCGCCGATACGCCGACGCCCAGGGCGCTCAGGGCGCCGACCGCCGCCGCGCCTCCGGCCCAGGCCAGCGCCTGCCGGCGCGACAGCGGCGAGCGCGCCGGCCGCCCCGGCGCCTCGAACGCGACTGGGTCGAAGCCGGGCCCCAACGCCTGGGCGGACTCGCTCATCAGCGACAGCGCCCGGGCGCGCAGCAACGCGCCCTTGCGGCGCGGATCGCCCCGCAGCCAGGCCTGGAAGACCTCTTCCGTTTGGGCGGTCAGCGGCCCGCGATCCAGCCGCGCCGTCCAGTCGGACGCCGCCTGATCAATGTCTCGACTGGTTTCTCGCTCGGCCATCTATCGAGGCGATCTCCGCTTCCAGGGTCTTAGAGGTTTGGGACCGCCTGTTTCCGCCACGGCCGAACCAATCAATCAAGAAGAGGACGCCTCTGGAAATGTGCGTCTCGACCGTATTCTCCGATATCCGCATGCGCGCGGCGATCTCGCGCTGGGGCATGTCCCGGACGCGGCGCAGGATGAAAGCCTCTCGGGTCTTGAGCGGCATGGCCGCGATCGCGTGGGCCAGTTGGCGCAACTCGTCGCGGTCGATCGCGTACTGCTCGGGCGAGGCCGCGTTCTCGGCCTGCTCCAGCCGTTCCAGGTCGTCGACGGTGTGGATCGGAACGATGCGCGCCCGGCGGACGTGCCGCATGATCACCGAGCGCGCCACCTGGAACAGATAGGCGCGCGGATGACGAATGGCGTCCACGGTCTCCAGCTCGGCCAGGATCGTGTAGGCCTCCTGGATGATGTCGTCGGCGTCGATTCCCGGCGGAGCGGCCCGCGAAAGCCAGCCCCTGAGCGCCGCTTCATGCGGCAGGACGTTTCGCAGGAACCATCGTGTTCTTTCCCTGTCGGCGGCGCTCATCCGTTATCCGCTGGCTTGGAGACTGCGTCGCCGCCGAACGGCGCCATTGAGGCGACGACAGGAAACCGCTCGCGTCGACCGGCGTCCTGCCTAGCGGCCAATTGTGACAGTCAGGTTTTCCCGCACGCGAGCGGAAGCCGCGAGCAGATTGCGACTTTTGGTAGCATCGAGCTATCGAAGGAATTTTGGCGCGCTGATCCGAGCCGCAACACCCGGCCGCCGTCGGCGACGATCCGCGTCCACCGAATAGTAAAGTCTCGCGAACCAGCCAGCGCCTTCACCGCGACAGGGACGATCGATGCTCGTCATCGCTAGTGCGGTCGGACATCCCGCCCATCCGGCCGTCACGGCGCCGAAAAGTCATCCCTCGGGGCCAAGCCGATCTGGCCGGCCTTGGCGTCGTAGAGGACAGCGAAATCATAGAACGGCAAGACGCCGGCGTTCAGGCCTTCCCAGGGCAAGCTGGCCGGCGGCGTCGAGAAATTCAGGCGGGCCGGCCCGCGTCCGAGAACGAATGACTGGCTCATCGCCGTGCTCCCCGGCGGCCCGAACCTCAGGTTCACACTTGTGTCGGTCGGCCAATCATCGAAGGCCGGCGCGGATCGGGAGATGTAGTTGAGGCCCGCCGCCCCGCTGTCCAGGAGGGTCGGCGCGCACAGGGGCGCCCCCGCGCCGTCGCGCGACAGGCAGGTGGGAACCGTATTGTCCGCCCAAAAATCACCGCGACGACGAGTATCCCGGGTCAGGGAGAAGAGCGTGAATCGGGCCCGTTCCGCTGGTGTCGGGTTGAGAATGAGCTTGCCGGGCGCAGCGTCCCCCGGCTTGGGCAGCAGCACGATCCACGCCTGCTCCCCCAGATGGGCCAAGGGGTTTTCCGCTTCGCCGGCGCGTAGCCCCGCCCCCAGGATCGCCGAAAAGCCGTCGGACGGCGTCGAGCCGCCGATACGATACTGCTGCGTCGGGATCGCGGCGGCGGGACAGGAGGGTCGATCCTGGCTGCAGGCGACCGCGGAGGTGGCGCTCACGTCCACCTTGACCTGCAGCCCGCCGATCCCCACCCGAACGGGCGTGATCGCGCCGGTCAGGACCACGCCGTTGCGATAGACGTAGCGATCCGGCCGGACGCCCTTGGCCGTCAGGGGCCCGGCCGACGGCAGCACGCGCAGGCCTGTCGAACCCGTGTCGAGCATCGCCTCTATCGGCGCGCCGCCGTCGATCGACAGCGGCACCGAATAGCGTGGCGGTCCGGCCTCGAACCGTTTCTGGTGGATTTCGACCTCGACGCGGGCGCTCGAGGGCTTCGCGCCCATGGCCAGGGCCAGAACAAGGACCAGGGCGCTCACCCGACGCGCCCCCAAACTTCCCGTCCGCGCTGGGGTCGTCGTTGCATTGGTGCGCTCCACGCCACGCAAAAACCAGGTCAAAGCCAAGACCGAGAGGAGGACCGTCGCACCGGTTCACACGCCGCCAGGCCGGCCCTTTCCCGACACAATCTGGGATAGTATGTAAGGATATCCTCAGGGAGAATGCAATGCGCCGGGCCGTGGTCGTGATGACGTTTTTCCTGGTGGCGGCGCCGTTCGCGGCGACCGCTCGGCCAGCCTTGGATCAGGCCGCCAAGCCGCTCGTCAGGGCTTGTGTCGACGCCGTTGGCTATCAGGCCGAGTGCGGCCAAGATCCCGCTGAGGCCCACGAATGCCGGGCCGCCGACGTCTTCGGCGCCTGTCCCCAGGCCCCGAAGTGCTATACGCTCAAAGGGGCTCGAGTACGCTGTGTCGCGCCCGTGACGCCGATTGGCGAGCCGCCGCGACCCAAGCCTTGACTCCCGGGGTCCGAGCCGCCGGAGCGTGGCGACTTCAGGTTGTCGTATCCATTTGACAGGAAACGGCGCGCGCGATGGACTTCGGCGCGACACCGGCCGCCGACCTCGGACATTCCACGCAAGACATGCCAGAGCTTCACGAACTCTACGGCCCAGATTTCGATTTTGCGCCGACCTCGGCCCCGCCACGGTCATGCTACATGATCGCCAGCACCCCACGCAGCGGCAGCACGCACTTGGCGTCCTGCCTGTGGCGGGCCGGCGACCTTGGCGCTCCGCTGGAGTACCTCAATCCGATCCACATCCGGCAAATGTCGCCGAGATTGGGGGCCAGGGGCTATCTGAGCTACTGGCGCGGGGTCCAGGCGCGGAGGACCTCGCCAAACGGCGTGTTCGGCCACAAGCTGTTCATGCCCTACTACGTCACCGCCGGCCGTCGCTGCCCGGCGCTCCTGCCGATGCTGCGCAGTGATCTGGCCATTCACCTCTATCGTCGCGACAAGATTGCTCAGGCCGTTTCACTGGCCCGCGCCCAGCAGACGAAGGCCTGGGCGTCGTGGAGCGACGAACAGACCGCGCCTGTTTATGACGCCAGACACATCTCAACCTGCCTGAACAAACTCCTCGAGCAGGAACGATGGTGGGTGGCGGCGTTCGAATTGACCGGCGCCGTGGTTCTGTCGATCGCCTACGAAGACTATGTGGGGCGCGAGACCGAAATCCTGGCGACCATTCGCGCGCGACTGGGCCTTCCGGCGGCAAGCGACTGCCCGCCGGTGGCGGTGGAGGATCTTGCCCGTCAACGCGATGGGATCAGCGCCGAGTGGGTCGCCCGTTTCAAGGTCGAGGCGCCCGACCAGGCGGCGATCGCGCAGGAACTCGGCCCGCCCCTTACCGCCTGACGGCCCTGAGCTAAAGCAGACTGGGCGCGTCGTGACTGTTGCGGGCGCGCGACTTGAAGACCAGCACCGACCGCAAGGCCGGGCAGTCGCGGCTGGGTGCGCGCGCCGCGTGCGGGATGTCGCCCGGGAAGATCGCCAGGCGACCGGGCGTGGGGAAGACTGAGCGGATGACGTCCTTGCCGGCCTGATCGAAGAAGACGGTCTCGCCCGCCCAATTGGCCTCCCATTCGGGATGAGCGTAGTAGATGGTGGTGAAGTAGTTCGGCTGGGCGCTGTCGGTGTGCATGTGACCATCACCGCCGTAGGTGTGGCCGTTGGCGTAGACCCGCACGGGAACATGATCGCCCAGGACCTGTTGACGGATCAGGTTCCACAGCGCCACCACCGGGGCGATCAGCGGTCGGTCCAGCAGGTCGGCCTCGCAGTTGTCCAGACAGTTCTCGTCTCCGCCGCCGAAGTGGGAATGCCAGAAGCCGTGCGTCACCTGGGTGGTGTTGGCCCGCCAGCCGTAGCGCCAGATGTTTCGATCCATGAGGCCCGACAATTGCAGCCTCAGCTCGGTGGGGACCAGGTCGTCGAGGGTCTGCACCTCACCGGCCCTCGGCGGCGCCGCGCGGGGCGTGGATGCGGCCGGCTTGGCGTCGAAGCCATAGATGTCGTCGAGCGCTTTCCGGGCGGGCGGGTTCAGCCAGACCATCAGCGGTCGCAAATTGGGGCCGCTGTCGGCGCGCTGGCGCGCGGGCATGCGCGGGAACTGCTCCAGCCAGTTGGCCACGAAGATATGCGCCAGATCCTTCAGGTCGCTTCGGGCGACAGGCTCCTGGCGGCCGTCCAGCAGGGTCAGTTCGCCGGGACCACGCGGCGACAGCGCCAGAACGAAGCTGCGCTTGGTCATGGCTCCGAACAGATAGGCCAGGCGCTCCGCGCGCTGGCCGATCACGGCCGCCACCTCGGCGCGGCGGTCGACTGACAGGATCGCGCGCTTGAAGCTCTCGGTGCCATAGACCGAGTGGAACAGGCCTGCGTCGCAGACCGCCTCGTCCTCGCCCCAAGCCTGGAGCATGCTGGCCGTAGCCGTCAGGTGGTCGAGCAGGGCGCGCCCGGAATGGCCTACGCCGTCGGCGCCAAAGCGGGCCAGGAACTTGTACTTGTCCTCGACGGACGGATCGCTTTGCGAAGGGCGCGACAACAGCGCGGCGGCCGAAGAGTCATCCATTTAAGCGTCTCTGACTGAACGGGTTGAACGGGATCGCGGGACCTTGCGATGCTGATCTGCCAGCGGGCGCGCCGGGGTGGATGGCGTCATGACAGGCAATCAACCAGAACCAGGCCGCGGATGATGGTCCGCTCGCCCTCGTTCTTGCTGTAGAGCATGCTGAAGAACGACACGGTCTTGATCAGCAGCAGCGGGTCGCCGTCCAGCGGCAGAAGGCGCAGGTCCAGGCCCCGGGCCTTGGCGGCGGCCTGCAGTGTGGCCAGCGCCGCCGCCACGGGCCGGCCTTCCACCCAGCGATAGAATAGCGCACAGTCCAGGTCGCCCGGCTCCGGCTTGGGACCTATCGCGCTTCCGCCGAGCAGGGCCGCCACGCCCTCCGCGCCGAGACCCTTCAGAGCCTCGACAGTGGCGGCCAGTTCAGCGACGAACCGCTTGCGCCGGGCCAGCGCCCGGCCCGCGACCAGATCCGACAGACTTACCACGTAGGGCGTGGCGTTGACCGGCGTGCTCTGGCGCTCGGCGGTGAGGAACGGCGGAAAGTCGCGCGCCTCGGCCTCCTGGAAACAGGCGTCCATCAGGTCGCGAAGGGAAGTCGGCGCCTGGAGCGCGACCGAGCTCATCGGCGCGTTCCGAGGCCAGTCCGGGCGGCGAACAACGAAAAAGCCAAGGCCCTCACCCATACACCCCTGAGTTGGGGCCAAGCTAAGCAAGCCCGTCGTACTTTGTCTACTTGAGGTTTCACGTCTTTTTCGCGATGTCCGGTTTTTCATCTCCCATTGATTGAGCTACCGGGAATCCGCGGGCCGCAAACGCCCGTACGACCGTAAAATTGTGATCACGCGTTTGTGAGCTGACACACTCTCGCTAAAGCTGCGCTTCTTTCCTCATGGTTTCATGTCGAATTTTGCAATTTTCGAGCGATCAACTTGAGGGCACGTATGCGTGAGCTGACCATGGCGGAGCTCGAACTCGTTTCGGGCGGGCTGGAAACGGTGGATGGCGACGGCATCTGGGACGGTGTGGATGGCGGCGGGGATGGCGGCTGGGACGGATGGTGGGACGGCGGCCAGGATGGCGGTGACGGCGGCGGCGGCGGCGGCGGCGGTCACAGCAGCGCCAGCTTCGGCGTAACCGACGCCAACACGAGCGACCTGCAGAGCCTGGACGCCGCGCTGGCCTATCTCGACGGCTCCCCCCTTGCCCAGGCCGTGCTCAACGACGCCATGGCCAAGGGCGCTGTGATTCATATCGTCCACAACGGCGACGACCATGCCGAGATCGGCGGCGACGAGGTTTGGTGGGATCCTTCGGTGGGGCTGCGGACCAGTAGCGGCGCCACCCAGTCCGCCGCCCTGAACCTGATCCATGACCTGTCGCACCTGTTCGGCTCGGCCGCCGATCCGAACGAGGAACAGAGGGTGATCGCCAATTTCGAGACCCCGATCGCCAACGCCCTGGGCGAGCCGACGCGCGCCGATAGCTCGGGCGTCCACGTCGTGACGCCCAACCCGACCTATCACACCTGAGCGCCTCGTTCGGAGGCGTTCACGAGCGTCGCCGAAGACCGCACGACGTGGTTCGAGCTTCAGGCTCAGGACTTGGAGTTTCGACGCGTCGTTGATCACCCAGAGTTCAACCTGTTTGAGGATTCTTCATGCGTGAACTGACCTTGGAAGAGATGGAATTGATCACCGGCGGCACGGACACCGTGGACGGAATCACCGTCATCGGCGACGGCGGCTGGGACGGCGGCTGGGACGGCTGGTGGGACGGCGGCTATGACGGCGGCTACGATGGCGGTTACGACGGCGGCGGTGGCGGCGGTGGCGGCGACGGCTCGCACGACAGCAGCGACTACACCGTCACCGACGCCACGGCCGAGGACGTCCAGAACCTCGACAAATCCCTGACCTACCTCGACACCTCCCCCAAGGCGCAGGCCGTTCTCGCCGCCGCCGAGGCCAAGGGCGTGACGATCCACATCATCCACGACGGCAACGATCGGGCCAATGTGGGCGGCAACGAGGTGTGGTGGGATCCGAAGTCGGGCCTGACCACCACCGGCGGCCAGGAACAGTCGGCGGCCCTGGGCCTGATCCACGAGCTGGAGCACCTCTTCGGCAATCCCTCCGACGTCGGCGTAGCGGTTCCCGGTTACGACAACGCCGAGGAACAGCGGGTGATCGACAACTACGAGACGCCGATCGCCAACGAGCTGGGCGAGCCCACACGGACCGATCACGGCGGCACGCCCGTCGTCGACAACGACCCGACCCATCACGGCTGATCTCCTCGATCCTGACGGGCGGCTCCGCCGCGCCCCCGCTGACGGGCGCGTCGGCGGGGACCGCTCGCGGGGTCGTCTTTTTTCGCTATCATGAGTTCCGAGAGGTGAAATCATGGGATCAACCCGCTTTGAACCGCGTCGCCCATGGCGCTCCATCCGCTTTCTCCTGGCGGGCCTCTTTGCTTCGGTAACCTTCGCCGGCGTAACGGCGGCCGAGGCGCCGCCGACCAGTGCAAAAAGGATCGCAACGATGCCGACGCTTCCCGACCTGACCCAGTTCAACCGCGCCACGGTGCTGTTGGTCGATCCCAAGCTGTCCACGCGCACGCGGATTACGCCGCAGACCATCGACGAATTGGCTACCGGCTACGCCGCCGGCGACCAAAAGTCCGGCTGGCTTGAACTGACCCAGATCATCGGCCGGGCCCCCGCCAAGGCCGGCGCCGACGAGCCCTTCGAGGTTCGCACCGGCATCGTGTTCACCAGCCCGAACCGCGAGCCCCTGGCGATCTACCTGCAAGCCCAGGACACCGGCGAAGCTACGCGCGGCTATTTGAACGGCGAGGCCTACACCTTCCAGGGCGGCACGGCCGCGGCGCTTGCCGAGTGGGTCGCCCGCTTTTCTCCGCCGGTGATCAGCCGCCCGCAGACGGCTTCGATCCAGTAGACGGCCCCGCCCCGGCCCACTCGGAGTCGGGGCGGACGCGGGCTTGGAGCGACCGCCGATCGAGGCCATCGAACGCCTGCGGCCGCCGCGCACCGCGCGCCACCAGCGCCAGGCAGCCCTCAAGGAAACCAAACAGCGGCTCCCACCGCCCCTGTAGCTCGGCTTCGCGCACGGCCAGGGTCAGGCTTCCGCCCGACAGGACAGCCAACTCGTGCAGCGGCACATAGAGGTCGCTTCGCCCCGTCCCACGGCGGACCAGGGCGTTGAACACCATCCGGCTGGTGCGTCCGTTGCCATCGTCAAACGGATGGCAGTTGGAGATCGCAGCCATGCCCAGACCCGCGCGATAAAGCCAGGGGCTTTGGGTTGCGCCCAGTTCGCGGTGGACCAGGGCCAGGCGCTCGCGGATCAGCGCCGAGGAGGGAAAGATCACCCGATCGCCGCGCGGATCGCGCCCCGTGCCGATGTCGCGGTTGCGGGGCTGGATCGGGCGCTGCAGGCCGTGGCTGGCCAAGGTGGCTAGGCCGCGCACGAAGTCATCGGCGCACCCCGTCTCGATCGTGTCCGTCAGGCGCGCGCCGAACCGGTCCAGGATCGCCCATTCGCGCAGGGACCGCCCCTGGCGCGCGGGGCCGTCGCTTCCGGGATGGAACCAGGGCGCCAGCGGGTGCGTCAAGCCCAGTTCCGGTGGATAGGTCTGGCCCGCAGCGAGCGGATCGTCGTGCAGCCACGTCATGACTTGGGCCGCGCCGGCTGGCGAGATCCGCGCCAGCCAGTCTTCGGAGCGGCGGACCAGCTCGACAACCTGGATGGACGCATCGCTCCAGGCCGGCCACGGAAAAAGCGTGCGTCGCCTCGCCGTCATGGCTCGGGCGCGGGCTCTTGCGCCGGCTCCAGCCGCAGCACACGATCCGGTTGGACGGCGCGCTGCGAGAGGGTCTGTTCGAGCGGCGCGGGCTCGCGCACCGCGATGGCGTCGACCGCATTCAGGAGGCCTGTCCACGGAACGCGGAACGCCCGGCGCGGCGCTGTATCCTTCTCCACCAGTCCTGGCGAGAAGTCGCTGAAGCGCAGCTCGCCCATGGCCCCCAGCAGGGCCGCCGAGGAAACATATTCCTGGTAGGCGGTCTCGATCAGCCCGAACTTGGCGTCGCGCAATTCCTGTTCGGCGTTGAGCACATCCAACACCGTTCGCAAACCCAGGCGCTGCTCCTCCTTGACGCTGTCATAGGCGATCTGCTGGGCCTGGACTTCCTGGCGGCGGGCGACCAGCGCCACCCGCGCGGCGGCCAGCTGGTTCCAGGCCAGGGACACGCTGCGCACGGTCTGGCGCCTGGCGTCGTCGATCAGCAGGCGATCGCGTTGCTGCTGGGCCTGGGCCGCCACCACGCGCGAACGGGCCAGGCCGTTGATCGGGAAGGTCTGGCGCAGGACCACCGCCGCCGTCGTCACGCGCTCGGTGTTGGTCGGATCGAAGGTGCTGAGCGGCGTCTCGGCGCTCTGCACCTGGAGGCCGACCGTCGGCCGATACAACGCCTTGGCCTGCTCGACCCGGGCCTGGGACTGCTGTTCGGCGTAGATCGCGATGCGCAGGGTATGGCTCTCGTGTTCGGCGCGCTCGAACGCCTCCTCAAGGGTGGCCGGCAGATTGGCGATCGGCGGCTGCGCGGTGAGCTGGCCGGGATTTTGGCCGATAAGGGCCAGATAGTCCCCACGGCTTTGCGCCAGTTGGCCCTCGCGCGCCGACAGCTGAGCCTGGGCGGCGGCCAGACGCGCAGCGGCCTGGGACCGGTCAGTGATCGTCACTTCGTACAAGGCGAACCTGGCGTCGGTGTCCTTGAGCTGCTGCTGCAGCACAGCGACATTTTCGCGGGCGATCCTCACGCCCTCTTCGTCGCGCCGCACCGCTGCGTAAGCGGCGATCACCGACTGGAGGATCTGCTGGCCGGCTTGAAGCTGGCTCTCCACTCCAGAGGCGGCCTGAGCGCGCGCCAGGTTGGTCGCCGCGTGCGCGGCGCCGCCGAGATAGAGCGGTTGCTCCACGGACAGTTGATTGGTGTCAGCGGTCCCGTCGACCGCCACGCCCCGGACGTCGGTGCGCGAGCGGGTGCGCGCCAGTTCCAGCGAAGCGTTCGGGCCGTAGCTGGCCAGCGCCTGATTGTAGGCCTCCTGCACCGCGCGCAACTGGGCCCGCTGGGCCATGAGCTGCGGATTGCCGTCATAGGCGAGCGCGACGGCGTCGGCCAAGGTCTCGGCGCGGGCCGTCGTCGTGGCCGCCACCAAACCCGCCGCGAGCAAGATCGCCAACGTCTTGCGCACGGCGGCTGGACCGGGCGACGAGACCGGCGGCCTCAAAACGCCGCCACCGGCGGCGGCCCGGCCTCACCCGAAACGTTCGGCTCGGCGCGCCTTGCCCGTCGATCCGCCGCCACCACTCCGTCCTGCAGGACGATGACCCGGTCAGCGGCGGCGATGGTGTCGGGGCGATGGGCGACGATCAGGCGGGTAATGTTCAGCTTGGCCAGCGAGCCGTTCACCAACCGCTCGCGGGCCACGTCCAGATGGGAGGTCGCCTCGTCGAGGATCAGGATGTGCGGCTGGCGATAGAGGGCCCGGGCCAGGAGAATGCGCTGCTTCTGGCCGCCCGACATCGACGAACCCATATCGCCGACGAAGGTTTCGGTCCGCATCGGCATACGGTTGATGTCGTCCTCCAGCCCGGCCAGACGCAGGCACTCGTTCACCCGTTCGATATCGACCGTCTCGTCGAAGAAGGCGACGTTGTCGGCGATCGAGCCCGACAGGAGCTCGTCGTCCTGCAGCACCACACCAATATTGCGTCGCACGCCGCGCGGGCCCCAGACGGACAACGGGATATCATCGATGCGGACCTGGCCATGGGTGGGCGCGTAGAGGCCGCACAGGATTTTCAGCAGGGTGGACTTGCCCGATCCGGACGGACCTACGATCGCCACGAACTCGCCCGGCTCGACTGAAAAGCTGATCGACTTCAACACCGGCGGCTCGTGCGGCGCGTAGCTGAAGCCGACCGTTTCCAGGGTCACCTTGCCGCGCATCTCGGGCAGGCCGCCCGTGGGCTTGTCGATGTCGGTCTCGACCGGCGTGAGAACAATGTCCGACAGGCGGAAAGTGTACAGGTCGAGCAGTTTCCACGAGACGGCCTGGTCGATCAGGCTCGAGCCGCGATCCAGGAACTGGGTATGATAGGCCATGAAGGCGTAGAGCACGCCGATCGACATGCGATCGGCCATGATGGCCCGAGCGGCCAGGTAAATCACCACCACACTGACCACCGCGCGGATCAGCTTCTGGACGCCGCCCACCCCCAGGTTGGTGAAGGCGCTCAGCTGGCCGGCGTGGATGCTGTCGGCCAGGCGGTTGGACCAGTCGGCCTGACGCTCGGGCTCGGCCGCCATGACCTTGATGGTCTGAATGGCGCGCAGGGTCTCGATGCGCTTGCCGTTCTCCACAATGCTGGCGGTCAGGGCCTTGGCCGCATAGGTCATGGTCATCGGCACCGAGGCCACGCGGAGGATGAGGTACAGCGCCAGGCATCCAACCGTGATGGCGGCCAGGGTGGGGGCGAAGACGAACATCATCACCGCCGTGGCGATGGACAGAAGACCGTCGAGGACGGCCGCGATCAGCCCGCCGGCGATCAGGTTCTTGATCGGGTCCAGCGCCTGGAAGCGCATCAGGGCGTCGGCCAGTCGTCGGCGCTGGAACCAAGGCAGCGGCAAGCGGATCAGGTGATGGAACAACCGCTGGGTCATGTCCCAGTTCATCAGGGCCGACAGCTTCTGGGTGGCGACGCCGCGCAGGGTGTCGGCCACGACATTGAACAGGGCGAAGACCCCGAAACCGATCGCGAGGCCGCTCAGCAGATCAAGGTCCCCCTTGAGCACCGCGTCATCGACGACGAACTGCATGTAGAACGGGCTGATCAGCACATAGGCCTGCAGCACCAGCGACAGCACGACGACCTGGCCAAGCCCGCTCCTGAGCCCAGGCGCCAGGCGCACCACGCTCCAGAGGTTCAGGGGCGAGCGCTCGCGGCGGCGCTGGAAGGCGGGGGTCGGCGAGATCTCCAGCGCCGCGCCCGTGAACTTCTCGTCCAGTTCCTTGAGCGACACCCGCACGTGCCCGCGGCGAGGGTCGAAGATCTTGGCGACGCCACGCCGCAGGCTGACGAGCACCACGAAATGCGACAGGCCCCAGTGCAGTATGGCCGGGCACTTGACGTTGGGCAGGTCGTGCGGTTCGCAGCGCAGGGGACGGGCCGCCAGGTTCATCGACCCGGCGATGTCGGTGATGTCGCGAAAGCTCATGCCGCGAGACGACAGCGGGAAACGCTTGCGCAGCGTGGGCAGGTCGGTCTCGTCGCCGAAGATCTGGGCGATCGCGGCCAAGCACGACAGGCCGCATTCCGCCGCCTCCGTCTGCTGAAGCGTATAGTCCGGCGTCATGGGCTCTATTGGACCTTCGATCGTGCGCGCATGGCGAGGATGGGGTCCAAAACCCAGTCGATGAGCGAGTGGCTGTCGAGGATGATCTCGCCGCTGAGCCGCATGCCCGGCATCAGCGGCCATTCGCGGTCATAGGCGCCGACCGATTGTCGATCCAGGACGGCCACGACCCGATAGAGCGACTCCCGGGTCTCGCGCGGCTCGACATCGGCGGGCTGGTCGGCCGGCGCGACGGGAGCGTCGGCGATTTCGCTGATCGTGCCGCCCCCAACGCCGAAGCGCTGGTAGGGGAAGGCGTCGTACATCAACCTGACCCTATCGCCCTTGCGCACGAAGCCGATCGCCTTGGACGACACCCAAAGCTCGGCCGTCAGCTTGGAATTCTGAGGTAGCAGGATCGCCAGTTGCGCACCCGGGGCGGCCGTTTGGCCCGGCCGCGCCGCCAAGGCCGCGACCCGTCCGGCGCGTTCGGCGGTCAGCAGAACCTCCCCCTCACCGGCGAACGTTGCGCGCTTTTCCATCAGCTCGGCTCGGCTCTTGGCGATGTCGGCCCTGGCGGAGGCTTCCTCCGCTTGCGCCCGTCGAGCCTCGATGCGGGCTTGGGCCAGGGCCGTACGTGTCTCGTCCAGCTGGCGCTCCAGCGCCGAAACGCTGATCTTGGCTTCCAGCAGATTGTCCTCGCGTTGACGCAGCTGGATGGCGGGCAGCAGGCGCTTTTCGAACAACTCCCGCGCCGAGGCCACATTCTGTTCGCTGAGCGCCTCGCGCCCCCGCTGGAGGTCCAGTTGCGCCTGCAGGCGGCGGATTTCGTCGGCCAGACCCGCCTGCTTGGTGGCGCTATAAGCCTGCTGCTCCTGGGCGCTGGCTCGCCGCGCCTCGGTCAGGGCGCCGATGGCGTCCTCCTGCTGGGCCGTGGCGGTGGAATACAGGCCCGAGACATGGCCGCCATCGACGGTGGCGTCCAGGGCCAGCTTCATCAGCGGAGCGCCCGCCGCCACCGATTGGCCTTCCTTGACGAACACGGTGGAGATCACGCCGGCGCGCGTCGTGGTCAGCTTGATGGCTCCGGCGTCGGGCTGGATCAGGCCCGGCACGCGTTCGACCCGGGCGTACTGCGTGAAGAACAGGAAGGCGAACCCGGCAAGCAGCAGCGCTCCCAGGAAACCGGTGAGCACCCAGCTGCTCACACCGAGCGTATCGGTCGGCGATCCCAACCGCGAGCGGGCCGCGCTTACCGCGCGATCGCGGAACAGCGGGGTCGGCGCAGCCTCTTCCGGCGGCGGCGAGGCTGGCGCGTTGATGTTTTTCAAGGAGCGACCGCCGTTCCGGCGCCGGCCGCCCCGCTCCAGGGCGCGATCGACGCCGCCAGGCGGCTGAAACGCGGGCGGGACCCAAGCGGCGCACCCAAGGCGAACGACACCGAACTCACACTCACCTTCGCAGCCCCACGCGCTGTCACACCCCCAGGGGTGACCGGTCGGCCGCCGCACGGCGTCAACCCCCGCCCCTCGCACCCCTTAGGAATAAACCTAAGCGATATTCAACATCAAGTGGCGTTGGCCGACAAACAACTCAAGCTGTCGTGAGTGACGACGGCGCCCGGCGGGACAGGGTCGCGGCGATCGCCAGGGCCTCCGCCGCCGGGCCGCGCCAGTCACCCCCGACCGTCTGTTGGACGACGGTCATGGCGCCGTACCAGGGGGTTTTCCCACCGCCCCGCTTCCAGCGCCAGTCGACACCCTCGCTCGCCAGCAGCAACACCGTGCGTCGCCCCATGGCGCCGGCCAGGTGGGCCACGGCGGTGTCGACGCTGACGATGAGATCAAGCCCGCCGATGACCCTGGCCGTGTCCGTCAGGGACGCTCCGTCCGCCAGGGGCGTGCTGAAACGCCGACCTGCCGGCGCGTCCCATAGCTGTCGAGCGCCCTGGCCGATCTGCAGGCTGACGGGCTCGATGCGCGGATCGTCGAGCAGCGGCGCGAGGGCCTGGAGGGGCGCTGACCGCCGCAGATCGTTCGGATGGTTCGGATTACCCTGCCAGCAGAGGCCGACCCGCACTGGTCCTGTCCGCCCCCGTCCGTCCTCGGCCGCGACGAGATCCTGGAAGAGATAGGGCGGACGAACCAGGTCGGCCTCGCGGTCAAAACCCAGGAGCGCCGGCAGGCTCATCAGGCCGCACCATCGCTCGGCGCGAGTGAACAGCGCCTCGCCCAGCACATGGAAGCGCGGCGCGGGATGCAGGCTGGCGATCACCGGCTCCAAGGCGGCGGCGCCGATCACCGTGACCCCAACACCCCGACGGATGAGGTCGGGCAGGAAGCGGCTGAACTGCAGAGTGTCGCCCAAGCCCTGTTCGGTGAAGACCACCAGTTCGCGCGGCGGGTCCTGGCCCACACGCCAGCGCTCGACCGTGCGCCCGCTGTCGCGTCCCCGCAACGCCTGGACGGGGACCAGCCGCCGCGCCTCGAGCCGGCTTTCCATGTCGATCCAGCCGTCGCGCCAGGCGCCCAGCCTCAGGCGCGACAACGCACGGGCCAGCAGGCTTTCGGGGGTTGGACGCGCCGCGAAGGCCAGGGCATGGGCGCGTTCCGCGGCCTCAGCCTCGTCCCAATAGGCGGCGAAGTCCCCGAATGCGGCGGCCATCTTCGGCGGTATGCGACGGCTGGCCGCGAGGGCCTCGAACAGGGTCGAGGCTTCCGCGAAACTGGCCCGGCTCATGGCGTCGGCCAGGGCCGCGCCCTGTTCGCGCGAGGCGATCGGCAGAGCCCCGGTCAAGGGCGGACCGGTCGCCGAAGCCGGAAGGCGTCGGCGTCGATAGTCGAGCCGCCGCGGTCCTGGCCGTCGGATCCGCCATCGCCGATGACGGTGGCGCCATCCATCGTGTCGTTCCTTCCGGTGATCAGCCTTCCGGTAACCAGGTTCATTTCTTTTAAAGTCAGCTCACGCATGAAATGCGCCTTTGCCAGGACTGACCCCGTTACCGACGCCCAGTTCAGCCATGACCGACGAGGGCCGACAACCTGTATCTTAGATTGTGAAATAAACTTCCTGTTACATCCTAGATTGCGCTGCACGGGAGCCTCTAGGCGAATCCTGCGCCCGCCTTGTCGGCGTAGAGAACGGGGCGCCGCGAGCCTACAGGACTCGGGGCGACAAGCATCGTCGCGCCCACGGGCGGCCCGTCGTTCAGCGCATGGGGGCGCTGTCCGCGATGACGGTCAAGACATGGGCGGGAGGACCAAACTTCCGCGACCCATGACCGCGTCGGCGAACGATCATCGAAGTTCGCGGTTTTAAACCGAAATGGCGCACCCGACACGATTCGAACGTGTGACCTTTGCCTTCGGAGGGCAACGCTCTATCCAGCTGAGCTACGGGTGCTTCCGCCTTGCGGAAGCGCGGTCTTAGCCGAAAGGCCGCGTCGGCGCAAACGGGTCTTTGCGGGCGGAGGTCAGCCTTTCGCCAGATAGACGAAGCGGACCACGAACAGCGCCGCCAGGACCAGCAGCAGCCAGTCACTCTTCCCGATCTTGCCGGTCAGCAAGCGCAGGACCGCGTAGCTGGTGATGCCGAACGCCAGGCCGTTGGCGATCGAGAAGGTCAGGGGAATGGTGATCAGGGTCAGGAAGGCCGGGATCGCCACCGTCGGATCGGCCCAGTCGACGTCGACCAGCGAGCCGACCATCAGGGCCCCCACCAGGATCAGGGCCGGGGCGGTGGCGGCCGCCGGAATCGCCTGAACCAGGGGCGCGAAGAACAGGGTGACCAGGAACAGCAGGCCCACGACCACCGCGGTCAGGCCGGTGCGGCCGCCCGCCGTCACCCCCGCCGCGCTTTCGATATAGCTGGTCACGGTCGAGGTCCCGGCCACGGCGCCGGCCATGGTCGCCGCCGAGTCGGCCAGCAGGATGCGGTTGAGCCGCGGGATCGAGCCGTCCGGCGCCTGCAGGCCGGCCTTCTTGGTCACCGCCACCAGCGTGCCGACATTGTCGAACAGGTCGACGAACAGGAAGACGAAGATGATCTCCAGCATGGCCAAGGCCATGCCGCCTTTCAGGTGGAACGCGCCCGCCACGTCCAGCTTGAAGGCCGTGGCGGTCAGGTCGGCGAGGCTGGAGGTCCCCGGCGCGATCTTGGCCAGGCCCAGGGCCCAGCCGGCGGCGGCGGCCAGCAGGATGCCGATCAGGATCGCCCCCTTGACCCGCCAGGCCTGCAGCACGGCGATCAGGACCAGGCCCAGGATCGCGACGGCCGCGGTGGGGGTGGTCAGGTCGCCCAAGGCCACGGTGGTGGCCGGGCTGGCGACGATGATCCCCGCCTCCTTCAGGCCGATGAACGCGATGAACAGCCCCACCCCGGCGGCGACCGCCGAGAACAGCGGCTTGGGGATGGCCGCGACGATCATCTGGCGCACCCCGACCAGGGTCAGGACCAGGAAGGCCACGCCCGACAGGAAGACGCAGCCCAGGGCGGTCTCCCACGGCACGCCCATGCCCTTGACCACGGTGTAGGTGAAATAGGCGTTCAGCCCCATGCCCGGGGCGAGGGCCAGCGGGTAGTTGGCGATCAGCCCCATCAGGATCGAGCCGAAGCCGGCCGCCAGGCAGGTGGCGGCGGCCACGGCGGCCACCGGCATGCCGGCCTCGCCCAGGATCGCCGGATTGACCACCACGATATAGGCCATGGTCATGAAGGTGGTGACCCCGGCCAGCACCTCGGTGCGGACGTTGGTTCCCTGGGCCTTGAGGCCGAAGAGGCGTTCGAGCATGGCTTAGCGGCTCCGGCCGGTCGGGGTGGCGGTGGGAAGGGTGGTCGCGTAGCGGTCCCAGTGGCCGACGAGCTCGCGGGCGACCACGCCGCCGACGAGGAAGGTGGCGTCGAACCCGGCCTTCAGGCCTTCGCCGTGGAACACGTGCGGCAGGCTGGCCTGGCCCAGCGGACCGCGCGAATAGTTGCTGCCGGTGCGCAGCACCAGCACCCGGCGACGGTCGATCCTTCCGGACGCGGCGTGGGCGTCGAGCACGTCGAGGATCCCCTGGTCTTCGCAGTCGGTCATGGTGAAGGTTCCGGCCCCGTCGGTCCAGAGCTTCACCCAGTCGTGGGCCCACTGGGTGCGATGCGCGCCGTGCCAGAAGCGCACCGTGCCCAGGGCGTCGCCCTGCAGCACGAACGGCGGCCGTTGGCCCTCGGGATCGCCCGCGTACGGCGCGCGCTGGGCCTGCAGGCCCGGAGGGTCGGGCAGTTTGACGTCGCGGGTCAGGCCGTAAGCCCAGTCGACCAGGCCCTTGTCCAAGGTCCAGACCATGGCGCTGGAACCCTCGGCCTTGCCCTTCACGTTCGGCCGTTCGGCGTCGTTGGAATAGAGGCCATAGGGCCAGTCGGCCGGCATGTCGCGCTCGTCGAGCTCGTAGATCGGGTCGGCGTCGACCACGTAGCGCGCCCAGGCGGCGCTGCCGACCGAGGCGACGGCGGGATCCACCCCGGCGATGCCGCTGACGATCCAGTAGGCCTGGGTCAGGTCGAACTGGTCCGACAGGATCAGGGCCGCCACGCTTTCCCGCGTCCGGCCGCGCATGTCGCTGACGATGGCCAGCACGCCGTCGTCGGAATAGCGGGCCACGTGACGGACGCCGGGGATGGCGATCTCGTGCTTCAGCGGCCAGCCCTCGACCCAGGGCTGGAACTCGCCGGCCATGTCGCCGGTGTCGGCCCCGATCTCGAAGGTGGTGACGATCACCACCTTGACCGGCAGGCGCTTGCCGGACGGGGACGCCGCCTGGGCGCCGGCGAGGCCGAGGCCCAGGGCGAGCGTCAGCGCCAGGACGATCCGAAACCACAAATTACGCAT
This sequence comes from Caulobacter rhizosphaerae, assembly GCF_010977555.1. Lineage (GTDB taxonomy): Bacteria > Pseudomonadota > Alphaproteobacteria > Caulobacterales > Caulobacteraceae > Caulobacter > Caulobacter rhizosphaerae. Next base: position 5,401,409 of record NZ_CP048815.1, read on the forward strand.
ACAAGCCCCACCTGAAATCCGGCGGTGAACCTCCACCGATGCGGCCCGCGACGCAATCGGGGATCGTCGGGAGCGTCGGCCCCGCCCTGCGCTGCCCGCCCGCGAGGCGTCGGCGCCCGATCCTTGGCTCGGCGGCGCAGGAGGCCTCGCCTCATGGCCAGCGCGGCGGCTAGGGTGGCCGGCGAATCGCCTTCACCCCGAAGCCGCCCCGAAAGCCGCCATGCGCCTCCTCCTGACCCTGCTGCTGGCCAGCGCGCCCCTTTCCGCCCACGCCGCCGAGCCTCTGGATCCCGCCCCGCGCACGGCGGTGATCAGCGCCTTCCCGCCCGAACTGGCGGCCCTGGAGGCGGCGACGGTCGACAAGCGCGAATACGCCGCCGCCGGGACGCGGTTCGTCACCGGGACCCTGGAAGGCAAGCCGGTGGTGCTGTTCCTCAGCGGGATCAGCATGGTCAACGCCGCCATGACCACCCAGGGGGCCCTGGACCGGTTCAGGATCGAGCGGATCGTCTTTTCGGGCGTGGCCGGCGGGGCCGACCCGGCCCTGGAGGTCGGCGACGTGGTCGCCCCCGAGCGCTGGGTGCAGTCGTCGGAGATGGCCTATGCCCGCGAGGTTCCCGGCGGCTTCGCCCCGACGCCGGGCCTGACCGACGGCCGGACGAACTTCGGCATGATGTATCCGCGCGCCGTGACCGTGACCCGCGACGACGGCAACCCCGAGGACCTGAAGGACTTTCCGGTCGATCCGGCCCTGCTGGACCTGGCCCGCCGCAGCGTCGCGGGCCTGACCTTGAAGCGCTGCGCCGCCGACCAGTGCCTGGCCAAGCCGCCCAAGGTGGTGGTCGGCGGGGTGGGCGGCTCGGGGCCGGTGTTCGTCGACAACGCCGCCTTCCGGCAATACGCCCACGATGTGTTCGGCGCCCGGGTGCTGGACATGGAAAGCGCCGCCGTCGCCCAGGTGGCCTATGTCAACCGCACGCCGTTCATCGCCTTCCGCAGCCTGTCGGACCTGGCCGGCGGCGATCCGGCCGGCAACCAGTTCCCGGTGTTCCTGAAGTTCGCGGCCGAGAACTCGGCGACGGTGGTCCGGGCGTTCGTCAAGGCGCTGCCTTAATTCCTCCCCCTGTGGGGGAGGTGTCGGCGAAGCCGACGGAGGGGGGAGTGATCTACCGCCTGCCCTATCCCCCCACCGGCCCATTCGGGCCGCCTCCCCCACAGGGGGAGGGCCTTTTAGGCAAGTTCAGGTCTTCAGCGGGTCCTTCGCGTTAGGATCGCCGTAGGTCAGCGACACGAACACGTCCTCCAGGTCCGGGTCCTCGGTGGCGATGTCCTTGATCTTCAGCCCCTCGGCGCGGACCGCCGCCAGCACCTGTTCGACGCTGGACTGGCCGGTGCGGTACGAGACCGAGAAGGCCCCGGCCCCGCGCAGCCGGGTCTCGAAACCCGGCAGCAGCGGGGCGACGGTGACGGGCTCTTCGGGCGTGACCACCACGTTGCGGCTGTCCATCCGGCGCAGCAGGGTTCCGGTCGGCTCGCAGACCACCACTTCGCCGCGGTTGACGATGGCGATCTGGTCGCACAGCTCCTGGGCCTCTTCCAAATAGTGGGTGGTCAGGACGATGGTCACGCCCAGCTGGTTGAGGCCGGTCACATATTGCCAGAGCTGGCGGCGCAGCTCGACGTCGACCCCGGCGGTGGGCTCGTCGAGGATCAGCACCGGCGGCTGGTGGACCATGGCCTTGGCCACCATCAGCCGGCGCTTCATGCCGCCCGATAGCTGGCGGACATAGGCGTTGGCCTTGTCGCCCAGGCCCAGGGCGTTGAGCAGCTCGTCGGTGCGGCGCTCGTTCTTGGGCACGCCGTAGAAGCCGGCCTGCACCTCCAGCGACTCGCGCGGGGTGAAGAACACGTCGGCGGCCAGCTCCTGGGGCACCACGCCGATGGCGGCGCGGGCGTCGCGCGGCCGCTCGTCGATGTCGCGGCCCCAGATCCGCACCTTGCCCGAGCTCTTGCGGGTCAGGCCGGCCAGGATGTTGATGAAGGTCGATTTGCCCGCGCCGTTCGGCCCCAACAGGCCGAAGATCGAGCCGCGCGGCACCTTCAGGTCGATGCCGTTCAAAGCCCGCTTCTCCGGAGCGGTCTTGGTGGCGGGATAGGTCTTGAACAGGCCTTCGGCTTCGATCGCGTAGGCGGGCAGGTCCATGGAGCGTCCAGATGCGCCGCTTTGCAGCGGTATTGGGAAACGAAGGGGCGCGCCTTCAATTGACGACGGCGCGATGGGTCGCATAGGTATGCCTGCATCGCCGCCACGCCAAGGCCGCGTCTGATTTTCAAGGGTTTCACGAACATGGCGCGCAAGGCCAAGTCCACCGCTCCCACCGCCATGGAGCCCACGGTCGTCGACGTCGGCGCCGGTCCCGCCCCGGAAACCGTGATGGTCCGCTCGCACCGCATCGCCTGCGACGGCGTCGGCGGCGCCCTGGGCCATCCGCGCGTCTGGCTGGAGATGGGCGCGGCCGGCTTCGTCGACTGCCCCTATTGCGACCGCCGCTTCGTGGCCTCGACCGCCGCCGGCCACGACGAGGACGAGCAGCTGGCCCCGGGGGTCTACGAAGGCTCCGGCGGCCACTAGGCCACCGCCGCGATGACCGACATCCCCGCGCTGCAGCGCGCCGAATCCCTGGCCAAGGCCTGGGAGGCCGCCGAGTGGCCGCACGAGCCGCCGGTGCTGCGGGCCATCGCCATGCCGTCCGACACCAATCCCGAGGGCGACATCTTCGGCGGCTGGCTGCTGTCGCAGATGGACCTGGCGGCGGCCTCGATCGCCTTCCACCGCGCCGCCGGCCGCTGCGCCACCATCGCCGTCGACGGCATGACCTTCCTCAGCCCGGTGTTCGTCGGCGACGAGGTCAGCCTGTTCGCCAAGGTGGTCCATGTGGGCCGCACCTCGCTGAAGGTCGAGGTCGAGGCCTGGCGCCGCCGCCGCGACGGCGAGCAGGCCCACAAGGTGACGCAAGGGGTGTTCACCTTCGTGGCGATCGGCGAGGACCGCAAGCCGCGGCCGCTGCCCTAGGCGCAAGCGGCTCCGCCCCCTCCGGGGGCGGACAGACCGCGCAGCGGTCAGGTGGGGGCAAGTGTTCGCGGGCATGATCTCTCGTTCTCACGCGATCTCTCGCTGAGCTGATGGAAAGGGACGCGGAGCGCCGGACATCGTCCGGAGTGTTTGAGTAGTAACCGTTTCGACGAAGCCCGATCGCTCCGCGCGGTCGTTATCCGGAAGCCCGCGGCGCTGAGCCCTGTTCGGACCTCGCCGCCTTGAAGCCTCCGACGGGCGGGCCAGGTCAACGAACCCCGGTCCCGGACCGCGAGCGCATCACCGCCCGCCTGTTGCTCCGCCAGCCCTCGCGCCACGTCGTTTTTGTGTTCCAGGCCCGACCGGCTCCAGAGACGCGAGGTTTGGTCCCGAAGGACCGCCGACGGAGCTTCCCGCTCGATCGCCCCCCGCCGCCGCATCGGTCGCTGGCCATGCGCCCTTTCCCCGCGTCGAGGTGAAGTCAGGATAAGGGGGTCTGGGAGGGTGGGGACAGATTGGGGTCGAGAAAGTTCAGGGCGTTGAAATTTCGAGGCTTTGTCCGCTATCCGCCGAGGATAACCCCACACCTCCGCTCATCCCGGCGAATGCCGGGACCCAGATCCCAAAACTGAGAGACTGACTGGATAAGCTCAGCGTTCCTGGCGTCAGCCACGCCGCCATTCCATCTGGGTCCCGGCATTCGCCGGGATGAGCGGATCAAAAATCGAAGGTCTTCACCCTCTCGTCCGGCCCGACCGCCCCGGCGACCAGGCCACGCTCCCGAGAGCAGACACTTCGACCGGCCGAGAAGGTGGGTTTCGGTCATTGTTTCTTGATCTGCATAGGGCACGCGTTATGGCACAGCCGACAGTCATAACCGTGGGGTCCAAGCCATATGAACCCGTTCATCGGCTTTAGCGCAGGAGCGTTCGCTTTAAACCTGACGCTAAGTGTGTCCAATGCCTTCGCTAGCCCGCTGGATCAGCTGCCGCGCTCCGTGATCTGCCAAGGACCAGCTCCGTCGTCGTTTGCGCTTCGGGACATTCAAAGGAAGCTTCAAAGCTCGAAGTTCGATCCAATTGGGCTCGCCTATTCTGATTACTCGAGGCGAATTGACGCTAAGCGTATTCAAGAGCGGTTTAAACTTGGCCGACTAGAATGCTGGGCGGCCGCCGGTGATCCGGTGGCGGCGTATGTGATTTCCGCCCGACGGAACAATATCCAATTTATCACAGCGGCCGGCGCGCTGTCCGGCATCCGGGCGGATTCGATGATGATGTACGAACGTGCCGCCGCAGGTGGCGTGTGCCCCAACACGCTGTCGCCTTCAGAGATCGCCTTCGCATCCTGCGCAAACGGGCTGCCTGAGGCCCAATATATGCTTGGTTTGGCATACGAGCGTGGGTTCGGCGGATATGGCATCGACTTGGTGCAGTCTCTGTTCTGGTATCGGCGGAGCGCTTCAAACGGGCTAACGCTAGCCTATGGTGCAATCATCGAGTTGGAGCGAGGGCACTAAGCGGGCCAAGAGGTTCTCTTGAGCTCGCTCGCGCTGTAACCGAACTGACTGCCTAAACGTCCGACTAGGGTCGAAAGCCGCCATCAGCGCCCCGGTCACCGCAGTCTCTAGACACCACCGCCCCGCGCGCGCCATATCCGCCCATGCGCGACCACGACGCCGACGTCATCATCGCCGGAGCCGGCATGGCCGGGACCACCCTGGCGCTCGCCCTGGCCTCGGCGGGGGTCAAGGCCCTGCTGGTCGATCCCCAGCCGTTCGACGCCCAGCTGGCGGAAAGCTTCGACGGCCGCTCGTCGGCTATAGCCTATTCGTCGTTCCGCCAGTGGCGGGCGATCGGGGCCGGCGCGGCCCTGGCGCCCCACGCCCAGCGGATCGAGCAGATCCTGGTCACCGACGGCAAGACCCCCGGACCGAGCACGGGCGGGCCCTCGCCGTTCTTCCTGCGCTTCGACAGCAGCGAGATCGCCGACCGCTCCGAGGGCGAGCCCCTGGGCTATCTGATCGAGAACCGCCAAATCCGGGCCGCCCTGGCCCGGACGGTGCTCGACAAGGGCGTCACCGTGCTGGCCCCGGCGGCCGCCAAGGCGCTGGAGGTCACCCCCGCCGGCGCGACCCTGACCCTGACCGACGGCCGGGCCCTCAGCGCCCCGCTGGTGGTCAGCGCCGAGGGCCGCAACGGCGTGCTGCGCAAGGCCGCCGGCATCGGCGACATCGGCTGGAGCTACGGCCAAAGCGGCGTCGTGGCCACCGTCCGCATGGAGCATCCGCACCAGGGCGTGGCCCACGAATATTTCCTGCCCAGCGGCCCGTTCGCTATTCTTCCGCTCACGGACAATCGCGCCAGCCTGGTCTGGACCGAAAGCACCGACCGGGCCGAAGCCCTGCGCAACGCCGCGCCCGAGGCGTTCCACGCCCACCTGATGCGGCGGTTCGGCGAGTTCCTGGGCGCGGTCGAGATGGCCGGTCCGACCTTCGTTTATCCGCTGTCGCTGTCGCTGGCCGAGCGGCTGGTCGCCCCGCGCCTGGCCCTGATCGGCGACGCCGCCCACGGCGTGCACCCGATCGCCGGCCAGGGCCTGAACCTGGGCCTGAAGGACGCCGCGGCCCTGGCCGAGGTGGTGGCCGAGGCCCTGCGCAACGGCGAGGACATCGGCGCGGAGGCGACGCTGGAGCGCTACGCCCGCTGGCGGCGGTTCGACAATGTCAGCAACGCCCTGGCCTTCGACGGCTTCGTGCGCCTGTTCTCCAACAACAACCCGCTGCTGCGCCTGGCGCGCGGCGTCGGCATGGCGGCGGTCAACCGCATCGCCCCGGCCCGGCGGTTCTTCATGCACGAGGCCGGCGGCGGGGTGGGCGACCTGCCTAAGCTGCTGCGAGGCGTGGCGCTTTAGCGTTCCTCCCCCTGTGGGGGAGGCGATCGCGAAGCGATCGGTGGGGGGAGCCTTGGCGAGGCGGGATCACTCCCCCCACCGTCGGCTGCGCCGACACCTCCCCCACAGGGGGAGGATCTTCAGCGCGCCCGCTACTCTTCCAGGCTGCGGGCTTCCTCGGGCAGCATGATCGGCACGCCGTCGCGGATCGGATAGGCCAGCTTGGCCGCGTTGCTGATCAGCTCGCCGCGGGCGCGGTCGTAGAACAGCGGCGCGCGGCTGACCGGACAGACCAGCACCTCCAGAAGGCGCGGGTCGAGATCGGCGGGCGGAGGCGGCGGAGCGGCGGTCATGGGGCGTGTTGTAGGCGGTTTTTCACCGGCGGCAAACGTCTTGCGTCCTTCGAGGCCCGCTGCACGGGCGCCTCAGGATGAGGCGCGTCGTGGCTGCGAGTTCCTCATCCTGAGGTGCGAGCCGAAGGCGAGCCTCGAAGGACGCAAGACCGCCTATTGGATCATCGTCGGGTCTTCGTCGTCGCCGGCCGCCGCGTCGATCTCCAGCAGGGCCACCAGGGTGTCGCGGCGCTCGGCCAGGGTCGGGGCCTCGAGCAGGGCCTGTTTCTCGACCGGCTCGAACGGCAGGGCCATGGCCAGGCTGTTGATCAGGGCGTCGGACGGCGCGGCCTCGGCGCTGCTCCAGTCGATGGCCAGGCCGCGGTGGTCGAGATAGCGGCGCAGGGCGTCCAGCAGGGACGACGGATCACCGGCCGTGGCGCTGTCGGGCGCCCCTTCGCGCAGGTCGGCCTCGAACGCCGTGAAGTCGGCGCGCACCTGGCGATAGGGCCCGCGGGCCGGCAGCTCGTCGCCGACCCGGAAGCGGCAGACCCCGGTCAGGGTGACCAGGTAGCGGCCGTCGCTGGTCTCGGCAAAGCTGGTCACCCGGCCCGCGCAGCCGACGGGCGCCAGGTTGGGCCGCTCGACGTCGCCGCCCGGGCGGGTCTGGACCATGCCGATGATCCGCTCGCCCGACATGGCGTCGTCGAACATGTTCAGATAGCGCGGCTCGAAGATGTTCAGCGGCAGCTGCCCGCCCGGCAGCAGCAGGGCGCCGTCCAGCGGGAACACCGGGATCACCAGCGGCAGGTCGTCCGCCCTTCGATAGGATCCTGGCATGCGACGCTCCCTTATCCGGCCAACCTGGCCTAGCTGAACAGGATCGATGACAGCCGCTTGCGGCCGGCCTTGGCGACTTCCGACGCGTAGCCGGCGGCCTCGAACACGGTCAGCAGCTGCTTGCGGGCCGCCTCGTCGTTCCAGGCACGGTCGCGTTCGATGATGGTCAGAAGATGGTCGGAAGCGGCCTGAAGCTGGCCGGCGCCGGCCAGGGCCTTGGCCAGTTCGAAGCGGGCCTCGTGGTCGTCGGGGTTGGCGGCCAGGCGCTTTTCGAACGGCGCGGTCTCGGACGGGGCGTCCTCGGCCAGGGCCAGGGCGGCGCGAACGCTTTCCAGGTCCGGGTCCTTGGCGCCGGCCGGAGCCGTGGCGGCCACCTCGCGGGCGCCCTCCAGGTCGCCGCCGGCCAGGTAGCAGCGGGCCAGGCCGCCGATGGCCTTGACGTTGGCCGGATCCATCTGCAGCACCTGGGCGAAGGCCTGGGCCGCGCCGCCCAGGTCGCCGAGGTCCAGCGACTCCTTGGCCATGGCCAGCAGGGCGTCGACGTCGCTCTCGGCCGGCGGCCCGGCCAGGCGGTCGATGAACGCCTTGACCTGGCTCTCGGGCAGCGCGCCCTGGAAACCGTCGACCGGCTGGCCGTTGACGAAGGCGTAGACGGTGGGGATCGACTGCACGCGCAGCTGGCCCGAATAGCCGGGGTTCTTGTCGACGTCGATCTTGACCAGCTTGACCGCGCCGCCGGCGGCGTTGACCGCCTTTTCCAGGGCCGGGGTCAGCTGGCGGCACGGTCCGCACCAGGTGGCCCAGAAGTCGACGATCACCGGCTGGGTCTTGGAGGCCTCGATGACGTCGGCCATGAAGCTGGCGTCCGTGCCGTCCTTGATGTGCGGGCTCTTGCCCCCCCCTTGCCCATTGGGGCCGCCGGCTTGGATGGGAGCGGGTTTTTCGCCGATCAGGGCCATGGGGTCTCTCTAATACGCGGGTCTTGAACGCACGGGGCGCCGAATGGATCGGCGGGGGCGGGACGCAGGCGTCCCCTCCCGCCGGCCAAGATGGTCTCTCGGGGCGCGGTTCGCAATCGGTCGATCGGCTTAATGAACGACCGCCATGGCCGCGAAATCGACGATCATCGGCGTGACCCCCAGGGCCGCCAGGAACCGACGGAAGCCCGCCTGCGACACGGCCGTGGTGGCGTCGTTGGACAGAGGATGGAAGTTGACCGGGTCGGCCTTGGCAAGCGCCGCGTCGAGCACGAAGCGCACGCGATGGTCGGTGTCGTTGATCAGGCCGAAGGCGGTGACCGAGCCCGGAGTGACCCCAAGGGTTTCCAGCATCAGTTCCGCGTTGCCGAACGACAGCCGGCCCGAGCCGATCACCGTGTGCAGGCGCTTGAGGTCGATCGCCGTCTCGCCCAGGGCCGAGATCAGCCACAGCTGGCCCTTGGCGTCCTTGAGGAACAGGTTCTTGGTATGGCCGCCGGGCAGGGCCGCCTTGATCTCCAGCCCCTCCTCCACGCGGAACACCGGCGGATGGTCGAGGGTGGCGTGAGCGACGCCGTGGGCGTCGAGGAAAGACAGCAGGTCGGCGCGGGTCTTCATCGAGGTCTTCATGGGGGGACTTCCTAGCCGAGCCCGCGCCCGCTAGACCAGACGCAAGACCAGCTAGGGAAGAAGAGAGCCGGCATGGAACTGGAGTGCTATCCCACCGAGGCCCGCCCGCCGGAGATCGTGCCGGGACGACCCCAGCGGGCCTGGATGGACCATTTCGCCGACCGCCATCCCTATCGCTGCCTGCCCCTGACCATGGCCAACACCACCGGCTGGGAGATCCTGTGCCCGGTCGGCTTCACGGCGACCTGGGACGGCGGGGCGCACCAGAACTGCATCACCTTCCGCTCCGACCATCCGCATCCGGGCTTCGACGACTTCGTCAAGTCGCACTTCTCGCGCGGGACGATCACCTTCCATACCGGCTACCTGTTCCGCACCCCGCCGGGCTGGTCGATCTGGACCATGGGCCCGCCGAACCACGTCAAGGACGGCGTCCAGCCGCTGGCGGGGCTGGTCGAGACCGACTGGCTGCCCTTCCCCTTCACGATGAACTGGATCTTCACCCGCCCCGGCACGGTGCGCTTCGAGAAGGGCGAGCCGTTCTGCTTCTTCATGATGATCCAGGACAAGCCGCTGGAGCAGGTGCAGCCGGTGATCCGGTCGATGAACTCCAATCCGGACCTGCGCAAGCAGTACGACACCTGGGCCGCCAAGCGCGGCGAGTTCAACGCCCGGATCTTCAAGCGCGAGCCCGAGGCGATGAAGGAGGCGTGGCAGCGCTTCTACTTCAAGGGCGAGTATCCCGAGGAGGTCGAGGCCCCGGCCCCGACCGCACACGTCAACAAGCGCCGGCTCAAGGCGCCGAAGCTGGGGAGCTGAAGGATGAAAGTTGTCCTGGCGCTGACGCTGATCAGCGCCGCGCTCGTCGGCTGCGCGCCCAAGCTGGTGACGCGCTCGGAGATGCGCCGGCTGCATCCCGGCATGACCTACGCCGAAGCCGTCAAGGTCATCGGCGCGCCAGGTCGCCTTCGCGGACTCGACGAAACGGTGATCGGCGCACTCGTTCCGTCCGCAGGCCAGGACGTCTACGTCTGGACCAACCAGGACGGCTCCCTGCTCAGCGCCGCGTTCGACGAAGGGCGTCTCGGCGCCCTCAGCGAACGCGGCCTTTGAACGCTCGACGGCCTACTTCAGCGCGTAAGCAATCACCTGGTCGCCGATCGGCGTTGAGGTCGATGGCGTAAGGGAGCGTCCACCCGCGGGTCGCCCGCTGGTTCGGCGCTCTTCCCAATCGGCCCCGTCGGCAGAACACTCTGCTTGACAGAGCATCAACGTATGATAACTCTGCATCACAGAGCGCTCTGGGCGCGAACTTGCAGAGGAGGGTGCGATGGGCATTTCCAAGACCGAGGCGGCGTCCGCGCTGGCCGATATCGAGAGCACGACCGGCCGCGGCCGATTGCTGAAGACCTACCAGGTCGGCGGGCCGATCCTGATGGTCTGGGGTGTCGTCTGGGCGGCGGGCTACACCGCCATGGGCGTGCTGCCGCCCGAACGCTGGGGTCTGGCCTGGCTGATATTGGACGCGATCGGCATCGCGGCGAGCCTCCTGCTCGGCCGCCGCGGCGACAAGGCCGCGGCCAAGGCGGGCCAGGGCTGGAAGGTCGCGGCCGCCATCGTGGCGATCATGGCCTTCATGGCGGCCACCTATGTGGTTTTCCGACCCACGTCGGTCGAACCGGCCATCGTCTATCCGGGGCTGATGACCGGCCTGGTCTACGCCGGCGCCGGCATCGCCTTCGCCCCTCGCTACCTGTGGATCGGCGCGGCGATCTTCGTCGCCAGCCTGGTCGGCTTCTTCTTTTTCCAGCCGTGGCTGGCCTTCTGGATGGCGGCGGTCGGCGGCGGCGGGCTGTTCGTGGGCGGCCTGTGGCTGCGGAGGGCGTGAGCATGGCCGAACTGGACGAACTGATCCATCAGCCCCTGCGGCTGAAGATCATGGCCGCGCTGCACGCCGAGCGCGACGCCGACCCGGTGGAGTTCTCGCGCCTCAAGGCCGTGACCCAGGCCACCGACGGCAACCTGGGCAGCCACCTGACCACCCTGGAAAAGGCCGGCTACGTGGCGATCGCCAAGGACTTCGTCGGCAAGAAGCCCCGCACCCGCGTGGCCCTGACCCCCGCCGGCCGCAAGGCCTTCCGCCGCCACGTCGACTACCTGCGCGCCGTCGTCGAGGGCGTGGACGGCGACTAGACCTCTCCCGCCCCCTCTCCCGCCCCCTCTCCCGAAAGGGCGAGGGGGTCTTTTTCGGCGCCTTCAAGCCTCGGCGAACGGGGATACGTAGCCTCCCTTAGGGAGCGTCCGTTAGGGGGCGCTCCCGAATTTCGCGGCGGACGGCGCGGGCGTATCACGGCGTCATGAACGGTCCGACACGGGCCGAACCGGGGATAACCGCCATGACCAGCCCAGCCATTGACCTGACCGTCCACCACAAGCCCGCCGGCGCCTCTGACCGCGTCGCCTACGGCTTCGTCAAGCTGCTGCGCTTCTTCGCCGACACCTTCTTCGCCAAGCGCTACGGCCACCGGGCTGTGGTCCTGGAAACCGTGGCGGCCGTGCCTGGCATGGTCGGCGCGACGCTGAACCACCTGAAGTGCCTGCGCCGGATGGAGGACGACCGGGGCTGGATCAAGACCCTGATGGACGAGGCCGAAAACGAGCGGATGCACCTGATGACCTTCATCCAGGTGGCCAAGCCGACGATGTTCGAACGCTTCGTGGTCGTGGCCGCCCAGTGGGTGTTCTACCTGTTCTTCTTCGGCCTCTATCTCGTCTCCTCCAAGACCGCCCACCGCGTGGTCGGCTATTTCGAGGAAGAAGCGGTGATCAGCTACACCCACTACCTGGCCGAGATCGACGAAGGCCGGTCCGAGAACGTGGCCGCGCCGCAGATCGCGCTGGACTACTGGAACCTGCCGGCCGGCGCGACCCTGCGCGAGGTGGTCGAGGTGGTGCGCGCCGACGAGGCCCACCACCGCGACGTCAACCACGGCTTCGCCAACGAACTGCGCGGCCTGCCGCACGGCCAGATCGCGCCCTGCCCGCCGCACGTGGTGCTGGAACCGAACTGGAAGACGGCGGCCTGACGCCGCCCGCCAGCTCAGGTCCGCGCGCGCCCCGAGGGTCCACCCTCGGGGCGCAGTGCGTTTCGGGACTCAGATAACGGCGTCGAACCCCCTGCGTGATCCTCGTCCTTCGACAGGTTCAGGATGAGGATCGTTTCGGCGCCGCGCTGGAAAACCTCATCCTGAGCTTGTCGAAGGACGAGGTTTCGCCCTCGGGGCCGCAGGTTCTGCGACTAAACCGCCTTCACCGCCGAGACGATCGACCGGACCACCTTCTTGACCAGCGCCGGGTCGTCGCCCTCGGCCATGATGCGGATCAGGGGCTCGGTGCCGGACGGGCGGACCACGATGCGGCCCGCGCCGTTCAGCTGGGCCTCGCCGTCGGCGATGGCCTCCTTGACGGTCTTGTGCTCCAGCGGCTTGCCGCCGGCGAAGCGGACGTTTTCCAGCAGCTGCGGCACCGGCTCGAACTGGCGGCCCAGGGCGCTCATCGGCTGGCCGGTCTGGATCATCACCGCCATGACCTGCAGGGCCGCGATCAGGCCGTCGCCGGTGGTCGAGAAGTCCGACAGGATCACGTGGCCCGACTGCTCGCCGCCGATATTGAAGCCGCCCTCGCGCATGCGGGCCATCACATAGCGGTCGCCGACGCTGGTGCGCTCCAGCTTCAGGCCGTTGTCGGTCATCAGCCGCTCGAGGCCGAGATTGGACATGACAGTGGCGACCACGCCGCCCGACTTCAGCTTGCCGGCCTTGGCCAGGGCCAGGGCGATGATGGCCATGATCTGGTCGCCGTCGACCACCACGCCCTTCTCGTCGCAGATCACCAGCCGGTCAGCGTCGCCGTCCAGGGCTACGCCGATGTCGGCCCGGTATTCCCGCACCAGCTTGGCCATGGCTTCGGGGTGGGTGGAGCCGCATTCGGCGTTGATGTTGGTCCCGTCAGGGGTGACCCCAACCTCGATCACCTCGGCGCCCAGCTCGTAGAGGGCGGTGGGGGCCACGCGATAGGCCGCGCCATGGGCGCAGTCGATCACCACCCTCAGGCCCGACAGCGACAGGTGGCGCGGGAAGGTGGCCTTGACGATCTCGACATAGCGGGCCTGGGCGTCGTCGATGCGCTTGACCCGGCCCAGGCCGCGCGGCGGCGCCAGGCCTTCCTGCAGGCCCTCGTCCATCAGGACCTCGATCTTCAGCTCCTGCTCGTCCGACAGCTTGTAGCCGTCGGGGCCGAACAGCTTGATGCCGTTGTCGGCGAAGTCGTTGTGGCTGGCGCTGATCATCACGCCCAGGTCGGCCCGCATCGAGCGGGTCATCATCGCCACGGCCGGGGTGGGCAGCGGTCCGAACAGCCGCACGTCCATGCCGACGCTGGCGAAGCCGGCGACCAGGGCCGGCTCGATCATGTAGCCCGACAGGCGGGTGTCCTTGCCGATCACCACCAGGTGGCGGCGGTCGTCCTGCGAGCGGAACAGCTTGCCGGCCGCCAGGCCGACCCGCAGGGCGACCTCCGCGGTCATCGGATGCTTGTTGGCCTGGCCGCGGATGCCGTCGGTGCCGAAATAGGCGCGCTTGCTCATGGTCTGGTCTCGGTTAGATCTAGGTCGGACGGCGTAATGATCCGAAATGCAGATTTATGAGGGCTGGATCTGCACGAATGCTAAAGGCCCAGCGCGAAATAACCCGCATCGTAGCAATAGTCCCAGGCGCGGCGTTCTACAAAGGATCATGGCCCATGTGCGGCATCATCGGCATCGTCGGAAAAGAACCCGTCGCCGGGCGCCTGGTCGACAGCCTCAAGCGGCTCGAATATCGCGGCTACGACTCGGCCGGCGTCGCGGCGGTCGTGGACGGCCCAGGGGGCGGCAGGGTCGAGCGCCGGCGAGCCCAGGGCAAGATCAGGAACCTGGAGGCCGTGCTGGCCGAACAGCCCCTGGTCGCCCAGAACGGCATCGGCCACGTCCGCTGGGCCACCCATGGCGCGCCCACCGTCACCAACGCCCACCCCCACACCGCCGGCCGCGTCACCCTGGTGCACAACGGCATCATCGAGAACTTCGCCGAGCTGAAGGCCGAGCTGAAGGCGGCCGGCCGCACCTTCGAGAGCGACACCGACACCGAGGTGATCGCCCAGCTGATCGACGCCGAGCTGGCCACGGGCCTGGCGCCGCTGGAGGCGTTCAAGGCCACGCTCGACCGCCTGACCGGGGCCTACGCCCTGGCGGTGCTGGTCGAGGGCGCCGACAATCTGGTCCTGGGGGCGCGTCGTGGAAGTCCCCTGGTGGTCGGCGAGGGCCAGGGCGAGATGTTCCTGGGCTCGGACGCCCTGGCCGTCGGCCCGTTCACCAACCGGGTGATCTATCTGGAGGAGGGCGACTACGTGGCCATCGACCACGACAGCGCCAGGATCTTCGACGCCTCGGGCGCGTCCGTTCAACGCCCGGTCAAGGTGGTCCCCGCCTCGGCGGTGATGATGGAGAAGGGCAACTACCGGCACTTCATGGAAAAGGAGATCCACGACCAACCGGAAGGCTGCCAGCGGACGATCTCGGCCTATGTCGACGCCCTGACCGCCCGCACCGCCATACCGGGCGACGTCGACTTCAAGGCGCTGGAGCGGATCCAGATCGTCGCCTGCGGCACCTCCTACATCGCCGGGGTGATCGGCAAGTACCTGATCGAGCAGCTGGCCGACCTGCCGGTCGACGTCGAGATCGCCTCGGAATTCCGCTACCGACAGCCGGCCCTGCGGCCCGGCTCGCTGGTTATCGCCATGTCGCAGTCGGGCGAGACCGCCGACACCCTGGCGGCCCTGCGCTACTGCAAGGCCAAGGGCATGAAGAGCGCCGTGGTGGTCAACGCCCAGGAATCGACCATGGCCCGCGAAGTCGACGTGGTCTGGCCGATCCACTGCGGGCCCGAGATCGGCGTGGCCTCGACCAAGGCCTTCACCGCCCAGGTCAGCGTGATGATCGCCCTGGCCGTCGCCGCCGCCAAGGCGCGCGGGACGATCGACGCCGCCGAGGAGCAGCGGATGGTCCGGCTGATGCTGGAGGCCCCGCGGCTGATCGCCGAGGCCATCGGTCTGGAGGACGCCCTCAAGGAGATCGCCTTCGACATCGCCAAGGCCCGCGACGTGTTGTTCCTGGGCCGCGGCCCGATGTCGGCCCTGGCCCTGGAAGGCGCGCTGAAACTGAAGGAGATCAGCTACATCCACGCCGAGGGCTACGCCGCCGGCGAGCTGAAGCACGGTCCGATCGCCCTGGTCGACGACCAGACGCCGATCATCATCCTGGCCCCCTACGACAGCTATTTCGAGAAGTCGGCCTCGAACATGAGCGAGGTGATGGCGCGCGGCGGCCAGGTGGTGTTCATCACCGACCCCGAAGGCGCCCGGCACGCCCCGGCCGGCGCCCGCGTGGTGGTCACCGCCCCGGCCAGCGATCCGCTGGTGTCGACCCTGGTGATGTCGGCCCCCATCCAGCTCCTGGCCTACCACGTCGCCGTGGTGAAAGGCGCCGACGTCGACCAGCCGCGGAACCTGGCCAAGTCGGTGACGGTGGAATGACCTCGACGCCTGGGCGCCGGGAACTGTTCGTCCGGCTTGCCGGGGCGCGAGCCGGAAGCTAGAGGCTGGAAGGTCAGGTTTCGAAGGTCCCGCCATGTCGGATCGCAAGTACACCGCGCCGGCCCTGGAGAAGGGGCTGGACATCCTCGATCTGCTGGCGGCCCACGGCCAGGCCATGACCCTTTCCCAGATCTCGGTGGCGCTGGAGCGGTCGGTCGGCGAGATCTTCCGGATGATCCACGTGCTGGAGTTCAAGGGCTTCATCGAGACGGCCCCGGGCGCGGAAGGCTATGAGCTGACCAACCGGCTGTTCCGGCTGGGCATGGCGCGCGCCCCGGTCAAGACCCTGCTGGAGGCGGCGCTGCCGCCGATGCGCGAGCTGGCCGCGCGGGTCGAGCAGTCCTGCCACCTGGCCCAGGCCTCGCGCGAACAGATCGTCGTCGTGGCCCGGATCGAGAACCCCGGCTACTACGGCTATTCGGTGCGCACCGGCCATCGGCGCGACATCGTGGAGGCGACCTCGGGGATGGTGCTCTACGCCTTCCAGCCGCCGCCCGTGCAGGCCCGGTGGCGCGAGGTGATCTTCGCCGGGGTTTCGCAGGCCGACCAGACCGCGTTCCTGGCCCATGCCGAGCGCGTGGTCCGGCAAGGCTATTGGCGCGCCGAAAGCGACCTGGCGCCGAACATCACCGACGTCTCCGCGCCCATCATGGCCGACGGCGCCGCCATCGCGGCCCTGACCATGCCCTACATCTGCAAGCGTGGCGTGCGGCCGGTGGAAGAGACCATCGCCGAGGTCCAGGCCACCGCCGCGGCGATCTCCCGCGAGATCCAGGGCGTCGCCTGAAAACACCCCGACCGGACCGGCCGGGCGTGGCCCAGCGACCGGGCGCGCCGGCAGGTTCAATCCGCTCCAGGCGACGGGGACCCCTACGGCGTCGTCGTGAGGCCCATCAACCGACTTCCTCGACGACCACGGGGGCGCCCATGCCGAAAGGCTGGCCCGGCGCCACGGCCATCAGCACCGCCACGGTCCGCTCGCCATCCTTGGCCGGCAGCGCCGTCGTCAGCGCGCCAGCCGCGGCGTCAGGCTTGGCCGCCACCTTGACGCCGTCGATATAGACCTCGGCCGGACCGGTCAGGCGGCCGAACACCAGCTTGCCGCCGCCCCGCCGCACCTTCGCGCGCGGCGTGAAGACCAGCCGATAGAGCACGAAGCCACCGCCCGGATCGGCGTCCTGCAACGTACCGGGCTTGGCCCAGGTCCAGGAATTCATGTCGTTGTCGGCCGGCTTGGCTAAGGGATCGGGTCGCGTCGAGGCCATCGGCGACATTCGCCAATCGGACAGGATCGAGACCGGCGAGGTCCGCGGCTCAGCCAGCAGCGTCCCGGGCTGGACGGTCAGTTGAACCTGTGCGGACCGCAGCCCCGGCGCCGAGGCCGAAAGGCGCATGACGCCGCTGGAACCCTGTTCGCTCTGCACGATCACCTGGGCCAGGCCGTTGAACAGGCTTCGAGCGTTTCCCTTCTCCGGCTCGTGGCAGTTGGGATCGCCATTGCCCAGGCCGATGATCCGTCCGTTGGCGATCTCGAAGGTCACCGGCAGATTGGCCGTGGGGACCGGCCGCCCGGCCTTGTCCAGGGCCTCGACCGTAATCGGCGCGGCGTCGGCGCCGTCGCCGGTCAGGACGGTCCGATCCGGCGTCAGGCGCAGGGCGACCGGCGGACCCGCCGTCTCGACCACCGCCTTCGACACCGGTTTGCCGCCGACATAGCCGATCGCCTCCAGCCGGCCGGGCGCATAGGGCACGGTCCAGGACGGCATGACGAAGGGATCGACCGCCTGGCGCGAGATCAGCCGGCCGTTGAGGCGCAGCTCGACGGCCTCGGCGTTGGTCAGGGCCATCACCTTGATCGGCTGCCCCTCCTTGCCCGGCCAGGTCCAGTGCGGGGCCAGGTCCAGCAGCGGCCGGTCCTTGATCCATTGCGCCCTGTGCAGGAAGAACGCCATCTTCGGGAAGCCGCAAAGATCCATCGCCCCGAAGAACGAGCTGGCCGAGGGCCATTCGAACGGCGTGGGTTCGCCGCGATAGTCGATGCCCGACCACAGGAAGGCGCCCGCCACGAACGGACGCTTGGCGATCGCCTCCCAGCCCTTGCGATGGGTCGTGCCCCAGGACGACGGTTCCTCGTCGTTCTCGGCCAGGATGTTGCGCGCGCGATCGGTGAACCATTCGCCGCGGGTCATGAAGGCGGAGGTGTCCTCCGAACTCATCATCGGCAGGTTCGGATGCTCGGCGTGGAACCGGTCATACCTGTCGGGCTGGTAGTTGAAGCCCACGACATCCACGGCCTGCGAGACGTTGATCGGAGTGAACATGCCGTCGTTCATCGCGGCGGTGACGGGGCGGCTGTCATCCAGCCGCTTGACGGCCGCGACCATGCGCCGAACCATCTGGTAGCCCGCCTCCGTGCCTTGCATCGGCTCTTCGTTGAAAACCGACCACAGGAAGACGCTGGGATGGTTGCGGTCGCGGCGGATCAGCCATTCCAGCTGCCGCATGTAGTCAGGGCTGGGGTTGAAGTTGCGGTTCTCGTCGAGGATCAGCACGCCCAGCCGGTCGGCCGCCTGGAGCATCTCCGGGGCCGGGGCGTTGTGGGCGCAACGCACCGCATTGGCGCCCATGGCCTTGATCCGGCGCAACCGGAAATCCCACAGGCTGTCGGGCACGGCCACGCCGACCCCGGCATGGTCCTGATGCAGGCAGACGCCCTGGATCTTCAGCGACTGGTCGTTGAGGAAGAAGCCCTGGTCGGGGTCGAACCGCAGCGTGCGGAAACCGGTCGAGGTGATCGCCTCGTCGACCTGCTGGCCTCCGCGCCAGACGCGGGTGCGCACCGTGTAGAGCGCCGGATCGTCCACCGACCACAGGCGCGGGCTCGCGACCTCCAGGACCAGCCGGGCCTCGGCCTGGTCCAGCGACGGGACCTCGGCGGCGACGCGGCCGGCGCCCACCACCTTGCCCCAGGGATCGACCAGC
This sequence comes from Caulobacter rhizosphaerae, assembly GCF_010977555.1. Taxonomy (GTDB): domain Bacteria; phylum Pseudomonadota; class Alphaproteobacteria; order Caulobacterales; family Caulobacteraceae; genus Caulobacter; species Caulobacter rhizosphaerae. The sequence goes on from NZ_CP048815.1 coordinate 5,419,828, forward strand.
TGGGCCTCGACCTCGACCGCCTCGGCCTTGGATCCGATATTGCCCAGGGTGGCGACGACCGGCAGGGTCCAGCGCCCCGCCGCGTCCCGCCGCGGATCGGCATGGACGCCGTCGTCGGCGATATGCACGGCCGCGCGCTTGGTCAGCCAGACGTGGCGATAGATGCCGCCGCCCTCGTACCACCAGCCTTCCATCAGATCGGCGTCGACCCGCACGGCGATGCTGTTGAGCTCGTCGCCGTAGCGGGCGAACGGGGTGAGGTCGATCTGCAGGGCGTTGTAGCCGCTCCAGTTGTGGGCCACGACGCTGCCGTTGAACCACACCGTGGCCTGGGTGGCGATCGCGCCGAATTCGATGGACAGGTGCTTGCCGCGATCGGCGGGATCCAGCCGTAGCGCCCGGCGGTACCAGGCCTTGCCGCGCGGACGATAGCCCTGGGCCAGGTTCTCGTCCTTGTCGAACGGCCCTTCGACCACCCAGTCATGCGGAAGGTCCAGTTCGCGCCAGTCGCTGTCGTCATACTCGAACGACGCCGCGCCCTGGGCGTTGCCGGCCTTGGCGTTGGCGTAGGACCAGCCATGCCCCCTGATCTTGGGAAACGGCACGTCGCCCAGATGGAAGCGCCAGCCCTGGTCCAGCGAGATCCTCTCCCCGGGCGCCTTGAGCTGCGGCATGGGATAGGATCGCTCGGGGACCGCGACGCCCGCCCAGCCCAGGGCGGGTGATGCGCCAGCCAGGGCGATGGCCGAACTTGCCCAAAGGAAACGACGACGGTCCAGGTTCATGTTGCTCATCTCGGATTTCCGGCCGTCCGTCAGCCGATCACATCGCGCATGGCGGCGGCGGCGGCGGCCTCGTCACCGTCCCGGATCGCGGCGAAGGCCCGGCGCATCGCCTTGGCCCGCGCCGCCGCCGATCCGTGTCCGCAGCGGGCGTCGTACAGCAGTTGAGCTTCGATCAGGCCCGACAGGGAGCGCATGACCGGCCGGTCCGACGCCGCGCAGATGGTCAGCCTGAAGGCCCGCTGGAGGGCGCGAGCCCCTGCGTCGGACGGCTCCGCCGCAAGATCGTTCAGACACTGCTGCAAGGTCTCCAGGTCGTCGACCGAACGCCGCTTGGCCGCGCGGCGCGCCGCCTCGCACTCCAGACCCAGACACATCGCGCGCAGGTCTTCGCCAAACACGGGATCGCCGCCCGCCCCCAGACGCCATCTCAGGACATCCCGGTCAAAATGGCTCCAGTGTTCCGCCCGGCGGACCGTGGCTCCGACCCGCGTCTTGACGCTCAGGAACCCTTTTGCGGTCAGGCCCCGAATGACTTCGCGCAGGAACGAACGGGAGACCTGGAACCGATGCAGCAGCGCCGTTTCGCTCGGAAAGCCGGTCACGTCGTAGACGCCGTCCATGATTTCCAGGGCCAGGACGCGCAGCATCTGGTCATGGGCCGAACGCGGACGCTCCAGACCTAGGCCTGGCCAGCGCGGCGGCGCGCCATCCTCGGCGCTTCCAGGCCGCCAAGGCGGCATCAGGGGCGCCGCCCCGGGCGGCTGGCCCTGTTCGGCGCCGCGACGATCGGCCTCTTCGAGAGCGCCAAGCCGGTCGGCGAACAGGGCCTCGCCCGCCTCCTGCCTGCGTGGCCGTGCATCTGCGCCGCGCATCATGTGGTCGCCTCAAAGATCGGCGCGGCGGTCAGACGCCCCGGCGTTCGAAGCGCCGGTGGGCGGACCGCGCACTCGGCTTGGGCCAGGCAGCCGGCCATGGGGCCGCCGGTCGCTTCACCGCTGACGATCAATACTGGCTTGCTCAAAGCCTCCTCCGGAGAAGAAAAAGACGCCCTTCGGCTAGGGAAAGGAACCGCCGAAGGGCGCAGGAGAAGGACGTGTCAGAACGACAGCCGCAGGCTGGCGTCGTTCGACGAAGACCTGGTCTTTGGCAGTTGCAGCCTCCGCGCGCGCCTCTGGCCGCGGTCGCCGTCTGCGCTGAAGGTCGCGCGGCTGTCCCGCCGGTTGGCCATGCCGGAATGAGTTCGGACCTGAACGCTAGAGCCTTGGTCGGAGGCGCTGTCCAGATCGCGCCGAACATTCTGCCTGCAAAGCATTTTCTACCCCTCCCGTTTGCTCGCGAGGATTCTGGCGCTCCAAGGGCGCCACGCGAACCGCTTTGACTGACCATCGAATGGCAACGTTGTCATCGCCCTACTGACCTAGCGGATTGTCACAAATTAGCAAGCCAATTCCTCAGACAAATGGGGTCTCAATTTCAAAATGTTGCGCATTAATACTGACACCGGTGGCATTCCGGGGTCAGCGTGGATCCTGCGCGGAGCACGGCCAAAAATGGCCTTACCCTCGCGTTCTCCCCAAGATTAGTGGATTTTTCGCCGGAATCGCAAACGCACAGCGAGCAACTTCACAGGCATATTATAAGTTTCGCTGGAAGCAATTAAGCAGACAATTTGTCAGAGGCGCTGCGGCCATCGGTGCAGTGCGCCTTCTCCCTGCATGAGTGCTTGAGGGGACGCTCCATAATCGGGCGGCGCTCTTGCACTTGCACTCGATGCGATCCGGTGGGAAAATTTGCCCCAAAATACCGTAGCGTTTTATTTATACAAAGTTTTTTGCAACACGCCTACATCGCTGGCGACGCCGTGTCCCGGCCCACAGGGAGTCGTCGTCCGGCGCCGCCCGCAGCGACGCTTCAGGGAGATTGAGCGTTTCCCGACCCGACTGAGTCCGGGCGGGACCTCAGATTTTCGTCTTGACGCATTTCCTGGCGACGCTCGGCCATTGGAGCTTGCCCCCGTCCAAACGTGGGGCTGACCGATCTTCTCGCCGAGCTGGCCCGAACCAAGAGGCGATCCGGTTTGTTCAGGTCACGCCGTCATCATCGCGCGGCGCGGGTTCGACGGACCAGCGCGACGTCACGCTCGCAAGCGGCGGCCGCCCCCTCCACGGTGATCGACCGCGCGCCATCGCAGCCCAAGCGGACGGCGAGGACGGGCTGGCCCTCGATGCTGGCCTCGGCCCCCCGCTTGCCGGCCGTCCTGACCACGAACGCCTTGGACAGCGAATCGAGCTCCACCTGGCCCTCGCGGCGCAGGTAGCTGCCGTCCGCCACGAACCAGCGTTCGGGCTTCCGCGGCGTCCCGCCCTCGGGATAGGTTAGCGCCAGGATGTAGGCGTCGGTCTCCCAGCCGCCGAGATCGGCGTTGGCGTTGCGGTGACGGATCCGGCCGTCGGCCAGCAGGTTGAAATAGACGTCGGTCACCTGCCCCTTCTGGTGAAGCCGCACCATCAGGTAGTCCTTGGTCTCGAAACGCTCGATCCGTGGCGCGCTGGCCGGACCGTTAGGGGTCAGGGCGACGATGAACTTCATGCGGTCGGAGACGCCCGGCGCCTGCAGGCGCAGATAGGGCTGGGCTTCGTCGGGCGCGTGGTCCCTCAGGCCGGCGCCCTGGGCCATGCGCAGCAGTTCGGGATAGTCGGTGGGCAGGCCGCCGTCGGGCAGGGTCTGCGGAAACAGCGGCTGGACGGCCACCTCGGCGTCGCCATTCCTGACCGTGATCACCTGACCTTGCCGCTTGGCCTCACCCTCGTAGTGCAGCAGCCACTCGAACTGACCCGGCTGCCAGCCCTTCAGGTCGTCGATCACCAGGATCACGTCGCCCAGCCACAGGAAGCTGCGATACTTGCGCTCGAAGACGCTGGCGTTCGGCCCCGTGGCGTCGGCCCAGACGAAGCGCAGGTCGCCCGCATCGACCAGGTGATCGACCCGCCCGGGGAAATGCGAGCCGTCATAGGTGTTGCTGGCCGGCTCGGCCTTGCCGTCCAGGGTGACGACATTGTGGGCCACGCTTTGCCGATAGTAGCCGTCGTATTCGGGCCGCGAATAGCTGCTGTTGCCGGAGTCGATCAGCAGCGGCTTGCCCTTGTGCCAGAGGATGAAGCTGCCGGCGTCCGCGTGGTTGTGGTTCCAGGTGAAGCCGGAACGGAGCGCCAGATAGGTCGCGTCCGGCGACCAGGACGAGCGCATCGTCGCCGAGCCCAGGTCCCGGTCGATCCAGCGGGTCGGCAGGTCCGGCCCGCGCGCCGCCTCCGCGCGCGCCTTGGCGGAAGGCCACTGCACCATGTTCTCCGGCTCGCTCCAGACATCCTGGCCGGGATTGGAGCGGACCTGGTCCAGATACCAGAGATAGCGGGGCTTCTGGTCGCCGCTGGCCCACAGGTTGATCAGGGCGTGCGCCCCGCTGGCGGTGGGATTGCCGTCGCCGAAGTTGGACGACAGCGCGCCCACCCCGGTTGGATAGAGGTTCTGGATGAACAGGTCGGCGACTCCGTCCAAACGCGGCGTCGGCGCGGGCTTTTCGGTGAAGGCGTCAAGCCAGGCTCGCTTGAACCTCAGATAGCCCTCCACGGCGAAGTCGGCGTAGTTGATGCTTTCGACGAAGGCGCCGTTGGACGCGAAGTGCTGGGGCTTGGTCTCGATCGCGCCGCCGTCATAGGCGGCCCATTCCTCGGCGGCCTCGTCGATGCGCCGGATCCAGGCGTCGGCCTGGGGCTCTTCGGTCTTGACCGCTATGGCCGCCACGCCCGCGCCGAACACGATGTGGCTGAACCAGTTGTGGCCCATGGTGTCGAGGCTGTGGATCCGCTCCGCCCCGTCGACCCAGTCGCCCAGGATCGGCTTGATGGCGCCCTTGACCAGGGCCCTGGCCAGGCGGTCGCGCTCGGCCGGGGTCAGGGCGTCATGGATCGCATCGAAGGTCAGGCCGTAGACATAGGCGCTGGTCCCCATGCCCAGGTCGGAATTCCAGACCGGGGTGCGGGCCAGCAGCGGCTTGTCGGTGACCCAGTTGGGGCGGGCCGCATAGACGTCCAGCAGGGCCTTGGCGCGGTCGGCGTAGCGGCGCTCGCCGGTCATGCGGTAGGCCAGGGCCAGGTCCATCAGGGCGGCGTTGAGCTCGCGGTCGTTGGCCGGCTTGCGGGTCAACGCCTCGTCGGCCTGGCCGTGCGCATGGTCCCAAGCCGCCTTGGCGTCGGGGTCCTCGGCCACCCGGGCGCGAAACTGCGCGACGTGGCGGTCGCTGAAGGCCAGGTAAGGGTGCCCCGACCGCAAGGTCTGGGCCTGGGCCGCCCCGCCGATCAGGCAGGCCGCCAGGACCAGGCCGGACACCCGCCGCATCACGTCACGCACCCCGTGTCTCCTCCCCGTCGCTGTCATCGTGTTCCTGCTCAATAATGATCCGCCTAGGCCAGGGACAGGTTGACCGCGATGCTCCGGCGCACGCCTGGGCTCCGGAACGGATAGACGCAGTGCAGCATCCAGGACGGCCACAGGTAGAACTCGCCCACCGCCGGCTTGACGACGAACAGGTTGCGCACGCCCACGGCGCTGCGGCTGTCGATGAACTGCAGGCACCCGGCGGTGTTCTGCCGCGCCTTGTCGGCCCGGAACTCGGCCTCGTAGTCGGGCGGCACGCGAAGGTAGCCGACGCTGCTGAACAGGCAGCCCTGGTGGAAATGGGCGGGATTGTAGTCGCCGGCGACCATGTCGTTGACCCAGCCTTCCTTGATCTGGATCCGCAGCTTTTTGTCGGCCAGCTCTTCGGTCCGCTCGTAGTCGCCGTAGTGCATGAGCGCGTTTTCGCAGCGGTAGGCGTAGGTGCGCGCGACATCGTAGAGGAAGTCGGTGACCTCGGACATTTCGCGGATGACGTCGGTGAACCGCATCTCGGTGCTGACCACGCCGGCCAGGTGCGCGGACCAGTCGCGGGCGGCGACCTCGTCCTGCCGCCCCAGCAGGTCGTCGATGCGGGCGTTCAGCCGCTCGACCATCCCGTCCGGCATCGTCGCCTTGAGGATGGTCGGGCTGAACGGCGCCACAAGCTTCAGGTCGTGGTCGCTGGTCACGGCCGCCTAGAACTCCTTGCGGACGGTCAGCCAGACCGACCGCGGCGCGTTGCGCTTGAGCAGGTAGCCGGACTCCGGCAGCTGGGCGACGACGTCGTAGACCTGGACGTTGGCCGGAAGATTGCTGCTGATCATCGGATCGTAGGCCGAGACATACTGCGTATCGAACAGGTTGCGCACGTCGACGGTGACCTTGGTCTTGGCCAGGCCTTCGTATTGCACCGAGACGTCCACATTGTCCTGCTTGGGCAGGAAGCGATGGTCCAGCGCATTGGTGTTGAGCTTGCGTTCGTCCATGAAACGGTGACGAACGTTGAAGCGGAAATCCTTGTATCGGTAGGAAACGGTGTTGCTGACCGTCCACTTCGGAGACCGGGCCAGGATCCCCGCATCGACACGAAGGACATCGTCGGCCGCGCCCAGGCCGTTGGCGCCGGTGTTCAGCCAGTTATAGGCCGCGGTCGTCTTGCCGTTCAGGTAAGTCACGGACGGAGACCACTCGAGGTTCCGGGTGATCCGCCACTTCGCCCACGATTCAATCCCGCGCGTGAAGTAGGTGTTGAAGTTTTCCGGCAGCAGATAGGTCGAGACGTTGTCCGTATCGACGGCCGTCGGATAATCGTTGACCGCGAAGCTCTGGTAGAAGGCGGTGACCTGGCCGTTGAACTTGCGATCACCGAACGTGTAGGCCAGTTCGTGGCCCTTGATGAACGCGGTCGGACCGAGCGGACGAACCAGGGCGGCCACCGTCGAGTAGCGATTGATGACGCCCGCCGCCGGCTGCTTGGCGTCGGTGTATCGATAGTAGATCTTGTGCTTGGCGTTGAAGTTGTACCCAGCCGACACGCTGTAGTCGACGACGCCCAGCGCCCGGTCGGCGCGAATGACCTTCGACGCCGTCTGGGTCATGTAGACATTGTCGTAAACGGTCAGCGGATCGCCATCGAGCCCGCCGTTGGTCAGCGACGCGGCGCCGGCGTTGCGCGTGTCCCAGGTCTCCGAATGGGTCTTGGCGTTGAAGTGCTGGTACTTGATGCTTCCGTTGAAGTCCCAGTGCTTGCCAGGCGACCAGTTGAAGCCGGCATAGGGCGAAACTTCCAGGATCTTGGCCCGCTGCGACACCGTCGTGAACAGGCCGCTGCCGTATGAGCCCCAGCCGCCGGCGTCGGTCAGCTGATAGGTCGTTCCCGACGCCGTGACATATTTGACGTTCAGGTTCTGGACTTGCCCGTCGGCCCAGGCCGAGACGCCCAGGCCGTTGGCCCAGTTGTCGTTGGCCTGATGGGACCGAGCCACGTACACGCCGAAGTTCAGGCCATACGACTCGCCGTGGTAGCTGGCGGTGAAGTTGCCCATGAAGTCCTTCGACCCGCGGTCGTTGTCCTCGGCCCGGGTCTGGAGCACCAGGTCCTGCGAGGCGCTGCCGACCGGCACGACTCCGGAATTGAAGCGGCCGTTCGCGCTGGGGATGGTGGCGGTGACCAGGCCTCCGCGCATGTCGATGTCACGATTGGGCAGGCTATTGGCCACGATGCACAGGCTGTTGGTCTGCCAGGTGGTCGCCGTGACGCGCGGACAGGCCGCGCCGGTGCGGTAGTTCGTTCCCAACTGCGAGCCGGCCACGTTGTTGGCGACCCTGGCGACCAGGGCCCCGGCGGCGTTGTAGAACTCGTAGTAGCCGGGCGTGCGGTCGAGGTTGTCGATGTTCAGGCCGAAACGCTCGCGCGTCGCCGCCGCCGAGGCCAGCGACGCCAGGCCCTGGGGCTTGTAGGACTGGCCTCGATAGTCGGATTTCTGGACACGGAGCGCGCCCGTGAAGCCCCAGGCGCCGTCCGTGTCGTGGCGCCAGTTCAGCGAAATGGCGTCCTGCTTGTAGCGATAGCCGGCCGACGGATCGAGCGTGTGGCCGCCCGGCTTGAAATAGTTCGGAACGGTCTGCTCGCCGCCGTTCATGAACAGGTTCACGTCCCGGCCGAAGCCCGGGATCTCCTGTGCGTCCTGGTAGCCGTAGGTCGGCTGCTGGAAGGTCGTCAGCTCGGCGTTGGTGTCGTCCAGGTGCTTGAGGATCACGTTGAAGGCGCCGGACCCGCCGGCGCCCTGGTATTCCTTGTAGAGGTTCACCTTGAACTGGCCGCCATGGTTCAGGTCCCACCCGGGATCCACCTGGCCGTTCGACCGGCGGTAGAAGCCGCTGACGCCGACGCCCGCGTCGCCGGCCTTGTTGACCCAGCCATACGCCCCGTCGACCTGCTTCCACGACAGGTGAAGGTCTTCGCCCTCGAAGCCCAGGCGGGTCTGGATGACCCCGCCCGGCCTGACCGTGCCGGTGATGTAGTTGAACGTGGAGCCCACGGACGTGGTCACACCGGTGGCCGACGAACCGCCGCGCACCGACTCGACCCGGCTGGTCGAGATATCGGCGCGGTAGAAGTAGCCGTCCTGGAAGCCGCTGAACTTGAACGGCACGACCGGCAGGCCGTCTTCCAGGATGGTCGTCCAGAAGTAGCCCGACGTATTGGCGCCGGTGCCGATGGTCATGCCGCGCGTGAAGACCTCGTTGCGCGCCACGCCGTCATTGGATTCGACCACGACGCCGGGCATGTCGCGCAGCATGTCGTCGGCGCTGATCGGCGTGAACTTGGACATGTCGTCTTCGTTCAGCACCGAGAACGAGACATTGGCCTTCTTGGCCGCGGTTCCGGCCATGACGCCGGTGACGATCACCTGGTCGACGGTGCTGATCTCGCTGTTGTCCTGGGCCGCAGGCTTCGCCGCCGCGGCCTTGGGCGGGGTCGCGGTCTGAGCGTACGCGCCGGGCGCCGACAACGCGCTCGCGCCGGCGACCAGCGCCAGAACCATGTGAGAAACTTCCGTTGCGCGCACACGGCCGCGCACAGGGCTTTGAGCACCCATCATTTCCTCCCCTTCGGACTTTCGCCGACTCGCTTTGACGTGAGTTCGGACGCCGCTCAGCCGATCGCGTCGCCCAAATCGCGACGTCGAGCGACGCCGCGACCAGTTCTATTGTTATCGATATCAATGACAATCAGAGGCTGTCAACGCCTTTCGCCCGGCTGACGTCTTCATCGCTTTTCAGCAGAGAACGGGCCCGCGCCGGGCCGCCAGGTTACCGAATCGCCTGGGCGTCAGGCGAAAGAAGCTATGGTTACGATATCATCCCGCTCCCCGGGCGTCGCTACGCCGTCGCCAGCTTCGACTTGCGCACCGAATACCCGAAGTAGATCGCGCAGGCCGCCGCGCCCCAGGCCGCGAACAGGATCCAAGTGTCCAGGGGCAGGCCGTAGATCAGGTAGCCGCAGAACCCCACGCTGAGCACCGGTACGACCGGATAGAGCGGCACGCGGTAGCCGCGCGGCAGGTCGGGCTGGGTGCGCCGCAGGAGGATCACCCCCAGCGAGACGATGGCGAACGCGATCAGGGTGCCCATGCTGGTCAGGTTGACCAGAGTGTCCAGCGGCACGAAGGCGGCCAGCAGGGCGATGAAGGCCGCGACGATCCACGTGTTCAGGTCCGGGCTTTGGGTCTTGGGGTTCACCCGCTGGAACACCTTGGGCAGCAGGCCGTCGCGGCTCATGGCGTAGAGGATGCGGGTCTGGCCGTACATGACGACCAGGGTGATCGAAAAGATCGAGATGATCGCCCCCACGCAGAGGATCAGCGAGGTCCAGGCCTGGCCGGTCAGGTTGCGCAGGATCACCGCCAGCCCGGCCTCCTGGCCCGCGAACGCGGTCCAGGGCTGGGCGCCGACCGCGGCCAGGGCCACCAGGATATAGACGCCGGTGACGATCAGCAGGGACAGGATGATGCCCAGCGGCAGGGTGCGGCGCGGGTCCTTGACCTCGTCGCCGGCCGTCGAGACCGCGTCGATGCCGATGTAGGAAAAGAAGATCGACGAGGCCGCCGCCCCGATCCCGGCCACGCCCATCGGGGCGAACGGCGTCAGATTGTGGGCGTGGAAACCGCTGAAGGCGATGACCACGAAAAACAGCAGCACCAGCAGCTTCAGCACCACCAGCACGGCGTTGACGGTCACCGACTCCTTCACCCCGCGCAGCAGCAGGATCAGGCAGGCGCCGACCAGCACCACCGCCGGCAGGTTGAACACCCCGCCCGCCCCCGGCGCCTTGGCGATGGCGTCTGGCATGCGCCAGCCAATCAGGTCGGAGAACATCTCGTTCAGGTACTGGCCCCAGCCCACCGCGATCGCCGAGGCCGAGACGGCGTATTCCAGCAGCAGGCACGCCCCGACGAGGAAGGCGACGAACTCGCCCAGCGTCGCGTAGGCGTAGCTGTAGGACGAGCCCGACACCGGGATGGTCGAGGCCAGTTCGGCGTAGCACAGGGCCGTCAGGGCCGCGGTGATCCCGGCGATCACGAACGAGACGACCACGGCCGGCCCGGCCGCCGGCACGGCCGTGGTCAAGGCCACGAAGATGCCGGTGCCGATCGTGGCCCCGACACCCAGCATGGTCAGCTGGAACAGGCCGATCGAACGATGCAGGCCTTCGTCCGGAAGGTGCTCGCCCCCCTCGGCGACCACTTGGCCCACGGGCTTGCGGCGAAGAAGGTCGGCCGCGCGAAACTGGCCCATGGAGTCCTCGAGGTCTGGAAGGCGACGGCAAACTAGCCTCGCCATGCGCCCGACATCAACTTGCCTTCGCGCCGGAATCGGCTGGACGCTCTGGCCAGCGCGCCGGCGTTGGACCTCAAGTCCGTGATGTCCGGCTCCGCCGTCCGGCGTGGGGCCGGCGTGGGGGCCGGCCTTACGCCGCCGCCTCGTCCTCGTCGTCGTCCAGCACGCCGGCCATGGCGGCCATCGACAGCTTGCGCATCGCCGAGGCGCGGACCTTCTCGCTCTCGCTCTTCAGCTGGCCGCAGGCGGCGAGAATGTCGCGGCCCCGCGGGGTGCGGATCGGCGAGGAATAGCCGGCCCGATTGAGGATCGCGGCGAAAGCCTCGATCGCGGCCCAGTCTGAACACTGATAGTCCGTGCCTGGCCACGGATTGAACGGGATCAGGTTGACCTTGGCCGGAATGCCCTTGATCAGCTTGACCAGGGCGCGGGCCTCGTCGGGGCTGTCGTTGACGCCCTTGAGCATCACATATTCGAACGTCACGCGGCGGGCGTTGCTGAGGCCCGGATAGGCCCGGATCCCAGCCATCAGCTGGTCCAGCGGATACTTCTTGTTCAGCGGCACCAGCACGTCGCGCAGGGCGTCGTTGGTGGCGTGCAGGCTGATGGCCAGCATGGCCTGGGTCTTGTCGCCCAGGGCCTGCAGCTGCGGAACCACGCCGGAGGTCGAGACCGTGATCCGGCGGCGCGAGATCGTGATGCCTTCGTTGTCGCTGATGATCTCGATGGCGTCGGCCACCTGACCCAGATTGTAGAGCGGCTCGCCCATGCCCATGAACACGATGTTGCTCAGCAGGCGGTCTTCCTTGTCGGACGGCCATTCGCCCAGGTCGTCCTTGGCGATCTGCACCTGGGCGACGATCTCGGCGGCGGTCAGGTTGCGGACCAGGGCCTGGGTGCCGGTATGGCAGAAGCTGCAGTTGAGGGTGCAGCCCACCTGACTGGAGACGCAGAGCGCCCCCGCCCGGCCCACGGACGGAATGTAGACCGTCTCGACCTCGACGCCCGGGGCCATGCGGATCAGCCACTTTCGGGTGCCGTCCTTGCTGACCTGGCGCTCGACCACCTCGGGACGGGCGATCGTGAAATGGTCGGCCAGGCGAGCCCGGGTCTCCTTGGCCACGTCGCTCATCTGGGCGAAGTCGGTGACGCCGCGGTGATGCACCCAGCGGAAGATCTGGGTGGCGCGCATCTTGGCCTTGCCGTGCTCGACCACGCCGCTCTCGGTCAGGGCGGCCACCATCTGCGGCCGGGTCAGGCCCGACAGGTTGATCGGCGGCTTGGGAGCATCGACGGCGGGCGCGACGCGGGACAGGTCGAGGGTGACGCTCAAGGGGCGGTCCGAAGGCAAGACATTTCAGGGATCGAGGCCAGGATATAGCAGCTCTCGCGACTTTTTCCAAAAGGACGGGGCGTCGCGGCCCCGGACCTTGACGCCCGCGCCCCCGCCGCCTCCCATGCGGCGTCCGGATCCCTCGAGGATCGCCGAACTCTGGGGAGGCTCGATGAAGTCCCGTCTGCCGGCCGCCTGCGCCGCCGTGGCCCTGTGCGCCGCCGCCCTGTCCGCCGGGGCCCAGGCCCAAAACCAAGCCCAAAACCAGACTCAGGCCCAGGCTGTCGCCTCGCCCCCCTCCCCCGCCGAGGCCAAGGTCTTCGTCGACGGCGCCGAGAAGGACCTGATGGCCATGGGCGAATACGCCGCCCGCATGGCCTGGGTGCAGGCCACCTACATCACCGACGACACCAACTGGCTGAACGCCAAGGTCGACGCCGAGGCCAACGCCCTGTCGGTGAAGTACGCCAAACAGGCCGCCCGCTTCGACCGGACGCAGGTCGACCCGGTCACCCGCCGCAAGCTCAAACTGCTGAAGGCCGGCCTGGTCCTGCCCGCCTCCGACAGGCCGGGCGCGGCCCAGGAACTGGCCGACGTCCAGGCCCGGCTGCGGGCGCTCTACTCGACCGGCAAGGTGACGATCGACGGCGAGACCCTGACGCTCGACGACCTGGACGATCGCCTGCGCACCGAACGCGACCCGGCCAGGATCAAGGCCATGTGGGAGGCCTGGCACGCCGTGGCCAAGCCGATGGCCGCCGACTATCCCAAGCTGGTCAAGCTGGCCAACGAGGGCTCGGCCGAGCTGGGCTACAAGGACACCGGGGCCCTGTGGCGCTCGTGGTACGACATGGAGCCCGACGCCTTCGCGGCCAAGACCGACGCCCTCTGGGCCCAGGTCGCGCCGTTCTACAAGAACCTGCACTGCTACGTCCGCGGGCGGCTCAACGCCAAGTACGGCGACGCGGTGCAACCGAAGACCGGCCCGATCCGCGCCGACCTGACCGGCAACATGTGGGCTCAGAGCTGGAGCAACATCTACGACATCGCCGCTCCGCAGGGCCTTCCGGGACCGGGTTACGACCTGACCCAGTCGCTGGCCGCCAAGGGCTATGACGCCACCAAGATGATGAAGACCGGCGAGGGCTTCTACACCTCCATGGGCATGGCCCCGCTGCCGGACACCTTCTGGAAGCGGTCGATGATCACCCGGCCGCGCGATCGCGAGGTCGTCTGCCACGCCTCGGCCTGGGACGTCGACAACGACCAGGACATCCGGGTGAAGATGTGCACCCGGGTCAACGCCGACGACTTCTATACGGTGCACCACGAGCTGGGGCACAACTTCTACCAGCGGGCCTATGCCGGTCAGCCCTACCTGTTCCGGGGCGGGGCCAATGACGGCTTCCACGAGGCGATCGGCGACTTCGTCGGCCTGTCGGCCCTGACCCCGACCTATCTCAAGCAGATCGGGGTCATCGACGCCGCGCCCGACGCGGACGCCGACATCCCGTACCTGCTGAACATGGCGATGGACAAGATCGCCTTCCTGCCCTTCGGCCTGCTGGTCGACAAGTGGCGCTGGCAGGTGTTCTCCGGCCAGATCGATCCCGCCCACTACAACGAGGCCTGGTGGAAGCTGCGCGCCCAATACCAGGGCGTCGCCCCGCCCGGACCACGCCCGGCCGACGCCTTCGATCCTGGCGCCAAGTTCCACGTCGCCGACAGCACGCCCTATACCCGCTACTTCCTGGCCCGGGTCTACCAGTTCCAGTTCTACCGAGCCGCCTGCCGCCAGGCCGGCTGGAAGGGGCCGCTGAACCGCTGCTCGGTCTATGGCGACAAGGCGGTGGGCGAGAAGTTCGAGAAGATGCTGGCCATGGGCCAGTCCAAGCCCTGGCCCGAGGCCCTTGAAGCCTTCACCGGCGAGAAGGACTTGGACGCCAGCGCCATCGCCGACTATTTCGCGCCGCTGAACGCCTGGCTGATCAAGCAGAACAGGGGCCAGTCCTGCGGCTGGTAGAGGCCTGAGACAGGCTCCGGCGAGCCCGGCGAAGGTGGAAAGATTCACCATCGTCGTTTGCCGCCCGTTCACCGTCCTTGGCGATAATGCCCGATCTCTGGGGAGTCGGGCCTTGCTCATGACCATGTGGAAACGCCTCGCGGCGCGCCTTCGCGACGACGAGCGCGGCGCGATCGCCGTGCAGTTCGCGCTGCTCCTGATCCCGATCGCCATCCTGACCTTCGGCCTGATCGACCTCAGCCGGGCCAGCGTCCAGAAGCGCCAGCTGCAGGACGCCCTCGACGCGGCGACCCTGATGGCCGCCCGTTCGACCGCGACCACCAACGCCGACCTGGACACCATCGGCGACGCCGCCCTGGCCACCGAGATGGCCGGCCTGGGGGTGACCCTGACGGCCGCCAACTCGACCTTTTCCCTGGGCGACAACAACACGGTGGTCGGCAAGGTCCAGAACGTGACCATCAAGCCGATCATCTCCAATCTCTGGAGCTCCGGCGACCCAAATGTCTCGGCGGACTCCACCGTGATGCGCTCGGTCAACAAGCTGGAAGTGGCCCTGGTGCTCGACAACACCGGCTCGATGGCCAGCACCCTGGGCTCGGGGGCCCGCAAGATCGACGCCCTGATCGACGCCTCCCAGTCGCTGGTCGACGTCCTGGCCGCCGCCGCGGCCCGGGCCAGCGAGACTGACGCTGTGAAGATCAGCGTCGTGCCGTTCTCGATGACCGTCAATGTCGGCTCGACCTACCAGAGCCAGAGCTGGATGTCGGGAAAGATGCCGGCGACCGGCTACGGGACCGACGTGTTCGCGACTAACCAGGACCGCTTCGCCCTGCTGTCGAACCTGGGCCTGACCTGGGCCGGCTGCGTCGAAAGCCGTCCCGCGCCCTACGATGTCACCGACGATCCGCCGACCAGCGCGACGCCCGCCTCGCTGTTCGTGCCGTTCTTCGCGCCGGACGAGCCCGACGACAACACCGTCGGCGTCAACCAGTCCAGCTCGACCCGCTACCGCGACAGCCGGACCACCGGCACCTCGTATCCGATCCTGAACAATTGGCTGCCGGACGGGGTTGCGCCCAACGGCACCCTGGCGACCGCCTGGAACACGCGCTCGACGCCGATCGCCAAGTACGGCGCGAACAACAAGAACAACGTCCTCAGCCTGGCCAAGACCGGCACGGTCTACGGCCCCAACTCCGGCTGCGGCATGACCAGCCTGATGCGCCTGACCAATGTCCGCTCCACCACTCAGCGGGACGCGGTGAAGACCAAGCTCGGCCAGATGGTCGCCAACGGCAACACCAACGTCGCCATGGGCCTGGTCTGGGGCTGGCACACCCTGTCGAACAACGGGCCCTTCGCCGACGGCGTCATTCCGAACTCCGCCGACGGCCAGAAGACCACCAAGGTGATCGTGCTGCTGACCGACGGCGACAACACCAACGACACCTATAACAACCCCAACAACTCGGCCTATACGGGCTACGGCTACATCGGCCAGGGGCGTCTGAAGAACGCCAGCGGCACGGCCCTGACCAGCAGCTCCACGGCCACCAACCGCCGCGACGCGATCGACAGCCGGGAAAAGCTGGTCTGCGACAACGCCAAGGCCGAGGGAGTGCAGATCTACGCCATCGGCGTGGGGGTCTCCAGCCACTCCAAGACGATCCTGCAGGACTGCGCCACCAAGCTGGACATGTATTACGACGTCACCGACGCCGCCCAGCTGACCTCGGTGTTCAACACCATCGCCGGCTCGATCCAGAACCTGCGGATCACCAAGTAAGAAAAAGCCCCGGAGCGATCCTCCGGGGCTTTTTTGCTTGGCGGCGCCTCGTTTTGGCTAAGCCTTGGCTTTCGCCTCCTCGCCTCCGGCTCGTCCCGGGACTGATGGAGGTTCCGGCTAGGCCAGCTTGATCTCCCGCAGGCGCTGCTGGAGGAAGGCGTCGGCGGTGATCGGCTCGGGATAGCGGTCCGGGTTCTCGGCCGTGACGCAGCTGGGCAGGGTCTTGATCAGGTAGTCCGACGCGAAGTGCAGGAAGAACGGCGTCGAATAGCGCGGCACGCCGCGGCGTTCGGGCGGCGGATTGACCACTCGATGGATCGTCGAGGGCAGGACGTGGTTGGTCAGGCGCTCGAGCATGTCGCCGATGTTGCAGACCACGCAGCCGGGCGGCGGGTTGATCGGCAGCCAGTCGCCATTCCGGTCGAGCAGTTCGAGCCCGCCCTCCTCGGCGCCCAACAGCAGGGTGATGGTGTTGATGTCGCCATGCGCCCCGGCCCGCACGCCGGTGGCGTCCTTGGGGATCGGCGGATAGTGCAGCAGGCGCAGCACGCTGTTGCCGTCCTTGACCGTGGGGTCGAAGAAGTCGCGGCCCAGCTCCAGATAGGTGGCGATGGCCTTCAGGACCCGCACGCCCAGGCTGTCGAGCGCGCCGTACAGCCAGCCGACATTATGGTGGAAGCTGGGAATCTCGGCCGGCCAGATGTTGTCGGCCATGGTGGCGCGGAACGGGTGGCCGGGCGGGAGGTCGCGGCCAACGTGCCAGAATTCCTTCAGGTCGTAGTGGTCGGCGCCCTTGGCGGTCTCGATGCCGAACGGGATGTAGCCGCGCGAACCGCCCTTCACCCCCGCGTACTGGCGCTTGGTCTCCTCGGGCAAGGCGAAGAAGGCCTTGGCGTCGGCGATCGCCGCGTCGATCCGCGCCTGGGCCAGGTCGTGGTCCGAGATCACCGCGAAGCCGTAGCGCTGGAACGACGCGCCCAGCGCCTGGGCGAACCTGTCGAAATCCTTCGAGTACAGGGTGAACGAGACGGGTTCGATGGCGGATGCGGACACGGGCGTGGCCTCGGCTGGCAAGATGGGGACTTAGTAAGGCTGGACTTACTACACTGTCAGGCGTCCGGCGCGAAGGCCGTTCATCTCGGCGTCATGTCACCTGTTGGAACTTGGCCATGGACGAGGCGTTCTGCCTCGCAAGGATTCAACGACGCCAAGGATCACGGGCTACGGCCCGGGATCAAGGCCGCATGAGGGAAAGACCGCGATGATGACCAAGTCCGCGCCATGGATCGCCCTGGCGGGCGCCCTGACCCTGGCCGCCTGCACCACCACCGACCCCTACACCGGCATGCCGGTGCGCAACAACACCGGGACCGGAGTCCTGAGCGGGGCCGGCATCGGCGCGGCCCTGGGCTATCTGACCAACACCAACAAGGGCGAGCAGGGCCGCAAGAACGCCCTGATCGGCGCGGGTATCGGCGCCCTGGCCGGCGGCGCGGTCGGCAACTACATGGACCGCCAGCAAGCCGACTTCCGCCGCAGCCTGGAGGGCTCGGGCGTGATGATCCGCCGCAACGGCGACCAGATCGTGCTGGTCATGCCCAGCGACGTGACCTTCGCCGTCGACAAGTCCGAGGTCCAGCCCCAGTTCACCCGCGTGCTGGACGACGTGGCCCGTACGCTGAACGCCTATCCGCAGACGACGATCGACGTGGTCGGCCACGCCGACAGCAGCGGCCCCGACGACTACAACCAGACCCTGTCGGAGCGCCGCGCCAGCTCGGTGGCCGGCTATCTGACGGGTCCCGGCCGGGTGCTGCCCGACCGCGTCTTCGTGGCCGGGCAGGGCGAGCGCCAGCCGATCGCCTCCAATGACACCGCCGAAGGCCGCGCCCAGAACCGTCGGGTCGAGATCATCCTGCGGCCGCTGACGCGCTAGGGGGGCGAAAAGCGACTACCGCTCCTCGTCGAACCGGTTGGACACGAGTTCGGTCAGGGCCTCGACCGCCGCGTCGGCTTCCGGTCCCTCGGCGGCGATGTCGATGGTCGAGCCGATGCCGGCGGCCAGCATCATCAGGCCCATGATCGAGCGGGCGTCGACGCTGGTTCCGTCGCGGGCGACCGTGACTTCGGCGTCGAAGCCGGAGGCCAGCTTGACGAACTTGGCCGAGGCGCGGGCGTGCAGCCCCCGCTCATTGACGATCTCGACCGTTCGCTCCGCCATGCGACTCATTTTTCTCCCGCCAGCACGTAGGAGGCCACGGAGATATATTTGCGTCCAGCCTCCTGAGCGTGGGCGACGCAGGCCTGCAGGTCCTCGCGCTGGCGCACGCTGGCCAGCTTGATCAGCATCGGCAGGTTCAGGCCGGCGATCACCTCGGCCTTGGTCTGCTCCATCACCGAAATGGCCAGGTTCGACGGCGTGCCGCCGAACATGTCGGTCAGCAGGATCACGCCGTCGCCATCCTGGTCGACCGCGGCGCACGCCTTCAGGATATCAGACCGGCGACGCTCCATGTCGTCTTCCGGACCGATGCAGATGGCCTTCACCGCGCCCTGCGGTCCGACCACATGCTCCATGGCGGAGACGAACTCCTCCGCCAGCCGCCCGTGCGTGACTATCACGAGCCCGATCATGCCTGATCTCTCAAACGGGATCCCCATAACCCGTGGCGGCAGGGAGGCGCCGCGCGGGCCGCCTTGATACGCTTGTTAGTCGGCGACTCCAAGATGCTCAAACACTCGTCTGATTTTCCCGGGTCCGCCGGGTTCGAGAGGCCACAGGTCCAGCACCCGCGTCGACACGCCCTCGATGACCTCGAATATGGGATCGGGCAACCGTTCGACGGCCTGCGGCCGATCCACGCAGCGCACCAGAAGGTCGATCGGGCAGAGCGCCCGATGCGGCCGGGGCAGCACGCCCACGCCGCGAACCTCGACCAGTCCGGCCAGGGCGTCCGGCGCTCGGCCGTAGAGCCGGCCGCCGGAGACGAAGGTCACGGTGCGGTCGTCGGCGACCAGGACGAAGCCCTGGTCGAGGGCCCGCAGCGCCAGATCGCTCTTGCCGACGCCCGATGGGCCCTCGATCAGCGCGCCGCGCCAGATTCCGGAGACCCGACGGGCGATCAGTCCCGCATGGCGGATCATTCGCGCGGCCCTCCCTCGCGATGGGCGTCGCGCGGGCCACCGTGATGATGATGATGGTGGCCGTTGTGGGCGCTGGCTTCGGGGAGATCGACCAGGAACCGGGCGCCGATCACCTTGCCTTCGGCGTCCTTGCGGTTCTCGGCCCGCATGGTCCCGCCGTGCGCCTCGACGATCTGGCGAGCGATCGACAGGCCCAGGCCCGAATTGCCGCCGAACGCCTTGCCCTTCGGCCGCGAGGTGTAGAACCGCTCGAAGATCGTCTCCAGATTGTCGGGCGGAATGCCCGGGCCGTCGTCGTCGACCGTGACGATCAGGCGATTGTGATGGTCGCGCAGGCCCGGGTCGCGCTTGAGCGTCACCCGCACCTCGCCGTCGGCGGCGCTGAACGAGCGGGCGTTGTCGATCAGGTTGCGGAACACCTGGCCCACGGGGGTCTCGCGCGCCACGATCCGGGCGTGCGGCGGCGCGCCCTTGGCGTCGAAGGTCACCCGCACGCTGCCCGGGGCGTCGCCTGGCCGCAGCTGGGCCTCGTAGAGGTGAATGACCTCGGCCAGCAGACCGTTCAGCTCGAAGGCCCGCGGCGCCTCGCGCGACAGCTCCGCGTCCAGCCTGGAAGCGTTGGAGATGTCGGTGACCAGCCGATCCAGGCGGGTGACGTCCTGCTGCAGGATGCCCAGCAGCCGGGCCCGGGCGGCGGGATCGGTCACCAGGTCCAGGGTCTCGATCGCCGAGCGGATCGAGGTCAGGGGATTCTTGATCTCGTGGGCCACGTCGGCGGCGAAGCGCTCGATGGCGTCCATCCGCTCGGACATCGAGTCGGTCATCTCCTCCAGGGCCCGCGACAGGTCGCCCAGCTCGTCCTTGCGGCCGGAGATGTCGGGCAGGGAGATGGCCCGGGCCCCGTCCAGCCGCACGCGATCGGCGGCGCTGGCCATGCGCAGCACCGGCTGGGCGATCAGGCGGTTGAGCAGGAACGACGAGATCAGGGTGGTGGCGATGGCGATCAGGGCGAACGGCAGCAGCGCCTTGCGCTCGGCGGCGATGATCTGGTCGACGTCGCCGGCCTCCAGGGTCAGGACGCCCAGCACCGCCCGCACGTGTTGGATGGGGATCGACACCGACACCACCCGTTCGCCCATCTCGTCGATGCGGGTGCCGGCCACCGGCTCGCCCAGCTTGGCCTGGGCGATCTCGGCGGCCAGGGCCTGGCGCGCCGCCTCGGCGACCTTGGGCTTGGTGTCGGGGTTGTGGGTCGGCAGGCCGAAGGCCGGCTGCCCCGGCTTGCGGGCCGGCGGCAGCGCCCTGGACTCCACCCGATCGGCGACGACGTAGGAATCGGCCAGCTGGTTGCCCTGGGCGTCGAACAGCCGGGCCCGCTGCGAGCGCGGGATGAACAGGCTCTGCAGGATGTCGCTGGCCTGGTCGGGGACCAGACGCGGCTCGGGGTCGCCCACGGTCGCGGCCAGGTCGATCACATTGGCGATCAGTTCGCCCTGGGTGGTCAGGCTGTCGATCCGGGTGTTGATCAGGCCGCTGCGCAGCTCGTTGAGCACCAGCGCCCCGCCCAGCAGCACCGCCAGGGCCAGCAGGTTCAAGCCGATGATCAGCCGGCCCAGGCGCGAGCCCCTCGGCCAGGCAAGCTTGGGCCAGGCCAGCCTCGGCAGGGTCAAACCCCGCCTCGGCTTGGCCTCCGGGCCGGACTCCCCGGCCCCCTTGCGATCAGGATTCGCGATATCGGTAGCCGACGCCATAGAGGGTTTCGATGGAATCGAACTCGGGATCGACCTGCCGGAACTTCTTGCGCATGCGCTTGATGTGGCTGTCGATGGTGCGGTCGTCGACATAGACCTGGTCGTCGTAGGCGGCGTCCATCAGGTTGTCGCGGCTCTTCACGAAGCCCGGGCGCTGGGCCAGCGACTGCAGCAGCAGGAACTCGGTGACCGTCAGGCGCACCGGCTTGCCGTCCCACAGGCTGTCGTGCCGCGCCGAATCGAGCGTCAGCTTGCCGCGCTTCATGATCTTGGAATTGGCCGAGCCGGGGGCGGCGCTGGCGGCGTCCTCCTCCTCGGGGCGAGCCCGGCGCAGCACGGCCTTGACCCGCTCCAGCAGCAGGCGCTGGCTGAACGGCTTGTGGATGTAGTCGTCGGCCCCGAGGTTGAAGCCGAGGATCTCGTCGATCTCGTCGTCCTTGGAGGTCAGCATGATCACGGGAATCTCGGTGCTCTGGCGCAGGCGGCGCAGCACTTCCATGCCGTCCATGCGCGGCATCTTGACGTCCAGGATCACCAGGTCGGGCGCCTGGCTCTCGACCGCGTCGAGCCCCGACGCGCCGTCGTAATAGGCCTTCACCACGTGACCGTGGCTTTCCAGCGCCAGCGAAACCGAGGCGACGATGTTCTCGTCGTCGTCGATGAGAGTAATATCGGCCATCGAGCCCTATGGGTCCTTTCGCGATTTTCCTGCCGATACTATCGATCGGCGTCGCACGCTACAACGCGCCCCCTGTAACGCATGGAGGCGGCCAAGCTTTCCCTGGCTTTTGCGGCTCCAGCGTGGCGCGATTGCGGCGCGCTTCCGAACGGCGCCCGCCCCGCGTTTTCGGCCGGCAACCTCACCTTAAGGTCTTGTATCCCATAAGGGAGCTTCGGGGAGCCCTTTGCCGATGAGCGACCAAGTCCATTACGAGCTGTTCGTGCGCCGCAAGCCCGGCGCGCAGTGGACGCTCGACATGGCCACCGAGATCCGCACCCACGCCCTGCAGACCGCCGAGGAGGCGCTGGAACAGGGGCGGGCGATCGCCGTGCGGGTCAGCAAGGAAACCCTCGACCCCGAGAGCCGCGAATACAAGTCCATCTCGATCTTCACCAAGGGCCAGGTCGACGGCGGCAAGCCCAAGAAGGTGCAAGAGGACCTGGATCCGCTCTGCGTCCAGCCCGCCGACCTCTACACCGCCCACGCGCGTGACCGCATCGGCCGGCTGCTGGAGGGTTGGCTGGCGCGCCACAACGCCACCCCGTTCGAGCTGTTGCACCGTCCCGACCTGGTCGAGCAGCTGGAAGCCTCCGGCACCGACCTGCAGCACGCCCTGCAAAAGATCGCCATCCCCGAGGCCGAGGCCCGGGGCATGTCGGTCCACGAGCTGATCCGCACCTTCCAGGGCCTGGTCGAGCGCACCGTCGCCAACCTGATGAAGCAGTTCAAGAAGGGCGCCCTGCCCGACCTGGACAAGGAAGGCTTCGCCCGCGCCGCCGAGCGGCTGTCCACCGATCCCGACCGCGCCTTCCTGCTGGGGGCCGGCGTCGCCGCCTCGATCGCGCCCGGCAAGAACTGGTCCGAGAAGATCGCCCGCTTGCTGGACCTGGCCGACGCCGCGCCTAGCGATCCCAAGGCCCGCGCCGCCGCCCTAGCCGCCATCGAGACCCCCCTGGCCGAGATCATCGGCTCCAAGGCGGGCATGGCCGACCTGCTGGGGGCCCAGGACAAGGGGGGCGACGCCGACCTGGGCACGACCCTGGCCGCCATGACCCGCCTGGCCGGCGGCGCCCAGGTCGAGGGCCTGATCCGCGTCGAGGCCGGAGTGCGCACCTGCATGCCCGAGCTCTCCGGCACGGCCAAGCGCCTGGGCGAGTGGCTGGCCGGTGACGATTTCCCGGCCGTGCGGATGTCGATCGCCCAGCGGGTGCTCAAGGAGCTGAACGGCGTGCGCCGCCTCAAGCCCGCCGACGCCGAGGCCGAGATCGAGTTTCTGCGCGCCCTGGCCATGAGCCTGACCGCCGCCGCCGGCCGCATCCTGCCGCCGGAAGACATCACCAGCGCCTTCACCACCCGGTCCAAGACCCTGCTGAACGGCGAGTTCATCGAGGCCCTGCTCGGCCGCGACCGCTCGTCGCGCGAAGAGATCCTGATGCTGATCCGCCTGGCTGAGAACGTCATGGGCGCGGTCAACAAGCGCATGGCCGCCCGCTGGCTGTCGGCCAACGTCCTGGCCCTGCGCTTCGAGCGCGAGCTGCGCCAAGGCCCCGACTCGGCGGCGTCCAAGCTGGCCGCCCTGGCCGCTCTGCAGCGTTCCCTGGTCCGCTCGGGCCTGGTGGTCGAGGACTACGGCCCGCTGTGCGCCCGCCTGGGCGAGGTGGGCGGCATGATCGAGGCCGACGCCCGCCTGGTCGCCATGCTGGTCCGCGCCCCTGCGCCCCTGCCCCAGAAGCTGGCCGTGCTGATCAAGCTGGCCATGGGCGAGGCCGGCCCCACCGGCCCGGTCGCCGACAAGGCCAAGCTCGAAGCGATGAAACTGGCCCGGGCGCCCGAGGCCCGCGAAGAACTGGCCAACTCGCCCGAGACCATGGACCTGCTCAAGGGCATGGTTCAGCAGAAGGCGGCGGCTTAGGGGACAGGCCCGCACGGCCGTCATCCTCGGAACAAGTCCGTGCACCTACCGAAACCGACAAAGCGCCTTCCACTTCCCCCGGAAAGCGGACCGCAGCCTTCCGCTGCCTGCCCTCCCGGTCATGCGCCCGGCCAAGACTGTCGCCAAATCCCGATCAGGCCGCTTAGCGCGGTGGCCGCTTCGGTGCTGTCGTCTGGATCCTTTAGCACTTCGGCTACACGCACCGACACAAGGTCTCTGTGGCTATCCAGGTTCACAGGATGAAATCGCCGGCGGAAAGCGAGAACAGGCCGTCAAGCCGCACGACCATCTCGGCCGCGCCGCCAGTGCCGTTGTCGAATTGCACGTCGGTCACGCCCCCCGAGGCGACGTAGCGGATCGAGGCGACGCCGCCGCCGCTGAAACCGCCCGTGCCGTTGAAGGCGAACTGGCCCACCGACAGGGCCGAGACGTCGATGAGGTCCCCGCCCGCCACGCCGGCGCCGTCGAACCCCACGATCACGTCTCGCGCCAAGGCGCTCGACTCGCCCCAGGCGCGATAGACGAAGGTGTCAGCTCCGGCGCCGCCGGTCAGTCGATCCGCGCCGGCTCCGCCGTACAGCAGGTCGTCGCCGGCCCCGCCGTTGAGCTGGTCGGCCCCGCCGTCGCCGTTGATGACGTCGCGTCCGCTCGAGCCGGTCAGGATATCGTTGCCGCCCAGTCCGGAAATCGAGGCGACGCCGACGACCGAGGCGAAGATGGAAAAATCCAGGGTGTTGGCGTTGGAACTGCCCCGCACCGCCTGACCGCCGCCGTCGAACACCTCGATCGTGCTGATGGTCGCGGTCTTTTCCAGGACCACCGCGCCGCCGGCCGGATCGACCCGCAGCGTGTCCGTTCCATCGCCGCCGATCAGTGTGTCGAACTGCCCCTCGGCGGCGCGGATCAGCAGGATGTCGTCCCCCCGACCGCCGTCCACCCGGTCCGTGCCGCTGCCGCCATCGAGCGTGTCGCCGCCGGCGTCGCCGAACAGTTGATCGCTGCCCCCCAGTCCCCGGATCGTGTCGTCGCCACGACCGCCGTTCAGGGTATTGGCCCCGCTCGTGCCGGTGAGGACGACGCCTGCGGTGGTTTGGCCGTTGACGGTTATGGTGACCACCGCGATGTCGCTGATGAGGCCGTCCGAGACGGTGTAGGCGAAGCTGTCGGTCGCCGTCTGGCCGCTGGCCAGGGTGTCGAACGCCCCGTTCGGGTCATAGGTGAAAGCCCCCGAGGCGTTCAGGGTCAGCCGGGCGCCGGAGGCGAGCGGCGTCGCGGTCCCCAGCCCGCTGGCGCCGCCATTCAGCGCGACCACGCTCAGCGCGTTCCTGTCCGGATCGACATCCAGGCCCGCGAGGTTGGTGATGACGTTGCCGGTCAGCACGACGGCCTCGCCGGTCGCGAAGACGTCGTCGCCCGCCACCGGCGCGTCGTTGCGGCCATCCATCCGCACGGTCGCGGTGTTGGGCGTGGTGTTGACGCCGTCCGACACCCCGTAGCTCGCCGTGAGGGTTTCAAAGGCTCCCTGCGCCAGGTCGTTGAACTGCGACGGCGACAGCGTCAGCACGCCGGAAGGCTGGAGGCTGAAGGTCACGACGCGCGAGGCGTTGGACGAGGTCACCGTCAGGTTCTGAACCGAGAGCGGCTGGCCCTCGGGATCGGTCGCGGCGGCCAGCAGGTCGATGTTGAGGGGGGGCGTCGCGTCCTCGTTGCTGGTTCCCGCATTGATCGGGCTGACGGTCGGCGGCGCGTTCGAAGCGGGGGGCGTCACATTGACCGTCACCGTCCCCGCCGCGCTGCCGCCGAAGCCGTCGATCACGATGTACTCGAAGCTCGCCGCCCCGACGAAGCCCGCGCTCGGCGTGAAGGTGACGGTTCCCGTCGCGGCGTCGAACCCGGCCGTTCCGTTGATCGCATTCCTGACGGCGCTGACGGTAAGGGTGTCACCATCGGCGTCGGTGTCTCCGGCCAGCAGCGTCGCCACCGCGAGTTGGAGGGGCGTGTCGCGCGCGGTGGTCGCGGCCTCGGCGTCGGCGACCGGCGCGTCGTTGAGATCCACCGAGAGCACGACCTGGCTCGCCTGCACGCCGGCCGTGGCGGGATCGGCGTCGACCTGCCGTCCCTTGCCGGCGACATTGAGGAAAATGCCCTCGCTGGTCAGGGTGAAGTCGCTCGCCGTCAGCGGCGTCGCCGCTCCCGCCTGATTGGTGAAGCCGCGCTGACTGATGATCGACACGCCGCGGACCATCGGCAACAGCCCGTCGGCGTCGCTGAGCCGCACGCCGTTGAAGGGCTTGTCCTGGGCGGTGGCGAACGCGACATAGGCCTGGCTGAACACCGCCGGGTCGAGGGGAAACTGGATCTGGAGGGTCAGCGCGCCGAGATCGACCGCCGCGAGCCCGTACTGTCCGTTGCCGATGGCGGCCGGATCGGCGTTCGGCAGGTTGGCGAACTCGACGGCGCCCTGCGTGGTGTTGACGGTGGCGGTCTGCCGCGCGCTGGCGGTCGGGAACAGCGTGTCGGGCGTCGAGCCGAAGATGTACTCCGCCGTGATGGAGCGGCCCGCGAAGGTCGCCGGTCCGGGCGGACCCTCGGCCAGGTCGGTGACGGCCACGGTAATCGCCTGCTGAACCGCCGGCGCGATCCCATCGGAGACGCTGACCGTCAGCGCGTAGTGGTTATCGCCCCCCGTATCCCGCGGCGCCTCGAAATCCGGCGCGGTCAGGAAGCGCAGTTCGCCGGTGCTGGCGTTGATCGTGAACAGCGCCCGATCGTCGCCGGCGGCGATGGCGTAGGTCAACCCATTCCCGTCCGGGTCGGTTGCGCTGAGCGCGCCGACAAGCGTGCTGTTCTCAGCCATCGAGAAGGCGGCCCCCGAGGTGAACACCGGTGGCCTATTGGCGCCGTTTGGCGGGTCGAACACCACGTCGACCCAGTAGTTTCCGGCGTTGTAGCTGTGGTTGGGGAACTGCACGCCGGCCCCGTAGATATAGACGCCGTTGCCGCCGACCTGGCTGCTCGCCGGGGCGCTCAGCACGCCGAACGGCTCGTTGTAGGTGGTCGAGAAATAGTTGTCGGCCGCCAGGTAGTTGTTGTCGGTCTTGTAGGAGGCGACGTAGAGGGCGCCGGCCTGGATCGTGACGGGCGTCGTCAGCGTCGCGACCTGCCAGCCTGACTGGCCCGGCGCGGAATTGAAGGTCACCGTCGCGAGCAGGGTTCCGTTGGCCGCCCAGAGATGCCCCTGGCGCTGGTCGGTGTCGTTGGAGTCGCCGGCCGCGCGGAAATAGCGAAGCGAGGTGATCGCGCCGCCCTGCGTCGCCTGGAACTTGACGCCGAGCTCGACCGCCTGCCCGTCATTGTAGAGCTGCCCCGTGGGCGTGACCGAGGACCCGAACAGACTGACGGTGTTCGGCGTCTGCGGCGCGGTGACCGTGACGACATCGGTGGCCAGTTGGTTGACGGGGCGGATGTTCAGGCTGTCGTCAATGGCCCGCGCCTTGATGGTGTAGACACCCTGCGTGGTGGGCGTCCAACTGTAGGTCCAGTTCGCCGTGCCTTGCGCCACTCTCCAGTTCAACCCGCCGTCGACCGACACCTCGACGAGGGCGACGCGGCCGTCGTCGTTCGACGGGTCATTGTCGATGTCGGCGGCCGAGCCGCTGATCGTGACCTGCGAAAAGGCGCCGACGCTGTCGGGCAGGTCGGTCAGCGTGGTGGTCGCGGCGATCCGATCATTGGAGCCGAGCGCCCGCGCCAGCCCCTGCGATTGCAGGATCGCGTCCGAGACGCCGGGCTGGATGCCCATGTCGGCGAACATGTTGATGGTGAACTGCTGCAGCGTCGCCGATTGGATGTTGGCGCCGTAGGGGCTGGAATCGTGCTGGTTGCTGAGACCCCAGCTCCAGAACACCGTGCCGGCCCCGAACACCAGGGCGCCGCTTGGGGCGCGGTAAAGCGACAGGCTGTGGGTCGCCGTGCCGGGCGCCGTGCGATTGCCCTGGTCGGTCAGGATCTCGCTCCAGGGGATCGTCGTTTCCGAGAGCTTGATCAGGCCCGCGGGGCGGAACGCGTCCGTCGGCGATGTGTCCCATTCGTAGCCAAGGATGCCGGGGGCGATGTCGAGCGCGCCGTTCGGTCCGACGCCAGTGTTGCGCCATACCCGCAGGCCCGCATAGGCGGCGGGTATGTCCAGCGCTCCGCCGAACTCGCCTGAGCCGTCGGGGCCGAACAGTTGGCCTGTAAGCGTGTTCTCGGGCCTGGCGCCGACCGCGTTCGGGTTGCCGACAAAGCGAAGGTCGCGCCAGGTGCCGGTCCACTCAGTCGACGGATCGACGTTGGGGTAGTCCTGCGGCCCGGCCCCCAGCGAATAGTTGAACTTGGTCTCCTTGTAGCAGACCAGTGTTCTATACTCGACGCCATCGACGATGCTGCTTTCCCAGCGCGTCTTCCAGTAGACTTCGTTGCCGCTCCAGAAGAGCAGGTTCACGCCGGCGTCGCGTGCGGCCTCCACATTGGCGCGCTGGGGGCCGGACCAGTATTCGTCGTGGCCGACGGAGATGAAGGCCTTGTGGCTGGTGAGGTAGCTCGCGCCCAGCCGGTCGGTGTCGACGCCCGAGACGTAGGAGACGCTGTAGCCGTTCTTCTCAAGCCAATAGAGCGCCGCGTAGTCCGCGCCGAACAGATAGTCCTGGCCGCCGGCATAGGTGCCGCCGCCACCGCGGGTGATGAAGGGGCGGTTGTAACTGACCGCGAACGCGCGGTCCTGGTCGAGCGGACTTTGGTCTGGCGCAATGTTGGCTGGCTGGTCGAAGCCGCCGTAGAAGCTCCCGCCGACCTGCCCATTACGCCCGGCCCAACCGTTATAGGCTTGCCAGGTGGTGTCGGAGGTCTGCAGCAGAACGTCGCTCGCGCCGCCATCGTCGCGGACGATGAAGGGGACCTGGTTGGTGGCGCCGTTGTCCGCGCGCACCAGCTTGGCCAGATAGACCCCCGAGACGGCGTCGGCCGGCGTCGTCCAACTGGCGCTGACCGACCAGTTGCCGGCGTCCACGAGGCCTCGGGAGTCGGTGATCGGGTCGGGTTGCCGAACGCCGGTGAGGCCGTTCAAGGTGGTGACCAGGGTTGCGCCGTCGCCCCCGTAGTAGCCAAGCCGATAGATCTCGATGCGGTAGGGCGCCGTCGCGCCCTGGGCGACATTGAGGTTGATCTTGAACGAGACCGTGCTGCCGTTGTCGACGCTGAACTGGGTGGCGAAGCCTTCGATCTGGTTGCTGGCGGGCGCGTCCCAGACATCTCTGGGCGTCCCCGGCTTCTGGTTTTCAAGAACGATCGGGTTGTCCACCGCTCGCCTCCTGCGCGTGACGGGCCGGCTGGAGTCCAGGTGACATCGCGTCAGTGCGACGGCGGCTCGGCCCGAAACGCTGACCTCATTCCGGTGGTGGTCGTCGTATCATTTCATAGGTTTGGCGTGGGATGGCTAGGCCGTCGCGACGGTTCCGCCTCCAGGTCGGGGCCAGGCCTTTCAGGCCGGGCCCTTCCGTCGGCCGATGAGCCCCTCAGTCGGGTTCCTTAGGAGGCGGTGAGGATGATCCCCCGATGCGGCCCGCGCGGGCGGCCAGTTCGCGGTTCTGGGAGAAGCTGCGTTTCCCAGACGGCACGCTGGCGCCGCCGCGAGCGGCGATTTCCCGGCGGCGTTCCGGGCTGATGGCGGCGAAGCCGCGCTTGGCCTTGGGTTTTTCACCATCGAGCGTCATGACCGCCTCCATCCGATGATGGAGTTGGCGCGCGCGCCCGGAAGTGATCCCCCTCTTATGTTGGTTCGAAGGCCATTCAGGGGAACTGGGGCTGGCCTCCCGCGAGCTGGCGGCCGCCGTGAGCGCGATCAACGCGGCTAAAACGGTCGCCCCCTTCGCGCGCACGCATGGGGCCGCTGGCGCAGCAGAAGGCGGTTGCAATAGGCGTCCACCATCGCCTCGCTCTCGACGGGCTCGTAGCGGAACGCGAATACGGG
Source organism: Caulobacter rhizosphaerae (assembly GCF_010977555.1). Lineage (GTDB taxonomy): Bacteria > Pseudomonadota > Alphaproteobacteria > Caulobacterales > Caulobacteraceae > Caulobacter > Caulobacter rhizosphaerae. Next base: position 5,449,091 of record NZ_CP048815.1, read on the forward strand.
CAGCAGCGAATACTGCACCTGGAGCATCAGGCGCGGGCCTGTGGTCGGACGGCCGCCACAGTGCACCCCCAAGGTATCGGCCATGAAGGTGGTGCCCATCGGCCCTGTCACGATCGCTATCTTGTGACCCCCGAAGCGCGTTTCAATTTCGAGCTGCGTGTAGGCCCTCGTGGTCAATCCGAAGGCGGTGTCGTGGGATCTTCGGACGAAACTGTGCGGGCCCGAGCCAGCGTCGACGTCCGATAGATAGATGAACAGCTTCAGGAAGCGCCAGTCGTCGACATCGCGATGAAAGCTCTGAAACCGCCTGGCCTCGCGGCTGAACGGGAATGTCCAGCGCACGCCGATGCTTGAAATCGTTGGTTTGCAGCCCAGATAGTCCGCCGCGATCCGCAGAACCCGCGGCGCGTTTACGAGCGTCAGCAGACCTGGACACGCAAGGACGGTCTCCAGGCTGTAATCCGCCGCGGCGGCGCCCGCCGGCAGTTGTTCGACAGGGAGGCGCCCGCCGTTCGGCGCGGCGACCATGGCGCCGCGGAAATAGTCGGCGATCCGCTTGATCTCGGCCCGGGGAACGAGGGGCGGCAGCATGGCCAGCCCCTCCTTCCTGAGGTCGGCCAGCACGGTTCTGCACGTCCCGTCGCGTGGCCAGGTCACTGGTCCGCCCTGTCGCACGCGCACGGCCGCGGCGATGAGAAACGACAGGGCGCGGCGGATCACGGGCGCGGTCGCCATCCGCTGTCCGTAATAGAACAGCGCGCGTCGCGCCTGGAACCCGGGCCCAGGCTTGAGCCGAGCATAGGGGATCATGGTGCCCTCGTGGTGTGGTGCGGCATCTCGCCCAGGGGCCGAATAGCGCCTTCTCACCGGCCGCCGATCCATCATTCGACATAGTCATGATCGTCCCAGTGTTCCTATTCATGGGGTGCAACCGCTCGATCGTTCAGCGGCGAGCGGAGACCGGGGCGACGCCACGTGGCCCGGGTCGCAGGCGTAAAAGGGGCCAAACATTGGAACGTCGACTGTCGAGCATCTCCGCGGCCGCTGACGGATCGTCCGGACGACGGACCCTCAAGATCAGCGTTGCGCATCATTGGCGGAAGCTCGGCGTTGTAAGCGTGCTCTGCGCGGTGATCCCGCTAGCCGCCAACGCCCAGCCCGCCACGGACCTTGGCCGACACGCGCCCGTGTCGGAGGCGCCCGTGTCCGAGGGGGGCGTGTCCGAGGCGGCCGACTACCTCATCGGCCCGGGCGACATCCTCCAGATTTTCGTCTGGAAGAACCCTGACCTTTCGGTGGAAGCGCCGGTCCGCCCCGACGGTCGGATCACCACCCCGCTGGTGCAGGACATCCAGGCGCAGGGCCGCCGGCCGACGGAACTGGCCGAAAACCTCCAAACCTCGCTTTCCAACTATATCCAGGAGCCGGTGGTCACCGTCGTGGTGAAAGCCTTCGCCGCGCCGGGCAACTCGGCCGCGGTTCGTGTCATCGGGGCGGCCGTGACGCCCAAGACGGTCCCGTATCGGGCCGGGCTCACCGCGCTGGACGTGCTGATCGATGTCGGCGGCCTCACCATGTTCGCCAATGGCAACGGGGCCAAGCTGCTGAGGCGCGAGAACGGCGCCTACCAGTCCTACCCGCTGCGGCTCAAGGACCTGGTCCGATCGGGCGACTTGCAAGCCAACGTGAACCTGATGCCGGGCGACATCATCCGCATCCCTGAACGGATGTTCTGACCGAGCCCATCGGCCTTCAATGCCGACCCCGCCCGAGGGCGAGGCCGGCTTCGAGAGAGTAGTGCTTCCATGCTCGATCCCCTCTTCACGCTCATCAGGAACGAAAGCCGCCGGATCTGGTGCTACCGCTGGCTGGCGGCCGCGACCACCGTGGCCCTGTGGGGCGGCGCGGCGGCCTACGTTCTTCATCTCCCGAACGAATACGACGCCTGGGGGCAGATCTACGTGAACGGCCAGACGCCGCTCGCCGCCACCGCTGAGGGCATGTCCATCGTGGGGGAAGGCTATGGCAGCCCCTACGTCGTCCAGAAGACGCTGCTCAACGACGTCAACCTCGAGAAGGTCGTGCGGCGGATGGATCCGGCGGCGGCGTCGATGAACCGGGCCGCCCTTGAGGTGGAGATGGCCCGGCTCAGGAAGAAGATCACCCTGGCGCGAGACCCGGGAGAGGATTTCGTCGAGCTTCATGTCAAGGACAAGGACCCGGTTCGGGCGCGCGACGTGGTGCGGCTGTTGTTGAACCAGTTCGTCGCCCGCAACGTGGATCGCGCTCAAGCCGATCTCGGACGGGCGGGCCAGTTCCTCGACGAGCAGGTGGATTCCTACGCCGCGATGGTCGCGGCCTCGCAAATCAAGATCGCCGAATTTCGGCGAAGCCACCCCACGGTGTCGGCCACGACGATCGACACTGGCTTCCAGGACTCGAGGCCGGCCCCCGCGCCCGTCGCCCAGGCGGCTCCGGCGCCAAGGTCCTTCGCCGCCGCCAAGCGCGTGACGGAGCTGGAGTCGCAACTCACGGGCCTCCGCGCCACCTACACCGAACAGTATCCGGACGTTATCGCGACCCGCCGGCAGCTCGCCGAAGCGCTCCGCGCGCGCGATCTGGAGGAGAGGGAGGCCCTGACCACCGCGCCCCGATCGCCGGCCCTGGTCGCGGGATATGCGCCGCGGCGGATCATGCCCGTCCCCATCCCGCCCGAGGTCGCTTCGGAATGGACCAATTTGCAGAAGAACGACGAGGTGCTTCGCAACGCCTACCAGCAACTGCTCAACAAGCGTGTCGCCACCCGGATGTCGCAGGCCGTCTACGGCGCCGACGGCGTCGGCAAGTACCAGGTCACCCGGGAGCCTACGGTTCCGACGGCCCCGATCGGGCCGCACCGCGTCCTTTACCTGGCTCTGGCCGGCGTGCTCGCGATCGGCGGCGGGCTGGCGGCGGGATGGCTGCGGGCCGCGACAAGGAGCATATTCGTATCGACGCAGGAGCTGGAACAGGCCGTGCAGCTTCCCGTGATCGGCACGCTGTCCTGGGAGCCCGCATGGAACGCCCGGCCGACTCGGCTGGCGCGCGCGCCGAGACGCATCGGCGGCCCGGCGTCGAACCCGCCCATCATCCTGAAATCCTATCGTACAACCTGGGATTACCGGCCGTGAGCAACATGCCTCAACTCCTCCCGAGCCTCGTCGCGACCGACTCCAGGGCCCTGACGACCAACAACCGCGACACGCCCCTGGTCCAGAACCTGTGGACACGGGCCGGAGAGCTGAAGCGGGTCGGCGTGGTCGCCCCGCCCCGCTTCGACGAATCCCGCACGCGCGAGGAGTTCCGGGTCCTGAAGCGACACATGCTGGCGCGGATGGAAGCGGATGTCGGGCCCTACGATCCCCGGACGATCCTGATCACCAGCGCTTCGCCTGGCGAAGGCAAGACCACGATGACCCTCGGGCTCGCCTTGAGCTTCATGTTTGAGCACGACCGTCGCGTCGTCCTCATCGACACCGACATGGGCGGTTCCGAGCTCTCCAGGCGCATGAAGCTCGGCGACCAGCTGGGACTTCTCGACTATCTGGACGACGAGGATCTGGAAGTCAGCGACATCCTGTACCCCACCAGCGTCCGAGGCGTTTACGCCGTCCCGTTCGGTCGGCCCCGCATAACGGCGCCAGAGCTGATGGCCGGCCAACGCATGGGGCGCCTGATCGAGACGCTGCATCACGGAAGCGAGGAGCGGATCGTGATCATGGACTCCGGCTCGGTGCTCTCCTGCAGCGCGACCGTCTCGCTGGCCAAGCACGCCGGCCAGATCCTCTTCATCGCGGCCATGGGCGAGTCGAAGCGGGCGGAAGTCGACGAAGGACTGGGCATCCTGCACCGCCACGCCGGTCCGCTTGACGCGGCGCGTGTCGCGCTGGTCTTCAACAAGACCGACCGGTCGCAGTCGCACGTTCGCTATTCCAGGCGGCATTGAGCCGGTCGGCTCGGGGGAAACGGCGGAACATGTCTTGCGAACACCCCTCGCAGCGGAAACCTCATCCCGGCGTTACGTGGGCCGCGCTCTTCTGTACAACCTGCATGACCCTGACCGCAGGCGTCGCGCCAGCCGCGGAACCCGTCGATCAACGCCCGTTCTCGATCACCCCGACCTTGGGCGTTCAGGGCGTCTACACCGACAATGCGCGCGTCACCGCCTCCGACAGGACGTCGGACTTCATCCTGCGTGGCCTGCTCGGCGTGGAAGCCAATCTCGCCACCAGCCGCGTGACGGCCCGGGCTGTCGGCGAGGCGTCCTACGACGTCTATTCGCGCCTGTCGGACTTCAACGGGGGGTCTGTGTCCGGCAACGGCGCCGCGAACCTGCAGCTGATCCGGGACACCCTCGCCATCGAGGCCGAAGGCGCGGTCACCAATGGCTCCATCTCGACATTCGGCGCCCCCGCCACCCAGCGTCACGGGGTCGGCGGACGCGTCCGGCTGTCCACCTACGCCGTGGGCCCGCGCCTGACGATGACGCGAGGCGATCACGTCGACGTCGCGGCGGCGGCGCGCTTCTCGCAGGTCTTCTACGCGACGAACGACCGCGATTCCGCCCGGGCGCTGCCGGAAGACGACAGCATCGTCCAGCTGGTCGGCAGCGTCGGCAGCGGCGCGCGGCTGCGGCGATACGAATGGCTGACCACCGGCGAGTTCGTCAAGGACGACCATGGCTACAAGGCCGCGAACGCGGTCCAGTCGGTGTTCGTGGGACTCCGGCCGAAAGTCCGCCTGATCTCGCGCGTCGGCTATGAGCGCGTCACGCCGCCGGGCATTGCGCGCATCACCGCGCCGATCGCCAGCGCCGGGTTGGAGTTCACGCCGAACGCGCGCTCGAAGATCAGCGTCGAAGGCGGCAGCCGATACCACCGCACCGCCTGGGCGGCCGACGCCAATTTCCAGGTCTCGCGAACCTTGCAGCTGATCGGCGCCTATTCGAAGACGATCCAGCCGGGCCAGCTCGCCGTGGCCAGATCGTTCCGCGAGTTCGTCCAGCGCAGCGCACAACTGCAACTGCCGAACGCGCCGACGGGCTTCACGTTCGACGGCAACCTCTACGGCGAGACATCGGTGTACAGGTCCGGCGAGCTGCGCGCGCTCTATACGGGCGCCACCGATTCCCTGACGGCCTCGGGAAGCTGGACGAACAGGACCTTCCTGCGGTCGGGCGGCCGTGACCGAACCTTCATCGGTCAAGTGGACTACACTCGGCGTCTTCGACCGGACCTCACGCTCTCCCTCGGAACGCACTACGCCCACACCTATGAGAGCCTGCTCTATGGGGCGAGCAAGACGCACGGCTTCTCCGGTCGCCTGACCTACAAGATCAATCCGAGAACCGAGTTCGACACTAGGTTCGACCGGACCAAAAGCCGGCAGCTCTTCCCGGGCGGCGAACGGATCGCCGAAAACGCCGTCTCCATCGGCTTCAGGAGGAGTTTTTGAACCGCCGGGGTGGAAGATCGGTCGCGCCGACGGCCCAGGTCATCAATGGCCTCTCCGTCGACGTGGAAGACTACTTCCAGGTTCAGGCCCTTGCCTCCATCTACCCTCGCGCGGACTGGGAGGGGTGCGAATCCCGGGTGGAGCGCAACACGCAGCTTATCCTCGACGTGTTCGCCGAGGCGAGCGTCAGGGCCACCTTCTTCACCCTGGGCTGGATCGCCGTCCGTCACCCTGGCCTCGTCCGCCGCATCGCCGACGCCGGCCACGAGGTCGCCAGCCACGGCTTCAGTCACATCCGGGTGGACAGCCAGACGCCCGAGGACTTCCGCGACGACGTTCGCAAGTCGCGCCGGGTTCTGGAAGACATCGCCGGCGTGCCGGTGCGGGGCTATCGCGCCGCGACCTTCAGCGTCGGGCCGCACACGCCCTGGGCTTGGCGGACGCTGGAGGAAGAGGGCTACGCGTACAGCTCGAGCGTCTACCCGGTCGCCCGGGACTTCTATGGCGTTCCGGACGCGCCGCGCACCGCCTACCGACCCGACGGCGCCACCACGCTCGTCGAGATCCCGATCTCCACCGTCCGCTTCGGCGCGCGCAACTGGCCTTGCGGGGGGGGCGGCTATTTCCGGCTGCTGCCCTACTGGCTTTCCCGCGCCGCCATCGACCGCGTGAACCGCGTCGATGACATGCCCGCCGTCTTCTACATCCATCCCTGGGAACTGGACCCCGGACAGCCGCGCGCCAGGGGCGCGCCGCTCAAGTCCCGCCTTCGCCACTACGTGAACCTGTCCAAGACGCACGACCGCCTGAGGCGGCTGGCCCGCGACTTTCGCTGGGACCGGATAGATCGCGCCTTCGACCTGGCCGGAGGCCCTCGATGACGCCGACTTCCGAGCAACAGTGGGATGAGTTCGTCCTCAACCATCCCGACGCCACCTTCTTCCACCGATCGGCATGGCGCGAGGTGGCCAGCCAGGTCTTCGGTCACCGGGCCCACTATCTGACCGAGCGTCGTGACGATGGAAGCCTCGCGGCGATCCTGCCGATGGTGGAGATCCGCAGCCGCCTTTTCGGCCATGCCCTGATCTCGAACGCCTTCTGCGTTGGCGGCGGCCCGCTCGCGTCGGACGCGGCTTCGTTGGCCGCCATCCTGGACCAGGCCGAAACACTGGGACGCAAGCTGGGGGTCGACTATGTCGAGCTGCGCGACCTGCCCGTGGCCTCGGAGAACTGGCGCGCGCGGGGGGACCTCTATGCCGGCTTCGCAGCGCCGATCGCCGCGGCCGAGGAGGACAACTTCGAGCAGCTGCCCAAAAGGCAGCGGGCTCTCCTCCGCAGGGTCTTTGCGCGCGGCATGACCACCCGCGTCGAGACCTCTCCCCAGGTGTTCTACGACCTCTATTCCCGCACCATGAGAAACCACGGCACGCCCGCCTTGCCGCCACGATTCTTCGAGCGGCTTTACTCGGTGTTCGGATCGGATTGCGACATCCTGACGGTGAGTTCCGAAGGCCGACCCGTCAGCTCGGTCCTGAGCTACTACTTCCGTGGCCAGGTCCTGCCCTACTATACCGGCAGCCTGCCGGAAGCGCGCGCCCTCCAGGCCAACGACCTGATGCTCTGGGCCCTCATGCGGCACGCCGCGGAACGCGGCTGCACCACCTTCGATTTCGGGCGCAGCAAGGTCGGAACGGGTCCCTACGAGTTCAAGCGCCATTGGGGCTTCGAGCCGCGGCCGATCACGCATCAATATCGATTGCTGAAGTCCAAGGTCCTGCCGAACGTCAATCCCACGAACCCGCGCTACGCCGCGCTGATCGGAGTCTGGCGGCGGCTGCCCCTGCCGGTCGCCAACGCGATCTCCCCAATCCTAAGCCGCAGCCTGGCCTAAGCCGCAGCCTGGTCTGAAAGCGGCTTGACCACGTCGGCGATGAGCCGATCCATCGCCTCGAGCTGGACGTCCCAACGATGGTGGCGCTGCACGAACCGCCGGCCGCGGGAACCCAGGTCCGCCGGAGCGAGGCCCAGCAACACGTCCGCGACCGCCGTCGCGAAGCCTTGAGCGTCCGCCCCCACCAGAACATCGCGCCCCGGCCGCGCGGCGATGCCGTCGAGCGCGTCGGGCGTGGCCACGACGGGGCGCCCGGCGGCCAAGCCTTCGAGCACCTTGTTCTGGATCCCGCGAGCGATGCGCAGCGGCGCGACCACGACCGCCGCTCCCGCGAGGTAGGGCCGGACGTCAGGCACCGTGCCGGTCACCTCGACCCCTGGCGTCGCGCGCAGGGCCAACACCCGTGCGGCGGGCGCCGCGCCGACGATGCGAAACACCGCGTCGGGTCTGCGCTCACGGACCTTGGGCAGGATCTCGCGCACGAACCATTCGACGCCGTCGATGTTCGGCTCGTAGTCCATGCGGCCGCAGAAGACGATCGCCGGTTGGATGTTCGGGTTCGGGATCACCCCAAAGCAATCGGCGGCCACCCCGTTGGTGATGACGAGCAGCTTGTCGGCGCCGTCGGGCTGAAGGTTCGCCAGCAGCCGCCGTTCGGTCTCGGAGACCAGGATCCCGGCGACCGCCGCGTCGAGGGCGCGCCGCTCGAAGCGGATCAGCCGCCGCGTCTCGGCGGCGTAGATCCAGCGCGCGGGGACCGAGGCGCGTTCGGCGTAGGCGCGCCACTTCTCGGCGTCCGCGTCGACGAAATCCACCACCAGGCGCGCGCCGGGGCGCATCCGGCCGACGACGTACTGGGCCATGGCGGAGGAGAAGACGAAGACCACGTCCGGGCGGACCTCCCGCAGCACGTCCTCGATCCAGCGTTCAAGCATCGGATGCCGGAAACGCGCCACGCTCAGAGGCGCCCCGGCAACCGCCGCCCAGGCCATGTTGCGGGCGCGACGGAAGCGGTCGAGGGGGGCGAAGCAGGCGTCGCGGTAGCGAGCCTTGGCCATCGGCAGGCTCCGCAGGTCGGCCAGGTCGTCCGCCCCCGCGCCGAGCCAGATCTCATGCCGCGCGGCGAGATGCTCCAGGATATGGAACGCCCGGATCTTGTCGCCCTTGTCGGGCGGGAACGGCACGCGGTGTGCGAGGAACAGAATTTTCGCCATCGGGGGTCGTCCTCGCCTTTTGACAGGCCCCGCACGACGCGGCGGAGCCAAACTCCAGTCCTCGGTAGCGGCGGACTTGGAGGCAGCATGTGCGGGATCGCGGGCCTGTTCGATATCAAAGGATCACGGCCATACGATCCGGCGCTGCTCCGGCGCATGATCGCCGCGATCGCCCACCGCGGTCCGGATGGCGCGGGCGTCCATCTTGAGCCTGGCGTGGCGCTCGGCCATCGCCGGCTGGCCATTATCGACATCGTGGGCGGCGCTCAGCCGATGGAGACCCGCGACGGGGCCCTCACCGTCGTTTTCAATGGCGAGATTTACAACTTCCATGAGCTGCGTGCGGAGCTCGAGGACAAGGGCGCGCGCTTCGAGACCCGTAGCGACACGGAAGTGCTGCTGCATGGATGGCGCGCATGGCGGGAGGTTCTGTTCTCGAAGCTGCAGGGACAGTTCGCGTTCGCGCTTTGGGACCAGAATGAGCAGACGCTCGTCCTCGGGCGCGACCACTTCGGGAAGAAGCCGCTGCACTACCAGGTGAGTCCCGACGGGACCCTGGCCTTCGCCTCCGAGATCAAGGCCCTGCTGACCCTGCCGCAAGCCGATCGCGCCTTGGACGCGCAGGCGGTCGAGGACTTCTTCACCTACGGCTATGTGCCTGACCCGAAGACCATCTACCGTTCCATCCGGAAGCTGCCGGCCGGGCACTACCTGTTGGCCCGGCGGGGGCGCCCTCCGGAGATTCGTCGATACTGGTCCCTGCTGGAGACCGCGCCGGCGTCGGGAACCGTGACCCCCGAGCTCCTGGTGGAAACACTGGCCGCGGCGGTCAAGCGTCGCCTCGTCTCCGACGTGCCCCTGGGGGCGCTGTTGTCGGGCGGGGTCGATTCAAGCGCCGTCGTCGCCCTGATGGCGTTGCAGGCCGGGCGCCCGATCGACACCTTCTCGATCGCGTTCGGCGACCGGGATTTCGACGAGACCTCCTACGCCCGCGCCGTGGCGGAACGCTATGCGACGCATCACGACGTCCGCCGGGTCAGCGCCGACGATTTCGAGATGATGAGGCGACTGCCGGAAATCCATGACGAGCCGTTCGGCGACGTCTCGGCGATCCCCACCTTCGCCGTGTGCGCCCAGGCCCGGCGATCGGTGACGGTGGCCATGTCGGGCGACGGCGGCGACGAGGCGCTCGCCGGCTATCGACGCCACGCCTTCCACTGCGTCGGGGAGCGTGTGCGCGCCCACGTCGCGCCGTCCGTGCGCGCTCGCCTGCTCGGCCCGCTGGCGGACATCTATCCGCGCGGCGCCTGGCTCCCACGGCCCCTCCGCGCCAAGACCACCCTGCGTGAACTGTCGCTGGATTCCGCGAGCGCCTACGCCCGCATGTCCTCCGCGCTGCCCGAGGAGGCGCGGGCGGCCCTGCTGACGACCGATTTCCGGAAAGCGCTGGGAGGCTACGACGCCGGCGACGTCGTTCGCACGGCGTTCAATGCGGACGCGCCGCTGGATCCGCTGCAACGCGCCCAGTACGCCGACATCATGACCTATCTGCCTGGTGACATCCTGACCAAGGTGGACCGGGCGAGCATGGCCAATTCCCTGGAGGTCCGATCGCCGATGCTCGACCCGCAGTTCGTCGCCATGGCCTTCTGGCTGCCGCCGGCCCTGAAGCTGTCGCGCGCGAGCGGCGGCAAGGCCATCCTCAAGCGCGCCATGGAGCCCTACCTGCCGCGCGATCTGCTCCACCGGCCCAAGCAGGGCTTCTCGGCCCCCATCGCGCGCTGGTTCCGAGGCCCCCTGCGCCAGGCGATCCTTAGCCTGGCGGATAGTCCGCACCTACGCGACTGCGGCATGATCGACACCGGGCGTGTGAGAAAGATGGCCATTGAGCATGTCGAGGGGTTCCAGGATCACTCCAAGGCGCTCTGGCTGACCTGGGTGTTCGACGCCTTCCTGGCGCACAACGCCGCATCCGGCGCTCAGGCCGCCAACGACCAGCGCGAAGAGGACCCGTCGCCGAGCGACCGGGAGATCGCCACGCGGCCCGCGGCGTCATCGACTCTGGTCTGAGCGTTGACCGTCCAGCGGTCCGCCGTCACGGCGCAGCCGGGTCGCACACGCCAGTCTCCGGTTCGCCGAGGAGACGGCGAGCGAGGTCCAGGACGCCCGGGGCGTGTCTGCCTTCGAACCCCGCCGCGGCCGCCCCATCGAGCAAGGCCTTGTTGGCTTCGCCGATCCGGGTCCAGCTGAAGGCCTCCGCGTAGCGCCGGGTCTCCGTCCGGCTCGGCATGTTTCGACGCAGGAGGTCCAGCGCTTCCACCAGACCTTCCGGCGTGCGTCGGTTCATGAGCACGCCCGCGGCGCCCGACCGAATGACCTCCTCGGCGCCGTTGACGTTCGTCGCGACCACCGGCGTGCCGCAGGCCATCGCCTCGAGCAGCACGTTCGCCCAGCCCTCCCGCGAGGACGCCAGCACCAGGACGTCGGCCGCGGCATAGACGCTCGGCAGGTCGGCGTGCGCGACCTCGCCGAGGAAGCGGACGCGGCCGGCGACGCCCAGGCGCCTGGCATGAGCTTCCAGCGTCGCGCGCAGGGGGCCGCCCCCCGCGATCAGGAGATTGCAGTCGGGGCGTTTCGCGAGCGCCTCAAGGACCAGGTCGACTCCTTTTCGCGGGATAAGGCCGCCCACGCAGAGCAGCGTGAATCCGTCCAGCCCGAGGGCCGCGCGCGCGGCGGCCCGGTCTTGTGGGCGAAAAAGCCGAAGATCAACGCCATTGCGCAGGACCAGGGTCCGATCCTCGGGCGCGCCCAGGGCGATCAGCCGACGCTTCAGGTCGCCGCAGACCGTGACCATGGCGCTCGCCTGATGGGCCGCCCAGAGGATCCGCCGGCGGGCGCCCGTTTCGTCGGGGATCAGGGTGAGGTCCGTTCCTCGGCCGGTGATGATCACCGGCAGCCGAAGGGCCTGTCCCAGACGCGCGGCGGCGACGCCGTCCGGGTAGAAGTAGTGGGCGTCGATGACGTCGAACTGCTGGCCGGCCGCCTGCAGCTGGCGCGCGAGCGCGAGCCCGCGGCGAAAGAGCGCTTCGGGCGCATAGCCGGAGCCGACCTTCGGAATGACCAGGTAGCGCGGGTGCCAGACCTCGACGCCGTGCCGCACCTCGTGCCGCGGGACCCGGGCGAAGGTCGAGTAGCGGCCGAAAACTTCGTGGGACAGCGGGAAATACGGCGCCGGTGCAATGACGGTGGCCTCGATGCCGCCCCGCGCGATCGTGGCTCGGAGCCGGTTCTCGACGAACACCCCATGGTTCGGCTGAGCCGCGTTTGGATAGAGGGTCGAGAATACCAGGACACGGGTCACGCGGGAGCCTCTTGGAGCGGCGCACTCGTCCGGGATGTGGGGAGAATTTCCGGGCGCCCGCATTTCACAATGATGCATCGCCTGATCGACGCCCCGACCGCGCGCCCCGGCTGAGCGGCCGCTTTCATCGTCGACGACCCGAAAGGTGATCATTCGACAGGGCGGCGGTCCAGTTCGCCGAAGTTAATTGGCGTTAACCGTGGCGGGCCCGACGAGGCGCCGCCGTGAAGACATTCCAGAATTGTGGGATTTGGCCGTGAACATTTTTGGACATCACGCTCCTCGCCAATTCTGCGTCCTCGCTTGCCTGGACGTGGCAATGCTCCTGTCAGTCCTGCAGCTTCTGGACATCTCCCAACGATGCGTGGGGTGTTTCGCCGGACCCCTGGTGCAATTCGATCCGCCGGAGGCCTTTCTGCTGACCGCCGGATTGCTGCTCATCACGACAGCGGTCGGGCTCTACAACAACGATGCGGCCCAGAATCTCAGGATCATCCTGAAACGGTTCCTGGTGGCGTGGCTGATCATATTGGTGCCGTCCGTCGCGGTCATCGCCCTGACCAAGATCGCCGCTGGACTTCCCTTCAGCGAACTCGTTGGCGTCCTGTCGCTCGCCATCACCCTGTTCATGCTCATCATGCTGATGCTGCACGTGTTGCTGGGATGGTGGCTGGGGCTGTCGTTCATGAAACGACGGGTCCTGGTGCTCGGTGACGGTCCGGGCGCCGAGGCGGTGACAAGGTTCCTCATTGGGCCCGGTCGCGGCCACTTCCACCATTTGCAGACCATCCGCCACTGGCGGGCGCCGGAATGCGCCCCTCCCCGGATCGGCAACCTTCTGGTCGCCGTCCCGGCCCCTGAACGGGCGCCGCTTTCGATGCTCGCGGAGAGGCTGCGCACGGACGAGATCATCGTGGCGGTGGACGACCACGGAGGACTGCCGGTCGCCGAACTCATGGAGTGCAAGCTGCACGGCATGGAAGTGGTCGACGCGCTGATTTTCTGGGAGCGCGAGGCCGGCGTGATCGATTCCTCCAAGGTCGAACCGGGCTGGCTCACCTTCTCCAGCGGCTTCGTCTTCAATCACCGTCACCGCGTGCTCAAGCGCGCGCTCGATCTCGTCGTCAGCCTGGCCTTCCTGGTCGTCGCCCTGCCGGTGTGCCTGCTGACGGCCCTGGCCATCCGGCTGGAGAGCCGCGGGCCGATCTTCTATCGGCAGGAGCGCGTCGGCCTGGACGGACGGATCTTCAAGGTCTGGAAGTTCCGCAGCATGAGGACCGACGCCGAGCAGGACGGCGTGGCCCGCTGGGCGGCCTCCGCCGATGATCGGGTGACCCGTGTCGGCCGTTTCATCCGCAAGGTGCGGATCGACGAAATTCCCCAGGTCATCAACGTCCTGGTGGGAGAGATGAGCTTCATCGGCCCGCGGCCGGAACGCCCGGTCTTCGTCGAACAGCTTCGCGAGGTGCTCCCCAACTACGACCTTAGACATCGCATGAGGCCGGGCATCACCGGCTGGGCGCAGGTGAACTACCGCTATGGCGCGTCCATCGAGGACGCAAGACAGAAGCTCTCCTACGATCTCTACTATCTCAAGAAGAACGACGTCCTGCTCGACTTCGTGATCCTGGTGCAGACGATCCGCGTGGTCCTTTTCCCGGTCGGCGCCCGGTGACCCCCGCCCTGCAGTCAACAGACTTCGTTGCCTCGCCGGGGATCGAACCGACGCCGTGGTTCGACGGGCACGATGATCGCCCGCACCTGGTCCACGTCTTCCCCAGCTTCAATATCGGGGGCACCCAGGTGCGCTTCGCGGCGCTGGCCGCGGCCCTGCACGCGCGCTTTCGTCATACGGTGGTGTCGCTCGACGGCGACTACGGCGCCGCCGCGCTCGTCTCGCCTTGCGCGCCGGTGCTCTATGCCGATCCGGCGCCGCCGACCTCGGCGTCCTTGTCCGGGCGGCTGAGCCTCTATCGCGCCAAGCTCGCCGCGCTCAAGCCGGACGTGTTGGTGACCTACAACTGGGGAGCCATGGAGGTCGCCTTCGTCAACGCGTTCGGCGGTGTTCCGCACGTTCATATGGAAGACGGCTTTGGTCCGGAAGAGGCCGTCCGGCAGTTGTCGCGGCGGATTTGGGCGCGTCGGGTCGCGCTCGCTCGCAGCCACGTGGTCGTGCCCTCGCGGACGCTGCAGACCATCGCAACCGACACCTGGCGTCTGGGCAGGCGCAACGTCCAGCACATCCCCAATGGCATCGCCCCGCAGACCGACTACGTCACGCGCCTGGGCAGCCTGCGACCGAAACTGCCGCGCGGGCTTCCGATGATCGCCTGGGTCGGCGCGCTCAGGCCCGAGAAGAATCCGCTTCGCCTGCTTCGCGCCTTCGCGCCGCTCAAGACGCGCGCCGCGCTTCTCCTGATCGGCGACGGGCCCGAACGGGAGGCCATCGTGCGGGAAGGCGCGCGGCTCAAGCTTGGAGGGCGCCTGTTTCTTCTGGGGCGCCGGACCGACACGCGCGACCTCATCATGCAGTGTCAGATCCTGGCCCTGTCGAGCGACACCGAACAGATGCCGTTCGCCATCCTGGAAGCGATGGCCGCGGGGCTGCCGGTCGCCTCGACCGACGTCGGAGACGTTCGCGACATGGTGGCGGTGGAAAACCGGCCTTTCGTGGCGCCGCCGTCCGAGGCCGCCCTCAGCGACGCGTTGCAGGCCCTGATCGCCGACCCGGCGTTGCGGGAGCGCATCGGCCAGGCCAACCGCACCCGCCAGCGCGACCTCTACACCCTGTCCGCCATGGTCGAAGCCTACGGCGCGCTGTTCGACAGGCTCAGCGCCCGGTCCCGCGCAAGGCGGTCCAGGTGAGGCCGAAGCCACGCGTTTCCATCATCGTGCCGGCCTATGGCGTCGCCCACCTGCTCGGGGACGCCCTGGCCTCGCTCCAGGGGCAACACCGGCAAGATTGGGAAGCGATCGTGGTCGACGACGGAGCGCCCGACGACGTGGCCGCGGCGTTCGCGCGCTTCGCGGACGATCCGCGCTTTCGCCTGTTGCGGACCGACAACCGGGGGGTTTCCACCGCCCGCAACCGCGCCATCGCCGCGTCGGCGGCGCCCTTCGTCGCCTTCCTGGACGGCGATGACCTCTACGACCCGACCTATCTGGAGCGCATGCTCGCCGCGATAGAAGCCGACGCCGGCCTGGCGTTCGTGAGTTGCGACGCGATCTGCTTCGGCGCGGGCGAGCGCGCGCCGCGGCGCTATTCCGCAACCTACGCCATGGCCGGGCCCGTTTCGCTGGAACGGGTCCTGAACCGCGAGATGAACATCTTCGTGGCCGCGATCCTCCGCCGGGAAGCCCTGGACGCGATCGGCGGCTTCGACGCGGGGTTGGTCGCCTCCGAGGACCTGGACCTGTGGATACGCCTGCTGGCGGCGGGATGGGGCGGAGCCGTTCTGGCCGAGCCGCTCGTCCGCTACCGCCGCCGTCGCGGTTCGCTGTCGTCGAGCGCCCGGCGCATTCTGGTCGGTTCCTGCACGGTCTATCGCAAGGCGTCCGCGGCCCTGGAGGGTCGGGCCGAGCAGGCGGTGGCCGACCGCATGCTCGCCTCTTGCGAACAGGCGTTGCGGTGGCTGGACGGCGAGACCCTGATCCTTGGCGGCGACGTCGCCGCGGGCCTGCCGCTGCTGGCGGGCGCCGAGCGGCGCTCCTGGCGCTGGCGCGTCGCCGTGGGCGTCATGCGACGAGCGCCCCGTCTGGCCGCCTTTCTGCTGCGGATCAGGCCTTGGCTGCCGGCCCCGAGCCGCGCCCCGGGCGGTGGCGGTCCTCCCGAGACGACGGGTCGCACCGACCGTGGAGCCTTGACCGCTCCGCTGCCCATCAAACGATAGGGTGAGGCGCCGGCGATCGATTAAAACAGTACAGCATTCGCTGAATTCCAGTGCGGGATCTTGTGGGACATGCCCATTACTAGCGACACCTCTCTCGGATTGAACGTAGAGATCCCTCAGAGAGAGCTCGTAAACTTGTATGGGTGCGTCATTGGCGATTTCACTCGCATAGGCGCATTCGTGGAAGTCCAGAAGCGTGCGAAAATCGGCGCGCGATGCAAGATTTCATCTCATAGCTTTATTTGCGAAGGCGTTGTCATCGAGGACGATGTCTTCGTCGGCCACGGGGTGATGTTCACCAACGACCTGTACCCGCGGGCGACGATCGCGGACGGCGGCTTGCAGACGGAAGCCGACTGGCGGGTCGTTGCGACCATCGTTCGACAGGGCGCCTCGATCGGTTCCAACGCCACGATCCTCGCCGGCGTCGTCATCGGCGAGGGCGCGTTGGTGGGCGCGGGGGCGGTGGTCACCCGGGACGTGGCCGCCCACGCCATTGTCGCCGGCAATCCCGCCCGGCCCCTGCGGGACGCGCGTCGCCCCGCGCAGCTCCGACCAGCACAGGAAATCCGCACATGATCGGCGTCGCGGTGATCGGTTACGGCTATTGGGGCCCCAATCTGGCGCGGTGCTTCGCCGAGACGGACGACTGCCGCCTGGTCGCCATCGCGGATTCGTCGCCCGCCGGCCTGGCCCGCGCCGGGAAGCGCTACCCCCATGCGCGTCTGTTGGCCGATTGGCGCGAAGCCTTGGCCGATCCGGAGATCGATGCGATCGCGATCGCGACCCCCGTACGGACCCATTATGAGATCGCCCGCGCGGCGTTGCAGGCCGGCCGGCACGTGCTGGTCGAAAAGCCGATGACCGAGAACTCCGACCAGGCCCGCCAACTGATCGAGATGGCGGAGCAGCGCGGCCTGACCCTCCTGGTCGACCACACCTTC
The DNA here is from genome assembly GCF_010977555.1 of Caulobacter rhizosphaerae. GTDB lineage: Bacteria > Pseudomonadota > Alphaproteobacteria > Caulobacterales > Caulobacteraceae > Caulobacter > Caulobacter rhizosphaerae. The sequence continues at coordinate 5,465,884 of NZ_CP048815.1, forward strand.
GTCTATTCCAGCGCCGTGCAGAAGATGAAGGAGCTCATCGCGGCCGACGATCTGGGGCAGATCTATTACTACGACTCGACCCGGATCAACCTGGGTCTGTTCCAGCGCGACGTGAACGTCATCTGGGACCTGGCGGTGCATGATCTGGCGATCCTGCAACATGTTCTCGACAGCCCGCCCACCGCCATTTCCGCCAACGGAATCAGCCATGTGCGCGGGGCGCCCGAGAACATGGCGCAGATCACGCTCTATCTGGAAAGCGGCGCGGTCGCCCACCTGAACGTCAATTGGCTGGCGCCGGTGAAGGTTCGGCGGGTGCTGGTCGCCGGAACCCGAAAGATGATCGTCTGGGACGATCTCGAGCCCAGCGAGAAGATCAAGGTCTACGATCGCGGCGTCAGTCTGACCGCCGACCCCGAAGAGATCTACCAGATGCTGGTCAGCTATCGGATCGGCGACATGTGGGCGCCGCGGCTGTCCACCGCCGAGCCGGTCCTCACCGAGACGACGCACTTCATCGCCTGCATCAAGGACGGCCTGACCCCGATCACGGATGGCCGCCTGGGCCTCCAGGTCGTGGAGATGCTCGAGGCGGCGACCCGTTCGATGAGCATGCGCGGCCATCCCGTCGAGCTGAATCCTCAGCGGAGAGCGTCATGATCCCGTTTCTCGATCTCAAGCTTCAGCACGGCGCGCTCGAGCCCGAGCTCGCCGAGGCCGCGCGCCGCGTGATCGCCAGCGGCCAGTTCGTCCTGGGCGAACACAACGCAGCGTTCGAGGCGGCCTTCGCGGCGTTCTGCGGCTGTCCCCATGCCGTCACGGTCAACACCGGAACCTCGGCGCTGCACCTGGCCCTGCTCGCGGCCGGCGTCCGGCCGGGCGACGAGGTGATCACCACGCCCTCGACCTTCGTCGCCACCGTGGCCGCGATCCAGTACGCCGGGGCGACCGCCCGGCTTGTCGACATCGATCCCGAGACCTGGACGATGAATCCGGCGCTGCTCGAAGCCGCTATCACGCCGCGGACGAAGGCGATCGTTCCAGTGCACCTGCATGGCCGCCTGGCGGACATGGCTCCGATCATGGCGATCGCCCGCGCCCACGACCTGACCGTAATCGAGGATGCAGCCCAGGCGCACGGCGCCGAACTGGACGGACGCCGCGCCGGCGCCATTGGCGACATCGGCTGCTTCAGCTTCTATCCGGGCAAGAACCTCGGGGCGTGCGGCGAAGGCGGCGCCGTCACCACGCACCGCGCGGACCTGGCCGCCCGCGTCCGGCTGTTGCGGGACTGGGGGCAGGAACGGAAATACCTGCACGTCGAAAAGGGCTTCAACTATCGGCTGGATGAACTCCAGGCCGCCCTGCTGAACGTCAAGTTGCCGCATCTGCAAAGCTGGACGCAGATGCGCCGCCACGCCGCGGCGCGCTACGACCGGAACCTGGCCGGCGCGGGCGTCCAGCAGCCCGCGCCGCCACGGGGCCGCAACCACGTCTACCATGTGTACGCGGTCCGGGTTTCCGATCGCGACACCGTGCGCGCCAAGCTCGCCCCCGACGTCGGAACCAACATCCACTATCCGATCCCGGTGCATCTGCAGCCGGCCTATGCGGACCTCGGCTACGGGCGCGGCGACTTCCCGGCCAGCGAACTGCTGGCGGACGAAACCCTTTCGCTGCCGATGTTTCCCGGCATCACGGACGAGCAGGTGGACGCGGTCTGCGACGCCCTGCGTGACGTGTGCAAGGCGCGTTCGTCGCTTCACGGAAAGGCCGCCTGATGGGCCCCGCACGCATCGCCAGGGCCGTTCACGGCCGGGGGGCGGTCCGCCCCGATCCGGCCTTCGAGATCGCGTTCGCCCAGGATCTGGCGCACCGCTGCGCGCCATCCGAGATCATGGCCCTGTTCCGCCGCTTCAATCAGGGCGAGGACCATATCGATTTTCTGATGCGGCGAACCTGCGTCCGCGCTCTGGCCAGGCGGTGCGGGTCCGGCCTTCGGATCGAACCGGGCGTCGGCCTGCGCCATGTCGAGACGTTCGAGATCGGCGATGGCGTGGTGATCGGCGAACAGGTCGTGATCCATGGCCGGTTCGACGGCAGGTGCGAGATCGGGAGCAAGGTCTGGATCGGCGCTCAGGCCTTTCTCGACGCCCGCGACCTGGTGATCGGCGACAATGTCGGCTGGGCGCCGGGCGCCAAGGTGCTCGGCTCGAAACATTCCGGCCTGCCGATCGACGTGCCGATCATAGCGACGGACCTCCTCATCCCGCGGACCGTCGTCGAGGATGACGCGGATATCGGCATGAACGCCATCCTGCTGCCCGGCGTCACGATCGGCCGCGGGGCGATCGTCGGGGCCGGCGCCGTCGTCACCAAGGACGTGCCGGCCTTCTCGAAGGTGGCGGGCTGTCCGGCCCAGGTGATCGGCTACCGAGACGGCCGCGAGGTCTTGGCGGAGGCCTCGCAATGACCCGTCCCCTCTACGACCTGTCGGGCCGTAAGGTGCTCGTCACGGGCGGCGCCGGTTTCATCGGCAGCCGCACGGTCGATCATCTCCTCATGGCCGGCGCCGGCGAGATCGTCGTGGTCGACGACATGGTGCGCGGCCGGCGCGACAATCTCGCCCTTTCGCTCGCGAGCGGCCGCGTTCGCCTGGTGCAGGGCGACATCTGCGATCGCGCGCTGATGAACGATCTGGTGAGCGGGTCGGACACCGTTTTCCATCTGGCCGCGCTGCGCATCACCCAATGCGCGGCCGAGCCGCGCCGCGCCATCGAGGTGATGGTCAACGCCACCTACGACCTCCTGGAAGCGTGCGTCGAGGCGAAGGTGCGGAAGGTCGTCATGGCCTCGTCGGCGTCGATCTATGGCATGGCCTCGTCGTTCCCCACCCGCGAGGACCACAACCCTTACGCCAACCGCACGCTCTACGGCGCGGCGAAGACCTTCGGCGAAGGCCTGCTGCGGACCTTCAACGACATGCACGGGCTGGACTATGTCGCGATGCGCTATTTCAACGCCTATGGCCCGCGCATGGACGTCCATGGCCGCTACACCGAAGTGCTGATCCGATGGATGGAGCGCATCGACGCAGGGCTGCCGCCGATCGTCTTCGGCGCCGGCGATCAGACCATGGACATGGTGCATGTGGACGACATCGCCCGCGCCAACCTGCTCGCGGCGCGCGCGCCGGCGAGCGACATCGTGCTCAACATCGGCAGCGGGGAGGAAACCAGCCTGGCCCGTCTGGCGGAGCTGACCACCCAGGCGATGGGCGGCAAGGGCTTGATGCTGGTGCATGAACAGGAGCGCGCCGTGAACCCGGTGCCCAAGCGTCTCGCGGACATTTCCCTGGCCATGGAGCGGATCGGCTTCGCGCCGAAGGTCTCCCTCGAGGATGGTCTACGCGGCCTGGTCGCCTGGTGGCGGACGGAAAAGTCCAAGGCCGCGGCCACGAAAGGAGAGGTGGCATGATCCCGATCACGAAACCCCTGCTCGACGAATCCGAGGCCCAGGCCGCGGCCCAGGCCGTCCTGTCCGGCTGGCTCAGCCAGGGCGCGCAGGTCGCCGCCTTCGAGGCCGAGTTCGCACAGCGGGTGAGGGCGCCCTACGCCTGCGCGGTCTCGAACTGCACGACGGCGCTTCATCTGGCGCTGCTGGTCGCCGGCGTCGGCCCCGGGGATGAGGTCGTCACCGTCAGTCACAGCTTCATCGCCACCGCCAACGTGGTGCGGCAATGCGGCGCCACGCCCGTGTTCGTCGACATCGATCCCGCCACATACAATCTGGACCCTGAACTGCTCGCCGCCGCCATCAGCGTGCGGAGCAAGGCCATCCTCTGCGTGCATCAGGTCGGCCTGCCCTGCGACCTCCGGCGCATCCTGTCGATCGCGGGCGCGCATGGCCTGGCGGTCATCGAGGATGCGGCCTGCGCCATCGGCTCGGACATCCGCCTCGACGGAGCCTGGGCGCCGATCGGCGCGCCGCACGGCGACGTCGCCTGTTTTTCCTTCCATCCGCGCAAGGTGATCACGACCGGCGAAGGCGGCATGCTGACGACCCGGCACGCCGACTGGGATCGCCAGTTCCGGCTGTTGCGCCAGCACGGGATGAGCGTGCCCGATACAGCGCGCCATCACGCCAGCGATGTCGTGTTCGAGGAATACCCGGTCAGCGGGTTCAACTACCGAATGACCGACCTCCAGGCCGCGATCGGCCGTCGGCAGCTTGAACGTCTGCCGGACATCGTGACGCGCCGCAGGGCGCTCGCCGCCGCCTACGACCGCATGCTGGCCGAAGTTCCGGGCGTGAGGATTCCGTGCGAGCCGGCCTGGGCGCGCGGCAACTGGCAGAGCTACTGCGTCCGCCTTCCCGACGGCGTGGACCAGCAGCGGATCATGCAATCGATGCTGGACGGCGGGGTGGCCACCCGGCGCGGCGTCATGTGCTCGCACCTGGAGGCGCCCTATGCGGGGATGGGCGTCGGATCGCTGCCCCATTCCGAACAGGCGCATCGCCGCTGCATCCTGCTGCCCCTCTATCCGCAGATGACGCAAGGCGACCAGCACGAGGTCGTGGACGCTCTGCGCCTCGCCCTGGTCGCCGAACGCTGGGCGGCCAGCGCGCCGCGCGAAGTGGCCTGAGATGACGTGCGCGCTTCCCGTCGACTGGACCTTCCGATGACCGCCGCGACCTTGCCCAAGCCCGATCACCGGTCCATCGACATCCGCCCGGGCAGAGCCCTGGGCAAGCTGGAGCTGGGGGAGCTCTGGCGGTACCGCGAGCTGCTCTATTTCCTCATCCTGAGAGAACTCAAGATCCGGTACCGGCAAGCGGCGATCGGCGCCGCATGGGCATTGATCCAGCCCATCATGACCGTGGCGATCTTCAGCGTGGTGTTCGGCCATTTCGCGAAGATGCCGTCGGGCGGCGTGCCCTATCCGATTTTCGCCTTCACCGCCGTCCTGCCCTGGATGTACTTCGCCGAGGCCGTTCGCCGTGGTTCGACCGGTCTGGTCGCCGATTCCGATTTGATCCGCAAGATCTACTTCCCCCGGTTGCTTGTTCCGCTCGCCATGGTGGCCGCGCCGCTGATCGATTTCGCCGCGGGATTTGTTGTGCTCCTGGTGATACTTGCCTTCTACCAAGTGCCAATCACCCTATACATTCTTCTCTTGCCATTATTTCTTCTGGTGGCCCTCAGCCTCTCGCTGTCCGTGGCGCTTTGGCTTGGACCTTTGAGCGTTCGGTTTCGCGATGTCATGCATGCGCTGCCGTTCGCCATCCAGGTCTGGATGTATGCGTCGCCCATTGCCTATCCGATGGCCATCGTTCCCGAGCGCTGGCGGCTTCTCTACAGCCTCAACCCGATGGTCGGGGTGATCGAAGGCTTCCGCTGGGTGCTCCTGCGTGACGGCCACCCGGATTTCAGAGCGATCGCCATCAGCTGCGTGATCATCTCGGCCTGCCTGGTGGGCGGCTTGGTCTACTTCAAGAAGATGGAGCGCTCCTTTGCGGACGTCATCTGATCCGGCGGATTCGATCGCCATCGAGGCGCGGGGACTTGGCAAGAAATATCGGCTCCAGGGTCGCGGCCGGCGGCACGACACGGTTCGTGACATCCTGGCCTCCGCCTTCACCGCCGCGCTCAAGGGCGGGCGTGAGCCCAACCGCCCCGCCGAGAGCTTCTGGGCGCTGAAGGACGTCTCGTTCCAGATCCGGCACGGCGAGAATGTCGGCGTTCTCGGCCTCAACGGCGCGGGCAAGAGCACCTTGCTGAAGGTGCTTTCGAGGGTGACGGCCCCGACCACGGGACAGGCCCGCATCCATGGCCGCCTGGGGTCGCTGCTCGAGGTCGGCACGGGCTTTCATGGCGAGCTGACCGGGCGCGAGAACATTTTTCTCTACGGCGCGATCCTCGGCATGAAGAAATCCGAGACGGAGCGGAAGTTCGAGGAGATCGTCGCCTTCGCCGAACTCGACGAGTTCATCAACATGCCGGTGAAACGCTATTCGAGCGGCATGTACGTTCGCCTGGCGTTCGCCGTCGCCGCCCACCTGGAACCGGACATTCTGCTACTGGACGAGGTCCTGTCGGTCGGAGACCTGCCCTTCCAGCGAAAGTGCATGGAGTTCGCGCGGAACCTGCAGAAGCGGCGCGCGACGATCATTCTGGTGTCCCACAACATGTTCAGTATCAAGAACATGTGCGACCGGGTCATCTACCTTCGTGGCGGGCGCGTTCAATTCGACGGTCCGACGGAAAAAGGCGTCGAACTCTACGAGGCCGATTGCCGGCTCAGCGCGGTGCCCTGGGCGAGCCACGAGGCCGCCGACTGGCCGATCGCCATCACCGATGTCAGGGTGATGGACGAGGCCCATGCGCCAAGGGCCATATTCGATCACGGCGAAAGAATGCGGGTGCGGGTCGACTACACCACGACCCGGTTCGTGGACGCCCCTAATTTCGTGATTTCGATCATGCGGTCGGACGGCGTCGCCTGCTGCTGCTACAGCACCGAGCTGGACGGGATTGTCGTCACCCCCTCGTCGGGGCGTGGCGCGATCGAGTTGCTCACGCCGCCGCTCGCCCTGATCTCCGAGCACTACAGGATCGAGATCCTCGTGCGCGAAAAGGGCTTCCAGAAGCTGATCTGCGCCCAGGGCGGTGGCTCCTTCCACGTAAGGCACCCGATGCTGGACACGCACTTTGGCGTGTTCCACGAGCCTGGAGCGTGGGAACAGGAAGACGGCCGGCGGCCGGCGACCCTCCGGACCATCGCCATGGGGGCGGGGTCGTGAAACCGGCCGGCGTCGACGTCATCGTTCCCTGCTACAACTATGGCCGTTACCTGCGGCGGTGCGTGGCGAGCGTTCTGCGGGAAACGCGAATTCCGATCCGCGTTCTGATCATCGACGACGCCTCGAGCGACGGTTCGGCGGCGCAGGCCCGCGAGATCGCCGCGGAGGATGACCGGGTCGAGGTCATCGCCCATCGCGTGAACCAGGGCCACATAGCCACTTTCAACGAAGGCCTCGGCTGGGTGCGGGCGGACTATCTGCTGCTCCTCTCAGCCGACGACTTGGTCGCGCCCGGGGCGCTGGCGCGGGCGGTCGGGCTGATGGAAAGCCATCCGGACGTCGCCTTCGTGCACGGCCGCGCCATCCGATTCTCGCAAGAGGATGAACTCGATCCGTTCCCCGAAAGCGTTGACGCCGACGGCGGGGCGATCCTCAGGGGCGTCGACTTCATCGGCGACCTATGCGCCCGCCCGATCAACCTGGTCGAGACCGCCACCGTGGTCGTGCGCAGCAGCATCCAGAAGCGGATCGGCGGCTACCGCCCCCATTTGTTGCATTCGGGCGATCTCGAGATGTGGTTGCGCTGCGCCGCCCACGGAAGCGTCGGCGTGATCGGCGCGGTCCAGGGCTATGTCCGCCTGCACGCCAACAATATGCGCGACAGGTACAAGGGCCCGGCGGATTACCAGCAGCGATACGAGGCCTTCGTTGATTTCTTCGACCACAACTCGGCGGTGGTCGCCAATGCCCCGCAACTGAAACGTCAGGCCCTGAGGGCGCTTGCCCGTCAACTGGTGGGCGACGCTTCGAACGCCCTCGACAATGGGCGGCGCCACGCGTGGATGACCGCGCGGGCGCGGGAGATCTGGCCTGGGGTTCGCTGGACGAGATCCTATTGGAGGCTGGCCCTCAAGGGGATCGTCGCGCCCCTTCTGGCGCGCGGGTGGTGGAAGGGGGCGCCGAAGCCCGCGGATACGGGGCCAACGCCGTGAACGCCGCTCCGAACGAGACGTCCCCGCCGCTCGCGGGGCGCACGCCCGGCGAACAGGCCCGGGCGGCGGACAGGACGATCACGGTCCTGTTCTGCTGCGACCCCGGTTACTACCAGCACCTGGCCGTCGCCCTGGTTTCATTGCTGCTGAACAACGCGAGCAACTTCCTGGACGTACACCTGATATCGAGCCGCCGGGACTCTGCCCTGGAGTCGAAACTGACCGGCTCATTAGGTGGACACGACAACTTTCGACTTCGGGTCCACTACTGGAATAACGATCAACGTCTATACACGTCGCATCACATAACGATGGAAACCTATACGAGGCTGTTTGCGGCAACCATACTGGACGACGCCATAGACAAGATCCTTTATCTGGACTCGGACCTGATCGTCGTGGACGACCTGATGAGCTTATGGCGAACGGACATTCGGGATTACGTCCTGGCCGCCGTTCCAGATCCCTTCGGCCTGTGGCGCCGGGAGACTCTGGGCATGCCCCGCGAGGGTCCCTACGTGAACGCCGGCGTCCTCCTGCTGAACCTGGCCCGGTGGCGCTCCGAGGATCTGACAAGGCGGCTCGCCGATTTCATCGCGCGAGAAGGCGATAATCTCGTCTTCCATGATCAGGACGCGATCAACGCGATCCTGCATGCCGCGACCAAGGTCCTGCCTTACCGCTGGAACCTCCAGGCCAGGATGCTTCGCCCCCGCCGGCTGACGTCGCTCGCCGATCATGCCGCGATCCAGCGGGCCGCGCAGTCGCCGGCGATCATTCACTACACGTCGGCGCGGAAGCCCTGGCTGTTCGTGGCGGCGACGCCGGGGAAGCAGCTTTACCGCCACTATCTTCGCCTCACCGCGTGGCGCACGGCCAGGCCGATCGGCAGGAGCTGGTCGCGTCTGCCGGAATACCTGGCCAATCACGCCCTGGACCTTCTCGGATCCGACTATACGTGGGAGCGGGTTTTGCGAAGCACCACCGTCGGCCGCATCATCGACAGGTCCGCCCGCCTGCTCGCGACGGGCCGAGCTCACTAGAGCCCCAACCTGTCAAATGACCCGGCCGCCGCGGCCGCCGGGCGCCACGCTGGCCTGAGCGCCCCCGCCTGGGCGTAGCGCCGCCAAGCCTGTTGTCGCGCTGGCGTTGTCGGGAGCGTCGGATCAGACATGCGTTGGGTTTTGCTCGTCATCCTTCTGTTGGGGTTCGCGCCCTGCGCGCCCGCCGCGGCCCAGCCGTTCAAGGGCGAAGCCGCGAGATTTCGCATCACGAACGACGCCGACAGCGCCACCACCAGGCGGATCGTCTCTTTCGGCCAAGTCTTCCGGCGCGGCCAGGTGAGAGCGAGTTCGCGCCTGACGGTCAAGCTGGGAGGCGCGATCGCGCGGTCGCAGATGGACGCCAAGGCCTTGTACCCCGACGGCTCCGTGCGCCACGCGATCATCACCATCCAGGCGCCGGGCATGGCGGGAGGCGGGACGCTCGACGGCGTCATCGCAACAGCGGCCGACGGCCTGTCGCCGGCGGTGGCGGCCCCTCCGCGGCCAGTGCCGAACGTCCAGCTGGCGTTGACCTTCCATCCTCGCCCCGATCGGGTCGAGACCTTCAACATCGATCTGCGGAACCTCGCACAAGCCGCTGGCGGCGGTGGCGCGAGGCCTTGGCTCAACGGTCCGCTGGTGCTGGAAAGACGCTACGCCTCCGAGCGCATGCACGGCGTCCAGGTGGTGTTCGACGTGTGGACCCCGGCGGTGGGCGCGCCCCGCGTGGATGTGATCTTCCACAACGACATCGCGCAGAACCCGGACATTTCGACCCAGGTCTATGATGCGAGGCTGAGTATTGATGGGACGCTGGCCTACCGGGTCCAGGGCGTCGCGCACTATCCCTATGCGACCTGGCACAAGGTGATCTGCGCCGACAAAGCGCCGCCGCCGCGGGTCACGCTGGACCTCGAACTGCTGATCGCCACCGGCGCCGTGCCGCGCTATGCCCGTTTCCAACCGGATCGGAGCGCCACCGACGCCGTTCACAAGTTGGCGACCCGCAACGATCGGCCGCTCGGGTCGGCGAGCGTCACGCCCTACATGCCCGCCACCGGAGGACGTTCGGACATCGGGCCGCTGCCCGCCTGGGCGGTGTTCTACCTCCTCGATCCGTCGCGGGAGAACCAGGAAACGCTTCTGGCCAACGCCGACGCGGCGGGATCCATCCCCTGGCATGCCCGCGACGTGCGCACCGGCGGCCCGATTGACATCGACCAGCACCCCCTGGTCTGGCTGGACAGGCGCGGCGTCGCGGCGCCGGGCGTGCTGGGCCGGCGGTACGAGATCCGCGACACGCGCTGGCAGCCCGACGACGCCCATCAACCGTCGCTCACCTACCTGCCCTATCTGCTCACGGGCTCGCAGTACTATCGCGATGAACTCGCGATGCAGGCGGGCTTCGACCTTCTGTCGATGAATCCGGAGTATCGCGGCCAGGCGGCGGGCATCCTGCTGGGGTCCCAGGTCCGCGCCGTCGCCTGGTCCCTGCGAACGCTGGCCAACGCGGCCTACATCCTGCCCAGCGACAGCCCCTTGCCGCACTATTTCGAAGCCAAGCTCAAAGGCAATCTGGACGAGATCGTGCGCCGGTACGTGAAGGGCGACGAACTGGCCGCCGCCGGCGACCTGCGCGGCTACCTGCCGGGCCCCTACGCCCAGGAAGGCGCCACGCCGCCGTGGCAGAGCGACTACCTGGTGATGGTGCTCGGCTGGATTGACAGCATGGGCTACCCGCAGGCGCGCACGATCATGGCCTGGATGACCAATTTCGTGGCTGGCCGCTTCACCAACGACAAGCGTGGGTACGACCCGATCTACGGCACCCCGTATTTTCTGTTCGTGGCCGACCCGAAGTCGACGCGCCTGTTCTCGACCTGGCCCGAGGCCTTCAAAGCCACGTTCGATCCGGTGCGCCAGCCCGTGACCACACTCGACTATCCAGATTGGGCAGGAGGCTACGCCGCGCTCGCGCGGGCCTCGCTCGCCTCGATCATCAACGCCACCGGGTCCGCCCAGGCCCGGCAAGCCTACGGCTTCGTGAGGGCCCAGACCCCGCTGATGGACGCCAGCTATCCCAAAGAGCCCGCCTTCGCGATCGTTCTCGCCACCCCTGTCCAGGACTAGGCCCAGCATGGACCAGCGCCCGCTCCGCATCCTCTACCACCACCGGATCGCCGCGTCGGACGGCATGCGGGTCCACATCACCGAGGTCGTCGCCGCCCTCAGAAGCCAGGGACACCTGGTGTGCGTCGTGGGGCCCACCTCGGCCGATGAGGCCCAGACGGCGGGCGCCAGCAGCCAGCTCGAACGCGCCACGGACCTGTTGCGCCGGCGGCTTCCGCCCGCGGTGTTCGAGCTTCTGGAGCTGGCCTACAACATCCCGGCCTATCTGAGGCTGCGAAGCCATGCGCGCGCGTTCAGGCCGGACGTGCTCTACGAACGCTACAACCTCTTCCTGCTGGCCGGCCTTCTGCTGCGCAGGCGTCATCGCCTGCCGATGCTGCTGGAGGTGAACTCCCCCCTGGCGGCGGAGCGCGGTTCCTTTGGCAAGCTGCAATTGACGTCCGTCGCGCGCGCCTGCGAGACGGCGCTCTGGCGAGGGGCGGACGCGGTTCTGCCGGTGACCGAAGTGCTGGCCGCCGAGGTGCGGCGCGCCCGCGTCGGACCGGAGGGGGTGCACGTGATCGCCAACGGCGCGGATCCGCGGCGGTTTCCGGCGGCCGGCGCCAGCGCGCGCCTGCGTCGGGACCTCGGCTTGCCGACCGCCGCCGTGGTGCTGGGCTTTGTCGGTTTCGTCCGCGACTGGCATGGCGTGGGCTGGGCCGTGGAGGCGTTGCCGCGGCTTCCGCCGGAGGTTCACCTGCTGATCGTCGGGGACGGCCCCAGCTTGCCGCACCTGCAGGCGCGGGCCGAGGCGCTGGGCGTGAGCGCGCGCCTGCACTGTGTGGGCCGCGTGCCGCACCCGCGGGTGGCCGCCTACACGCAGGCCTTCGACATTGCGTTGCAGACCGCTTCGACCCCTTACGCATCACCGTTGAAGCTCTTCGAATACATGGCCCTGGGCCGCGCCATCATCGCGCCCGACCAGCCGAACATCCGCGAGGTGTTGGCCGACGGCCGCAACGCCTTGCTGTTCACGGTGGGTTGCCAGGCGTCCTTCGCCGCGGCCCTGCTGCGGTTGTGCGGAGACATCGCGCTTCGCCGCGAACTCGGCGCCGAAGCGCGGCGCACGGTCGAGCAGACGCCCTACACCTGGGCGCACAACGCCGGCCGCATCGCGGCGCTGGCGCGCGCCGCTCGGACGACGAGAGCATTTTCAAGCGAAGTGGGCTCCGGTTCGCGCAAAGAAAATGCGCAAAAACAAAAACCTAGAGCTCCGGCCTGACGCAGTCAGGACGGAAGATGCTCTAGAACGGGCGTCCCGGCCGGCGTTGGGCGGCCTTCCATCTCGGCTCCGCACGGCTGACATCGAGCGCCTCCGACGCCGGCGGATCGACGGACGCGCCGCGATGGGGAGAGGCCTTCCACTTCGGAGCGGCGTCCACCGGAGCGCGCCTGCCCGACTTCATGCCGAGCAGCCCCGCGTCGGCGGCGCCCTCGCCCGCGTCCGCCCGCTGGTAGACCCACCACGCCACCGCCAGCAAGGCGATGATTTCCAAAGCGAACAGAATGCCGGTCATGTCGGGTCTCCTGGGCCTATTGCCCGACAATGCGCCCATGCCCGCACGCGCAAATGACATTCACGCCCCGGCAATCGGGGCGGCGGCGTCCACATCCGGGTGGCCGGCGCGGGAAAGCGGACCGAGGACCATCATTTGCCGCAGAGCGGCAGCGTGCCCCAGCGCACCTTGTGGCCCATGCGAGGCCCTCCATGCGCGATCTGATCCTCCTGGCCGCTCTGATCGGCATCATACCGATGATCCTGCGCGCCCCCATCGTGGGCCTCGTGGCCTGGCTCTGGATCGCGATGATGAACCCCCAGCGCGAAGTCTACGGCTTCCTCATGGGCTTCCCGCTCAACTTCCCGATCGCCGTGCTGACAGGCCTGGCGTGGATCATTTCCAAGGAGCGCAAGCTGGTTCCGCTGAACCCGTTCACGGTGTTCATCGGCCTCTTCGCGCTGTGGGCCTGCCTGGCCACCTACCTCGCCCTGGATCGAACATACTCGCTGACGATCTGGAGCCGCGCGATCAAGACGATCGTCCTGGTCCTGGCGGTCGCGACGCTGGCCAACACCAAGGCGCGCATCCAGGCGGTGCTTTGGATCTGCGTGGCTTCGCTTGGCTACTACGCCGTCAAGGGTGGCGGCCATATGCTGCTGACCGGTGGGGGGCAGCGCGTCTACGGCCCCGATGACACGATGATCGCGGACAACAATTCGCTCGCCCTGGCCCTGGTCATCGCGCTGCCGCTGATGAACTACTTACAGGCGACAAGCCGCAGCCCCCTGGCCCGCCTGACGGGCCTGACCGTCCTGGGCTTCTCCCTCCTGACGATCATCGGCACCTATTCCCGCGGCGCCTTGCTGGCGCTGGGCGCGGCGGCCGTGGCCTATGCCTTGAGAACCCGGGCCGCGGCCAAGTTCGTGGTGGTGGGGGTGGTGATGGCGGCGGCGCTGCCAAGCGTCGTGCCGTCGAGCTGGTTCGAGCGGATGTCCACGATCCAGACCTACAGCGAAGACGCCTCGTTCGAGGGCCGGGTCGCGGCCTGGGTCACCAGCGTCAACATCGCGACCGCGCGTCCGCTCACCGGCGGCGGGTTTTCCGCCGTCGAGCTCGATCCGGTCGCGCGGCAATTCCAGTCGCCGGGCAGCCTGAGGGCTGGCCGGGCGGCGCACAGCATCTACTTCCAGGTGCTGGGCGACACGGGGTTCGTGGGCCTGGCCCTCTACCTGCTGATGATCGCGGCCGCCGCTCTCAACACGATCCTCGTGCTCGCGGCGACGCGCGACCGTCCAGACCTTGGCTGGGCCAACCTGCTGGCGCGGATGCTTCAGGTGAGCATCGTGGCCATGCTGGTCGGGGGCGCGGCGCTCTCGATGGCCTATTACGACGGCTTCCTCGTGCTGCTGGCGATCACGGCCTCGCTGCACCGGGTCGTGCGCGGGTCCGCGCCTCAGGCCGCCACGGCCGTCGCCACCCCGTGGAAGCGATCCACGGCGGCGCTAGCGCTTCGCGCAGAGCAGAAATAGAGCCATAGAAAATATCCTTTGAGTGAAGGTTATCGGTAAATACATCTAGAATTTCCCTTACAAATCCAAGGGTGTGAGCGTCACATCGCACTCATTTCTGATTTCAAAAGGTGAAATCATGACGGTGCTCATCACGGGTGGCGCTGGATATATTGGCAGCCACATGGCCCTGGCGCTACTGGAGCGGGGCGAAGATGTTTGTGTGCTCGATAATATTTCGACTGGAATTAGGTCTCTGGTTCCCGACGCCGCGCATTTCTTCCAGGGCGACATCGCCAACCAAGAGCTGGTCCAGTGGATTCTCGCCGACCACGACATAGACACGGTCCTGCACTTCGCGGGTTCGACCGTCGTCCCCGACTCTGTCGAAAATCCGCTGCTGTACTATGAGAACAACACGTCCAAGACGCGCCACCTGCTGGAGGCCTGCGTCCGGAGCGGCGTAAAGCACTTCATCTTCTCGTCGACGGCCGCCATCTACGGCGCTTCCCACGAGGCGGTGATCGGGGAGGATGCCGCCAAGTCGCCGGCCAACCCCTACGGTCGCTCCAAGCTCATGACCGAATGGATGCTGCAGGACACCGCCCGCGCGACGGGCCTGGACTATATCGCTCTGCGCTATTTCAACGTCGCCGGCGCCGACCCGCTGGGTCGGTCGGGACAATCAACGCCCAAGGCGTCGCACCTCGTCAAACGCGCCTGCCAGGCCGCGCTTGGGCTCCTGCCCTATATCGGGATTTTCGGCGTGGACTACGAAACGCCGGACGGCACCGGCGTAAGGGACTATATTCACGTCAGCGACCTTGTCGCCGCGCACGCCCTCGCGCTTGGCCACCTGCGTTCGGGCGGCGTGTCTGGCGCCTTCAATTGCGGCTACGGGCACGGCTTCTCCGTCCGGGAGGTGATCGGGGCCGTCGAGAACGCCGCCGGCCACCGGCTGGCCGTGCGGGAGTTTCCCCGGCGGCCCGGAGATCCGCCGATCGTCGTGGCCGATCCGACGCGGCTCAAGACCCAGCTGGGGTGGATTCCGTTGCATGAGACGCTGGAGAAAATCGTCGGGGACGCGCTGGCCTGGGAGCGTCGCTTGAGCGCCGCCTGAAACAAGGCCCACGGCGTCCCTGGCGGGATCTGGTACGAAGCGTTCGCGAAATCCCGACGGCTGGCTCCGACGACGGGTCCGGCCATGGGGTGGCGCGGGGCGAGGCCGCCCGGATCGCCAAGGCGCCGACATCGACGCCGAAGCTCTCCGTATGCACGTGACGCACACCTAGGCCTGGCAGGCCCTGCCGGGCGAGGAAGGATCGTCGATGGTTTTTGAACACCCCTCGGCCGCGCTGCTATCGGGCTACGACCGGGGGGGGCTGGCGCCGGGCGCGGCGCTGGCGGTGGTCGCGCATCTGGACCTCTGCCGACAATGCCGGCTGACCCTGAGGTGGATGGCCGGTCGGCGTTCGACGGCGGCGCCTTCGCCGAATGTTCCCGACGGCGGGCTGGCGGCCGCGCGTGGCCGCCATGCGGCGCCTTCAGCGGCTGGACCGCTCCCCCGCGCCCTGAGGCGCATAGCGGTCGGACGTTGGCGTGGGGCCGGCCGGGGCGTCATGAGCGCGCCGCTCCGGGGCGTCAGCGGCCTTGGCGAGTCCGTCCATCTGCTCAGGGTCGCGCCGGGAGCGTCGTTCGCCCTGCCGGACGCGGCGGAACTCCTTCTGGTGGCGACGGGCGCCATCCGGGTCGGCCTGAGCCGCTATGCCGGCGGCGACTTCCTGGACCTGGCCGAGGCGCGCGCGTCACACGCCACGGCCGACGCCCGGACCGGCTGCCTCTGCCTCGTGGTGGGGGACGATGAACTGTATCGGACCCATCCCTGAGCGGGCCCAGCGTCCGCACGCCTCCCGCTCCCAGCCCAGGACGCGCCCTAGGCTGACAAGTTCCGCTTCGGGGCCGGGATGGCGCGACCCATGCGATCCTCGCCCGCGCACAGCGGCAACGCGTCGAACTCCAGATCGTCGGCCTCCGATCGATAGCATGACGCCGCCGCCAGCCTTGGCCGATTCCTCAGCGTCACGGATCCGGCCTTGATACAGACCCAGCCCTCCTTGCGCAGGCCCTTCAGGGTGCGGTTGATGTGCACCACGCTGAGCCCCAAAGCGTCCGCGAAGACTTCCTGGGTCAGGGGTATCTTGAACGTCTCGCCATGAACCAGGCCGACGCGGTCGAGCCGCTCATGGAGCTCGAGCAGAAGGTGGATCACCCTTTCCTTCGCCGAGAGCCGCCCCATGCGCATGAGGTGATCGTAGAGGCGCTGCTCCCTTTGAAGCGCCGCCTCCCGGCCGGCGGCGTCGACCGTCAGCTGCGACCCTCGGTTCACGACCTCGAGCCGCGTGAGCGCGACGACGCCGCAGGCGCCGACGCTTCCAGCTCCGCGCGCCTCGATGGCGTCGCCGGGGAGAAGAAACGAGAAAATCTGCCTCCGGCCGTCAGGGAGGATCCGCAACTCGCAAGCCCAGCCCGAGACGATGATCAGCTGTTTTTCAGGACCGCTGCGCTCGCCCTGCCGAACCTGCGACCCTGCGTCGTAATGCTCGACGCGGCGCCAGAATGCGCGGACACGCTCAACGTCTGAGATCTTTCCCGACCCAACATCACCCAGGGTAGATACCTGGAATGATGACTGGTTAACAAAATACGCCTCGCCTTCCATCAGCAGCCCTCACTTGTATTATTTATTATTGATTTTTACTATGTGAATATCGGTACTAATAGTGATCATTACATAAGTATTTTCTTCTCTATGGAGTTTGTATTATGTAATGATTTACCAATCTTAACAGTGAACTCGATGAGTTATTTGTCAATACATCATTCGATGGGTACAGGGGCGGCGACTCAGTGGGACTGGCGAACCTTCCATGACCGGGGAACGCCCGTGGCCGACCCACCGCCCACTGAGGTCGCATACCTTGCGGCCTAGCCATCGCCGCCCGGGGCGCGGGCAAATCGCCCGGCGAGGAGATCATGCCCGGGTGATCCCCGACCGTGCGCCCTGACGAGCAAGGCCTGAACCCGGCGCCGCTTGGCGTGCCCGACGTTCGCCCCGACGTCGCCGAACTCTACCTCCGGCAGGTCGACCGGCTGGCCGAGGCGCTGAACGATCCCGGGGACCGCGCGGAGGCGGCGACGGCGGCAGGTTCGGCATGGATCCGGAGCCGCTCAAATGGCGATCGGTGCGCCTTGGGGTATGACAAGAAGGACGGCCGCATTCTCTGGTGGCGCCGCCCCGGATCTCCAGACCCAACACCTGATGATTCGCGAACACTGTTCTCCGAAGTGTAAGAACAGTGTTCACCTTAGATCTACGAACGCTGTTCTCTGAGATGTTCGAAGAATAGGCGCGGATCCACTGCGGCATTCTGACGCGTCGCCACGTTCCAATCGCTACAGGTCTAAAAGCTCGGGTTGCAAAGCTTTGCAGCAGGAGACTCTCGCCGCCATCGAGGCGGCTTTCCGAAGCTGCCCAAGCGATCTGTTTGTCGTGAAGGCGCCATAACGCTCGGATCCCGGTGTCCGCGCGGCATCAGAATGTTGCAATCGAGATACACGGCCCGGCAGTCAGAGGTTGTTTAAAATCAATGGATTGGGGCCGGCCGGCCCTCATTCAGGCCGCACCGCCGCCCCAATTGGCCGAGCATTGGGGCTCTGGAGGGCGGGGGCGCCGTCAAGCAAGAATGGAAGCCGAATGACCACACTCACGGTCGGCCAAGGCCAGCAATACTCGACGATCAGCGCTGCGGTGAATGCGTCCCATGATGGGGACGTCATCCAGGTGCAGGCAGGGACGTACACGAACGATTTCGCGACCATCAACACCAAGATCACCCTGCAAGGCGTAGGCGGGATGGTCCACATGGTGGCGACGGGCGACATCCCCAACGACAAGGGCATCCTGATCGTCAACACCGACGCCACGATCGACCACTTCGAGTTCTCGGGAGCCCAGGGGGCGAGCGGCAACGACGCCGGCATCCGCTATCAGGGCGGCGCGCTGACCCTGACCAACGACTATTTCCACAACAATCAGAACGGCCTGATGGGCGGCGGCGTCGTAGGCGGCACCATCACCATCATCAACAGCGAGTTCGCCAACAACGGGGCCGGCGACGGCTACACCCACAACCTCTATGTCGGCGACATCGCGAAGCTGACCATCAGCGACAGCTACTTCCATGACGCGGTGGTCGGCCACGAGATCAAGAGCCGCGCCGCCGAGACCGTCATCACCAACACGCGGATCATCGATGACTACTCCACCTCGAGCTACAGCGTCGATCTGCCGAACGGCGGCAAGGTGACGCTGAGCGGCAACTTCATCCAGCAGGGCCCGAATGGCGACAATCCCAACATCGTCGCCTACGGCGCCGAAGGTGTGACGCATACGGTCAACTCGCTGACCATGACCGGCAACACCGTGCTCAACGACATGGGCAGGGGAACGCTGGTGTTCGACGCCAGCGGCACCTCGGCCACGCTGGACGGGACGAAAGTGTGGGGGCTCAGCGACAGCCAGCTGGCGTCCAGCTCGGCGGTGAAGGTCACCAACACCACGCACCTGTCCACCGAACCGACGCTCGACATCTCGCATCCCTGGGCGACCAGCACCCCGACGCCAACGCCGATCCCCGAGCCGACTCCGACGCCGACGCCGACGCCCACGCCCACGCCCACGCCGACCCCGACCCCGACCCCCACGCCGACCCCCACGCCGACGCCGAGCCCGACGGGCATCAACTGGTCGGGCGGTGGCCGCGGTGACGTGAAGTCCGGCGGCCTGGGCAATGACAGCCTCTCGGGCAACGGGGGCGCCGACAAGCTCTCGGGTCTGGCGGGCGATGACACCCTGTCGGGCGGCTCGGGCAATGACACCCTGCTGGGCGGTTCCGGCAACGACAGCCTGTTGGGCGGTTCGGGCAATGACTTCCTGCTCGGCGGGACCGGCAACGACCGGCTGGCCGGCGGCGGCGGCAACGACGTCTACAAGTTCGAAGCCGGCGGCGGCCACGACACCGTCATGGGCTTCGCCGCGCACAACTACTCCGGCGCGGAACGCGACCACTTCGACGTTTCGGGCCTTGGCGTCCATTCGTGGGACTACGCCTCCGCGATCCACATGACCGACACGTCGGCCGGCGTGGTGATCTCGGTGGGCGACATGGACATGCTTGTCTCCGGCATGCATGCGTCCAGCTTCAGTGCGGCCGACTTCCTCTTCGCTTGATCCAACACGCCCGCCGCGCCGGGAGCCTGCTACGGAGCGGGACGCCAGGCGCGGCGGGCGCACGAACGGCCCTTCGGGTCGGAAGCGGACACCTGCTTCCGACCCACGCCTTCGGCGGATCTTCGCATTGACGACGGATCTCCCGCCATTGACCGCCGACGGGGCCGCCCGGCGTGCCGGCCTACGCCCCAGGGCAGCGTGTCCGTCTGCTCGGTCGTAGCAGATTTGGATTTATCCCCCTGGCCACAGCCGCCCGCTCATGGAGCGTCTGAAAGGCGCTGGAGGCTGACGTTGAGGCCCTAGAGCAAAGGTTGGCGGCGGCGCAGCGCAGGTTTCACCCAAGATGTCGGGTGTGATCGCGATGCGCGCGCGCCGCCTATCCCAGCGCGCCCGCCAGCGCCTCGACCACCCGATCCACGTCCCCGTCGGCCATGCCCGGATACAGCGGCAGCGTCAGGCAGCGGGCGTACCAGGCGTCGGCGCCGGGCAGGTCCATGGGGCCGTAGCGGGCGTGGTAGTAGGGCTGGTGGTGCACCGGGATGTAGTGGACCTGGGCGCCGATCCCCTTCGCCTTCAGCGCCTCGACCACCGACCGGCGGGTGGTCCCGGCGGCCTCGAAGTCGATCAGCACGGTCAGCAGGTGCAGGGCCGGGTCGGACCAGGCGGGGCTTTCCGCCAGGCGCACCACCGGGGCCAGGGCGGCCAGCTTGTCGACATAGAGCGCCGTCAGCGCCTTCCGCCGCCCCACGAAGCGGTCCAGCTTGGCCAGCTGCGAGATCCCCAGAGCGCACAGCACGTCGGGAATGCGGTAGTTGAAGCCCAGCTCGGGCATCTCGTAGACCCAGGGCTCGGCCCCGGCCGGGCGGACCATGCCGTGGCCGCGCAGGCTGCGCGCGCGAGCCGCCAGGGCGGAGTCATTGGTGGTCAGCATGCCGCCCTCGCCGGTGGCCAGGGTCTTGACCGGATGGAACGAGAAGCTGGCGAAGCTGGAAAAGGCCCCGTCGCCGACCGGGTGGGCGACCCCGTCGAAGGCGCCGGTCGAACCCAGGGCGTGGGGCGCGTCCTCGACCAGCACCGCGCCAATGCCTTCAGCCAGGGCCTTCAGGCCCGGCAAATCGCAAACGTCGCCGCGCAGGTGCACCGGCAGCACGGCCCGCACCCGCCGGCCTTCGGCCCTCTTCAGGGCCTCGGCCAGGGTGTCCGGGGTCATCAGGCCGCTGTGGGGATCGACGTCGGCGAACACCACCTCGGCGCCGACATAGCGGGCGCAGTTGGCGGTGGCCAGGAAGGTGACCGACGGGGCGATGCAGACGTCGCCCTCGCCGACCTCCAGGGCCAGCATGGCCAGGTGCAGGGTGGCGGTGCCGTTGGCGGCGGCGACGGCGTGCCCGGCCCCGACCTTCTCCTTGAACGCCTGCTCGAAGGCCTCGACGGTGGGGCCGGTGGTCAGAAAGTCGGCGCGCAGGGCCGCCGTCACCGCCGCCACGTCGTCGTCCTCGATGGTCTGACGGCCGTACGGCAGGAAGGGCGGCGCCCTCCCTCCAACGGACGAACCCGACATCAGGCCTTCTCGGCGAGCATGGCGTTCAGGCCGTCCTCGCTGAGCCAGTCATCGTTGCTGTCGCTGCTGTAGCTGAAGCCCTCGGCCACGTCCTTGGCCGTCGCCTCGCCGCGGAACGGCGTGCGGGGATATTCGACGAAGGTCGGCTCGATCACGTAGCGGTCGGCGAGCTCGACGGTCGCGCGGGCGTCGTCGGCGCTGATCATCATCTCGTGCAGCTTCTCGCCCGGCCGGATGCCGACGATCTTCAGACCGGCGGTCGGCGACATCGCCTTGACCAGGTCGGGCATGGTCATGGACGGGATCTTGGGCACGAAGATCTCGCCGCCGCGCATGATCTCCAGCGACGACAGCACGAACTCCACCCCCTGGTTCAGGGTGATCCAGAACCGGGTCATCCGGGCGTCGGTGACCGGCAGCTCGGTCGCGCCCTGGGCCAGCAGGCGCTTGTAGAGCGGCACGACGCTGCCGCGCGAGCCCACCACGTTGCCGTAGCGGACCACCGCGAAGCGGGTGCCGATGTCGCCCGACAGGTTGTTGGCCGCCACGAAGGTCTTGTCGGAGGCCAGCTTGGTGGCGCCATAGAGGTTGATCGGGTTGCAGGCCTTGTCGGTCGACAGGGCCACCACCTGCTTGACGTGGTTGTTGAGGCTGGCCCAGACCACGTTCTCGGCCCCCAGCACGTTGGTGTGGATGCACTCCGACGGGTTGTATTCGGCGGCCGGCACCTGCTTGAGGGCGGCGGCGTGGATGACGATGTCGACGCCGCGCAGGGCCAGGGTCAGCCGCTCGCGGTCACGCACGTCGCCCAGGAAGAACCGCATCTTGCCGTAGGTCGCCTCGTCGAACTGCTCGCGCAGCTCCAGCTGCATGTCGCTCTGCTTCAATTCGTCGCGGGAATAGACGATCACCTTCCTCGGGTCCGAACGTCGCAGGACGGTCTCGATGAATCGGCGGCCGAACGAGCCGGTGCCGCCGGTCACCAGGATGACCTTGCCGTCCAGATCGAGGGTGTTCGGTGAAAAGCGCCCCAATTTCAGCCTCCTGAGCCTCCGCCGCCGTCAGGGCGCGCGAGGCGAGTCATGGTTAACGTCCCTTTGTGCCCGCCAGACGTAAAGAGGACGTCAATCCCGTCGTGCCACAAGGGCCCATGCGCCGCGCCCTCGCCCTGCCCTTTCTGTCGCTGCTGGCCGCCGCCAGCCTGGCCGCCCCGCCCGCCTTCGCCGGCCACGGCAAGGAGGAGAAGACGGCGCCCGCCACCTATTTCGCCCTGCAGCCCCTGACCGCCACCACGATCCGCCGCGACGGCCGCCGAGGGGTCATGACCCTGGAGACCGGGGTTCAGGCCCTGGATCCGGCCCTGATGGAGCGCGCCCAGCAGTCAGAACCCCGCCTGCGCGCCGCCTTCGCCCAGGTGCTGATGACCTACACCGCCGGCATGCCGCGCGGCGCGGCCCCGGACCTCAACTATCTGGGCTCGCGGATGCAGGACGCCGCCGACAAGGTGCTGGGCCGCAAGGGATCCAAGGTGCTGCTGGGCTCCGCGATGGTGAACTGACGGGCCTACTTCTTCCGTCGCTCGCGGAAAAACCCGCGCAGCAGGTCCGCGCTCTCCTCCGCCATCACCCCGCCCGTCACCTCCGGCCGCCAGTGACAGGTGGGCTGGGCGAAGAACTTCGGGCCGTGGACCACCGCGCCGCCCTTGGGGTCCTCGGCCCCGAACACCACCCGGCCGATCCGCGCGTGGCTGATCGCCCCGGCGCACATGGCGCAGGGCTCCAGCGTCACCACCAGGGTCAGGTCGGTCAGGCGGTAGTTCTCCAGCCTGGCGGCCGCGATGCGCATGGCCGCGATCTCGGCGTGGGCCGTCGGGTCGTGCGCGCCGATCGGCCTGTTGCCGGCCCGGGCCAGGACCTCGCCGGTCGCCGGGTCGAGGATCACCGCCCCCACCGGCGTCTCGCCGGCCGCCGCCGCCGCGCGGGCCTCGTCCAGCGCCAGGGTCATGGCGGCTTCATCGGTGAGCAAGGGCGCGGCTATGGTCGGGACTCCGGAGGGACGAGGCGGACGTGGCGGGCCAGGCCGCCCTCGGTCGCACTTCTAGCAAGCTTCGCGTCGGCCGTGACCAGGGCCAGATCGCGCTTCAACGCCAAGGCAAGATAGAAGGCGTCGTAGGCGGAGAAGGCGTGGCGTTCCGCCAAGGCATAGGCCGACCCCGCCAGCGTGTCCAACGGCGCGACCTCGTCGATCAATCGCGGCAGTCGCCGGACGGCGTCGTGGGCGATCGTCCTCGAAATCTGGTTGCGCCGCACGAGCTTGATGGCGACCGAGGCGAATTCCGCGAAGATCAGGTCCGGCGCGATCCGCCGCGCGGACGGCCTCACGAACGCGTCCACCCCGGCCGAACGCGGCCCCGGAAGGAGCCAGTCGGCGGCCGCCGAAGCGTCCAGCACGATTTCACCGTTCATCACTGTCCCGATCTTCGCGGATCAGATCGACCACATCGACGGTGAGCGGCGGCGACGCCTTCTGGAACCAGTCGACCATCGCCGCGAGCCGATCGTTGGCCAATTGGTCCAGCAGGGCGACACAGGCGCTGGCCCGATCCCCGCCGTACTCCGCGACGTGCTCGTCGATCATCCGCAGAGCGCGCGTATGGAGCGCCGAGGGCGGCAGGACGATGGCTTCGGCATCCGTGTGCTGGAAGGTCGCCCCCTCCTCGGCGACCCCGGACCGGTCGGCCTTGACGAAGCTGACCCGCTGGGCGCCGAGGTCGAGCGACGCGGTCCTCCAGCCGGCGTCCAGCCAGGCGACCGCCTGCGAGTGCCCGGCCCGGGTGTTCGACCACCAGGGCTGGGCCTCATAGGCCGAGCGCGGCAGGGAAAAGCCGAGGACGCGCTCGATTTCCTGGAAGGAAAGCCGCACCTCGCCGTGCTGGAACATGCCTTCCAGGTGCCGTTTCAGCGGCTCGTACTTCGTCGGCTTCATAGTATGCCCTCCGGCCATACGAAGTATATACTATCTCTAACGCTCGGCAATCTTGATCCCCGGCGGAATCGGCGCCATCACGAGCCTCGCCCATCGTGAGATGCGCCCAGCCCTTGAAGGACCGACGCCGTGACCGAGAAATACCAGCCCCACCTGCATGACAACGCCATCCTGGGTCAAGCCGACCACGAGGGCGCGGACGGCGAGGGCGAGCGCGTCGCCAAGATGCTGGCCCGCTCGGGCGTGGCCTCGCGACGGGAGGTCGAGCGGCTGATCGAGGCGGGCAAGGTGGCGCTGAACGGCACGGTGCTGACCACGCCCGCCGTCAAGATCCGCCCCGGCGACATCCTGACCGTCGACGGCAAGATGATCGACGAGCCCGAGCCCACCCGGATCTTTCGCTACCACAAGCCCACCGGCCTGCTGACCTCGCACAACGACCCCAAGAACCGCCCGACGGTGTTCCAGGCCCTGCCGCGTGACCTGCCGCGGGTGATCTCGGTGGGCCGGCTTGACCTCAACTCCGAGGGCCTGCTGCTGCTGACCAACGACGGCGAGCTGTCGCGGGCGCTGGAGATGCCGCAGAACGCCTGGGTGCGCCGCTACCGGGCCCGCGCCTTCGGCGACACCACCCAGGCCAAGCTGGACCGCCTGAAGGACGGGATCACGGTCGAGGGCGTGCGCTACGGCCCGATCGAGGCGCGGCTGGACAAGGCCCAGGACAAGGCTGGCGGCGGCAAGAACATCTGGATCACCCTGACCCTCAGCGAAGGCAAGAACCGCGAGGTCCGCAAGGTGCTGGAGGCGATCGGCCTGAAGGTCAATCGCCTGATCCGCCTGTCCTACGGGCCCTTCGCCCTGGGAACCCTGCTGCCGGGCCAGGTCGAGGAGGTCGGCCCGCGGGTGATCCGCGAGCTGCTGGAGGGCATCATCCCGCCCGAGAACATGCCGACCGGCGACAAGCCGCGGTTCGTCGGCGTGGCCGACCCGCTGAAGGCCCCCGGCCAGGCGGGCGGCGGCGACATGCAGCGCCGGGGCGTGCCCCGGGCCGGCAAGATGACCCAGGTCGCAATCCTGACGCCCGAGGAGACGGTCGAGGAGGAGCGGTTCGTCCGCAAGCCGGGCTGGGCCAAGCCGAAGAAGAAGCCGGCCATCGCGGGCCGCGCGCCCGTTCGCCCGGCCAAGAAGTCGATCGAAAGCAAGATGATCGGCCCCAAGCCGCTCTCGCCGCGCGAAGCCGCCGAAAAGCGCCTGCGCGACAAGGCCCTGGCCGACAAGAACGCGGCCGACAAGCGCCTGGCACAGGGCAAGGCCGCGCGTCCGTCGAAAGCGAGCGCCCCGGCGAACGGCCAAGCGAGCGCCAAGCCCAAGGCCGGCGCGCTGCGGGCCAATGGCTACAAGCCGCTGACCGAGGGCCCGGCCAAGACGGGCGGCAAGCCCGGCGGGGCGCGTCCTGGCGGCAAGCCGAGCACCGTCAAGGCGGCGGGTGCGGGCAAGCCCGGAGAACCGGGCAAGGTATGGTCCAAGCCCGGCATGGCGAAGTCAGCCGGTGCGCGCCCCGATGGGCCTAAGGGCGCGCCACGCGCCGCTGGCAAACCGGGCGGTCCGCATCCAGGCGGTTCGGGCGCGCCGCGCGGCAAACGCTAGCGAACGGCTGGGGACAGGCACATGTGCCTGTCCCCGTCGGCGGGCTCCGGATCGCGGGTCAGCTCCGCAACCCCCTCGCCAGGTTCCGCGTCCGCCGGATCACCGTGACCAGGCTTCCGGCCGCGATCACCACCAGGCCGCACAGCAGCACCACGCCGCGGCCGCGCCACTGCGGTTCGAACATCGAGACCAGGCAGAACGCCGTCAGCGTCGCCATCCGTTGCTGCTTGGCCATCGGTCCGGAAAAGTCGGCGGGCTGTCCCAGGCCCCGGCCCAGCTCGCGGACATAGGCGGTCAGCACCGCCAGGACCGCCGCAATCCAGCCGACGGCGGCGGCGCCATGGATCCCGGCCGACTGGACGCCATAGCCGGCCCCGGCCAGCAGCAGGACGTCGGCCACCCGGTCAGGCAGCTCGTTCCAGATCGGCCCCGCCGACCCGCCCCGGCCATGCTCGACCGCCACCAGGCCGTCCAGCAGGTTGCACAGCAGCCGCGCCTGGATGCACGCGGCGGCCAGCAGGAACGCCGCCGCGCGTAGGAGCCAGCCATCCAGCGCCCCGGCGGCCATGATCAGCGCCGCGCCCAGGGCCGCGAACGCGACCCCCGTGGCCGAGACGAGGTCCGGGTCGACCTTGGCCTCGGCCATGCGCCGGGCCATGCCGCGCGCGAAGGCGGCGTCACGAACCTTCAGCGGTCGGCGGTTGTCCAGGTCCTGGGTCATGGCGTCTCCTCCAAGGCGAGAACTAGGCTATAGCTAAACCCGTTCGCCGCCAGGGGCGTTGGCAGGAGCCGCATGAACATCGTCGCCGCCGTTCGAGCCTTCTTCGCCGCCCAGCCGCCGACCCTGCTGATCGGCCTGGCCGGCGTGGTGGCCCTGCTGAGCGTGGCCGGGGCGATCGCCACCGTGCTCACCGCGCTGAAGCCGGACAGGGATTATCGCGAGTTGCGCCAGCGCATCGCCAGTTGGTGGGTGATGGTCGCCCTGCTGGCCGGGGCCCTGCTGCTGGGCTGGCAGGTCACGGTGCTGGCCTTCGCGCTGGTGTCGTTCATGGCCCTGCGCGAGTTCCTGTCCCTGGCCCCGATCCGCAAGGAGGACCGACCGGCCATCCTGGCCGCCTACCTGGCCCTGGTCGCCGCCTACGGTTTCATCGCCGCCGACAAGTACATGTTCTACCTGGTGTTCATTCCAGTCTGGGCGTTTTTGGGCCTGCCGTTCCTGATGGCCATGCTGGGTCAGACGCGGGGCTTCCTGACCACCGCCGCCACCTTCCACTGGGGTCTGGTCACCTGTGTCTACAATCTCGGCTTCGCCGCCTTCCTGATGCGGACGCCCGACAGCGACCGCCTGCCGGCCGGAGCGGCGGGGCTGGTGTTCTTCCTCCTGCTGGTCACGGAATTCAACGACGTGGCCCAGTACGTGTTCGGCAAGCTGCTGGGCCGCCACAAGATCGCGCCCACGGTCAGTCCCAACAAGACGTGGGAGGGTTTCCTGGGCGGCTGGCTGGCCACGGGGCTCCTGATCTGGTTCGCCGGACCGCTGTTCACGCCGCTGGCCGGCCATGGTCTGCTGGTGGTGGCCGTCGCCTTGCCGCTGGCCGGTTTCGCCGGCGACGTGACGATGAGCGCGGTCAAGCGCGACATCGGGGTCAAGGACACCTCGCACGCCATCCCCGGCCACGGCGGGGTGCTGGACCGCGCCGACAGCCTGACCTTCACCGCCCCGCTCTATTTCCACCTGCTGGCGCTGTTCGCGCTCGGCAAGTTCTGACCATGGGCTGGCTGCGCTTCCTGCTTCTGGTGCTGGTGGCCCGGCCCCTGGCGCTGTTCCTGACCGGGGCCGACGTGACCGGCCGCGAGCGCCTGCCGCTGAAGGGCCCGGCCATTGTCGCGGCCAACCATTCCAGCCATGTCGACACCCTGCTGCTGCTCGCCATCTTTCCCTCTCGCGCCGTGGCCCGGGTGCGGCCCGTGGCGGCGGCCGACTATTTCCTTCGCGACCCGGTGATCGGCTGGTTCTCGCGCCATGTGATCGGCATCGTGCCGGTGGCCCGGCTGAAAGCGGGCTCGGGCGAGGACGTCCTGGCGCCCGCCCGCGCGGCCCTGGCGGCCGGCGACATCGTGGTGGTGTTTCCCGAAGGCACCCGCGGCGACGGCGACCAGCTGGGCCAGCTGAAGGGCGGGGTGGCGCGCCTGGCCGAGGCCTTCCCCGAGGCGCCGGTGACGCCGGTCTGGATCCAAGGCGCCGGCCGCGTCCTGCCCAAGGGCGAAGCCATCCCCGCGCCGCTGAACTGCGCGGTCCTGGTCGGCGAGCCGCTGGACTGGGAAGGCGACCGTCCCGCCTTCATGGCCCGGCTGCGGGCGGCCCTGCTGGCCTTGAAGGACCAGGCGCCGCCCCTGCGGTGGTCCTAAGAGTTCAGGTGATCGCCAGCCGCGTCCAGCGCCGCAGCGGGGCCCAGCGGGCCACGATCTCGGCCAGGGCGACATAGCCGGCCAGCATCAGCGGCGCGACGACCAGGGTCTCCGGCGGGAAGCCGTGCGGCGGGTCGGGCTTCAGCGACATGGGCTGGATGAACAACAGGATCAGGATGTTGTTGGCCGCGTGGGCCCCGACGGCGAACTCGACGCCGCCCAGCCGCAGGGTCATCCAGGCCAGCCCCACCCCCATGGCCAGCCGCACCAGGAAGGCGTCGAGATTGGGATCGAAGTGGATCGCCGAGAACAGCAGGCCGCTCAGCACCAGCACCACGCGCGGATCAGGGAACCAGGCGCCGACGATCTTGATCAGCCAGCCGCGAAAGACCAGCTCCTCGGCGGCCGCGGCGATGACCAGCAGGGACACGGTCAGGGCGACATAGGCCAGGCGTCCGCCGAGGTCCGGGCTGACGGCCAGCAACGGCGCGCCATGCGCCTTGGGGTCCAGCGCCGCCGAGGCCAGCAGCAGCGGCCCGATCGTCAGGGCGAACAGGCCCAGGCCCAGCAGCAGCAGCCGCCAGCGGAAGCGCGGGGCGGCGGTGAAGTAGGAGGCCAGCCGGCGGTCGTGCAGCATGGCGGCGACGCCGACGAAGGCCAGGGCCATGCCGCCGTTGACGAAGGCCAGCAGGCTGATCACGAAGGCGATCTGGGTCAGGCCGGCCGGCGTCTGGCCGCCGCCGATCACCACCATCAGCCGCTCGGCGGACCCGACCCCGCCGCCGCCGATCGCGAAGGCCACGAACACCGCGGCGCCGCAGATCACCGCGGCCAGAAGGGCGGCGACCACGCCGACGACCAGGGTCAGCAGCAGCGGAACCACGCGCCGGTCGGCCGGCGTCAAGTCGTCCAGAAACGGCGACTGTCGAAGCTCTGCTAGCACCACTGTTTTCGATCCCGAGCCCGCTTCATCGCTAGGCGTTCGCCGCGCGCGACGCAAGCGGCGCGACACGCGACTTGCCGCGACAGCCGACGCGCGGCACACATCGGGACGCAAACAGGCGGGACAGGAAGCGGGGCGCCTCATGACCGACATCACCGACAAGGAGGCGCAGCACCTGCATCGCCTGATCCTGTTCTCGGACGCGGTGTTCGCGATCGCCATCACCCTGCTGGCCATCGAGATCCATCCGCCCGAGCACTGGCATGGCGTGGCCGACCTGTTCGGCCAGATGCAGCATAAGCTGATGGCCTACGCCGTCAGCTTCGCGGTCGTCGGCATCTACTGGATCAGCCATCGCCGGACCTATTCACGCCTGCGCAAGGCCAACGGCGTTCTGGACATCCTGAACCTCGTGATGCTGGGCCTGTTGGCCCTGCTGCCGCTGGCCACCGAGCTGCTTTGGGAAAGCGGTTCGGCGGCGGCGGCTCTGGTCTATGTGGGCCTGGTGACCGCCATCGGCCTGGCCCACGCCGTGGCCTGGGGGTACGCCGCCCTCCTCGGCGGCCTCGCGGAGCCGATGCCGACGGTCGAGAAGATCTACGTGCTGCTGCGCGTGGCCTTGCTGCCCGGACTGATGTGCGGCCTGACCTTCCTCAGCATCATCACCCGCACGCCGTGGGGCTGGCTGGGCATCGCCCTGGTCCTCGGCGCGCTGTCCCTCGTCAACCGCCTGCTGGTCGGGAGCGGCAAGCTCTCGGCCGCCCAGATCGCCGAGGACTGACCCCTTGCGCATCGTCTCGGGCCGGTATCGCGGCAAGGCCATCGTCACGCCGCCGGGCGCCACCACCCGTCCCACCTCCGACCGGGCCCGGCAGGCGGTGTTCAACATCCTTGAGCACGCCGCCTGGGCCCCCGCGCTGCACGGGGCCCGCGTCATCGACCTGTTCGCCGGCTCCGGGGCCCTGGGCCTGGAGGCGATGTCGCGCGGGGCCGCCTTCTGCCTGTTCGTCGAGACCGACGACGCCGCCCGCGGGGCCATCCGCGAGAACATGGAGGCCTTCGGCCTGTTCGGCCAGGCTCGCGTGCACCGGCGCGACGCCACCGACCCAGGCCCGCGCCCCGGCAGCGTCGGCGCGCCGTTCGACATCGCCTTCCTCGACCCGCCCTACGCCAAGGGCCTGGGCGAGAAGGCCCTGGCGCAGCTGGTCGCCGGCGACTGGCTGGCCCCCGGCGCCATCGTGATGTTCGAGCGCGGCCGCGACGAGCCCGATCCCGCCCCGGCCGGTTTCGAACAGCTCGACGCGCGCGACTATGGCGCCGCGCGCGTCTTCTTCTTCCGGCTGGCCTGACCCCGGACGTCCGGCTACCAGCCTCGCGCGGTCACCCGGTTGTCGACCTGCGAACGCAGGTTCACCGCGCCTTCCCGCGTGATGCGGTAGGGGCCGCCGCCGGAGCTGGCGATGAAGCGCCGTCGCTTGAGGGCCTTGAAGACCGCCAGGGTGCAGTCGCTCAGGCGCCAGCCCTCGCCGGTGATGCAATCGGCGCCGACGATGCGGCCGCGGTCGTCGCGCAGGAGTTCGATGCGGGCGCCCTGCGCCAGCGCGTGCAGCGTGCGTTGCTGCGGTTTGGAGATGTTCAAGGAAGAGGTCCGAAGATCGAGGCGTGGGAACGCGCGTCAGAGCCTCCTTCGGAGGCTCGCCCTCAAAGATTTGGACGTGACGAAGTCACGTCCGGGCGGGACACGCGGACGGAGCAGGGCCTGATCAGCTGTCGAACGGGAGGTTCGGAGCCTTAGGCCCGGACCTCGAACACAATCAGAGACATGAACCACACGGGGCTTCGGATGGGGGCCATCTTAGCGCATTCCCGAATTCCGTCATCCCCTCGGGGCGTCCCTCTTCCCTACTTCTTCTTGACCTTGGCCGGCGTGGTCTGGGCCACCTTGACCGGGGCGCCGTCGCGGCGAGCTTCGGCGACCAGGCTGGCGCAGTCGGCGTCCTTGGCCTCGCCGCCGGTGACGAACGGCAGGATGGCGGCCAAGGGCGAGACCAGGCTGCCCAGGGCCGCGGCCAGCCCGCCCTGGGCCACCGCGCCGCCGGCCTCCAACCCGACCTTCGGGGTCATGAACGGACCCTTGATGGTGATCGGGATGAACAGCCTCACCAGGCGCGGCTTCTTGCTGTCGCCCTCGATCTTGAGGTCCAGGCGTTCGGTCTGGAGATCGATGGTCCCCTTGCCCTTTGCCAGGACCACGCCGGTGTCGGCGACGATCTGGTTGGACGTCATGACCCCGTCCTTGACGCTGAAGTCGGCCACGGCGCAGCGGACGCTGGTCTCGCGATTGTCCTTGCTCAGCAGCAGGATCAGGCCCTTGGAGGCGTTGACGCCCAGCAGCTCGGCGAACGCCTGGCGGATCTCGCCCCGCGGCGACACGACCGTCACCTGGCCGTTGGCCGACGAGGCGGCGCGGTGCACCGAATTGCCGTAGCCGGTCAGCTTGGCCCGCGCCATCACCCCGCCCTCGATCGCTGGCTTGCCGCCGCTCTGGATCGGGATGAAGTCCTCCAGCTTGGCGTTGGTCAGGCGCATGTCGAGGTCGGTGCGCGGCACCTTCGGATTGGCGTCCAGCCGCACCTTCCCGGCCAGATCGCCGCGCGAGAAGGTGAAGGCCAGCGGGTCCATGGTCAGCACGCCCTTCTCCAGCGTCAGGTCCAGCCGGACCTTCTGGAGCGGCAGGTTGGGCGCGTTGACCGCCAGGGCGCGGTACTTGACCTTGGCGTCCATGGCCTTGACCCGATCGACCTGCAGGGTGGCGTCGGGCAGCAGGCGGCGAGTGGCGTCGCGTTGGGCGGCCTCGACCTTCTGGCCGGCCGAAGCGGTCTCGCCGCGGCCCGTGGCCGGCGCCGCGCCGACCAGGCTGCCCAGGTCGTCGAAGTCCAGACGCCGCGATTTCAGGTCGGCCTCCAGATACGGCCGCTCGCGCCCCATCAGCACGAACAGGTCGCCCGAGACGTCGCTGTCGCCGACCCGGCCGCTCAACCTGTTGAAGTCGAAGCGCTCGCCCTTGCGGGTCAGGTGGCCGCTGATCCGGTAGGGCGGGGTGTTGGGCAGGGCCAGGCCGGTCAGGGCGTAGAGGCGGTTCAGGTCGGCGCCCGAGACGGTCAGCTGGGTTTCGAACAGGCCCAGGTTGAACGGCTTGGTGATGTCGCCCTTGGCCGTGACATGGGTCGAGCCAGCGTCGACCCGCGCATCGAACGGATAGGGCCGGTTGGGCGAGATGTTCAGCAGCGGGCCGCCGGTGACCAGGGCGGTGAACGGCGAGCGGTTCAGCTGGCCCCTGCCCTCCAGCACGAACTTGCCGCGTCCGTCGCTGCTGGCGTGCTCGTTGGAGCTGACCGTGCCCAGGAAGAAGATGTCGCGCTGCTGGTCCGCGTAGCGCAGCTGGCCGTCATTGATGATGAAGTGCTGGATGGCCGGCAGCTTCAGCGGCTTCCGGGGGGCGTTGGGATCGCCGAACGTCCAGTTGGCCCGGCCCGAAGCCTCGCGCAGCAGGCGCACGTCGGGACGGTCGACCGCCAGCAGCGGCAGGATCACGTCGCCCTTCAGCAGGGGCAGCAGCTTGATCTGCACCGCGATGCGGTCGACCTTGGCCATCGGCGCGCCGGCGGGGGAGCCCTTGGGATCGGCCTTGGCCGCCCAGTCCGGCTGGGCGATGCGGACGCCCAGGGCCTCGGCCTTGGGCGAGAACGACCAGGGGTGGACGCGCAGGTCGCCGGTGATCACCACCTCGCGGTTCAGCCGGGCCGAGGCGAAGCGTCCCAGTGGGCCGCGAAACCAGTTCCAGTCGAAGATCACCAGGAAGGCGACGATCGCCGCTGTCAGCAGGATCGCCCCGATCATCCCCCACCGGGCGCGCGGCGGCAGGCCGCGCAGGCGGGCGGCCAGGCTGGGCGGCGGATTGGGCGCGAGCGTCGTCAGGGTGGAACCTCCTACCCGTTCACAACGCGCGGAAAGGGTCCTTCTGTTCCGAGACCGCCCAACCTCCGACGGATCTAATAGACCAGCCTCACGACGCCGATGCCCGTCGCGGCCAGCAGAAAGACGACGATCGCCACGATCTCGTGGGTCTTGAAGAGCGGTTTGCCCCGTGTGCGCATGATGAAAATCCCCCGTCCCGGATTGAAGCGTGCGGCCCCGCCGTACGCAACCCCCGGGCCAAGCCGGATCGTCAGGGCAGCTTGCCTGGCCAGACCAGGAAGCCGGCGGCGTCGCGGCCGGCGGCGCGGTAGGTCGGATAGGGGGCGGGGTAGCGGCCCTCCCCGTCGGCGCCGGCGTCGTAGGCCGGATAGGCCGGCGCGGGGCGCCAGCCGCCGTAGCGATCGCCCCGCAGCGGACCGTCCCAGGGGCCGTACGCCGCCGGGCCGGCCACCACGTCCAGCGGCCGGCGGTCGTCGCCCCAGCGGTCGAAGTCGCTCATGCCGGCGTGGGCCTCGCACTCGACGCGGTCCCAGCGATAGGCGCCGCCGGGACCGGTGACCCGCCGCGTGACGCACTCGCCCGGCCAGGCCTGGGCCGAGGCGGCGGTTCCCAGGCCGCCCACGGCGATGGCGAGCGCGAGCGCGAGCGACGGGAGCAGGCGGCGGATCATGGCGAACACTCCAGAAGGTTAACAAACCAGAGCCCCGACCCGGTTTCGCCCCTTTTCGCCTTCGAGGCGAGCGTGGCCTTGAAGATTCCTCACCGGATTGCCACGGTCGCGCCGGCCGCCTAGCGTGACATCAAACAGATGTTTGAGGCGCGGATGGCGATCGAGGCGGTGATCTGGGATTTCGGCGGGGTGTTCACCACTTCGCCGTTCGAGGCCTTCCGGCGGTTCGAGGCTCAGCGCGGCCTGCCGGCCGACTTCATCCGCCGGGTCAACGCCGCCGACCCCGACGCCAACGCCTGGGCGCTGTTCGAGCGCAACGAAATCGACGTGGCGGCCTTCGACGCCATGTTCCTGGAGGAGGCGACGCGTCTGGGCCATCCGCTGCGTGGGGCCGAGGTGCTGCCGCTGCTGTCGGGCGACGTGCGGCCCCGCGTGGTGGCGGCGCTGGACGCCTGCAAGGCGCGGTTCAAGGTCGGCTGCATCACCAACAATGTCGCGACGGGGCACGGGACAGGCATGGCCGGCTCGGCCGAAAAGGCCCAGGCCGTCGCCGCGATCTTCGCCCGGTTCGACGCGGTGATCGAAAGCTCCAAGGCCGGAGTCCGCAAGCCCGATCCGCGCATCTACCAGATGATGTGCGATCTGCTGGCCGTGGCGCCCGAGCGATGCGTCTATCTCGACGACCTGGGGGTCAACTGCAAGCCGGCGGCGGCTCTGGGCATGACCGCCATCAAGGTCACCACCGAGGACCAGGCGCTGGAGGACCTTGCGGCCGCGACCGGTTTGGCGTTCTGACTGGGAAAAGTCCGTTCGCAGGAGCCGCCATGTCCCGTCCCGCCAAGATCGGCGCCGCCGCCGCACTTTCCCAGCTGGAAGGCTGGGCCGCCGTGTCCGAGAAGGACGCCATCGGCAAGACCTTCCGGTTCGCCGACTTCAACGCCGCCTTCGGCTTCATGACCCGCGTGGCCCTGATGGCCGACAAACTGGACCATCATCCCGAATGGTTCAACGTCTACAACCGCGTCGAGGTGGTGCTGACCACCCACGACGCCGACGGGGTCAGCGACCTGGACGTGACGATGGCGCGGTTCATGGATTCGGTCGCGGGCTGATCCTGAAGATCCTCCCCCACTGGGGAGGATCGAGGCGGCCGGCGCCGCGCCGTTTTCCCCTTCCGCCCGCCGCCCTTCCGGTTCAAACTATCGTTTGAATTATAATCGGGAGGACGCCGAAGATGGCGCAGAGCACGGGCCGGGTCGCCGGCAAGAAGGCCTTCATCACCGGCGGGGCCCAGGGGCTGGGCGCGGCCGCCGCGCGGTTGCTGGCCAAGGAAGGCGCCCAGGTCAGCCTGGCCGACATCAACTTCGCCGGAGCCCGGGCGGTGGCGGACGAGATCAACGCCGCCCACGGGGCGGGCACGGCCTTCGCCTTCGAACTGGACGTCACCCGGGAGGACCAGTGGATCGAGGCCCTGGAGAAAGCCGACGCGGCCATGGGGGGGATCTCGGTGCTGCTCAACAACGCCGGGGTGGCCGGCGACAAACCGCTGGAGCAGATGGAGTTCGACCTCTGGAAGAAGATCATGTCGATCAATGTCGACAGCGTCTTCCTGGGGGCCAAGCACGCCCTGAAATACATGCGCGCCCATCAGCCGGGCTCGATCATCAACATCAGCTCGATCGCCGGCCTGATCGCCAACCACAATTCGCCGGCCTACAACGCCTCCAAGGCGGGGGTCTGGCTGCTGAGCAAGAACATCGCCCTGTACTGCGCCAAGATGGGGCTGGATATCCGCTCCAACTCGATCCACCCGACCTTCATCGACACCCCGATCCTCGACCCGCTCAGCCAGCGCCTGGGCAAGGAAGAGGCTCACGCCAAGCTGGGCCGGCAGATCCCACTGGGCCATATCGGCGAGCCGAACGACATCGCCAACGCCGTGCTCTACCTGGCCAGCGACGAGAGCAAGTTCATGACCGGCGCCGAACTGAAGCTGGACGGCGGCATCTCGGCGATGTGACCGCGTAAAGTTAAAGGGCGGGCCGGGGAGGAAACTACTCGGCCGCCACCGCTTCCGGCGTCGGAGCCTTCGCCCCCATCGGCCGCAGGTCCAGGTCGTGGAACAGCTTGCTGTCCTCGTCCTGGCCGGGGAGGGGGGTGGTCAGCAGCTTGCCGCCGACGAAGATCGAATTGGCGCCGGCCAGGAAGCACAGGGCCTGCAGCTCGCGGCTCATCTCGTCGCGACCGGCCGACAGGCGGACCATCGACCGCGGGCAGACGATGCGGGCCACGGCGATGGTGCGCACGAACTCGATGGCGTCGATGGCCGTGGTCCCGTCGGCCAGCACCTGGTCGCCCAGGGGCGTGCCGCTGACCGGGACCAGGCCGTTGATCGGCAGGCTGTCGGGATGGCTGGGCAGGGTGGCCAGCTGGTGCAGCAGGCCGGCGCGGTCGCGGCGCGTCTCGCCCATGCCGACGATGCCGCCGCAGCAGGTGCTCATGCCGGCGTCGCGGACATGGGCCAGGGTGTCCAGCCGCTCCTGGTAGGTGCGGGTGGTGACCACCTGGCCATAGTATTCGGGGCCGGTGTCGAGGTTGTGGTTGTAGTAGTCCAGGCCCGCGTCCTTCAGCTGCTTGGCCTGGTCGGGCGTCAGCATGCCCAGGGTGGCGCAGGTCTCCAGGCCCAGGGCCTTCACCCCGCCGATCATCGCCGCCAGTTTGGGCAGGTCGCGGTCCTTCAGCTCGCGCCAGGCCGCCCCCATGCAGAAGCGCTGGGCGCCGCCATCGCGGGCTTGGCGAGCCTTGGCGATCACCACCTCGGCGTCCATCAGCTTCTCGGCCTTCAGCCCGGTCTTGAAGTGGGCGCTCTGGCTGCAATAGCCGCAGTTCTCCGCGCAGCCGCCGGTCTTGACCGACAGCAGCTGCGACAGCTGCACCTCGGACGGGTCGAACCCGGCCCGGTGCACGCTGGCGGCCTGGAACACCAGCTCCATGAACGGCAGGTCGAACAGGGCCTCGACCTGGTCCAGGGTCCAGTCGTGGCGAGGGGCGGCGGCATTGATCTGGCTCATGGCGCGCAGGTTTGGACTCCGCCACATTGATTGGCAAGCACGTCCCGCGTGCGTCCGCGCAAGACAGCCCATGGAGCCAAAACCGGCGCGCCCGGTTATAACCGTCGCATGGATCACGAAATCGAGCTGAAGTTCCTGATCGCCCCGGAGGCTTCGGACGGGGTTCTGGCCCGGCTCGAGGGACGGGAGGCGGTCCGGCAACTCGACGCCACCTATTTCGACACCGTCGATCACGCCCTGCGCAGGGCGGGCTTTGGCCTGCGCATCCGCGACGGCGAGAACGGCCGCAAGCAGACGCTGAAATCGGCCTCGTCCGGCGGCGTCTTCGCCCGCGGCGAATGGGAGAGCGCGGTGGACGGTCCGGAGCCCGACCGCGACCTGCTGGCCCGCACGCCCGCCGCCAGGGTGATCAACGGCGACGCCCTGGCCCCGGTGTTCGTCACCCGAGTCAAGCGCGTCACCCGGTTGGTCGAGCGCGACGGCGCGACCATCGAGGCGGCTTTCGACCAGGGCGAACTGCGGGCGGACGACCGGCGGGCCGAGGTCAGCGAACTGGAGCTGGAGCTGAAGGCCGGCCCGCCGCGCGTGCTGTTCGACCTGGCCCGCGACCTGGCCGCCCACGTCCCGTTGCGGCTGTCCCTGGTCAGCAAGGCCGAGCGCGGCTACGCCCTGGCCCTGGGCGAAGGCGATCGGCCCAGCGCCGAGGCGACCCTGGCCGCCGAGGCGTCCACCGGCGAGGCGCTGCAGGCCCTGGGCCGCGCGGCCCTGGATCGACTGTGCGCGGCCGCCGAGGCCCTGCGGACCCGTCCGGGTCCCGAGCGGGTGCACAAGCTGCGGGTGGCGGCGCGACGCTTCCGGACTCTGCTGTCGACCTTCAAGACCCTGGCCGGCGCGCCCGACGCCCGGCATGTGAAGGCCGAGCTGAAGTGGCTGGCCGGCGCCCTGGGCGCGGCGCGGGACCTGGACGTGTTCATCGCCGACGTCTGGCGGCCGGCCGTCGAAAGCCCGCTGGCGACGGACCAGACCGGGCCGGCGCAGGATCCGCTCGAAGCCGAAGCTCAGGACGAGGCCCGGGCGCTGGCGGCCTTTGGCAAGGCGCTGCTGGCCGCCCAGACGGACGCCTACGCTAAGGCCGGCCAGGCGGTGGACAGCGCCCGCTTCCGCGCCTTGGCCATCGACGCCGCCGCCTGGCTGGAAGCCGGCGCCTGGACCACCGACCGACGCCTGGACAAGCGCCGCGCCAGGCCCGCCGCCGACTTCGCCGCCAACGCGCTGGACAGGGCTCGCCGCCGGATCCGCAAGGACGGCCGCGACCTGGCCGCGCTCAGCCCCGAGGATCGCCACCACCTCCGCATCCGGGGCAAGAAGTTGCGCTACGCCGTCGAGGATCTGGGCGGGCTGTTTTCGGATCATCCCAAGCGCCGGGCGCGCTTCGTGACGGCGACCAAGGCGCTGCAGGACGCCCTGGGCCTGCTCACCGACCAGGCCGGGCGCGAGGTCTTGGCCCGCGAGGTGGCGCTGTCGTGCGACGACCCCGAGGCCGCCTTCGCCGCCGGCCGCCTGACCGCCGGCGGGGCCGAGCAGGAAGCCGCGCTGCTGGCCGAGGCTCAAGGCGCCTATGTCAGCTTCGCGGAAGCCAAGCGGTTCTGGTAACCTCTCCTTTCCGGAGGGGCGCGACATGAAAACCGAAACCTGGATCCTGACGCTGGCGGCCGCCGCCATCCTGACGCCCGGCGTGGCCGCGGCCGATTCCAACAGTTTCAAGGACTGGACGGTGGTCTGCGACAACCTGCGGACCTGTCAGGTCGCCGGCTTTTCGTCCGACGACGGCGGCCTGCCGGCGGTGCTGCGCCTGAGCCGCGGCGGCGCGGCCGGCGCAGCGGCCAAGGTGGAGATCGACCTGATCGACAGCGAGGTCGACCTGGGAGGCAAGCCGCCGACCCTGCTGGTCGACGACCGGGTGGTGATGACCGCCCGCGCCAAGCGCTCGAGCGAGGCCGGCGGCGTCACCGTCGTGCTCGACGACGTCCAGGTCGGGCCGCTGCTGGGCGCGGCGCGGAACGGAACACTGCTGACGATCCGGGCCGGCGAGAAGGATGTGGGCCAGGTGTCCCTGGCCGGCATGGTCGCGGCCCTGCGCTATGCCGACGACCAGCAGAGGCGGGCCGGCACGGTGACGGCCATGGTCGCCAAGGGCTCGGCGCCAGCCGCTCGCGTTCCCGCGCCGCCGGCCGCGCCCGTGCTCCACGCGGCCCCGGCGGTCGCCCAGACCGGGCTGCCGTCCAAGCCGCCGGCGGCGGTCCGGGCCCTGGGCCGCAAGGCGGAATGCGACACCGAACCGGGGTCGCAGGGCGAGCCCCAGGCCTGGCGCCTGTCGGATGACAAGGTGCTGTGGCAGATTCCCTGCGGCGGCGGGGCCTATAATTTCAGCGGGCTGTTCGTGGTGGTCGACAAGGCCGGCCGCGCCGCCCTGGCCTCACTGGAGGGCGTCGAGGACGGTCTGGCCACCAACGCCGACTATGATCCCAAGACCCGGATCCTGACGGCCTACGGCAAAGGGCGTGGGATCGGCGACTGCGGGGAGTCCAGCGAGTGGGTCTGGACCGGAGACGCCTTCGCCCTGTCCCAGGCCACGGTCATGCCGGTCTGCCGCGGCTACGGCTATGACTGGCCCGTCGTGTTCCGGGCCGAGGTTCGGTAGCTGAGCATATAAAGAAATCCTTATGCCTTAATTGCGAGAAGGGGCTGGGCGCGGTATAGACCGCGCAAGACCATCCCCCCCGACCGCAGGAGCCGACCGTGGCCGACTACATCGTCAAGGACATCTCGCTCGCCGAATTCGGCCGCAAGGAAATCGCCATCGCCGAGACCGAAATGCCCGGTCTGATGGCCACCCGCGCCGAATACGGACCGGCCCAGGTCCTGAAGGGCGCCCGCATCGCCGGCAGCCTGCACATGACCATCCAGACCGCCGTGCTGATCGAGACCCTGACGGCGCTGGGCGCCGAGGTCCGCTGGGCCTCGTGCAACATCTTCTCGACCCAGGACCACGCGGCCGCCGCCATCGCCGCCTCGGGCGTGCCGGTGTTCGCCTTCAAGGGCGAAAACCTGGTCGAGTACTGGGAATACGCGCACAAGATCTTCGAATGGGCCGACGGCGGCTATCCGAACCTGATCCTCGACGACGGCGGCGACGCGACCCTGCTCTGCGTGCTGGGCCCGAAGGCCGAGAAGGATCCCTCGATCCTCAACAACCCGACCAACGAGGAAGAAGAAGCGCTTTACACCGTGATGAAGCGCTACCTGGCCGAAAAGCCGGGCTTCTACTCGGCGATCCGCGACGCTATCGGCGGCGTGTCGGAAGAGACCACCACGGGCGTGCACCGCCTTTACCAGATGGCCGCCAAGGGCGAACTGCCGTTCCCGGCCATCAACGTCAATGACAGCGTCACCAAGAGCAAGTTCGACAACCTGTACGGCTGCCGGGAATCGCTGGTCGACGCCATCCGCCGCGGCACCGACGTGATGCTGTCGGGCAAGGTCGCGGTGGTCTGCGGCTACGGCGACGTGGGCAAGGGCTCGGCCGCCAGCTTGCGCCAAGGCGGGGCCCGGGTGATCGTCACCGAGATCGACCCGATCTGCGCTCTGCAGGCGGCGATGGAAGGCTATGAGGTCCAGACCCTGCAGGACGTCGCCGACAAGGCCGACATCTTCGTCACGGCGACGGGCAACAAGGACGTCATCACCGTCGACGACATGCGCCGGATGAAGAACAACGCCATCGTCTGCAACATCGGCCACTTCGATTCCGAGATCCAGATCGCCGGCCTGCGCAACTTCAAGTGGGACGAGATCAAGCCGCAGGTCCACCATGTGGAATTCCCGGACGGCAAGAAGATCATCGTGCTGTCGGAAGGCCGCCTGGTGAACCTGGGCAACGCGACGGGCCACCCCTCGTTCGTGATGTCGGCCAGTTTCACCAACCAGACCCTGGCCCAGATCGAGCTGTGGACCAACAAGACGGCCTACCAGAACCAGGTCTACACCCTGCCCAAGCACCTCGACGAAAAGGTCGCCTTCCTCCACCTGGAGAAGCTGGGGGCCAAGCTGTCGACCCTGCGCAAGGACCAGGCCGACTATATCGGCGTGCCGGAAAAGGGCCCGTTCAAGCCAGACCACTACCGCTACTAGGCTTCGCTTCACGCGAAGCGAAGGGCCCGCCGCGGAGACGCGGCGGGCCTTTTTCGTCAGTGCGCCGGAAGCGGGAGCGAACGATCGAGGATGTGACGCGCTAGGCGTTCGGCTTCCAAGGCCCGGTCTTCCTGCCCTGCCGCGCGGCGCGCCCGCGCGACATATCGAGCGAAATCGGCGCGGTCGACGGGATCTTCGGTCTTGCGCAGAGCGTCGACCAGCAGGGGTTCGCCGGCGACCGGGGCGCCCCGGGCGACGAACAGCGCCCCCAGAGTGGCCTTGACCTCCGGGGCGTCGGGCAGATGCTGCAGGGCGACTTGCAGCTCCCCGTCGACCAGGTCCAGGTCGGCGTCCTCGCCGGCCTTCAGGCTGGACCAGGCGATATTGGCGGCGAGCCAGCCGACCGCGCCCTCGTGCCCGGGAAAGAACCGGGGCGGACCGGACGGGGCCTGAGCGACGACGGCGCGATATCGCGCCACGGCCGCGTGGTCGCCTTCGGCCCGGGACGTGTGGTGGATGACCATGCCCAGCAGGCATGGGTCGTTGGGCCAGCGGTCCAATTGCTCGATCGTGAGCGCGGCGGCCTCTCCGAAGCGGCCGGCCAGTTGGAGGCGCTGGGCGGCCATGAGCATGTTCAGCCGATCGTCGAGGACCGTCGACCGCGACGACCGGAACAGGTCGCGGATCTGCGCCCCGTCCAGCGGCTGGCCGTCGACGCCGACCTGCGGCCACAGGGCGTTGAAGGCCATCAGCAGGTTCGCCACGACCAATGCGGCCAGGATCGACGCCAGCAAGACGGCGGCGGGGGCATCCATGTCCGCGACCAGGGTTCCGAGGGCCGCCGCGGCGGTCGCCGCCACCAGGTTGGCCATGGCGCCGGCGGCGTAGATCACGGCGAGCCGCCAGCGTGGCGCGCCATGCGGAGGCACGAAGAGCGTGAAGCCGCCGAGGAATCCGTAGCGTCGCAACGCCCAGCGCGTCCTGCCGGAACGGCCGGCCGCCAGTTCGGGCCCGCGCCCGACGATCACCTCCAGGACTGGAAAGCCGAGGGCGCGGGCCGCCAGGGCGTGGCCGACCTCATGGGCGAGGACAAGGAGCGGCCGGCAGAGCACCAAGGTCAGCCAGGCCGTCAAGCCGGCCCACGCGCCGTATTCGCGGCCCCAGAGACAGGCGAGGAAGGCCGCTGAGAACAACCCCCTGAACCAGCCGGCCCAATGGGGCCGGTCTTTCGAGCGCGAAACATCGGGGCAGGCGAAACACAGCACCACCGCGCGGCCGAGGAGGCTGCTTCGACCCGAACGAAAGTCCCGGCCGTCGTGGGACCGGAACCCGCACTGATGACAGCGATGCCTCCGCGGACGGATCAGGTCGATGGAGGGCGTGGAAACAAGCATGACCACAGGCTGTCCACGGCTCGCCCTGGCAAGTCAACAATGTCGCCGTTCAGGCGCGCGCACGCCTGTTCAAGCCCGCGAGGCTCGGCTAAGCCGCTGGTCATGCCGATGGCCCTGATCCTCTCCAGCCATGTCGCGGGCAGCCAGGTGGGCGCCTCGGCCCAGGCCGCCGCCCTGGCCCAGTTCGGCGTCGACTCGATGGTGGTGCCGACCGTGCTCTATGGCCGACATCCGGGATGGGGTCCGCCGGGCGGGGCGCCGACCTCCGTCGAGGTGATGGAGGGCATGCTCGAGGGCGTCGGGGCCAACGGCCTGCTGGGCCTGACGGACGTGGTCATCACCGGCTATTTCGCCAGCGCCGCCCAGGTGCTTGTCGCGGCCCGGGCCATCGACGCGGTGCGGGCGGCGCCGCGCGGAAGTCCGCCGTACAGCGCCTTGCCCCGTACGCCGACGGTGATCGTCGACCCGACCATGGGCGACGCCGGCAAGGGGCTGTACGTGCCCGCCGAGGTGGCTGACGTCATCGCTGGAGAGTTGATCCCGCGCGCCGACCTCGTCGCCTGCAACGCCTGGGAGCTTCAACACCTGACCGGCATGGACGCCGGCGACCCGCAGGCGGCGGTGCTGGCCGGCCGTCGGCTGGACAGGCCGACCCTGGTGTCGTCCGTGCAGAGCGGCGGCGAGATCGGCGTGGTCCATGTCGACGACAACGAGGCCTGGCTGGCGACCCACGCCAAGGCCGAGCGCGCGCCCAACGGCACGGGCGACCTGCTGACCGCCCTGTTCGCCGCCGCGCTCCTGGAAGGCCAGACCCTGTCGTACGGCCTGGCCCGAGCCGTCGGCGGCGTGGCCGAGACGGTGACCGCCGCCAACCTCTGGAACGCCTCCGAACTGCCGATCGTGGCCATGGGTGCGCGGATCAAGCAGACCTCGCCCAGCGTGCGGATCGAGCGGCTAGCCTAAAGGCGTAGCTGCTCCTCCAAAGGGGAGAGGATCTGCCGTGGCGGATGACAATCGCGCCCGCCCTGGGCTAGACCCTTGCCCATGACCGTCGACATCACCGGCTTCTGCCCCGACCGCTTTTCCGCCGTTCGTGACGCCTTCACCGCCAATTTCGAGGACGGCGGCGAGCT
This sequence comes from Caulobacter rhizosphaerae, assembly GCF_010977555.1. Classification (GTDB taxonomy): domain Bacteria; phylum Pseudomonadota; class Alphaproteobacteria; order Caulobacterales; family Caulobacteraceae; genus Caulobacter; species Caulobacter rhizosphaerae. The sequence goes on from NZ_CP048815.1 coordinate 5,509,171, forward strand.
GGGCGCACGGTTCTCGCTGGCGGTCCATGGCGAGGTGGCGCTCGACCTGATGGGCGGCTTCGCCGACCGCAAGCGCGAGGTCGCGTTCGGGCCCGACACCCTGACGCCGCTGTTCTCGACCACAAAGGCCGTGGCCGCCCTGCTGATCGCCCGGCTGGTGGACCAGGGCAGGCTGACCTACGACCAGACCGTGGCCTCGGTCTGGCCGGAATTCGCGCAGGCCGGCAAGCAGGACGTCACGGTCGGTCAGGTGATGTCGCACCAGGACGGGCTGTCGGGCTTTCCCGACGAAACCGATCCGGCCATCTGGTTCGACTGGGAGGCCACCACCGCCAAGCTGGCGGCCATGGCCCCGCTGTGGCCGGTCGGCTCGGCCAGCGGCTACCATCCGGTGACCTTCGGCTTCACGGCCGGCGAGATCTTCCGCCGGGTCGACGGCCGGACCATGGGCGCGGCGCTGCGCGAGGACCTGGCCGAGCCTCTGGACCTGGACATCTGGATCGGCCTGCCCGACAGCGAGCACGCCCGCTGCGCCGAGCTGATGCGGCCGACCGCCCTGCCCGAGTTCGGAGCGATGAACGAGGCCGTGAAAGCGGCCTTCATGACCAAGTGGGCGGCGCCAGGCGGCCGCGGCACGGCCGACTGGCGCCGGGCCGAGATCCCGTCGGCCAACGGCCACGCCACCGCCCCGGCCCTGGCGCGGCTGATGGGCGCCCTGGCCTCGGGCGGCGAGCTGGACGGCGTCCGAGTGCTGTCGCCCGCGGTGATCGCCCAGGCCAGCGCCGAAAGGATCGTCGGCCAGGACCTGGTCCTGCCCTATGTGATCAGCTGGGGCGCGGGCTTCATGCGCAACACGCCCAACTTCTTCTACGGCCCGGCGGCCGACGCCTTCGGCCACAGCGGCTGGGGCGGCTCCTGCGCCTTCGCCGACCCGTCGCGCGGTGTGTCGGGAGCCTATGTGATGAACAAGCAGGGGTCCGAGCTGATCGGCGACCCTCGCGCGGTGCGGCTGATCCAGGCGGCGTATAGCGCGCTCTAGCGGGCTTCGGAGGGAACAATGGGCAAGGCCGGGATTGCGCGCGTCGTCGGCCTGACCGCCCTGTCTTGGGTCGCCGCCGCTCAGGCCCAGGACGCCGGGCGCGATTTCTGCGCCGACCGGCCGGGCAAGGGCTCGCCGCCCTGCGTGCTCGACGCCGGACGCTTCCAGGCCGAGCTGGGCGTGGCCGACGGCGCCTGGAGCCGGGGCGGCGGCGTCTCGACCGACGACACCGCCTTCGGGGCGATGGAGCTGCGGCTGGGCCTGACCTCGACGCTCGAGGGCCAGGTCAGCTGGACCGCGCATGAGCGGATCCGTCAGAAGGACCGGACCTCGAACGAGGTTTCCATGATCAACGGGGTCGGCGACCTTGGCTTGGCCCTGCGCTGGTCGCTGAAGAATCCGGCCGGCGACGGCGTCTCGGCAGCCCTGCAGCCCTTCGTCACCGCCCCGACCGGGGCCGAGGGGATCGGCGGCGACGCCTGGCAGGGCGGGGTGATCGTCCCGATCTCCCTGCCGCTGAACGCCGCCTGGTCGCTGGCCCTATCGCCGGAGCTGGACGTTCGGGCCGACGCCGACGGTTCGGGCCGCCACGCCGGGTTCGGCGGCGCGGTCGGGGTGGGGCGGTCGTTTGGCCCGGTGGCCCTGGGCGTCGAGCTGTGGGCCGATCGCGACGAGGATCCGTCCGGCCACGTCACCTCGGCCAGCTTCGACCTGACGGCGGGCTGGACCCCGGCCTCGGCCAAGGACCTGCAACTGGACGCCTCGGCCTATGTGGGGCTGAACAGCGACACGCCCGACCTGGAAGTGGCGGTGGGGTTGGCCAAGCGGTTCTAGGCTTTCCGTCCCGGTTTCCCCTCGATCGTCAGCCAACCGACGATCCCCGCCGCCACGGCCGCCCCGGCGCTGATCCCCATCACCCACGGATAGCCCTGGGGGCCGGGCGCGAAATAGATCAGGCCCAGCACCGCCACCGCCAGCAGGCCGGCCACCCGGGCGACGGCGTTGTTGATCCCCGAGGCGACGCCGGCGTGGCTGGCGGCGACCGCGCTCATCACCGTGTTGGTCAGGGGCGCGACGGCGATGGTCATGCCCAACGCGACGACCAGCAGGCCGGGCAGCACGCCGGTCCAGTAGCCGGCGCCTATCCAGGGCGCGCCCAGCAGACCGAAGCCGACGCCCGCCAGGATCGGACCGATGGTCAGCATGGGCCGGGCCCCGAACCGGCCCGCCAGCCGGCCCGCCGTCCCCGACAGCGTCCCCATGATCGCCGAGAACGGCAGAAGGGTCGCCCCGGCTCCGGCGGCCGAATAGCCGTGGCGGGCGATCAGTTCGAACGGCAGGAAGAACAGGGCCCCGGTCAGGCCGAAATAGAGCGCCAGGGTCAGCAGGTTGGCTCCGCTGAACGTCCTGGAGCGATAGAGGGACAGCGGCATCATCGGGTGTTTCTCGCGGGCCTGGCTGACCACGAAACCCGCCAGCAGGACCGCGCCGGCCGCCAGGGCGGCCCAGACCACGCCGCTGGTCCAGCCCCGCTGGCCCACGGCGGTCAGACCCCAGGTCAAGGCGCCCAGGCCGGCGGCGGCCAGGGCCGCGCCGCGCCAGTCAAGCTGCTGGACGTCCGGGTCGCGGCTCTCGCGTACGGCGACCAACGCCAGCCAGACGGTGGCGGCGGCGAGCGGCAGGTTGATCAGGAAGATCGCCCGCCAGGAGACGTGGTCGACCAGCCAGCCGCCCAGCACCGGGCCGATCGCCGTGGTCACCGCGCCGAACCCAGCCCAGGCGCCGATCGCCGCCCCACGCTCCTGGTCGTCGAAGGTGGAGCCCAGGATCGCCAGGCTGGCCGGGACCAGCATGGCCGCGGCGATCCCCTGCATCGCGCGGGCGGCGATCAGCCAGCCGGCGTCCGGAGCCAGGGCGCAGCCCAGAGAAGCTGCGGCGAACAGCGCCACCCCGGCTACGAACACCTTGCGCCGCCCATAGCGGTCGCCGGCCGAACCGCCGATCAGCACCAGCGCCCCCAGCAGCAGCAGGTAGGCGTTGACGATCCACTGGACCTGGGCCGCGTCGGCCTTTAGCGCGACCCGCATGGCGGGCAGGGCGACATTGACCACCGAGCCATCGATGAAGGCCATGCTCGAACCCAGCACCGTGGCCGCCAGGGCCAGGCGCTTGCGGGGCGCGGGCGAGTCGGCGGCGGGTCGGGCGCGGATGGCGCCTTCGTCGCACGGGGGATGCACCGGTCCGGTCATGGGGCGGAGGCTACGACGGGTCTCCCCGCCGCGCCACCTGTCCCGAAGGCTAGGCCCTGCCCACCGTCCGGGCCCGCTTCCACGCCCCATAGGCGAACACCGCCACGCCCAGCCAGATGAACACGAACGACAGGGCCCGCATCGGAGTGAACGCCTCGCCCAGCAGCACGCCGATCAGGAACTGCAGGGTCGGGGCGATGAACTGCAGGAAGCCCATGGCGCTGAGCGGCATGCGGCGGGCCGACCAGGCGAACAGGACCAGGGGCACGACCGTCGCCGGGCCGGCCAGCAACAGCAGGATGGTGACCCCCGCGCCCGTGGCGAAGTGGCCGGCGCCCGTGGCCTGAAGATGCAGCACATAGAGCAGCCCGGGCACGGCCAGGTAGACGCATTCGATGAACAGGCCGGTCTGGGCGTCGGCCTTCACCTGCTTGCGCAGGATGGCGTAGAGGCAAAAGCTCAGCGCCACGCCCAGCGAGATGATCGGCAGGTGGCCCAGGGCGGCGGTCTGGATCGCCACGCCGATCACCGCCAGGCCGATGGCGATCGCCCCCTCGCGGCTGATCCGCTCGCGGAACAGCAGGGCCCCGGCCGCCATGTTCATCAGCGGGTTGATGTAGTAGCCGAGGCTGGCCTCGATCACGTGGTTGGCGGTGACCGCGAACACGTAGATCGACCAGTTGATGAAGATCGCCGCCGTGCTCAGGGCCAGGATCCCCAGGGTGCGCGGTTGGCGCAGCACGGCCGCCACCTGACCGCCCTGACGGGCCATCAGCACAGCGAAGAACGCCCAGGGGGCGGCCCACAAGGTGCGGTGGGCGACCATCTCCCACGCGCCGACGCCCAGCCCCGACAGCAGGTGGAAATACAGCGGCAGGACGCCCCACAGCAGGTAGCAGCCCACCCCGGCGATCAGCGCTGTCCGGGCTTCGTCCGGGCTCTTGGTCGTGTCCGCCGACATGGCGTCGTTCCTCGAATCGCAAATGAAAAGGGCCCCCGGAACCTTAAGTCCCGGGAGCCCCTGAGATCGTCCACCCGCTTGTTGCGGAGGGCGGCTTAGGCCGGGAGTTTCTGCTTGATGAGACCCTTCTCATGCAGCAGCTGCGCGATCTGCACGGCGTTCAGCGCCGCGCCCTTGCGCAGGTTATCGGCCACGCACCAGAGGGCGATGCCGTTTTCCACGGTCGGATCGGTGCGGATGCGCGAGACATAGACCGGGAACTCGCCAGCGCTTTCCTTCGGCGTCATGTAGCCGCCGTCCTCCCGCTTATCGACCACCTGCACGCCGTCGGCGTCACGCAGGATCTCGCGCACGTCGTCCTCGTCCAGCGGGGTCTCGAACTCGATGTTGACGGCCTCGGCGTGGCCGACCATCACCGGCACCCGCACGCAGGTGGCGGTCAGCTTGATCGACGGATCCAGGATCTTCTTGGTCTCCATCATCATCTTCCACTCTTCCTTAGTGAAGCCGTCTTCCATGAAGACGTCGATGTGGGGGATGACGTTGAAGGCGATCTGCTTAGTGAACTTCTTGGGGGCCGGGGCGCCCAGGACGAACACGCCCTTGGTCTGTTCCCACAGCTCGTCCATGCCTTCCTTGCCCGCGCCCGAGACCGACTGGTAGGTCGAGACGACCACCCGCTTGATCTTGGCTTCGGCGTGCAGGGGCGCCAGCACCACCACCAGCTGGGCCGTGGAGCAGTTGGGGTTGGCGATGATGTTCTTGGGCAGCTTGTCGACGGCGTCCGGGTTCACTTCCGGCACCACCAGCGGCACGTCCGGGTCCATCCGGAAGTGGCTGGAATTGTCGATGACGATCGCCCCCGCGGCGCCGATCTTCTCGCCCCAGGCCTTGGAGATGGCGCCGCCGGCGCTCATCAGCACAATGTCGACCTTGGAGAAATCGAACTGCTCCAGGTCCTCGCAGTGCAGGGTCTGGCTGCCGAACGAGACTTCCACGCCGATGGATTTGCGCGAGGCGATGGCATGCATCTTGTCCACGGGGAATTTCACTTCCTCGAGGATATTGAACATCTCACGGCCCACATTGCCCGTGGCGCCGACCACCGCGACCCGGTAACCCATCGCAGCCTCCAATTTGATTGCTTTCCCGCCTGCAGCAGCGGGAGCGGACCCGTTACGCCCCGCAAGCCGCGGAAGCAAGAACAGGCTTTCTAATGCGACGCTTAGCACGAGGCGTCCGGGGCAGTTTTGACCCAGCCTGGACGAAATCTGCCGCGGCCCTGTAAGTCGGCGCCCCTGTAAGTCGGCGCCCCTTACGAGCGCCGCCGATAGGTGAAATCGAAGTTCGGCGTCCAGGTGCGGCCCTCGTCTGACGAAGTCTCGCCGAACTGCCGCACCGATCCGTCGGCGGCCGGCGTGTAGGTCATCCGGGTCAGGGTCGAGACGCCCGGCTGGAGGATGCCGGTCCAGCCGCCGGTCAGCACCATCGCCTTGCCGTCCCAGCCGCCCTTGAAGTCGACGCGCTCGCCGCCGCCGCCGACCCACGTCTGGCGCCAGCCGTCCGGCCCGCCGACATACGAGTTGAGGCTGCCGCCGGCCGCGCCCTTCAGCGGCGCCCAGTTTTCGCGGATGGCGCAGCCGCCATAGAGGTTCTCGATCAGACTACGAGCGACCACTTGGCTTTTGCCGGTGGGGCTGACCTCCCAATCGCCGACCCAGAAATCGAACTGCCGATGTTCCGGCGAGGCGCAGGGCGCCGGCTGGGGGACGGTCTGAGCGTGGGCCGCCAGGGGAGAGAGCGCGAGGATCAGGGCAAAGGGCAGGGCTTGCATGGCGTCGCTCCGAAGCTGGGCCAAGCTTAGCCCTTCCTTCCGCGTTGTCAGCCGGCATCCATCCGCCGCGCCTTCACGAAGTCCACGAACGCCCGTAGCGGCGCGGGCATGTGGCGGCGGCTGGGATAGTAGAGATATGGCCCGCTGAACGGCGGCAGCCAGTCGTCGAGCACGGTCTCCAGCTTGCCCGCCGCGATGCTGTCGGCGCAGAAGGCCTCGAAGGTGGCCAGCAGGCCAAGCCCCGCCTCGGCGGCCGCCAGCTCCAGCTCGCCGCTGTTGGTGACCAGCGGGCCCTCGGGCTGGACGCGGACGACCTCGCCGTCCTTCTCGAACTCCCAGGCGTAGCTGGACCCGCTGGGGAAGCGATGGCGGATGCAGGGGTGGCCCAGCACCTCGCGCGGATGGGTGGGCCGGCCGTGCTTCTCGAAATAGGCGGGTGAACCGACGACCACGAAGCGCTGCGGCCCGGCCAGAGGCACGGCGATCATGTCCTTCTCCAGCCGCTCGTCATAGCGCGCCCCCGCGTCGAAGCCGGCCGCCAGCACGTCGACGAAGGCCTCCTCGACGCTGACCTCGACCCGGATACCGGGATGGGCGGCCAGGAACCGGGGGATCAGGTCGGGGAGGACGATCCGCGACACCGCCCCCGGCACGTTCAGCTTCAGGACGCCGATCGGGCTGTCGCGGAAGGCGTTGACCTCGTCCAGGGCCAGGCTGACGTCGGCGAGCGCCGGGGTCAGGCGGGCCAGCAGCCGCTCGCCGGCCTCGGTCGGCGTGACGCTGCGGGTGGTGCGGTTCAGTAGCCGCACGCCCAGGGCGGCCTCCAGCCGCCGCACGGTCTCGGACAGCGACGAGGCCGAGACCCCGCGCGAGGCCGCCGCGCCCCGGAAGCTCCTGGCGCGGGCCACGGCGGTGAAGGCGTCGAGATCGGCCAGGTCAGGCTGGGCCATTGTGCGACTTTCCGAACGACGGATGCAGCGAAGGGCGGATTTATCGCACGCGAGGCGACACTGCCTAGCACCCAGCTGGGGGTCGCGCGCGACGCCAAGACCCCGGACGGTCCGCCTCAAGGGCGCCGCCAACTGGTTGGCGCGCGTCGTTTTGCAAGGGGAGGCGGACGAAAATTTCCGTCTTTTCTCCGGCGGCGCTCGCGCTAGGGTCGCCGCCATGATCGAAGCGCTGCTGAACAAGATGGTCAAGGTCGGCGACCTGACCGTCCACCTTCCCGACGGCTCGGTGAAGAAGGCCGGCGACGGCTCGGGCCCGCCCGTGACCATGCGGGTCAACGGCCGCGGCCTGCGCCGCCTGGTGGCCAATCCCAGCCTGGGCCTGGGCGAGGCCTACATGGAGGGCGACCTGAAGATCGAGCGGGGGAGCCTCTGGGACCTGCTGGAGATCGTCGGCCGGAGCGGCGGGCGCACGCCCAAGCGCGGCACGCCCCTGACCCGGGCCAGGAAGGCCGTCAAGCGCACGGTGCAGTCGGTCAATGACCGTCTCGCCTCGCGCCGCAACGTCGCCCACCACTACGACGTGGGCAACGAACTCTATAAGCGCTTCCTCGACGCCGACATGCAGTACAGCTGCGCCTATTTCGCCCGGCCGGACATGACCCTGGAGGAGGCCCAGGCCGCCAAGAAGGCCCATATCGGCGCCAAGCTGAACATCACCCCGGGCATGAAGGTGCTGGACATCGGCTCCGGCTGGGGCGGCATGTCCCTGACCCTGGCGGCCGACCACGGAGCGCGGATGACCGGCGTCACCCTGTCGACAGAGCAGCTGGCCCTGGCGAAGGCGCGCGCCGAGAAGGCCGGCCTGTCTGACCGGGTCGAGTTCCGGCTGACCGACTATCGCGACCTGGACGAGACCTTCGACCGCATCGTCTCGGTCGGCATGCTGGAGCATGTCGGCGCGCCGAACTTCCGGACCTATTTCGAGACCGTCAAGCGACTGCTGGCCGACGACGGCAGCGCGGTGATCCACGCGATCGGCCGCATGAGCGGACCGGGCGCGACCAACGCCTTCACGGCCAAGTACATTTTCCCGGGCGGCTACATCCCGGGCCTGTCGGAGATCGTCAAGGCCGTCGAGGCGGCCGGCCTGTGGATCACCGACATCGAGATCCTGCGCCTGCACTACGCCGAGACCTGCAAGCACTGGCGGATGCGCTTCCTGGCCGATCCCGACATCCCCGTCATGTTCGACGAGCGGTTCCGGCGGATGTGGGAGTTCTATCTGTGCGGGGCCGAGCTGGGCTTCCGCTATGGCGGCCACATGGTCTTCCAGATTCAGGTCGCCAAGAAGGTGGGCGCCCTGCCGATCACCCGGGACTACATGTTCGAGGGCGAGCGGGGCTGAGTCCCCTACGCACGGCCGCCGGTCCCGTGTTAGCAATGCGTCCCTCAAGTTCGGGATCACCGTCTTCATGCCGCCTCAGCTTCAGTCGCCCGAGATCCAGGCCTTCGCCAGCGGCCTGCCGCTGACCCTGCTGCACGCCGCCATCACCCTGGTGATGCTGGTCATCGGCACGGCGCTCTACGCCCTGCTGACCCCCCACAGGGAGATCAAGCTGATCCGCGAGGGCAACGCCGCCGCCGCCCTGTCTCTGGGCGGGGTGATGGTCGGCCTGGCCATCCCGCTGGCCACCTCGCTGAAGGCCTCGGTGTCGCCGCTGGAGATCGTGCTGTGGGGCGTCTCGACGATCGCCGTGCAACTGCTGGTCTTCCGCGTCACGGACATGCTGCTCAAGGGCCTGCCCGAGCGGATCAACGAGGGCGAGGTCGCCGCCGCCGCCCTGCTGGTCGGGGCCAAGCTGGCCACGGCCCTGATCCTGGCCGCCGCGGTCGCCGGCTGACGGCCGGGCGAGCGGGGGCGTACCGTGCATTTCCCGAAACTTCCGGACTGGCTGATCTACGGGGCGGTGGTGGCCGCCCTGGTGGTCGTGGCCGTCGGCCGGCAGGAGCGCTCGGACGCCCCCGCCCCGCCGCCCCCCGTGCCCGGCGGCGAGGGCCTGCCGCTGGGCCCCGCCTCGCCGTTCGATCCTTCGGTGGTCGTCCAGGTGCCCGAGAAGGGCCAGCCCGGCAGCGGCACGGCCTTCTCGGTCGACGACGGCGGCTCGTGGCTGACCGCCCGGCACGTGGTCGACGGCTGCCGCGAGGCGGCGATCGTCGTGGCGGACGGCCGGGGCGTGGCGGCCCGCATCACGCTGGACCCCTCCGGCGACGCCGCCATCCTGACCACCGAGGGCGGCGCGCCCGCCGTGCCCCTGCGCGGCCTGGCCGAGCCGCCTCGGCGGGGCGAACGGGCCTATCATCCCGGCTTCCCGCAGGGCCATCCGGGCGAGGTCACCTCGCGCCTGCTGGGCCGCGAGAACCTGGTCATCCGCGGGCGCGGGGCCCGGGTCGAGCCGGTGCTGGTCTGGGCCGAGGTCGGCCGCACCGACAATCTGAAAGGCACGCTGTCCGGCCTGTCGGGCGCCCCGGCCCTGGACAGCGCCGGGCGGGTGATCGGGGTGACGGTGGCGGAGTCGCCGCGCCGCGGCCGGATCTACACGACCGCCCAGGAGACGGTGGACGACCTGCTCAAGCAGAGCCGCCGCCGCCCGTCCGGTTTCGCCCTGGGCGAGGCGATCACCACCGAGAACTACGGCCGCGTCGCCGACGGCCTGCGCCGCGACCTGCGCGTGGCCCAGGTGGTGTGCCTGAAGAGCGAGATCTAAGGCCGGGGACATGCCCTTGCGGCGTGTCCCCATTTTCAGGCGCGGCGCCAGCCCTTGGGGACACGCCGCAAGGGCGTGTCCCCTGCCGAGAACTCAAGCCGCCGCCCTGGCCGCCGCGTGCCTGGGCTGGCGCGCCGCGACCAGGAACGACAGGCCGATGGCCACGACGCCGATCAGGGCCGTGTAGATGAAGAAGGCCGTGTAGCCCGCCGCCATGGCCGCGGCGCTGACCCCCAACTTGGCGCCGGCGGCGGTGAAGCTCTCGGGCGGCAGGCGTGTGAACAGGCCCTTCAGCGCGCCGATCGGGCCGCCATGTTCGGCCGCGACGGCCGAGGCCTCGACAATCCGTCCCGACTGCGAGGCGATCAGCTTGCCCGGCAGGGCGTAGAGCGATGAGAAGAGGGCGTATTGCGTGGCCGTGAAGCCGGCCGTGGTCAGGCTGGACATGTAGGCGATCAGGGCCGTCCCGGCGACGCCGCCGGCGATGTTGTCGATGCAGATCGAGGCGAACAGCATCGGCACGTCATGGCCGCTCATGGCCAGCAGGGCGAACATCAGATTGCTGATCGGCTGGGCGAAGGCGCCGACGATCAGGGCCCGCATCAGGCCGAAGCGGGCCACGACCACCCCGCCCAGGAACACCCCGGCCATCGAGGCGATGATGCCGAACACCTTCCGGATCTCGGCGATCTCGGTCAGGGAAAAGCCCATGTCCCGGTAGAACGGGTTCATGATGTTGAGCACGAAGTCCGAGACGCGGTAGACGCAGATGGCCGCCAGGATCAGGCCGGCCACGCCCGAAAAGCGGGTCAGGAACTCCTGGAGCGGCGAATAGAGCGCCGTCGACAGATAGACGCCCGGCTTGGTCCTGACCCTGGGGATCGGCCAGGCGGCGATCACAATGACCGCCAGGCCCGTCAGCACCCCGGCCAGCTGCAGCCATATCCCGTTGGGCTTGGCCTTCCAGGCTTCGGCCAGGGCGTCGCCGCCGACGATGTTGGACAGCAGGCTGGCGTCGCCCGACAGACCCGAACCGACCAGCAGGGCGCCGGCCAACAGGATCGCCAGCCGCGCCAGCCATTCGGCGATCTCCAGCACCTTGGGCTGGTCGACCCCGTCGGTGTGGATCGGCCGGATGGCGTGGGCCGCCTCGCGCGGGGCCAGCAGGGTGGAGATCACCCCGACCAGCATGATCCCGGCCATCGCCAGGTACGAGACGTTCCAGCCGAACCGCTCGGCCAGGATCAGCGGCACGGCGCCGGCCATGATCATCGCCCCGCGATAGCCCCACTGGACGGCCACAGCCATCTGGCCTTGGCGGTCGGCGTCGACCACCTCGATCCGCCAGGCGTCGATGACAATGTCCTGGGTGGCGGTGGCGAAGCCCACGATCACGGCGATGGCGGCCATCAGCGGCAGGTTCGCGGCCGGATTGACGCTGGAAATGGCCAGCAGGCCCAGGATGATCACCGCCTGACAGGCCAGCATCCAGGCCCGGCGATGGCCGACTAGGCCGTGCAGGATCGGCAGTTTGGTGCGGTCGATCAGCGGCGCCCACAGGAACTTGAACGAGAACGACAGCGTCGCCAGGCTGAAGAAGCCGATCACCGCCAGCGACAGGCCCGCGTCGCGCAGCCACAGCGACAGGGTGTCGAAGATCAGCATGAAGGGCAGGCCCGAGGCGAACCCCAGGCCCAGCATCACCAGGCTTCGGCGCTCGCCGAAGAAGGCCAGGGTCTGGAGGAAGGTCTTCTTCTCTGGAGCGGCCTCGGGCTTGGCGGCGGCCTTGGCGTCGTCGGTCATGCGTGGCGGTTCCCGGTGCGGGGAAGCCGCCCCGCCATTAGCCGGCGACCTTGGCGCGCGTCGCCGCTTTCGTCCAGCCGAGCCCGGTCCAGTTGGTCAGCACGCCGCGCAGGGCCGGCGGGGTAAGGGGCTTGGCCAGGAAGTCGTTCATGCCGGCCGCCAGGCAGGCGCGGCGATCCTCGTCGAAGGCGTCGGCGGTCAGGGCGACGATCGGCGTGGTGACGCCGCGCTCGCGCAGGGCCTTGGTGGCCTCGATGCCGTTCAGGCCGGGCATGCGCAGGTCCATCAGGATCAGGTCGTAGAAGCCGCGCGACAGGGCCGAGACCGCCTCGTCGCCGCTGGCGATGCGGTCGACCCTGCAGCCCTCGCGCTCCAGCAGGGCGCGGGCCAGCAGGGCGTTGATCGGGTTGTCCTCGGCCAGCAGCACGCGGACGCCGGGGGCGGCGGCCGGGGCGATGCGGTCGTCCTCGTGGGCCGAGGCCGGAGCGGCCTCGATCGTCGGGGTCCGGGTTGCGGGACGGGCGGCCAGCACCTGGGCGATCAGCGAGGCGCGGCGCAGCGGCTTGATCAGGTAGCCCAGGCCCGCGGCCTTCAGCTTGGGAATGCGGTCGCGCTGGTCGGGGGTCAGCAGGACCACGCAGGCCCGGCCGGCCGGCGGCTTCAGCGCCCCGCGCGGGGCGGCCCCCTTCGCGGCGGAGAGCGCCGCGTCGAGCAGCAGCACGGCGTCGGCCGGCGCGCCCTTCAGGGCCTCGACCACGGTCTCGCCGGCCAGGGCCTGGCCGCCGCTGGCCCGGACCTGGCGGAGGGCGGCCTCGCGGATCATGGCGTTGGGCGAGGCGATGGCGACGGCGCGGCCGGTCAGCGGCAGCTCCACGGGCGGCGTCGGGGCGACCTCGAACGGCGCCTCGAACCAGAAGTCGGCGCCCTGGCCCAGTTCGCCGCCCACCCCGGCCTCGCCGTTCATGGCGCCGGCCAGGCGGGCGACGATCGCCAGGCCCAGCCCGGCCCCGCCCAGCTGGGCCTGGTGCGAGGGGTCGGTCTGGACAAAGGCCTCGAAGATGGCGGCCCGGGCTTCCGGGGCGACGCCGGGACCGGTGTCGCGGACGGAGAAGCGAACGCGGCCGTTCGCCGTCGGCTCGGCGCTCAGCAGCACCCCGCCGACCTCGGTGAACTTGATGGCGTTGCCGGCGTAGTTCAGCAGCACCTGCCGCAGCCGGCCCTCGTCGGCCAGGATCGTAGGCAGGCCGGGCGCGGCGGCCCAGGCGATCTCGACAGCCTTTTCGTGGGCGCGGGGGCTGAGCAGTTCGGCCACCTGGCGCAGCAGGTTCTCGACGTCGACCGGGGCGGCGTGCAACTCGATGGCCGTGGCCCCCAGACGGGCGAAGTCCAGCACGTCGTTGACCAGCGACAGCAGGTGGTCGCCGCTTTCGCGCAGGGCGCCGACATAGGCCCGCTGCTCGGCCGTCAGCCGCGTGCCCTCCAGCAGCCGCGCCATGCCCAGCACCCCGTTCAGCGGGGTGCGGAACTCGTGGCTGAGCGTCGCCAGCTGTTCGGGAGTGATCCCGGCGGAGGAAGGACGGTTGGTCATGGCCCGGGACTGTAGCGCTCGCGACTTAACGACGGGTGTTCGTGAAGGCGTTTTGGCGACATGTCCGGATTCTGGGTGCGGCGACCGCTTGCCCCCTACGGACCGCTTCGCGGTCGTCTTCCCCCGGAGGGGGAAGAGCGCTCCGCCCCCTCCGGGGCGGACGACCGCGAAGCGGTCAGGTGGGGGCAAGTGTTAGCTTCCGAGCGGCGTCCAGTCTGGTCAGGTAAGTAAGAATTTGTTTCCCATTTGAGATTGAACACGCCGGGTTGCAATCTTCGCGGCGGGCTTGAGGCATTTCGCCGCCGGCCGTCAGTCGTCGTCCGGCCTCGCATATCGTGGATATTTAAGCTTTCGCCGATGACGCTAAATCTTGTTCAGGTCAGCAAAACGAAGATTTAAAACAAGCCGCACACCAAGCGGATGAATAATATGGCGGCGAGATAAATCTATTCTCCACCGCAGGACTGACTTTTGGAAACTAAGTCGCACGCTCTCGATTGCGAAGTGCTGAAAACTTCGACATCGTCCTGTCATCGAGCGCCTCTAGGCTGAATCAAGATCGCGACCATGCTGGAAGCGCCTAGAACACTCGGCTCACCCAAGACCCCGCGGCGACCGTCCAGAACAAGCCACCTTCGGAGGAAACCCCATGACCACCCTGACCGTGGGCGATCTCGCCCTGATCGGCTACAGCGCCGACACCGCCGGCAAGTCGTTCTCGTTCGTGCTGCTGGCGGCGGTCGAGGCCGGCACGGTCATCAGCTTCACCGACAACGGCTGGCTGGCGGCGGGCGGGTTCCGGGCCGGCGAAGGCGTCTACACCTATACCGCCGGCGCGGGCGGCGCGGCGGCGGGCACGGTGATCACGGTCACGGGCCTGACCGGCTCGCTGAACCCCTCGACCTCGGGCGACCAGATCATCGCCTACCAAGGCTCGGGCCCGTCGGCGACGCCGCTGTTCGCCCTGGACTTCGCCGACGGCAACACGACCTACGCCGGCGACGCGACCAACTCCAACACCTCGGCCATCCCGACCGGCCTGGCGACGGGCAGCACGGCCCTGGCCTTCGGGACCGACAACGGCGCCTATGTCGGCGCGACCACCGGGACCAAGGCCGAGATCCTGTCGGCCATCGGCAATTCGGCCAACTGGACGCTCGATGACGGCGTGCCGGTTCCCTACAAGACCGGCTTCACGGTCACCGACGGCGGCGTGCCCAGCGCCAACGTCTCGATCAGCGACGTCACCCTGGCCGAGGGCGAACCCGGCGACCATGTGATGACCTTCACGGTCACCCGCACCAACACCACCGGCGCCTTCACGGTCGACTTCGCCACCCATGACGGCTCGGCCCAGGCCGGGACCGACTACGCCGAGACCCACGGGACCCTGACCTTCGCGGCCGGCGGCCCGGCCAGCCAGACCGTCTCGGTGACGATCCACGGCGACGTGATGGCCGAGCCGAACGAGACCTTCACGGTCAATCTTTCCAACCTGGTGGTGACCAGCGGCGCGGCGGCCCTGGTCGACGCGGTCGGCCAGGCCACCATCGTCAACGACGACTTCGCCCCGGTGTCGATCTACGACATCCAGGGTACCGGCCACGTCTCGGCCTATGACGGCCAGATGGTCGCGACCCGGGGTATTGTGACGGCCATCGACACCACCGGCTCGCGCGGCTTCTGGATCCAGGACGCCTTCGGCGACGGGAACGACGCCACCTCGGACGCCATCTTCGTGTTCACCAACGCCATCCCGACCGTCCATGTCGGTGACTGGGCGCATGTGACCGGCACGGTCGACGAATATAACGGCGGCGTCGCCACCAACCTGTCGATCACCGAGATCGTCGCCCAGACCGTCGATGTGATCGGGACGGGGACGGTCGCCGCCACCGTGCTGGGCGCGGGCGGCCGCGCCATCCCCAACACGGTGATCGACGACGACCATCTGGGAAGCTTCGATCCGGCCACGGACGGCGTCGACTTCTACGAGTCGATCGAGGGCATGCTGGTCACCATCCACAACGCCCAGGCGACCGGCTCGACCTACCAGGGCCAGACCTGGGTCGTGGCCGACAACGGCGCGGACGCCACCGGCCTGAACGATCGCGGCGGCGTCACCGTCTCGGACGGCGACAACAATCCCGAGCGGATCCTGGTCTATGCCGACAGCGGCGTGAACCCGGGCTTCTCGGCCGGCTACGTGCTGGGCGACCACGTGGGCGACGTCACCGGCGTGGTCAGCTATTTCGGCGGCGAGTACGAGGTGCTGGCGACCTCGGTCCAGAACACCACCAGCAACGGCCCCGTGCCGCTGGAGACCACCAGCCTGGCCGGCGACGCCAGCCACCTGGCGATCGGCGCCTACAACCTGGAAAACATCTCGCCGCTGGACCCGGACGCCAAGTTCGCCGCCCTGGCCGCCGACATCGCCCATAACCTGGGCGCGCCCGACATCCTCGGCGTCGAGGAGATCCAGGACTCCGACGGGATCGGGACGGGTTCGGATCTCAGCGGCGCGGCGACCCTCAACAAGCTGGTCGCGGCCATCGAGGCGGCCGGCGGCCCGCACTACAGCTGGGTCGAGGTCGCCCCGACCACGCCCAACAGCACCGGCGGTCAGAGCAACGGCAACATCCGCAGCGCCTTCCTCTATCGCGAGGACCGTGTGGACTATGTCGAGGGCTCGGCCCGGCTGATCCAGGACACCACCGGGACCACCGACGCCTTCCACAACAGCCGCAACCCGCTGGCCGCCGAGTTCGTGTTCCACGGCGAAACGGTCACCGCCATCGACGTGCACAACTATTCGCGCGGCGGCAGCGACCCGCTGTTCGGCGCCAACCAGCCGGCCGTCACCAACGGCGACGACCGCCGCGTCGACCAGACCACGGCCGTGCGCGACTATGTCCAGGGCCTGCTGGCCGCCGACCCGGACGCCCACGTCACGGTGATGGGCGACTTCAACGGCTATTATTACGAGCAGACCCTGACCCTGCTGGAGGCCAATGGCGACCTCTACAACCTGGCCCGGACCCTGACTCCCGAGGAGCGCTACTCCTACATCTTCGAAGGCAACGCCCAGCAGATCGACAACCTGCTGGTCTCGCAGAGCCTGAGGGACGGAGCGGTGTTCGACAACGTCCACCTCAACACCGGCCAGGCGGCGATCGACCAGCCCACCGACCACGACGCGATCCTGGCCCTGCTGTCGGTCAACACCGCCCCGGTGGCGACGCTGGACGGCGTGTTCACGGTCGATGAGGACACGGTCCTGACCGTCGACGCCGCCCACGGCGTGCTGGCCAACGACAGCGACGCCAACAGCGATGTCCTGACCGCCGTGCTCGGCCAGGGCCCGACCTACGGCACGCTAGTGCTGAACGCCGACGGCTCGTTCGTCTATACGGCGGGCGCGGACTACAACGGCGGCGACAGCTTCACCTACACGGCGCATGACGCGTTCGGCGGCGTCTCCGGCCTGGTGACGGTCCAGCTGGGCGTCGCGGCGGTCAACGACGCCCCGGTCGGCGCGGCCGACGCGGCTTCCGTGGCCGAAGACGCCTCGATCCTGGTCGACGTGCTGGCCAATGACCACGACGTCGACCTGGACGGCCTGGCGATCGCAGCCCTGTCGGGCGCCAAGTCGGCCCTGGGCGCCTCGATCAGCCTGGAGAACGGCCAGGTCCGCTACGTGGCCGACGCCGACGCCTTTGACCAGCTGGCCGTCGGCCAGTCGGTGATCGACAGCTTCACCTACACCGCCTCGGACGGCCACGGCGGCTTCACCGCCCCGATCGCCGTCAGCGTCACGGTGGGCGAGGCCGGCGACAACCGCGTCCTGTCGGGCGGGCTGTGGCAGGCCAACAGCTTCACCGACGCCGCGGGCAAGGACACCACCTATACCGGCGGGCTCCTCAAGGACGTGATCGACGGCGGCGACGGCGCCGACACGCTGAGGGGGCTGGCCGGCTACGACACGCTGACCGGCGGGGCCGGGGCCGACTTCCTCGACGGCGGCCTGGACGGCGACTACCAGCGCGGCGGGGCCGGCGCCGACCGGATCGTCTATGACGCGGCCGACTATGTGATCGACGGCGGGGCGGACCGCGACACCCTGATCCTGAACGTCGGCGCCACCGTCAACCTGGCCAACATGTCGACCAGCCAGGTCGCGGGCGGGGCCTATGTGGCGGGCTTCGAGGACGTCGACGCCTCGGGCGCCACGGCCGGCGTGACCCTGACCGGCTCGGCCTACAACAACAGCCTGACCGGCGGGGCGTTCGCGGACGTCCTGGTGGGCGGGGCGGGCTTCGACACCCTGGCCGGCGGGGCGGGGAACGATGTCCTCGACGGCGGAGCCGACGGCGACCAGCAGCGCGGCGGCGAGGGCGACGACCGGATCGTCTACGACGCGGCCGACTATGTGATCGACGGCGGCGCGGGCCGCGACACCTTGGTGCTGAAGGTCGGGGCGGTCGTCAACCTGGCCAACCTCTCCAGCAGCCAGATCGCCGGCGCGACCTATGTCTCCAGCTTCGAGAACGTCGACGCCTCGGGCGCGAGCGCGGCCGTGACCCTAACTGGCTCGCAGTTCGCCAACAGCCTGGTCGGCGGGGCGGGCGCCGACGTGATCACCGGCGGCGGCGGCGCGGACCTTCTGACCGGCGGCTTCGGCGCCGACACCTTCGTGTTCGCCGCGAGCTCGGACTCCGCGCCGACCGCCCGGGACGTCATCCTCGACTTCGGGGCGGGCGACCGGATCGACCTGTCGGGGATCGACGCCAACACCGGCCTGGCCGGCGACCAGGGCTTCACCCTGAACAACCAGACCGGCCACGCCGGCGACATGGCGATGTTCTACGACGCCCAGGGCGACCGCACGGTGGTGCTGCTCTATACCGACAACAGCGGCCAGGCCTCGTCGATCTTCGAGCTGGCCGGCCATCACGGCCTGACGACGTCGGACTTCATTCTCTGACCAGGCTCGCACCCTGACCGGAACGGGGCCTCAGTGCACCGTCCCGGTTGGGGCGTTGGCCTCGACGGCGACCGTGGCCAGCACCGCGCGGCGTTCGTCCAGCACCTCGACCAGCAAGGTCCCCTCGTGGGCGAACTCGTCGGCGTTGTCGCGCAGCCACTCGCCGGCGATCCGCGCCGCCTCGACCTTGGCCGAGTCGAGGTTATCGAACACTTCGCCCTCGTCGTCGGTCAGGACGTGGCCGTCGCTGAGCTGGAAGAAATAGCGCACCGGCCCCGCCTCACACCTTGTCGCGACGCGACCTCAGGGCCTGCTCGACGGCGTCGGCCGAGACGCCGACCTCGGTCACCGTGTTGCGCAGTTGGTCGGCGGTGACGCCGAACTTGCCGGTCCAGTAGGCCAGTTCGTGCGGTTCGTTGACGTTGATCCGGGCGCGATCCTGGGGGCCGCGGTCCTGCAGATTGTCGGTCATGACATCCTCCTTTGCAGAAGGAATCCGCTTGGCCAGCCGACAGTTCCGAGATTCCGTCGGTCTACTTCGCCCCCTCCCGGCGCGCGCCCTCGCGTTCGGCCCGCTCCTTCAGCTCCTCGTCGAGGCTGGCGGTGTCCCACGAGCCGGCGGCGTCGCCGGGGCGCAGGCGCGCCAAGTCGGCGTTGAGCAGCTTGTCCATGGTCCGGGCCGCGTCGCGCGAGGCCAGGATATAGGCCTCCTCCTGGCCCCAGACGGGACGCAGGTCCTCGAACGACTTGCGGTCGTGGCGGCGGAAGATGCCGGCGGCGCGGTGCGCCCGGTGGGCGCGGTAGCCCAGCTTCTGCAGGGCGGTGGTCCCCAGGGCCAGGGCGGCCTCGAAGGTCTCGCGCTCGACCGCGTCGGCGCCGTTGGCCAGCAGGTCGTAGGCATGGCGGCGGTCCCAGGCCCGGGCCAGGATCACCAGGTCGGGGAAGGCCTTGCGGGCGGTCTCGACCAGTTCGACGGTCTTCTCGCGGTCGTCCAGGGCGACGATCAGCATCCGGGCCCGCTCGATGCCGGCGGCCCGCAGCAGGTCCATCCGCGTGGCGTCGCCATAGTGCACCCGGCGGCCGAAACGGCGCAGCAGGTCGATCTGCTCGATGTCGCTGTCCAGCACCGTCGAGCGGAAGCCGTTGGCGGTCAGCAGGCGGCCGGTGATCTGGCCGAAGCGCCCGAAGCCGGCGATGATGATGTCCGGCTCGCCGTCCTCGAAGTCGCCGGTGTCGGGGACCTGCTTGGGGATGGCGGCGTCCATCATCGCGGCGATCCGCTCGTAGAGGATCATCGCCACCGGGGTCAGGGCCATGGAGACGGCGACGGCGGCGGTCAGCAGGGCCGCCAGGGTGGCGCCGATCACGCCGGCCCCGACCGTGAAGCTCAGCAGCACGAAGGCGAACTCCCCGCCCTGGGCCAGGGCGGCGGCCACGGCGGCCGCGCCCCGGGCCGGCGCCCCGAACAGCCGCGCCAGGCCGAACAGCACCAGGAACTTCAGCGCCATCAGCCCCAGCACCAGGCCGACCAGCACCAGGGGCTGGCTGGCCACCAGCTTCAGGTCGATGCCGGCCCCGACCGTGATGAAGAACAGGCCCAGCAGCAGGCCGCGGAACGGCTCGATGTCGGTCTCCAGCTCGCGGCGGAACTCGCTCTCGGCCAGCACCACCCCGGCCAGGAAGGCCCCGAGGGCGGGCGACAGGCCGACCATCTGCATGATGCTGGCCACGCCCACCACGATCAGCAGGGCCGCGGCGGTGAAGATCTCGCGCAGGCGGGCCTCGGCGATGAAACGGAAGATCGGCCGCACCAGGTAGCGGCCGCCGCCGACCACGGCGCCCACGGCCACCAGCACCGATAGGCCCTGGGCCCAGGGCGGCAGATGGGCGACCAGGCTGGCGCCGCCATGGCCCTCGGCCGCGGCCGCATGGACCGGCGGGGCGATGGTCGCCAGGGTCGGCAGCAGGGCGAACATCGGGATCACCGCCAGGTCCTGCAGCAGCAGGATGCCGAAGGCGGCGCGCCCGACCGGTCCTTGCCTCAGGCCCTTTTCGTCCAGGGTCTGCAGCACGATGGCCGTCGACGACATGGCCAGCACCATCCCCACGGCCAGGGCCGTCTGCCAGGGCAGGCCCAGCAGCATCGACACGCCGGCGATGGCCAGCGAGGTGCCGACCACCTGGGCGCCGCCGAAGCCGAAGATCGCCTTGCGCATGTCCCACAGGGTCGAGGGCTGGACCTCCAGCCCGATCAGGAACAGCAGGATGACCACGCCGAACTCGGCGAACTTCATCACGTCGGTCTGCTGGCCGACCAGCGACAGGGCGAACGGCCCGATGACCACCCCGGCGATCAGGTAGCCCAGCACCGAGCCCAGGCCCAGGCGCTTGGCGATCGGCACGGAGATGACGGCGGCGCCGAGATAGACCAGGGCTTGCAGGAGGAAGGGCATCAGTCGGTCTCTGCTCTAGGGTCGTCATGCCCCGCCCGAAGCGGCGGACGGCGGTGGTTAGGGTCGCCGGTGGTCGTCATCTACGCCCCCAGCTCCGCGTCGGCCGGCGCGGTCAGCAGCGAGGCGATGCGGGCGCGGTAGCGTTGGGCCTCGGCCTTCAACTCCTCGTCGTCCTTGGTCGCCGCCCCGTGCACCACGAACGGCGTCTCCCAGACCATGCCGCACAGATAGGCGGTCTGCTCCAGCGGGCGCAGGAATTCGTCCATCGAGAAGCGATTGTAGCCGTGGGCGTGGTAGGCCTTGGCCGCCCCGCCGGTGGTGCAGGCGGCGAACAGGCGCTTGCCGGCCAGGGCGTTGCCCTCGATCCCGTAGGCGAAGCCGTGCAGCCAGACCAGGTCGAACCATTCCTTCAGCAGGGCCGGGGTCGAATACCAGTAGAGCGGGAACTGCACGGCGATCACGTCGTGGGCCAGCAGCTTCTCCTGCTCGGCCTCGATGTCGATCGCGAAGTCCGGATAGGTCTCGTAGAGGTCGTGGAAGGTGACCCCGTCCAGCCCCTTGGCCGCCTTGGCCAGGGCGCGGTTGGCGCGCGAGCGTTCAAGCGCCGGATGGGCCAGGGCCAGCAGCACGCCCGAGGTGGCGGGCGTCACGAGGCCGGTGCTAGCTTCCGTGGGGTTAGCCTGATCCGTCACGCCACTGCTCCAAGCATCGAAATTTTATTCATCAAGGGTTGAATTTCTCCGGCCGGCGGCTCAGAGCAGTCGGCGAACGTCGCTCCGGGAGGAACCATGGTCGACAAGGTCAAGTCCACAGCCGCCGAAGCGCTGGCGGGTCTTTTATTCGATGGCATGACCATCATGGCCGGCGGCTTCGGCCTGTGCGGCATTCCCGAGAACCTGATCGCGGCGATCCGCGAGGCGGGGACGAAGGACCTCACAGTCATCTCCAACAATTGCGGTGTCGACGGCTTCGGCCTGGGGATCCTGCTGGAGAACCGCCAGATCAAGAAGATGGTCTCGTCCTATGTGGGTGAGAACAAGCTGTTCGAACAGCTCTACCTCAGCGGCGAACTGGAACTGGAGTTCAATCCGCAGGGCACCCTGGCCGAGCGCATCCGGGCCGGCGGGGCGGGCATCCCCGCCTTCTTCACCCGCACCGGCTACGGCACCCTGGTGGCCGAGGGCAAGGAAGTCCGCGAATTCGACGGCGAGATGTACGTGATGGAGCGCGGCCTGACCGCCGACTTGGCCATCGTCAAGGCCTGGAAGGCCGACGCCGAGGGCAACCTTGTCTATCGCAAGACGGCGCGGAACTTCAACCCGATGATGGCCACGGCCGGCAAGGCCACGGTGGTCGAGGTCGAGGAGATCGTGGCGATCGGCGCGCTGGACAAGGACGCCATCCATACGCCCGGCATCTATGTCGACCGGCTGATCAAAGGCGCGACGTTCGAGAAGCGGATCGAGCGCGTCACCACCCGCCCTCGTGAAGAGAAGTCTGGGGAGCAAGCATAATGGCCTGGACGCGTGACCAGATGGCCGAACGGGCGGCCCGGGAGCTGCGGGACGGCTTCTATGTGAACCTCGGCATCGGCATCCCGACCCTGGTGGCCAACTACATCCCCCAGGGCATGAGCGTGACGCTGCAGAGCGAGAACGGCATGCTGGGCATGGGCCCCTTCCCCTACGAGGGCGAGGAGGACGCCGACCTGATCAACGCCGGCAAGCAGACGATCACCGAGCTGGAGTCGAGCTCGTACTTCTCGTCGGCCGACAGCTTCGCGATGATCCGCGGCGGCCACATCGCCCTGTCGATCCTGGGCGGCATGCAGGTGGCCCAGAACGGTGACCTCGCCAACTGGATGGTGCCCGGCAAGATGGTCAAGGGCATGGGCGGGGCCATGGACCTGGTGGCCGGCGTCAAGCGGGTGGTGGTGGTCATGGACCACTGCGAGAAGTCGGGGGCGCCCAAGCTGCTGCACCGCTGCAGCCTGCCCCTGACCGGGGCCGGGGTGGTCGACCTGCTGATCACCGAGCTGGGCGTCTTCGAGATCAACCGCGGCAAGACGCCGGTGAAGCTGATCGAGCTGGCGCCGGGCGTGACGGTGGATGAGGTCAAGGCCAAGACCGAGGCGGCGTTCGAGATGGGGGTCTAGACCGGAAATCCTTCCCTCCCCCACGTGGGGAGGGAAGACTTGTCAGGGCGTCGGTTCCGGATCCGGCGGCAGCCCGGTCTTCGGATCCCGCGGCACGGGCTGGAAGCCCTCGGCGATGAACAGGTCGGTCCGCCGCAAGCGCTTCTTGTCTAGCCGCACACGGACGATCTGCAGGTCCGAGGTCTTGGCGAAGTCCTGCCGGATCTTGGCGCGGTAGGTGCCTTCCAGGCTGGCGATCAGGGCGCGGCGGCCCAGGGCGGCTTCCAGCGGGGCCTCGGCCTCGGCCTGGTTGCGAGCGGCGATCTCGTGCACCCACATCCGCAGGGGCGGAGCCGCCGGCGTGCCGAAATAGTCGCGGCCGTAATAGGCGGCGACGTTGTAGAGGAAGCGGTCGTCGACGGCGACGGCGGTCAGGCCGCCGTGCAGGGCCTGCTCCTCGCGCGAGCGCTCGATGATCGCCTGCACCGTCTGGTCCCAGCCGCGGGCCCGCTTGAAGGCGTTGGCCATGCCCATGGCCTCGGCGGTGCGCGGGGCGATCACCCAGGCCAGGAACACCGCCGCCAGTACGGCCTGAAGGGCCAGGCCGCCGACCAGCCAGCGGCGGGCCTCCCAGCGCAGCAGCCAGGCGGCGACCAGCACCGAGCCGGCGACATAGGCGGCGCCGGCCCAGTTGGCGTTGGCCCGCGACACGAAGGCCTGGGCCGCCACCGTGGCCAGAGGCGGCAGGGCGAAGCACAGCAGCGTGACGTCGGCCGGGGCCAGCCGCTTGCGCACGGCCAGCAGCACGGCGCCGCCGCCCAGCACGCCGAACGGCACGGGACCGAACACCCCGAACTGCGAGCCGACGAACTGGAGCAGCTCGCCTGGATTGAACAGCTTTCCGGCCTTCCAGTTGGCGTTGGCGGCCGTGTGCTCCAGGGTCGAGAAGTGGTGCTGGTAGTTCCAGATCATGTTCGGCGCGAAGACCGCCAGCAGGGTGACGAAGAAGGCGACCGCCATGGCCGGGGTCCAGGCCCGCCGGGCCTCGCGCGACAGGACCAGGTGCGCGCCCAGGCTGGCCAGGGCGTAGATCGCCGCGTACTTGGACAGGAACGCCAGGC
Organism: Caulobacter rhizosphaerae; assembly: GCF_010977555.1. Classification (GTDB taxonomy): domain Bacteria; phylum Pseudomonadota; class Alphaproteobacteria; order Caulobacterales; family Caulobacteraceae; genus Caulobacter; species Caulobacter rhizosphaerae. The sequence continues at coordinate 5,533,052 of NZ_CP048815.1, forward strand.
CCAGGGCCGCGCCCATGCCGGCCGCCGCCCAGATCCGGGCGCGGGGCGAGGCCTCGGGCAGGGCGACGCAGGCCCAGATCATCAAGGCCAGGAAGAACAGCAGCGGGGTGTCGGTGGTGATCAGCACCGACGACAGCTGGATCCCCGGCATCAGGATGAAGACCGCCGCGGCCGCCGCCCCGACCCAGCGTCCGCCCCGCTCGGCGCCGTAGAGCCGCGTGGCGATGCGCGACACCACCAGGGCCGTGCCGGCGTTGATCAGCGGCGAGCCGATGCGCAGCCAGGCCTCGGCGTCGCCGCCGATCCGCGTGGTCGCCCAGATCAGCCAGGCGATCACCGGCGGCTTGGAGAAATAGCCGAAATCCAGGTGACGCGACCACAGCCAGTACTGGGCTTCGTCCGGGTAAAGCTCCAGGGGGGTGACGAACAGCGCCACGACCCGCAGAACCGTCAGAACCCCGACCAAGATCAGCGTCAGCCGCCAGATTCGGGCCTGAGCCGCCCGCGCCGTTTCATCAAGGGCCACGCTGTTTTCTCCCGCATAAGTAAGAGGACGCTGACTAAATCTTCCGCAAGCGGGCCCCAGAGGCGGGTTTATCCGCGATCGTGGCCTTTCCGTCACCAAACCTTCTAAATAGGTCGCTAAAGAGCCTCTCAATGATATGGCCCGGCGGGACTCATGCACCTCGTCGCGGCTTGAACGAGGGGACTAGATCAAGATGATGACGAAAAAGCTCGCCTGTCTGGCGTCGACCGCTCTGGTCGGCTGCCTGCTCAGCGCCACCGCCGCCATGGCCCAGTCGACCGGTTCGCAAGCCAACGAAGTCGACAGCGTGGTCGTTACCGCCACCGGTCAGCGCGCCGTCGCCGGCCAGATCGTCGAGACGCTGCCGAAGTCGCGCGCCTCGGTCGACGCCGCGTTCCTCGCGACGCAATCCACCGGCCAGAACGTGTTCCAGTCGCTGAACCTGCTGCCGGGCGTCAGCTTCACCAACAACGATCCCTACGGCTCGTCGGGCGGCAACCTGCGCCTGCGCGGCTTCGACGGCGCCCGCGTCTCGGTCACCTTCGACGGCGTGCCGCTGAACGACACCGGCAACTATGCCGTGTATCCGAACCAGCAGCTCGACGCCGAACTGATCGACCGCGCCAGCGTCAACCTCGGCACGACCGACGTCGACAGCCCGACCGCTTCGGCCACCGGTGGCACCATCAACTACATCACCCGCAAGCCCTCGCACGAGTTCGGCGGCATCGCCGACGCTTCGATCGGCGACGACAACTATCGCCGCGGTTTCCTGATGCTGGACACCGGCGACATCGGCCCGCTGGGCACCCGCGCCTTCGTCGCCGGCTCCTGGCAGAAGTACGACAAGTGGAAGGGCCCGGGCTCGCTCGAGAAGAAGCAAGTCAACGCCCGGATCATGCAGGACATCGGCGATCGCGGCGACTTCGTCAGCCTCGCGGTGAACTACAACGAGAACCGCAACAACAACATCCGCCAGCTGTCGCTGGCCGACTTCCGCAACTTCGGCAAAAACTACGACTATGACGCGGTCTGCAATCCGGCCGCCGTCGGCGGCGTGGTCGTTCCGGGCAACTGCACCAACTACTACGGCCGTCAGGTCAATCCGTCGAACACCGGCAGCGTCCGTGGCTCGGCCCTGTTCCACCTGGCCGACAACATCCGCCTGACCGTCGACCCGTCGTTCCAGTACACCCTGGCCGACGGCGGCTCGCAGCTGGCCACGATCAGCGAGACCGACGGCCGGGTGCGGGGCACGACCACGAACGGCAAGGATCTGAACGGCGACGGCGACACCGCCGACACCGTCGCGTTCTTCGCGCCCAGCGTCACGAACACCCGTCGCTACACCGTGACCAGCTCGCTGATCTGGGATCTGAACGAGGATCACCGCATCCGCGTCGCCTATACCGGCGACTACGGCCGTCACCGCCAGACCGGCGAGTACACGACCCTGGACGCCGCAGGCAACCCGACCAACGTGTTCGGCGGCAAGGAAGGCCATGGCGCCAAGGTTCTGACCTCGGACGGCAGCTTCCTGCGCGCTCGCGACCGCTTCTCGATCGCCCAACTGAACCAGGCCGCCGCCGAATACCGCGGCAAGTTCATGGACAGCCGCCTGACCGTGAACCTCGGCGTTCGCGCGCCCTTCTTCAAGCGCGAGCTGAACCAGTACTGCTACACGCAGAACGCCACCGGCCTGACCAGCGTGATCTCGGGCTTCTCGGTGCTCTGCACCACCCAGACCCCGGTGGTCACCAATACCGACGGCACCGTGCAGTTCGCCCCGAACGGCACGACCACCGGCGCCGCGCTCGCCAACCTGCGCTACATCAAGCCGTGGTCGGCAACCGTGAAGTACGACAAGGTCCTGCCGAACGCCGGCGCGACCTATGACATCGGCGGCGGCCACACCGTTTACGTCAGCTACGCCGAGGGCTTCTCCTCGCCGCGTACGGACAACCTCTACACCGCTACGCTGGAAAACGGCGTCGGCTCCCCGGCCGACACGCGTCCTGAATCGACCAAGACCTACGACCTGGGCTATCGGTTCTCGAGCCCGACGGTCATGGCCACGGCCGCGGTCTGGAAGACGGATTACGCCAACCGCATCGTGCAAGCCTACGACCCTGACCTGAACATCAGCATCGACCGCAACGTCGGCGCCGTTAAGGCCTACGGCCTCGACACCCAAGCCGCGTGGGCCGTGGCCGAATACCTGACCGTCACCGGTTCGTTCTCGTACAACAAGAGCGAAATCCAGCAGGACCTGCAGGTCAACGCCGCCGGCGCCACCATCCCGTTGTCGGGCAAGCAGGTCGTCGAGACCCCGAAGTACACCTTCGGCGGCCGGGTCGACTGGGACGTCACCGAAGCGCTGCACCTGGGCGTCCAGGGCAAGTACACCGGCAACCGCTTCTCGACGGACGTGAACGACGAAGTGGCCCCGCACTACACCGTGTGGGACCTGTCGCTGGAGTACGACCTGCCGTTCGCCAAGAAGACCTACGCCCAGCTGAACGTGAACAACCTGTTCAACGAAACCTACTTCGGTTCGATCAGCTCCCGCACGAACGCCGTGGCCCTGACGGGTTCGGCGGCCAGCGCGCCGACCTACTACATCGGCTCGCCGCGCACGGTTCAGTTCACCCTGCGCACCGAGTTCTAGTCGATCCGACAGGATCGATCTGCGATCTCAAAGATCAGGGCGGTCCGGAAACGGGCCGCCCTTTTTCTTTTGTCGCAGCTTCTTGCTAGAAGGGCGGCTTGACCCCGGGGCTGTCCCGGCCCATTTGCGCCTCCCGTTTCGATCCAGGTTTCCGCCATGACTCCGACCGTCCCCGCCGAATGGGCTCCGCACCGCGCCATGTGGCTGGGCTTCCCCAGCCACGCCGAGCTCTGGCAGGAAGATCTCGACCAGGCCCAGGACGAGGTGGCCGCCCTGGCCCGGGCCCTGGCCGGTCCCGGCGGCGAGCGCGTGCGCCTGATGGTGGTCGGCGACGAGGCCGAGGCCGCCGCCCGCGCGCGCCTGGGCGACACCACGGTCGAGATCGTCCGCGGCCAGTTCGGCGACATCTGGCTGCGCGACACCGGCCCGATCTTCATCGAGACCGCCGGCGGCGCGGTGGCGGCCGGCTTCCGGTTCAACGGCTGGGGCGGCAAGTACCAGCTGGAGGGCGACGACATCGTCGCCGAGCAGATCGCCGCGGCCAGCGGCGCGCCCCTGGCCCGCAACGCCTTCGTCCTGGAGGGCGGGGCGCTGGACCATGACGGGGCCGGCACGATCCTGACCACCCGCCAGTGCCTTCTGAACGAAAACCGCAACGGCGACTGGGACGAGGCCAAGGCGAGCGCCGCCCTGGCCGCCGCTCTCGGGGCCAAGAAGGTGCTGTGGCTGGGCGACGGCCTGCTGAACGACCACACCGACGGTCACGTCGACAACCTGGCCCGCTTCGTCGCGCCGGGCGTGGTGGCCTGCCCGATGGCCTTCGGGACCGACGACCCCAACGCCGAGGTCTATGCCGAGACCGCCCGGACCCTGGCCGCGATGACCGACAGCCGCGGCTCGCCGCTGCAGGTCGTGCGCATCCCCTCGCCGGGCCGCATCGTCGACGAGGACGGCGAGATCATCCCGGCCTCGCACATGAACTTCCTGATCGCCAACGAGGCGGTGATCGTGCCGATCTACGCCGAGGAGTCGGGCGCCTTCGCCGTCGAGGTGATCCGCGGCCTGTTCCCCGAGCGCGAGGTGATCGGCCTGCCCTCCACCGCCATCCTGACCGGCGGCGGCTCGTTCCACTGCATCAGCCAACAGGAGCCCGGCGAATGACCCGCGCCCTCAGCGTCGCCGCGATCCAGACCGCCTATGGGATGGATCTGCAGGCCAACATCAAGAAGACCGAGCATTTCATCCGGGAAGCGGCCGCCAATGGCGCCCAGGTGATCCTGCCGTCCGAGCTGTTCCAGGGGCCCTATTTCTGCGTGGCCCAGGAGGAGCGGTGGTTCGCGGAAGCCCATCCGTGGCGCGAGCATCCGGTGGTCAAGGCCATCGCCCCCCTGGCCGGCGAGCTGGGCGTGGTGATCCCGATCTCGATCTTCGAGAAGGAAGGCCCGCACTATTTCAACAGCCTGGTGATGGCCGACGCCGACGGCTCGCTGCTGGGCCTCTATCGCAAGAGCCACATCCCCGACGGCCCGGGCTACATGGAGAAGTACTACTTCCGGCCGGGCGACACGGGCTTCAAGGTCTGGGACACCCGCTTTGGCCGCCTGGGCGTCGGCATCTGCTGGGACCAGTGGTACCCCGAGGCCGCCCGCGCCATGGCCCTGATGGGCGCCGAATGCCTGTTCTACCCCACCGCCATCGGCAGCGAGCCGCACGATCCCAGCCTGGACACCGCCCTGCCCTGGCGACGGGCCATGCAGGGCCACGCGGTCAGCAACGTGATCCCGGTGGTCGGCGCCAACCGCATCGGCTTCGAGCCCTGGGACGGCTATCCGAACGGCGGCCAGACCTTCTACGGCTCGTCCTTCGTCGCCGACCATCGCGGCGACCTGGTCAGCGAGCTGGGCCGGGCCGACGAGGGGATCGTCGCGGCGACCTTCGATCTGGACTTCTTGCAGACCCACCGTGCGGCCTGGGGCTTCTTCCGCGATCGCCGGCCGGAGTTCTATGCCAGCCTGGCCAACGGCCGGCCGGCCTGATCGCCGCGCCGGACCCCGGGCCGAACGACGGGGTGAACCGCCCTAATGGACCGCGGCGCTCTCGGTCGCCGCGCCCGCCCCGGCGTGAAACATCCGACCCTTCTCGGTGATCAGCACCGCCAGGAGCCCCGCGACGCCGAAGCCCGCGAAGCCGAGCGTCAGCGGAACGGTGGTGCCGTCGAACAGCTGGCCGATCCAGAAGCCGAACAGCGCGCCGAAGATCGTGGTGATGAACCCCTGCACCGAGGCGGCGGTGCCGGCCAGGTGGCCCAGCGGCTCCATGGCGATCGAGCCGAAGTTCGACATCACCAGGCCAAAGCAGAACATCATCCCCGCCTGCAGCAGCGAGAAGGTCCACAGGGTCTCGTGGCCGCTCAGCGCGACCCCCGCGTGGACCGCCGCGAAGCCGATATAGCCCAGCAGGGCGACATGCGAGACCAGCCGCATGCCCAGGCGTCCGACGATGCGCGAGTTGAGCAGGGACGAGATCGCGATGCCGCCGGCGATTCCCGCGAAGATCAGGGGGAACGCCTTGCCCGCCCCCAGCACGTCGACGAACACCTGCTGGGCCGAGTTGAGGAAGCCGAACAGCCCGCTCAGCACCAGGGTGGCGGCCAGGGTGTAGCCGACCGCCACCCGGTTGGTCAGGCACTCCTTGAACGCCGCCAGCACCGGCGTGACCTCCAGGGGCACGCGGTCCTGCGGGTGCAGGGTCTCGGGCAGCTTGAGCCACGACCAGGCGATCACCCCCAGGCCGAAGATCGACAGGACGCCGAACACCCAGGGCCAGGGGGCGACCAGCAGGATGGCCTGACCCACCGACGGGGCGATGATCGGCACCCCCAGGAAGACGATGAACGACAGCGACATCACCCGCGCCATCTGCCGGCCGCTGTAGCAGTCGCGGACGATCGACACGGATAGCACCCGGGTGGCGGCCGCGCCGACCCCGCACAGGGCGCGGGCGGCCAGCAGCATCTCGAACGAGGTGGCGAAGGCGCAGGCGGCGGCGAAGACCACATAGAGCGACAGCCCCACCAGCAGCACGGGCTTGCGGCCATAGCGGTCGGCCAGCGGGCCATAGGCGATCTGGGCCGCGCCGAAGCCCAGAAGATAGGCGGTCAGGATCCACTGGCGATCGTTGTCAGCGGCCACGCCCAGGGCGTGGCCGATCTGCGGCATGGCCGGCAGCATCGAATCGATGGCCAGGGCGTTGGTGGCCATCATCGCCGCGATCAAGGCGACGAACTGACCAAAGCCCATGCCGGGATGGGGGCCGGTAGCGGGGCGCGGATCCCCGCGGGTGGGGGCGGCGATGGGACTGGACGACATGACGCTCTTCTTCACGGGCCGGAACGCCGAAGCGCCGGCGGGCGCGGGACGCGTTGGCCGCGATATAGGGCAGCCCCGCCCATCCGCCAAATGGAGTCGCCCTCAGGGCGCCATCTGGAACTGGATGCTCACCGTCTGGTCGTCGCCAGCCTTCGACGCGTCTTCCTGCGACTGACCCACGCTAGCCACCCGCAACAGGGGCTGGGAGCCAGCCTGTCCGGGCGGCGCGTTGCGCAGGGCCGCCAAGCCTGGCTGGGCGGCGGTCAGGGCCCGGTGGAAGGCCGCGGCCCGCTGCAAGGCCAGGCTGGCCGCGCGCTGGCCCTCGGCGCTGAAGGCGTCGAGGTTCGTCTGGCTGACCACGTTGGCCACGGCCAGCTTGGGCGCTCCGTCCTGGCAGTTGGCGCCCGTCGGCACGCCATAGCCCAGGCAGGGCAGGCGCCGGATCAGGATCTGGGCGACCTGGCCCGCGATCCGCTGGCCCTCCGGCGAAAGCGTGGCCGCGCCGGCGACGAACAGCTGGTCGGCCCGGAAGGCGAGCGAGCCGCTCGACGGATCGCCGGAGATCGACACCTTCGCGTCGCGCAAGTCGGCGTCGAGGGACTGCATCAGCAGCTTTTGGGCATCCACCGCCGTGGCGGTCTGAGCCGAAGCTTCGGTCGGTGGCGAAAACGCGAAGCAGCGGCGCTGACCGGCCGCGCCCTGGCCGCTCTCCGACAGGGCCGTCTCGGGCACGCACAGCACCTGGGCCTTGTAGTCGATCTCGATGTCGGCGGTCTTGGGCGTGAGATTGGCGGCCGTCTGCAACAGGGCCGCCGTCTCCGGATGCCTGGCCGTGGTCAGCTTGGCGGTGGTCGAGCGAAATTCGAAGGCGAAATAGCTGAGCATGATGATGAAGATGAAGATCACCCCCACCATCATGTCGGTCATCGAGACGTAATAGCTTTCGCCCTCCTCGACATCGACCGTACGGCCGCGCTTGCGTCTCATCAGGCGGCGCCCTGCGGCGAAGCGGCGCCGCGAGCCAGGGCGGCTTCGATGCGCCCCAGCACCGTCAGTTGCTCCAGCATCACCTTTTCCGGCGGCGCGAAGCGGACGCAGGCGTCCAGCAGCGCGAAGAAATGGGCTTCCTGCGCCTCAATGGCCTGACGCCGGCGCCGCGCGACCAGGCGCAGGATGATCGACGCCAGGACGCCGGCGATCGAGGTCCAGAACTTGGTGGCGGCGATCGTCAGCAGGTTGATCAGGGCGCCCTGCATGGCCGCGCCCCCGCCCGCCATGGCCGAGGTCGCCTCGGTCAAGGCCGCCACGATGCCCATGAAGGTGATGACCAGGCCGATGGCGACCATGATGTTGGCCCACCATTCCAGGGTGCGGGCCGGCGTGTCGGCGAGATCAAACGCGTCGGAAGCATGGATCGAGGCCGCCAGGCGTCCGTCCTCCGTCGGCGTCAACTGGCCGCGATAGTGCGCCCAGCCCAGTTCGATCACGGGATGGGCCAGGCCGCTCAGCCGTTGGTCGATCGCCTCGAAGGCCTCCGCGAACGCCGTCTGGCGATCTCCGCGCAGATCATCCAGCAGGTCGGCGCGACGGCGCAGGTCGTCCATCAGCGGCGTGTATTCGAAATGGCCCGATTGGAAGATCAGCGCGATGGCGAAGACCAGGATGGCCGCCGCCATCATCAACGCGGCGCCGGGCATGCCGAACACCGCGACCACGAACGACGTTATCGGATCGTGCATCTGAACCTTCGAATCGACTTTGAAGCCACAATACCTCTGCGTGAGGCGTGAATGGGGCGCAGCTTAGCCGTTGAAAGCGCGGATCGCGTCGATGATGCGCTGCTGATCGGCCTGCGACAGATAGGGATGCATCGGCAGGGCCAGCACCGTCTCGGCCTTGGCCTCGGTCACCGGCAAGCCGCCGGCCCCCCGCGGGAAGTCGGCATAGGGGGCCTGCACATGCATCGGGACGGGATAGTAGACCGCCGTCGGGATCCCCTGGGTCTTCAGGTGGGCCGCCAGGCCGTCGCGTTTCCCGTGCTCGATCACGTACTGGGCCCAGACCGAGACGCCGCCGTCGATGACCTTGGGCGTGGCGATCACCGCGCCCTTCAGGCCCTCGGCATAGCGGTCGGCCAGGACCTGGCGCAGGTCGATCTCCTCCTGGAAGAGGGCCAGCTTCTCGATCAGGATCGCCGCCTGGATCGTGTCCAGGCGCGAATTCATGCCGATGCGGGTGTTCAGGTACTTGGTGTCATGGTCGAAGGTCCGGCCCACCAGGTCGGGGGCCACGGCCTTGCCGTGCACCCGGAAGCTGTCCATCAGGTCCCACAGGTCCCGGTCGTTGGTCAGCACCGCCCCGCCGTCGCCGTAGCAGCCCAGCGGCTTGGCCGGGAAGAAGCTGGTGGTGGCCACGTCGGCCCAGTGCAGCGGATGCTTGCCGTCGAGGGTGCAGCCGAAGCCCTGGGCGCTGTCGGCGATCAGCTTCAGGCCCTCACGGTCGCAGATCGCCTTGATGGCGGGATAGTCGGCGGGCTGGCCGAACAGGTCGACGGCGATCACCACCCTGGGCTTCAGCCGGCCCTCGGCCTTCACGCCGGCGATGGCGGCCTCCAGCCTGGCGGGATCGAGGTTGAAGGTGTCGGGCAGCACGTCCACGAACACCGGCGTCGCCCCGACCCACGGCACGACTTCAGGCGTGGCGGCGAAGGTGAAGGACGGGCAGAACACCGCGTCGCCGGGGCCCACGTCCCAGGCCATCAGCGGCAGAGCGATGGCGTCGGTGCCGTTGGCGCACGACAGCGCCAGTTCGGCCTGGCCGAACGCCGCCAGCCTGGCCTCGAATTCCCGGACCTGCGGGCCCATGACATAGGCGCCGCTGTCGAGGACGGCGGCGATGGCGGCGTCGATCCGGTCGCGGATCCGGCGCTGCTGCGCGGCGAGGTCGATGAAGGACATGCTCATGGGCGGCGCTCTTAGAGGCGGAACGGCTCGGGTTCGAGCCAATTGATGTAACCGACTGTTTCCCCGGAGCGAAGCGGCGCCTTTGGCGGAACGCGGCGCGCCCCGGTTCGTTGACGGCTCGTCGTTGACGGGTCGGGGCGGGGGCGCCATCGAGAGTTCCATGCAGACCAAGCCCAGCCTGATCCCCGCCGACGCCTCCCTGCCCTCCCTGGCCAACGTCAAGGCCGACGAGACGATGTTCGGCCATTTCCTCGACTGGCTGGGCAGGCTGGCGGTGAACCTGGTGGTCGCCACCCTGATCCTGGTCGTCACCTTCTGGGTGGCCGGCTGGCTGGCCGGCGTGGCGCGGCGCGGCCTGGGCCGCATGCACCGCAAGAACCCGGACCCGACCCTGGAAAGCTTCGTCTCGTCCCTGGTGCGCTACGCCGTCGTGGCCGTCGGACTGGTGGCGGTCCTGCAGCAGCTGGGCGTCCAGGCCACCTCGATCATCGCCGTGCTGGGCGCGGCGTCCCTGGCCATCGGCCTGGCCCTGCAGGGCGCGCTGTCGAACGTGGCCGCGGGGGTGATGATCCTGCTGTTTCGGCCCTACAAGGTCGGCGACGTGATCGAGACCTCGACCCGCAACGGCACGGTCAAGGCGCTGGACCTGCTGTTCACCGAGATCGCCACGCCCGACAACGTCAAGGTGATGATCCCCAACAGCAAGGTGTTCGGCGACGTCATCCTCAACTATTCCACCCACCGCAGCCGTCGGGCGGACGTGGTGTTCAAGGTGCCGCTGAAGACCGACCTGGTCACGGTGCTGCAGAAGATGCGCGAACGGGCCGAGGGCGACTCCCGGGTGCGCAAGGAGCCGGCCCCGATGATCGAGGTGGTCGACCTCAGCGAAGCCTTCGCCCAGGCGGCCATCCGGGTGTGGACCGCCAAGGAGGACTACGGCCCCGTCAAGACCGACCTGATGCTGGCCGCCCACCTGTGGGCCGAGGACCCGAACCGGGTGCTGCCCCCGCCGCGGCCCTCGAAGGCGCCTGATCCGTCGCCGGCCATGCCCGGCGACGCCGAGCATCACCTGTTCAGGCTGCCCCACCCGCGCCTAGGGCCTCTGAAAGGTCGGCGATCAGGTCCTCGCAGTCCTCGATCCCCACCGAAAGCCTGATCAGCGTATCGGAGATGCCGAGGGCGGCGCGCTGGTCGGCCGGGATCGAGGCGTGGGTCATGATGGCCGGATGCTCGATCAAGCTCTCCACCCCGCCCAGGCTTTCGGCCAGGGTGAACAGCCGCGTGCGCTCCAGCATCCGCCGGGCGGTGTTGACGTCGCCCTTCAGCTCGACCGAGATGATCCCGCCGAACCCGCCCTGCATCTGGCGACGGGCCAGGTCGTGCTGCGGGTGGCTGGGCAAGCCGGGATAGATCACCCGGGCGACGTCCTTGCGGGTCGACAGCCACCTGGCGATGGCCAGGGCGCTGTCGCAGGCCCGCTGCATGCGCAGGGCCAGGGTCTTGACGCCGCGCAGGGCCAGAAAGCTGTCGAACGGCCCCAGCACCGCCCCGACGGCGTTCTGCAGGAACCTCAGCTTGTCGGCGATCTCGGTGTTGTCGCCGACCACCGCCACCCCCGCCACCACGTCGGAGTGGCCGTTCAGATACTTGGTGGCCGAGTGCATGACGATGTCGAAGCCCAGCTCCAGCGGCCGCTGGACGAACGGGCTGGCGAAGGTGTTGTCGGCCACCGTGATCAGTCCGTGCTTTTTAGCCAGGGCGGCGATGCCGGCCAGATCGGCCAGGCGCAGCATGGGATTGGTCGGCGTCTCGACCCAGATCATCCGGGTGGCGGGCGTGATCGCCGCCTCGATGGCCGAGAGGTCGCCCATGTCGACGAAGCTGAAGGTCAGGCCGGCCGAGCGCTTGCGCACCTTGTCGAACAGCCGGAACGACCCGCCATAGAGGTCGTCGCTGGCGATCACGTGGGCGCCGCTGTCGAGGATCTCCAGGATCGTCGAGGCGGCCGCCAGGCCCGAGGCGAAGGCGAAGCCGGCCACGCCGCTCTCCAGGTCGGCGATGCAGCGCTCGAACGCGAAGCGGGTGGGGTTGTGGCTGCGGCTGTACTCGAACCCCTTGTGCTCGCCCGGGCTGGACTGGACATAGGTCGAGGTCGCGTAGATCGGCACCATCACCGCCCCGGTGGTCGGATCGGGGAACTGGCCGCCATGGATCGTGCGGGTGGCGAAGGCCAGGCGGTTCTTGCCGGGGATGTCGGTGGTCATATGTGGTCCTTGGGCCGCCCTGCGTCCTTCGAGGCCCTCCTACGGAGGGCGCCTCAGGATGAGGATCATTGCACTGAGTTCCTCATCCTGAGGAGCCCGCTTGCGGGCCTCGAAGGACGCAAAACCGTTTTAGGCGCTCAGGCGCAGGTGGTTGATCAGATCCACGCGGGTGATCACGCCCACGAACTCGTCGCCGTCGCAGACCAGCGCCACCTCGTCCCGGTCGAACACGTCGGGCAAGGCGTCGACGCCCTGGGTGGACTGCAGAGTGTTGACCGCCTTGGTCATGGCCGCCCCGACCTTGGTCTTGAACTTGGGACCCCGATCATCGTCCTCGACGCCCTCGACGGCGGCCAGGATGTCGCTTTCGTCGAGGATGCCGACCAGCTTGCCGTGGTCGACCACCGGCAGCTGGCTGATGTCGCTGCTGCGCATGCGGTTGTAGGCGGTCAGCAGGGTGTCGTCCGGCCCGATGGCCACCACGCCGCCGTCGGCGTAGCGCTTGGCGATCAGGTCCCGCAGGTCGCCGTGCAGCTCACGCTGGTCGAAGCCGTGGGCGGCCAGCCACATGTCGTTGAACATCTTGGTCAGGTACTTGGCGCCCGTGTCGCAGACCAGGGTCACCACCCGCTTCGGCTCGGTCTGCTCGCGGCACCAGCGCAGCGCCGCCGCCAGCAGGGTGCCCGAGGACGAGCCCGCCAGGACGCCTTCCTTGCGCAGCAGCAGGCGGGCTGTGTCGACGCTCTCGCGGTCACTGATCGAATAGGCCTTCCGCACGAAGTCCATCTGGGCGTTGGCCGGGATGAAGTCTTCGCCGATGCCCTCGACGATCCACGAGCCGGCCTCGCCATAGGTTCCGGTCGCGACGTAGTCGCAAAGGATCGAGCCCACCGGATCGGCCAGCACCATCTGGGTCTTCGGCGAATGGCGGGCCATGAACCGGCCGATGCCGGTCAGGGTGCCGCCCGAGCCGACGCCGACCACCACCGCGTCGATGTCGCCGTCCATCTGCTCGAAGATCTCGGGGGCGGTCGTGGTCTCGTGGGCCAGCGGATTGGCCGGGTTCTCGAACTGGTTGACATAGATCGCGCCGGGGATCGACTGGGCCAGGGTCTGGGCCATGTCCTGGTAGTATTCCGGGTGACCCTTGCCGACGTCGCTGCGAGTCAGGCGGACGTCCACGCCCATGGCCCGCAGGTGCAGGATCTTCTCCCGCGCCATCTTGTCGGGCACCACCAGGATCAGCTTGTAGCCCTTCAGCGTCGCCACCTGGGCCAGGCCCAGGCCCGTGTTGCCGGCGGTGGCTTCGATGATCGTACCGCCCGGCTTGAGGCTGCCGTCGGCCTCGGCGGCCTCGATCATCGAGCGGGCCACGCGATCCTTGATCGAGCCGCCCGGGTTCTGGTTCTCCAGCTTCAGGAACAGCCGGCACGGGCCGGTGTCGAGATTGCGGACCTCGATCATCGGCGTGCGGCCGATCAGATCCAGCGCGGAACCGACGACCGGAGGAAGGGTGGATTTGGGGTCGTTCATGGCGCAACTCGGCGACAGAGAGAAATGATCTCCCTATCTATGCCCGTTTCGCGAAAGCGCAAACATCGTTACGCGAGCTTGGCTGCAAGCGCGCGCGCCGCCTCAGGCTCCGCAGGCGGCGAGCCGGTCCATCCGCCATTCTCGGGCGAACTTGCGGCCGACGCCGGCGTCTTCGAACACCACCTTGCGGCGCTCGCCGGAAAGATCCGGAGCATCGTGGATCATCACGAACGGAAAGCCGTTACGGGCCAGAAAGTCCCGGACGAAGCCGGAGAAGCGCAGGGCTTCCTCGGCCGAGGCGATGCAGATCTCGACGGCGATGTCGGCGGCGTTCATGGGCGCGCTCCCGCGTGGTTGACAGGACCCTAACGCATGAACTCGCAAATGCGAACCCAGTTCGCAGCTGCACAATAAAACGCCCCCGGATTAAATCCGGGGGCGCGCGATAATCAGGCGAAGACGATCGATCTAGAGGATCGATTGCCCCGTTCCGGCCCAATCCTTCAGGAACTGCTCCAGGCCCTTGTCGGTCAGCGGGTGTTTGAACAGGTCGCCGAACACGGCCGGCGGGATGGTGACCACGTCGGCGCCGACGATCGCCGCGTCCTTGACGTGAGCGACGTTGCGCACCGACGCGGCCAGGATCTCGGTCTCGTAGCCGTAGTTGTCGTAGATCGCGCGGATGTCGCGGATCAGGTCCATGCCGTCGAAGCCATAGTCGTCCAGGCGGCCGATGAACGGCGAGACGTAGGTCGCGCCGGCCTTGGCGGCCAGCAGGGCCTGGGTCGGCGAGAAGCATAGGGTGACGTTGGTCGAGATGCCTTCGCCGGCGAAGGCCGCGCAGGCGATTAGGCCGTCGCGGGTCAGCGGGATCTTGACGACCACGTTCGGGGCGATGGCGGCCAGCTTCTTGCCCTCGGCGACCATCGCCTCGTGGGTGGTGGCGGCGACCTCCGCGCTGATCGGGCCCGGCACCAGGTCGCAGATCTCGGCGATCACCTCCAGCATCGGACGGCCGGCCTTGGCGATCAGGGTCGGGTTGGTGGTCACCCCGTCCACCAGGCCGGTGGAAGCCAGGTCGGCGATGACCTTGGTGTCGGTGCTGTCGAGGAAGATCTGCATGGGTCTGCGCTTTGGTTCCGGGGGTTTGAGTTCGTTTATCGGTCCCGCGCTCCCCCGCCAAGGCCGGTCGCGGGAAAACGCTCGCCCAGGCTTTGGCGCAGGAAGGCCAGCAGGTCGCCGCCGGGGAACCTCAGCCCCTCGACGCCGGCCCGACGGGCGGCCTCGACGTCCGACCCCTTGTCGCCGACCAGCACGGTCTCTTCGGGCGCCAGCGCCCACTCCGACAGGCCGCGCAGGATCATGCCGGGATTGGGCTTGCGATCGGGGTGGTCAGGATGGCGATAGCGTTCGTCGACGGCGTCCTCGTGGTGGGGCGCGACATAGAAGGCGTCGATCCGTCCGCCGACCTCGGCCAGGCCCGCCTGCAGGGCGGCGTGGAAAAGATCGACCTGGGCCTCGGTGAAATAGCCGCGCGCCACGCCCGACTGGTTGGTGACCACCAGCACCTTGACGCCGGCGGCGTTCAGCCTCGCCACCGCCTCTCGCGCGCCCTCGATCCAGTCCAGCCGCTCAGGCTCGCAGACATAGCCGTGGTCGAGGTTCAGCACCCCGTCGCGATCGAAGAAGACGGCTTTCAGCGGCGCTTTTCGGGACATGCCCTGGCCTTACGACAGGCCTCGCGACGCGACAAGGCGGCCAGCGGACTTGGCGAACCCCAGCGCGACGGCCTAGAACGGCGAACCTTTCGAAAGCCCCTTTCCGCCCAAGGACCGCAGATGACCGACGACTTCGCCCGCCTTGTCCGCCTGCGCGACGACCTCAAGGCCTGGGCCCTCGATCACGCCTTCCCCGTCTGGTGGGAAATCGGCGCGGACAAGGTCCAGGGCGGGTTCTTCGAGAAGATCGCCCTGGACGGAACGCCGGTCGAGGCGCCGCGCCGGGCGCGGGTCCAGCCCCGGCAGATCTATTCCTATGCGGTGGCCGGCCTGCTGGGCTGGGACGGCCCGTGGAAGCAGGCTCTGGAACACGGCCTGGACTTCTATCTGAGCAAGTATCGCCGCCCCGACGGCTTCATGCGCACCCTGGTGGCCAGCGACGGCTCGCCCCTGGACGACAAGGTGGACCTCTACGACCAGGCCTTCGGCCTGTTCGGCCTGGCCATGGCCAGTTCGGTCCTGCCCGAGCGCGCCGACCTGCCGGCGCTGGCGACGAGCCTGCGCGACGCGCTCTACGCCACGCTCAAGCACCCCATCGCCGGCTTCGAGGAAAGCGTCCCGCGCTCTCTGCCGCTGCTGTCCAACCCGCACATGCACCTGTTCGAGGCCAGCCTGGCCTGGGTCGAGGCCGGCGGCGATCCGCAATGGCGGGCGATGGCCGACGAGATCGCCGAACTGGCGCTGAGCAAGTTCATCGACCCGAAGAGCGGCGGCCTGCGCGAATATTATGACGGCGACTGGAATCCCGCGCCCGGCGTCGACGGCCGGATCATCGAGCCGGGTCACCAGTTCGAATGGGCCTGGCTGCTTCTGCGCTGGGGCAAGCTGGCCGGTCGCGACGACGCGATCGCCGCCGCCCTGCGGATGATCGCGATCGGCGACGGCCCGGGCGTCGACCCGGCGCGCGGCGTGGCGATCTTCGCCCTGCTGGACGACATGAGCGTGCACGACGACATCGCCCGCCTCTGGGCCCAGACCGAACAGATCAAGGCCGGGGTGCTGGCGGCCCAGGTGACCGGCGACGCGCGCTGGTGGACCACCGCCGCCAACGGCGCCGAGGCCCTGACCAAATATTTCGACGTGCCGGTGAAGGGCCTGTGGCGCGACAAGCTGCGGGCCGACGGGACCTTCGTCGATGAAGCCGCCCCCGCCAGCTCGTTCTACCACATCGTCTGCGCGATCCTGGAGCTGGACCGGGCGGTCAAAGCCATGTCGTGACCAGCACGGCGCTGGCGGAAGCGGCGCGGACCAGGGTCGGCGAATGGAGATCTTCCCGGGCGCCGGCCGCATAGGTCGCGCCCTCGGCGACCAGTTCGCCGTCCAGAACCTGGATGGAGCTGGATGGCAGGCTGGCCACCGCGCCGGCTTCCATCCGCCAGATCTGCACCTCGGCCCTGGCCGACTTCGTCACCGGCTGGCGTTCGACGCCGCCGCTGATGGCGATGGCGTGGCGGTGGGCGATGTCGCGACCGCTGGCCTTCAGCACATCGACCAGGGTCTTGACCCCCTGGGCGTCATCCCGCCGACAGACCAGCACCGCGTCGGGCTCGGCGACGATCAGCAGGTCCTCGACCCCGATCGCCCCGACGAAGGGGCCGGTGGACCGCACCAACACGCCCTTGGACCGGATCAGGTGGACGTCGCCGCTGGCGGCGTTGCCCTGGGCGTCACGGATCGAGGCTTCCCAGATCGCGTCCCAGGCGCCCAGGTCCGACCAGGTGAAGGCGGCCGGCGCCACGGCGGCGCGGCTGGTGCGCTCCATGACCGCGTAGTCGAGCGACTTCTTGGTGGTCGTCGCGAACGCCTCGCGGTCGAGGTGCAGCCGTACGCCGTCGCGTCGGCCGTCGCGCACCGAACCGATCGCGCCGTCGCGGATCGCCGGCTCGAACACCGCCAGTTCGTCCAGCAACGTCCGGGCCGTGAAGGCGAAGTTGCCGCTGTTCCAGTAGTAGCCGTCCTCGATATAGGCCTTGGCCGTGGCCAGGTCAGGCTTCTCGACGAAGGCCGCGACCGCCTTGACGCCGCCGGGCAGGACGCCGCCGGGCTTGATGTAGCCGAAGCCCGTCGCGGGCGAGGTCGGCTGCACGCCGAACGTCACGATCAAGCCGGTTCGGGAGGCCTCGATCGCCACCAGCGCCGCCTCGCGGAACATCTCGGGTTCGGCGATGTGGTGGTCGGCGGCCAGCATCAGCACCACCCCGTCGGGCGACACCGACTGCACATAGGCCGCCGCCGCGGCGATGGCCGGCGCGGAGTCGCGCGCCTCCGGCTCGATGATCACGGTCAGCCTGACGCCCAGTTCCAGCGCCTGGCGCTCGACGAGCTCGGCCATCGCCTCGCCGGTGACCACCACGATCTCGTCGGCGCCCGGCAGGTCCATGACCCGCAGGATCGTGTCCTGGAAGCTTGAGCGATCGCCGATCAGCTTCAGGAACTGCTTGGGACGGTCCGCGCGCGAAGCCGGCCAAAGACGAGTTCCCGACCCTCCGCAAAGGATCACCGGATAGATGGCGGCCAAGACTTCCCCCACGCCAAACGCTTTGATTTCACAACCCGTGAGGTAGCACATCGCCCCCCTCGGACCAGAGACATATTGAAGATGCTGGCGTTTTTCGGTCTCAGGCCGGAAGTCCGGCGTCGAGCTCGGCCAACCACGCATCCGCCGTGGCGTCCGAGGGCATGCGCCAGTCGCCGCGCGGCGACAGGGCGCCGCCCGACGAGATCTTCGGCCCGTTGGGCATGGCCGAGCGCTTGAACTGGTTGGCGAAGAACCGCTTCAGGAACAGCGCCAGCCAGCGCTTGATCTCCGGCAGGTCGTAGGCCCGCCGGGCGGACTCCGGGATCCCGGCCGGCCAGGCGCCGGCGGTCGCGTCGCGCCAGGCGGTCCAGGCCAGGAAGGCGATCTTCGACGGCGCCATGCCGTAGCGGGTCAGGTAGTAGAGATTGAAGTCCTGCAAAGCGTAGGGGCCCACGAAGCTTTCGGTGGCCTGAACCTCTTCGCCCGGCACCAGTTCCGGCGAGATCTCGGTGGCCAGGATGTCCTCCAGCAGGTCGCTGGTCGCCGCGTCCACGTCGCCCGAGGCGGCCACGAAGCGGATCAGGTGCTGGATCAGGGTCTTGGGCACCCCGGAATTGGGGTTGTAGTGGCTCATCTGGTCGCCGACGCCATAGGTGCACCAGCCCAGGGCCAGTTCCGACAGGTCGCCGGTGCCGACCACCATGCCCTTGTGATGGTTGGCCAGGCGGAACAGGTAGTCGGTGCGCAGGCCCGCCTGGACGTTCTCGAAGGTCACGTCATAGACCGGCTCGCCCTTGGCGAACGGATGGCCGAGGTCGGCCAGCATCTGCTGGGCCGCCGGCCGGATGTCGAGCTCCTCGGCGGTGACCCCCATGGCCGTCATCAGCTTCCAGGCGTTCGACTTGGTGCCTTCGGAGGTGGCGAAGCCCGGCAGGGTGTAGGCGCGGATGTCCGACCGCGGCCTGCCCAGCTGATCCATGGCCTTGGCGGCGACGATCAGGGCGTGGGTGGAGTCCAGCCCGCCCGAAACGCCGATCACCAGGCTCTTCGAGCCCGTGGCTTCGACGCGGCGGGCCAGGCCCTGGACCTGGATGTTGTAGGCCTCGTAGCAGTTCTCGGCCAGCTTGGCCGGGTCGGACGGGGTGAACGGGAAGCGCTCGATCGGCCGGACCAGGGCCAGGTCGCCGGCCGGCGGCGCGAAGTCCAGCGGCACGATGCGGAACGGCGCCTCGGGGGGGCTCAGCGTCGTGGAGTCGCCGAAGCTGCCGACCCGCATCCGCTCCTGCCGCAGCCGGGCGACGTCGACGTCGGCCACGGCCATCACCGCCCCGGTCGAGAAGCGCGGGCTCTGGGCCAGCAGGTTTCCCATCTCGTGGATGTCGACATGGCCGTCCCAGGCCAGGTCCGTCGAGCTCTCGCCCGCGCCGGCCGCCGAATAGACATAGGCCGAGATCGTCCGGGCCGACTGGCTGGCGCACAGCAGGCGGCGGGTCTCGGACTTGCCGATCGTGATGTTGCTGGCTGACAGGTTCAGCAGGATCTCGGCCCCGGCCATGGCCTGGGCGGTGCTGGGCGGGGCGGGCGTCCAGACGTCCTCGCAGATCTCGATACCGACGGTGAAGGCCGTGTCTCCAAGGTTGCGCAGCAGCACGTCGGTCCCGAACGGCACAGCCTGGCCGGCCAGGTCCAGGGTGCGGCCGACCACGCCCGAGCCTGGCGTGAACCAGCGTCTTTCGTAGAACTCCCGGTAGTTGGGCAAGAAGCTCTTGGGGACCACCGCCCGCACCCGACCGCCCTGGATCGCGACCGCGGTGTTGTAGAGCCGGCCAGCGTCGCGAAGCGGCGCGCCGACCACGAACAGCGGCGACAAGGTCTTGCTCTCCTGGGCCAGGATGGCGATCGCAGCCTCGACCGCGTCGAGCAACACGTCTTGCTGCAGCAGGTCGTCGACCGTGTAGCCGGTCAGGCCCAGCTCGGGCAGCACCAGCACCGCGACACCGGCGTCATGGGCCTGGCGCACCAGAGCGAGCACGCTCTGGGCGTTGGCGGCCGGGTCCGCCAGCTTGACCTTGGGAACCGCCGTGGCGACCCGGACGAAGCCATGGCGATAGGGCGAGAAGAACGACGGAGAACTCAAGACACCCGGCCTTTCGAAGTTATGCTAAAAATGAGCATAAGCCTGTCTCCAGCTATAACGCGTGCGGACGTTGTTGCATAGCGCCCACGCAGACGCTCCGGCAGAGCTCGCGGGCCGGCTCGCGGGTTGACCCCAGGGGGTCATCGTGCGACTCGCGGCCTCGCGCAGCCCCGCCCGATCAAGAACAACCCGGAACTCTCATGCCCGTTTCGCCCGTTAAGATGGCCGACGCGATCCGCGTCCTTTCCATGGACGCCGTCCACAAGGCCAAGTCCGGTCACCAGGGCATGCCGATGGGCATGGCCGACGTGGCCACGGTGCTGTGGGGCAAGTTCCTGAAGTTCGACGCCGCCAAGCCCGACTGGGCCGACCGCGACCGTTTCGTGCTCTCGGCCGGCCACGGCTCGATGCTGCTCTATTCCCTGCTGCACCTGACCGGCTTCAAGGCCGTGACCATGCAGGAGATCGAGAACTTCCGTCAGTGGGGCTCTCTGACCCCCGGCCACCCGGAAGTGCACCACACCCCGGGCGTGGAGACCACCACCGGTCCGCTGGGCCAGGGCCTGGCCACCGCCGTGGGCATGGCGATGGCGGAAGCGCACCTGGCCGCGCGGTTCGGCAAGGACGTCGTCGACCACCGCACCTGGGTGATCGCCGGCGACGGCTGCCTGATGGAGGGCGTCAGCCACGAGGCGATCAGCCTCGCCGGCCGCCTGAAGCTTTCCAAGCTGACCGTGCTGTTCGACGACAACAACACCACCATCGACGGCGAGGCCACGATCGCCGAGACCGGCGACCAGCTGGCCCGCTTCAAGGCCGCCGGCTGGGCGGTCAAGGCCGTCGACGGCCATGACCACGGCAAGATCGCCGCCGCCCTGCGCTGGGCCACCCGCCAGGACCGCCCGACCCTGATCGCCTGCAAGACCCTGATCTCCAAGGGCGCGGGCCCCAAGGAAGGCGACCCCCACAGCCACGGCTACACCCTGTTCGACGACCAGATCCGCGACGCGCGCCTGGCCATGGGCTGGGACGCCCAGCCGTTCACCGTGCCCGAGGACATCGCCAAGGCCTGGAAGAGCATCGGCCGCCGCGGCGCCCGCGCCCGCAAGGCCTGGGAAGCGACCGTGCAGGCCTCGCCCCTGGCCGACGACTTCACCCGCGCCATGAAGGGCCAGCTGCCGGCCGACGCCTTCAAGGCGCTGGACGCCCACATCGCCGAGGCGGCCAGGACCAAGCCGGGCAACGCCACCCGCGTGCACTCGGGCGCGGCCCTGGACCAGCTGATCCCGACGGTCGTCGACATGGTCGGCGGCTCGGCCGACCTGACCGGCTCGAACAACACCTTCGTCAAGGGCATGAAGCCGTTCGACGCCCCCGACTACGCCGGCCGCTACGTGCACTATGGCGTGCGCGAGTTCGGCATGGCCGCGGCCATGAACGGCATGGCCCTGCACGGCGGCGTCATCCCCTATTCAGGCACCTTCCTGGCCTTCGCCGACTACAGCCGGCCAGCGATCCGCCTGGGCGCCCTGATGGGCGCCAAGGTCATTCACGTGATGACCCACGACTCCATCGGCCTGGGCGAGGACGGCCCCACCCACCAGCCGGTCGAGCACGTCGCCAGCTTGCGCGCCATTCCCAACCTGCTGGTCTTCCGTCCGGCCGACGCTGTCGAGACCGCCGAGTGCTGGAAGATCGCCCTGGAGCAGGCCGCCACCCCGTCGGTGATGTGCCTGTCGCGCCAGAAGGTCCCGGGCGTGCGCGACACGGCCGCCGAGAACCTGTCCGCCAGGGGCGCCTACGAGCTGCTGGCCGCCGAGGGCGGCGAGGCGGCGGTGACGATCTTCGCCTCGGGCACGGAAGTCTCGGTCGCCGTGGCGGCCCGCGACATCCTGCAGGGCCAGGGCAAGCCGACCCGCGTCGTCTCGACCCCCTGCTGGGAGCTGTTCGAGCGGCAGGACGCCGCCTACCGAGCGTCGGTGATCGGCGACGCGCCGGTCCGCGTCGCCGTCGAGGCCGCCGTCCGCATGGGCTGGGAGCGCTTCATCGGCGAGGACGGCAAGTTCGTCGGCATGACGGGCTTCGGCGCCAGCGCGCCGTACGAGCGGCTCTACAAGGAATTCGGCATCACCGCCGAGGCCGTGGCGGCGGCGGCCCAAGCCTAGGCCTCGGGACCCGCTGGGAGCCCCGGAACGGCCGGAGCGGCAGTCTCGCGGCCTGGCGGTTCGCCCGAAAGCCGCGCCCGCAGAGATTGCATAAAGACCTCGCCACCCAACCATGACCACGCTAAGGAGGTTGCCTGAGTTGGGTGGCGTCGGGGCGTCAGATGAGCGACATCAATGGAACGGTGAACGATGACGTCCTGGTCGGAGGCGACGGGGATGACACCCTCACCGGAGGCGGGGGCAACGACACGCTAAGCGGCGGTCTCGGCGCCAATACGATCAACGGCGGCGACGGCGTGGACACCGTCGATTATACCTGGGCCAGTTGGTCGGTCACGCTGGACCTCGGAAATCCGGACGCGCAGCAGACCCTTGGCGGCTGGGTCAGCTGGGAATGGCGCCTGGCCTCCGACACGCTGATCGGGATCGAGAACGTTCGGGGTTCCGCCCAGGACGACATCCTGAGAGGAGACGTGGGTTCGAACCTCATCGAAGGGGGAGCCGGCAATGACGGACTCTTCGATGGCGGCGGCGGCGCCAATGACATCCTGCGCGGGGGAGTCGGGAACGACGCCCTGCAGACATGGAACGGCAGCACGGGCGCCCACGTCGCGCACTACTACGGCGAGGCCGGAAATGACTCGCTCTACGTCTCCGACGACAACCCGCTGAGCGAATACTGGCTGGTCGGCGGAGAAGGCGACGATCGCATCTACGCCAGCCGCGACACAGGCTCTTCCGCGAAGACCACGATCGACGGCGGCGCCGGCGACGACGACATATCGATCCGCTACGGCGACGACTATCAGATCACGCTGGGCGACGGTCACGATCTGGTGACGTTCTATACCGCCGAGCGAGGGCTCCGCGCCACCATCACCGACTTCCAGGTCGCCGGCGCTTCCGCCGACGCCCTCAACATGGGCGAATTTCTCGCCTACAACCTTTCCACGCCCACCGGCTCGGGCCTGCCAGGCTGGGACCAGCGCAGCAACCCCTTCGCCGACGGCTATCTTCGACTGACCCAGCAAGGGGCCGACACCTGGCTCGAGATGAGCATTTTCCCAGGCTCGTCGTCCTACCAAACCGTCCTGGTCTTCAACAACACGGTCGCGACGACCTTCACCGCGACCTCTTTCGCGGGTTACGATCCGCTCGGCGGTCCGGTCCAGGGGATGACCCTGACCGGCTCGGGCGAGCTTGACTTCATCAAGGGCGGCGGCGGGGCCGACATCATTCAGGGCGGCGCCGGTCAGGACCAGATCGAGAGCGGGCTTGGAGACGACATCGTCCACGGTAACGCGGGCGACGACTTCATCGACGACCGTTCCGGCGACGACCAGCTCTACGGCGACGACGGAAACGACCTGCTTAATGTGTTCCGTTCCGACCGGACCACCTTCAACACGGTCGTGATGGACGGCGGCGCGGGCGACGACGCGATCCATTTCGCGAGCCATTACCGGACCTCGAGCGCCGCCGTCACGCTGACGGGCGGGGACGGCGACGATTATCTGGAGCTCTGGGGAAGCACCCGAGGCGTCGTCGATGGCGGCGCCGGCGCCGATCGCCTGCAATATTACGGCTTCGACAACCTCGGCGTTTCCACCCTTTCAGGCGGCGACGGCGATGATGTCTTCGATCTCACGCTCAGCGACGAGGTCATCGTTCAAGGCGGAGCCGGTGTCGATGAAGCCATCGTGCGGCTCAGCTATACCCTGAGCGGGAACCTGTTCTTCGACGGACGATCGGCGGCCCAGAACAATCTGCTGACCCTCAACGGCGTGACCAGGGCGCAGTTGCAAGGCGTCGAGCGCATCACCCTCTACGCCGAGGCGGGGAACGACGTCATCTACGGCGGCGCCGGCCGGACCGAGATCCATGGCGGCGCGGGCGACGACGAGCTCCATGCCGGCGACGGCGACGCCGCGCTGTATGGCGAAGACGGCGCCGACCTGCTGATCGGCGGTCCGGGCGCGGACACGCTGGACGGCGGAAACGGCCGCGACACCCTTCAAGGCGGCGACGGAGACGACCTGCTGGTCGGCGGTCTGGACGCCGACGTCCTGAACGGCGGCGCGGGCAGCGACACCCTGATGGGCGAGGGCGGCGACGACCTGCTGCGCGGCGGCCTCGGCGTGAGCTATCCCTCGGTTACCGACAACCTCGACGGCGGAGACGGCCGCGACCTGGTCGCCTATGACGACCAGTCCTACGGCGTCGTCGTGAACCTTAAGAGCTCCAGCGCCTACGGCCTCGGCTTCAGCCAGGTCCTGAACCATATCGAGGACATTCTCGGTTCCGCGTTCAACGACACCCTGACCGGCGACGCGGGCGCCAACCGCATCGACGGCGGCGCGGGCGACGACGTCATCGACGGCGGCGCAGGCGACGACGTGCTGCTGGGCGGCGGCGGCGGCCACGACACGGTCAGCTTCGCGAGCGAGACGGCCGCCGTGACCGTGTACCTGGCCGAAGGGGTCGCGATCGGCGCCTCGTCGGGCGTCGACACGCTGGTCGGCTTCACCGACGTCACCCTGAGCGACAACGACGACCGGGCCTATGGCGACGCCGGAGCGAACCTGATCATCGGCCTGGGTGGCGACGACGAAATCGACGGCCGCGCCGGGGACGACAAGCTGAACGGCTACGGCGGCGACGACAAAATCGTCGGCGGCGAGGGGAACGACCAGCTCAGCGGCGGCGACGGCGACGACCTCCTGATGGGCGGCGCGGGCAACGACCAGCTCCGCGGGGGCTACGGCCACGACATCCTGATTGGCGGCGAAGGCGACGACTATTTCGACGACGACGGCGGCGACGACGTCGTGTCCTACCAGGGCGCGACCAGCGGCGTGACCGTCTCGACGCTGATCTTCGGCGCGCAGAACACGGGCGGCGCGGGCGCCGACACCCTGTCGCGCATCTCGAGCCTGCAGGGGTCCGACTTCAACGACGTGCTGACCGCCGGCGGAACGCTGCAGGGCGGCAAGGGCGACGACATCCTGACGGGCGCCTTCTCCTCGACGGCGCTCTACGACGACGCGACCAGCGGCGTCACCGTCGACCTCAACCTCACGGGCGCGCAGAACGTCGGCGGCGGCCTGGGCTCGGACACCCTTTCCAAGATCGCCAACCTGGTGGGTTCGGCGTTTGACGACACCCTGACCGGCGACGCCGCCGACAACCGGCTGGTCGGCGGCGCGGGCAACAACACCCTCAACGGCGGCGGCGGCGGCGACACGCTGGTGGGCGGCGCGGGAACCGACGTCCTGAACGGCGGATCCGGGATCGACTTCGCCGACTATTCGGCCGCGACCTCCGGCGTCGACGTGCAGCTGATCTTCACCGTGGCCCAGAACACCCTGGGCGGCGGGATCGACACCCTGATCGGCATCGAAGGCGTTCGCGGCTCGGCCCTGAACGACATCATCGCCGGCGATGGGGGCGACAACCGCCTGGGCGGCGGCGCAGGCGACGACCTGCTGAAGGGCGGCGACGGGGCCGACATCCTGTACGGCGGCGTCTACAGTTATCCGTTCACCACAACCTCGGACTACAATTTCGTCGAGGGAAAGGACGTCCTGGAAGGCGGGGCGGGCAACGACTTCCTCTATGCTGGCGACTATGTCGGCGGTGACGACATCCTGCGCGGCGGGGCCGGCGACGATACGCTCATCAGCGGCAACAAGGTGATGGCGGTCTACGGCGACGACGGCGACGACGGGTTCGAGATCACCAACGGCGACCGCCAGGGCGTTCTGGACGGCGGCGCGGGAACCGACACGCTGAAGGTCCGCGACGCCAACATCGCCGCGCTTCAGATCACCGGCGTCGAGACGCTTTCGGGCAACAACGTCACCGCGACGGTGGCGCAGTTCGCCGCCTTCGCCCGCATCGAGGCGATGTTCTCGGCCGCGGTCCTCAAGCTGGCCAGCGGCGGCGTGATCGACTTCTCGAAGAACGCCGTCGGCGCCGTATCCGTCACCGGATCCGACAGCGCCGACGACATCACCGGCACAGCGGGCGCGGACACCCTCTTCGGCCGCGGGGGCGAAGACATCCTGCACGGCGGGTTGGGCAACGACACCCTGTATGCGGGCCTGGGCCAGGACCAGCTGTTTGGCGGAGCGGGCGACGACGTCCTGGGCCTGGCCGTCGATTTCGGCGGCGCACCCGACTCCGGCGTGGACCGCTATTGGGGCGAAGCCGGCGCCGACACGTTCTCGATCGGCTCGGGCGGCGGCGAAATCGCCGCCGACGGCGGCGCCGACAACGACCTGTTCTACCTGGCCGGCGGCCTGGTCGGCTCGGTCGACGGCGGATCGGGCGTCGACGCCATTTCGAGTTCGGACATCCACAACCTGGTGATCTCGAACGTCGAGCGCCTGAATGGCGGGACCATCGCCACCGCCGCCCAGTTCGCCGCCTTCACCACGATCGCGGGCTACAACGGCGCGGGACCGATCACGGGCCTGGTGTTGGCCGCCGCGGGCGCGGTGGACTTCGGCCAGAAGGTGCTGGCCGGTTCCTCGGTCTCGGTGACGGGATCCGCCGGCGCCGACCAGATCACCGGCACCGACGGCGACGACGTGCTGAACGGGGCGGACGGCGAGGACACCCTCGTCGGCGGCGCCGGAGCCGACGTCCTGGATGGCGGAGCCGGCTACGACGTGGCCAGCTACGCCTCGGCCAAGGCGGGCGTGACTGTCAACCTGGCGACCGTCGGTCCCCAGAACACCGGCGGCGCGGGCCTCGACACCCTGAGCGGCATTGAAGGCGTGTCCGGATCGGCCTTCGACGACACCCTTTACGCCGGCGTTCTCCGCGCCGTTCTGGAAGGCGGCGCGGGCGACGACCGACTGTATGGCGGAGCCGCCTCGGACCTCCTGCTTGGCGGCGCGGGCAACGACCACATCTACGGCAGCGCCGGGGCCGACGTCATCGACGGCGGAGCCGGGCTGGACTTCGCGCGCTACGACTCTTCGGGCGCGGGCGTGTCCGTCGATCTGTCCACCGGCGTCGCGAGCGGCGGCGACGCGGCGGGCGACACCCTCACGGGCGTCGAAGGGGTCGTCGGCAGCGCCTTTGCCGATGTCATCCAGGGCGGCGCCGGCGACAACGTCTTCTACGGCCAGGCCGACAGCGACGTGCTGAAGGGTTTCGGCGGCAACGACGTCCTGGACGGCGGCGACGGCGCCGACATCCTGGACGGCGGTGACGGATCCGACACCCTCCTGGGCGGGGCCGGCTACGACGTGGCCAGCTACGCCTCGGCCAGGTCGGCGGTGACGGTGAACCTGGGGACGACCGGCGCCCAGGACACCGGCGGCGGCGGCGTCGACACGCTGACCGGCATCGAAGGCCTGACGGGCTCGGCCTTCAACGACGTCGTCTACACGGCCGCCGCTGGCGGGACCGTGGACGGCGGGGCCGGCGACGACCGGCTTTATGGCGAGGCCGGCGTAGACCGTCTGCTGGGCGGTTCGGGCGGCGACCACATCTACGGCAGCGCCGGAGCGGACATCATCGACGGCGGCGCCGATTTCGACTTCGTCCGCTACGACTTCTCGTCGGCGGCCGTGTCGGTCGATCTCGGCGGCGGCAGCAGGTCTGGCGGAGACGCCCAGGGCGACTCCCTGACCTCGATCGAGGGCATCGTCGGAACCGCCTTCGGCGACGCGCTCTACGGCGGGGCCGGCGATAACATCTTCTACGGCCAGGCCGGCAACGACGTGCTGAAGGGCTTCGGCGGCAACGACGTGCTGGAGGGCGGCGACGGCGACGACAACCTGTTCGGCGGCGCCGGCGCCGATATCCTGCGCGGCGGCGCAGGCTTCGATGTCGCGAACTACAACGAGACGTCCGCGGCGGTGGTCAACCTCACGACCGGCGTCAACGGCGGTTCGGCTTCGGGTGACGTGCTGACCGGCGTCGAGGGCCTGGAGGGCGGCTTCTACGCGGACACCTTCACCGGCGACGCCGGAGCGAACTCGCTCTACGGCATGGCCGGCGACGACGTGCTGCGAGGCATGGCCGGAGACGACGTGCTCGACGGCGGCCAGGGCAGCGACCACCTCTACGGCGGAATCGGCGCGGACCTGCTGCGGGGCGGAGACTTCGTGGACCTGGCCCGCTACGACGACGCTGCGGAAGGGGTCTGGGTCGACCTTGCCCAGGGCAAAGGCTTCACGGGTGAGGCGACCGGCGACATCCTCGTCCAGATCGAGGGCCTGGTCGGCTCGCGCTTTGCCGACACCTTCGTCGGAGACGGCGGCGTCAACACGCTCTACGGCCAGGGCGGCGACGACCTGCTGAGCGGCGGCGCCGGAGACGACACCCTGGAGGGCGGCGACGGCAACGACCACCTGTATGGCGGCGCAGGCGCCGACGCCCTTCGCGGCGGCGACGGCTACGACCTGGTGCGCTACGACACCGAGGCGTCGGCGGTCTGGGTCGATCTGGGCCTGGGCTCAGGCCAGGCGGGCGCAGCCGGCGACACCTTCAGCTCCATCGAAGGCGTGGTGGGCTCCGCCGGCTCCGACATGTTGATCGGCGGGAGCGGCGCCAACACCCTCTATGGCCAGGCCGGCGACGACACGCTGCGGGGGGAGAGCGGCAACGACGCCCTGTACGGCGGATCCGGCGCGGACACCTTCCTGTACGTGACGACCGGCGAATCCTCGGCGGCCGGGGGCGACCGGATTTGGGACTTCAGCCTGGCCGAACATGATCGCATCGACCTATCGGCGATCGACGCCAACACCGCGACCCTGCAGGACGACGCCTTCACGCTGGTGGCGGCGCTGAACGGCCAAGCCGGCCAAGCCGCCTTCGCCTACGACCAGGCCAACGACACCACCCGGTTGACGCTGGACGTCAACGGAGACGGCCTCGCCGACTTCCTGCTGACCATCAACGGTCAGCTGACGACGAGCGAGGGTCTCGTCCTCTAGAGCGCCTGGGCGAAGCGGTTCGCCCCGTCGCCGGGTTCAGATGGCTCCATCTGAACCCGGCAGACAGGCTCTGGGGAACGGATGGATGACTAGGGAGCGTACCCCAGGCGTCTCATCCATTCGCCGTGCCGGGCCATGAAGATCTCGATCTCCTCGCCCGTCAGGGTGTCGGGAACCCCGGCCTGCCCTCGGCGGAAGAAGTCGGGACGGGCGGCGTTCATGCTCGCCCAGGGATCGACCCAGGCGGCGACCGGTTCGACGTCCAGGAATTCGGCGATGCGTGCATGCGCGGCCGTCGGTTCCCTGACCAGAGCCTCATAGGTGAGGAGCAGGGTGTCGGGCCGCTCCAGGGGATTCCAGGCGTCCAGGTGAAGCGACCAGTTGTTGAACGGCGTGCCGCCGTTGACGATCTCGGGCCACGGCGCATGCTGTTCGTCGATCTGGATGCGGTAGTGCCGATAGGAGTCGGTGGCCACCAATCCGTTCCGCACGACGTAGATCGCCTGGCCCCCATCCTCGGGCTGGTCGTGGGTCTTGACCACCGTCACCCCGGGGTCGGCCTGGGCCGACGCGTAGAACTCGGGATAGTCGCCGTCGTAGGACACCGCGCCGATGGCGGAGACCAGATGGTCGGCCATGCCCTTGGGACTACGGGACGCCTTGGCCTCGTATTTCGAGTAGCTCTTGAGGCCGAACACCGACTGTAAAACGGTCCGGACGAGGGTGTTTCCTGAACGCGGAAACGACGCCAACCAAACGATCAAAAAACGACTTTCCTTCTCTTTTCCGAACCGTCCGGCTAGCTGTCGAACGTTCGTCGCTCCGAAAACAGCGCGGGCGGCGTCCCGATAAATGTATCGCTTTCCTATTGGAATGTCGCGAGCATCGGTTGGCCCTGCGACCGAAATGCGCTAGGAGCGCCACAACTTTGCGGACGCAGGTCCCGGTATTCGGAGAGAGACATTGGCAACGGGTAAGGTAGCTCTAATTACGGGCGTGACCGGTCAAGACGGAGCGTACCTGTCGGAATTGTTGCTGTCGAAAGGCTACACGGTGCACGGCGTGAAGCGCCGTTCGTCGTCGTTCAACACCGGCCGGATCGAAAGCCTCTACCAAGACCCGCACGAAAAGGACCCCCGGTTCATCCTGCACTACGGGGACATGACCGACAGCACCAACCTGATCCGGATCGTCCAGCAGACCCAACCCGACGAGATCTACAATCTGGCCGCCCAGAGCCACGTGGCGGTCAGCTTCGAGACCCCCGAATATACCGGCAACGCCGACGCGGTGGGGACGCTGCGCCTGCTGGAAGCCATCCGCATCCTGGGCCTGGAGAAGAAGACCAAATTCTACCAGGCCTCGACCTCGGAGCTCTACGGCCTCGTCCAGGAAGTGCCGCAGAGCGAGAAGACCCCGTTCTACCCGCGCAGCCCCTATGCCGCGGCCAAGCTCTACGGCTACTGGATCGTGGTCAACTACCGCGAAGCCTACGGCATCCACGCCAGCAACGGCATCCTGTTCAATCACGAGAGCCCGCTGCGCGGCGAGACCTTCGTCACCCGCAAGATCACCCGCGCGGTCGCGGCCATCAAGCAGGGTTTCCAGGACAAGCTCTACCTGGGCAACCTGGACGCCAAGCGCGACTGGGGCCACGCCCGGGAATATGTCCGTGGCATGTGGCTGATGCTGCAGCAGGAAGAAGCTGACGACTACGTCCTCGCCACCGGCGAAACGACGATCGTGCGCGACTTCGTGACCAAGGCCTTCTCGGAAACCGGCGTGACCCTCAACTGGTCGGGCTCGGGCGTCGACGAGAAGGGGACGTGCGCCGAAACCGGCAAGGTGCTGGTCGAGGTCGATCCGCGCTATTTCCGCCCGACCGAGGTGGAACTGCTGATCGGCGACCCGACCAAGGCCAAGGAAAAGCTCGGCTGGGTCCACGAGACCAAGTGGGAGCAGCTGTGCGCCGAAATGGTCGCCGCCGACATGATCGCCGTGGCCAAGGAGCAGCGCCGCAATGCCGAATGACGCGCGCTTCTCCCTGGAGGGCAAGCGCGTTTGGGTAGCCGGCCATCGTGGGATGGTCGGCTCCGCCATCGTGCGGCGACTCGCGACCGAAAACTGCGAGGTGATCACGGCGGGGCGCGAGGTCGTCGACCTCAAGCGTCAAGACCAGGTCCAGGCCTGGATGGCTCAGGAGAGACCCGACGCGGTCTTCGTGGCCGCGGCGAAGGTCGGCGGCATCCTGGCCAACCACACCTATCCGGTCGATTTCCTGTACGACAACCTGATGATCGAGGCCAACATCATCGACGCCGCGTACCGTAACGGTGCGTCCAAGCTGATGTTCCTCGGATCGTCGTGCATCTATCCGAAGCTGGCCCCGCAGCCGATCCGCGAGGACAGCCTGCTGACCGGCCCGCTCGAGCCGACCAACGAGTGGTACGCGATCGCCAAGATCGCCGGCATCAAGCTGGCCCAGGCCTACCGCAAACAGTACGGCGCCGACTTCATCAGCGCCATGCCGACCAACCTGTACGGCCAAGGCGACAACTTCGACCTCAATTCCAGCCACGTGCTGCCGGCGCTCATGCGCAAGGCCCACGAGGCCAAGCTGTCTGGCGCCGACAGCATCACGATCTGGGGCACGGGCACGCCGCGTCGCGAATTCCTCAACGCCGACGATTGCGCCGACGCCTGCGTGCATCTGATGAAGACCTATTCCGACTTCGAGCACGTCAATGTCGGCTCGGGCGAGGATGTCACCATCCTGGAGCTGGCTCAGTTGGTCTGCGAGGTGGTGGGCTTCTCGGGGCGGATCTGCACCGATCCCTCAAAGCCCGACGGCACGCCGCGCAAGCTGATGAGCGCCGACAAGCTGCGCGGCATGGGCTGGTCCCCCCGCATCTCGCTGCGCCAGGGCGTCGCCGAGACCTACGACTGGTTCCTTCGGCAAACCGCCTGATGTCCAGGCTTGCCACCGACCGCCGCGGACGCGCGACGTGACCGCCGGCGTCGGCATCGCGATGGCGCTGAAGAACGTCAGCGGCGCGCTGGACCATGCGATCCAGTCGATGCGGGCGTTCGGCGTGACGGAGATCGCCGTCAGCGACGCCTCCGGCGACCCAAGCGTTCGCGAACGGTTCGCGCCCGTCGCCGACCTGATCACGGCCTATTTCGCCGAGCCCGACGGCGGCCAGTCGCATGGCCTGGACAAGGCTTTCCGGGCGTTGCGGAGCCCGGTCGTCGGCTGGCTCAACCACGACGACTTCCTGGTCCGCGACGGCGCCGACGCCGTCCTTCGAGCCCTGGAAACCCACGACGTGGTCTATGGCGAGGCGGAGTTCCTCAACATGCGCGGCGAGGTCGTCGGCTACCACCCGAACGTCTCGGACGATCTGGCCCGCCTGGGTCGGGAGAACCTGATCGCCCAGCCGAGCTGCTTCTTCCGCAACGCGCTTTATCGCGATGTCGGCGGCCTGGATTACGATCTGCACTACACGATGGACTGGGACCTCTGGATCCGGATGGCCCAGGCCGGGGCGGCGATCGCCTACACGCCCGCCCTGCTGTCGGGCGTCACGCTGGATCCGGACGCCAAGACCGCCAGGCTTTCGTTGAGCCGGGCGCGGGAAATCCAGGGCTTCCTTTCGCGCAGCGGGGCCAGCCTGGGAGAGCGCACCAACCTGATCGTGGAATCCATGAAGACCGCGCTCCTGTGGAAGCTGCGCGGCGACACCCCGGGCCACCCCTATTTCACCGTCTGGGCGCACAAGCACGGCTCCCGCCGGGCGTCCGCGGTCGCGGAGGGCAACCGGGTCAGCGTCTTCAGCCTCGAACCGGTCGACGGCGAGGTCCTGGTCTGGCGCCGCGGGGCCGACCAGGCCGATCGGGCGATCAGGGTCCAAGTCGCGAACGCCGCCGCCTTCCAGCCGGTAACCTTGGAACTGCCGTTCGCGATCACCGACCTGGGACGGGTGCGTTTCGAGGTCGGATAGTGGCCTCAAATCCCGTCCATTCGAGCCACAATTCTTTGCGAAA
The DNA here is from genome assembly GCF_010977555.1 of Caulobacter rhizosphaerae. Classification (GTDB taxonomy): domain Bacteria; phylum Pseudomonadota; class Alphaproteobacteria; order Caulobacterales; family Caulobacteraceae; genus Caulobacter; species Caulobacter rhizosphaerae. The sequence goes on from NZ_CP048815.1 coordinate 5,565,972, forward strand.
CAATGGCTTCCCAAGGACACCAACGGTGCTGTTCCTCAGGCTTTACAACGTGCTGTCGTGTGCTAGAGAGGCGGGCGATTGCGCGACGGCGAAGCCTAGTCGGCTGGTCTTAAACGCCGGGTCAAGGCGTCGCCCGGTTGGCGTGATCGATCTGTTTTTCAGACATCAGCGACTCCTGCCCGCAGGTTCGCCAACATGTCGCCGCAAGAGTTGGAGAGCGTATGTCGCGTGCTAGTCTGTCGAGCGCCGTCAGCGACATATCCTCGGGAATCGGCGCTTGGCGGATTTGGACCGCCCTGGCGCTGACCGACATCAAGACCCGCTATCGACGGTCGCTGATCGGCCAGTTCTGGATCACGATCTCGATGGGCCTGACCATCGCGGCCCTTGCGATCGTCTATTCGCAGATCTTCAGGATCTCGCTCAGCGTCTATGTTCCGCTGATCACCGTCAGCTTCATCTGCTGGGGCTTGCTGGCGTCCTTCGTCAACGATAGCGCCATGGCCTTCCTCGACGCCGAAGGCTACATCAGGACGTCGACCCTGCCGAAGGCGACGTTCGTCTACCGGATGATCGCGCGCAACACGGTCGTCTTCGCGCACAACCTGATCCTCATCCCGATCGTCATGCTGATCTTCCGGATGGTTCCGGACTGGCATGTGCTGCTCTTCGTGCCGGCGTTCCTGCTGACCTTGCTGAACGGGATCTGGATCGCGCTGATCCTGGGGCCGATTTCCGCCCGCTTCCGCGACATGCCGCTGATGGTGTCGAGCCTGACCCAGATCGCGTTCTTCGTTTCACCGGTCATGTGGGAGCGCAAGCAGCTCAGCGCCCAGGGCCAATTGCTGGTCAACGCCAACCCGTTCGCAATCTTCCTTGAACTGTTGCGCGAGCCGCTTCTTGGCCGCGCGCCTTCGGCCTACCACTGGGCGTTCGCGATCGGGCTTACCCTGGTCGGCTGGGCCGCCGCGATCCTGCTCTATTCCCGCCTTCGTGCGCGAATTGCCTTCTATCTGTGAGGACGAATGGCGTCGATTGAACTGAACGGGGTGACGCTGTTCTACCCCATTTTCGACTCCCGCAGTCGTTCCCTCAAGAACACCGTCATGCGGAAGGTCGGCGGCCGGATCTACGGCAAGGGCGACCATGTGGAAGTGCGTGCGCTTTCGAACATCAGCCTGAAGATCAACAGCGGCGACCGCGTCGCCCTGGTCGGCCAGAACGGTGCGGGCAAGACGACCCTGCTGAAGGTGCTGGCGGGAATCTATGAACCGCCGACCGGCCGCATCAAGATCTCGGGCAGCATCTCCTCGCTGACCGACATGACCATGGGAATGGATCTGGAGGCCTCGGGCCGCGAGAACATTCTGATGCGCTGCATCTTCCTGGGCATGACTCATGCCCAGGCCCGTGAAAAGGCCGGAGAGATCGAGGCGTTCACCGAACTGGGCTCCTATCTGGACCTGCCGGCGCGCACCTATTCCACCGGCATGCTGGTGCGCCTGGGTTTCGCCGCCTCCACGGCGATGAGCCCCGACATCCTGGTGATGGACGAGATGATCGGCGCCGGCGACATGGCCTTCGCGGCCAAGGCCAGCGAACGGGTCTCGAGCTACGTGGACAACGCCAAGATCCTGGTGCTGGCCTCGCACAACAACGCCATTCTCCGGCAGTTCTGCAATCGCGCCATCTTCATAGACAGCGGCGAGATCCGCGCCGACGGCCCGGTCGACGAGGTGATCTCGCTCTATGAGAGCGCCTATGGCTGAGGCGCCGCGGACCGTTCCAGGCCAAGATCTCACAATCCGCCCCTTCGGCCCTTCCGACGTCGATCTTCTGGCGGCGTTCTTCGAAGCCGTCGCGACAGACCCCGCCGCGGACCGGTTTCATCCTCATCCGTTCACGCCAGAGGCGGCCCTCAGGATCGCCGAGCACCAGGGCCGGGACCTCTATGTGGGCCAGTTTCTCGACGGCAGGCTGATCGGCTACGGCATGTTGCGGGGCTGGGATGAGGGCTACCAGACGCCCTCGCTCGGCATCTATCTGGCCGCCGAGGCTCGAGGCCAGGGCCTGTCCAAGGCCTTGATGGACGACCTGCACGGCCGCGCCCGCGAACGCGGTGCGGAGAAGGTCCGGTTGAAGGTCTATAAGAACAATATCCCCGCCGCGAGCCTGTACGAAAAACTGGGCTATGTGTTCCTCACCGAGGAAGGCGAACAGCGCGTCGGCCTGCTAGATCTTGTTTCAAAGGGGGGTGGCCGTTGAGCTATCAATATCCGGTTTATCGCCCGCGCCTCACGGGCCGCGAACGGGAACTGGTGCTTGAGTGCATCGATTCCACGTGGATTTCGTCGAAGGGCAAGTTCATCGGCGAGTTCGAAAGCAAGTTCGCCGACTTCATCGGCGCCGAGCACGCCTTGAGCGTCTCCAACGGTACAGTCGCGCTGCACGTCGCCCTGGAGGCGCTGGGTATCGGCCCTGGCGACGAGGTCATCGTCCCGACCCTGACCTACATCGCCTCCGTCAACGCCATCCTCTACACGGGCGCCACCCCCGTGTTCGTCGATAGCGAACAAGAGTACTGGCAACTGTCCGTCGACGACGTCCGCGCCAAGATCACCGAGCGGACCAAGGCGATCATGCCGGTGCACCTGTACGGCCAGGCCTGCGACATGGAAGCCTTGGTGGCCCTGGCCGCCGAGCATTCGATCTACCTGGTCGAGGACTGCGCCGAGGCTCTGGGCACGCGGATCGGCGATCGCTTCGTGGGCACGTTCGGCGACGTGGCCACCTTCAGCTTTTTCGGCAACAAGACGATCACGACGGGCGAAGGCGGCATGGTCGTCGCCAAGGACCCGGCCGTGGCCAACCTGATCTCGCGCCTCAAGGGTCAAGGCCTGGCCGCGAACCGCGAGTACTGGCACGACATCGTCGGCTATAACTATCGCATGACGAACATCTGCGCGGCGATCGGCTGCGCCCAGATGGAGGACGTCGAAGGCGTCATCGCCCAGAAGCAGCGGATCGCCGAATGGTACGCCCAGGGCCTGACCGGCCTGCCGCTGGCGCGCCACGCGGTCAAGCCCGGCACGTTCCATAGCTTCTGGATGGTGTCGGTCATCACCGATGCGGCCGAGGACCGTGATCCGCTGCGCGAGCATCTCAAGGCGGTCGGCGTGGAGACGCGCCCTCTGTTCTATCCGGTCCACACCATGAGCATGTACGGGGGCGGCGACCCGGCGGCGTTCCCGGTGGCCGACCACCTTTCCCGCCGCGGCCTCAACCTGCCCAGCTATCCGGACCTGGCGGAAGACGATGTGTCCCGGATCTGCGGTCACATCCGCGCTTACTTCAGCCGCAACGGTAGACCATGACCCGGCCCATTCGCGTCGCTCTTCTCGCGCACGAATTCCTCATCAACATCGGCGCGAACGATTTTCTGAAGAACATCATTCGCGGTCTCGCCCTGCGGGAGCAGAACGAGATCATCTTCCTATGCCCGCGCGGCGAGAACCGTATCGAGCATCAGGTCCCGACGGCGGCCAAGGCCGCGCTCAAGAAGAACCCGATCGTCGAGGCGCTGCTGCGGGGAATCCTGCGCCAGGCTCGGCAGGCCCGCGCGAAGGTGGTCAAGCCGGACCCCGGGCCGTACGATTTCTATCGGGACGCCTGCCCGCGGATGCGGTTCATCGAGACCGACCTGGACGTGGAATCGCTGCGCCGCCTGAAGATCGAACACCAGATCGACGTCTTCCTGCCGTCCATCCACATCCTGCCCAAGGACATTCCCTACGTCACCTACTGGCCCGACTGCCAGCCCAAGCACTATCCCGAATTCTTCGACGACGAATCCCAGCGGGTTCGCGACGAACGGATCAACGGCCTGTTCGCCACGGGCAAGCCGATGATCATCAATTCCCGCGACGCCAAGTCGGACATGGTCCGCTTCTACGACGCCAACCCGGACCAGATCTTCGAGCTGCCCTTCGCGCCGATCATTGAGTTCGACCGGCTGACCCCGCATCCGGAGTTGGCGCGGCCCTATGGCCTGACCAAGCCCTACTTCATGGTCTGCAACCAGTTCTGGGTCCACAAGTCGATCGAGACGGTGATCGAAGCGGCCGTCATCGTCAAACAGCGCCAGATGAACGTCGAGATCGTGTTCACGGGCAAGATGCAGGAGCCCCGTCGTCCTCAGTACATCACCATGCTCAGACAGATGGTGATCGACAACGACCTGGGAGACGTGGTGCGGTTCCTGGACTACATCCCTAAGAACGATCAGCTCGAACTGATGCGCTCGGCCATCGCCGTTATCCAGCCGACCCTGTTCGAAGGCGGCCCCGGCGGCGGCTCGATCTATGATGCGGTCAGCCTCGGCGTCAGGGCGATCGCCTCCGACATTCCGATCAACCACGAGCTCCCTCTTGATCCAGAGCGCCTGGTCCTGTTCAAGAAACGCAACGCCAAGGACCTCGTCGACAAGATGCAGAAGATGATGGCCTCCCCGAACCGGGGACCGTCCTTCGAGGACCTTTATCAGCAGTCGAAGGCGTCGGCCGGCAAGCTGTCGACCCGCCTCTACCAGGCGATCGACTACGCGATCGCCCAGGACGGGTAGGGGGAAAGCATGGCCGTCGCCAAGGTCACCGTCGTCACGGTCTGTCTCAACGTCAGGGATACGATCCGGCTCACTCTGGAATCCGTGGCGCGCCAGACGTTCCCCAACATGGAGCACGTGATCATCGACGGCGTCTCCACCGACGGCACGCTCGATATCATCCGCGAATACCCCGTCGCCTACCTGTCCAGTGAGAAGGACAAGGGCGTCTACGACGCGATGGACAAGGGTTCCCGGGCCGTCACCGGCGATATCGTGATCTTCCTCAACGCGGGCGACACCTTCTACGACGACGAGGTCTGCGAGAAGGTCGCGGCCTTCTTCGACGAAAGCGGCGCCGACATCGTGTTCGGCGACCTCCTGCCGGTTTACCTAAAGCCCAGCGACACCCACGACCACGGCGCCTTCACCAGCGGTCAGGTCCTGGACCTGAGCTATGTGGTCAATCGCCGGAACCTCTACAACGAATCCATCCATCACCAGGCCACCTTCTACCGTCGCTGGGTGGTCAAGAAGTGCACCTACGCCTGCGCCCAGCCCGAGGCCACCGGCGAATACAACGTGCTTCTCAAGGCCGTGATGAAGCTCGGCGCCAAGGTCAAGCACGTCCCGCTGCCCATTTCCCGTTTCGCGCTGGGCGGTATCAGCACGGGCAATTTCGAGAAGGAATGGGCGCGCTACGTCAAGGCGCGCGATATTCTCCGCTCGCTCTACTATCCCAGCGTCGAAAGCGTGCGGATCAAGGACGAGCTGGAATTTCGCCACGCACCGCTCGCCCGTCCGCTCACCCGGATCGAACGCCGAACGGTGCTCAAGGAACGGATCAAGGCGCTTGCGCCCTTCAAGATCTATGATCGCCTGGCGCGCGGGATAACGGCGCGCATCGTCAATCAACTCGCCGCTGAACTGCACGCCGCGCGCCAGCACGGCGAGGTTCAGTCCTATCAGCTGTTGATGGGCGTCGAGGCCAATTTCCGCGCGCATTTGGCGGAAACCAAGGGCGAGATCCATCAGGTCCGTCGTGACCTGGAGCAGATGGAAGCGCGCCACAAGGCCGACCTGGCGCGGGTCAAAACGAGCCTGGCCGGCCGGTTGGACGGCCTGGTCGCGATCCCGGAAACTCTCGAACAGGTGCGGGACCAGGTCGAGGCGCTGGGCAAGTCGGCGGCCCGCCGAGACGCGCTGAAGACCATGGGCGTCCGGATCGACCAGATCGGCGCCGACCTCCGGATCATCGACTCGAACATGGCCGCGATCCGCGAACAGACCTCGGGCGCGGATCGGGTCGGCCAGACCATAGACCGCATCGCCGACCACATGAACGGCCACGACGCGCTGCTCAATAGCGTCGGCGCCGACCTGAAGGCCTTCGCCACGACCCTGACCTCCGTCCACGATCAGGCGATCGCCGGAAACGGCAAGGTCGAACGCATCGCCGACTACATGAACGGCTACGACGCGCTGCTCAACAACGTCGGCGCCGACCTGAAGGCCTTCGCCGCGACCCTGACCTCCGTCCACGATCAGGCGATCGCCGGAAACGGCAAGGTCGACCGCATCGCCGACTACATCCACGGCTACGACGCGCTGCTCAGCAATGTCGGCGCCGACCTGAAGGCCTTCGCCGCGACCCTGACCTCCGTCCACGATCGAACGATCGCCGGGACCGACAAGGTCGATCGCATCGCCGACTACATGAACGGCTACGACGCGCTGCTCAGCAATGTCGGCGCCGACCTGAAGGCCTTCGCCGCGACCCTGACCTCCGTCCACGATCGAACGATCGCCGGAACCGACAAGGTCGACCGCATCTCCGACTACATCCACGGCTACGACGCGCTGCTCAACAATGTCGGCGCTGACCTGAAGGCCTTCGCCGCGACCCTGACCTCGGTCCACGATCAAGCGGCGGCGGGGACGGACAAGGTGCTGGATCGTCTCGAGAGCCAGTCCGTCACCCTGCGGGAGACCAGGGGCCAGCTGTCGCAAGACCTGCAGTCGACCGGCAACGCCGTGCTTCGCTACGCCACGCTTTCCGAGCAGCGCGACGCTCACCTCAAGCATGAGCTGATGGGCGTGCGAGCCAATCTGGGCTTGATGCGCATCGAGGGGCGCGAGAACCCCACGTTCGAACAGAACGGCGTGAAGGTCTTCTCCCAATGGGACGAAGACGGACTGATCGACCACATTGTCGCTCATTGCGAGATTCCCAACCGCAGCTTCGTGGAGATCGGCATCGGCGACTATACGGAGGCCAATACCCGCTTCCTGCTGACGGAGCGGGGCTGGTCGGGCGTCGTTGTCGATTCGACCACCGCGGATATCGAAAAGCTGCGCGGCAGCGAGGCCTATTGGCGATACCCTCTGACCGCGCTCAACAGCTTTGTCGCCGCCGAGAACGTCAACGAGATCATCGCCACCGGCGGATTGAAGGGCGATATCGGCCTGTTGTCGATCGACATCGACGGCATGGACTATTGGATCTGGAACGCGATCGAGGTCGTCAGTCCTCGGATCGTCGTCTGCGAGTACAACGGCATCTTCGGCTCGAAGGCCGCCGTCACCGTGCCCTATGAGCCCGCCTTCGATCGGCGGACCAAGCACTACAGCTGGCTGTACGGCGGAACATCGCTCGGCGCGCTTGGCCATCTGGCGGCCCGCAAGGGCTACACCCTGGTGGGCTGCAACGCCGGCGGCAACAACGCCTTCTTCGTCCGCAACGACGTGATGGCGGCCGGCGACCTGAAACCCAGCGCCAGGCCCTACCGCAAGCCCGTCTTCCGCGAGTCGCGCAATCCCGACGGCACGTTGAGCTTTCTCGACGTCGCCGAGGGCGTCAAACTGATCCGTGATCTTCCGGTCTATGACGTCGCGCGCGACAAAACGATCAAGATCGCTGACGTCGACCTGGTCTTTTGATCAACGCTGCGGTCTCGGCCGCGTCCAAACGCTGGGCCTCCAATGACCTTGTCCATCGATTCCATCCGCGCCGCCGCGGCCCGCCTCTCCGGCCAGATCGAGCGCACGCCGTGCCGCTACTCTCGGACGCTGTCCAAGATCACCGGCGCCGAGGTGTGGGTGAAGTTCGAGAACCTGCAGTTCACCGCCGCCTACAAGGAGCGTGGCGCGCTCAATAAGCTGATGCTGCTGTCGAACTCCGAGAAGGCCAAGGGCGTCATCGCCGCCAGCGCCGGCAACCACGCCCAGGGCCTGGCCTACCATGGCGCGCGCCTCGGCGTGCCGGTGACCATCGTCATGCCCAAGACCACGCCCTTCGTGAAGGTGCAGCACACCCGCGACTTCGGCGCCAACGTCGTCATCGAGGGCGAGACCTATGACGACGCCTCCGCCCACGCCCGCAAGCTGCAGGCCGAGCAGGACCTGACCTTCGTCCACCCGTTCGACGATTACGATATCATGGCCGGCCAGGGCACGATCGCCCTGGAGATGCTGGAGGACGCGCCGGACCTGGAGGTCCTGCCCGTCCCCATCGGCGGCGGCGGCCTGATCAGCGGCGTGGCCACCGCCGCCAAGGCGGTCAAGCCCGATATCCACATCATCGGCTGCGAGCCGGCGATGTATCCGTCGTTCACCGCCAAGATGCGCGGCGTCGCGGCCCATTGCGGCGGCCAGACCATCGCCGAGGGCGTGGCGGTCAAGACCGTGGGCGACCTGACCTACGGTGTCGCCCGGCCGCTGATCGACGACGTGCTGCTGCTGGAAGAGCCGCACATCGAACAGGCCGTGGCCCTGTACTGCAATGTCGAGAAGACCATCGCCGAGGGCGCCGGCGCCGCCTCCCTGGCCGCCCTGCTGGCCTATCCGGAACGCTTCCGCGGCAAGAAGTGCGGCCTGATCCTGTGCGGCGGCAATATCGACACCCGCCTGCTGGCCTCGGTCCTGACCCGCGAGCTGGTCCGCGCCCAGCGCCTGGTGTCCCTGCGGATCGTCGGCGACGACCGCCCGGGCCTGTTGTCGACCGTGGCCAGCGTCATCGGGTCGATGGGCGCCAACATCATCGAGGTCAACCACAACCGCCTGGCCCTGGACGTGCCGGCCAAGGGCGCGGAGTTCGACATCACCATCGAAACCCGCGACGCCCAGCACACCCAGGACGTCATGAACGCCCTGCGCGAGAAGGGTTACCCGCCGCGCGCGGTGTAGAACTCTCCTTCTCCCCTTGCGGGAGAAGGTGTCAGCCGCAGGCTGACGGATGAGGGGTCGAAGAACGAAAAGCCGCGCCCAGTCGCAAGACCGTGCGCGGCTTTTGATTTCTGAGAGACCCCTTGTCTGTTGGAGAAGCGGTAAGCTGCTGGTGTCTTCCGGGACGTCCGCCTGGTGTTCTCAGCACCAGGCGGACCGCCGGCGGAGGGACCGATAACCCCTGAGCGTTTTGGCGCTGCGGGTGAGCCTGGTCGCCGCTGGCATATCCATGACCCGGATGGTTGCAGGGACGTATGGGTCCGGAGCCACAAGGATGGGATCGATGGATAGGAACAAGTCTAGCACAACGATCGCCGGGATCGATGTGGGCAAGCGCCAGTTGGATGCGGCCGTGCTCGGCAGGCCGAGCAGCATCGGGTGGCCAACGACGCAGCGGGCTGGGAAGGGCTGATCGCCTGGCTGGCGGAACGCGGCGTCAGACGCGTGGGGCTGGAGGCGACGGCGGGCTACGAGCGCGGCGTGCGGGCCAGACTTGAGGCGGCGGGGCTGGAGGTGGTGGTGCACCAGCCGCTGGAGGTGAAGCTGTTCGCGCGCCTCAAGCGGCGGCGGGCCAAGACCGACCGGCTGGATGCGGCGCTGATCGCGGCGGCGACGGCGCAGGTGGACACGGTGCGGGCGGCCCAGGACCCGCGCCTGGCCCATCTGGCCGAACGCCTGACGGCCTACGAGCAGATCAGCGACCAGGCCGCCCAGCTGAAGACCTTCATGGAGCATGTGACCCTGCCCGATCTGGCCGCCAGCCTGGGCGAGCAGATCCAGAGCCTGGCGCGGCTGAAGGCCCGGCTGGCGCGCGAGATCCTGGCCGCGCTCAAGGCCTGGCCCGACCTTCTGGCCCGCTGGACGCTGCTGCGGTCTCTGCCAGGTGTCGGGCCGCTGGTGGCCGCCAGCCTGGTGATCCGCATGCCCGAGCTGGGCGCCCTCAAGCGCGGCCAGCCCGCCAGCCTGCTGGGCGTGGCTCCCTTCGACCGCCAGTCGGGCCAATGGAAGGGCCAGAGCTTCATCGGCGGCGGTCGAAGCCGACCTCGCCGCATGCTCTATCTGGCCGCCATCGCCGCCAAGCGCTTCGATGCCGCCTTCAAGATCTTCGCCGATCGCCTCCTGGCCGCCGGCAAACCGCCCAAGGTCGCCATCGTCGCCGTCATGCGAAAACTCGTCGAAGCCGCAAACCTCGTCCTCAAGCGACAGCAGCCCTGGGTTCGCCACGCCTGATCAACATGGTTGCTCACCCGACCCCACTCCGTGGGGCCACCCTCTCCCGCAAGGGGAGAGGGATCGGCGTGATCTAAAGCAGTCCCTGGATCATCGCCCGGGCCGCGTCGGCCAGGTCCGGACGCTTCAGCGCCAGGGCGACATTGGCCCGCAGCAGGCCGATCTTGTCGCCGCAGTCATAGGTCTCGCCCTCGTATTCCAGGGCGTGGAAGTCCTGGCTTTCCAGCAGGGTCAGCATCGAGTCGGTCAGTTGGATCTCGCCGCCGGCGCCCTTGCCCTGCTTTTCCAGCAGGTCGAAGATCTCCGGCTGCAGGATGTAGCGGCCCGAGATGAACAGGTTCGAGGGCTCGGTTCCCTTCGGCGGCTTCTCGACCATGCCGGTCATGCGGTTCAGGCGGCCCTCCTGGCCGTCCAGCGCCACGATGCCGTACTGGTGGGCCATGCCCTCCGGCGCCGGCTCGACCACGACGATGTTGCCGCCCTTCTGGTCGTAGGCCTCGATCGCCTGGGCCAGGGCCGGCTTGGACGCCGACATCACCATGTCGGGCAGCATCACCGCGAACGGCTCGTCGCCGACGATGTCGCGGGCGCACCACACCGCGTGGCCCAGGCCCAGCGGGGCCATCTGGCGCACGAAGCTCATCTCGCCCGGCCGGGGCAGCTCGCCCAGCAGTTCCTCGAGCAGGGCGGTCTTGCCCTTGGCGGCCAGGGCGGCCTCCAGCTCGACTTGGTGGTCGAAATAGTCCTCGATCGCGCCCTTGTTGCGTCCCGTCACGAAGACGAAATGCTCGATGCCCGCGGCGCGGCCTTCTTCGACGATGTACGACAGGATCGGCCGATCGACGACGTTCAGCAGCTCCTTCGGGGTCGTCTTGGTGCCGGGCAGGACTCGGGTGCCGAAACCTGCGACGGGAAGGACGGCTTTGCGGACGGGTTTCATGAAGGCCTCGTGAGCGGTCACTGGTGCGGACGGTTTCTAGGGCGCGCTGCGATCGGGCGCCACCATTGTTCTGTGACTGCGCGTCGCAAACTCCGGCCAAGCTCGCGGCTGCCGAAAATCGGCGCGCGGTCGAGCGCGAATTGGTCTAGCACGGGCGGATGTTTGTCGGAGCCCGTTGTTCCATGGTCCGTCCTCTCGGTTTCGCCCTCGCCCCCAAGCTCCTTCTCGGCGCCGTTCTCACTGCGGCCCTGGCCCTGTCCGCCTGCGGTCCCAGCAAGAAGCAACAAGAAAGCCTGGCCGCGGCGCAGGCGTTCCTGGCCCAGAACGCCAAGCAGCCGGGCGTGGTCACCCTGGCCGACGGCCTGCAGTACAAGGTCGTCCGCTCGGGCCCGCCCGGCGGGGCCAAGCCGGCGCCCACCGACGAGGTCAAGGTCAATTACGAGGGCAAGCTGGTCGACGGCACGGTGTTCGACAGCTCCTACGAGCGGGGCGTGCCCGCCTCGTTCCCGCTGCAGGGCCTGGTGCCGGCCTGGAAGGAAGCCCTGGTCATGATGCGCCCGGGCGACGAGTGGACCCTCTACGTGCCGCCGGAGCTGGGCTATGGCGCCCAGGACAAGGGCCCGATTCCCGGCAACAGCGTGATGATCTTCCGCATCGAGCTGATCGATGTCCTGCCCACGAAGATCCAGGCGCCCAAGCAACGCCCGCCGGCCTAGCTCTACACCTTCGGCACGGCCATGCCGCGTCGTACGGCCGCGCGCTCGCCGATCCGCTGCAGCCAGGCCCGCACCGCCGGCAGGGGCGGACGGTCCGGCTGAACCTTCTCCAGGGTCTCCAGCGCCGCCTGGGTCCAGGCGAAGCAGGCGATGTCGGCGATCGAATAATCGTCGCCGGCCAGGTAGCGGACCTTCTCCAGCCGGCCTTCCATCACCCCCAGCAGCCGCCGCACCTCGTCGGCGAAGCGGTCGATGGCCAGTTCGATGGGCTCCGGCGCGCGCAGGGCGAAATAGCCCAGCTGTCCGGCCATCGGCCCCAGCCCGCCGACCTGCCAGAAGGTCCATTCCAGGGCCGCCACCCGCGCTGGCCCCGAGGCCGCCAGCAGCTTGCCGGTCTTCTCGGCCAGATAGACCAGGATCGCCCCGCTCTCGAACACCGACTGCGGCCCGTCTGGCGCATCATGGTCGATAATGGCCGGGATCTTGTTGTTGGGCGAGATGGCCAGGAAATCGGGCGCGAACTGCTGGTTCTGGCCGATGTCGACCGGATGGACGCGGTACGCCAGCCCCAGCTCCTCCAGGGCGATGGGGATCTTGCGGCCGTTAGGCGTGGTCCAGGTGTAGAGGTCGATCATGGCGCGTCTCCGCTTGTCGCTCAGGCATTAGAACGCGAAACCGGCCGCCCCGGCCACGCCCCGGTAGGCGCGGGTCGGCCGCCGGGCTAGGGTCGCGCCATGGTTCGTTCCCCACAGATCGCCTCGTCCGAAGTCCTGGCCGCCCGCGCCGTCGACATCCTCGCCACCCTGGTGGCCTTCGACACCACCTCGCGCCTGTCCAACCTGGCCCTGGTCGAGTGGGTCGAGGCCTATCTGGCCGATCTTGGCGTCGCCTCGCGGCGCGTGCCCAACGCCGACGGGACCAAGAGCAACCTGCTGGCCAGCATCGGTCCGGCGATCCCGGGCGGCGTCGTGCTGTCGGGCCACACCGACGTGGTGCCGGTCGACGGCCAGCCCTGGACCAGCGATCCGTTCGTCCTGACCCCGCGCGACGGCCGGCTCTACGGCCGCGGGACCTGCGACATGAAGGGCTTCCTGGCCCTGGCTCTCGCCGCCGCGCCGGACCTGGCCAAGGCCGCCCTCGACCGCCCCGTCCACCTGGCCTTCTCCTATGACGAGGAGGTCGGCTGCCTGGGCGCGCCGGACATGATCGCGGTGATCGCCGACGAACTGCCTCGTCCGGCCCTGGTGGTGGTCGGCGAGCCCACCGACATGGTCGCCGTGCGCGGCCACAAGGGCATCGCCAGCTTCCGCGTCACGGTCACCGGCCGCGAGGCCCATTCCAGCCTGACCCACCTGGGGGTCTCGGCCAACATGGTCGCCATCAAGCTGATGAACCATCTGGTCGAGCTGTCCGAGCGACTGGAGCGCGAGGCCGACCCCGCCTCGCCGTTCACCCCAAAGGGCGCGACCCTGACCGTCGGCCAGGTCAACGGCGGCACCGCGGTCAACATCCTGGCCCGGGAGTGCGTGTTCATCTTCGACCTGCGGGTTCCCGCCGGCCTGGAGCCCCGGGAAATCCTGGCCGACTTCTTCGCCCTGGCCGACCAGATGGACGCCCAGGTCAAGGCCAAGGCCCCCGAAGGCGGCGTGGTGGTCGAGACCCGCTCGATGACCCCCGCCTTCGCCCCCGAGGTCGATGGGGCGGCCGAGACCTTCGCCCGTCGCATCGCTGGCGACAATGGTCCGCCGCGCGTCGTGCCCTACGCCGCCGAGGCCGGCCAGTTCCAGGGCGCTGGATTTTCGACGGTGATCTGCGGCCCCGGCTCGATCGACCAGGCCCACCAGCCCGATGAATATGTCGAAATCAGCCAGATGGAACGGGGCGCGGCCTTCATGCGGCGACTGATCGAGGAGCTTTCCCAGGCTTGACGGTCGGGGACCGGTGACGCCGGATGACGATCCGCCGGCCGAAGAAGGCCACGGGATCGATGGCCATGGCCCGCAGGATGTCCCAGGAGCCGACCCTGCGCGCCGCCTGCAGTTCCCGCCGCGACGCCAGGATCGGGTCCAAGGCCTGGCGCTGGAAGGCCGCTCGGATCCCGCGGACCACCGGTGCGGCGTCACCCCGCCGCCAATGCAGCAGCAGCAGGCCCGCCGTCACCGCCACATGCAGCGGCGCGGTCAGCCACAACAGCAGCGGCGGCGTGTTCTTGATGAAGGTCCAGACGCGATTGCGCGACCCGTGGAAGATCGCGAAGTCCGACCGCACCCCGGTGCTGGCCGAACCCACATGCTCGACCACCGCGCCCGGCAGCAGCAGGGTCGGCTCGCCGGCCAGCCTTAGGCGATAGCCCAGGTCGACGTCCTCGCAGTAGCAGAAGAACCGCTCGTCGAAGCCGCCCAGGCTCAGGAAGAGGTCGCGATCGATCAGGGTCGCCGCGCCGCAGGCCGAGAAAACCTCGCCCTCCGGCAGGCGCGGCGGCAGGCGTCGGCGATAGCCCCCCCGGAACGGGATGCCGGCCGAGGTCATCACGTCGCCGGCCCCGTCCATCAGCTCCGGCGCGTCAGCCACCATCTGCAGCGACGTGAAACAGCGGACGTCCGGGTGGCGGGCGACCCCCGCGATCAGCGTCTCCAGCCAGTCGGGCCGGGCGTAGGCGTCGGGATTGAGCAGCACCAGCCAGCGCCCCCTGGCCTCTCGCGCCGCCAGGTTGTTGCCGGCCGCGAAGCCGAGATTGGCCCCCGGCTGCAGGAAGCGGATCGCCGGATCAGCGGCGACCGCCGCCTGGGGCGCGCCGTCGCTCGAAGCGTTGTCGACCAGCAGGATCTCGAAATCGATGAAGGTTTGAGTCCGCAAGGCTTCCAGGCAGCGCGCCAGTGTCGGACCGCTCTGGTACGAGACGATGATGACGCTGACGAGCGGCGGCGAATCCATGGACACGACTGTTCTGTGAGGACGAGCGGGGGAACTGGCTACCACAGCCCGATAGCTCCCAGGTACAATGATCGCGGCGAAATATCATCGCGCCAAGGGCCGGCGCCGCGGACCGCGCCGAGGCGTTTCAGGACGCCCTCTCCCACTCGTCCCGCACCGCAGGATCCTCCTCGGCCGCCGCCCCGGCGAGCCGCGCGAACGCCTCGCCGTCCAGCAGCCGCCTCGCCGCCCACACCGCCGCGCCGCGCACCACCGGCGAGGGATCGGCCAGCAGCGGCGCGACCACCGTCATCAGCCGTGGATCGCCGCTGTTGCCGATCGCGTAGAGCACGTTGCGTACGAAGCGGTCGCGGCCGATGCGCTTGACGGGGCTCTTGCTGAACAGCGCCCGGAACGCCGGATCGTCCAGTCCGGCCAAGTCCGCCAGCGAGGGTCCCTTCAAGGTCTCGCGGGCGTGGAAGGCCATTTCGCTGGAGAGGCGGGCGAACTTGTTCCACGGGCAGGCGGCCAGGCAGTCGTCGCAGCCATAGATGCGGTTGCCCAGGGCGGGCCGGAACTCGACCGGAATCGGGCCCGCCAGCTCGATCGTCAGGTAGGAGATGCAGCGCCGCGCATCCAGCCGGTTCGGGGCCGGAAAGGCCCCGGTCGGGCAGATGTCGAGGCAGGCGGTGCATGAGCCGCAGTGGTCGCGCTCGGGCGGGTCGGCCGGCAGGTCCAGGGTGGTCAGCACGCTGCCCAGGAACAGCCACGAGCCGAACTGGCGCGAGACCAGGTTGGTGTGCTTGCCCTGCCAGCCCAGGCCGGCCCGCTGGGCCAGGGGTTTTTCCATCAGCGGGGCGGTGTCGACGAACACCTTCACCTCGCCGCCGAACCGGCCGTGCATCCAGCGGGCCAGGGCCTTGAGCCGCTTCTTGATCACCTCGTGATAGTCGTCGCCCTGGGCGTAGACGCTGATCGCCGCCCGGGACTGATCCTGCAAGGCCAACAGGGGGTCGTGCTCGGGGCCGTAGTTGACGCCCAGCACCACCGCCGTCTTCGCGTCGGTCCACATGGCCGTGGGATGGGCGCGACGGTCCAGCGTCTCCGCCATCCAGCCCATGGCCCCGTGGAAGCCCTCGGCCACGAAATCGCGCAGCCAGCCGCCGTTGGGCCAGGCGTCGCTGGCGCTGGCGAAGCCGCACGTGTCGAAGCCCAGCCGCAGGGCCTCGGCGCGGATGTCGGCCTTGGCCTGGTCCGCCTGGCTGGAGGTTTCAGCGGCGGTCGGAGGCGGCTTTTCGGGCTTGAGCGAGAGCGTCACGGTTCTGGAAAAGGGTCTCGATGGCGGCGATCTGCGTCTCGATCGCCTCCCAGTCTACCTCACCCGGCTGCTCGACGCGCGCGGCGATATCGGTCAGATGCTGGGAGATCTCGCGTTCGCCCGCGAGGCTCTCGCGATACGAGGTCAGGGCGGCCTCGACCCTTGCTTGCGCCGCCTCGCTTTGCATCGACGAATCGTCGCGCGCCCGGTCGGCCAGGGTTGCGACGTCGCGCTCGGCGGCGTCGGCCGCGTCGAGCATGGCGTCGGCGTGCTTGCGGATCTCCGCCGAGACCGTCAGGCGGTCATCGAGCCCACCGGGCTTCTCGGCCGCGAACACCGCCATCAGCCCCTGATCAGCGCTGATCGCCGCGGTGTTGAGGCTCTTTTGCGGATGATCGGGCACGTTGATCTGGGCGTTGGCGGCTTCCAGGCCCTGGCTATGGGCCGCCCGCTCGACGATCGACTTGTCGAAGATCTGGGGATCGACCTCGGCGTTCTGCGCCGCCGCCGGCGACCCGAGGCCCGTCATCAGGGCGAGGGCGGCCGCGATCGGCAGGAGCGTTCGGCGCATGACGTCTCTCCGAGGGGCGGCTCGCCCCTCCGAAGGATCATGCGTCAGAAGTCGAGATCGTCATAGTGCGCGACCGGCGCCAGGCCCGGCCAGCGATCGGCCAGGATCGGTCGGAAGGCGGGCCTGGACTTCAGCTTCATGTACCAGGTCTTGGTCGCCGGGAAGTCCTTCCACGGCACGTCGCCGAAATAGTCGATCACCGACAGGTGGGCGGCGGCCGCAAAGTCGGCCAGGCTCATCCGCCGGCCGGCCAGCCAGTCGCGGGTGTTCAACAGGCCTTCTATGTAGTCCATATGCTGGCGCAGGGCGTCGCGGCCCCGGCGCAGCGACGACAGGTCCGGCGCGCCCAGCCGCAGAAGACGCTTTTCCATCTTCTCGTGCAGCAGGAAGCCGTTGACCTCGTTGTCGAACTTGCGATCGAACCATTGCAGCAGCCGGCGCGCCTCGGCCCGCTCGCCCGGCTCGCGGCCCAGCAGGGCCGGTTCGGGTTCCTGCTCCTCGATGTGCTCGAGGATGGCCCGGTTCTCGGCGATCACCGTGGTGCGCTGATGCTTGGTCTCGATCAGCACCGGCGGCAGGCCCGACGGGTTGAGCTTGAGGAACTCGGTTGGCCCTTCCCAATAGCGCACCTGCACCTCGACGAACGGCAGGCGCTTCTCGCCCAGGGCGAGGCGCACCTGGCGGGAGGCCGGATCGAGGGGAAAGTGGTGAAGGGTTCGTTCGACGCTCATGCCCACGCGCATTCAGGCTGCATCGTTCGATCGATGCGCCGTTTTGCTTAACAACAGCTTGCTGAACGCCGGTCATCGGCCGACTTCACGGCCGAATTAAGGGATTTCGTAAGGTTTCTCGGCGTCCGGCCCGATCGCGACCGCGGATCACGCCTTGGCGTTCATCCGGCCGATCAGGTTGGTGGTGCTCTGGCCGGCCTTCAGCTGGGCCAGCAACACCTTGCCGCCATAGCCCAGCACCACGTCCGAGCCGACCACGGTCTCGACCGTGTAATCGGCGCCCTTGACCAGCACGTCGGGGCGGAAGGCCTGGATCAGGGCCAGCGGGGTCGGCTCGTCGAACAGCACCACCAGGTCCACCGCCGACAGCGAGGCCAGCACGGTGGCGCGGCCGCCCTCCTTCTGCACCGGCCGGGTCGGGCCCTTCAGGCGCTGGACCGAGGCGTCGGTGTTCAGGCCGACGATCAGCCGGTCGCACGCCGCCTTGGCCTGGGCCAGCAGCGACACGTGGCCCGGGTGCAGCAGGTCGAAGCAGCCGTTGGTGAAGCCCACCTTCAGGCCCCGGGCCCGCCAGCCGGCGACGACAGCCAGGGCCCCGTCCAGATCGGCGATCTTGTCGGCGACGGGATCGGCGTGCTCGCCATGGGCCAGACCGACCAGCTCGTCGGCGGTGACCACGTCGGTGCCCAGCTTGGCCACCACCAGGCCGGCGGCCAGGTTGGCCAGGCGGGCCGCGTCCAGCGGACTGGCGCCGCGCGCCAAGGCCAGCGCCAGGGTCGCGGCGACGGTGTCGCCGGCGCCCGAGACGTCGAACACTTCCAGGGCCGTCGCCGGCAGATGGACAGGGGCCTCGCCGCGCACCGCCAGGGTCATCCCCGCCCCGCCCCGGGTGATCAGGGTGGCCGACAGATTGGGCGCGCCGGCCAGGATGGCGTCGGCGGCGTCGGCGGCGGCCTCGTCGCCGGCTCCGGTCACGCCGGTGGCCTCCGCGGCCTCGCGGCGGTTGGGCTTGATCAGCGTCGCGCCGTCATAGCGGGAGAAGTCCCGGCTCTTGGGGTCGACGATCACCGGCTTGCCGGCGGCGTTGGCGGCCGCGATGGCGGCCTTCAGGACCACGGGGGTCAGCACGCCCTTGGCGTAGTCGGACAGCACCACCACGTCGACCTCGCGCAGGTGGGCGTTGAACGCCGCCAGCAGGGCCTGGCCGTCGGCCTCGCCCCGGTCCTCGCGGTCGGCGCGCAGCATCTGGTGCGAGCCGGAGATGTAGCGGGTCTTCTCGGTGGTGCGGCGGCGGGCGTCGACGATCAGGGCCGAGTCGAGGCTGGGCTCCCGGTCGATCAGGCCATTCAGCGCCCGGCCGGCGTCGTCGTCGCCGACCACCCCCACCAGCACCGCCCGGCCGCCCAGGGCCGCGACGTTGCGAGCCACGTTGCCCGCCCCGCCCAGCATCGCCGTCTCGCGCTCGACGGCGATCACCGGCACCGGCGCCTCGGGCGAGATGCGGTCCACCGCGCCGTAGACGAACCGATCCAGCATCACGTCGCCCAGCACCAGCACGGTGGCGCCGGCGAAGGCTCGCGGCAGCTTGGCCAGGGTGTCGTCCATTGGAAGGGTTGCTCGTCGTCTGTGCAGGAAGCGCCATTTGGCCCCGTCGGGCGCGGTCGGCAAGCCCGGCGATGCGCGCTCAGCCCGGCGGCGCCTCGCCGAACGCCCCGCCATGCGGCTCGGCCGCGCCGCGCGGATCGGGGTGAAGCAGGATGTCGGCGGCCGGAAAGACCTCGAGGACGCGGTTCTCGGCCGCCACCATCACCGCATGGGCGACGCTCAGGACCAGGGCCGGATCCAGGTCCATGTGGGCCTGGACGTGCATGTAGGGGCCCGAGGCGCGGGTGCGCACCTGGTGGACGCCGAGCACCCGGGGGTCGGCGGTCAGCAGGGCGATGATCCGTTCGCGGTCCTCCAGCGGCAGCTCGTGGTCCATCAACTGGTGGGCCGCCTCGCGAAACACGCCGATCGCCCCCCACAGCAGCCACAGCGCCACGGCCAGGCCCGCGGCGGCGTCCACCCAGGCCAGATGCAGCAGGCTGGCCGCGCCGAGGCCGACCAGCGACACGGCGTTCGACGCCAGGTCGGCGGCGTAGTGGGCGCGGTCGCCCGACACCGCCACCGAGCGCGTCCTCTTGGTCACCTCGGTCTGGGCCCGGATCAGCAGCAGGGTCAGGACGATCGAGGCGGCCATCACGCCGACGCCCAGGGCGCCGTGCTCGGGCGGCGCGGCGCGGCCGAAGGCGCGGATCGCTTCCTGGCCGATCAGCGCCGCCGACGCGAACACCAGGCCGCCCTGGGTCAGGCTGGCGAAGGCCTCGGCCTTGCCATGGCCGAAGCGGTGTTCGG
Organism: Caulobacter rhizosphaerae; assembly: GCF_010977555.1. GTDB lineage: Bacteria > Pseudomonadota > Alphaproteobacteria > Caulobacterales > Caulobacteraceae > Caulobacter > Caulobacter rhizosphaerae. Next base: position 5,585,609 of record NZ_CP048815.1, read on the forward strand.
CGTCGGGCGGGACGGCGGCGTAGCGCACGGCGTAGAAGGTGATCAGCGAGGCGACCAGGTCCAGCCCGCTGTCGGCCAGCGAGGCCAGCAGGGCCACCGAATGCCCCATCAGCCAGGCCACGCCCTTGATCGCGATCAGGACGGCCGCCACGCCCACCGACAGGGTCGTGACCCGGCGGGTCAGCACCAGGGACTCGGCGGCGGTCAGGGCGGGGGCGAACGGAGCGGACATGGATGCTGTCTAGCAAGGCTCGCCGCACAGCCCCAGCGAGAACGACTCGCGCGACAGGTTCGCAAGGTAGGCCGTGGCGCCCCTACCCTTCAGCCGGCATCCCGGGCCTCGTGCCCGGGACCCCTGGTTCAGCTGACGGTGAGAAACAATGGCGCGCCGGCGCGCCGCCCCTCCGCAGCTACGGCGGGCAAAGGGGTCCCGGGCACGAGGCCCGGGATGACGGTTGCTAAGTTAAGAGCGGCTCTCCCTAGGCCGCCGCCTTGGTCCTCGGCCCCACATAGACCGACTGCGGGCGGACCAGCTTGCCGGTGGCCAGCTGTTCGCGGGCGTGGGCGATCCAGCCGGCGGTGCGGCCCATGGCGAACACGCAGGTGAACGCGGGCGGCGGCAGGCCCAAGGCCTCCAGCAGGACGGCGGTGTAGAACTCGACATTGGTGTCCAGCGGCCGGTCGGGCTTGTGGTCGCGCAGGATCCGCAGGGCGGCCTGTTCCACCGCCTCGGCGAAGGCCAGGCGGCCGGGAACCGTGCTGGAGGTCTGGGCCAGCTGGCGGATCGCGGCCTTCAGGGCGTCGGCCCGCGGGTCGCGGACCCGGTAGATGCGGTGGCCGAAACCCATCAGCCGGTCGCCGCGCGCCAGGGCCGCCAGGATCCAGGCCTGGGCGTTGTCGGGCGCGCCGATGGCGTCCAGCATCTCGATCACCGGCCCGGGCGCCCCGCCGTGCAGCGGGCCCTTCAACGCCGAGATTCCGGCCAGCACCGCCGAGGTCAGGCCGGCGCGGGTCGAGGCCACCACCCGGGCGGCGAAGGTCGAGGCGTTCAGGCCGTGGTCGCAGACCGTGACCAGATAGGCGTCCAGCGCCCTCGCCTCCCCGTCCGTCGCCGGAACGCCGCGCGTCATCCGCAGCATGTCGGCGGCGTGCGATAGCGCCGCATCGGGCGCGACCGGCGACTGGCCAGCGGCGACCCGCAGCACGGCGGGCGTGAAGACGGCGGGGGCGGCGATCAGCAGCAGCGCCGTGTCGAGGCCATCGCCGTCGGGCAGGCGGGCGATCAGGGCGCGGACAGCCTCGACCGGATCGCGCCGGGCCAGACCCTCGTCCAACGCGGCGACCTCGGCGAAGGCCCGAACCCGGGCCGCGCCGAGGGCCGCGCCCAGGTCCGACGGCATCCCGTCGAAGAAGCCGTCCAGCAGCAGGTGGGCGACGTCCTCGAAGCTCGCGCGATGGGCCAGATCCTCGACGGCGTAGCCCCGGATCGTCAGGCGGCCGGCCTGGCCGTCGACGTCGGAGAGCACGGTATGGGCGGCGACGACGCCTTCCAGGCCTTCGGCGACGGGACCAGCGGCGGGAACGGCGGAAAGACCCTTGGACATGGATGAGGTCTCCTTTCGACCCGCAATCCACGCCTCCGAAGCTTGATCGTCAATCTTGATCAATATAATCAATATGAATGGCCGAGTGGATCGATGCGGAACAGGCGATGGCGGCGCTGGGGGTGCGGGCTCAGACGCTGTACGCCTATGTCAGCCGGGGTCGGGTGGGCGCGACGGCGCATCCCGACGATCCGCGCCGCAGCCTCTATCGCGCCTCCGACGTCGCGGCCCTGGCGGCGAAGAAGGCCCGCGGGCGGCGGGCCGCCGACGTGGCGGCCGAGGCCATCGCCTGGGGCGAGCCGGTCCTGCCGTCGGCGATCACCACGGTCGAAGGCGGGCGCCTCTTCTATCGCGGCCAGGACGCCGTCGACCTGGCGCGCATGCACAGCCTGGAGCAGGTCGCCCGCCTGCTGCGCGGCGGCCATGGCGCGCCGTTGACCGGGCCGGAGCCCAAGAAGCCCAAGAAGGGCGAGACGCCGCGCGCCCGGCTGTTCTCCACCCTGGCCGCCCGCGCCGGGATCGACCCGCCGGCCCGAGGCCGCGCGCCGCTGGCCCTGGCCATGGAGGCGGCGGGCCTGCTGGAAGCGGCCGCCGACGCCGTCGCGGGCGCGATCGGCGGGGGCCCCATCCACCAGCGCCTCGCCGACGCCTGGGCCCTGGACGCCCACGGCGCCGACCTCGTCCGCCGGGCCGTGGTGCTGCTGGCCGACCACGAACTGAACGCCTCGACCTTCGCGGTGCGGGTCGCCGCCTCGACGGGCGCTTCCTTGGCGGCCGCGTCCCTCGCCGGGCTGGCGGCCCTGTCGGGTCCCCTGCACGGGGGCATGGCGGCGCGGGTGGAGATGTTCGTCGACGAGGCCGAGCGGCGCGGGCCAGCCAGGGCCGTGGCCGAACGCCTGGCCCAGGGCTCGGCCATGCCCGGCTTCGGCCACCCGCTCTATCCCGACGGCGACCCGCGGGCGGCGGCCCTGCTGGGCGCCTTCAAGGTCCCGGCCGTGCTGGCGCAATTGCGCGCCGAGACGGAAGCCGCCACAGGCCTCCTGCCCAACATCGACTTCGCCCTGGTGGGGATGTCCCGCACCCTGGCCCTGCCGGCCGACGCGCCGTTCAGCCTGTTCGCCGTCGGGCGGATGGCGGGCTGGCACGCCCACGCCATCGAGCAGCTGCAGACGGGCAAGCTGATCCGGCCCCGGGCCCGGTACGTGGGTGTGAGACCGGGAGCCTGATCCCTTAAGACCTGGGCCCGTTCAGGTCCTGAAGTCCCTCGCTGGCCTTCAGGATCGCCTCGATGTCGCTGTCGCGCACGACGAAGGTCTTGAGATCGCGCCCGGCTCCGCAGCGATCGACCGCCGCCCTGATCGTCCGCCGCAGGGCGTCGCGGACCAGCCGGACCCGCGCCGGGCCAGGCTTGTTGAGCGCCTTGGGCGAAAGGTCCGTCGAGCCCGTTGGGGGCGGGCAGCCAGGAACGTCACCCAAGGCGGTGTAAGCCTCGTTCGCCGTCCTGACGATCACCAGCTGAACACCATTGACCGTAGCCCTGGCGGAGCAGCCCTCGACATGGTTCCAGCTGGTGAAGCTGCCGTCGCGCACGCACCTCAAGTCCCATGGACCGACCCCACCGAGATCGGTGGGATCGTCCCAACCTGGCCCGGACGGGACCTGCACCGCCGTCGTCGCGGCCAGGAGCATCAAGGTGTGCAGCATGGGCCTCTCCGGTTGAGAGGCCCATGTTAATCCATCTTTACGGCAGCGCTAAGCCCGCTCGTGAACCGCCTCTTCCGCCGCCAGGGGTTGCGGAAGCCGCGAGACCATCTCCTTGGGGCAGACCTGCCAGAACAGGTCGCGCACCCGATCCCAGTCGCGCAGCAGGCTCTCGGCGAAGGCCGAGTCCGTCTCGCGGGCGTGCTCGGCCACCAGCGAGCGCAGCACGCCTTCCCAGTAGGGCGAGGCCAGGCGCTGGACCAGGATGCTGTCCGGATTGACCAGGTTCTCGAACCGGCCGTGCTGGTCGAGGACGAAGGCCATGCCGCCGGTCATGCCGGCCCCGAAGTTGCCGCCCGTCGGGCCCAGGATCACCACCTGGCCGCCGGTCATGTACTCGCAGCCGTTGGCGCCGCAGCCCTCGACCACCGTGGTGGCGCCGGAGTTGCGGACCGCGAAGCGTTCGCCGGCCTGGCCGGCCGCGAACAGCCGGCCCGAGGTGGCCCCGAACAGCACGGTGTTGCCGATCAGGGTGTTGGTCTCGGGCGCGGCCAGTCCGCGGGCGGGCTTGATCACGATCGTCGCGCCCGACAGGCCCTTGCCGACATAGTCGTTGGCCTCGCCGGTCAGCTCGATGCGCAGGCCCTGGACCGCGAAGGCCCCCAGGCTCTGACCGGCCGAACCCTTGAGCTGGACGGTCAGGTGGCCGGCCGGCAAGCCCTTCATGCCGAACTTGCGCACGATGTGGCTGGAGGTGCGCGAGCCGATCGAGCGGGCGGTGCTGCGGACCGTATAGGTCAGCTGCATCTTCTCGCCGCGCTCCAGCAGGGGCGCCGCGTCGCGGACGATCTGGGCGTCCAGGGTGTCGGGCACGGCGTTGCGGCCGCCCTCCACCGTGCAGTAGGGCTTGTTCTGGCCGGGATCGGCGCGAACCAGCAGCGGGTTCAGGTCCAGGTCGTCCAGGTGCTCGCCGCCGCGCGACACCTGGGCCAGCAGGTCGGTGCGGCCGACGATTTCCTGCAGGGACTTGAAGCCCAGACCGGCCAGGATCTCGCGGACCTCTTCAGCCACGAAGCTGAACAGGTTGATGACCTTTTCCGGCGTGCCGGTGAACTTGGCGCGCAGGGCTTCGTCCTGGGTGCAGACCCCCACCGGGCAGGTGTTGGAGTGGCACTGGCGCACCATGATGCAGCCCATGGCCACCAGCGAGGCGGTGCCGATGCCGAACTCCTCGGCGCCCAGCATGGCGGCGATCACCACGTCGCGGCCGGTGCGGATGCCGCCGTCCGTGCGCAGCACCACCGAGTGGCGCAGGTTGTTCAGGGTCAGCACCTGGTTGGCTTCCGACAGGCCCATCTCCCACGGACCGCCGGCGTACTTGACCGAGGTCTGCGAGGACGCGCCCGTGCCGCCGACATTGCCGGCCACCAGGATGACGTCGGCCTTGGCCTTGGCCACCCCGGCCGCGATCGCGCCGATGCCGGTGGCGGCCACCAGCTTGACCGTGACCCGGGCGATCGGGTTGATCTGCTTCAGGTCGTAGATCAGCTGGGCCAGGTCCTCGATCGAATAGATGTCGTGGTGCGGCGGCGGGCTGATCAGCATCACGCCGGGCGTGGCGTGGCGCAGACGGGCGATCATCTCGGTGACCTTGAAGCCGGGCAGTTGCCCGCCCTCGCCCGGCTTGGCGCCCTGGGCGACCTTGATCTCGATCTCGCGGCACTGGTTCAGATATTCGGCCGTGACGCCGAACCGCCCCGACGCCACCTGCTTGATGGCGCTGTTGGGGTTGTCGCCGTTCGGCAGGGGCTTGTAGCGGGCGGAGTCCTCGCCGCCCTCGCCCGACACCGACTTGGCGCCGATCCGGTTCATGGCGATGTTCAGCACGCCGTGCGCCTCGGGGCCCAGGGCGCCCAGGCTCATGCCGGGGGTGACGAAGCGCTTGCGGATCTCGTTGACGCTCTCGACGTCGTCGGTCGAGATCGGATTGCGGTCCGAGCGCCAGTCCAGCAGGTCGCGCAGCTGGATCGGCTTTTGCGTGCGCAGGCCGTTGGACCAGCGGCGGTACAGCTCGAAGTCGCCGGTGTCGCAGGCGCTCTGCAGGGTGTGGATCAGCCGCGCCTCGAAGGCGTGGGCCTCGCCCGAACGGCGCAGCTTGTAGAGCCCGCCGACCGGCAGGGTCACGGCCGTCTCGCCCCAGGCCTTGCGGTGCAGCTCGACCGCCTTGCTCTCCAGGCCGGCCAGGCCGATGCCCGAGATGCGCGAGGGCATGCCGGGGAAGAACTCGGCCGCCAGGGCGCGCGACAGGCCGACGGCTTCGAAGTTGTAGCCGCCGCGGTACGAGGAGATGACGCTGATGCCCATCTTGGAGATGATCTTCAGCAGGCCGCCTTCGATGGCTGTCTTGAAGTTGATGCAGACGTCGCGCAGCGACTTGTCGCCGACCAGGCCGCGCTCCAGGCGGTCCTGGAAGCTTTCCTGGGCCAGGTAGGCGTTGACCGCCGTGGCGCCGACGCCGACCAGCACCGCGAAATAGTGGGTGTCCAGGCACTCGGCCGAGCGGACGATGATCGAGACGTACGAGCGCAGGCCCTTGTTGACCAGGTGGGCGTGGACGCCGCCGGTGGCCAGGATCATCGGCAGGGCCACGCGATCGGCCTGGCTGCCCTCGTCGGTCAGGACGATGGCGCCGCAGCCGCGCAGCACCGCGTCCTCGGCCTCGGCCCGGATGCGGTCGAGATTGGCGCGCAGGGCGTCGCCCGGCCGCGCCTCCTCCGCCGGCAGCGGCATGGTGCAGTCGATGACGGCGACGTTCTTCTGGCCCAGCAGGCCATGGATGCGCTCGTACATGCCGGTGGTCAGCACCGGGCTTTCCAGCACGTAGACATCGGCCTGGGCCGCGTCCTGGGCCAGGATGTTGCCCAGGTTCTTGAACCGGGTCTTCAGGCTCATCACGCCGGTTTCCCGCAGGGGATCGATCGGCGGGTTGGTCACCTGGCTGAAGTTCTGGCGGAAAAAGTGGCTGAGCGGCCGGTACTTTTCCGACAGCACGGCCAGCGGCGCGTCGTCGCCCATCGAACCGACGGCTTCCTTGCCCTCCTCGACCATGGGCGCGAGGACCATTTCCAGGTCCTCGAGGCTGAAGCCGGCGGCGGCCTGGCGGCGGGTCAGCTCCTCGCGGCCGTACTTGCGCGGCTCGGGGCCGGGGCCGATCTCCTTTTCGAGATCGACCATGTTGCCCAGCCAGTCGGTATAGGGGTGGCGATCGGCCAGTTCGTCGATGATCTCGTCCTCGCCGTAGAGCTTGCCGCCCAGCAGGTCGATGGCGATCATCCGGCCCGGCGAGATGGCCAGCTTGCGCGTGATGCGGCTTTCCTCGACGCCGCACATGCCCGCCTCCGAGCCCATGATCACCAGGCCGTCGTCGGTATAGGCCACGCGCAGCGGGCGCAGGCCCGAGCGGTCCTTGCCGGCCACGACCCAGCGGCCGTCGGTGGCGCACAGGGCGGCCGGGCCGTCCCACGGCTCCATCACCGCGTTGCAATAGCTGTAGAGGGCCTTGTGCGAGGCCTTCATGTGCGGGCCGTTGGCTTCCGGGACCAGCAGGGTCTTGGCCATCGGCGCGTCGCGGCCGGCCCGGACCAGCACCTCGAAGGTGTTGTCCAGGTTGGCGCTGTCGGACCCGCCCGGCTGGATCACCGGCTTCACATCGTCCCCGAACTCGCCGAAGGCGTCGGCCGCCATCTTGATCTCGTGGGACTTCATCCAGTTGATGTTGCCCTTGATGGTGTTGATCTCACCATTGTGGGCCAGCATCCGGAACGGCTGGGCCAGGCGCCATTGCGGGAAGGTGTTGGTCGAATAGCGCTGGTGGAAGATCGCCACCGCCGCGGCGAAGCGCTCGTCCTTCAGGTCCGGATAGAATTCGTCGATGTGCTCGGCCAGGAACATGCCCTTGTAGATCAGGGACTTGGCCGAGAACGAGCAGATGTAGAAGTCGCTGATGTTCTGGGCGTGGACGCGCTTTTCGATGCGCTTGCGGCACAGGAACAGGGCCCGCTCCAGCGCCTCGCCCTCCAGGCCGGCCGGGGCGGCCAGCATGATCTGCTCGATCTCGGGGCGGGTGGCGTTGGCCTTCTCGCCGATCACCGAGGTGTCGACCGGCACCTGGCGCCAGCCATAGATGTAGAAGCCGAAGCGCAGGGCCTCGGCCTCGACGATCGTGCGGCAGGCCTCCTGGGCGCCGAGATCCGTGCGCGGCAGGAAGACCTGGCCGACGGCGATCGGACCCTGGCGCAGGGCGTGGCCGGTGCGGCGCACCTGGTCGACGAAGAAGTCCTGCGGAACGCTGACCAGCACCCCGGCCCCGTCGCCGGTCTTGCCGTCCGCGTCGACCGCGCCGCGGTGCCACAGGGCCTTGAGGGCCTTGATCGCCAGTTCGACGACTTCGCGGCGCGGCTGGCCGTCGATGGCGCACACCAGGCCCACGCCGCACGCGTCGCGCTCGGTCGACGGGTCATAGGCGTGGCCGTCGATCAGGGCCTGGCGGTTCTTCAGATAGAGGTCGTGTTCGGACATGATCTTACTCCGCCGCGATCAGCGCCGCGGCGCCGGTCTTGGTCATCAGGTAGCGGTGCATGGCGTCGGCGGCGTCGCGGCCGTCCTTGATCGCCCAGACCACCAGCGAGGCGCCGCGCACGATGTCGCCGGCCGCGAACACGCCGTCCAGATTGGTCATCTGGTGGCGGACGTCGGCCTTGACCGTGCCCCAGCGGGTGGTCTTCAGGTCCGGCGCCGACCACAGCTGCGGCAGGTTCTCGGGCTCGAAGCCCAGGGCCTTGACCACCAGCTGGGCCGGACGGTCGAAGTCGCCGCCGTCGATCTCTTCCGGAGTCTGGCGGCCCGAGGCGTCCGGGGCGCCCAGGCGCATGCGGATGGCGCGCACGCCGGTCACGGCCTCGGCGTCGCCCTGCAGGGCGCGCGGGGCCGCCAGCCACTCGAAGGTCACGCCCTCTTCCTCGGCGTTGGCCACTTCGCGGAGCGAGCCGGGCATGTTGGCCTTGTCGCGGCGATAGAGGCAGGTGACCGAGGTCGCGCCCTGGCGGATGGCGGTGCGCACGCAGTCCATGGCGGTGTCGCCGCCGCCGACCACCACGACGTCCTTGCCCTCGGCGTTCAGCTCGCCGCTGTCATAGGCGGGAACCTCGTCGCCCAGCGTCTTGCGGTTGGAGGCGATCAGGTAGTCCAGGGCCGGCACGACGCCCTGCGAGCCCGAGCCCGGGGCGGTCAGGTCGCGCGCGGCGTAGACGCCCACGGCGATCAGCACCGCGTCGTGCTGGTCACGCAGCTGCTGCAGGGTGGCGTCGCGGCCGACCTCGAAGCCCAGCTTGAACACCACGCCGCCATCGGCCAGGCGCTGGGTGCGGCGCTCGACCACTTCCTTTTCCAGCTTGAAGCCGGGAATGCCGTAGATCAGCAGTCCGCCGGCTCGGTCGTGGCGGTCGTAGACGGTGACGGCGTAGCCTTCCTCGCGCAGCCGTTCGGCGGCCGACAGGCCGGCCGGACCGGCGCCGATGACGGCGACCGACTGGCCGCGATCGGCCTTGGCGACCAGCGGCTTGACCCAGCCCATCTCCCAGGCCTTGTCGGTCAGGTAGCGCTCGACCGAACCGATGGTCACGGTGCCGTGGCCCGACTGCTCGATGACGCAGTTGCCTTCGCACAGGCGGTCCTGGGGGCAGATTCTGCCGCAGACTTCCGGCATCGAACTGGTGGCCTGCGACAGCTCGTAGGCTTCCTGGATCCGGCCCTCGGCGGTCATCCGCAGCCAGTCGGGGATGTTGTTGTGCAGCGGGCAGTGGGTCTGGCAGAACGGCACGCCGCATTGCGAGCAACGCGAGGCCTGCTCGGTGGCTTTCGCGTCGATGAAGTCGGCGTAGATCTCGTGGAAGTCGCCATTGCGCTCGCTCGCCGCCCGCTTTTCGGGCGTCTTGCGGGCTACGGTCGTGAATTTCAGCATGCGCTCGGCCATGCGACTTCCCTCGTCCCTGCTGCCAGGGAAAAATTTGCGTGCGAGGGCCTCATACGGACTCTTGAGGGCAAGAAGAATGCGCTAGTCAAAAATATAGACGAATATATCCGTGATGGGCGCAGGGCTATTGCGAAAGAATCGCAGAAGACGCCCCAACTCGTCTACTTTGTTGACCCAGCCCTTCTAGCGACCCGAGATCGCGTCGAAGCAAGGCCCCGCCGCGTCATCGGCGGCTCGCCCCGGATTGCCTTGGATCTGCGGCCACTCTAACACAGCCCCTTCGCATCGTTCCGGCCGGGCCCAACGCCCGCGTCCGCCTCGGGAGAAATCGTCACGAGCTCCGGATAGTCGCGCCGGGACTTCACCCGAGCCCAGGCTTGGCAAATCGGCGCGAGTCCTGAATCGTGCCCGCCGCCACCCTCGCCCGCCCCTCAACAGCCGAAATGTGATTGATGTTCTCCAAGCCCCGCGCCGATCTCGTCCCCAACACGGCCGCCTATGAGAATGAGCCTCTGGTCAAGGCCACGGGGTTCCGGGAATACGATGCACGCTGGCTGTTCGGGCCCGAGATCAACCTGTTGGGCGTGCAGGCCCTGGGCCTGGGCCTGGGGACCTACATCCACGAGCTGGGCCAGTCGCGGATCGTGGTCGGCCACGACTTCCGGTCCTATTCGAGTTCAATCAAGAACGCCCTGATCCTGGGCCTGATCAGCGCCGGCTGCGAGGTGCACGACATCGGCCTGGCCCTGTCGCCCACCGCCTATTTCGCCCAGTTCGACCTGGACATCCCCTGCGTGGCCATGGTCACCGCCAGCCACAACGAGAACGGCTGGACCGGGGTGAAGATGGGCGCCCAGAGGCCCCTGACCTTCGGCCCCGACGAGATGGGCCGCCTGAAGGCGATCGTGCTGGGCGGCGCCTTCGTCGAGCGCGACGGCGGCAAGCTGATCCGGGTGCAGGGCGAGGCCGAGCGCTACATCGCCGACGTGGCCAAGCGGGCCCAGATCACCCGGCCTCTGAAGGTGATCGCCGCCTGCGGCAACGGCACGGCCGGCGCCTTCGCCGTCGAGGGCCTGCAGCGGATGGGCGTCTCCGAGGTCGTCGGCATGGACACCGACCTCGACTACACCTTCCCCAAGTACAATCCGAACCCCGAAGACGCCGAGATGCTGCACGCGATGGCCCACGCCGTCCGCGAGCACGGCGCCGACCTGGCCTTCGGCTTCGATGGCGACGGCGACCGTTGCGGCGTGGTCGACGACGAGGGCGAGGAGATCTTCGCCGACAAGATCGGCCTGATGCTGGCCCGCGACCTGGCCCCGCTGAACCCGGGCGCGACCTTCGTGGTCGACGTCAAGTCGACCGGCCTCTACGCCACCGATCCGATCCTGGCCGCCCACGGCTGCAAGGTGATCTACTGGAAGACCGGCCACAGCTACATCAAGCGCAAGAGCGCCGAGCTGGGCGCCCTGGCCGGCTTCGAGAAGAGCGGCCACTTCTTCATGAACGGCGAGCTGGGCTACGGCTACGACTGCGGCCTGACCGCGGCGGCCGCCATCCTGGCCATGCTGGACCGCAATCCGGGCGTGAAGCTGTCGGACATGCGCAAGGCCCTGCCCGTGGCCTTCACCTCCCTGACCATGAGCCCGCACTGCGGCGACGAGGTGAAGTACGGCGTCGTCGACGACGTGGTGCAGGAATACCAGGACCTGTTCGCCGCCGGCGGGTCGATCCTGGGGCGGAAGATCACCGAGGTGATCACCGTCAACGGCGTCCGGGTGCACCTGGAGGACGGCTCGTGGGTGCTGGTCCGCGCCTCGTCCAACAAGCCCGAGATCGTCGTGGTGGTCGAAAGCACGCAGTCGGAGGACGACATGCGGGCCCTGTTCCGCCAGGAGGTCAAGCCGCGCCTGGGCGACCGGGTCGGCAAGTACAACCAGGAAATCTGACGCGGCCTTTCCGTCTCCGTGCGGTCGCCCGCTTTTCGGGCGGGCGAAGGCCGGCGGACGAACGATCGACACGAAATCGGGGCAGGACGGGCCTGGACGGCCGCCAGGCTCGTCTCCACGGTTCCGCGACGCGGGCCGGCGGATAAACCCGATGCTTACCCCGCTTCCCGGGCGGGACTTTTTGCGGCGGCCGCGCCTAGGCCCGGCCCTTGAGAGGACTGACGATGCCGGATTGGCTGATCGCGATCGTGCTGGGCCTGGTCGAGGGCCTGACCGAATTCATTCCCGTGTCCTCGACCGGGCACCTGCTGCTGACCAAGATCGCCCTGGGCCTGACCGATCCGACCTGGGACACCTTCATCGTCCTGATCCAGCTGGGCGCGGTCCTGGCCGTGGTCGCCGTCTACTTCCAGCGCCTGTGGCAGGTGGTGGTCGGCCTGCCGACCAAACCGGAAGCCCGCCGCTTCGCGCTCAGCGTGATCATCGGCTGCATCCCCGCCTTCGCCGCCGGCCTGCTGCTGCACGGGGTGATCAAGCACTTCTTCGAGAACCCGTTCCTGCCGCAGGTGATCTGCGTGTCGCTGATCGTCGGCGGCTTCCTGCTGCTGTGGGTCGACCGCTCCAAGCTGCCGGTGCGCGAGGAGGACGGCATGGCCCTGTCCCTGAAGACCGCCTTCCTGATCGGCCTGTTCCAGTGCCTGTCGCTGGTTCCCGGCGTGTCGCGCTCGGGCTCGACCATCGTCGGCTCGATGCTGCTGGGGGTCGAGCGCAAGGCCGCGGCCGAGTTCAGCTTCTTCATGGCCATCCCGATCATGGTCGGGGCCTTCGCCCTGGACCTCCTCAAGAGCTACAAGGACATCGACCCCAGCCACGCCGGCACGATCGCCATCGGCTTCGTAGTGTCGTTCCTGTCGGGCCTGGTGGTGGTCAAGACGATGATCGCCTTCATCGGCAAGCGCGGCTTCACCCCGTTCGCCTGGTGGCGGATCGTGGTCGGCGTGATCGGCCTGGGCTTGATCTACATGCCGCGCTGACCAGCCAAACCACTGGGGACATGCCCTTGCGGCGTGTCCCCGAGACTTGGTGCGACGCTAGCTGTTGGGGACGCGCCGCAAGGGCATGTCCCCGGTCGCTGAACGAAAAAGCCGCGCCCGGTCGCAAGACCGAACGCGGCTTTTGCTTGCTTCTCCCGTGGGGAGAAGGATCAGAACGCCCCCGCCGGCACCTCGGCGTACTGGCCGCCCTTGCGGTAGCGGTAGAGGTAGGACGGAACCACCGCCTCGACGGCGGTCGGGACGACGCCGGCCTCGGCCAGGCCCGGCAGGCCATGGTCGGCGACATTGTCGGTCCTCAGCGACTCGACCTGGTCCGAGGTCAGCGGCGGGTTGATCGGCGACAAATCGCCGACCTTGCCGATCAGGCCGGCGGCGAAGAACGGGATCGGGGCCAGCACGCGGTTGCGGCCGGTCTCGCGCAGGATCAGCTCCATCAGCGCCTTGAAGCTGTAGACGGTTGGGCCGCCCAGCTCGTAGGTCAGGCCCTCGGCGGCCGGGCTGGAGACCGCCTTGGCCACCACGGCGGCCACGTCGCCGACATAGACCGGCTGGAACTTGGTCTCGCCGCCGCCGATCAGCGGCAGGGCGGGGAACAGGGCGGCCATCTGGCCGAACTTGTTGAAGAACTTGTCCTCGGCGCCGAACACGACCGACGGGCGGATCACCACCGCGCCCGGGAACGCGGCGCGGACGGCCGCTTCGCCCTCGGCCTTGGTGCGCAGGTACTTCGACGACGCGTTGACGTCGGCGCCCAGGGCCGAGACCTGCACCAGGCGCGCGGCGCCGGCCGCCCGGGCCTGCTCGGCGATCGTCCGGGCGCCCATCACGTGCAGGGTCTGGAACTTCTGCCGGCCGCTTTCCCACAGGACGCCGACCAGGTTGACCACGGCTTCGGCGCCGTCGACGGCGCGGGCCACCGACGGGACGTTGCGGACATTGGCCTGCACGACCTCGATCTGGCCGACGTCGCCCAGCATCCGCATGCGATAGGCCAGGTTCGGATTGCGCACCGCCACCCGCACGCGATGGCCCGCCTTGGCGAGCGCGCGTACGACCTGGCCGCCGACGAAGCCGGAGCCGCCGAACACCGTGACCAGACCTTGCATAATCAACCTCGTCCTAAACCCGTGAGCCGGGGGATAGACGACCGCGAGCCCAATCGCAACGAAATGCGCAACTAAGCGATTGACGCGGTCAAAACCTTTGCATAAACGTCCCGGCCTCGCGGCGATCCACGGATTGCTTTGCAGGCCCAGGTGGCGGAATTGGTAGACGCGCTGGCTTCAGGTGCCAGTGACTGAAAGGTCGTGGAGGTTCGAGTCCTCTCCTGGGCACCACCCCCTACCAACCTTCGAAAGAAGGTCGGGGTGGCGCCGAAAGTATCCAGGCTTCGGCCAGGCATCTGAAATTTCCAGACATTGAGGCTCCGCAAGCTCAACCAAGGGCTGGCGATGGTCGTGACCAGCGGATAGATATCCTGTTCATCCGGCCTATAGTGTCGGCGCCCCATATTTAAGGCGTGTCGGAATTCGCAACGTCCCGTGCGACGAGACCGAGGCGCGGAGACGTTAGACTTGGCCAACTTTCTGCATGAAGGCGATCTTCCGGACGGCGCGTTCGCCGGCGCGACCGCGGTCGCGATCGATTCCGAGACCATGGGCCTGCGCCTGGGCCGCGATCCGCTGTGCGTGGTCCAGCTGTCGTCGGGCGACGGCGACGCCCACGTGGTGCGCCTGGACCGCTCGACCTATGACGCGCCCAACCTCAAGCGCCTGCTGACCGATCCGGCCGTGGTGAAGCTTTTTCACTTCGGCCGCTTCGATATCGCCATGTTCCTGTTGCACCTAGGTGTCATGACGGCGCCTGTGTACTGCACCAAGATCGCCAGCAAGCTGGCCCGCACCTATACCGACCGCCACGGCCTGAAGGACGTGACGCGCGAGCTGGTCGGCGTCGAGCTGTCGAAGGTCCAGCAGAGCTCGGACTGGGGCGCGGCCGCGCTGTCGCCCGAACAGGTGGCCTATGCGGCGTCCGACGTGCTGCATCTGCACGCCCTGCGCGAGCGTTTGGACGCCATGCTGGTCCGCGAGGGCCGCATGGCCCTGGCGAAGGCGGCGTTCGACTATCTTCCCCACCGCGCCGCCCTCGACCTGGCCGGCTGGGAAGACGTCGACATCTTCGCGCACAGCTGAAGGCCGAGGCATGACCACGCTGGAGGCGGATCGGGCGGGATACAAGCGGGACTTGCGCCGCTGGCGCGCCCGCTCGCGCCGCGTCAAGCTGGCGCGCGTGGTCCTGCCGATCGCCATGGTCGCCATCCTGGCGACGGTCGGCGGCCAGGTGGCGTGGCGATCGTTCACCGCCGGCGACCGGCGGCCGTCCGAAAGCAAGGCGCAGATCCGCATGGTCACGCCGCGCTTCTACGGCCAGTCCAGCGACGGGCGGCCGTTCATCATCACCGCCCGCTCGGCGGTGCGCGACGAGAACGACCTCAAGCGGGTGTTCCTGGACGCCCCGACCCTGACCCTGGGCGTGGGCAGCCCCGCCCCTACCCGCTCGACCGCCGACCGCGGCGTCTATCGCGAGGACACCCTGAAGCTGCAGCTTTACGGCAATGTGCGCATGGACGACGGCGCCGGCTATCGCTTCGCCTCGGACGAGGCCCTGGTCGACACCCGCAACGGCAACACCACCGGCGAAACCGAGCTACAAGGCGAAGGTCCCACTGGACAGGTGCAATCCAACGCCTACTCCGTATATGACAAGGGCGACCGCATCATCTTCCGGGGCGGCGTCAGGACACGAATCGACCGGAAGACGGGCCAACCGATCCCGGAACAAGGGACGGCTTCCGAATAGACATGAGGACCTGGTTGATGAATCGATGGATGGCGCCGACGGCGATCGCCCTCAGCCTGTTGAGCGGCCCGGCCCTCCTGGTCGGCTTCGGGAGCGCGGCGACGGCTCAGACGACCGCCGCCGGCGGCAACAATTCCAGCGCGCCGGTGGACATCTCCGCCGACGAGCAGGAGGTCATCAACAGCCAGTGCAAGACCATCTTCCGCGGCGCGGTCGAGGTGCTGCAGGACAAGGCCCGCATGCGGGCGGCGACCATGACCGTCTACAATCGCCGCAAGACGCCGGGCAAGACGTCCTCGCCCACCGGCAACAACGACTGCGGCGACGTCGACCGCGTCGAGGCCGACGGCAATGTCTTCTACGTGACGCCCGAGCAGACGGTGCGCGGCGACCACGCCGTCTACACCTATGACAACGACACCATCGTCGTGACCGGCGACGTCGTGGCCGTTCAGGGCCAGGACGTGGCGCGCGGCGATCGCATGACGATCAAGACCAAGACCAACGACGTGAAGATGGAATCCAACGCCACGGGTCGCGGCAAGACCCGTGTGCGGGCGGTGCTCTATCCCGACCAGAACAAAGACAAGAAGCCCGCCGGCAAGCCGTAGGAACCCATGGCGTTTTCGATGCAATCCCTGGGCGTCAATCGCGACGCGGCCTCCGAAGGCCTGTTCGTCGACGCCGTCGGCAAGTCGTTCGGCGACCGTCCCGTCGTGAAGAGCGTTTCGCTGCGCCTCAAGCGCGGCGAGGTCGCGGGCCTGCTGGGCCCCAACGGCGCCGGCAAGACCACCTGCTTCTACATGATCACCGGCCTGGTCGCCGCCGACTATGGCTCGATCTATCTGGACGGCGAGGACATCACCTCCCAGCCGATGTTCCAGCGCGCCCGCATGGGCGTGGGCTACCTGCCGCAGGAAGCCTCGATCTTCCGCGGCATGACGGTCGAGCAGAACGTCATGGCCGTGGTCGAGATGCGCCAGAAGAACCAACGCAAGGCCCGCGAGCAGGTCACCCAGATCCTGGAAGAGCTGCGCATCACCCACATCCGAAAGTCGCCCGCCGTGGCGCTGTCGGGCGGCGAGCGGCGCCGGGTGGAAATCGCCCGGGCCCTGGCCAGCGAACCGTCGTTCATGCTGCTGGACGAGCCGTTCGCCGGCATCGACCCGCTGGCGATCTCCGACATCCGCGAAGTGGTCAGCTACCTGAAGAACCGCGGCATCGGCATCCTGATCACCGACCACAACGTCCGCGAGACGCTGCAGATGGTCGATCGGGCCTCGATCATCCACGCCGGCGAGGTGCTTTTCGAAGGCTCGCCCCAGGAGATCGTCGACAATCCCGAAGTCCGCCGCGTCTATCTGGGCGACAGCTTCGACGAGCGCTGAGGCCGCCGGGGCTGGTCCTCGCCCTTCGACGGGCTCGGGATGAGGACGCTTGGCGGGGCGACGACAATCGAAAACCTCATCCTGAGCCTGTCGAAGGACGAGGTTTTCGCGCGCCTGACGCTGGATGCCGGGCCTTCCTCGACGAACCTTTCGCCAGAACTTTAATCCGTGGACAGCTTGTCGCGGCAAATTTTGACGGGCGGGGCGTTCCGGATTCCCGGCCGCACCGCCATCAGCTGCGGCTCGCCCGGAATGGACATCCTGGTTTTTCAGTAGGTTAAGCCGCCCTTGCGGGAAAAACGCCCGTCTCTCCGGACGGAGTGTCGCACTGGCCCGCTTTTTGCTGGCGTTCGCGCCCCGTTAACCAACCTGCCCCTCTTATGGCGATCAACAGATGTCGTTGATTTGCCCAGGAGGGCGCATTGGCTCTCGGCCACAGATTGGAGCTTCGGCAAGGCCAGGGTCTTGTCATCACGCCGCAGCTTCAGCAGGCGATCAAGCTGCTGCAGCTGTCGAATCTCGAGCTCGACGCCTTCGTCGAGGCCGAGCTCGAGCGCAATCCCCTGCTCCAGCGCGACGATGGTCCGGCCGAGACCGAACGCACCGTTGAAGACATCGCCGAGCGCACGCCCGAAAACCTCGGCCTGGACGCGGTGTCCGACAGCGCCGCCAGCCAACAGATGGACGCCGCGCCCGACGACGTCTCGCCCGGCGAACGCGCCACCGGCGACGGCGCCGATCCCGCAGCCGAGCAGGCCGGCGGCCAGATCGATTGGTCGCGCACCGGCGGCGGCGGCAGTTTCGAGGGCGACGGCCACTACGAAGAGGCCCTGACCCGCGCCCCGACCCTGGTCGAACACCTGACCGAGCAGCTGGCCGTGGCCGGCCTCTCCCCCGCCCAGAACGTCGTGGCCGGGGTGCTGATCGACGCGGTCGACGACGCCGGCTACCTGCGCGCCGACCTCGAGGAGGTCGCCGACCGCCTGGGCTGCGACCTGGCCTTCGTCGAGGCTGTGCTGGGCGTCCTGCAAGGCTTCGAGCCTGCCGGCGTCATGGCCCGCGACGTGCGCGAGTGCCTGGCCCTGCAGCTGAAGGACGTCAACCGCTACGACCCGTGCATAGCCGCCCTGCTGGACAATCTGGACCTGCTGGCCCGCCGCGACATGAACGCCCTGCGCAAGGCCTGCGGCGTCGACGACGAGGACCTGCGCGAAATGGTCGCCGAGATCCGCGCCCTGACCCCTCGTCCCGGCGCGGCCTTCCACGCCGACCCGCCCCAGACCCTGACGCCAGACGTCCACGTGCGCGAGACGCCCGGCGGCCTGTGGCACGTGGAGCTGAACACCGACACCCTGCCCAAGGTGCTCGTCGACCAGCGCTACCACGCCCGGGTCAGCAAGGGCGCGCGGACGGACCAGGAAAAGACCTTCGTCTCCGACAGCTTCGCCACCGCCAACTGGCTGGTCAAAAGCCTCGACCAGCGGGCCAAGACTATCCTGAAGGTCTCCAGCGAGATCGTCCGCCAGCAGGACGGCTTCCTGGCCTATGGCGTCGAGCACCTGCGGCCGCTGAACCTGAAGACCGTCGCCGACGCCATCGGCATGCACGAATCCACCGTCAGCCGGGTGACCTCCAACAAGTACATCGCCACCCCGCGCGGGGTGTTCGAGCTGAAGTATTTCTTCACCTCGGCGATCCAGGCCACCGAGGGCGGCGAGGCCCACTCGGCCGCCAGCGTCCGCCACAAGATCAAGGCCCTGGTCGAGGCCGAGCGCAGCGAGGCGGACGTCCATTCCGACGATCGCATCGTCGAGATCCTCAAGGAAGCCGGCGTCGACATCGCCCGCCGCACCGTGGCCAAGTACCGCGAGGCCCTGCGGATCCCGTCGTCGGTCGAACGCCGGCGCTTGATCAAGGAAACCGCCTGACCGATGGTCCGGACGCTCGCGGTCCGCGTTGATAGACACGCGACCCAAGGCTGAGCATGAGCATCCAGAGACTATCCGACGTGATCGAAGGATTCGGCGAGGACGAGCGTCCCGTCCTGACCGTCGGCCAGATGCTCGAGCAGTTCGACAGCCGCGCCTTCGGGGCCATGCTGCTGGTGTTCGGCCTGCTGAACTGCCTTCCCCTGCCCCCGGGCTCGTCGACGATCCTCAGCCTGCCGATCCTGCTGCTGGCCCCGCAGATCGCCTGGGGGTCGGACGTCCCGTGGCTGCCGCGCAAGCTGGTCGAGCATCCCCTGAAGCGCGACGACCTGCGCGGACTGTTCCGTAGGCTGACACCGATCGTCCGGCGGATGGAGCTTGTCACCCGCCCCCGGCTGAAGATCCTGTTCGGGCCGGTCGGCGAGCGGCTGATCGGCGTGGTCTGCACCCTGCTGGCCCTGGTGCTGGTGCTGCCGATCCCGCTGGGCAACCTGGCGCCGGGGGCCACGGTGGCCGTCCTCGCCCTGGCCCTGCTGCAGCGCGACGGCCTGCTGGCCCTGCTGGGCTACCTGATGGCGGCGGTCAGCGTGGGCCTGCTGGTGCTGAGCGCGGGCGTGGTGGCGGCGGCGGTCGAACGGTTGCTGCACATGATTCCGGGACTGTTTTAAGTCGCTTTTGCGACGCTTGACACCAGGCGCGGACGGGCGCGTTGATAGGCCATGCAAGTCCAAATCTCCGGCAAGCATGTCGACGTTGGCGAGGCTCTGCGAGCGCGAGTCTCCGACGAAATCACCCTGAGCATCGGCAAGTATTTCGACCGCGGCGGCGACGCCGATGTCGTGATCAGCAAGGAGGGCTTCGCCTTCCGGGTCGATTGTTCGGTCAAGCTGGCTTCGGGCCAGCAGCTGATCAGCCATGGGTCGGGCGGTGACGCCCACGCGGCCTTCGACGCCGCCCTGGCCAAGATCGAGACGCGCATCCGCCGCTACAAGCGGCGGCTGAAGAGCCACTCGATCGCCGCCAACGCCAAGCAGGCCGAGAACGCGGCGATGTACGTGTTGCGGGCCCCCGACAGCGACGAGATCGACGACGACGACTGGACGTCGGAGGACGACCATCCGACCGGCGCCCCGTCGGCCATGATCATCGCCGAGAGCCAGGCCTCGCTGAAGACGATGACTGTTTCCATGGCGGTCATGGAACTGGACTTGACCGAGTCCCAGGCAATCGTGTTTAGGAACGCCGCCCACGACGGTTTGTCGGTGGTCTACAGGCGGCCTGACGGAAATATCGGCTGGATCGACCCCGAACGCACCAAGTCGCTGAACGGGCACGCTCCGGCCGCAAGCTGATCGAACCTCGGATCGGTCGGCGCGTTTCGGTAGGCCCCCGTCTCGACGAGAGGCGGCGACGAAGCGCGACGACCGACTGCGAGCGAGTTTCCACACCATGACCCTTGGCGATCTCCTCGAGCCCGGCGCCGTCACCCTCAGAGTCAGCGCCGCCAACAAGCGTCAGGTCCTCGGCGTGATCGCCGACGTCGCCGCCCGGGTGTTCGGCGTCGACGCCGACGAGGCGCTGGAGGGCCTGATCGAGCGCGAGAACGCCGGCTCCACCGGCGTCGGCCAGGGCGTGGCCATCCCGCACGCGCGGCTGTCCGACATCGACCGGGTCCGCGCGGTGTTCGTGCGCCTGGAGACCCCCGTGGCGTTCGGCGCGGTCGACGACAAGCCGGTCGACCTGCTGGTCGCCCTGTTCGCCCCCAAGGAGGCCGATTCCAGCCACTTGCGGGCCCTGGCCCGGGTGTCGCGGATGATGCGCCAGCCTGAGCTGCGCGAGCAACTGCGCCAGGCCCGCTCGGCCGATGCGGTGCACGTGATGCTGACCCACGCCCAGGAGAGCAAGCCGACGGCCGCCTGATCGCGTCGAGCGGCCAGCCGCCCGTCAGAACCCCGCCATGTCGTCGGCCAGCCAGGCCGCGGCGGCGGGATTTCCATACTCGCAGCCAACCAGGACCTTGCCGTCCAGGACCCCTTGGCTGAGCTGGTAGGCGACGATTTTGCGCGTATCGTCGATCCGCCGCTCGGCGGGTCCATAGGGCTCGGCCTCGAGCTGGAGCCGGGCGGAGACCGCCGCCAGGGTCTGGCCTTCAACCACCATGACGATCCGGCCCGGCGAGACATAGATCGCGTCCGCGGAATGGCCCAGCGCGCTGACCGGCCTGGCCAGGCGATAGAGATTGCCCGACGGCGCGGCGAAGGCCTGGGCCGCCGATTTCATGCCGGCGTCCTCGGCGGCCAGCGCGCCCATCAGCGTGGCGACGTCGCCGTCGTCGACCTGGCAGGACACCGCGCGCGCCAGCAGGCCTTCGCGGGCCAGCGCCGTCGACGGGAGGGCGGCGGCCAGCGACACCAGGGCCGCGCACCCGACTGTTCCCAAGAAGTGCTTCATCGCCGTCAGACCCGCTTCATGCCGATGATCTTCACCGGCGGGTTCAGCATCTGGCCCTTCATGGCCGGATAGAGTGCCGGCCCGTCGGCCTTCAGGGCCAGGATCGTCTTGACCACGTCCAGGCCCTGGACCACGCCGCCGAACGCCGCGAAGCCCTGGTTGTCCCCCGCTGCGCCGGGATGGGCGTCGAGGTAGGGCTGCGGGCTGGCGCAGATGAAGAAGTCGCAGGTGGCCGTGCCGGGGGCGTTGCGGGCCATGGAGATCGTTCCGGCCCGATGCTTGATCCCGGTCAGACGGGTGCTTTCGTGGGCGATGGGGGCGAAGCGGCGCACCCGGTCGGGCGGCCCGCCCTGGATCGAGCCGGCGCCCTTGACGCCCTTGGTCTTGGAGGCGCGATAGAAGGTCCCGCCGTCGTACTTGCGGGCGTCGACATAGCGCAGGAAGTTGGCGGAGGTGATCGGGGCCTTGCCGGCCTCCAGCTCCACCACGATCGTGCCATGGTCGGTCTGGATCGCCACGCGGGGCTTGGGCGCGGCGGCCCAGGCGGGGCCCGCGATCAACAGTCCCGCCAAGCCCAGCAGGTTTCGGCGTCCGATCCCCGTCTCGCTCATTTCGTCGTCCTCGCCTTGTTGTCGGTCGAGATTCCTTACCTCGCCTCGACGGGGTGCGTCGACAAGACCGAGCGGCGCGGCCGTCCTCGTTCTTCGACACGCTCAGATGAGGACGAATTCGACGGCGGTTCAGTGGAAATCCTCATCCTGAGCCTGTCGAAGGACGAGGATTTCCACCCGCACAAGGGCGGGAACAACGGCCGCAGTTAAAATGCGGCCGACGACTAGGGTCTTAGTGCACCGACACCGGCGCCAGTTCGTGGGCGAGGGCGGCGGCGACGGCCGCGTCCTTGTCGGTCAGCACGGCCAGGCGGGCGCCGTCGGCGCGGAACACCGCGTACAGGGTCTGGTCGGGAGACAGCTCGACCTCGTCGGTCACGCCGACCGGCACGTCGGCCAGGATCTCCGCCGCCTTGATCGGGCGCACATAGACCAGGTCCGGGGCGCCCAGCGCCGCGAAGGCCTCGGCGGAGAAGAACGGGGTAGCGGGGTTGGGTGTCATAAGACCACCTCCTTCGGAAGGGGAACGCTCCGTGTCGCGTCTGGGTTCAGACCGCGATCATGGGCTATCAAGCGAGGGGTTGTCGGCGGGCGATCGGGCGATCAGCCCACCGAGCGGATCGGGATGCGGCGGACCAGCCGCTCGGGCTCCGGACGGGCCAGGTCTACGTGCAGCAGGCCGTGCTCGAGCGTGGCGGCCGTGACCTCCATGCCGTCGGCCAGTACGAAGGTCCGCAGGAAGCCGCGGGCGGCGATGCCGCGATGCAGATAGGCCTTGTCGGCTTCGGGCCTGCCCTCGGTCTCGCGCCGCCCGGCCACCACCAGCTGGCCGCCTTCGACGGTGACCTGCAACTGGTCGGGCGAGAAGCCGGCCACCGCCAGGGTGATGCGCACCCCGCCGTCCTCGGCCTGCTCGACATTGTAGGGCGGATAGCTTTCGGCGGCGGCCTTGGCCGCGCGCTCGATCAGGTCTCTGGTGTGCTCGAAGCCCAGCAGGAAGGGGCTGTCGAACAGGATCGTCCGGGTCATCGCGAAGTCCTCGCTGAAGCGACTTCGTTCGCGAGGACCAGGCCCGAAGTCGGCGCCTGGGCCTCGCAACGTGACACCTAGGTGGCGACTCGCGAGGACGGGTTCAAGAGGAACCTAAGGTCCTCCCCCTGTGGGGGAGGTGTCGCCCGACGGGCGACGGAGGGGGAGTGGTGCGGCGTAGACCGTGATCACGACCGCCGGCGCAAACTCCCCCCACCGGCCTTCGGCCGCCTCCCCCACAGGGGGAGGAACAGCCTTGGCCGTTCGCCTACTTCTTCGTCCAGCCGCCGTTCAGCGGCTTCCAGTACTGGCCGGGCGCCAGGCGGCCGTAGAGCTGCTTGGCGGTGGCCTGACCGGCAGCCTCGGCGGTGACGCCGGTCTTGGCGGCGGTGTCCTTGTAGACGGCCGCGCGGCCGGCGTTGATTTCGGCCACGGCGGCCCGGAGGGCGGCGTCGCCGCCCGAGACCACGCCTAGGAAGCCGTCGGCCTGTTCGCCCACGACGCCCGCGGCCTTGCCGGCGTCGACGGCGGCCTTGGCGGCGGCCGACTGGGCCAGGGCGGGAAGGGCCACGAAGCTCACGGTCGCGCCCAGCGAGGCGGCCAGGGCCAGGACCGTCATAGTCTTGCGGATCATGTCGGTTCCTCTCTTAGAACAGGTTGGGGTTTTGCTGGATCGCGGACTGGACTTCCTTGTCCAGTTGCACGCGCACATTGGCGTCCAGCTTGGCGTAGATGTTGATCGGGTCGACCTTCACCCGCACCGTCGGTGTGCACGCCGCAAGGGCGCCCACCGCGAGGAGGGGAAGGATCAGGGCGCGCTTCATGGCGGGTCTCTCCAGTTCTCGGGGAATGTGCGGCTTCAAGGCTGAACCGTGCCTGAACGCGGCGGCGGGGTTGGCGTAAGCTGAGGCGTAGGCGGCGTAGGCGGCGTAGGCGGTATAGGCGGTGTAGGCGGTATAGGCGGTGTAGGCGCGGACGGAGTCGCCGCCGAGGCCGCGGCCGCACGGGCCTGGGCTTCCTCCCAGGCGCGCTTGGCCGCGGCGATCAGCTCGTCGAAGTTCAGCGACGTATCCAGGGTCAGGTCGACGGGCGTCTTGGCGGGCAGGGGGATGCGGCGCTGGAAGGCGCTGCCGTTCAAGAGCTCCATCAGCCCGATCCGGGCCTTTTCGGCCACCTTGGGATCGTGCTCGCCCTTGATGTGGAACAGCACGCCCAGCCGACCCTTGTCGGTGCTGTTGACCCCGGCCTCCAGCGTCTCGAAATGCAGGTTCTCCATCGCCTGGTAGGCGAAGTCCTGGATGGCGTTGACCGGCACGGCCTTGGGCGCGGTCAGCGGGTCGGCCGGATCGACCGTTCCCTGGCCCGCCTCCACCCCGGTCAGGGCCTCGCGGGCGATCGACAGGCGGCCGGGGCCGGTGGCGTAGACCTTGCCGTCGACGAAACGGAAGCCGGCCGGGCTGGCCTCGAACGGCAGGCGGCCATCGACCAGCGCCTCGATCTTGACCTTGTCGGACAGGGACGAGCCGGCCACCAGCTGGCCCAGGTCCAGGCCGGCGATATTGACCACGCCCTTCATCGCGCCCTTGCCGTCCAGCGGCACGTCGAACGGCTCGATGCTGATCTTGCCCTGCGACGCCTCGAAGGTGGTGGTCTCCAGGTGCAGGGCCTCGGCGCCGAGGCCGAAGCTGGCCCGGATCGACTGGATCGGCACCACCGCGTCGATGGTGTCGATGGTCACGACCTGGCCGGGCGGGGCGGTCAGCGGGGCCAGGCTGTCGAAGACGATCTCGCCCTTCAGCCGGCGGGCCGGGCCCAGCGGGCTCTTGAAATCCAGGCCTGGGGTCGAGGCCCGGCCCTGGCTGGTCATGATCTCGTCATGCCACGCGAACTGGCCGGTGAAGGCGACCGGGCCCTCGGCGTCGCGAGCGACCACGGCCAGGGGCGTCAGGTCCAGCGGCTGCAGCCCGCCCTTGGCGAAGGCCAGGGTCGAGGCGTCGATATCGGCCTGGCCCCGGCCGCTGGCCACGTCGTGGCGGATCGTCACCCGGCCCAGCGGGCGGCCGGACAGGGTCTTGCCGTCCAGGGCGCCGGTCCACTGGCCGCGGGCCAGGTCGACCTCGCCGGTCGCGGCGATCGTCTCGAAGCGCTTGCCCTCGGTCGAGGCCTCGACCACACGGCCGCCGGTGACCTTGACCTGGGCGGCGTCGAAGCCGCGCCCGCCGCCGACGAAGCTGGCCTCGACCCCCTCCAGCCGGGCCTGGGCGACATTGACCATGGCCGCCCCGTCGCGGATCAGGGCCGAGGCGCGCCACAGCCCGCCGCTGGCCGTGACCAGGGGCTGGGCGGTCGGACACAGCTTGAACGTCACGTCGCTGATCGGCGGCTCGCCCATGGCGATGGCCTTGGCGGTCATTGGCGTGCAGCCGTTCAGCCGGATGCTCAGCCCGCCGCCGGCCAGCTGGGCGCGGCCGGCCAGGGTTCCGCCGACGCCGATGAACGGCGGCACGTCCACGGCCCCGGCCACGATCACGTCGCTGGTCAGGCCCGCGGCGTTCGCGCGCCAGGTCGGAACCTTCAGGGTCAGGTCAGGCAGGCCGCCGCCGCCCAGGGCGACCGCCGCCCGGCCGTCGGCCGTTCCGGCCCGCGCCGCCACCAGCGGACCGCCCGGCGCGTCCAGCGTGACCTTGGCGCCGCTGGCGGCGGTCAGGGCGATGGGACGGGGCAGGGACAGGATCGTCTGTCCGCCGGTCATCCCCAGCTTCAGGGCCGGCGCGCTCAGCGTGAACCGCGACAGGGCCCGGGCGGCGGCCTTGGCGTAGTCGGGATTGGGCAGGGCCAGGGCCACGCGCTGGGCGTCCGGCCCGGTCATGGCCCCGTCGGCGTCGGCCTGGGCGTCCAGG
This sequence comes from Caulobacter rhizosphaerae, assembly GCF_010977555.1. Lineage (GTDB taxonomy): Bacteria > Pseudomonadota > Alphaproteobacteria > Caulobacterales > Caulobacteraceae > Caulobacter > Caulobacter rhizosphaerae. The sequence continues at coordinate 5,611,115 of NZ_CP048815.1, forward strand.
GCCAGGGCGATCCCGTCGGTCCCGGCCGAGAACCGGCCCTTGCCGTCGGCGGCCAGGCCGGACAGCACGACCCCGCCCATCGCCGCCCGGCCGCTGCCCAGCGCCGCCGACAGCGGTCCGCTGACCGAGCTTCTGGTCTTGTCGGCGACCATCGTCAGGCTGGAAGACTGGAGCTCGAGCACGGTGTGCGACAGGGCCGCCCCGCCCGCCACGGCCCGGTCGGCGTTGGCGGTCAGGCGGGTGCGGGCGGAGCCGCGCAGGCCGGTCGGGTCGTAGGTCAGGGCCAGTTTGGCCAGGTCGAGGTCGGCGACCACGTCGCGGCTGTCCAGACCCTGAGCCGTCAGCCGCTCGCCGCGCGCGTGCAGGGTGGTCTTGCCGGTCAGGCCGCCGCGCCGCGCGTCGCCGCTCAGCAGGCCCGACACCGCCAGGTTGGCCTCCAGCCCGCCCAGGCTGGCGCCCTCGACCTCGGCCCCACGGGCGGTCAGGGCCAGCCGCGCCTCGGCCGGACCGACCATCGACAGCGACTTGAGGTCGGGATAGGTCAGGTCGGCCTGCAGGGTCCCCTGCGCCTCGGTCAGGTCCAGCTGGCCGGCGCTGAAGGTCTTCAGGCCCAGCTGGACGTCGACGGTCAGGCGGTCGCCGCGCTTGCGGGCCTTGACCAGCGCGCCGTCGGCCTCGAACGACAGGGCCGGCGTCGCATAACGCATGGCCGCCAGCCGGCCGTCGAAGCGCAGCAGCTTGCCGTCGTCGAGGCTGGCGTCGCCGGTCAGGCGGGCGGGACCGCCGGGGGTGCGCAACAGCACCCGGGCGTCCTCGATCAGCACCGCCGGACCCGGGGCGGCCGGTTCGGCCGGCGACTGCAGCGCCCGATCGATCAGCGGCTGCAGGGTCCCGAAGTTCAGGCCGTTCTGGTCCAGCCGGGCGTTGACCCGCGGCCGCACCAGCCGCACGGCCCGCGTGTTGAGCGCGAACTTGCCGCCCGTCCATGGGGAAGCCAGATCGTAGGCCACCTCGATCCGCTCGGCCGAGAACACCGGGGCGTTCTTGGGCCCCAGGCGGATGGCGCCGGCGAAGCCGGTGGCGTCCAGGTCGTCCAGGTCGACGCTGGCTTCGATCCCCTGGTCGTTCAGCCAGGCCAGGGCCAGCTCGCGGCTGATCTCGCGGCGGCCGGCATAGGCGCAGAAGCCCACGGCGATGAACGCCAGGGCCGCCAGGCTCATGGCCTCCAGGCCGACGTCGACCAGCGCCGCGCGGCGGAACCGCGACGGGGAGGACGGCTTGGCGTCGGTTTGGGGCTCTGGCGGTGCGGTCTCGGCCATCGGGGGGCACAATGCCGCAAGCTGCGGCGATTGTTAGGCCTTAGTTTTCGAAACCCAGCACATCCTGCATGTCGTAGAGCCCGGGCGGCCTTCCCTTGACCCACAGGGCGGCGGCCACCGCCCCCCGCGCGAACAGCCCCCGGTCGGTGGCCGAGTGCGACAGGGTCAGCACCTCCTCCTCGCCGGCGAAGATCACGCTGTGCTCGCCGATGATGCCGCCGCCGCGCACCACCGAGAAGCCGATGGCCCCCGCCTTGCGCGGGCCGGTCATGCCGTCGCGGCCGCGGTCGGCGACCTGGCCCAGGCCGACGCCGCGCCCGTCGGCGGCGGCCTGGGCCAGCATCAGGGCCGTGCCGGACGGGGCGTCGATCTTGCGCCTGTGGTGGGCCTCGTAGACCTCGACGTCCCAGTCGGCGGCGGGCAGGGCGGCCGCGGCCTGGCGGACCAGGCCCATCAGCATGTTGACCCCCAGCGAATAGTTGCCGGATTTGACGATGGCGAGCCTGGTCGCCGCCGCGGCGATGCGGGCGTTCTGCTCGTCAGAAAAGCCGGTCGAGCCGATGATCAGGGCCGGGCCGCCGCCGTCCTTGTCGGCCAGGGCCGCCGCCGCCTCGGCCAGGGCCACCGAGGCCTCGGGAACGGTGAAGTCGATGACCACCTCGGCGGCCGCCAGGGCCGCGTCGCGGTCGACAAGGCCCTCGACGAGACCGCCCGGACGATCAAACCGCGCCACGACCACCGCGTCGGTCCGCCCGTCCAGCGTCCGGGCCAGGGCCTGGCCCATCCGCCCCAGCGCGCCGGCCAGGGCGATGGTAACGGTACCTTCCGAAGCGCCGGGCGCGGCGGCTAAGTCGTTCTGGCTCAAGGCGATCTCCCGGGCGTCGTGCGGCCGGTAGTCTCCCGACCCGCCCCCTCAGGTCAAGGAAAACAGCGGCCCGATGACAACGCTGGACAGGCCTAATCCCAAGCGGAACAAGCGTTTGCGGCCGGAAACTTCCCCAGCGCGAGGTTGTGACGACCCCGCCCGGCCGCTACGGTGCCCGCCCATAAGGGCGCGCCGCATCGATCGGCGCCTCCACATCGTGTGACTGGCAGGACAGCAGGACAGGGGAAACGCGCCATGAGCGACGCGGAAAAGAAGACCTTCACGGACGAGGAAGCGCTGAACTTCCACCGCTATCCCACGCCCGGGAAGATCGGCGTCGTCGCCACCAAGCCGATGGCCACCCAGCGCGACCTGTCCCTGGCCTATTCCCCCGGCGTCGCCGTGCCGGTCCACGCCATCGCCAAGGACCCGGACGCCGCCTACGACTACACCTCCAAGGGCAACCTGGTGGCGGTGATCTCCAACGGCACCGCGATCCTGGGCCTCGGCGACCTGGGGGCCCTGGCCTCCAAGCCGGTGATGGAGGGCAAGTCCGTCCTGTTCAAGCGCTTCGGCGACGTCGACTCCATCGACATCGAGATCAGCTCCAAGGACGCCGACGAGATCATCACCGTCGTCAAGAACATCGGCGTCACCTTCGGCGGCATCAATCTGGAGGACATCAAGAGCCCCGAATGCTTCCGCATCGAGACCGAGCTGCAGGAGCTGCTCGACATCCCGGTGTTCCACGACGACCAGCACGGCACGGCGATCATCTGCGCCGCCGGCCTGATCAACGCCTGCCACATCACCGGCAAGCAGATCCAGGACGTCAAGGTGGTGCTGAACGGCCCCGGCGCGGCTGGCATCGCCTCGATGGAGCTGATCAAGGCCATGGGCGTGCGGCCCGAGAACGTGATCGCCGTCGACAGCAAGGGCGTGCTCTACCAGGGCCGCACCGAGGGCATGAACCAGTGGAAGAGCGCCCACGCGGTCGACACCCCGCTGCGCACCCTGGCTGAAGCCGTCAAGGGCGCCGACGTGCTGCTGGGTCTCTCGGCCAAGGGCGCCTTCACCCCCGAGATGATCGCCAGCATGGCCCCCAATCCGGTGATCTTCGCCATGGCCAACCCCGATCCGGAGATCACCCCCGAAGAGGTGCACAAGGTCCGCAAGGACGCGATCATGGGCACCGGCCGCAGCGACTATCCCAACCAGGTCAACAACGTCCTGGGCTTTCCCTACATCTTCCGCGGCGCCCTGGACGTGCGGGCCCGGCGGGTCAATCACGAGATGAAGATCGCCTGCGCCAACGCCCTGGCCATGCTGGCCCGCGAGGACGTGCCCGACGAGGTCGCCGCCGCCTATCACGGCCGCCAGCTGAAGTTCGGCCCGCAATACATCATCCCCTCGGCCTTCGACCCGCGGCTGATCTGGTACGTGCCGCCGTTCGTGGCCCAGGCGGCCATGGACACGGGCGTGGCCCGCCGGCCGATCGCCGACATGGACGCCTATCGCGCCAGCCTGGCCCAGCGCCTGGACCCCACCGCCGGCTTCCTGCAGAAGATCAGCGGCGCCGTGCTGGCCAACCCCAAGACCATCGTCTTCGCGGAAGGCGAGGACCCGTCGGTGATCCGCGCCGCCTACGCCTACCAGACCGGCGGCTTCGGCAAGGCCATCCTCTGCGGCCGCGAGAACCTGGTGCACGAGAACATGCGCGTCGTCGGCCTGGACCCCGCCACCGCGGGCCTGGAGATCCACAACGCCCGGCTCAGCGACCGCAATCCCGACTATGTCGACTATCTGTACAAGCGCCTGCAGCGCCAGGGCTACCTGAAGCGCGACGTCCAGCGGCTGATCAACCAGGACCGCAACAGCTTCGCCGCCTCGATGGTCACCCTGGGCGAGGCCGACGGCATGGTCACCGGCGTCACCCGCAGCTTCGACCAGGCCCTGGAGGAGGTGCTGCGCGTCGTCGACCCGGCCCCGGGCGGGCGGATCATGGGCATGTCCGTCGTCCTGGCCAAGGGCCGCACCGTGTTCGTGGCCGACACCAACGTCACCGAGCTGCCCGACGCCGACGAGCTGGTCGAGATCGCCTGCGAGGCCGCCCGCGCCGTCAAGCGCCTGGGCTTCAAGCCGCGCGTGGCCTTCATGAGCTATTCCACCTTCGGCAACCCGATGGGCGAGCGCTCCGACAAGGTGCGCGAGGCCGTGGCCATGCTCGACGAGATGGACGTCGACTTCGAATACGAGGGCGAGATGCCGCCCGAGCTGGCGCTGGACCCGGAAAAGCGCGCCAACTACCCGTTCATGCGCCTGACCGACAGCGCCAACATCCTGGTCATGCCGGCCATCCACTCGGCCTCGATCGCCACCAAGCTGGTGCAGTCGCTGGGCGGGGCGACGGTGATCGGGCCGGTGCTGCTGGGCCTGGGCAAGCCGGTCCAGATCGCGCCGTTGAGCGCGTCGGTGTCGAAGATCCTGAACATGGCGATGATGGCGGCGTACGAGGGGGCGGGGGATTTGTCGGCGGCGGAGTAGGGGAATCGGCCTTTCGCCAATCCGACTTCGATTTGGCACGCGAAGCTGCACTACTCAGTCAGCACAATCTCGAGTAGGATTTGATAAATCGCACAAGAATGCGACGAGTGATCCGGGGAAACGCGCTTGCCAAACGTAATTATCAATGCCGCCGTGCATGATCTTCAAAAGGGTGCGGCCGGATTTGTCGTAGCGCTGGCGCAAAATCCGCTCCCTATCAATCCAACGCTCCAGCGGGTTATCGACGAGTTGTATGATCTCTATAGCCGTCGGACGTCAAAATCTCACGGCCGGTTCGCCGTGGATGAGGCGAACTATCCTGCGCCAATATTTCTGCGTGCTTATCTCCTGGACAGTGATTTTGGCGTTCTTACGTCGGAGTTGATGAACACGCTACGCCTCCAGGCTCAGCGAAAAACTAACGCTACTGGCGGGCACGTCTTTTTTGCCCATTTCGAACGCGACGCGAAACAATACTTATTGGTAGCGATCGTCAACGACAAGCTCGGCGCAACGTTGACGCGCGACCTTAGTGTTCAGGACGTCAAACATCTGGACATGGACGGCTTTCGTTTCGCAGGCCGCATCAATCTGACGGGATGGATGGAAGGCGATGCTCGATACATTGGTTTCCTAAAGGGAAAAGGCGATGTATCGGAATATTTCCGAGAATTTCTAGGCTGCGATGCGACAATTTTGGAGCGTCAAGATACTGCTGACCTTGTTTCGGCGCTAAAACACTTCGCGGAAGCGCAGGGAATGGATCCTGCTGCTAAAGACGATTTTTTGGGCCGTGCGAAATCCATATGCGAGCGTGCGTCTAAACAAAAGCAGGAATTAGAATTTCAGGCCCTTGCAAATGAACTTATGCCCGCACACCCAGATGTTCTACTAGAAGTTCTTACAGACCCTGACCGAGGTTTGAACGATCGATTTGTTCCGCATCGAGGAGCCTTGAGTCCACTAGTTAAATTCAAAGCAAAAACCTCCCTTTGGTCGGTCGAATTTGAGCGTGAAGCCCTCTCGGGAGGAAATATACTGTTTGATGAGGAGGAAAATACGTTGACTATCCTCAATCTGCCGCCGGAGCTCTCGCAACAGCTACGCGCAGAGCGCGAAGTAGATGCCCAGGCTTAAATTCGATCAGCTGCTTTCGGTATATAGAGCTACACAATTTAGCCCCGACGGCCGCAGCGGAAACCTCACCATCCTGGACGATGGCGTCTTGGCGACGTTGCGACTGCTGGATACGGACGAGGATGCGCTTCAAGATAGCGGCATCGGCATGGGTGCGACTGATCCCGCGACACTCTCTATTGGAGATGTGATTCAGGTAGATTTTACTTCGCCACGAATAGGGCTCGGATCACTCGTTAAGGACTTTGATACGCTTGTTAAGTCGTCAAGCGGCTACATCGAGGAGCCAAGCGCCTACTTCGTAGTAGACGGAGCCTACTATCCCGGCGGAGGCAATCCACCCGATTGGCTTGTGAAATACCGAAAAACACTCAAGCTTATAAGCTTATTATCACAGGCTGCATCATATCTGGATCGTACGAAACAAGCTTTCGTGTTCGTTAGAAAAATAAAAACGGTAATACCGATTAGGTATAATGCTGCGATGCTCGGTCGTGTGTCGGCGGTCGATGCGGATAGATTCTTGGGATTGTTCGCCGACGAAGCGCACAAAGATCAAAAGCTTGAAATCTTGTCTGAAGCCATCGTGCGATTGTGCGAAGCTCAACCTGTTGACGATAGGTTCCGGACCCTTCTTGAAAATCTCGGGACCCTGGCAGACGCGGTGAGAGATGGCTACAAACTTTTTGCGTCCAGTTTCTCATACTCAAAGATTAAAGGTGAACTTGAAGCAGCTAAGATAGAGTATGTAACTAAGATACACAAAACTATCGTTGACGTTCAGGCACAACTTCTCGGCATACCAGTTGCTTCTGTTATAGTCGCCTCACAATTAAAAACTGCTCAGAGCTGCGGACCTGATCTATGGACGGATGTGGCCGTGATAAGTGGCGCTTGGATATTTCTAATTTTGCTGGTCGTGGCGCTCGTCAATCAACTACTTACACTGAACACGATATGCGCGGAAATCAATCGACAGAGATCGAAGCTTGTTAAAGATTATGCGGATCTCGGACAGACGTTCACGAGGGTTTTCGATGGGCTGATCTACCGAATTTGTTGGCATCGAGCCGCTTTAGCAATTGTGGGCACAATTGCCATTCTAGGGGCGTGCTTCGCTACCGTCGCATTTGATCGTGTAGTGAGTGTTGAAGTGGGCAGTTGTCTAACCGGCAAAGTTCCAATGGTTTTCCCTCCCCTCAAGCCTTGAGGCTGTTCTCTGACCATCGATAAGAGCTATCCGCCCCTCAGCGGATGACGCCACGTCCTGAAACCCTTGGTGGAATTGGAGCTCTGGGGTCTGACCGTGTCAAGGATCGCCTCCGGCGACCGCGTCGCGGCGGCGCGGCGCGCCGTCCTTGACACGGTCAGACCCCAGAGCAGGCTCGCCACCATGGATTTCAGGGCGCGGCCTGGCCGCCGGGGCGGTCCGGCCGGGCGAGGGGGGACGGCAGTTGGCGCACCCTCTCCCAGCGGGAGAGGGTGGGGCCCGCGCGAAGCGTGGGAGGGAGAGGGGTTACACCCTGTTCGGTTTCTCACGAACGCCCTGCCGGCGCGCCGGCCGGCGGTTTACGCCCTCACCCTCCCACCGCTGCGCGGCGGGCCCCTCCCTCTCCCCACGGGAGAGGGTTCGAGATGACTTATGCTCGGCGGATAGCGGACAAACTCCCGCGATTTCAACGCCCTGAACTTTCTCGACCTAACTTATCCCCACCCTTCCAGACCGCCCTTATCCTGTACCCACCTCGTCGCGGGGAAAGGGCGCATGGCCAGCGACCGATGCGGCGGCGGGGTGCGATCGAGCGGAGAGCGCTCGTCGATGCGGCTTCGGCCGCAACCCGCACGCCACCTATGGGGAGCCGCCCATGGACGACAGGAACGGCGGAGCGCGCGGGGTCGGCGAGGGCGGCAGGCCTGCGGGGGATACGCAGGCGGTCCGGGGATCCCGATGCTGCGGGACCTGTCCGTCGGGGGCGCTTCCGGTAAGGCGTTAAGAGCGCCACCCGCCGGAGGGCTGCTGGAAAACGACCGCGCGGAGCGTTCGGGCTTCGTCGAAACGGTACACAAACTCAAACACTCCGGACGATGTCCGGCGCTCCGCGTCCCTTTCCATACCTTCAGCGAGTGATCGCGTGAGGCGGCCAAGCCGTGCAACCAAGATCCTCCCCCTGTGGGGGAGGCGTCGGCGAAGCCGACGGAGGGGGGAGTGATCGGCCGATGGCCCGCTCTACGATCGCCGATCCTAAAACTCCCCCCACCGATCGCTGCGCGATCGCCTCCCCCACAGGGGGAGGGGCGTGGATCCACCGCGAAATCAATCGACTGCGCGGGATTGCCCCATCGACAGCCGCTGCAACCTGAGCAAGATGGCGCGCCCGCACGAACCAGCCGAGCAAAGGAGCGCGATGGCCGCGCGATCGCCGACCGAGATTGAGGACGCCGCCAAGAACGCCCCGGAGGACGCGCTGTCCCTGGCGGCGGCGCCCCCGGCTTCGCCCAGCGTGACCACGGCCCTGAAACACGCGCCGATGGGCATCGCCATCTTCGACGACCAGATGCGCTACCTGGCCGCCTCGCGCCAGTACCTGACCGACCAGGGCATGGCGCCCGACACCCCGCTGCTGGGCCGCCGCCACTACGACGTCTTCCCCGAGATCCCGCAGTTCTGGCGCGAAAAGCACGCCCAGGTGCTGGCCGAGGGGGTCGAGCTGCGCGAGGACGAGGGCGACCGCTATGTCGACGGCGAGGGCCGCGTGCACTGGGTGCGCTGGTCGATGGCCCCCTGGCGCACCGACGACGGCCGGATCGGCGGGCTGGTGCTCTATACCGAGATGGTCACCGCCGCCGTGGAGGCCCGCCGCCGGCTGCAGGCGGCCGAGGCCCGTTACCGGGCGCTGTTCGATCAGGCGGCGATGGGCGTGGCCCGGGTGTCGGGCAGCGGCCGGTTCCTGGAGGTCAACGACCGGTTCTGCGCCATCACCCGCCGCGACCGCGAGACCCTGCTGGCCTCGACCTTCATGGACATCGCGCCGGGCGAGGACAATGTCGCCACCGTGGTCACCCAGGGCCTGGCCCTGCTGACCGGCGAGATCGACACCTATGCGCTGGAGCGGCGGGTCGAGGGCCGCGACGGGCCGGTCTGGGTGCACGTCACCGCCTCGCGGGTCGATCCCGGCGACGGGCGGCCCTATCTGGTGGTGATCATCTCCGACATCACCGCCCGCAAGCAGGTCGAGGCCGAGCAGCAGCACTACCAGGGCCAGCTGCGGCTGCTGATCAACGAGCTGAACCACCGGGTGAAGAACACCCTGGCCACCGTGCAGTCGATGGCCAGCCAGACCCTGAAGACCGAGGCCGACCCGCTGACGGCGTTCGAGAAGTTCGAGTCGCGGCTGCTGGGCCTGTCGCAGGTGCATGACGTGCTGACCCGCGAGAGCTGGCACGGGGCCGGGCTGCGCGACGTGGCCGAGCGGGCTCTGGCGCCGTTCGTGCCGCCCGAGGCGCCCGAGCGGCTGGCGGTCGAGGGGCCGCCGGTCTGGCTGGCGCCGGGCGGGGCCCTGACCATGGCCCTGATCTTCCACGAACTGGCGACCAACGCGCTGAAGTACGGCGCCTTGTCCAGCCGCGAGCGGGGCGGCGGCGAAGGCCGGGTGGTGCTGGCCTGGACCTACGACGCGGCGACCCGCGACCTGGCCCTGACCTGGACCGAGACCGGCGGCCCGCCCGTCGTGCCGCCCCGCCGCCGCGGCTTCGGCTCGCGCCTGATCGAACGCAGCCTGCGCGGCGAGCTGAAGGGCGCGGCGACCATGGACTACCGCCCCGAAGGCCTGGTCTGCACCATGCGCGCCACCCTGTCGGACCCGGTGGAGGCGGCGGGACCGCTGGGCGCGGGCTGACCCCCTCAGTCGCTTCGCGACAGCTCCCCCAGAGGGGGAGCATCTACGTCAATCAGATCCTCCCCCTCTGGGGGAGGTGGCCCGGAGGGCCGGAGGGGGTCTTGCGCCAAGGCCTTCCCCGCCGTACCTCCCCCTCATGACCACCCAGGCCAAGATCTGCGGGCTGTCCACGGCCGAGAGCGTCGCCGCCGCCGTCGCCGGCGGGGCGGCCTATGTCGGCTTCGTCTTCTTCGCCAAAAGCCCGCGCAACCTCGAGCCCGAGGCCGCCGCCCGGCTGGCCGCGCCGCTACGCCAGGGCCCGGTCAGGACCGTGGCCGTCACCGTCGATCCCGACGACGCCCTGGTCGACCGGCTGATGGCCACGTTGAAGCCCGACCTGATCCAGGTGCACGGCAAGGAGACCCCCTCCCGGGTCCGCGAGATCGCCGCCCGCTCCGGCGCCGGGGTGATCAAGGCCTTCTCGGTCTCGTCGGCCGCCGACGTCGACCAGGCCCGGGCCTTCGACAGCGTCGCCGAGCACCTGATGTTCGACGCCCGGCCGGTGGAAGGAGCGGCCCTGCCCGGCGGCACCGGCGCAAGGTTCGACTGGCGCCTGCTGGAAGGCCGGCGCTTTTCTCGCCCGCATTTCCTGGCCGGCGGGCTGGACCCGTGGAACGTCGCCGAAGCGGTCCGGGCCTCCGGCGCGCCGCTGGTGGACGTTTCCTCTGGCGTCGAGCGGGGTCCCGGCCTAAAGGACCCGGCTCTGATCACGGCGTTCCTGGACGCCGTCAAACGCGCCTGACGTCTGGAAGAGTCCCGTGAACGCTTCGGTGAAACCTAACGACTGGTCCGCCTATCCGGACGCCAAGGGCCGCTTCGGCGACTACGGCGGCCTCTACGTGGCCGAGACCCTGATGCCGCTCGTGCTCGAGCTGGACCGCGCCTACACCGAGGCCAAGAACGATCCCAGCTTCCAGAAGGAGCTGGCCGGCTACCTGACCCACTATGTGGGCCGCCCCTCGCCGCTCTATTTCGCCGAGCGCCTGAGCCGCCATCTCGGCGGGGCCAAGATCTACTTCAAGCGCGAGGAGCTGAACCACACCGGCGCGCACAAGATCAACAACTGCATGGGCCAGATCCTGCTGGCCCAGCGCATGGGCAAGACCCGGATCATCGCCGAGACCGGCGCGGGCCAGCACGGCGTCGCCTCGGCCACCGTGACGGCGCGCTTCGGCCTGCCCTGCGTCGTCTACATGGGCGCCGTCGACGTGGCCCGGCAGAAGCCCAACGTCTTCCGCATGAACCTGCTGGGCGCGGAAGTGCGCCCGGTGACCTCGGGGGCGGCGACCCTGAAGGACGCCATGAACGAGGCCATGCGCGACTGGGTCACCAACGTGGCCGACACCTATTACATGATCGGCACCGCCGCCGGCCCGCACCCCTATCCGGCCATGGTCCGCGACTTCCAGGCGGTGATCGGCAACGAGACCCGCGAGCAGATCCAGGAGCTGGAAGGCCGGCTTCCCGACGCGGTCGTGGCCTGCGTCGGCGGCGGCTCGAACGCCATCGGCATGTTCCACCCGTTCCTGGCCGACGAGAGCGTCAAGATCTTCGGCGTCGAGGCCTCGGGCCATGGCCTGGAGACCGACAAGCACGCCGCCTCCCTGACCGGCGGCCGCCCGGGCGTGCTGCACGGCAACAAGACCTACCTGCTGCAGGACGACGACGGCCAGATCCTGGACGCCCACTCGATCTCGGCGGGCCTGGACTATCCGGGCATCGGGCCGGAGCACTCGTTCCTGCACGACGTCGGCCGCGCCCAGTACCTGACCTGCACCGACGACGAGGCGCTGAAGGCCTTCCAGCTGTGCGCCGAACTCGAGGGCATCATCCCGGCCCTGGAAAGCGCCCACGCCCTGGCCAAGCTGCCGCAGCTGGCCAAGGAGATCGGCGAGGGCGGCGTAATCGTGCTGTGCCTGTCGGGCCGGGGCGACAAGGACATCTTCACCGTGGCCGACGCCCTCGGGCGGACGATCTAGGGCTAGAGCGACTTTGACCAAAGACCGTATCGACCGCCGGTTCGCGGCGCTGAAGGCCGAGAACCGGGCCGGCTTCGTCTCCTACGTGATGGCCGGGGACCCCGACGCCGCCACCGCGCTGGCGATCCTGGAGGGCCTGCCGGCCGCCGGGGCCGACATCATCGAGCTGGGCTTCCCGTTCTCGGACCCGATGGCCGAGGGCCCGACCATCCAGCGCGCCAGCCAGCGCGCCCTGGCCCAGAAGATGACCCTGAACGGCACGCTGGACCTGGTCCGCGCCTTCCGCCAGGGCGACGACGACACCCCGCTGATCCTGATGGGCTATCTGAACCCGCTGGTGAACAAGGGCTTCGAGACCTTCGCCCGCGAGGCCGCCCAGGCCGGGGTGGACGGCCTGATCGTCGTCGACTGCCCGCCGGAGGAAGCCGACCCGCTGGCCGACGCCCTGGAGGCTCACGGCGTCTCGCTGATCCGCCTGGCCGCCCCCACCACCGACGACGCGCGCCTGCCGGCCGTGGTCCGCCGCACCTCGGGCTTCCTCTATTACGTGTCGGTGGCCGGAGTGACCGGCGTCAAGTCGGCCGACGCCGGTGACGTGGCCCCGGCCGTGGCCCGGCTGCGGGCGGCCTCGGGCCTGCCGGTGGCCGTCGGCTTCGGCATCCGCACCCCCGAGCAGGCGGCCGCCGTCGCCCGGATCGCCGACGCCGCCGTGGTCGGCTCGGCCCTGGTGGATGAAATCGAATCCGCGGCCAAGGTGAACGAAAACGTGACCGAGAAGGTTCTTCTCAAGGCGTCGGAGCTGGCTAAGGCTGTGCGGTCGGCGCGACTCGAAATGGCGTGAGGCTGAAGGCTATGGCGATGGCTGAACCCCAGGGGCCCAAGAAGGGCGACAAGACCAAGGTCGCGACCGAGCGGCGCGGCGGCTGGCTGTCGCGGATCGCGCCCGGCGTGCGCGGCGCGTTCGCCAAGCGCGAGACGCCCGAAAACCTGTGGGTCAAGTGCCCCGACACCGGCGAGATGATCTACCGCTCCGACCTGGACGCGGCCCTGTGGGTCACCCCGGCCGGACGCCACATGCGCATCGGCCCCGAGGCGCGGTTCAAATACACCTTCGACGACGGCGTCCACGAGGTCCTGCCGACCCCGGCCGTGGTCGAGGATCCGCTGAAGTTCTCGGACGGCAAGTCCTACAAGGACCGCCTGGCCGCCGCTCGCAAGGCGACCGGCGAGCAGGACGCCATGGCCATCGCCTTCGGCAAGGTCGGCGGCGTCGACGCCGTGGTGCTGGTCCAGGACTTCGCCTTCATGGGCGGTTCGCTGGGCATGGCCGCGGGCGAGGGCTTCATCGCCGCCGCCGAGGCCGCGATCACCCGCCAGGTTCCGCTGGTGGCCTTCACCGCCGCCGGCGGCGCGCGGATGCAGGAAGGGGCGCTGTCCCTGATGCAGATGGCCCGCACCACCCTGGCCATCAACGCCATGAAGGACGCCGGCCTGCCCTATGCGGTGGTGCTGACCGACCCGACCACCGGCGGCGTCACCGCCTCCTACGCCATGCTGGGCGACGTGCACCTGGCCGAGCCGGGCGCCCTGATCGGCTTCGCCGGCCCGCGGGTGATCGAGCAGACCATCCGCGAGACCTTGCCGCCGGGCTTCCAGCGCTCGGAATACCTGGTCGAGAAGGGCATGGTCGACCGCGTGACGCACCGCAAGGACCTGCCGGCCGTGCTGGGCTCGATCCTGGGCACGCTGATGATGGGCCGGGCGCTGAAAGCGGCTTGATCCACGTTCGTGAGCGATCCTCGTCCTTCGACAAGCTCAGGATGAGGATCGAATTTGGCGCAGAGTGAGCAATAGCCCTCATCCTGAGCTTGTCGAAGGACGAGGGCGGACCCTCCATGACCGACCACCTCCGCGCCCATGACGCCGCGCTGGCCCGGCTGCAGGCCCTGCATCCCAAGCTGATCGACCTGTCGCTGGACCGCATGGTGCGGCTGTGCGCCGCCCTGGGCGATCCGCAGAAGAGGCTGCCGCCGGTGATTCACGTGGCCGGCACCAACGGCAAGGGCTCGACCGTCGCCTATCTGCGGGCCATGGCCGAGGCGGCCGGGCTGAGGGTCCACGTCTTCACCTCACCGCACTTGGTGCGGTTCGCCGAACGCATCCGGCTGGCGGGGACGCTGATCACCGACGAGCACCTGGCCCAGGTGCTCGAGCGCGTCGAGGCGGCCAACGCCGGCCTGCCGATCACCTTCTTCGAGATCACCACCGCCGCGGCCTTCCAGGCCTTCTCCGAGGTTCCGGCCGACCTTTGCCTGGTCGAGGTGGGGCTGGGCGGGATCCTGGACGCCACCAATGTCGTCCTGCCCGCGGTCAGCGTGATCGCCCCGATCGACATCGACCACCGCGAGTTCCTGGGCGACACCCTGGCGGCCATCGCCCAGGAAAAGGCCGGGATCATCAAGCCCAACACCCCCGTCGTCTCGGCCCGCCAGCAGGAGGAGGCCGAGCGGGTGGTCGAGCGCGAGGCCGACCTGTTCGAGGCGCCCCTGACCCTGATGGGCCGCGACTTCGACGCCTGGAACGAACGCGGCCGGCTGCTGGTCCAGATGCAGGATCGCCTGCTGGATCTGCCGGCCCCGGCCCTAGCGGGCGAGCATCAGTTCGCCAACGCCGGCCTGGCCGTGGCGGCCTTGCTGACCCTGAACGATTCGCGCGTCGACGAGGCCGCCATGGCCCGGGGGATCGCAGCCGCCACCTGGCCGGCCCGATTCCAGCGATTGACGGCCGGTCCCCTGGCGGAGCGGGCCCGGGCGGACGGGGCGGACCTCTGGCTGGACGGCGGCCACAATCCCCATGCGGGCCAGGCGGTGGCCCGGGCCCTGGGCGACTTGGCGGCGCGCGACGGGCGGCCCGTGGCCCTGATCTCCGGCCTGCTGGCCAACAAGGACGCCACGGGGTTCTTCGCGCCGTTCGCACCGCTGAAGGCCAAGGTCTTTTCCGTGACGTTCGAGGGCCATGCCGCGGCCAGCGCGGCCCAGACGGCGGCGGCGGCGGAACTGGCCGGCCTGCGGGCCCATGCCTGCGACAGCGTCGAGGCGGCGCTCGACAAGGCGCTGGCGCTCGAGCCGACGCCGCACGTGCTGATCTGCGGCTCGCTCTACCTGGCGGGCGAGGTGCTGGCGATGAGTCCGGAGACCTGGCCGGTCTAGACGTCTAGACCAGGATATTCAGCAGCGAGCCCGGGCGCAGGATCTTCTGTGGCTGCTCGGCCGGCTGGACGAACGGCCGGGCCGGCGGCGGACGCTGCGGTTGGGCCTGGGTCTGCAGCTGGACGGCGATCGGCGGGGCGGTGGGTCGGGCCGCGGCGGCGTCGCTGACGGCCGCCTGGAAGAACGCCGCCGCGCGCGAGCCGCCAGCCGCCGACGAGCCCTGCGCTGAGGCGGGTCTCGGTGGGACGGACGGCAGGCCGGTCGGACGGATCGTGCTCATGGGCGCGACTCTATCATGGTTAATGCAAGGTCGGCGAGCATGGTCAACGCGCGGTTAATGGTCGCGGCTGCGTTCGACGAAACACGGCCAAAACCGGACGCCAACCTGAACGCCAGATGAAAGTCGGGTTGCCGACGCCGTTCAGGCGGCGGGGCGTAAGGTGTCCTCAAGATCGACCGGATCGGGGCCGGTCGGACATGAATTTGAACGGAAAGGGACACCCGATGCGTACCGCCACCAAGACCACCCTCTCGATGATCGCCGCGGCCACGGCCGCCCTGAGCCTGGTTTCGGCCCCGAGCTTCGCCTCTGCCCATGACGGCCGCTACTACCGCGACCACCACCGCTATGAGTCGCGCTACGACAGCCGTTACGATCGTCGCTATGACAGCCGCTACAGCCGCTACGACAGCTGCCGCTCGCACCGCAAGAACGGCAAGGCGACCGGCGCGGTGATCGGCGCCCTGGCCGGCGGCCTGCTGGGCAACTCGGTCTCGAACGGTAACCGCACCCCCGGCACCCTGCTGGGCGCGGGCGTCGGGGCCTATGCCGGCAGCCAGATCGGCAAGGGCCATCGCTGCTAAGCCGCAGCCGTCCTAGACAAACCGGAGGCCCGGACCGCGAAAGCCGTCCGGGCCTTTTGGCGTCCGGCTAGCGCAGCTTGGCCAGCATCTGCTCGACGTCGGCGTCGGTCAGCGGGCCGCTGTGCTTGGCCAGGATGACGCCGTCGGCCCCGACCAGGAAGGTCTCGGGCACGCCGGTGACGCCGAACTCGATGCCGGCCCGGCCGTTGCGATCCATCAGCTTGACGGCGAACGGGTCGCCCAGTTCGCCCAGGAACGCCTGGGTGCGAGCGGGCTCGTCCTTGTAGGCTACCCCGACCAGGGTGACGCCCCGGGCCTTCAGCGCCATCAGCTGCGGAGCCTCGACCCGGCAGGGGGCGCACCAGGAGGCGAAGAAGTTGATCAGGCGCGGTCCCTTCGGCGCGTCGCGCACGGCGACCATCGCCCCGGTGTCCAGGTCGGGCAGGGTCACCGCCGGGACGGGCTTGCCGACCAGGGCGTGGGGCTGGACATGCGGATCGTGCTTGAGAGCGTAGCCGGCGAACAGCACGCCCAGGCCGACCAGCACGACCAGCGGCGCGAAGCCGATCCAGCGCCTCACGGCTTCCTCGCGTCCCGCTGGGCCTGGAGCCGTTCGGCCTCGCGCCGCCAGCGACAGGCCGAGGCCAGGCTGTCGGCGATCATCCAGACGAAGGCGCCGGCCGTCAGGGCGAAGGCGGGCCAGACATAGACCGCGTACTTGCCGGCGTCGAAATCGAAGTGCATCGGCTAGCCTTCCGCCTGCTGCAGGGCCAGGGCGCGGGCCTTGCGCCGCCAGACCAGGGCGCGGATCCGCACCAGCCACAGCGCGCCAAAGGCCGACAGATAGGCCAGGCTCATCACCAGCATCGGCCAGGCATAGACCGCCGGCAGGCCGTTACCCGGCTTGGCGAACAGGGTGGAGCTGCCCTGGTGCAGGCTGTTCCACCATTCGACCGAGAACTTGACGATCGGCAGGTTGATCAGGCCGACCAGGGCCAGGATGGCGGCGGCCCGGGCCGCCTTCTGCTCGTCCTCGAGCGCCGAGCGCAGGGCCAGGTAGCCCAGGTAGAACAGCAGCAGCACCAGCACCGAGGTCAGGCGGGCGTCCCACACCCACCAGGTTCCCCACATCGGCTTGCCCCACAGCGATCCGGTGGCTAGGGCCAGGGCGGTGAAGGCCGCGCCCAGCGGGGCGCAGGCCACGGCGGCGGCGTCGGCCAGGGCGTGGCGAAACACCAGGGCCAGGAAGCTGGCGATCCCCAGGCACAGATAGACGAACAGCGACAGCGAGGCGGCCGGCACGTGGATGAACATCATCCGCACGGTGTCGCCCTGCTGGTAATCCTCCGGCGCGGCGAAGGTCAGCACCAGGCCCACGGCGGCCAGCACCGCGGCGACTACGCCGAACATCGGCGCGGCCCAGCGCGAAAAGGCCATGAACCGCTCGGGGTTGGTCAGGAAGTCCAGCGGATGGTGTGGATCACGGGCGCCCATGTTCCGAGCCTTAGAAGACCTGGAGGGCGCCCGCAATCGTGGAGGCTACCTAGTCCGCCTTGGGCCGGGGCGGCATTCCGCCCGGACCGCCCTTGAAGTGGCGGAATTCGGCGCGGCGCATCATCGGGCCGTGGCCGCCGGCCATCGGGCCCAGGGCGTCGAAGGCCTTTTTCTGGCCAGGCGACAGGGCGGCGTAGAAGGCGCGGGTGGCGTCGATCCGCGCCCTGGCGCGGTCCAGGCGCTCGGCCTCGCGATCCAGGCGTTCGGGCGTGGTCGGCGGCCGACGCGGTGTGTCGACCGCTTCCCGCTTCGGATGGTCCTTGGTCCAATCCTTGGGCGCGACGGCGTCCAGATAGGCCTTCAGGGCGCCGTCCTGGTCGGCGCGCAGTTGCAGCACGTCGCGCAGATGCTGGGCGCGGGCTTCGGGGTCGAGGCGGTGGTGGCGCACCATCGCCGGCGGTCCGCCGGGACCGCCCGGGCCGTCATCGGCCATGGGCGGGGGACCGGGCGGCGGGGGGCCGTCCTGAGCGACGGCGACCGCCGCGCCGGAAAACGTGAAGACGGCCGCGGCTATCAGGGCGAGGCGGCTGGGCTGCAGGCGCATGGGTTGCTCCAAGGGATTGTTCCTGGAGCGGAACCTCGAGTCCGCGTGTAACCCGGGAATGTCAGGATCACCGGCGAATATTGCAGAACTGACGGACGCCGCGATGCATAAACACCTCGCCGCCGTCCAGGGAGACCCGCGCGATGCTGTACCTGCTGGCCAAGGCCGCGATTTCGGGCGTGATCATCGCCCTGGTGTCCGAGATCGCCAAGCGCCAGCCGGGCTTCGGCGCCCTGGTCGCCTCGCTGCCGCTGATCTCGATCCTGGGCATGCTGTGGCTGTGGCGCGACACCCATGACGTCAAGCGCATGGCGACCCATGTCGAGGCCACCTTCTGGTACGTGCTGCCGTCCCTGCCGATGTTCCTGATCGTGCCGGCCCTGCTGCGGCGGGGCGTGAACTTCTGGATGGCGCTGGGGGCCGGTTGCGCGGTCACCATCGGCCTCTATCTGACGATGACGGCGATCGGACCGCGTTTCGGGCTGAAGCTCTAGCGGTTCATGAGCCGCCCTCGTCCTTCGACAGGCTCAGGATGAGGGCTACTTTTGCAGCGGTGGCATTCGAATTCCTCATCCTGAGCTTGTCGAAGGACGGGGAATTCGCCCCCTAGCGCTCGGTGTTGACACAACTCGGCACGAACACGGTTAGAAGCCCGGTCATGAACCGCTCCAACAAACGCATCGCCTTTCTCGCCCTGATCGTCTCCGGCCTGTGCTGGGGCCTCGGCTTTCCGCTGGGCAAGCTGGTGCTGCGCGAGACCGACTCCGCCCACATGGTGCTGCTGCGCTTCCTGGTGGCGGCGGTGGTGGCCGCGCCGTTCGCCCTGCGCAGCGCCGAGACCCGGGGCCTGTTCCGCTCGCCGGTCGTCCTTCTGGCCGGCGCGCTCTACGGGATCGCCTTCATGGTGCAGTTCGAGGGCCTGGCCCATGTCAGCGTTACCCTGGCGGCCCTGCTGGTCGGGGCCATGCCGGCCCTGATCGCCATCGCGGCCAAGCTGCTGGGCGAAAAGGTCAGCCGCGCCTCGTGGGCCGGGGTCGCCGCCGCGACCCTGGGGGCCGCCCTGATCGCCGGCAAGCCCGACGGCGCCGGCTCGCCCCTGGGCGTGGCCCTGTCCCTGGGCTCGCTGTTCATCTTCCTGGCCTGGCTGACGGTGCTGCGCCGCGCGCCCAAGGCGCCCAACGAGATGGCCATTCCTGCGGTGACGGTGATCGTCGCCGCCGTCACCGTGGCCCCGATCGCCTTCCTGATGCACGGCCCGCCGAGGCTGGACCTCAGCCCGGTCGCCTGGGGCGGCATCCTGGGCCTGGGCGTCCTGAGCACCCTGGTGGCCACCGCCGCCTGGCAGTTCGGCTCGGCCCGGGTCGACAGCGCCAGCGCCGGGGTGTTCATCAACATCGAGCCGTTGATGGGCGCCTGCGTCGGGGTGATGCTGTTCGGCGACCGCCTGACCTGGGCCCTGGCGGCCGGCGGCCTGATGATCATCGCCGGCAGCTTCGCGGTGGTGCTGGGCGAGCGACGGAGCCAGTCCGTCTGCGCCAGCGCGGGGCCGATTTAGGAGCGGCGGGAGACCTGGGAGCGTCCTCGTCCTTCGACAAGCTCAGGATGAGGACGAATTCGACGACGGTTCAAAAGAAACCCTCATCCTGAGCTTGTCGAAGGACGAGGGTTTCCGCCACTGAGCTTTGGCCGAGCCCTGGAGTTCAGCCTAATCCAGCGCATTCCGACAAGCCGCCGCCATGGCGATCGGCCCCAGGGCCACGGCCGCCGCCGAATAGGCCAGCAGCAGGAATAGACCCCCCGTCCACGGCAGGCCGCCGGCCAGGGCGTCCAGGGCGCCGGCCCCGAAGATCACTGGCGGCACGTAGAGCGGCAGGACGATCACCGCCACCAGCAGGCCGCCGCGCTTGCTGCCCAGGGCCAGGCTGGCCCCCAGCCCGCCCAGGAACGAGAAGGCCAGGCCTCCGGCCAGGGCGCAGGGGATCAGCAGCGGGATGATGGCCGGCGAGGCCCCCAGAGCCAGGGCGGCGATCGGAGCGGCGAAGGCCAGGGGCGCGCCCGCCGCCAGCCAATGGGCCAGGCACTTGGCCACGGCCACGATCTCGAGCGGCGCGGGACCCAGCGCCAGCAGGTCCAACGCCCCGTCCTCGAAGTCGCGTTCGAACAGCCGCTCCAGGGACAGCAGGGCGGCCAGGGCCAGGGCCAGCCAGGCGATGCCGGGGGCCAGGCTGGCCAGCCGTTCGGGCGCGCGGCCGGCGGCCAGGGGCAGTAGGGTGACCACGCAGGCGTAGAAGGCCAGGGCCAGCAGAGGACCACCGCCCTTGCCCCAGGCCAGGGCCAACTCGCGGCGCAGTAGGATCAGGAAGGCCCTCATCCTCCGACCTCCACCGCCCGAGCCGGAACGGGCAGGGGATCGTGCACCGCCGCCAGGATCATGCCGCCCCCGGCCAGGTGCTCGGCCATCAGCAGGCCGAAGCCCTCGCGATGACCGGCGTCCAGCGGAGCCATGGGCTCATCCAGCAACCACAGCGAGCGGGGGCTGGCCAGCAGCCGCGCCAGGGCCACCCGCCGCCGCTGGCCGGCCGACAGCCGGCGGACCTCCAGCTCGAGCAGGCGGTCCAGGTCCAGCCGGGTCGCCGCGTCGCGGGCCGAGGCCTCCGAGCCGCCCGTCCAGCGGGCCTGGAACAGCAGCTCCTCCCAGGCCGAGCGCGTCGACTTCAGCCCGTCGTGATGGCCGACCAGGTGCAGGGCGTCGGACCGCGCGACCTCGGCCTCCAGCGGGCCGGCCTCGCCGTCGAAGCCGATGACGCCCTGCGACGGCCGCAACAGTCCCGCCACCGCCCGCAAGAGACTGGTCTTGCCCGCGCCGTTGCGCCCGGTCAGCGCCAACGCCTGGCCGGCCGAAACCTCCAGGTCCAGCCCCGAGAACAGCCGCCGTTCGCCGCGAACAAGACTTAAGTCCTTGATGCGAATAGTTCTCAACATAGGCCGCAAGCCCTCAAGACCCTGCCCTGTGCATGGACGTTGCCCACGGCGACGGCTAAGAAGCCCTCGGCCGTCACCCTCCGCATTGGATGGGGCGTACGCGGCGCGAGGATGGACGCTGTGGGTCCGCCTCGATCGCGCGATCCCTGGAGAGGTTTTCCGGCGGCCGTGGACAGAGAAGGGATCCTTCGAAATGGCGTCTGTAGACAGCCTCAAAACCCGCCGCGAACTCGTCGTCGGCGGCAAGACCTACGTCTATTACAGCCTTCGCGCCGCTGAGGAAGCCGGTCTGGCCGACGCCGGCAAGCTGCCGGTGTCGATGAAGGTGCTGCTGGAGAACCTGCTGCGCTACGAAGACGGCGTTTCGGTCAACGAAGCCGACCTCAAGGCCGTGGCCAACTGGCTGGACAACAAGGGCAGCGTCGAGCACGAGATCAGCTTCCGCCCGGCCCGCGTGCTGATGCAGGACTTCACCGGCGTTCCGGCCGTCGTCGACCTGGCCGCCATGCGCGACGCCATGGTGTCGCTGGGCGCCGACCCCGCCAAGATCAACCCGCTGAACCCGGTCGACCTAGTCATCGACCACTCGGTGATGGTCGACAACTTCGGTTCGTCCAAGGCCTATGACGAGAACGTCGCCAAGGAATACGAGCGCAACATCGAGCGCTACCGCTTCCTGCGTTGGGGTTCGTCGGCGTTCAACAACTTCCGCGTCGTGCCTCCGGGCACGGGCATCTGCCACCAGGTGAACCTCGAATACCTGGCCCAGACCGTCTGGACCGCCGCCGTCGACGGCGCCGAAGTCGCCTATCCCGACACCGTGGTCGGCACCGACAGCCACACCACCATGGTCAACGGCCTGTCGGTCTTGGGCTGGGGCGTGGGCGGCATCGAGGCCGAGGCGGCCATGCTGGGCCAGCCGATCCCGATGCTGATCCCGGAAGTCATCGGCTTCAAGCTGACCGGCGCCATGCCGGAAGGCGCGACGGCCACCGACCTGGTGCTGACTGTCACCCAGATGCTGCGCAAGAAGGGCGTGGTCGGCAAGTTCGTCGAATTCTACGGCGACGCCCTGGCCAACCTGACCCTGGAAGACCAGGCGACCATCGCCAACATGGCTCCGGAATACGGCGCGACCTGCGGCTTCTTCCCGATCAGCGCCTCGACCGTGGCCTATCTGAAGGGCACCGGCCGCGACGCCGCCCGCGTCGCCCTGGTCGAAGCCTACGCCAAGGAGCAGGGCCTGTGGTGGGAGCCCGGCGTCGCCGAGCCGACCTTCACCGACACCCTGGAGCTGGACCTGTCGACCGTGCTGCCGTCGCTGGCCGGCCCCAAGCGTCCGCAGGACCGCGTGCTGCTGACCGAGTCCGCCGGCAAGTTCGCCGAGAGCCTGGCCGGCGAGTTCGGCAAGGCCGAGGCTCCCGACGCCCGCGTGCCGGTCGAGGGCGAAAACTTCGACGTCGGCCACGGCGACGTGGTCATCGCGGCCATCACCAGCTGCACCAACACCTCCAACCCCTCGGTGCTGATCGCCGCCGGCCTGCTGGCCAAGAACGCGGTCGCCAAGGGCCTGAAGGTCAAGCCGTGGGTGAAGACCTCACTGGCCCCCGGCTCGCAGGTGGTCACCGACTACCTGCAGAAGGCCGGCCTGACCAAGCACCTGGACGCCCTGGGCTTCAACCTGGTCGGCTACGGCTGCACCACCTGCATCGGCAACTCGGGTCCGCTGCCCGAGAACATCAGCAAGGCCGTCAACGACGCCGACCTGGTGGCCTGCTCGGTGCTGTCGGGCAACCGCAACTTCGAAGGCCGGGTCAATCCGGACGTCCGCGCCAACTACCTGGCCTCGCCGCCGCTGGTGGTGGCCTACGCCCTGGCCGGCTCGATGAAGATCGACCTGACCACCCAGCCGCTGGGCCAGGACAAGAAGGGCGCCGACGTCTTCCTGAAGGACATCTGGCCCTCGAACGAGGACATCGCCGCCCTGCAGCGCAAGTCGGTCACCGAGAAGATGTTCGCCACCCGCTATGGCGACGTCTTCAAGGGCGACAAGAACTGGCAGGGGATCAAGATCACCGGCGGCCAGACCTACGCCTGGGAAGGCGACTCGACCTACGTCCAGAACCCGCCCTATTTCCCCAACATGTCGATGACCCCGACCCCGGTCACCGACATCGTGGAAGCCCGCGTCCTGGCCGTGTTCGGCGACTCGATCACCACCGACCACATCAGCCCGGCCGGCTCGATCAAGAAGACCAGCCCCGCTGGCCAGTACCTGATCGACCACGGCGTCGACCCGCTGGACTTCAACGGCTACGGCGCCCGTCGCGGCAACCACCAGGTGATGATGCGCGGCACGTTCGCCAACATCCGCATCCGCAACAAGATCACCCCGGACATCGAAGGCGGCGTGACCAAGCACTTCCCCTCGGGCGAGGTGATGTCGATCTACGACGCGGCCATGAAGTACCAGGCCGAGGGCCGTCCGGCCGTGGTGTTCGGCGGCAAGGAATACGGCACCGGCAGCTCGCGCGACTGGGCCGCCAAGGGCACCAAGCTGCTGGGCGTCCGGGCGGTTATCTGCGAAAGCTTCGAGCGCATCCACCGTTCGAATCTGGTCGGCATGGGCGTGCTGCCGCTGCAGTTCGTCCAGGAAGGCTGGCAGAAGCTGGAACTGACGGGCGAGGAGATCGTGTCGATCCGCGGCCTGCAGGACCTGGCGCCGCGTAAGCAGCTGATCGTCGAGCTCTACCGCCCGACCGACGGCCGCATCGCCCGCTTCCCGGTCCGCTGCCGCATCGACACGCCCACCGAGCTTGAATACTTCAAGAACGGCGGCGTCCTGAACTACGTGCTGCGCAACCTGGCCAAGGCCGACTAAGGGCCCCGGTCAGGGCGCCTTCAGCGCCGGACAAGATCAAGCCGGGTCCGAAAGAGCCCGGCTTTTTCCTTGCCGCACGGCCGGCGCACCCTGCAGTTGACGGTTTTTGTGCGGAAAGCCCGCCTTCACGGCCTCGTGAACGGCCATCTTCCGCGATCTTGGCTTAAGTGCCCCGCACATGCGTCAGGCCCTGCTCTCCGTTGTTCTCGCCACCCTCGCGGGTTTTTCAGCCACGCCCGCCTTCGCCGCGAAACCGCCGGTGGTCGTCGAGCTGTTCACCGCCCAAGGTTGCTCGTCCTGCGGCAAGGCCAACCAGGTCGTCGCCGACATGGCCGACGACAAGGGCGTGCTGGCCCTGACCTATTCGGTCGACTACTGGGACTATCTGGGCTGGACCGACACCTTCGCCAAGCCCGCCTTCGCCGCTCGCCAGCGCGCCTACGCCACGAAGTTCTCGCTGCGCGACGTGCCGACCCCGCAGGTGGTGGTCGCCGGCCGCCAGCAGGCGTCCGGCGCCAAGGCCGAAGCCGTCGAGACCCTGGTCAAGGAGGCCGCCAAGGCGCCCTCCAACCCGCCGGACATGGAATTCGTCGGCGACGGCGCCCGCGTCGCCGTCGGCTCGGGGCCCGCGCCGCGCGGCGGGGGCGAGGTCTGGCTGGTGCGCTACGATCCGCGCGAGCAGGACATCGCCGTCAAGCGCGGCGACAACCGCGGCCAGACCCTGGTCCACCGCAACGTCGTGCGCGAGCTGGTCCGCCTGGGCCCCTGGAACGGTCGCCCCAGGCTGTATCGTCTGCCAGCGGCGGGCGACGAGGCGCTGAAGACCGTGATCCTGGTGCAGGGCGCCAAGGGCGGCCGGGTGATCGGCGTGCTGCAGGAAGCGGCGGAGAAATAGAAAACCCTCTCCCCTTGGGGGAGGTGTCGGCGCAGCCGACGGAGGGGGGGAGTTGTCGGATCGTCGATCCCTGAGCCGCCCTCGCAACACTCCCCCCACCGATCGCTTCGCGATCGCCTCCCCCACAGGGGGAGGATCGCGCCCCCATAATGAAAGGCCCGCGCGGGGAGGGGACACCGCGCGGGCCTCTTAGGGGGAGGGGAATATCTAGACCGTCGGCCGACCGGAGCCCGGGTCGGGGGCTGGGGGGCAATCAGGGTCCGAGCCGGGACGTCCGATCAGCCGACAATGATCTTATGGCGGGCCAAGCCGGCGCTCGAAGGGCGTGATCAAGGTCGTTTCGCGGCGGTTCGTGTCCGCCATGTGTCGCCCGCCTGCATCGGCGGCCAGGCCGTGTGACGCGCACGCGAAAACCCCGCGTGGAGAGGGGCGCCACGCGGGGTTCTGAGCGGGTAGTGCAGAGAGTTGTCTGTCGGCCGATCGGCCCACGATCAAGGGGGCTGGGGGGGCTGTTCAGGATCCTGAACCGCAGGATGTCCGATCAGCCGACAGCCTCAAGATGGAGAGCCAAGCGGGCGGCGGCGGGTCCAAATTAAGGTCATTTCGTGTCCGCCGGAGCCGGGCCGGACATTATCAAGCGCGACTGTAGCGTGGCCGCAACGCTGGCGAGGGGCGTGCACGGCGCCGCTCGCATCCGGGCCCGATTTGGGTTTAGGATTCGGCCGATGGCCCTGGATTCCCGCCCCGCCGCCGGCGTCGTTTTCTTCGAGCGCCGCGAGATCGACCAGCTCCTGCGGCTGTATGGCCGGATGGTCGCCGCCGGCGAGTGGCGCGACTACGGCATGGCCGGGACGATCGACCACGCGGTGTTCTCGGTGTTCCGCCACGCGGCCGAGGCCCCGCTCTACCGCATCGAGAAGCGCCCGGCCCTGGCCCGCAAGCAGGGCCAATGGGCGGTGATCGGCCAGGGCGGCTTGACCCTGAAGCGCGGCCACGACCTCGGCCAAGTGCTGCGGATGTTCGACAGGGGCCGGTTCAAGGTGGTGGATTAGAGCCGCCCTGCGTCCTCGGAGCCTCTCAAGCAAAAAGCCCCGGCGGTTTCCCGCCGGGGCTTTCGCGTTTCAGGTCCGAACCCGGATCTAGCGGCGCGAGCCGAAGATGCTGAGCAGGAATTGGAACAGGTTGATGAAGTTCAGATAGAGGTTCAGCGCGCCGTAGTTGGTGGCCACCGCCATCGAGTCGCGATCGACGCCCACCATCTGGTAGTAGTTCATCTTCAGGTTCTGGGTGTCGTAGGCGATCAGGCCCGCGAAGATGAACACGCCCAGGATGCTGATGATGAAGCTCAGGCCCGGCAGGTGCAGGAACATCTGAGCCAGCGAGGCCAGCACCAGGCCGATCAGGCCCATGATCAGGAAGCTGCCGAAACCGGTGAGGTCCTTCTTGGTGGTGTAGCCGAACAGGCTGAGGCCGCCGAAGGCGATGGCGGTGATCAGGAACGTCGTGAACACCGACTGGATCTGGTAGACCAGCAGCCACAGGCCCAGGCCCGCGCCGATCGAGGCCACCAGGGCCCAGTACAGCGCGCCCGAAGAGCGGGCGGTCGGGTTGCGCATGGCGAAGATCGACACCAGGATCATGGCCAGCGGCGCGAAGCGCAGCACCATGCCCAGCACCGTGAAGCCGACAAGACGGCCCTCCGGGGTCTGGATGTAGAGCAGGTTGGCGACCGGCGCATAGGCGGTCGTCAGGTAGGCCAGGGCGGCGGAAAGCAGAAGACCCAGCGCCACCTTGTTGTAGACGCCGAGCATGAAACTACGCAGGCCGGCGTCAACCGACATGTCGGCGCGATCCGCGGGGATCGAGCGCGCGTAGCCGCGGTTGAAGTCGTTCATCGGGTTAAGGCCCTTCGAAAAAACAGCGCGCCCGTCTTGGACGCTTCCCGAATATCGGGGCCCCGCGAGTATCATGCAAGATGTTGCGCTTTCCGTGGCGCGCGCGGCCCTTAAGATGAATCCGCAACATCCTTGAAAGGGGCGCCATGGACTACGTCGAACTCGGCCGGACCGGCATCCAGGTCTCGCGCTGCTGCCTGGGCACCATGACCTGGGGCTCGCAGAACAGCGAGGCGGAGGCCCACCAGCAGATGGACTACGCGCTCGCCCAGGGCGTGACCTTCTGGGACACCGCCGAGATGTACGCCAGCCCGCCCAGCCCGGAGACGCAGGGGTCGACGGAGCGCCACATCGGGTCGTGGCTGAAGAAGAGCGGCAAGCGCCAGGAGATCGTCCTGGCCTCCAAGGTGGCCGGTCGGGGCACGGCGTTCGGCGGCCTGTCGTGGATGCGGCCCGACGGCGGTCCCACCCGCCAGACCAAGGCCCAGATCGACTACGCGGTCGAGCAGTCGCTGAAACGCCTGCAGACCGACTATCTGGACCTCTACCAGCTGCACTGGCCCGACCGCCCGGTGCGGGTGTTCGGCGGCCAGACCTTCAAGGACTACGATCAGGACTTCGAGGCGTTCGGCGACATCCTCGAGGCGCTGGACGCCCATGTGAAGAAGGGGACGATCCGGGCGATCGGCGTTTCCAACGAGTTCCCGTGGGGCGTGATGCGCTTCCTGGCCGAGGCGCAGGCGCACGGCCTGCCGCGCATCGCCTCGATCCAGAACGCCTACCACCTGGCCAACCGCACGTTCGAATACGGCCTGGCCGAGATCGCCATGCGCGAGCAGGTCGGCCTGCTGGCCTATTCGCCCCTGGCCCAGGGCGCCCTGACCGGCAAGTACCTGGACGGCAAGCTGCCCGAGGGCTCGCGCAAGGCGCTCTACAACCGCATGCAGCGCTACGAGGGTCCCGGCGCCGAGCCGGCGATCCGCGGCTATGTCGAGCTCGCCGCCCATTTCCGCGTCGACCCGGCCCAGCTGGCCCTGAAGTTCTGCGACACCCGCGCGTTCGTCACCGCCACCATCATCGGCGCCACCACGATGGACCAGCTGAAGACCAACATCGCCGCGTTCGACCTGACCTGGACCGAGGAGATGGAAAAGGCGGTCAACGCCCTGCACGCCCTGCAGCCGAATCCGTGTCCCTAAATCCTCCCCCTGTGGGGGAGGCGATCGCGAAGCGATCGGTGGGGGGAGTTTTAGGATCGAATGTCCGGGATATTGCGCCCTGCCGATAACCCCCCTCCGTCGGCTTCGCCGACACCTCCCCCATAGGGGGAGGATCCTGTAAACCCCTCTCATGATCCGCCTGTTCACCGCCGTCGCTATTCCGACCGAGGTCGGCGAGCACCTCTTGCCGCGCCAGCACGGGATCGAGGGCGCGCGCTGGCGGGCGCGCCAGGCGTTCCACATCACCCTGAAGTTCATCGGCGACGTGCAGGAAACCACCGCCGCCGACCTGGACGAGGAACTGCGGGGGATCCAGGCCCCGGCCCTGGACCTCGAGCTTCAGGGCGTCGGCCATTTCGGCGAAGGCGTCGAGATCCACGCGGTCTGGGCCGGGCTCGCCGAGAACCGAGACCTGCGCCATCTGGCCAAGGCCAACGAGAGCGCCGCCCGCCGGGCCGGCCTGAAGCCGGAGGCCCGGGTCTATACCCCGCACGTCACCCTGGCCTATCTGAAGCGGCCGGCCGTTCCCGAGGTCGCCGCCTGGATCCAGGCCAACAACCTGCTGCATTCGCCGCCGTTCCGCGTCGACCGCTTTGGCCTCTATTCTAGCTGGCGAACCAGCGAGGGCTCGGCCTATCGGCTGGAGGCGGAATACCCCCTGGGCTGAGGCCATGCGTCCTTCGAGGCCGCTTCGCGGCGCCTCAGGATGAGGAGCGTCTTGCTGAAATCCTCATCCTGAGGTGCGAGGCGTCGCCGAGCCTCGAAGGACGTCCAGGCGCCGGCCAGAGCCGAAACGTCCAAGAACACCGGTCGCCCTTGCGGTTTGATCGCGCGGCGCGGCAGGTGACGGCGGCGCTTGAACGCCGGAGGCCCGCATGTCGCTCTATCTGTTCGCCCTGCTGATCGGGGTCGTCGCAGGCCTTCGCGCCATGACCGCCCCGGCCGCCGTCGCCTGGGGCGCGCATCTGGGCCTGATCTCGCTGCAGGGCGGGCCGCTGGCCTGGCTGGGCGGCGCGATCGCAGCCTGGACGTTCACCGCCCTGGCTGTCCTGGAACTGGTCGGCGACCAGCTGCCCAAGACCCCCAGTCGCAAGGTTCCGGTGCAGTTCGGAACACGGATCGTCAGCGGCGCATTCTGCGGCGCGGCCATCGGCACGACCCAGGACGCCTGGATCGGCGGGGCCGTCGCCGGCGCGATCGGCGCGGTGATCGGCACGCTGGGCGGCGCGGACGTCCGCGGCCGCCTGGCCAAGGCGTTCGGCCGCGACCTGCCCGCCGGCCTGCTGGAAGACGTGGTCGCCGTGGGCGGCGCGGCCCTGATCGTCTCGGCCGTCTGACCCATGGCCGCCCCCAATTCCAAAACCCGGCGCTTCGACGCCATCATCATCGGGGCCGGCCAGGCGGGCCCGGCCCTGGCCGGACGATTGACGGACGCCGGCTGGACCGTCGCCCTGGTCGAGCGCCAGGACATCGGCGGGACCTGCGTCAACACCGGCTGCATGCCGACCAAGACCCTGGTGGCCAGCGCCTACGCCGCCCACCTGGCGCGGCGGTCGGCCGACTACGGCGTCGTCCTGCAGGGCGAGGTCGGGGTGGACATGAAGCGGGTCCATGATCGGGCCCGGTCGGTCACCCTCAACGCCCGCGGCAACCTGGAAAAGTGGCTGGACGGCATGAAGGGCTGCACGGTGTTCCGGGGCCACGCCCGGTTCGAGAGCGCCGACACCGTGCGGGTCGGCGACGACCTGCTCACCGCCCCGAAGATCTTCCTCAATGTCGGCGGCCGCGCCAATGCGCCCGACATGCCTGGGCTGAACGACGTCTCGTACCTGACCAATGTCGGCATGATGGAAGTCGAGACCCTGCCCAAACACCTGGTCATCGTCGGCGGCAGCTATATCGGCCTGGAGTTCGCCCAGATGTACCGGCGCTTCGGCGCCGAGGTCACTGTGGTCGAGATGGGCCCGCGGCTGATCGGCCGCGAGGACCCGGAAATTTCCGACGCGGTGCGCCAGATCCTCCAGGCCGAGGGCGTGAACATCCGCCTTAACGCCGAATGCATCAGCTTCGCGCCGGCGGTGACCGAGGGCGGCGACGAGGGTGTCTGCGTCCATGTCACCTGCGAGGACGGCGCGCCTCAGGTGGTGGGCTCGCACGTGCTGCTGGCCATCGGTCGCCGGCCCAACACCGACGACCTGGGCTTGGACAAGGCGGGCATAGACCTGGACAAGCGCGGCTATGTGGTCGTCGACGACCAGCTGAAGACCAGCAACCCCGGCGTCTGGGCGATGGGCGACTGCAACGGCAAGGGCGCCTTCACCCACACCGCCTACAACGACTTCGAGATCGTCGCGGCCAACCTGCTGGACAACGATCCCAGGAAGGTCAGCGACCGCATCCCCTGCTATGGCCTGTTCATCGACCCGCCCCTGGGCCGCGTCGGGATGACCGAAGCCGAGGCCCGCGCCACTGGCCGGCCGCTGCTGGTCGGCCAGCGGCCGATGACCCGCGTCGGTCGGGCGGTCGAGAAGGGCGAGACGCAAGGCTTCATGAAGGTGGTCGTCGACGCCGAGACCAGGCAGATCCTCGGCGCGGCGATCCTGGGCCTGAACGGCGACGAGGCGGTCCACGGCCTGATCGACCTGATGTACGCCAGGGCGCCCTATACGGTGATCCAGCGCGCGGTGCACATCCACCCGACCGTGTCGGAACTGATCCCGACGATGCTCGGGGAGCTGAAGGCGCTGGTCTGATTCCTCAATCGGGGACATGCACTTGTGCGTGTCCCCAAGTTCGCCGGAAACCGTCGGAGTGACTCTTCGTATATCGGGTGGGGACACGCACAAGTGCATGTCCCCGTCTCCGATCATGCCACCGCGTGGTCCTTCAGCACGCCCAGCGTCACCACCGCCAGCATCTCCTCGTGGGTGGCCTCGAGCACCACCTGCGGGGCGACGCCGGCGTCCAGGGCCTCCTTCCAACGGCCGGCGCACAGGCACCAGCGGTCGCCCGGCAGCAGGCCGCGGAAGGCGAATTCCGGACGCGGGGTCGACAGGTCGTTGCCGGTGGCCGCCGAGAAGGCCAGGAACTCGGCCGTCATCACCGCGCAGACCGTGTGCAGGCCCAGGTCGTGCGGTCCGGTCTCGCAGCAGCCGTTGCGATAGAAGCCGGTCACCGGATTCAGCGAGCAGGGCTGCAGCTCCTGGCCCAGGACGTTCTTGGCGGTGTCGTCATAACGCGTGGTCATGCGGTGAGCTTAACCCCATTCCGGGGATTTCGACCGGGGAATCTGGGGCCCGTTTCGCCGTCGCGGCGCGTGACGGCTTCCGGCGGCGGCGTTCCGGTGCTTAAGAGGAAGCGCAAGAGCAAGACGTCTCGCGGGAGCCTCATGTCCGACCTCGCCCGACCGCGCCGCAGCGCCCTCTACATGCCCGCCTCCAACGCCAAGGCGGTGGACAAGGCGCGCACGCTGGACGCCGACGTGATCATCCTGGACCTTGAGGACGCCGTCGCCCCGGAGATGAAGGACGCCGCCCGCGAAGCCGCCGTGGCGGCGGTCAAGGCCGGGGGCTTTGGCCCGCGCGAGATCGTCGTCCGCACCAACGGCCTGGACACCCCCTGGGGCGAGGCCGACCTGAAGGCCGTCGCCGAGGCGGGGCCGGACGCGGTGCTCGTGCCCAAGGTCAATGACGCGGCCGACGTCCACGCTTACCAGGCCGCCCTGCACGCCGCCCCGGTCCACACCCGGCTGTGGACGATGATCGAGACCGCCAAGGCCGCCTTCCACCTGTGGGAGATCGCCGCCGCCGCGCGCGCCACCCGGCTGAGCGGCTGGGTGATGGGGGTCAACGACCTGGCCAAGGAGATGCGGGCCCGCCAGACGCCGGGGCGCGAAGCCTTCCTGCCGATCCTGTCGCTGTCGGTGGCCGCCGCCCGGGCCCACGGCCTGACCATCCTGGACGGGGTGCACAACGACATCGACGATCTGGCCGCCCTGGAGGCGGTCTGCGGCCAGGCGGTCGACTTCGGCTTCGACGGCAAGACCCTGATCCACCCCAAGCACCTGGACGTCTGCAACCGCGCCTTCTCGCCCACCGCCGACGAGATCGCCTGGAGCCGGGCGGTGATCGCCGCCTTCGCCGCGCCCGAGAACGCCGGCAAGGGCGCCTTGCGGGTGGGCGGGAAGATGGCCGAGCGGCTGCACCTGGTTCAGGCCGAACGGCTGGTGGCGGTCGCCGCCGCCATCGCCGAACGCTCGGCCGCCTAGACCCGAAAGACCGTCAAAGCCTCTCATGCGCGCGCTCCTGATCTCCCTGCTGGCCCTTTCCGCCGCTCCCGTCCTTCCCGGCCAGGCCTGGGCCCAGGAGGCGCCGGTCGTGACCGCGCCGGTTCCGACCGCGCCCGCCGCCAGCCCGCCGGCCCCGGCGGCCCCAGCGGCCCCAGCGGCCGCCGCCGATCCGGACGCCGTCCCCGTCGTGGCCGCCCCGCCGGCCGCCGATACGGCGACCTCGGCCGACCAGGCCGTCGACCCCCTGGCCGACCTGATCTCCCAGAGCGGCCCCCAGACCACCGACGAGGAGGACGCCGCGCCCCAGCCGCCGGCCCCGCCGCACAAGCCGACCGTCCTGCCGATCCCGACGCCCGACCCCGACGAGCTGCCCGGCCACACGATCCCCCAGGGCGGCTACGTGCCGGTGGCCGAGGCCTACGACCTGCGGGTCAAGGGTTCGATCCTCGCCGCCCAGGGCCTGCAGGGGCCGCTGGACGGCGGCTGGTCGATCGAGGGGCCGGACGGCGCGACGCTCTACCGGCTGCAGATCGTCGACAAGGTCGGCGGCGACACCCTGGAGGGCGCCTGGCGCGACCTGCGCCGCCCGGGGGCGGTGGGCTCCACCGGCCTGATCGATGGCCTCGAGCGCTCCGGCGGCGGCTTTCTCGCCCGCTTCACGCCGCGCTCCGGCCAATCCGCGGCCCTGGACCTGACGTCTCGCGGCGACGGCGCGTGGACCGGCAAGCTGAACGAGAACGGGACCGAGATCCCGGTCACCGCCCATCGCGTGGCCCAGGCGACCGTACCGCCCGGCTATGTCCCGGCGGGTCGCGGCCCGGTCGTCTGGGGCGCCCGCCCGGCCCCGCCGCGCGTGGTGGCCGCCGCGCCGGCCAAGGCTCCGGCCTGCTCGACCCGGGGCAAGAAGGGCAAGGCGCTGAAGGCCGCCAAGGCCAAGTGCGCCGCCGCCGCCCGCAAGGGCGGCAAAGGCACGGCGGCCAAGGGCAAGAAGGCCGGCAAGGGCAAGGCTGCGACCTCGCGCAAGGGCGCCAAGGGCAAGGCGGCCAAGGGGTCGAGCCGGAAGAAGCGCCGATAGGCCTAGACGGACAGCGCCGCCTTCGCCGCCGCGATCGCCCGGTCCCGCGCTTCGGGCCCATAGGCCTCGCCCGACGAATGACCCCAGACCGGTCCCGGCCAGGCCGGATCGCCGGTCCGCCGGCCCAGCACGTGGACATGCAGCTGCGGCGTGACATTGCCCAGGACGCCGACATTGAGCTTGTCGACCGTCAGGCCCAGCGCGCGCCCCACGGCGCGGACGGCGGCGCCGGCCAGCACCGTCTCCTCCACCAGCCGGGCGCGGTCGGCGGGGGATAGGTCCTCCAACTCGCGCAGCCCGGCGAGGCGCGGGATCAGCACCACCCACGGATAGCGGGCGTCCAGCTGCAGACGGGCTTGGCACAGCGGCAGGTCGCCCAGCATGGCGGAGGTGGCCACGAAGGCCGGGTCGAGGATGAACTCAGCCACGTTTCGGAACCGCCGCCCAATGGTCGAAGTCGAGGATGACGCCGGGCGCATAGGCTCCGGTCTCGTCCTTGTCCGGGAAATCGGCGCAGGGCCGGTCGACGGTGGCCACCAGCCGCAGGCGCAGAGCTCCGACGGTCGGCGACAGCTCGGCCTTGTCCAGCACCTGCGACCAGGCGAACACCGTGCCGCCGGCGAAATAGGGACTGACATGGCGCCCGCCATTGATGGCCAGGATCAGGCCGGTGTTCTGCAGGCCGTTGAACGACAGGGCCTTGGCGGTCGAGATCACCACCCCGCCATAGACCAGC
Organism: Caulobacter rhizosphaerae; assembly: GCF_010977555.1. GTDB lineage: Bacteria > Pseudomonadota > Alphaproteobacteria > Caulobacterales > Caulobacteraceae > Caulobacter > Caulobacter rhizosphaerae. The sequence goes on from NZ_CP048815.1 coordinate 5,645,037, forward strand.
CGCCGGCCGGAAGGGTCCTTGCCGCGCTCGAACTGGTTGAAGTGGACCTTGGCGGTGTTCTGCCACAACCGCGTGGCCATCTGGGCCTCGGCCTCCTCGACCACCATGCCGTCGACATGGTCGATCTTCTCGCCGATTTCGTAGTCCTCATAGGCGTGCGGCGCGCCGGCGTGAGCGAAGTCGTAGCGCCTGAAATCCAGGCCCGGCGGCGGCGCCAGGTCGCCGGCCGCCACGGCGTCGGCCAGCTGCGGAACCGACGCCCCCTCGACCGCCGCGGCGGGGTCGCGCTTGCGCACCATCACCCACCGCACATAGCTCAGCACCGCCACCCCGCGCTGGTTCACGCCGGTGGTGCGCACATAGACCACGCCGGTCTTGCCGTTCGAGTTCTCCTTCAGCCCGATCACCTCGGACCGGGCCGACACGGTGTCGCCGACATGCACGGGCGCCAGGAACCGGCCCTCCGCGTAGCCGAGGTTGGCCACCGCGTTCAGGCTGATGTCGGGCACGGTCTTGCCGAACACCACGTGGAAGGCGACCAGCGGGTCGACCGGGGCGGTCTCCAGCCCGCAGTCGCGCGCGAAGACGTCGGACGAGAACAGGGCGAAGCGGGGGCCATAGAGCGCCGTGTACAGCGCCACGTCGCCGGCGGTGATGGTGCGCGGGGTGGCGTGGACGATGACCTGGCCGAGCCTGAAGTCTTCGAAATAGTTCCCCGGATCGGTCTTGCTCATCCCGCGTCTCCCCAAGGGTGCCCCGAGCCGTCGTTCAGCCAGTCTTGCCGCACCGCGGCGAAACGGGAAAGAGGGCTTGAGACTGAGCCGCTGCGGGCGTAGACCGCGCCCGACATTCTCGTCCACAGCCTTGACGGAGACCCCATGGCTCGCGCGAAGATCGCCCTCATCGGCGCCGGCATGATCGGCGGCACCCTGGCCCACATCGCCGCGCGCGAGGAGCTGGGCGACATCCTGCTGTTCGACATCGCCGAAGGCACCCCGCAGGGCAAGGCCCTGGACATCGCCGAGGCCTCGGCCGTGTTCGGCAAGGACGTCGCGCTGAAGGGCGTCAACGACTATGCCGACATCGCCGGCGCCGACGTCTGCATCGTCACCGCCGGCGTGCCGCGCAAGCCGGGCATGAGCCGCGACGACCTGCTGGGCATCAACCTGAAGGTCATGAAGGCCGTCGGCGAGGGCATCAAGGCCCACGCCCCCAACGCCTTCGTCATCTGCATCACCAACCCGCTGGACGCCATGGTCTGGGCGCTGCAGCAGTTCTCGGGCCTGCCCAAGGAAAAGGTCATCGGCATGGCCGGCGTCCTGGACTCGGCCCGCTTCGCCTACTTCCTGGCCGAGGCCACCGGCGTGTCGGTGGAAGACATCCACGCCTGGACCCTGGGCGGCCACGGCGACGACATGGTGCCGATGGTCCGTCACTCCACCGTCGGCGGCCTGCCGCTGCCGGAACTGGTCAAGCAAGGCTGGCTGACCCAGGAAAAGCTGGACGCCATCGTCGACCGCACCCGCAAGGGCGGCGGCGAGATCGTCGCCCTGCTGAAGACCGGCTCGGCCTTCTACGCTCCGGCTGAAAGCGCCATCGCCATGGCGACCTCATACCTGAAGGACAAGAAGCGCGTCCTGCCGTGCGCCACCTTCCTGACCGGCCAGTACGGCCTGGACGGCCTCTATGTCGGCGTGCCGGTCGTGATCGGCGCCGGCGGCGCGGAGAAGATCGTCGAGTTCGAAACCAACGACGCGGAAAAGGCGATGTTCGCCAAGTCCGTCGAGTCCGTGAAGGGCCTGATGGAAGCCTGCAAGGGCATCGACAGCTCGCTGGTCTAGGCGAACTTCGAACCTGAGATACGAAAAGGGCGGCTCCTCGTCGGGCCGCCCTTTTTTCGTGGCGCGCCCGCCGCCTTCCGACGGAACGACCCACGATTGCCTTTTCTGCTGAAGCCGTACAATTTCGCGCTTCGGGGGATCACATGGCGCGCAGCACCATTTTCATCGTCGCGACCGTTGTCGCGCTCGTGTCTGGCCACGCGCATGCCGACCCGAAGTCCAACTGGCCCAAGGGCTCGGACTGGCTGCACAAGCCGACCGGCCAGGACATGGCGAAGTATTATCCGGAGAAGGCCCAGCGCGACGCGCAGCCCGGTCGCGCGATCATCGATTGCGACGTGACGGCCAAGGGCCTGCTGGACAATTGCCGTGTGGTCGACGAATTCCCGGCCAGCTACCCGTTCGGCGAGGCCGCCCTGAAGCTGGGCCGCATTTTCCGCATCGACCCCAAGACGGTCGACGTGAACGATCCGACCCGGAACCGGGTCATCGTGCCGATCATCTTCAACGCCATAGGCAAGCCACCGCCGCCCAGCGGCTTTCTGGCCGGCAGCGACGCCCTGGCGCTGACTCTCGGCGTTCTGCCGAAGACCAAAAACGCCGTCCCCTGCGCGACGGCGGAAAAGCCGGATCAGTTCTGCACGCTGCACGCGCTGGAGTGGGAGGAATCGCCCTGGTTGGCCCAGACCTTGCCGGCTCTGGACGGGGTGGACATGACGTCCGGCATCAGCGTGTTGCAGTGCCGGGTTTCGGCCGAGAGGCGCCTGACCCAATGCGTCGCCACCGGCGACTCGACGCCCGCCGGACGGAAAGCCATGCTGGCCGTGGCCGACATGATGGTCGCGCCGGTAAAGGCGCTCGACGGCGCGCCGGTTGGCGGCGGCCTGGTGGTGATCCCCTTCGACTGGTCGAAGATCACCCCCCTGGCCCGGGCGCTGAAGCGGCCCTAGTGGGCGGCCGCCATCTCGCCGCCCTCCTGCGAGATCTCCTCCAGCGTCTTGCCCACCTGCTTGGCGCCGTAGTCCTTGGCCACGTCGCCCAGGGACAGGATGCCGGTCAGGTTTCCGGCCTCGTTGAGCACGACCAGGCGGCGGATCTGGTGGCTGGCCATCTTGGCGGTGGCGTCGGCCAGGACATCGTCTTCGCGCACGCTCTGGACTTCGCCTTCGCTCATCGCCTCGGAAATGGGGCTGTCGAAGCTGCGGCCCTCGGCGACCACGCGCAGGACGATGTCGCGGTCGGTGACCAGGCCCACCACCTTGCCGTTCTCGACGATCGGCACGGCGCCGGTTTCGACGTGGGCCATCACCTGGGCGACCTTGCGCACGGTGTCGGTGGGGGCGGCGGTGGAGACCTGGCTGGTCATCGCGTCGCTGACTTTCATGGGGAAGCTCCTTGAGGGAGTGAATTGAACCCTTGAGAAACCCCGCGCTGACGCGCCCGTTCCGTTGCGGCTACGCCGTGCGTCCTTCGAGGCTCGGCTTCGCCTCGCACCTCAGGATGAGGAAATCAGCGCAGAGTTCCTCATCCTGAGGCGCCCGCGCAGCGGGCCTCGAAGGACGCAGGGGATCAAACCAGCGCCGCGCGATGCGCCTCCAGGAAGGTCTCGACCGAGACGGGCGGCTGGCCGGTCAGCGTCTCGACCACGTCGGTGACGATGGCGTGCTGGCCCTCGGCGGCCGCGACGTCGAAATCGACCAGCACCTCGACCAGGCCCGACGGCAGGCCGGCGGCGAGCAGGCCCTGGCGCAGGGCGTCCGGAGACAGGGCGTGGTGGGTCACCGGCTTGCCCGAGAGCCTGGCGTAGAGGGCGGCGACCTCGTCCTGGGTGACGGCGGCGGGGCCCGAGACGTCGAGGATCCGGCGGCCCTCGCCCTGGCGCAGCGCAGCGGCGTCGACGCGGGCGCAATCCTCGCGGCTGACATAGGCTCGGCCGGCTCCGCCGGTGGCCGAATAGAGCGCGCCGCTGGCCACGGCCGGGCCCGCGCCCATCAGCAGCAGCTCGGCGTAGAGGTTGTGGCGCAGGATGGTCCAGCCGGGGATGGCGCTGGCGGCCAGGGCCTGCTCGGTCCAGAAGTGGTCGTCGATCACCCCGCCGCCCGCCTGGGGCCTCGCGCCCGGCGCCGAGGTGTAGACCAGGTGCCGGACGCCAGCGGCCTGGGCGGCGGCGATCGCCGCGCGGTGCTGGGCGATGCGACGGCCCGGCTGGTCCAGGCTGTCGGTGCTGACCAGCAGCAGGCGCTCGACGCCGGCGAAGGCGGCGGGCAGGGCGTCCGGATCATCGAAGTCGACGCGCCGGGTCTCGATGCCGCGCGCCGCCAGGTCGGCCAGCTTCGAAGGCTCGCGGCTGGCCGCCACGATGTTCGAAGCGCCGGCCTCGAGCAGCAGCTCGACCACGCGACGGCCCAGTTGGCCGCCGGCGCCGGTGACCAGCAGACGGGGAGGGGAGGCGCTCATCGGGTTCATCCTTTTCAGTGGTCTCCAAATGAGACCACGTGTAGATGTGAGACTAGATCGCGGCCGTAAAGACGGCAGTTTGACGGGAGATAGGCAGCTTGAGGGAACCGCCCGCGACGAACCCGCCCACCGCCGCGGCGGCCAGCCTGGTCCAGGGCTTCCAGGGCTGGATGTCGTCGAACGACCTCAGTCCGGCCGCCTGTCCGGTGCGCAACGTGCTCGATCAGCTGGGCGACAAGTGGAGCACCCTGCTGCTGATCGCCCTGGCCGCCGGGCCGCGCCGGTTTGGCGTCCTGCGCCGCACGGTGCCCGACATCTCCCAGCGCATGCTGACCCAGACCCTGCGCGACCTGCAGCGCGACGGGCTGATCGATCGCCAGGTGTTTCCGACCAAGCCCCCCAGCGTCGAATACAGCCTGTCGCCGCTGGGGACCTCGCTGCTGGAGCCCCTGGCCGCCCTGGTGGCCTGGGCCGAGCGCAACCACGCCGACATTCGCGTCGCCCGGGCGCGTTACGACGCCGAGGACGCGGCGGCCTGATCCCGCATCGATTTGTCGGCGCCGTCCGCCTCGACGTGTCCGGGAACGGGGTTGCGCGACGCTTTCGCCCCGTCGCGACGCAGCCTAAGACCACCCGACCTCTCTCTCCTCGGAGTCCCCATGACCCTCACCATCCACCAGGCCAGCGTCCCCGTCTTCGTCCAGGGTCTGAAAGGCCTGAGGGGCGTGCTGACCAAGGCCGCCGCCCATGTCGAGACCCGCAAGCTGGACCCCGACGCCCTGCTGAAGGCGCGGCTGTTCCCCGACATGTTCCCGCTGCTGCGCCAGGTTCAGATCGCCACCGACTTCGCCAAGGGCTGCGCCGCGCGCCTGGCCGGCGAGGAGGTTCCGGCCTGGGACGACGTCGAGACCACCTTCGAGGACCTGATCGCCCGGATCGACCGCGCCGTCGCCTATGTCGAAGGCCTGGACCCGGCCAGGTTCGAGAACGCCGAGGACCGCGACATCACCCTGACCCGCCGCGGCGAGACCAGCGTGGTCAAGGGCCTGGCCTATCTGCAGGGGCAGGCCCAGCCGAACTTCTTCTTCCACCTGACCACCGCCTACGCGATCCTGCGCAAGAACGGCGTCGAGATCGGCAAGAAGGACTATCTGGGGGCCGCCTGACCCTGAATCCGGGCGCCGCCCCGGCGGAAGCTCAAGGCTTCCGCCGGAACGCCCAGACCAAGGTCGCCAGGGCGGTGAACACCCCCGCGACCGCCGACAGAATGATCGGCAACTGAATCAAAAGCTCCTTGTCCATGACCGCACCCACTGACCCGCCAACAGCGGCGGGCTACGCTCCAGAATGACTCCCGGCCACGTCGAGTCCGGACGTATGTTCTCTTTTTGTTCTTGTTCCTCCGGCGCCGTGCGAGCGTGGGAGACAGGCGCTCGCGGCAACGCCTATGCAAGCTGGTCTCCGATACCGGGGCGAGCGCCTGTCCCCGTCCAATCCGCGACGCCAAACCGCATGGCCCCGGCATCAGCGTAAACGGCTCTTAACCCTCTTGGGGCACAACTGCCCGGGTCTACGAGTGCAAGGTGACTTCTGATGGCGCGAGCGGCGCGGCGATCGAGCGTTGAACTGGTCTGGGATGCGGTGCGCTACGGCTGGGCCCAGCCCTGGTCGGCCCGGTTCCGGGGCGGGGTGATCTGCGTGGTCGGGGCGGGGCTGCTGCTGTCGGTGGCCACCTACAACGCCGCCGATCCCAGCCTGAACGCCGCCACCGGCCTGCCGGCCACCAATGCGCTGGGCGGGGCCGGCGCGGCCCTGGCCGACGTCGTCATGCAGTCGATGGGCCTGGCCGGCTGGATGGCTGCCGCCCTGATGCTGGTGTTCGGCCTGTCGCGCGTCACCCAGCCCGATCCGGCCGCCCATCGCCGCGACCTGCGGATCCGCGCCCTTGTCGGCGGCCTGGGCCTGCTGGCCCTGGCCGGCCTGCTGGCCGCCCCGCCGCGTCCCGCCGCCTGGCCGCTGGCCAAGGGCCTGGGCGGGTTCTGGGGCGACGGGGTGCTGAACCTGCTGGCCGGGCTGCTGGCCTTCGCCCGCCTGCCCGGCGCCCACCTGATCGCCGCCCTGCTGCTGGCGATCGGCGCGGCCGTGGCCCTGGGCTACGCCATTGGCGTCCGCCGGATCGATCCCGAGGCGGTCGGCGACCTGGTCCACGGCCTGATGCAGCCGCGCCAGCGCGCACCCGAGCCGGCGCCGGTCGCCCGGCCCGAGCCCGCCGCCCGTCCGAAAGCCCCGCGCAAGGCCGCCGCGCCCGTGATCGAGATCGAACCTGAAGCCGCGCCCCGCAAGGCCGCCGCCAAGCCGGCCAAGGCCCCGCCGCCGCCGGTCGACGACGACGACGCCTTCGAGCCCAGCTTCGAGGTCCGCCCCCTGGCCATCGCCCAGCCCAAGGTTCCGGCCAAGTCCAACCCCCGCGAGCAGCGGGAGCAGCAGAAGGCCTTCGACTTCGAGGACGAGGGCGGCTTCCAGCTGCCCGAGCTGGCCATGCTGGCCAAGCCCAAGCCGCGCTCAGCCGAGTTCGACGAGGAGGCCCTGCGCCAGAACGCCCGCCTGCTGGAAAGCGTGCTGGCCGAGTTCGGCGTGCGCGGCCAGATCGACCAGATCCGCCCCGGCCCGGTGGTCACCATGTACGAGCTGGTGCCGGCGGCCGGCACCAAGACGGCCCGGGTCGTGGCCCTGGCCGACGACATCGCCCGCTCGATGAGCGTGATCTCCTGTCGCGTCGCCGTGGCCCAGGGCCGCAACGCCATCGGCATCGAGATGCCCAATTCGCGTCGCGAGACGGTCTATCTGCGCGACCTCTTGTCTTCGTCCGACTACGACAAGGCCAGCCACATCCTGCCCATGGCCCTGGGCGAGACGATCGGCGGCGACACCTATATCGCCGACCTGGCCAAGATGCCCCACCTGCTGATCGCCGGCACCACCGGCTCGGGCAAGTCGGTCGGCGTCAACGCCATGATCCTGTCGATCCTCTATAAGCTGCCGCCCGAGAAGTGCCGCTTCATCATGATCGACCCGAAGATGCTGGAGCTTTCCGTCTATGACGGCATCCCGCACCTGCTGGCCCCGGTCGTCACCGATCCCAAGAAGGCGGTCGTCGCCCTGAAGTGGACCGTGCGCGAGATGGAGGACCGCTACCGGCGGATGTCGAAGATCGGCGTGCGCAACATCGGCGGCTTCAACGAGAAGGCCGTCGAGGCCCTGGAGAAGGGCGAGCACTTCGAGCGGACCGTCCAGACCGGTTTCGACGACGCCGGCCGGCCGATCTACGAGACCGAAAAGATCCGCCCCGAGCCGATGCCCTATCTGGTGGTGGTCATCGACGAGGTCGCCGACCTGATGATGGTGGCCGGCAAGGACATCGAGGGCGCCGTCCAGCGCCTGGCCCAGATGGCCCGCGCCGCCGGCATCCACCTGATCATGGCCACCCAGCGCCCGTCGGTCGACGTCATCACCGGCACCATCAAGGCCAACTTCCCGACCCGGATCAGCTTCCAGGTCACCAGCAAGATCGACGCGCGCACGATCCTGGGCGAGCAGGGGGCCGAACAGCTGCTGGGCCAGGGCGACATGCTGTACATGGCCGGCGGCGGCCGCATCACCCGCCTGCACGGCCCGTTCGTCAGCGACGGCGAGGTCGAGGCGGTGGCCAAGTTCCTGCGCGACCAGGGCATCCCCAACTACCTGGAGGAGGTCACGGCCGGCGGCGACGAGGAGCAGGAAGAGGCCATCGAGGGCGCCTTCGCCGGCGAGGGCGGGGCCAACGACCTCTACGACCACGCCGTGGCCGTGGTCACCCGCGACCGCAAGGCCTCGACCAGCTACATCCAGCGCCGCCTGCAGATCGGCTACAACCGCGCCGCCTCGCTGATGGAGCGGATGGAGAAGGAGGGCGTGGTCGGCGCCGCCAACCACGCCGGCAAGCGCGAGATCCTGGCCCCGCCGCCCCCGCCGATGTAGGGGCGTTTGCGGGCCCGCCCTCGTCCTTCGACAAGCTCAGGATGAGGGCTACTGAGCGGCCGCATTCGAATTCCTCATCCTGAGCCTGTCGAAGGACGAGGAATTGGCTCCACGGGAAGACCTGAAACCTGGGCCGTTTGTCGGCGTTCTCCTCGCTCCCAACCTCCCGAACCTGAACGGCGCTTCATCGGAGCGCCGGAAAATGGTCCCGCGGCGGCCTTTCGCTCGTCGCATGGGCAGGGCAAAGGTTGGACATACCGTGACGGGCGTTCCGTTCGCAAAGCCGCGCACACCTTTGCGGAACGCCCTCGAGGAGATCGCATGAACACCACGACCCCGACCCGCCGCCTGATCCTCGCCGCCGCCGGCTTCGGCCTGGCCGCCGCCCTGTCGGGCCAGGCCTTGGCCGCGTCACGGCCCGCCGCCGCGCCGCTGACGCCCGAGGAGCAGGCCCTGGTCGACAAGGCCACGGCCTATATCCAGACCCTGAGCTCGGCCAAGGGGCGCTTTGTCCAGACCGACTCGCGCGGCGCCCAGACCCAGGGGACCTTCTACCTGCAGCGCCCCGGCAAGGCCCGTTTCGCCTATGACGGCCCGGGCGGCCTGCTGGTGGTCAGCAACGGCAGCGCCGTCAACATCTTCAACAGCCGGCTGAAGACCTTCGAGAGCTATCCGCTCAGCCGCACGCCGCTGAACCTGCTGCTGGCCCGCGAGGTGCGGCTCGACCGCGGCGTGGTCATCACCGGCGTGCGCAAGCTGGCCGACGGCTTCACGATCACCGCCGTCGACGCCAAGCGCCAGACCCTGGGCCGCATCGCCCTGAACTTCAGCAACGCCCCGGCCCTGACTGGCTGGACCGTCACTGACGTCAAGGGCGGGGAGACCCGCGTGCGGCTGGTCGACTTCGAGAACACCGCCGGCCTGGACCCGAAATTGTTCGTCCTTACCGATCCGCGCCGCCGGGTCGGCAAGCCGTAGTTGCATAAAGCCCTGCCGACGCAGCCGAAATGCGACAATTTCACAACATGCAAGATGTTAACGCGATTGTTCTTGACTTAGATTCTCGCCGTGGCAGATTTAACACGCATGGCGAGGAGCGCCCGACCCGCTCTTCGCAACCGTGCCGGACCTATCCCCTCCCGGCGGCGGCATGAGAGACCCGACTTTCGCCCAGGCGCTCAGCGCCTGGGCGTTTTTCGTTGTGGACCGGCGGTCGCAGGCCCTAGAGGAACGGCATGCGCCTTCGTATCGCCACCTGGAACGTCAATTCCGTCCGCCTGCGCGCCGAGCAGGCCGCCCGCTTCGTCGACGAGCAGGCGCCCGACGTCCTGTGCCTGCAGGAGATCAAGTGCCAGGAGGGCGAGTTCCCCCGCGAGGCCTTCGTCGCCATGGGCCTGCCGCACATCAAGATCATGGGCCAGAAGGGCTGGCACGGGGTGGCCATCGCCTCGCGCCTGCCGTTCGAGGACGTGCCCACGCTCATGAACTGCCGCGAGGGCCATGCCCGCTGCGTCGCGGTCAAGGTGGCCGGCGTCGACATCCAGAACTTCTACATCCCAGCGGGCGGCGACACGCCCGACCGCATCGGCAACCCGAAGTTCGACCACAAGCTCGACTTCTATGAGACCCTCACCGCCGCTTTGAAGAAGCGTGATCCCAAGGCGCCGCTGATCGTCACCGGCGACCTGAACATCGCGCCCGGCGAAAACGACGTCTGGAGTCACCGCCAGATGCTGAAGGTTGTCAGCCACACGCCGGCCGAGCTCGAAGCCTTCGACGCGATGATCAAGTCGCTGGACCTGCTGGACCTGCCTCGCCTGGCCACGCCGGAACCCGAAAAGCTGTTCAGTTGGTGGAGCTACCGGGCCGCCGACTTCCGCAAGTCCAACCGCGGCCTGCGCCTGGACCACATCCTGGCCAGCCCCGGCCTGCGCGACGCGGCGATCGTCGACGGCAAGGTCTCGTCCAAGGTCCACGACACGGTGCGCGAATGGGAACGGCCAAGCGACCACGCGCCGGTGACGGCGGATTTGTTGGTCTAGTCTGGTCGTCGTCCGCGGGGCCGCAGCGCGTCGACTTCAGCTTTCGACACCGAGCGGACTTCAGATCCCTCTCCCTACGGAAGGGGGAGGTAACGACTTTCACCCTTGCGAGACCTTCGAAAGGCTTGCTTGGCCCAAGCCCGCTTCCGCCCCGGATGGGGCGGCGGTTGGCGGTCGCGGCCGGGGACGCGCTCTCACGGCAGGGGGGCGGCCGGGTTGCAGGGCGCTGGCCGTGAGTGCGTGTCCCCAAAGTCGTCCGCCGAGCTTTGTGTCGAAGCCCCCGTGGCCCCGTGGATGACGGTGGGGACACGCACTCACCCCACGGTCGCGGATCGATCGGCGAGGCCTTGCCATGAGTGCGCGTCCCCGCTCATCTCGCGGCAAGCCACTGATATCCCGAGCCTAAATCTTTATGCCCCTCACCCTCCCAAACCACCCTTATCCTGTACCCACCTCGTCGCAGGGAAAGGGCGCATGGCCAGCGACCGATGCGGCGGCGGGGGGCGATCGAGCGGGAAGCTCCGTCGGCGGTCCTTCGGGACCAAACCTCGCGTCTCTGGAGCCGGTCGGGCCTGGAACACAAAAACGACGTGGCGCGAGGGCTGATTGAGCAACAGGCGGGCGGTGACGCGCTCGCGGTCCGGGACTGGGGTTCGTTGACCTGGCCCGCCCGCCGGAGGCTTCAAGGCGGCGAAGCCCGAACAGGGTTCAGCGCCGCGGGCTTCCGGATAACGACCGCGCGGAGCGATCGGGCTTCGTCGAAAACGGTATTCATTTTCAAACTCCGGACGATGTCCGGCGCTCCGCGTCCCTTTCCATCAGCTCAGCGGTGATCCGCGTGAGGACGAGAGATCGTGCCCGCTAATACTTGCCCCCACCTGACCGCTTCGCGGTCTGTCCGCCCCCACGGGCGGAGCGCTCTTCCCCCTCTGCGGGAAGACGACCGCGAAGCGGTCCGTAGGGGGCAAGTGATGGAGCCGCAAACGCGACCAACCTCAGCCTTCCGCGACCACCACGCCCACGCCGAACTGGATCCAGACGGCCTTGTCCTTGAGGTTCTTGCGCACGAACGCCGCGTGGATCTGGCGCTCTTCCTCGGTCGAGCGCGGGGCCAGCGGCCGGGGCCGGGCGCCGTACGATCCGGCGCGGGCGGCCGAGACGGCGGTGGCGGCGACCACCTGGGTCAACTCCAGCGCCCGCTCCTTGCCGCCCTGCAGTTCGAGATAGACCTCGGCCAGCAGGTGGGCGTCGATCAGGGCTCCGTGCTTGTCCCGGCTGTCGAGGCTGATCTTGAAGCGTTTGCACAGCGCGTCGAGCGAGTTGTACATGCCCGGGAAGCGCTTCTTGGCCATGGCCAGGGTGTCGACCCAGCGGCTCTCGGGCACCGGCGCGCGGCCGCACTTCTCCAGCTCGAAATTGACGAACTGCCGGTCGAACGCGGCGTTGTGGGCGATCACCGGACTGTCGCCGACGAAGTCCAGGAAGCGGTCGGCGATCTCGTGGAACTTCGGCTTACCGGTCAGGAAGGCCGACGACAGGCCGTGCACCTTCTCGGCCTCGGCCGGCATGTCGCGCAGGGGATCGCAATATTCGTGGAACGACCGCCCCGTGGGCATGAAGTCGACCACCTCGATGCAGCCGATTTCGACCAGGCGGTCGCCGGTCTTGGGGTCGAACCCGGTGGTTTCGGTATCGAGGATGATTTCCCGCGCCATGGGATTTTAATGGGCCGCTTCGCCGTCGTCTTCAAGCGAAGCCGGGGCCCGAAGGCGAGTCAGGATGTCGCGGACCTGGTCGCGGGCGGCCTCCAGGCCGCGGCCGGTGTCGATGACGAAATCGGCCCGGGCCCGCTTTTCGGCGTCGGGCGTCTGGCGGGCCAGGATGGCCTCGAACTTGGCGGGATCCATGCCTGGCCGCGCCAGCACCCGCTGGCGCTGCAGGTCGGCCGGGGCCGAGACCACCACCACCTTGTCGACCTTCGTCTCGCCGCCGGTCTCGTAGAGCAGGGGGATGTCGAGCACGACGATGTCGGCGCCCTGGGCGCGGGCGTCGTCGAAGAAACCGATGCGGTGGGCGCCGACCAGCGGGTGAACGATCGACTCCAGCACCGCCAGGGCTTCGGAATCGCCCATCACCGCCGCGCTGAGCCGGGCGCGGTCGATGGCCCCGTCGACCACCACGCCCGGAAAGGCCGCCTCGACCGGGGCGACCGCCGCCCCGCCGCTGGCGTAGAGCGCGTGCACCGCCGCGTCGGAGTCATAGACCGGCACGCCCTCGGCGATGAACATCTGGGCGGTCGTCGACTTGCCCATGCCGATCGAGCCGGTCAGGCCAACGACGATCATCGGGCCGCCTCGCCCAGCTGGGCCAGGGCCAGGGCCCGGACATCGACCCCGGCCGGCGGGGCGGAGCCGAAGAAGGCCTCGAAGCTGGGAACCGCCTGGCGCAGCAGCATCTCCAGCCCGTCCACGGTCCGGCGACCGGCCGCCTCGGCCCGCCGCAGGAACTCGGTGCGCAGCGGCTTGTACACCATGTCGACCACCACGGCGGTTTCCGGCGTCAACTCCAGGCGGGCGGCGGGACCGGGGCCGCCGCCCAGGCCCAGGGAGGTGGCGTTGATCACCAAGCCCGCCTGGGCCAGCAGGACGTCGAGCTCGTCGTCCGACGCCGCCTCGACCACGCCGCCAATCGAGCGGGCGATGGCCTCGGCCCGGGCGAAGGTGCGGTTGACGATACTGACGCGGGGCGCGCCGGCCAGGGCCAGGGCGGCGGCCGCGCCGCGCGCCGCGCCGCCGGCCCCGAGGACGACCACCGATGAGACGGTCAGGTCGAAGCCCGGCGCCTGGACGGCGATGGCGTCCAGCAGGCCCGGACCGTCGGTGTTGTCGGCGGTGATCGTCCCGTCGGCCTCGAACACCAGCAGGTTGGCGGCGCCGGCCAGCTTGGCCAGGTCGCTGCAGCGGTCGGCGCAGGCCAGGGCCTGTTCCTTGAACGGGATGGTGACGTTGAGACCGCGGATGGCGCCGCCGCGCAGGCCCTCGACGAAGGCTTCGAAATTGTCCTCCCCCGGGGCGAACGGCACGTACGCGGCGTTCAGCCCGGCCGCGGCGATCCAGGCGTTGTGGATCACCGGACTCATCGAATGGCGGATCGGCTGGCCGCAGACGCCGGCCACAACGGCCGCACCCGTCACGCTCATGACTCGAGGGCTCCATGCAGACGCAGGAAATCGAACAGGCCGACGACCGGCAGGCCCAGGATGGCGAAATAGTCGCCGTCGATGCGGTCGAACATCTGCACGCCCTCGCCCTCGAGGAAGTAGCAGCCGACCGAGGACAGGATGTCGGGGGCGTTACGCTCGAGGTAGCCATCCAGCCAGGCGTCGCTGAAGCTGCGGACCGACAGCTTCGTGGTCTCGACCACCCGCCAGATCGGCTGGCCGTCGCGGGCCACGACCACGGCCGAGTGCAGCTTGTGGACCTTGCCGCGCAGTTGGACCAGCCGTTCGCGGGCGGCCTCGATGGTGTCGACCTTGTCGTAAAGCACGCCATCCAGGTCCAGGGTCTGGTCCGAGCCGATCACCAGGCCGGGGCGCTTGGTCGAGACCTTGAACGCCTTCAGCTCGGCCAGGGCGTCGGCGACTTCCCGCGGCGAGGCGCCCTCGGCCAGCAGGCCGGCCTTGGCGGCGTCCTCGTCGACGCCGGAGCCGACGGCCTCGAAGGTGACGCCGGCGTTGCGCAGGATCGCCTGGCGGGCCGCGCTCTTGGACGCCAGGGTGACGGGCGGTCGCGATGAACCGGTCATCCCAGCACCTCGACCTGGCCGCGGCCGCCCGACAGCAGGTTGATGATCGCCGCCGCCGTCTCCTCGACCGACCGCCGGGTGACGTCGATGATCGGCCAGCCCTGGCGCTCGAACAGGCGACGGGCGGCGATGATCTCCTGCCGCACCGCGTCGGTGTCGATATAGTCGCTCTCGCGGTTTTCCTTCAGCGACAGCAGTCGGTTGCGGCGGATCTGGATCAGCCGCTCGGGCGAGGTCATCAGGCCGACGATCAGGGTGTTCTTCAGGGTGAACAGCTCGTCGGGCGGCGGGCGGCCGGGCACCAACGGAACATTGGCGGCCCGCACGCCACGGTGGGCCAGGTAGATGCAGGTCGGGGTCTTGGAGGTGCGCGACACCCCCACCAGGATGACGTCGGCCTGGGTCAGGTCCTGGCCGCCCTGGCCGTCGTCATGGGCGATGGCGTAGTCCAGCGCCTCGATCCGGTCGAAATAGTCGTTGTTCAGCGCATGCTGGGCGCCGACCCGGGTCGAGATCCGCGCGCCCAGATAGCGCGACATGGCGCTGACCACCGGGTCGAGGGCGGCGATGCACGGCATTTCCAGCCGGCGGCAGCCTTCCTCCAGCGCCGCGCGCAGGTTCGGGTCGATGATGGTGTGCATGACCACCCCCGGCGCCCCGGCGATCTCCTCCAGCGCGCGGTCGAGCTGACGGGTGGACCGCACCAGGGCGTAGATGTGCTCGATCGGCAGGATGTCGGTGAAACGGGCGCAGACGGCCCGGGCCATGGCGTTCAGGGTCTCGCCCGTGGAGTCCGACACCAGGTGGATATGGAAGTAGGTGGCGAACCGTGGCGCGGTCCTTTCGCCCTCAGGCGGGCCAGCTTCCTGTGGATCATCCGTTAACGGTTGCTTAACCACTGGCCTGGCCCCTGGGGATGAGCGGGGGTGAATCCCGGCTCGTTACGGTGCGTCGAACTGCCCCTGTGTTAAACGGTCGCGTTGATCGCGGACAATCCCCAGTCTCGGATCGTCTTCACAGCCCGTGCGAATCCGATTCCCCCAAAGCGGGGATGAGCGAACGCTCATGGTTACGGCGCCGTTCACCATCTTAACGTTTCATTAGGAATTTCGAAGCGCTAGCAGGCTATCCCCAAAGTTCACAGGCCCGCGCCCACATGTGGGTCGAGCTTGGATGGTTTTGTGACGGGCAGGTGACAGGTAGCGTCGCGAACGGGTTTTCCCCGTTAGGCACTTGCTCACCATCTCCTACAATCTTCCTTAAAATCTTCTTAAAGAAAGAAGGAAGAAGGGAAGAAGGCCTCCGGGGAGATACGGGCTTGAGCCCACGGGCCTGACGGGATTTAAGGCCTGACATGAGCACGTCCCAAAAGCCCAAGCTCCTTTCCGTCCTGGATGGCCATAAGGCCGAACGCCCGCCCGTCTGGTTCATGCGCCAGGCCGGCCGGTACCTGCCGGAGTATCGGGCGGTCCGGGCGACCGAGCCGACCTTCATCGACTTCTGCCTGAACCCGGAGAAGGCCGCCGAGGTGACCCTGCAGCCCATGCGGCGGTTTCCTTATGACGCGGCCATCGTCTTCGCCGACATCCTGCTGATCCCTCAGGCCCTGGGTCAGAAGGTCTGGTTCGAGGCGGGCGAGGGGCCCAAGCTGGGCGACCTGCCGTCGATCGAGTCGATGCGCGAATTGACAGGCCAGGCCGGCCAGGCGTTGGCCGCGGTGGGCGAGACGCTCAGCCGCGTGCGCTCGGCCCTGGAGCCCGAACGGGCCCTGATCGGTTTCGCCGGTGCGCCCTGGACCGTGGCGACCTACATGATCGAGGGCGGCTCCAGCGACCGTTCCGGCGCGCGGACCTTCGCCTACCAGAACGCCGAAAAGCTGGACGCCCTGATCCAGGTGCTCGTCGACGCGACGATCGACTACCTGGCCATGCAGGCGGCGTCCGGCGCCCAGGTGCTGAAGCTGTTCGAGAGCTGGGCGGAAGGCTTGTCCGAGCCGTTGTTCGACCGGCTGGTGACCAAGCCGCACACGGCCATCGTCGAGGGCCTGCGGGCCAAGGGCGTGACCACGCCGGTGATCGGCTTTCCGCGCGGGGCCGGAACCCTGGTCGAGACCTATGCCCGGGTCACGCCCGTGCAGGGCGTGGCGCTGGACACCCAGGCCTCCGCGGCTTTGGGTCAGGCGATCCAGAAGACGAAGGCCATCCAGGGCGCACTGGATCCGCTGCTGCTGCGGGCCGGCGGCGACGCCTTGCTGGCGCGGGTCGACCAGTTGCTGGAACAGTGGGGACAGGGTCCCTACATCTTCAACCTGGGTCACGGCATTCTGCCTGACACGCCGATCGCCCATGTCGAGGCGGTGCTGGCCCGGGTCACCGGGAAATGACCGATCTGGCCGGGAAGAGGCGCAAGGTCGCCGTCGTCCTGTTCAACCTGGGGGGGCCCGATGGGCCGGACGCGGTGCGGCCGTTCCTGTTCAACCTGTTCCGCGATCCGGCGATCATCGGCCTGCCCGCGCCGCTGCGCTATCCGATCGCCGCCCTGATCGCCGGGACTCGTGCGAAGCTGGCCAAGGAAAACTACGCGCTGATGGGTGGCGGTTCGCCCCTGTTGCCCGAGACGGAGAAACAGGCCAGGGCGCTGGAAGCGGACCTGGCGGTGCGTTTCCCCGACGCCGAGACCCGCTGCTTCATCGCCATGCGCTACTGGAAGCCGCTCACCGAGGAGACCGCCAAGGCCGTCAAGGCCTTCGCGCCGGACGAGGTGGTGCTGCTGCCGCTCTATCCGCAATATTCGACGACCACGACGGGGTCGTCTCTGAAGGCTTGGAACCGAGCCTACCGCGGGGGGCCGGGCCGCGTTTCGACGGTCTGCTGCTATCCGGTCGACGAGGCTCTGGTTCAGGCCCATGCCGATCTGATCAAGGCCGCTTACGACAAGGCTGGACGCCCCGGTCCGGCGCGGCTGCTGTTCTCAGCCCACGGCCTGCCGGAAAAGGTGATCCTGGCCGGCGATCCTTACCAGCGGCAGGTCGAGGCGACGGCCGCGGCGGTGGCCGCCCGGCTGGGGGAGGGCTGGGACTGGCGGGTGACCTATCAGAGCCGGGTGGGGCCGATGAAATGGATCGGTCCCTCGACCGAGGACGAGATCCGCGCCGCCAGCCAGCAGGGCCTGGCCCTGGTGGTGACGCCGATCGCCTTCGTCTCCGAGCACATCGAGACCCTGGTCGAGCTGGACCACGAATATCGCGAGGTGGCGATCAAGGCGGGCTGCCCGGCCTATGTCCGGGTCCCGGCCCTGGGCGTCGCCCCCGACTTCATCCGGGGCCTGGGCCGCGCGGTTCAAGCGGCTATCGGCGCTGAGGATCGGCTGGTCACGACTTGCGCCTGGCGCTGCGGCGGCGATCGCATCCAATGTCCGAACACGCAGGGAGCGTGCGCATGATGGATTTCCTGGCCGGTCACTTCGACCTGATCCGCGGCCTGCACATCGTCTTCGTCATGGCCTGGATCGCCGGCATGCTGATCCTGCCGCGGCTGTTCGTCTATCACATGAAGACGGAGCCCGGCTCCGACATGGACGCGGTGTTCAAGCTGGCCGAGCTGCGGACCCTGCGGATCATCATCAATCCGGCCATGATCCTGGCCTTGCTGATGGGCCTGCTGCTGGCGATGGTCGACACCCAGCGCCTGGGGCCGGACTTCTATCTGAAGCCCTGGGCCCTGACCAAGATCGCGGCCCTGATCTTCCTGTTCGCCTGGCACGGCTTCGTCTCCAAGGCCCGTCGCCAGTTCGCCGCGGGGAGCAACACCCGGTCCGAGAAGTTCTGGCGGATGACCAACGAGCTGCCGTTCCTGGCGGCCATCGTCATCGTGCTGTCGGTGACGACCAAGTTCCTGGGCCACTGATGGGAACGCTGAAAACACTCCGCGCAACCGTGCTTGGCTTGCTGTTGATCGCGGGGCCGAACTCGGTCCAGGCGGCGCAGATTTCCCGGCCGCAGCTGGAAGCGATGTTCTCGAACATGCGCAGCAGCTCGCCCTGGAATGTCGATGGGCCGCTGCTGTGGGGCTATTTCTTCACCAGCGCCGATCGCCCCGCCTTGGAGCAGGCGGGCAAGATCCTGGGGGATCAGGGCTATCGCTTCGTCGAGATCCACAAGGACAAGAAAAATGTCTGGTGGCTGCACGTCGAGCGGATCGAGCACCATACGGTCGATAGCCTGGACGCTCGCAACGCCGAATTTTACGCTTTCGCGAAACGGGAAGGCCTGGCGAGCTACGACGGCATGGACGTGGGTCCAGCGCCGTAGGCGTCGAGTGAGCAGCGGCTTCGCTTGACCGGCGGGGCCGCTTGTGGTTCCCATCCGGGAGACATGCCGCCTCGCGGCCTGTTCCCGCCTCCCACGGACCGGCGCTCGTCCTGACGCGCCCCCGGAGCTGTCGCTTCGAAGGTCTGTCCCCCGATCGATACGCGCCGTCGTCATGGCGCGACCCGCTCGCCGCTTCACCGCGACGAGTCCGTTTTAGAACCAAGGCCCGGCTCGCACCTTCGCGGGCCGAGCGACGTTGAGTGTCACTATGACCGACCAAACCGAAAACCAACCTGGCCTCGAGCTGGAACCCGTCATCGACACGACGGTCGAGGCCGCCGAGGCCCCCTCCGGCAACGGTGACGACGGCGACGACGATTCCGAGATCAGCGCCGCGGTCGCGGCCATGGGCCTGAAGACCATGTCGCTGCAGGAGCTGAAGGAGAAATCCCCGGCCGACCTGCTGGCCTTCGCCGAGACCTTCGAGGTCGAGAACGCCAATTCCATGCGCAAGCAGGACATGATGTTCGCGATCCTGAAGACCCTGGCCGAGGAAGGCGTGGAGATCTCGGGCTCGGGCACGATGGAAGTGGTGCAGGACGGCTTCGGCTTCCTGCGCTCGCCGGAGGCCAACTATCTTCCGGGTCCGGACGATATCTACGTGTCGCCCTCACAGATCCGCAAGTTCGGCCTGCGCACCGGCGACACCATTGAGGGCGCTATCCGCTCGCCGCGCGAGGGCGAACGCTACTTCGCCCTGACCGGCGTCTCGAAGATCAATTTCGAGAGCCCGGACAACGTCAAGCACAAGGTCCACTTCGACAACCTGACGCCGCTCTATCCCGAAGAGCGCCTGCACATGGAACTGCCCGATCCGACTATCAAGGATCGTTCGGGTCGGGTGATCGACATCGTCGCGCCGCTGGGCAAGGGCCAGCGCTGCCTGATCGTCGCTCCGCCGCGCGTCGGCAAGACGGTGATGCTGCAGAACATCGCCAAGTCGATCGAGACCAACCACCCCGAATGCTACCTGATCGTGCTGCTGATCGACGAGCGTCCGGAAGAAGTCACCGACATGCAGCGCACGGTGAAGGGCGAGGTCATCGCTTCGACCTTCGACGAGCCGGCGACCCGTCACGTGCAAGTGGCCGAGATGGTCATCGAGAAGGCCAAGCGCCTGGTCGAGCATAAGCGCGACGTGGTCATCCTGCTGGACTCGGTCACCCGCCTGGGCCGCGCCTACAACACCACCGTCCCGTCGTCGGGCAAGGTGCTGACCGGCGGCGTCGACGCCAACGCCCTGCAGCGCCCCAAGCGCTTCTTCGGCGCGGCGCGCAACGTGGAGGAGGGCGGTTCGCTGTCGATCATCGCCACCGCCCTGATCGACACGGGCAGCCGCATGGACGAAGTGATCTTCGAAGAGTTCAAGGGCACCGGCAACTCGGAAATCGTGCTCGACCGGAAAGTGGCTGACAAGCGCATCTTCCCGGCCATCGACGTGCTGAAGTCCGGCACCCGCAAGGAGGAGCTGATCACCCCGCGCGACCAGCTGCAGAAGACCTACGTCCTGCGCCGCATTCTCAACCCGATGGGCGCTTCGGACGCCATCGAGTTCCTGCTGGAAAAGATGCGCCAGTCGAAGACCAACGGCGATTTCTTCCAGAGCATGAACACTTAAGCTTGGTGTTTCACGTGAAACACGAAGGGCGGCTGGAGCGATCCAGCCGCCTTTTGTTTGTGGATCGCGGACGGGGACAGGCGCATGCGCCTGTCCCCAGACACGGCTCTTCGACCTCGGCCCTTCGCGGGCGAGTGGGTGGGGAGGCGCGGAGCGGTCCGGGCCGAGCCCGGATGACCGTGGGTGTTGAGTGTGCGTTTCGGCTAGACCTGACCGCTCCGCGAAACCGTTTGTCTCAAGGGACGGCGATTGAGGGCTTGTTTCATCCCGATCGACGTTTCCCCTCGGGCGGGCAGGATCAAAGTCGCCCGGAAGGGGCCGTCGGCGACTCCGACTGATCCTCGAACAGGCCGGTTTGAACTCCCAGCCCCGTCAACCCGCCTGTCCCGCCATCGCCCCCGACAAGCCTTGGAGCCTTCTGAGCCCCGCCGCCCGCCGCGGTCCGATCGCCAGGCCCAGGCGGCCGCGCTCGGTTCCATCCCCACCGCCTGCTTGGGCCGGTACCAAGAGCCCTCCCCGCGATGGAGACGAGATCAGTATGGGACGGGTTTGAGGTCCGAGGACTTGTGACGCTGATTATTTTTCAGGGTGTTGAAAGGGCTGGGATTGTTCGCGCCGGCGACGGGGATTGGGCGCCGTCTATCCCCGCCGGGGACATGCTCTCACGGCAGGGCCCCGCCAGTCGATCCCGGACCGTCGGGTGAGTGCGTGTCCCCACCGTCGTCCTCGGCGCCCGACGATTACCCCTCGCTCAGCGGACGAAGATGGAGACACGCACTCACATCGAGCACCCCGGTAAGCCCGTCTAGCACACTGCCGTGAGAGCATGTCCCCGACGTGGCTCTACGGGATCAACAAGGTCGCCCCAGTCGTTCGCCGACCCTCCAGCGCCTCGTGCGCCGCTCGCGCCTGGGCCAACGGGAACGTCTGCCCGACCTCGATCTTCACCGCGCCGGACGCCAGCACCGCGAACAGGGCTGCGGCGCTCTCGTCCAGTTCGGTCGTCGTAGCGATGTAGTCGAACAGGCGCGGCCGGGTCACGAACAGCGACTTGGCGCCCAGTTCCAGCGGCGCGATCGCCGGGGCCGGGCCCGAGGCGTTGCCGAAGGTCGCCAGCACGCCGCGCCGGCCCAGGCTCTTGAGGCTGGTCTCGAAGGTGTCCTTGCCCACCCCGTCATAGACCACGGCCACGCCCTGGCCGCCGGTGATCTCCGCGACCTTGGCCGCGACGTCCTCCTCGCCATAGAGGATGACATGGTCGGCGCCGTGGCCGCGGGCGAGGGCGGCCTTGGCCTCCGAGCCGACCGTGGCGATCACCGTCGCGCCCAGCGCCTTGGCCCACTGAACCAGGATGGACCCGACGCCGCCGGCCGCCGCGTGGACCAGGATGGTCTGACCGGGTTCGACCTTGTGGCAGCGGCGGACCAGGAACTCGGCGGTCATGCCCTTGAGCAGGACGGCCGCGGCGGTCTCCAGACTGACCTCGTCGGGGACCTTGACCGCCCGGTCGGCCGGGACCACAGCGGCCTGGGCATAGGCGCCGAGCGTGCCGTTATAGCCGATACGATCGCCGGCCTTGAACCGCGTAACGCCGTCGCCCAGCGCCTCGACGACCCCGGCGGCTTCCAGGCCCAGCACCACCGGCATCTTCATCGGGTAGAGGCCGCTGCGGTGATAGGTGTCGATGAAATTCAGGCCCACGGCCTGGTGGCGGACCAGGACCTGGCCTGGGCCGGGCGTGGGGACGCGAAGGTCGACGGCCTCCAGCACCTCGGGGCCGCCGGTGCGGACAGCTTGTATGGCCAGCATGACGGTCAGCCCAGGTTGGACTTGAAGAAGGTCAGGCTGCGGGCGTTGGCCGTACCGGCGTCGGCCGCGTCATAGTGCGCGCCGCCCACCCGGGCGAAGGCGTGGTCGCGGCCGGGATAGGTGTGGATCTCGATCTGGGGGTGGTCCTTCAGCGCGTCGAGGATGACCTTCTGGGCTTCCTTGGGCACAAACTGGTCCTCCTCGGCGATGTGCATCAGCAGGGGGCGGGCCAGCTTTTCGGCCTCGGCGACATGCTTCTCGGTCCCGACGCCATAGTAGGAGACGCTGGCGTCAGCGTCCGTGCGGACGGCGGTCAGGAAAGCCAGCAGGCCGCCCAGGCAATAGCCGACCGCCCCGACCTTGCCGCTGACGCCGGGCCGGGCGCGGGTCGCGGCGATCGTCGCCGCGATGTCGGAGACTCCGGCGTCGACATCGAAGGCGTTGTAGAGCTCGAAGGCCTTCTTCCATTCGGCTTCGCTCTGGTCGGTGATGTCGATGCCCGGCTCGATGCGCCAGAACAGGTCGGGGCAGACGGCGACGAAGCCCTGGGAGGCCAGGTCGTCGCAGATATCGCGCATCACCTTGTTGACGCCGAAGATCTCCTGGATGACGACGATGGCCGGGGCGGGGGCGGCCGAAGGGCGCGCCACATAGGCGGAGAAGGCGCCGTCGGGGGTGGTGATCGTGAGGGTCTCGGACATGGGGCTCTCCGTATCGCTGGCGGATCTTTTGGCGTCGATGGGACTTTCGACCGAAGCGCTCTAACGTGCGCCGATGCGGTCAGGGCATAACAATATCGTGCCTCCGCGGCAGGGAACCCCAGATCATGAAGATGACCATTGAGATTGACTGCACGCCGGTAGAGGCCCGCGCCTTCCTGGGCCTGCCGGACGTGAGCGCCCTGAACGAGCATCTGGTCAAGGAAATGCAGGATCGCATGACCTCCAACATGGCCATGCTCGCGCCCGAGGAACTGATGAAGAACTGGATGGCGTTCGGAGCCGGGGCCCAGGACCAGTTCCGCAAGCTGATGACCGCGGCGGCCGGAGCGGCGGTCGGCGGCATGGGCGGCAAGGCCGAATGAACGACACGATCTACGCTCCGGCCACCGGGGGGGGCAGGGCGGCCGTAGCGGTGGTGCGGGTCTCGGGACCCCGGGCCGCCCGCGCCGTGCAGGCTCTCGCCGGCGATCCGCCTAGGCCGCGCCAGGCAGCCCTGCGCCGACTGACTCATGGTGAGGTAGCGCTCGATGACGCGCTGGTGCTCTGGTTCCCGGGTCCGGCCAGCTATACCGGGGAGGACGCGGCCGAGTTTCACGTGCACGGCGGTAGGGCCGTGGTCGAGGCCGTGCTGGAGGCCTTAGCGTCGGAAGGTCTGCGTCTGGCCGAGCCCGGCGAGTTCACGCGGCGCGCCTTCGAGAACGGCAAGCTGGATCTGACCCAGGCCGAGGGCGTGGCCGACCTGATCGACGCCGAGACCGACGCCCAACGCCGCCAGGCGCTGGGCCAACTGGGCGGGGCGCTCAGCCAGCGTTACGACGCCTGGCGTGAGCTTCTGGTCCAGGCCTTGGCCATGCTGGAGGCGGCTGTCGACTTCCCGGACGAGGAACTTCCGGAGGATGTGGCGGCCCGGGCCCGGCCCGGCCTGGAAGCGCTGGAGGCGCAGATCGCCGCCGCCCTGGTCGACGCCTCGCGCGGCCGGCGGGTGCGCGACGGCTTCCGCATCGCCTTGGTCGGTTCGCCCAACGCCGGCAAGAGCACGCTGCTGAACGCCCTGGCCGAGCGCGACGCGGCGATCGTGACGTCGACGCCAGGCACCACCCGCGACGTCATCGAGGTCCCCCTGACCCTGGGCGGCTACAAGACGCTGCTCGCCGATACGGCCGGTCTGCGCGAGACCGAGGACGCCATCGAGGCCGAAGGTGTCCGCCGGGCGCGGGCCTGGGCGGCCGAGGCGGACCTGCGGCTGTGGGTAATCGACGCGGCGATGTTCCACGTGAAACAGAACAACGAGCTGTCGGCGCTCCGGTCAGGTGACTGGGCGGTGGTCAACAAGATCGACTTGGTCGACGCCTATCGGCTGGAGGAGCTGCGCGAGATTCTTGCCGCCCAGGGCTTGAAGGTGATCGAGATGGCCGCCCGCAAGCCGGACGGAGCGGAAGAGGCGAGGGCGGCCCTGACGTCCCACGTGGTCGAGGCCCTGTCCGGGGCCGAGTTCCCGGCCGCCACGCGGATCCGCCACGCGGAAAGTCTGGTCGAAGCGCGGACCTATATTCAGCGGGCCCTTTCGGATGTCGGGCTGGAGGTCGAACTGGCTGCGGAGGATGTCCGGTTGGCGACCCGCGCTCTATCGCGGATCACCGGGCGGATCGATCCGGAGGATGTGCTGGATCGCGTGTTTTCAAGCTTCTGCATCGGCAAGTGATGTTTCACGTGAAACATCGACTTGAATCATCCACAGGCTGATCACAGATGTCTCGGCGGTGTTTCACGTGAAACACCCGGGACCGACTCGCCGATCCGGGAGGTTCCACGTATAAGGTTGATCACGCCCCCGCCGCGACGGGGGCGTTCGCATTGAGGCGCATCTTGTCCAACACCTGGGATGTCATTGTCATCGGCGGCGGTCACGCCGGCTGTGAGGCGGCGGCCGCGTCGGCGCGCACGGGCGCGCGCACCTTGCTGCTGACCCACAAGCGCGAGACCGTCGGCGAGATGTCGTGCAATCCCGCCATCGGCGGGCTGGGCAAGGGCCATCTGGTCCGCGAAATCGACGCCCTGGACGGCGTGATGGGCCGGATCGGCGACAAGGCCGGCATCCAGTATCGGCTGCTGAACCGCTCGAAGGGTCCGGCCGTGCGCGGTCCGCGTTCGCAGATCGACCGCAAGCTCTATCGCGAGGCCATGCAGGCCGAACTGTTCGCCTATCCGAACCTCGACGTGATCGCCGCCGCAGCCGAAGACCTGATCGTCGAGGACGGCGCCGTGGCCGGCGTGATCGACGGGGAGGGCGGCGTCTACCGTGCTTCACGTGTAGTGCTGACCACCGGGACCTTCCTGAAGGGCCTCATCCATCAGGGCGAGACTCGCACGCCGGCCGGCCGGGTCGGCGACGCGCCGTCGATCGGCCTTTCGGACCGCCTCTACGCCCTGGGCTTCGACATGGGCCGCCTGAAGACCGGCACCCCCGCGCGCCTCGACGGCCGGACCATCGCCTGGGACCGGCTGGAAATGCAGGCCGCCGACGCCCAGCCCGAGCCGTTCTCGTTCCTGACGACCCACGTGGACGTGCCGCAGATCCAGTGCGGCATCACCTATACGACGGCCGAGACCCACAGGATCATCGCCGAGCGCCTGGGCGAGTCGGCGGTCTATGGCGGCCGCGCCACGGGGATCGGTCCGCGCTACTGCCCGTCGATCGAGGACAAGGTCGTCCGCTTCGCCGACAAGACCAGCCACCAGGTGTTCCTGGAGCCCGAGGGCCTGGACGACCACACGGTCTATCCGAACGGCGTCTCCACTTCGGTCTCGGCCGAGACCCAGCTGCTGTTCCTGCGCACCATGCCCGGCCTGGAGGCCGTCGAGGTCATCCGGTACGGCTATGCGATCGAGTATGACTATGTCGACCCGCGCGAGCTCTACCCGACGCTGGAGACCAAGCGTCTGCCCGGGCTCTACCTGGCCGGCCAGATCAACGGCACGACGGGCTACGAGGAAGCCGGCGCCCAGGGCCTGATGGCCGGGCTCAACGCGGCCCTGGCCGTGCGGGGCGGGGAACCCGCCGTGTTCGCCCGCGACGAGGCCTATATCGGGGTGATGATCGACGACCTGGTCACCCGGGGGGTCACCGAGCCCTATCGCATGTTCACCAGCCGGGCCGAGTTCCGCCTGATCCTGCGGGCCGACAACGCTGACCAGCGCCTGACCGACAAGGGGCTGGCCCTGGGGGTCGTGGGTTCTGTCCGGGCCGAGGCCTGGGCCGCGAAGAAGGCCGAGCTGGACGCCGTGCGCGCCTTCGCCCGCTCGGTCACCCTGACTCCGGCCGAAGCCAATCGGGCCGGTTTCAAGGTCAATCATGACGGCCAGCGTCGCGACGTGCTGGCCATGCTGGCCTTGCCCGACGTCACCCTGGACGGGCTGACCGCGGTATGGCCCGAGATCGCCACCTGGAGCGCCGTGGCTCGCGAGCAGATCGAGATCGAAGCCGCCTATGCCGGCTATCTCGATCGCCAGCGCAATGACGCCGAGGCGTTCCGCAAGGAAGAGGATCTGCGCCTGCCAGCCGACCTGGACTACGGCCTGGTCGGCAGCCTGTCGAACGAGGTGCGCGAGAAGCTGGCGCGGGTGAAGCCTATGACCCTGGGCCAGGCGGCCCGGATCGAGGGCGTGACCCCCGGCGCCCTGACGGCCTTGCTGGCCCACGTCCGCCGATCGAAGGCCGCCTGATGTCGGTCGCCTCCGCGCCCCTGGTCATCGAGGACCTGGACCCTGTCGACGCCGCCGCTTTCCAGCGGCTGACAGGCTGTTCGGATGAGCGGCTGGCCGAGCTGACGCGCTTTCAGGCCCTGCTGACCGAGTGGAACGCGGTGATGAACCTGGTGGGCCCAGCGACGATCGCCACCTACTGGAACCGTCACGCCTGGGACAGCGCCCAGCTGCTGACGCTTGCGCCGCAAGCCCGGACGTGGGCGGACCTGGGGGCGGGCGCCGGCCTGCCGGGCGTGGTCCTGGCGATCCTGCTGAAGGACATGCCGGGCGCCAAGGTCCATCTGGTCGAGAGCATGGCCAAGCGCTGCCGGTTCCTGCGCGTGGTGGCGGATGAACTGGCCCTGCCGGTCGAGATCCACAACGCCCGGGCCGAGGACCTGGACCTGAAGGTCGATGTCGTGACCGCCCGGGCCTGCGCGCCGATGGTCAGACTGCTGGGCTATGCCCAGCCCTACCTGAAGCGTGGTGCGACCGCCTGGTTCCTGAAGGGACAAGATGTCGCGTCCGAATTGGCGGAAGCCGCCACATATTGGAAATTCGAGTCCGACCTGCGGCCGTCCCTGAGCGACCCGCGTGGCCAGATCGTGCAAGTGAAGGGGCTTAAGAGTGTCCGTAAAGTCTGACCAACCGCTGCGCGTCCTGGCCATCGCCAACCAGAAGGGCGGGGTCGGTAAGACCACGACGGCGATTAACCTCGGCACCGCCCTAGCGGCCTGCGGCGAGCGCGTGCTGCTGATCGACGCCGATCCGCAGGGCAACTGCTCGACGGGGCTGGGCATCACCCGCCTGCAGCGCCGCACCACCCTCTATGACGTCCTGATGGGCGAGGCCCCGGTGGTCGACGCCGCGGTCCGGACCGAACTGCCGGGGCTGGACGTGATCCCGGCCGACGCCGACCTGTCGGGCGTCGAGATCGAGCTGGGCCAGCAGGCCCGGCGGTCCTATCGCCTGCGCGACGCCCTGGAGCCGCTGCGCGCCAACGGTCCCTACACCTATGTGCTGATCGACTGCCCGCCGTCGCTGAACGTTCTGACGGTCAACGCCATGACGGCCGCCGACGCGGTGTTCGTGCCGCTGCAGTGCGAGTTCTTCGCCCTGGAGGGCCTGACCCAGCTGATGCGGACCATCGAGCGGGTCCGTGGCAGCCTCAATCCCAAGCTGGAGATCCAGGGCGTGGTGCTGACCATGTATGATCGCCGCAACAGCCTGTCGGACCAGGTGGCGCGGGATGTCCGGGAGCACTTCGGCGACAAGGTGTATGACGCGG
Organism: Caulobacter rhizosphaerae; assembly: GCF_010977555.1. Classification (GTDB taxonomy): domain Bacteria; phylum Pseudomonadota; class Alphaproteobacteria; order Caulobacterales; family Caulobacteraceae; genus Caulobacter; species Caulobacter rhizosphaerae. Next base: position 5,672,748 of record NZ_CP048815.1, read on the forward strand.
TCATACCCCGTAACGTCCGGGTGTCGGAGGCGCCGTCCTTCGGTAAGCCCGTGCTGCTCTATGACCTCAAATGCGCGGGCAGCCAGGCCTATCTGCGGCTGGCGCGCGAGGTGATCAGCCGCGAGAAGTCACGACTGTCGCAGGCGGCTTGAACGCCGCCTGAGGATAACCATCCAAGTCTTTGTCCAAGTTGAGTGTTGAGCGCGTGAAGGAGTCGGTCGTGGCAGGAGAGCCGGGGATGTCTGAAGGTCGTCGTGGTTTGGGTCGCGGCCTTTCCGCCTTGCTCGGCGAGGTCGATTCCGCCCCCGCCCAGGCGCCCGGCGACGCCAGCGCCGGCTCGCGGGAAGCCCCGATCGAGCTGATCCGCCGTAATCCCGACCAGCCCCGCCGGACCTTCCGCGAGGAAGACCTGGTAGAACTTTCCGACTCGATCCGCGAGAAGGGCGTCCTGCAGCCGATCCTGGTCCGACCGGCGCCGGGCGCGGCGGGCGAGTACCAGATCGTCGCCGGCGAGCGTCGTTGGCGTGCGGCCCAGCGCGCGGGCCTCAAGACCCTGCCGATCATGGTCCGGGAACTGGACGACCTGGCGGTGCTGGAAATCGGCATCATCGAGAACGTCCAGCGGGCCGACCTGAACGCGATCGAAGAGGCGCTGAGCTACAAGGTGCTGATCGAGAAGTTCGGCCAGACCCAGGAAGGGATCGCCCAGACGGTGGGCAAGAGCCGCAGTCATGTGGCCAACACCCTGCGGCTGCTGGCCCTGCCGGACTCGGTCCAGGGTTATGTGACGTCCGGCGAGATGACGGCCGGCCACGCCCGGGCGATCGCCACCGCGGCCGATCCGGCGGCGCTGGCCCGAGAGGTCATCGACAAGGGCCTGTCGGTCCGCGACACCGAAGCCCTGGCCCGTCGCACCCCGAACGCGGCCGGCGAGGCGCGGGCCAAGTCGAGCGGCGGTCGTCCACCGAAGTCGAAGGACACCGACACCCAGTCCCTGGAAGCTGACCTGTCGTCGCTGCTCGGCCTGGACGTCGAGATCGACGATCGTGGCGGGGCCGGCGCCCTGACCATCCGCTACGCCACGCTCGAGCAACTCGACGACCTCTGCAACCGCCTGACCCGAGGGGCGTGAGGCTTCTCGACAGGGTCTTCTGTGGCGCACGGAAGAGGGCGTTGCCGTAGTCCTGTCGGCTGAATTCTCGACAGGACGCGGTCCAGACAGGCAAAACCTCGATCAAACCTCTGATATTGAAATGGAAATTCCGTTTCGGGGTCGGATTTTCAAGGACCTCGGCGACTTGGATTTCCACAGCCTATCGCCGGGTCGGTCCTAATTTTTTTTGACAAGACGGCCGACTCGCAGTTTCGCGACGGCCAACCGGGCTGAAGCGTCTGATCCGGGCGATGTACGCCCTAATCGCTTAGGCCAGGCCCAGCCACCGTCGGAGCGTCCTCAGGATCGAGAAGCCTGTCGCGTCGGCTTTCGGCCGAGCCGCGGTCACGAGCGACGGACTGGGGGCCGATCCAGCCCTGACGCCCGGGATCGTCGTGGCGTCGTCGATAGCTCGACCGAACGACCCGGCGGCCGCGAAGGCGCCCTTCACCCGAACCGCCCGGTGACCGGACCAATCGCCATCCTCGCGGGGGACGAAGGGTCCGCCCGCCTCCTCGAAAAGCCTGGAGTCGCTTTGCTGCGCCTCGCACGCCGGGCAATGGTTCGCCCAGTAGGCGCTCCGGGTCGCCCGGCTGAAAGCCCGCCGATAGCGCGGGGCCCGCATGATCGCCTGGGCCGCGATCGGGGAGGGCAGGGCGTCGACATGAAAGGCGAAGCGCCAGCCCTCGCCGCCGCCCCAATGGCCCTGGCCCTCGGGGTCGTCCTGCCAGACGCTGAAATCCTCGAAGCCGGGCGCCATGAGGAAGCCGGCGACGACCGTGTCCTGCTGGCAACGCCAGCACTGATGGGCCGCGGTGACCACGTAGGTCTCCAGAGACCTGAGGTTCAGTCCCGGAAGGCCGGGGTCCTGCTCCGGAAACCAGCGCCGGAAGGGCAGGAGGTCCACGCCGTCCGGAACATACCAACAGCGGCGCGAGGCCTCCCAGCGCGCGCCCAGGGCCTCGGCCTGGTCCTTTTCCGCATAGGGCACCTTGAGGTCCATGATGGCTCGCCTGGGATCACCAAAGCTCAAGATAGACGATGGCGGCGGATTACAAAGCTTGGCCGTTCGCTACAGCCCCAGCCGCCGCGCCTTGCCGGCGATCTGCAGGGCCAGGCGCTCGGAGATCAGCTGGTCGGGCGAACCGGAGGTCTTGCAGGCCTTGTCGGCCGCCAGAACCTCCGCCTGGACCAGCAGCAGCTGATCCAGGGTCCAGGCCCGGGCCTGACGTAGAAACTCCCGCTCGCTCTTCCAGAACACGCCGGAGGCCTTGGCCGCCGCGGCCAGGTCGACGCCGTTCTTGTGCAGGGTCAGGGTGCGGCGCAGACGGCCCAGGTGGTAGCCCATGGCCCGCACGGCGGCCGGGCCGCCTTCGCCCTCGGCGGCGGCGCGCCGCAGCCCGGCCTGGGCGGGGCCGATCCGGCCGCCGAACGCGTCGATGGCGGCGTCGCCCAGCGACGCCTCGGGCTCGACGCCCAGGAAGTCGGTCAGGTCGGCCGGGGTGGCCACCACACCGCTGCCTGGGCCCAGATAGAGGGCCAGGCGCTCGACCTCGGCCCGGGCCACGCCGCGCTCCTTGGGCAGGCGCGAGACGAACAGGTCCAGGGCCTCGCCGTTCAGGCTGACCTTGTCCTTGGCCAGGGTTTCCCGCGCCAGGCGGGCCAGATCGCCGGCCTCGTCCTCGTAGCAGGGGATCACCGCCGCGCCGGCGGCCTTCTCGGCGACCTTGCGCAGGGTGGAGTCGCGGCCTAGGGCCCCGGCCTCGATCAGGAAGAAGGCGTCGGGGTTCAGCTGGCTCTCGACATGGCGGGTCAGGGCTTCGGCGGCCTGCTTGTCGGGACCGCCCTTTTCGCCGGTCAGGCGCAGGCGCACCAGGCGTCGGCCGCCCATCATCGACAGGGCCGAAAGCTCGTCCTCGAGCTTGCCGGCCTGGCTGTCCAGGTCGCTTTCGGTCAGCTGGGCGGTGTCGAACGGATCGTCCGGACGCTCGAACAGTTTGTTGGCCAGCTGGTCGGCCCGGTCGCGCACCACGCCGCGGTCGCGGCCATAGATGACCACGGCGCGGATATCGGCGGCCGGATCCCGCAGGAAGCGTTCGACGTCCGGCCGTTTCGACAGGATCATGTCGGGACCTTAAGCCTTGGCCTTGCCCGCCAGCCAGGTGGCCAGCTCCAGCTGAATCCGGCGAGCCAGTTCGGTGGCGGCGCGCTCCTGGCTGTCCTGCTGGGCGGCGATCGAGGCGTAGGGCTGGTCGGCCGAATCATAGGTCACCGCCGCGCTGGTCGTGCCCGCCCGCACCTGCTGCCCGGTCTTGGCGTCCAGCAGCCGCCAGTTGGCCGTCAGGCTCAGCTCGTAGCGGTTGGCGACATTGTCGACCCGGACCCCCCGCGCGTAGCGCCGCTCCTCGATCGTGTAGACCAGGCGGTGCGACGGCAGCAGGTTGACGTTCCGCGCGAAGGCGTCGTCGAGCTTCTCGCGCAACAGATAGCCGGCGCGACCGTCGGCGGCGACCACCTCGATGGCGCTGAGCCCCTTGGTGACCGACTGGGGGCCGTACAGGGGCGTGAAGCCACAGGACGACAGCGCGAGGGCCGCCACGGCCAGCAGGGCGGCGGAAACGGTCTTGGGGAGCAAAAAGCGCGTCATGGATCAGCCGGCCACGATGTTGACGATACGGTCTTTCACCACGATCACCTTGCGAACGGTCAAGCCCTCAAGGTGGCCTAGCACGGCGGCGTCCGCCAGAGCGATTTTCTCGACCTCGGCCTCGGCCGTGCCGGCCTTGACCTTGATCTCGCCGCGGCGCTTGCCGTTGATCTGGATCGGCAGCACGCGCTCGTCGTCGGCGGCCAGGGCGGGATCCGCCTTGGGCCAGGGCGCGTCGACCACCATGCCGCTCTTGCCCAGCTGCGCCCAGGCCTCTTCGGCAAGGTGAGGCGTGAAGGGCGAGATCAGGCGAGCCAGGATCTCCAGCGCCTCGGCGCGGGCCGCCAGGACGCCTTGCGACGCGCCTTCGGCCGGCGCGGCCTTCAGCATGTTCAGGAACTCGTACAGCCGCGCCACGCCGCTGTTGAAGCGGAAGCCCTCGATCGAGTCGGTGACGAAGCCGATCAGCCGGTGGGCGCCCTTGCGCAGGGCCAGGGCGGCGGCGTCGGCCTCGTCATGGGCGAAGTCGCCGGCGGGCTGGTTGTCGAACTCGTTCCAGACCCGGTGGGTGAAGCGCCACGAGCCTTCGACGCCGCTGTTGGTCCACTGCACGTCGCGTTCGGGCGGGCTGTCGCTCATCACGAACAGCCGGGCGGCGTCGACGCCGTAGGCCTCGAAGATGTCCTCGGGTGCGACGACGTTCCTCTTGGACTTCGACATCTTCTCGATGTCGCCGATGGTGATCGGCTCGCCGGTCGCGGCGTGGCTGGCGGTGCGGGTGTTGCCCTCGACCGTGATGCGGATGTCCGAAGGCTCGACCCACTCGCCGGCGGCGTTCTTGTAGGCCTCGTGGGTGACCATGCCCTGGGTGAACAGGCCGGCGAACGGCTCCTCCACCGAGACCAGGCCCTCGTCCTTCAGGGCGCGGGTGATGAAGCGGGCGTACAGCAGGTGCAGCACCGCATGCTCGACGCCGCCGATATACTGGTCGACAGGCATCCAGTGGTCGGCGGCGACCTTGCTGATCGGCTCGGCGGAGGTCGGGTCGGTGAAGCGGGCGAAGTACCAGGAGCTGTCGACGAAGGTGTCCAGCGTGTCGGTCTCGCGCTCGGCCTTGCCGCCGCAGCTGGGGCAGGTGGTGTGGCGCCAGGTCGGGTGGCGCAGCAGCGGGTTGCCGGGCTTGTCGAAGGCGACATCGTCGGGCAGCACCACCGGCAGCTGGTCTTCCGGCACGCCGACGGGGCCGCAGGCCTCGCAGTGGATCACTGGGATCGGGCAACCCCAGTAGCGCTGGCGGCTGACGCCCCAGTCGCGCAGGCGATAGACGGTGGCGCCCTGGCCCTGGTTCATGGCCTCGATGCGGTTGACCGCCTCGGTCTTGGCCGCCTCGATGTCCAGGCCGTCCAGGAATTGCGAATTGAAGATCGACCCGGGGCCGACATAGGCCTCCTTGCCGACCTGGAAGGTCGCGGCGTCCTCGCCGGGCGGCAGCACCACGGGCAGAACGGGCAGGTCGTACTTACGGGCGAAGTCCAGGTCGCGCTGGTCGTGGGCCGGGCAGGCGAAGATCGCGCCGGTGCCGTAGTCCATCAGGATGAAGTTGGCGATCCACACCGGCAGGGTCTGGGTCGGGTCCAGCGGGTGGACGACGCGCAGGCCGGTGTCGCGGCCCAGCTTCTCGGCCCCCTCGATGTCGGCCTCCGAGGTGCCGCCCTTGCGGCATTCGGCGACGAAGGCGGCCACGGCCGGGTCGGCCGCCGCCAGCTGCTCGGCCAGCGGGTGCTCGGGGGCGATCCCCACGAAGCTGGCCCCGAACAGGGTGTCGGGGCGGGTGGTGTAGACCTCCAGACCGTCCTCATGGCCGGCGGGGGGCTTTTCGGCGAACTTGAACGTGAACCGCAGGCCCTTGGACCGGCCGATCCAGTTCTCCTGCATGATCCGGACCTTCTCGGGCCAGCGGTCCAGGGTCTTCAGGCCGTCGATCAGGGCGTCGGCGTAGTCGGTGATCCGCAGGAACCACTGGGTCAGCTTGCGCTTCTCGACCGTCGCGCCCGAGCGCCAGCCCTTGCCGTCGATCACCTGCTCATTGGCCAGGACGGTCATGTCGACCGGGTCCCAGTTGACCGAGGCTTCCTTGCGATAGACCAAGCCGCGCTTCAGCAGGCGCAGGAACCAGGCCTGCTGCTTGCCGTAATATTCCGGGTCGCAGGTGGCGAACTCGCGCGACCAGTCGACCGACAGGCCCAGGGCCTTCAGCTGCTCGCGCATGGCGGCGATGTTGTCGTAGGTCCAGCCCTTGGGGTGGACGCCGCGCTCCATGGCGGCGTTCTCGGCCGGCATGCCGAAGGCGTCCCAGCCCATCGGGTGCAGCACGTTGAAGCCCTGGGCGCGCTTGTAGCGGGCCACCACGTCGCCCATGGCGTAGTTGCGCACATGGCCCATGTGGATGCGCCCCGACGGGTAGGGGAACATCTCGAGCACATAGTACTTCGGACGCGCGTCAGGGGTGATCGGCGTCAGGAAGGTGTTGGCGTTCGCCCAGGCGGCGCGCCACTTCGGCTCGGTGTCTTTGGGATTGTAGCGGGCCATGAAACCAGACTGTTGGGAACGGAAACGCGCGCCTCGGGCGCGGTCCGCGGAAGTCTTAAGCGGTTTCGGCCGTGGCGCGCTTCTCTAAAGTATGGACGGGAGCCATTTGTCGCGCGGACAAAGGGCTCCCGCGAAGAACCCGGGGTGAGACCCTAGTTCTTGATGTTGGAAAGTCGAAGCTGACGGGCGCGGGTCAGGATGGCGTTCTCGATGTCGGTCGCCGTCTGCTCGGTGGCCGCCGTGTCCGTCCAGCCGCCGCCGGCGTCCTTGACCTGCTTGAAGATCGTGACGTTCAGGCCGTCGGCGCGCAGGCGGGTGTCCAGGATGTATACGGTGGCCTTGAAGCGCTCGTCCGGCTTTTCCGGATTGGTGTACCAGTCCGTGACGATCACGCCGCCGTAGGGGTCGGCCGAGGCCAGGGGCATGAAGGCCAGGGTGTCGAGGCTGGCGCGCCACAGGAAGCCGTTGACGCCGATCGCGCCGGCCTGGGGCGCCGACTTGCCGCCGTGCCGACCCTTGAACGGGTTGAAACCCGGTTCATTGTCCTGAGTGGTGAACTGGCCACCGCCCTTGTTGCCGCCACAGGCCGACACACCGGTCAGAACGGTCAGCGCCAGAACGCCAGCGGCGACGCCGCGCAACACCGACCCACGCTCAAACGCCATAGTACCTCGCTCCAATGTCTCGCCGACGCGTTTGCGCATCTTCGACGCGCATCTCTGGCGCGCCCCCGCAGCCGGAAGCCGGTCTATAGCATGGTCGCGCTGCGTCAAAACAGGAATCGCGTGGCAGGACCGCCACAGGCGCCGCTTGAATCGACTCCTGCGACGTCTTGCGTAATCCAAGCGCGGTTGACCGCGTTGTATTGAAACCTTTAATCGATATTCAGGGATCCCGCTCCTATATAGGGTTTGACTCTATCGAGGCGCGGGTTGGGGATTGGGTTCGAGTAACATGTTCGCCGCACGGTATTTCATGGCAGGGGCCGCCACGCTGATCCTTCTGGGATCGGCCTCGGGTGTCCATGCCCAGAGCAAGCCGCGCACGACCACGCCGGATTTCGCCGTCAAGAATGACTTCAGCAATCCCGCCCCGATCGCGCCGTTCAATCCGCAGCAAGGCCCGAAGAAGTCCCTGAAATGGGACGACAAGAAGGGCAAGTGGGGCCTCAAGCTCGATCTCGACCAGCCCGTGGGCCGCGAGATGGAAGCCAAGGACGTCCAGGCCGGCGCCTATTACAGCGTCACCCCGTCGATCCGCGTCGGCGGCGCCGTGGCCCTGGGCGACCAGAACCCGGCCCTGGCCGCGCGCCGGAACGAGATCCAGGAACCCGCGCCGCGGGTGAAGCTGGAAACCGCGTTCAAGTTCTAAAACGCGATCAGGCGTTCAACGCCTCCACCGCCGCGATCCCGACAATCCCCGTGTCCAGCAGCCGCGCCGCCGTGTCGGCGCGCACCCCGCCCAGCGCGTAGACCGGGGTCTGCACCCCCTCGACGATCCTTCTCAGGCCGTCCACGCCCAGCGGCGCCCCCGCCGAGGGGCTGCGGCTGGGGAAGACCGGCGACACCACCAGGGCGTCGGCGCCCGCCGCGGCGCCGATGCGGGCCGTGTCCAGGCCGTGGGCGGCGATCGTGATCAGCCAATCGGGCTGAGCCTTGCGCAGGCCGGGCAGGGTCGAGGCCAGCCGCTCGGGCAGATGAAGACCATCGGCCTCGACGGCCAGGGCGAGGGCCGGCTCGGCCCCGACCAACAGCACCAGGCCGCGTCGCCGGCTGATTTCGCGCAGCCGCCGCCCTTGGACGACCGCGTCGGCCGCGCCGAACGCCCGGAACACCACGGCCGCGCCGGCGGGCAGGTGCTCGGCGACCCGTTCGGGATCGGGCGTCCGCGCAGGATCGGTGAAGAACAGCAGGTTCGGCAGCGGCTTTCCGCGCACCAGCCATGGGCGAAGGCGCGCCGCCGTTCTAGACAGGGCGTCCATCTGGTCGCTCGCGTGTTCGAAACCCATGTCCTCGGAAGTCCTCTCAGCCTACGCCTCGATCCAGCGCCGTATTCAGGCCGCCGCCCTGGCCGCCGGTCGCCCGGCCGATGCGGTCGCCCTGGTGGCGGTGTCCAAGCTGCAGCCCTGGGACCATATCGCGCCTGTTCTCGACGCGGGCCAGCGGGTGTTCGGGGAAAATCGCGTCCAGGAGGCCATGGGCCGGTGGAGCGAGCGCCGGTCCGAGGTCGAGCTGCGTCTGATCGGGCCTTTGCAGAGCAACAAGGCCCGCGACGCCGTGGCCTTCTTCGACGTGATCGAAAGCCTGGACCGCGAGAAGCTGGCCCATGTGCTGGCCGACGAGATCCAGGCCCTGGGCCGGGCGCCGCGCCTGTTCGTGCAGGTCAATACCGGCCTGGAGCCGCAGAAGGCGGGGGTTGTCCCCGGCGAGGCCGACGGCTTCATCGCGCTGTGCCGGGGCCTGGACCTGCCCGTGGAGGGCCTGATGTGCATCCCGCCGGCCGAAGGTGATCCTGCCCCGCATTTTCGGCTGTTGGCCAAGATCGCCGCCCGCAACGGGCTGGCCAGGCTGTCCATGGGCATGAGCGACGACTTCGAGACCGCCATCGCCTGCGGGGCGACGTCGGTGCGCGTCGGGTCGGCGCTGTTTGGAAGCCGAGCCTAGTCCGCCGCGATCTCGACGACATCCCCCGGCTTGGCGGCCGCCAGCAGGGCCTCGACGTCGGCGCGCGCCAGGGCCACGCAGCCTTCTGTGCCTGGATAGCCGTCGCGCGCCAGGTGCAGGAAGATCGCCGAGCCCAGGCCGGCGACCGGCGGGTCGTCGTTATGGCCCAGCACCACCACCAGGTCGTAGACGGGATTGTCGCGCCACAGCCGTTCGGCGCTGGCGGGGTAGGGCAGCTTGACGGGCTGGTTGTAGGCCGGGTCGCCCGGCGCGTCGCACCAGCCGTCGTCCGGCGTGATCGGCCTGGCCTCCAGGGCGGTGGCCGGGCCGTCGGGATAGGCGTCGGGTCGGTAGAGGACATAGCGGATCGGCCAGGCGCCCGCCGGGCTGCGGTTGTCGCCCTCGCGCTTGTCGGCGGCGGCGATCACGCCGGCCTTGCCGAGCGCCGCGCGCGCCGACCCTCCATCCCACGCGATCCGGCCGTTCCAGGGGCTGGATCCGTCGGGGCGGGCGCGAAAGATCGTCAAGACGCGGTCTCCAGGGGCGTTGCTGCGCCGGGAACGAGAACCGCCCTTGGCGCCAGGGGCCGCAGCGGTGCATGTTCCCGCCCATGGCGCAACGCAAAACCCTTCTCCTGGTCGATGACGACGATGATCTGCGCGGGGCTCTGGCCGAGCAGCTCGCCCTCCACGAGGAGTTCGCGGTCGCCGAGGCGCCCACGGCCGGCGAGGGCGTGCGGATGGCCAGGGAGCTGAAGCCCGACCTGGTCCTGCTGGACGTCGACCTGCCCGACATGGACGGCCGCGAGGCCTGCCGCCTGATGCGCAAGAACGGCGTCACCGCGCCGGTGATCATGCTGACGGCGGCGGCCAGCGACAGCGACACCATCCTGGGCCTGGAATCGGGCGCCAACGACTATGTGACCAAGCCCTTCCGCTTCGGCGTGCTGCTGGCGCGCATTCGCGCCCAGCTGCGCAGCTACGAAGCGTCGGAAGACGCCCTGTTCCGTATCGGGCCGTACGAATTCCGGCCGTCGGCCAAGCTGCTGATCGACGAGAAGCAGAAGAAGGTCCGGCTGACCGAGAAGGAAACCAACATCCTCAAGTACCTCTACCGCGCCGGCTCCAAGCCCGTGTCGCGCGAGGAGCTGCTGACCGAGGTCTGGGGCTACAACGCCGGGGTCACCACCCACACGCTCGAGACCCACGTCTATCGGCTGCGCCAGAAGATCGAGCCCGACCCGGCCGTGGCGCGGATCCTGATCACCGAGATGGGCGGCTACCGGCTGCAGCCCTGAGGCGGCGGACCCCCTCCGGCCCTCCGGGCCACCTCCCCCAGAGGGGGAGGATCAGTGCGGCCAGATGCTCCCCTTTTGGGGGAGCTGTCGCGGAGCGACTGAGGGGGTTCTAGGCGCAGACAAGCAAAAAGCCCCGGCCGCTTCGAGCGACCGGGGCTTTTGTATTCTAACGCTCGGCCCGTGATCAGGCGTTGCCGACCACCACGCCCTCGGCCTGGGCCTTGCGCGCGGCGTAGACGCCGGCGAAGTCGATCGGGTCGATCAGGAAGGGCGGGAAACCGCCTTCGGTGGTGACGTCCGAGATCAGGCGGCGGGCGTAGGGGAACAGGAAGCGCGGGCACTCGATCAGCAGCACCGGCTCCAGCTGGTCTTCCGGCACGCCCGAGATGTGGAACAGGCCGCCGTACATCACCTCGACGTGGAACACCGGCTGCTCGTCGCGGGTGGCGCGGGCCGACAGCTTCAGGTCCACCTCGAACAGGCCGTCGGGACGGCCGCGGGCGTTCATCTCGACGCCCATGTCGATGGCCGGCGGCGCGCCGCCGGCGCGCAGGGAATCCGGGGCGTGCGGGCTCTCGAACGAGAAGTCGCGCACGAACTGGGCGATGATGCGGATGCCGGTTTCGCCGGGCGCGCCGTCTTCGGAAGTTGCGGGCGGAGCGGCGGTGGTGTCGGTCATGGGCGATAAATCCGTATTCGGCGTCGAAAGGGGCCGCTAGGAGAGAGCCGGGCTGCTAACACGGGGGCGGCTGGCGCGCAACGCCAGGCGCCTGACGCGCGAGCCCGTTATGGCCTATATAGGTCCGATGAAGCGCGTCGGCCGAATGAGCGGAAAATATCGTGTTTGAATGGATTATCCTGGCGGCCCTGGCCGCGGTCGTCCTCTACCAGCTCTACGCCACCCTTGGGCGTCGGGTTGGGCGTCAGCCCGAGGACGCGCCCGCGGTGGTTCCCGCCAGCGCGCCGCAGCGTGACCTGAAGGCCCCCGAAGCCCCGCCTGAAGCCCTGTCAGGCATCGCCGCCCTGCGGGCTCGCCAGACCGACTTCGACGTCGGCCATTTCCTCGGCGGCGCGCGCCAGGCCTATGAGATGATCGTCAAGGCGTTCGCCGCCGGCGACCGCGAGACGCTGCGGCCGCTGCTGTCGCCGGAGGTGATGGCCAATTTCGAGACCGCCATCGCCGCCCGTGAGGCCCAGAGCCGCACCGAGACCGCCGAATTCCTGGTCACCCCGCGCACCGACCTGGACTCGGTGACGGTCGAGGGCGACGTCGCCAAGGCGGTGGTCCGCATCCTGGCCGAGATCCGCACCCGCTCGACCAGCGCCGAGGGCGACGCGGTCGACGACCGCCGCACCGCTGATCTGTGGACCTTCCAGCGCGACCTGAAGAGCCGCAATCCGAACTGGACCCTGGTCCGCGTCGACGTCGCGGAGGCGTGATGCCGCGTCAGGGTTTCGTCGCCGCCTTCGCCCTGCTGGCGCTGGCGGCCTGTACGACCGCGCCGGTCCGGCCGGCGGGTCCCGTCACGCCGGGGACGACCCCGCCGCCGGTCACGCACACCGCCCCTTCGACGCCCGTGTCGTTCAACGACCTGGCCGGATGGGCGCAGGAAGACCACCTGGGCGCGCTGGACGCCTTCCGCCAAGGCTGCGGCGCGGCCAAGGATCCGGCCCTGGCCGAGGTCTGCCGCAAGGCCCGGGCCGAGCCGGCCTGGAACGACGACGACGCCCGTCGTTTCCTCGAAGCCAATTTCCGCCCTGAGGCCATCCCGGGGCAGGGCCTGCTGACCGCCTATTTCGCGCCGGAGTACGAGGCGCGGATGTCGCGCTCGGCCGAGTTCAGCGCCCCGCTGCGCGGCAAGCCGGCCGATCTCGTCACGCTGGACTTCGCCCAGTTCGATCCTGGCCTGGCGGGCAAGAAGGCGGCCGGCGAGATCGAGGGCGGCCAGGTGCTGCCCTATCGCGACCGGGCGGCCATCGAGGCCATGCCGGAGCCCCGGCCCCTGGCCTGGATGCGGCCGGAGGACCTGTTCTTCCTGCAGATCCAGGGCTCGGGCGTGCTGGTCCTGCCCGACGGCCGGCGGGTGCGCGCGGCGTTCGCCGCCCACAACGGCCGGCCGTTCGTTGGCATCGCCACGCCGATGCGCGACCGCGGCCTGCTGCCGGACAACAACACCTCCGGCGACGCCATCCGCGCCTGGCTTGCCGATCATCGCGGGCCCGAAGCCGACGCGATCATGCGGCTGAACCCGCGCTACGTGTTCTTCCAGACCCTGCCCGACGATGGCAAGCAGGCCGTGGGCGCGGCGGGCGTTCCGCTGCCGCCCGGCCGCGCGATCGCCGTGGATCCAGCCAGACACGCCATGGGTGAGCTGTTCTGGCTGGACGCCAGCGCGCCGAAGCTGGCGGGCGCCTTCCCGACCTATCGCCGCCTGGCGGTGGCCCTGGACGTCGGCGGCGCGATCAAGGGCGACGTGCGGGCCGACCTCTACACCGGCACGGGTCCGGCGGCCGGGGCGGAAGCCGGGCGCGTGCGCCACGACCTGCGCCTCTATCGCCTGGTTCCCCGGGGCTGAGACGGTGAAGCGCCCCCCGCGCCACGACGAGATGCGCCTGTGGGGCATGGTCACGGCCACGGTCAAGGCCAAGCCGACCCACAAGGCGGCGGGCTGGACGCCCAAGGCCCAGAAGTCTCTGGTCCAGCCGACCAGCCTGCAGCCGATGGCGCCGCTGCTGGTGGATCCCAAGACCATCACGCCGGCGGAGACCAGGCGCGCGCCCGGACCGCTGGAGGGCATCGAGCCCAACCGTCGTCGCAAGATCGCCCGCGAGCATGCGCCGCTCGACGCCCGCCTCGACCTGCACGGCCTGGACCAGGACCGGGCCCGGCCGGTGCTGGAGGCCTTCCTGCGCCGCGCCTGGGAGGACGGCCACCGCGCGGCCCTGGTGGTGACCGGCAAGGGCAAGCTGGGGGTCGGCGTCCTGCGGGCCCGCACGCCCGAATGGCTGGCCGACCCGGCCCTGCGCGACATCGTGGCCGGCGTGTCGCCGGCCGACAAGCGGCACGGCGGCGACGGAGCGCTGTACGTGGCCCTGAAGCGGCGGCCTCCCAAGGTTTAACATCCGCTCATCCCGGCGAACGCCGGGATGAGCGGGGTTTTGAAGTTTCAAGCCTAGCTTCGCCGCGCCGTCGCCAGAATCTGGGCGTCAAGCTTCGCCGCGTTCCGGAGAGGCGAGATGGACATCGAGATCGGGGCCGAGGCCAAGGACAAAAGCTTCAACCGGCGGGTGGCGATCACCGTGGTCGCCCTGTCGATCTTCATGGGGCTGTGCGGGGTCAAGGACGGCAACATCGTCCAGGCCATGCAGCAGGCGCAGTCGGACGGCGTCGACGCCTGGAACGAGTACCAGGCCACCAAAACCAAGCTTCACATCGACGAGACGGCCGTGGACCAAGCCCGGCTGCTGGCCGTGTCGGGCGGCGAGACGACGCGGGCCGCCGTGAATCTCGAAACCGTTCGGCTCGAGGCCGAGATGGGCAAGTACAGGAGCGAGATTCCGGCGCTCAAGGCCAGGGCCGAAGGCTATGCGGGACAGTATGACGCCCTGAACGTCCATGACGACCAGTTCGACGCCTCCGACGCCCTGATCTCCATCGCCGTGTCGATCGCGGCGGTGGCGGCGCTGGTCGAGATCCCGGCGGCGCTGTGGGCGTCCTGGGCGTTCGGCGCCCTGGGCGTGGTGATGGGCCTGGCGGGTTTCCTGGGCTGGAGCCTGCATTCGGCCTTGCTCGGCAAGCTGCTGGGCTAGCCCCTGGCGTGAGGCCGTTTCGGGGACAGGCGCATGCGCCTGTCCCCGGCTCAGGAACCGCCCCGCGACGCTTTCTCGGCGATGCCCGACGTGCCCTCGCGGGCCGCCAGCTTCTCGGCCACGGTGTCGAGCGACACGTCCGAGGCGGCCATCAGGACCAGCCAGTGGTACAGCAGGTCGGCGCTTTCGGACGCCAGGGCGTCCGGCCCCTGGGCCACGGCGGCGATCACCGTCTCGACGGCTTCCTCGCCCAGCTTCTTGGCGGCCAGGGCCGGGTCGTTCAGCAGCTTGGCGGTGTAGGAGGTCGCCGGGTCGCCGCCCTTGCGGGCCTCGATCGTCGCCGCCAGGCGCTCCAGGACGTCGAACAGCGTGCTCACGCGGCCCCCTTCAGGTCGTCCAGGCGCACGGGAATGCCGGCCTGCGCCATGGCCCGCTTGGCTTCGCCGACGCTGATCTCGCCGAAGTGGAAGATCGAGGCGGCCAGCACGGCGGCCGCGTGGCCGTCGCGTGCGGCTTCCACCAGGTGGTCGGTCTTGCCCGCCCCGCCCGAGGCGATCACCGGTACGGTCACCGCGCCGGTCACGGCCTGCAGCAGGGGGATGTCGTAGCCGATCTTGGCCCCGTCGCGGTCCATCGAGGTCAGCAGGATCTCGCCGGCCCCCCGCTCGACGACCTTGGCGGCCCAGTCGACCACGTCGATCCCGGTGTCCTTGCGGCCCCCATAGGTCCAGACGTTCCACCCCGAACCGTCCGCGCGGGCCTTGGCGTCGATGGCGACGACCACGCACTGCGCCCCGAAGGCGTCGGCGCCGGCCGCCACCAGGTCGGGGTTCTCGACAGCGGCGGTGTTGACCGACACCTTGTCGGCGCCGGCCAGCAGCAGGCGGCGCATGTCGCCGACCTGGCGCACGCCGCCGCCGACCGAGACCGGCATGAAACAGACCTCGGCGGTGCGGGAGATCACGTCCAGGATCAGGCCGCGGCCCTCGCTGGAGGCGGTGATGTCCAGGAACATCAGCTCGTCGGCTCCGGCCGCGTCATAGGCGCGGGCCTGCTCGACCGGGTCGCCGGCGTCGCGCAGGGCCACGAAATTGACCCCCTTGACCACCCGGCCGTCCTTGACGTCCAGGCACGGAATGATCCGGGTCTTGAGCATCAGGCGGCCGCTATGGTCAGGGCTTCGGCCGGCTTGATCGTGCCGGCGTAGAGCGAGCGGCCCAGGATGGCGCCGGCGATCTCGACGCCCGGACGCGCCTTCAGCCGCTCGATGTCGGCCACCGAGGCCACGCCGCCCGAGGCGATGACCGGGATCGACACCGCGTCGGCCAGTTCGCCCACGCCCTCGACATTGACGCCGGTCAGGGCGCCGTCGCGGCTGATGTCGGTGACGATCAGGGCGGCCACGCCCACGTCCTCGAAGCGCTTGCCCAGGGTGATGGCGTCCAGGTCCGACAGGCCGGTCCAGCCATCGACCGCCACCTTGCCGTCGCGCACGTCGACGGCCACGGCGATCTGCTCGGGCCACAGGCGGGCGGCCTTGCGGACCAGGTCGGGGTCATGAACGGCGATGGTGCCCAGGATCACGCGGCTGACGCCGGCCTCGATCCAGGCCTCGACGCCTTCCAGGGTGCGGATGCCGCCGCCCAGCTGCACCGGGATCGAGATGGCTTCCAGGATCGACTGCACCGCGGCGGTGTTGACCGACTTGCCCTCGATGGCGCCGTTCAGGTCGACCACGTGCAGCCACGAGAAGCCGTCGCGCACGAAGCGCTCGGCCTGGTCGGCGGGGCTGGTGTTGAAGACCGTGGCCTTGTCCATGTCGCCGTGCAGCAGGCGCACGCACTGGCCGTCCTTCAGGTCGATGGCGGGATAGAGGATCATGGGCGCCATTCCAGGAAGTTGGCGAGCAGGGCGAGCCCCGCGGCTTGGGATTTTTCGGGGTGGAACTGTACGCCGGCCACGTTGCCCTTGGCCACAGCCGCCGTGAACGGACCGCCGTGGTCGGTGGTGGCCAGCACGTCGGCCGGGTCGGCCGGGGTCAGGGCGAAGGAATTGGCGTAATACATGTGGGCGCCGGTCTCGACGCCCTTGAACAGGGCGTGGTCGCGCGCGAAGGCGATCGCGTTCCAGCCCATGTGCGGAATGGTCAGGGCCGGATCGTTCGGCGCCAGCTTCTTCACCTGGCCGTGGATCCAGTCCAGGCCCGGCGTGACGCCGAACTCCAGGCCCTCGCTCGCCAGCAGCTGGTGGCCGACGCAGATGCCCAGGAACGGCGCGCCACGGCCGTGCACGGCCTCGTTCATGGCCTCGTAGACGCCCGAAGCGTCCAGGCCCGCGCGGCATGAGGCGAAGGCCCCCACGCCGGGCAGCACCACCCGATCGGCGGCGGCCACGATCGCGGGATCGGCGGTGACAACGATGTCAGCGTCGATGGCGTGGCGGCGGGCCGCCTCGCGCAGGGCCTTCTCGGCCGAGCGCAGGTTGCCCGACCCGTAATCGATCAGGGCGACGGTCTGCATGAAATCGGTTTCCTACAGCACGCCCTTGGTGGAAGGGGCATGGCCGCCGGTCTTGGGGTCGATCTCGACCGCCTGGCGCAGCGCCCGGGCCAAGGCCTTGAACCCGCTCTCGGCGACATGGTGGGTGTTGTCGCCGTAGAGGGTCTCCAGGTGCACGCACGCCCCGCAGTTCATGGCGAACGCGTGGTGGAACTCCTTGAACAGCTCGGTGTCCATCTCGCCGACCTTGGGCCGCTTGAAGTCGACCTTCCAGATCAGGTAGGGCCGGTTGGACAGGTCGATGGCGCAGCGCGTCAGGGTCTCGTCCATCGGGATATAGGCGTGGCCGAAGCGGCGGATCCCCTTGAAGCCGTCCAGCGCCTTGTGGATCGCCTGGCCCAGCACGATGCCGGTGTCCTCGACCGTGTGGTGCATGTCGATGTGCAGGTCGCCCTTGGTCTCGACCTTCAGGTCGAAACCGCCGTGGCGCGCGAAGCTCTCCAGCATGTGGTCGTAGAACCCTATGCCGGTGGAGATCGTCGAGGCGCCGGTCCCGTCGAGATCGATCCAGACCCGGATCTGGGTCTCCTTCGTCTCGCGGACCACTTCAGCGGTGCGGGCCATGGTCGTCCGTTCTTGTCCTAGAGGCCGTTTCGGGCGGCCAGCTCGCGCAGGGAGACCTGCGGGCGCGGACCATAGTGGTCGATCACCTCGGCGGCGGCCAGGGAGCCCAGCTGGCCGCAGACCGGCAGCGGACGGCCCTGGGACAGGCCGTAGAGGAAACCTGCGGCGTATTGGTCGCCCGCGCCGGTCGTGTCCACGACTTTTTCCACCGGATAGGCCGAGATTTCGTGCAAGGCCGCGCCCGAGGCGACGATCGAACCCTTTTCGCCGCGAGTGACCGCGGCGATCTCGACCCGGCTGGCCAAGGCTTTGACCGCGGCGTCGAAGTCGGTGGTCTCGAACAGCGAGCAGATTTCGCTCTCGTTGGCGAAGACCACGTCGCACTGGGTCTCGATGAAGCCCAGCAGGGCGCCGCGGTGGCGATCGACCATGAAGCTGTCGCTCAGGGTCATCGAGATCTTGCGGCCCGCGCCGTGGCTGAGGGCGGCGGCCTTGGCGAAGGCGCGGCGGGCTTCGGGCGGGTCGAACAGATAGCCTTCCAGGTAGGAATACTGGGCCGCTTCGATCATCGCCGGATCGACGTCAGCCGGGGTCAGCTCGACGCAGGCGCCCAGATAGGTCGACATGGTGCGCTGGGCGTCGGCGGTGACGTTGATCAGGCTCTGGGCCGTGGCCGGGCCTTCCGCCAGCGGCGGGGTGGAGAAGTCGCAGCCGATGGCCTTCATGTCGTGGCGGAAAACGGCGCCCAGCTGGTCGTCCGCGACCTTGCCGATGAAGGCGACCTTGCCGCCGAAGCTGGCGACGCCAGCGGCGGTGTTGGCGGCCGAACCGCCCGAGGCCTCGATGCCGGCGGCCATCACTTCGTACAGGCTGGCGGCGCGCGCCGGGTCGATCAGGGCCATCGCGCCCTTCACCAGGCCTTCCCGCTCCAGGAAGGCGTCGTCGCACTGGGCGATGACGTCGACGATGGCGTTGCCGATGGCGGCGACGTCGTAGAGAGCGGTCATGAAAGGCCTTATCCGAAAAGCGCGACGCGCGCGAAGTACCGGATCGGGGGCCGCAAGGCAACGCGGGCCTTGCTCCGCGGGGCGCGGCGTTCTACCGCCAGGGCATGACCCCAGCCCCGACCGACGTCCTGATCCTGACCCCCGCGCCGGATGAACCCCGCTTCGCCAACACCTGGTCGCCGATCTTCGAACGCCTGGCGGCGCCGTTGCGGGCTCGCGGGCTGACCGTCGAGGCCGCCAGCTGGGTCGACGTTGACACGTCTGGCGCCCGCGTGGTGTTGCCGTTGCTCACCTGGGGCTACCACCTGCGGACTGACGGGTGGTTCGCGCGGCTCGACGCCCTGGAGGCGGCCGGCGCCCGCCTGGTCAATCCCGCCGCGGTGCTGCGCTGGAACACGACCAAGACCTATCTGGCCGACCTGGCGTCCAAGGGGGCGCCGGTGGTGCCGACCCACGCGGTCGAGCGGCTGACGATGGCGGCGCTGGACCACGCCCGCGACGTGTTCGGCGTCGACGTGCTGGTCACCAAGCCGCAGATCTCCGGCGGCTCGCAGGACACGGTCAAGCTGCGCCACGCCGACGGCCTGCTCGGCTGCACCACGGGCCCGGCCCTGATCCAGCCGTTCCTGCCGGCCGTGGGCGAGGAGGGCGAGCTGTCGCTGTTCTATTTCGACGGCCGGTTCAGCCACGCGGTGGCCAAGGTGGCCGTGGCCGGCGATTTCCGCGTCCAGCCCCAGTTCGGCGGCCAGGTCAGCGGCGTCGCGCCCGAGCCCGAGGCTCTGCGCGCGGCCGAGATGGTGCTGAAGGCGGCCGGGGCGCCCCTGACCTACGCCCGCGTCGATCTGATCCGTGGCCTGGACGGGACGCCGCAGCTGATGGAGCTGGAGGTCATCGAGCCGGACCTGTTCCTGGAGCACGCCCACGACGACGGCGCGGCGTTCGCTGCGGCGGTGGAGCGGGTGCTCTGAGTTAAGGTCCTCCCCCTGTGGGGGAGGGGAATCGCATATGGATTTTTGGTCCGAACGGGATTCTGAGGGTGTCTCCTTGTGAGAGGGAGACGGTCGGATGGAGACGTTCGCGGCTTGTTTTTCGGCGATGGAGGATCCGCGGGCGAGGAACGCTCGGCATGATCTTCTGGAGTTGGTGTTCGTGGCCCTGGCGGCGGTGCTGTGCGGGGCGGAAGACTGCACTGACATGGCCGCCTTCGCGCGGGCCAAGCTGGATTTCCTGCGCCAGGTGGTGAAGCTGGAGCACGGTCCGCCCAGCCACGACACCTTCAGCCGCGTGTTTCGCCGATTGGCGCCCGAGCCGTTCGAAGCGGCCTTCGCCCAGTTCACCGCCGCCTTCGCCGGGGCCTTGAAGGGCGTGGTGGCGATCGACGGCAAGGCTCTGCGCGGAGCCTATGAGCGCGGATGCCGGGCCTCGCCGCTGCATCTGGTCAATGTCTGGGCCGCCGAGGCCCGGCTGGTGATCGGCCAGCGCCTGGCGCCGGGCCGCAACGAAGTGCTGGGCGCCCAGCAGGCCCTGGCCCTGCTGGGCCTGGAAGGCTGCATCGTCACCGCCGACGCCCTGCACTGCCGGGCCGACACCGCCCAGACCATCCTGGACACCGGAGCCGACTACGCCCTGGCCCTGAAGGCCAACCAACCCACCCTGCTGGCCAAGGCCCAGGCCCTGCTCGCCGCCGCCGATCCCACCAACGAGGCCCTCCAAGGCCCCGCCAAGGGCCACGACCGGATCGAGGGCCGCGCCGCCCTGGTCGTCCCCGCCAAGGACATGGACTTTCCCGGCCTGGCCGCCGTCGCCCGCGTGGAGACCCACTGCAAGCGGGCCGGCGCCCCCGAGCCGGTCATCGTCCGCTTCTTCCTGCTGTCCACGCTCCTGTCCCCCGAAAGGATGCTCCAGGTCGCCCAGACCCACTGGACCATCGAGAACCAGCTGCACTGGGTGCTCGACGTGGCCCTGCTGGAGGACGCCTCGCGCAGCCGCAAGGACAACGCACCGCAAAACCTCGCCCTGATCCGAAAGCTCGCCCTCAACACCCTGCGACAGCACCCCGGCAAGGGCTCCATCAAGACCAAGATCAAGCGCGCCGGCTGGGATGAAACCTTCCTGCTCTCACTCCTGGGTCATATGCGATAGCCCTGCCCTGTGGGGGAGGTGTCGGCGTAGCCGACGGAGGGGGGATTGATCGGCAGGTCGCCAGATCCTGGATCGGCGACCCTAAGACTCCCCCACCGACCGCTTCGCGATCGCCTCCCCCACAGGGGGAGGGTTTAAGCCCCGACAAACAGCTCCCGCGACGGACACAGGTCCGCGATCCGGCAGATCTCGCACTTGGGCCGCCGCGCCACGCAGACATAGCGCCCGTGCAGGATCAGCCAGTGGTGCGCGCGGGTCTTGTAGCGGTCGGGCACGATCCGCATCAGGTCGTCCTCGACCGCGTCCGGCGTCTTGCCGGCCGACAGCTTCAGACGGTGCGAGACGCGGAACACGTGGGTGTCGACCGCGATGGCAGGCTCGATATCCAGCTCGTTCAGGACCACGCTGGCGGTCTTGCGGCCCACGCCGGGCAGGCTTTCCAGCGCCGCACGATTCAGCGGCACCTCGCCGCCATGGCGCTCGACCAGGATCCTGGCCGCGGCGATCACGTTCTTCGCCTTGGTCCGGTAGAGGCCGATCGAGGCGATGTATGGGATCAGCCCCTCTTCCCCCAGTTCCAGCATCTTGGCGGCGCTGTCGGCGACCTGGAACAGGGGTCCCGTGGCCTTGTTGACCTGAACGTCGGTCGCCTGGGCCGACAGGGCCACCGCCGTCACCAGGGTGTAGGGGTTGGAATAGTGGAGCTCGGTCTTGGGATGGTCCTCCAGGCTCTCGAATCGCGAGAACAGCACCTCGATCCGCTCGCGCTCGGCCGGCGAGACCCGCTTGGCGGCGGGACGCTTCTTGGCGAGGGGCTTGGAGGGCTTGCGCGCGGGGAGGGCCATGGGCGGCGACCATGCCGTGATGCGCCAGGTTCGCCAAGCCGGGCCTCGCCAGAGCGCTCCGCCGGGCCTAAATCAGAGTATGGCCCTGCCGCTGTACATGGACGCCGTGATCAAGCCGAACCGCTCGATGAGCCGACGCGGCCTGCATGTCGTTCTGGGGGTGATGATCGCCTTCAACCTGATGGTCGCGGTGTTCCTGCTGGTGCTGGGCGCCCCGCCGGTCCTGCCGTTCCTGGGGCTGGACGTCCTGGCGGTATGGCTTGCCCTACGCGCCAGCTTCCGGGCCGCCGAACGGGCCGAACGGATCCGGGTCACGGCCGAGGCGGTGACGGTCAGCCGCGAGGACGAGAAGGGCGCGCGGGTGATCTGGACCTCGCCGACCGCCTTCACCCGGGTGGGCGTCGACCAGCCCGGCGAGCACGAGACCCGGGTGCGGCTGATGATGTCGCGCAAACGCCTGACCCTGGGCCGGGCGCTCAGCCCGCCCGAGCGGGTGGATTTCGCCCGGGCGCTGGAGCGGGCGATCCTTCGAGCGCGGTCCGAACGGCACGCGTGAGGGGCCGAAAACCTCGCCCTTCGACAGGCTCAGGATGAGGTTTTCTACTGAACCGGTCTATCCGTCGTCCTCATCCTGAGCTTGTCGAAGGACGAGGACGGTATCTCGGCGGAAGGCGCAAGAACCGGGCGGACGAACGCCGGTCGCAGCATTATCTTCCTCTCCATGGCTCTCGACATCTCCCCTTCGCAAGCCTTCGCCCACCTGACCGAGCGGTCGGCCGATTACGACCGCATGGCCAAGGCCCTGGCCTGGCTGGCCGACCGCTGGCAGGAGCGGCCGTCGCTGGACGAGGCCGCCCAGGCCGTCGGCCTGTCGCCGTTCCACTTCCAGCGGGTGTTCAGCCGCTGGGCCGGCGTCAGCCCCAAGACCTTCGTCGCCGCCATCGCCCATGCCGAGGCCCGCAAGTCGCTGGAGGAAGGGGCCAGCGTGCTCGACGCGGCCTATGACGCCGGCCTGTCGGGGCCCTCGCGCCTGCACGACCTGTTCATCGCCCAGGAGGCGGTCACGCCCGGCGACGTGCGCCGGCGGGGGGAGGGGATCAGCCTGACCTGGGGCTGGGCCCCCACGCCCTACGGCAAGGGCCTGTTCGTCATGGCCCCGCGCGGCCTGGCGGGCCTGGCCTTCTCCGATGGCGACGACGAGGCGACGTTCGACGACATGCACCGACGCTTCCCCGCGGCCGACTGGCGTCGCGACGACGAGGCGGCGATCCGCACGGCCCTCCACGCCTTCGCCGGCGGCGAGCAACCCCTGCCGGTGGTGCTGATCGGCTCGCCGTTCAACGTCCAGGTCTGGAAGGCCTTGCTGCGCATCCCGCCGGGCCGGACCAGCACCTACGGCGAGATCGCCGCCTGGGCCGGCAGCCCGCGCGCCTACCAGGCCACCGGCGGGGCGATCGGGGCCAATCCGATCTCGCTGCTGATCCCTTGCCACCGGGCCATCGCCCGGGACGGCCGGCTGACGGGCTACCACTGGGGCCTGGGCCGCAAAGCGGCGATGCTGGGCATGGAAGCGGTGCAGGCCGGCGCCCGGCTTCCGGCCAGCGATTTCAGCGCCTAGTCTTGGACTGCGGCCGGTCTGGTCGTCGTCTAGGGGAACAAGGCCATGACCGCCTCGATCAAGGCTTCGGCCAAGGCCTATGAGGCGTGGCTGGCCGCGGCGCTGGGCGGCGAGTTGGTCGAGGCCGACCTGGCCGAGAAGCACGACAGGATGCGGGACGGCCCTTTCCCCTTCCTGCGAGCGACCTACTGGCGCTGGGCCGAGACGGTCCTGGAGGTCTGTCCGGACCTGGCCTCGGCGCCGAAGGTCCTGGCGATCGGCGACACCCATGTCGAGAACTTCGGCTGCTGGCGCGACGCCGAGGGGCGGCTGGTCTGGGGCGCCAACGACTTCGACGACGCGGCGGTCATGCCCTATCCGCTGGACCTGGTGCGCCTGGCCGCCAGCGCCCTGCTGGCCCGCCAGGACGAGGTGGTCGGGGCGCGGGAGATCTGCGAGGCGATCCTCGAGGGCTACGCCGCCGGCCTGGCCGCGCCGCAGCCGTTCGTCCTGGAGCGCGACCACAAGGGGCTGCGCAAGGCGGTGGTGCTGCCCGAGCCCGACCGCGTCGCCTATTGGGCCAAGTTCGCCGCGCCGCCGTCGCGGCCGATCCCGCCGCGCTACCGCGCCGCCCTGGCCGCGGCCCTGCCGGACCCCGCCGCCGCCTTCGAGACCTTCCCCCGCACGGCGGGGGTCGGCAGCCTGGGCCGGCCGCGGTTCGTGGCCCGGACCGAGTGGCGGGGCGGTCCGGTGTTGCGCGAGGTCAAGGCGGTGGTCGTCTCGGCCTGGGCGCTGCGGCACGGCGGCGACCCGTCGATCCGGGCGGGCGAGATCGCCCAGGGCCGGTTCCGGGCCGTCGATCCGCATTACCGCGTCGCCGACGGCCTGGTGGTGCGCCGCCTGTCGCCCAACAGCCGCAAGATCGAGGCCAAGGACTCGATCGACGGCCTGCTGTCGCGGGACATGCTGGCCGCCATGGGCCGGGAGATCGCCGCGTGCCACGCCGGCGACCTGGACCGGGTCGCCGCGCTCCAGGCTCATTTCGCCAGCCAGCCGGCCGACTGGCTGCGCGACCACGCCAAAACGGCCGCGCGCCAGGTCGAGGCGGACCAGAAGGCCTTCGGCTAGAGGATGAACCGGCTCAGGTCCGCGTCGGCCGCTAGCGCGCCGATGCGGCTTTTCACGTAGTCGGCGTCGACCGTTACGGTTTCGCCGGAACGGTCGGCGGCCGTGAAGCTGATCTCCTCGACCACCTTTTCCAGGATGGTCTGCAGGCGGCGGGCGCCGATGTTCTCGACTGAGGCGTTGACCGCCACGGCCGCGTCGGCGACGGCGTCGATGGCCTCTTCGCTGAACACCAGGGTGACGCCCTCGGTCAGCAGCAGGGCCTGGTGCTGGCGGATCAGGTTGGCTTCCGGCTCGGTGAGGATGCGGCGCAGGTCGTCGCGGCTCAGGCCCTTCAGCTCCACGCGGATCGGCAGGCGGCCCTGCAGCTCGGGCAGCAGGTCGGACGGCTTGGCCACGTGGAAGGCGCCCGAGGCGATGAACAGGATATGGTCGGTCTTGACCGGCCCGTACTTGGTCGAGACCGTGGTGCCCTCGATCAGCGGCAGCAGGTCGCGCTGCACGCCTTCGCGCGAGACGTCAGCGCCCCCGCGCTGGCTGGAGGACGCGACCTTGTCGATCTCGTCCAGGAAGACGATGCCATGGTTCTCGGCCAGCTCCAGGGCCTCCTGGGTCAGGGCCTCCTGGTCCAGCAGCTTGTCGCTCTCTTCGGCGATCAGCGGGGCCCAGGCGCCGACCACGGTGGTCTTGTGGGTCTTGGTGCGGCCGCCGCCGAACGACTTCATCATCTCCGACAGGTTCAGCACCGAGGCGCCCGGCTGGCCGGGGATCTCGAACATGCCGCCGCCGCCGGTGTCGGCCAGCTGCAGCTCGACCTCCTTGTCGTCCAGCTCGCCGGCCCGCAGCTTCTTGCGGAAGCTGTCACGGGCCGCGGTCGAACCGGGGCCGGTCAGGGCGTCGAGGATCCGCTCCTCGGCGGCCGCCTCGGCCTTGGCCTTGACCCCGGCGCGGCGCTTGTCGCGAACCATGGCCAGGGCGCTCTCCACCAGGTCGCGGACGATCTGGTCGACGTCGCGGCCGACATAGCCGACCTCGGTGAACTTGGTGGCCTCCACCTTCAGGAATGGCGCCTGGGCCAGCTTGGCCAGGCGGCGGGCGATCTCGGTCTTGCCCACGCCCGTGGGGCCGATCAGCAGGATGTTCTTGGGGGTGACCTCGTCGCGGAGGTCAGCCGGCACGCGGCGGCGGCGCCAGCGGTTGCGCAGGGCCACGGCGACGGCCTTCTTCGCGTCGGTATGGCCGACGATGTAGCGGTCCAGTTCGGAGACGATTTCGCGGGGAGAGAATTCGGTCATGTGTCCGTGTTCAGGGTCTCGAAGATCAGACGCCACCCTTCGGCGCGCCTTTGCCAGACATGCATATAGTGCGCGTGCCGGATGATTTCCTGGTGATCGACCCAGCCGGCCTCGCCGTGGGTCCAGACCAGGTCGCCGGCCGCCGAAGCGCCGCCGCCGCGCAGGGTCAGGATCATGCGCTCCGGCCGGGCGTCGATGCGCTCGGCCAGGGCGTCGGGGGCCAGGCCTGCGGTTCCTTCTGGGCCTAGCAGCCAGGCGTCGGCGGGCAGGGCCGTGCGATAGGCGTTGGGCGCATTGTTTTCAGCGGCCTTGGCCAGAGCGGTTTCGGCAAGACGGGCGGCGTCGAAACCGGCCGCCGGGGATTTCGCGCCGGTCCTGGCGATCGGGCCATGGATGGCCGGTGTGTCCTGGCCCGGTGCTTTGGCCCCGTCGGCCTCGGCCCCGCCGTCATAGATCCACTTCCACCGGCCGTCGGCGGCCTTGCGCCAGATCGTGGCGTAGTAGCCGCCGCGCTGGCCGTTGACCGCCGCCGGACCCACCGACAGGCCCAGGTCCCCGGAGCGGGCGATCACCACCTTCTGCGGCCACCATTCCAGGCGGACGGCCTTGCTGGACGGCCGCTTCTCGTAGAGCGCCTTGGCGCTGACCGGTCCCGGCCGGAAGACGATAGCGTCGTCGGCCATGTGCTTGAGGAACGAGTCCCGCACGCCCAGGGCCAGGCCGTCGGCCGCGAAGGCGCGCTCGGCCCTTTCGATCTCGGCGGGCGAGGGCGTCGCCGCCCAGGCGGGCGCGGCGGCCAGCAGGGCGCAGGCGATCAGAGCGGTCTTGAGCATGGTGAAGCCTCCCGCGCCGGAGCTAAGCGCCTGGCGGCGCCGCTGGCTCGTGAATTCCGCGTAACCGCGCCGATCAGAGGCTTTCGACCGTCAGGTTGCCGTTGGTGTAGACGCAGATCTCGGCGGCGATGGCCATGGCGCGGCGGGCGATCTCCTCGGCCGTCAGGTCCTGGTCGATCAGGGCCTTGGCCGCCGCCAGGGCGTAGTTGCCGCCCGAGCCGATGGCCGCCACCGAGCCGCCGCCGGCGCTCTCGCCCGGCTCCAGCACGTCGCCGACGCCGGTGACCGTGTAGATCGAGGTCGCGTCGGCCACCAGCAGCATGGCTTCCAGCCGGCGCAGGTAGCGATCGGTGCGCCAGTCCTTGGCCAGGTCGACGCAGGCGCGGGCCAGCTGGTCGGGATACTGCTCGAGCTTGGCTTCCAGCCGCTCGATTAGGGTGAAGGCGTCGGCCGTGGCCCCGGCGAAGCCGGCCACCACCTTGCCGCCGGCCAGGCGGCGCACCTTGCGGGCGTTGCCCTTGACGACGGTTGGGCCCATGGAGACCTGTCCGTCGCCGGCGATCACGGTCTGTCCGTTCTTGCGCACCGCCAGAATGGTGGTGCCGTGCCAGTCGGGGAAGGAAGTCGAGCTTTGCATGGCTTCGCATGTGGCGAGGCCGGGCACGAGGGTCAAGCGCCATGAGTTTTTCCGACGCCGAGGTCGAACGCTACGCCCGCCACCTGGTGCTGCGCGAGATCGGCGGCCCGGGTCAGCAGAAGCTGAAGGCGGCGCGCGTGCTGGTGGTCGGGGCCGGGGGGTTGGGCGCGCCCGCCGCCCTCTATCTGGCCGCCGCCGGGGTCGGGACCCTCGGCCTGGTCGACGCCGACACGGTGTCGCTGTCCAACCTGCAGCGCCAGGTGCTGTTCGCCACCGCCGACACGGGCCGACCCAAGGTCGAGGCGGCGGCCGAACATCTAACGGCCCTCAATCCGCACCTGACCGTCGAAACCCATCCGGTATGGCTGGGTGAGGCCAATGCTCGGGCGGTGGTGTCCCGGTATGACCTGGTGCTGGACGGCACGGACGACTTCGCCACCCGCTTCGCGGTCAGCGACGCCTGCCTGGCGGAGAGCAAGACCCTGGTCAGCGGCGCCCTGGGCCGCTGGACCGGCCAGGTCGGGGTGTTCCAGGGACGGCCGTGCTACCGCTGCCTGGTGCCCGAGATCCCGCCCGACGCCGAGACCTGCGCGATGGTCGGGGTGGTCGGGGCCCTGGCCGGGGTGATCGGGTCGTTGATGGCCTTGGAGACAGTGAAGGTCATCACCGGCGCCGGCCATACCCTGGCCGGCCGCCTGCTGATCTACGACGCCCTGGCGGCGGAAACCCGCACGGTGCGGATCGGCGCGGACCCGGCGTGCCCGAGCTGCGGCGGCTAGGCGAGAGGCGCGGTGAAAGCGGTCTCGATGTGGGTGATCGCCGCATTGAGGATGGTCTTGGTCGTGAAGACGTCCCAGCCGCGGTGCCCCACCCATTTGATGTCCAGCCGCTTGGCGGGGTTGCCCGCCGCCTTCAGGGCCTTGGCCATGCGGTTGGACTGTTCGATCGGCACGACGTCGTCGTGCACGCCGTGGATCAGCATCACCGGCGCGATGATTTCCTTGGCGCGGAAGGCGGGCGAGCTCTGTTCCAGCAGGGTCTTGTCGGCGACGGGGTCGCCGATCGTCTCCAGCACATAGGTGTAGGCCGGGGAGTCGCCGCCGTCCTCACGCTTGGTGTAGGCCACCATCGCGGGCAGGTCGCTGACTCCCGCGATCGAGACCACGGCGCGATAGACCTTCGGGGTCTTCACCGCACCCATCAACGCCGCGTAGCCGCCATAACTGGCCCCGCAGATGGCGATGCGGCGTGGATCGATTCCGCCTCTGGCGGTGACGGCGGCCAAGGCGTCCTCGATGTCGTTCTGCATTTCCGTGCCCCAGCGCTTGCGCCCGGCGTCGGCGAAGGCCTTGCCGTAGCCGGAGGAGCCCCGGAAATTGACCTGCAGCACGTACCAGCCCTTGGCCGCGAAGGCCTGGACGAACTGGTCGAACCCATAGGCGTCGCGCGCCTCCGGGCCGCCGTGCGGGAAGATCACCAGGGGACGGGGTCCGGCCACCGCGCCGATCGGGGTGGTCAGGTAGGCGGTCAGGTCCAGCCCGTCGCGGCTCTTGAGCTTGAGGATCGAGGTCGGCGCCAGGCGGCCGGAAAGCCAGGGCCGCGTCTCGCCCAGCGGGGTCAGGGCGCCGGAAGGCTTGTCGTACAGCCACAGCGAACCGGCCAGGGTAGGACTGCTGGCGCCGACGACGAAGCGGCTGTGGTCGAGGCTGGCGTCGACGAAGCTCAGATTGACGTCGTTCTTGAAGTAGGATTGCAGGCCCCGATAGTGCGCCTTCAGGGTCTGGTCGAAGAAGATGTAGTCTTCACGATCCTCCACGAAGCTGGCGGCCAGCAGGCCGCCGCGTTCATCCATCACCA
The DNA here is from genome assembly GCF_010977555.1 of Caulobacter rhizosphaerae. Classification (GTDB taxonomy): domain Bacteria; phylum Pseudomonadota; class Alphaproteobacteria; order Caulobacterales; family Caulobacteraceae; genus Caulobacter; species Caulobacter rhizosphaerae. Next base: position 5,701,367 of record NZ_CP048815.1, read on the forward strand.
CGCTGTCGATGTCGCGATCGACCCGTGACGCCATCACCTCGGCCAACTTCAGGGTCTGAAGGTCGAAGCGCTGCAGGACCCGGTCGCCGCCGCGCTCGTGCTGGGTCGTCACCAGCATCACGCCGGCCTCCGCCGTGGCGCCCACTACGTTGAAGTCGGAGATCTGCTCCAGCTCGTTGCGGCGCAGCTTGCGGTACAGGGTCCAAGCGGTTTGACCCGGCGGCCGGGTGTAGATCCAGACGACGGTGCCCCGCCGGTTGCTGTCGAGGCGGATGACCGGCTGGCCGTTCTGGGTGCGCCAACCATAGGTCTGCTGCGCGCCGCGCTCGAAGAAGGTCGCCTCGCCGGTATAGATGTTCACCTTGAACAGCAGCAGGCAGCCCTTGTCGTAGTCCCAGGCCTGCATCAGCACGTTCTTGGGGTCATCGACCAGCAGATCGACGATGGAGCCCAGATCGGCCGCTCGGGACACGGGCCCGCCCTCGCTGCCGAACAGGATGGCGGTCTCCGCGCCATCCAGGCTGATGGACAGGACCCGGATCTGGGGCGAAGGGAAGAGCAGGTCGCCATAACGTTGGCCGGTCGGCGTGCCGTCGGGATTCTTGTGAATGAAGATCCAGATCAGCAGACGTTCGTCATTGGCCCATTCCAGCTGCTGAACGTCGTAGTCGCCGATCAGCACGACCGTCGGCGGATCGCGGGGCCGGTCGGCGGACTGCAGCAGCACGTAGGCCTTCATCAGCTCGCCCTTGCGCTCCATCCGCAACGAGGCGAGTTGGCGACCGTCCGGCGAAAGGGCCGCGCCCAGCAGGGTGGGCGGCGTCAGAATCTCGTCGAGGGTGGGTGATGTGACGGCCTGGGCGGATGCGCCGCCCGCCATGGCCGCCAAGGGCGACGCCGTCGCGCCCGCCAGGACATGGCGTCTGGAAATCATGATCAGTCCCCCAACTCAACTTCAGCGAAAGAAGAGTCTCAGGACCGAAAGGTCAAGCTCCAGTCACAGCATCGACGGGATCACCCGGTCCGGCGGCCGGTGGCCGTCCATGAAGGTCTTCACGTTGACGATGACCTTCTCGCCCATGTCGATGCGGCCCTCGACGGTGGCCGAGCCCATGTGGGGCAGGAGCACGACGTTGGGCAGCTTCAGGAGCTTGGGGTTGATGGCCGGCTCGTGCTCGTAGACGTCCAGGCCGGCGCCGGCGATCTCGCCGCGGGCCAGCATGTTGGCCAGCGCGCCTTCGTCGATCACCTCGCCGCGGGCGGTGTTGACGATGATGCTCTGCGGCCGCAGCAGCTTGAGCCGGCGGGCCGACAGCAGGTGGTAGGTGGCCGGGGTGTGCGGGCAGTTGACCGAGATGATGTCCATGCGGGCCAGCATCTGGTCCAGGCTTTCCCAGTAGGTGGCCCCGACCTCTTCGGCGATGCGCGGGCTGACGGGCTTGCGGTTGTGGTAGTGCACCTGCATGCCGAAGGCCTTGGCGCGGCGGGCCACGGCCTGGCCGATCCGGCCCATGCCGATGATCCCCAGGCGCTTGCCCCACAGGCGGCGGCCCAGCATCCAGGTCGGCGACCAGCCGTGGAAGCCGCCGGCCTTGACCACCTCGGCGCCTTCGACCACCCGGCGCGAGGCGGCCATGATCAGGGTCATGGTCAGGTCGGCGGTGTCCTCGGTCAGCACGCCGGGCGTGTTGGTGACGATGATGCCCCGGGCGTTGGCGGTGGCGACGTCGATATTGTCCACCCCGGCCCCGAAATTGGCGATCAGCTTGAGCCGGTCGCCGGATCGCGACAGAAGTCGTCCGTCAATGCGGTCGGTGATGGTCGGCACCAGCACGTCGGCCTGGTTCATGGCCTCGACCAGTTCATCGGCCGTCAAGGGTTTGTCGGTGACGTTCAACTGGGTGTCGAACAGCTCGCACATCCGCGTCTCCACCGGATCGGGGAGTTTGCGGGTGACGATCACTTTGAGCTTGCGAGCTGACATGAGCGGTTCGAAAAGCCTTCCGCAATTGGGTGTTTCCCAGGCGGGTGTTCGAAATCTGTAGCAAAGGGGCCCCATGGGGCCAAGCAACATGCCGAGGAATCGCAAACATCGTTCGCTCGGCGCCCTGGCCCTGGTCGCGCTCGGCTCGGTGAGCCTGGGCGGCGGGGCCTGGGCCCAGGCCCCGAAAGTCACGCCGTCCGGCATGGAGGTGCCGCGCTACGTGTCGCTGAAGTACGGCGAGGTGAACGCCCGGGTCGGGCCCGACGAGGCGCACCGCCTGCTGTGGATCTACAAGGTCAAGGGCCTGCCGGTGCAGGTGGTGGCCGAAACCCGCGAGTGGCGCAGGATCTGCGATCCCGAGGGCAACCTGGCCTGGGTGCACAAGCGCACCACCGACGGCCGCCGCACCGCCATGCGGGTGCAGGCCAGCCCCCTGCCGCTCCGCGCCCAGCCCAAGGCCAGCGCCCGGGTCGAGGCCTATCTGGCGGGCCGTTCGACCGCCAATCTCGACCGTTGCGAAAAGGGCTGGTGCAAGCTGAAGGCGGGCGGCGAGTCAGGCTGGGCTCCGGAGGCCGAGATCTGGGGCGCCGCGCCCCAGGTCCAGTGCAAGGAATAGGCGCATTTTCGCGCCGCCGGAGCGCCGGGCGTTCACAGGCGTTACTGAAAGTAACATTGAGGCGCGGCCCGCCGCCGTGCTAGGGCGAGGCCATGCAACAAAGTTCCTACACCTTCGACGAACTCCTGGCCTGTGGTCGCGGCGAGCTGTTCGGCCCCGGCAACGCCCAGCTGCCGGCGCCGCCGATGCTGATGTTCGACCGCATCGTCCGCATCGAGTCCGAGGGCGGCAAGTACGGCAAGGGCTATGTCGAGGCCGAGTTCGACATCAATCCGGACCTTTGGTTCTTCGCCTGCCACTTCATCGGCGACCCGGTCATGCCGGGGTGCCTGGGCCTGGACGCCATGTGGCAGCTGGTCGGCTTCTTCCTGGGCTGGTCAGGCGGTCCCGGCCGCGGCCGCGCCCTGGGCGTGGGCGAGGTGAAGTTCACCGGCCAGGTCACGCCGGACGTCAAGAAGGTCACTTACAAGATCGATCTCAAGCGCGTGATCATGCGCAAGCTGGTCATGGGCATCGCCGACGGCGTGGTGGAGGCCGACGGAAAGCCCATCTACGAGGCCAAGGACCTGAAGGTCGGTCTGTTCACCGCGGACCAAATGGCGTCTTGATCCACCTGTAGGGCGGCCGTCCAGAGCCGCCCCTTCTGGACCACGGGGAAGAAAAGAGGATTGTTCATGCGTCGCGTCGTCGTCACCGGACTGGGGATCGTCTCGTCCATCGGCAACAACGCCAATGAGGTGCTCGCCTCACTGCGTGAAGCCAAGTCGGGGGTGGTCTCCGCGCCGGACTATGCGGAGCTGGGCTTCCGCTGCCAGGTCCACGCCACGGTCAAGCTCGACAGCTGGGAAGCCCTGGTCGATCGCCGCGCCGCGCGCTTCCTGGCGCCCGGCACGGCCTATGCGCATATCGCCATGGAACAGGCGATCGCCGACGCCGGCCTGCAAGAGGCCGAGATCTCCAACGAGCGCACCGGCCTGATCGTCGGCTCGGGCGGCCCGTCCACCCGGGTGATCGTCGAGGCCGCCGCCACCACCAAGGAAAAAGGCCCCAAGCGCATCGGCCCGTTCGCCGTGCCCAAGGCCATGAGCTCGGGCCCGTCGGCGGTGCTGTCGACCTGGTTCAAGATCCGCGGGATCAACTATTCGATCAGCTCGGCCTGCGCGACCAGCGCCCACTGCATCGGCGCGGGCGCCGAGCAGATCCAGATGGGCAAGCAGGACATCGTCTTCGCCGGCGGCTGCGAGGAGCTGGACTGGACCCTGTCCAACCTGTTCGACGCCATGGGCGCGATGAGCAGCAACTTCAACGACCGGCCTGCCGTGGCCAGCCGCGCCTATGACAAGGACCGCGACGGCTTCGTGATCGCCGGCGGGGCCGGCATCGTGGTGCTGGAAGAGTACGAGCACGCCAAGGCGCGCGGGGCCAAGATCTATGGCGAAGTCGTGGGCTACGCGGCCAATTCCGACGGCTACGACATGGTCGCCCCGTCGGGCGAGGGCGCGGCGCGCTGCATGAAGATCGCCATGGCCGAGGCCGGCGGCCGGACCATCGACTACCTGAACCCGCACGGCACCTCCACGCCGGTGGGCGACAGCAAGGAGATGGGCGCGGTCCGCGACGTGTTCGGCGACAAGGCCCCGCTGATCTCCTCGACCAAGTCGCTGACCGGCCACAGCCTGGGCGCGGCCGGGGCGCAGGAGGCGATCTATTCGATCCTGATGCTCGACAACGGCTTCGCCGCCCAGAGCGCCAATATCGAAAACCTCGATCCGGAGTTCGCCGACCTGCCGATCCTGCTGGAGCGCTCGGACAAGCCGCTGACCACGGTGATGTCTAACAGCTTCGGGTTCGGCGGCACCAACGGCACGCTGATCTTCAGCAAGGCCGACTGATCCGGCGGCGGGTTTCCGGCCCCCCCGATGACCGCCCGCCAGGCCTACGACCTCTATCGCGACGGCCGCATGGCCGAGGCCGCCGCTCTGTGCGAGCGGGTGGCGGCCGACGATCCGGGCTCCGTCGAAGCCTGGCACCTGCTGGGCGCGGCGCGCCTGGCCCTGGGCGACGCGGCCTCGGCCCTGGCCGCCCTGGACCGGGCCCTGGGGCTGGATCCGGTCCGCGCCGGGGTGCTGTCGGCCCGGGCCGCCGCCCTGGTCGCGCTGGGCCGCGACGATGAGGTCCTGGCGGCCAGCGAGGCGGCCCTGGCTCGCGATCCGGACAATGCGACAGTGCTGAACGCCCGGGGGGTGGCCCTGCGCCGCCTGGGCCGTCCCGCCGAGGCGCTGGCGACCTATGACAAGGCCCTGGCCGCTTCGCCCGGCTTCGTCGACGCCCTGTGCAATCGTGGCGTGGCGCTGTCGGACCTGGGACGGTTCGAGCAAGCCCTGGCCGCCCACGACCAGGCCTGCGCCGCCGTTCCGGACCACCCGCAGGCCCTGGCCAACCGCGCGGGCCTGCTGATGCTGCTGGGCCGCCCCGTCGAGGCGGCGCGGGACCTGGAGCGGGTCGTCGCCCGCGATCCCCGCCGCCCCCGCGCGCTGGGCGACCTGCTGCACGCCCGCCGCCAGGTCTGCGACTGGCGCGACGACGCGACCCTGCTGGCGGCCATACGAGACGAGCTCGAGGCCGGCCGCCCCGCCATGGCCCCGTTCGCGTCCCTGTCCGCCTTCGACGACCCCGCATTGCATCGCCTCGCCGCCGGCCTGGCTGCGCCGCCTCCCGCGCCCGCGCCGGTCTGGCCGCCGCGTCCCCCGGGTGAGCGAATCCGCGTCGCCTATCTGTCGGCCGACCTGCACGACCACGCCACGGCCCGGCTGATGGCCGGCCTGCTGGAGACCCACGACCGCAAGCGGTTCGAGATCCTGGCCCTGTCCTATGGCCCCGACCTGGGCGGCGCCCTGCGTGAGCGGATCGACGCGGCGTTCGAGCGGCGGATCGACGTGCGCCGCCTGTCGGACGCCGCCGTCGCGGCCCTGGCCCGTGACCTGGGCGTGGACATCGTGGTGGACCTGAAGGGCCATACCCAGGACGGCCGGCCCGGGATCCTGGCCCATCGGGCCGCGCCGGTGCAGGTCAGCTGGCTGGGCTATCCGGGAACCCTCGCCGCGCCCTATGCCGACTATGTGATCGCCGACCCCGTGGTGTCGCCGCCGGGCGCCGAGGCGGACTGGAGCGAGGCGGTGGTCCGCCTGCCGCTCTATCAGCCCAACGACGGCCTGACGTCCTTTGCGGCGAGGCCGACGCGCGCGGACGCCGGCCTGCCGGACGGGGTCTTCGTCTTCGCCTGCCTGAACAATCCGGCCAAGATCACGCCCGAGGTCTTCGCCGCCTGGACGGCGGTGCTGCGGGCCGCGCCGGGATCGGTCCTGTGGCTCTACGAGGGCTCTCCGGGGGCGGCGGCCAACCTGCGGTCCCATGCGCGGGCGGCCGGAATCGATCCCGACCGCCTGGTGTTCGCCGCACCCGCGTCGCACGCCGAGCACCTGGCCCGCCAGACCCAGGCCGACCTGATGCTCGACACCTGGCCCTACGGCGCCCACACCACGGCCAGCGACGCCCTGCGCATGGGGGTTCCGATCCTCACCGCGCCGGGGCGAAGCTTCGCCAGCCGGGTGGCCGCCAGCCTGCTGACCGCCCTGGACCTGCCCGAACTCGTCGCCGACGACGTCGAGTCCTATGTCGCCGCCGCGGTGCGGCTGGCCGGGGACCCGTCAGCGCTGGAAGCGTTGAAGGCCAGGTTGGGCAGGGCGGTGCGGAGCGGACCGGTGTTCGATCCCGCCGTCTTCGCCCGGCGGCTGGAGGCGGCTTTCGAGACCCTCCACGCCCGCGCCCAGGCGGGCTTGCCGCCCGCCGGCTTCGACATCGATGCCGTCTGAAGGGTTCCGCAGGAGGACTCCTCCTGCTAGCTAGCGCTCAAGGATTCCAGGAGAGCCAAGCCATGGCCGACGATTACGCATTCCCCAAGGGCGAGCTGATGCGGGGCAAGAAGGGCCTCGTCATGGGCGTGGCCAACCACAACTCCATCGCCTGGGGCATCGCTTCGCAGCTCGCCGCCCAGGGCGCCGAGATGGCGTTCACCTATCAGGGCGAGGACCTGGAGCGGCGCGTGCGGCCGCTGGCCGAGAGCATCGGCGTCACCACCATGATCCCGGCCGACGTCACCGACGACGCCTCGATGGACGCGGCCTTCGCCGCCATCGAGGCCAAGTTCGGCACGCTGGACTTCGTGATCCACTCGGTGGCCTTCGCCAACAAGAACGAGCTGAAGGGGTCGTTCGTCGAGAACACCACTCGCGAAGGCTTCCTGACGGCCCTGAACATCTCGGCCTTCAGCTTCGTCGATGTCGCCAAGCGCGCGTCGCGGATCATGCCGAACGGCGGCTCGATGGTCACCATGACCTATCTGGGCTCCGAGCGGACCATCCCGAACTACAACACCATGGGCGTGGCTAAGGCCGCCCTGGAAGCGGCGACCCGCTACATCGCCCGCGACCTGGGTCCCAAGGGCATCCGCGTCAACGCCATCTCGGCGGGCGCCATGCGCACCCTGTCGCTGGCCGGCATTTCGGGCGGCCGGGGCATGATCGCCCAGGGTCGGGCCTTCAGCGCCATGAAGGAGGACACCTCGATGGAGGGCGTCGCCGGCGCCGCCCTGTGGCTGGCCTCGGACCTGGGCCGCTCGACCACCGGCGAGGTGGTCCACGTCGACGCGGGCTTCCACATGATGGGCATGCCCGACGAGGCGGAGGCCTAGCAACCTCTACGGCGCGTAGGCCCGCATGAAGCGCTGGGCGGCTTCTCGGGCGACGCCGTCGAACTCCGCCGCCGTCTTGTCGGACGGCAGGCGCAGCAGGGACCGCAGCTGGCTGTGGCCCATGACCATGCCCGAGAAGAACTCGGCCGCCTGATCGAAGTCCTCGACCTTCAGGCGGCCGAGCTGGGTTTCCACCTCCAGGAAGGCGGCCAGCTGGCGGCGCGCCTGGCGCGGCCCGGCCTCGAACACCTCCTGGGCCACGTCGGGCATTTCGCCGGCGCCCTGGATGATCACCCGCAGGATCGAATAGCTCTTGGTGGTGGTCACCGTCTCCAGCATCGAGCGGGCATAGGCCTCCAGCGCCTCGCCAGGATTGTCGATCGCGCCGGATTCCCGCAGCGGGGCGGTGATCGCCGCCACGCGCCGGGCCATCAGGGCCCGGACCAGCTCGGCCTTGGAGCCGTAGTGGTTGTAGACGGTCTGCTTGGAGACGCCCGCCTGCCGGGCGATGGCCTCCATCGGCGCGCCCAGGCCGCGTTGGCCGATCACCTCGACGGCGGCGTCGAGGATGGCTTCGGTCTTGGCGACGTCGATCTGTCCTGCAACTCTAGGCATGGGCGACTCTAGGCATCAGTGCGCGTCCGAAGGCGGGGGAGGGGCGTTCTTGGCCGGCTTGGCCAGCAGCGAGACGACGGCGGCGGCGAAGCAGCCATAGGCCAGCAGGGTGAAGCTGTCGCCGAAGGCCAGCACCGTGGCCTGCTGGCTGAGCATGCCGCCGATGGCCTTGCGCGCCGCGCCGTCTGGATCGGAGACCCCCAGCTGCTGCATGCGCGCGGCCAGGCCCGCCATCATGCCGGCGATCCGGGCGTCGCCCTGACCCAGCTCGTCGGACAGGCCCATGTAGTACAGCGCCGTCTGGTTGGTGATCGTCGTGGCCAGCAGGGCCAGGCCGATCGCGCCGCCGGTGTTGCGCGCCAGGTTCACAAGGCCCGAGGCGTTCTTGACCATGTGCGGGGGCAGGGTGCTCATCGTCACCTGCTGGGTGGCGATCATGGCGATCATCACCCCCACGCCGCGGCAGGCCTGGACTCCGGCGAACTCCCAGAAACCCCAGTCCTTGGTCACGCCATGGGCCATGTACATGCCGAAGCCCGCCAGCGTGAAGCCGATGCACATCGGGATGCGCGGATCCATCTGGCGCACCAGCCGGCCGGCGATCGGCCCGGTGGCGAACATCGACAGGCCCGAGACCACCATGGTGGTGCCGACCTCGGAGGCCGAATAGTGCCGCACCCGGCCCAGGAACTGCGGCAGCAGGAAGGTGCCGCCGAACAGGCTGGCCCCCGACACGGCGGTCATGGCCACGCCGACGCTGAAGTTGCGGTTGGCGAAGGCCCGCAGCTCGACGATCGGGTTGCGATAGCTGAGCGAGCGCCAGATGAAGACCGCGCCGGTGACGCAGGCCAGCACGGTCAGGCCCAGGATGCCGCTGTCCTCGAACCAGCCGTCCTTGGAGCCCTCCTCCAGCACGAACTGCATGCTCATCAGGAAGGTGGCCATCACCGCCAGGCCGAACCAGTCGAAGCCCTTGGCGAGGCTGGGGTCGCCCTTGTCGAACTGGCCCCAGCGGGCCACGCCGAACAGCACGACCAGGCCGGTCGGCACGTTGATGAAGAACAGCCAGCGCCAGCTGAGCCATTCGGTCAGGTGCCCGCCCAGGGTCGGGCCCACCGTCGGGGCCAGGGTGACGATCAGGCCCATGATCACGCTGGCCGTGATCCGCCGCTCGGGCGGGAAGGCGGTGAAGGCCACGGCGAACACCGTCGGGATCATCGCCCCGCCGATGAAGCCCTGCAGGGCCCGGGTCAGGATCATCATGTCGATCGACGAGGACAGGCCCGTCAGCACGCTCATGACCATGAAGCCGGCACACGAGATCAGGTAGACGCGCTGTGTCCCCCACAGCCGCGACAGATATCCCGACAGCGGGATCATCACGACCTCGGGGATCAGGTAGGCGGTCTGGATCCAGCTGACCTGGTCGGCGCTGGCCCCCACCCCGGCCTGGATCTGCGGCAGCGAGGCCGCCACGATCTGGATGTCGAGGATGGCCATGAACTGGCCGATGACCATGGCCCCGAAGCCGAGGAGCAGTTTGGTCCAGTCGATCTCGGCCGCCGATTTCGCGGCGGGCGGCGCGGACTGGGCGGGGAGGGCGGCGTCGGTCATGGCGGCGATCCTGGACCGCGCCCTAGCGCGCCTGGCCCTGCTGGGCGTACTGGGCCGCGCCGGGCAGGCCGGCCTCGGCGAAGGTCGGGCCCGAGCGGTCGCGGACGTCGACCTTGACGTCGACCGACAGGCCGGGGCGCAGGGCCGAGCCCAGCGGCGACTTGTCGACCACGATCTTCACCGGCAGGCGCTGGGTGATCTTGGTGAAGTTGCCGACGGCGTTCTCGACCGGGATCAGGGCGAACTCCTGGCCGGTGGCCGGGGCGAAGCTGTCCAGCTTGCCGTGGATCACGCTCTTGCCGAAGGCGTCGGCCTTGATCTCCACCGGCTGGCCCACGCGCAGGCGGGCCACCTGGGTCTCCTTGAAGTTGGCGACGACATAGCCCTGGCCGACCGGGACGACCGACATCAGGGCCACGCCCGGCTGGACCAGCTGGCCGGGACGCACCGAGCGGGCGCCGACGACGCCGGCCACCGGGGCGCGGATCACGGTGCGGTCAAGGTCGATGCGGGCCTGCTCGACGGCGGCGCGGGCCGCGGCCGCCTGGGCCACGGTCTGGGCGCGGGCCGAGCCCAGGGACTGGGCGGCGCGGCGCTCGGCCTCCAGGGCCGCCTGGGCGCTCTGGACGGCGGCGGCCGACTGGGCGGCGCTGGCCTGGGTGGTCTGGACCTTCTGGGTCGAGACCCAGCCCTGCTTGGCCAGGGCGTCGTAGCGGATCAAATCGGCCTTGGCCCGGCCCTGGTCGGCCTGGGCGCTGGCCACGCCGGCGGCCCGCTGGGCGATCATCGCCTGCTCGAGGGCGGCCTTGTCGTCGACGCTCTGGATGGCCGCCTCAAGGGCCTGGGCGTTGGCGATGGCCTGGTCCAGCTTGGCCTGCAGCGGCGCGGGGTCGATACGGGCGACGATCTGGCCGGCCTCGACACGCTGGTTGTCGGCCACCAGCACCTGCGCGACATAGCCGGAGACCTGCGGGCTGACCTGCACGGTGTCGGCCTGGACGAAGGCGTTGTCGGTGGTTTCGTAGCGTTGCTTGTCGACGAACCACAGCCCGCCGCCGACGACCAGCGCCACGACGGCCGCGCCGCCGACGATCAGGGGAACGAGCTTCTTCTTGGAGGCGGCGGCCATGGACTTAAGGATCCCGAAATCAACCCGATGGACCGGGGCGATATATCGGACCTTCGTCCCGGGCAAGGGATAAATGGACGCACTCGTCCAAAAATCAACCGCGTCCGGACGGAAAGCTCCAGGTCGCGTCAACAGGTCGCGCGGGCATCCTGGCCAAGGCCGCGCGCCCAGCCAGGTCGCCGCGAGCGATTAGGCGTCTCCGGCCGCCAGGGCGGCGCCGCGCTCAAGCACCTCGTCGTGGCCGGCCCGAAAGCCCGCCAGCGTCTGCGCGACAGGAACGGTCGGAATGATCCCGACGCCGTGGTGGCGCGAGCCGTCCTGCTTGCGAACCCGCATGCCGGTGAACACCACCAGGAAGCCGCCCGGCAGCCAAAGCGGGTTGATGTTGCCGTTGGTTCCCGCCGTCGGCCCGCCGACGATCGGACCCAGCTTCTCGCCCTCGAACGTGCCCGCCCAGCTTTCGGCGTAGCTGATCGAGCCGCCGGAGGTCAGCAGCACCAGCCGCCCGGGAAAGCGCGGCTCATGCGGCGCCATCACCCAGCTGCCTTCGCCGTCGAAGACCACGTTCCGGCCGTCCGGTTCGGTGACGATCGGCTTCTCGAACCGCGGCGAATGCAAGGTCCGGTCGCTGAGATGGTAGAGCAGCATCCTCGCCGGCCCGGACGGATAGCCCCGGTCGTCGAGCACAATCCCTCGCGCGGCCGCCAGTTGAGTCATCCGCGTCTGGAGATCGTCGTCGGTGACCCGGGCCAGGTCCACATAGACCACGCCCGGCCTCGGCTCCGAGAAGTTCGCCACGGCCGACTTCGACGCCAGGGCATATACGGTCTTCCACGGCGCCGCCGCGAGGCTCGCCGTGAACGGTCGTCCGTCCGGCGTCTCGCCCTGGAGAACGGCGGGCGTCCCGTCGGGGCGCTCCTGCAGGCGCTGCAGCGACTTGAACCGCAGCCACTGCGGCGTGGCCGCGCAGATTTCCGGGTCCAGCATCGCGAGCCGCTGGCGCACATCGACGCCGTCGATCCGCGTGACCACCGCGCCCACCGTCAGGTCCTTGGCGTCGTCGGGCAGGGCGGTGATCACCAGCTGGTCCTCGATCCACGACCAGCCAATGGGCAGCCCCTTTTCGGCCGAGCGGTAATAGACGTTGCCGTGGCCGTCGCGGAGCGTGGCGACCATCCGGGCCAGCGTCAGGCGGAAAGCCTGTCCGTCCGGATCCCTGGCGGCGCTTCGCAAGCCCTCGGACAGCGCCGCATCCCAGTCGCCCGCGGTGTCGAGGTACGGATAGAAGTGGTGCAGGACGCCCCAGGCCAGGATCACGGCCGCCAGATGCACCCGGCGCTCGTCCGCCGGATAGGCCCGGGCTGCGGTCGCGGCGGCCGCCAGGGTCGGGGCCTCGAACGCGGCGGGCATGGCGTTGGCCGTCGTCGGCATCAGGGCGCTGACTCCGCCGCCAAGGCTCAGCGGCAGCACCCTGGGCCGGCCGTCCGCGACCGCTACCCGGGCGGCGTGGTAGGTGGAAGGCGAGGTCAGGGCCGCGCCCCAATGCTTCCACATGACCATCGTTCCGGCCGCCGGCGGCGCGTCCGGCCTGGCGGCGGGCGGCGTCGAGGCCGCATACAGCTTCAAGGTCGGGGCGAGCGGCCGGAAGACGGCTTCGAACCGTGCGACCAGTTCGGCCGGCGAGCGCGCCGCCTCGACGGTTTCGACATGCGAGACAGCCAGCGCGCTCCAGTCGGTCGCGGCGGCCTCGTCGGTCGGGTGGAAGAAGCGGACATAGGCGAGCAGGCGCGCGAAGGCGGTCAGGTTGGCCTCGCCGCGCGCCGACAGCGCACGGGGCGCTTCGGTCGCGGCGGCGGCCTGCGACGCGACCAGCGCGCTCGGCAGGGCGGTCAGTATCTCCCGGCGGTTCATGGGTGTGTCCCTAGCTCCGCCCCCCAAGCGCTACTGGAAAGCGGCGCTGGGGCGAAACTGTGGCGCTTCACAGCCCTGGGTAGATTTTCCGATACGCCGGGCGTGGTCCCCGCCGTGCGACCTAGCGCCCGCCGGTCGAGCCGAAGCCGCCCGCGCCGCGCGCCGTCTCGTCCAGGCTGGTCGTCAGGCCCCACGAGGCCTGGACCACCGGGGCGATCACCAGCTGGGCGATGCGGTCGCCGCGGCGGATGGTGAAATCCTCCTCGCCCAGGTTGATCAGGATCACCTTCACCTCGCCGCGATAGTCGCTGTCGATGGTGCCGGGCGTGTTCAGGCAGGTGACGCCGGCCTTGGCCGCCAGGCCCGAGCGCGGCCGCACCTGGGCCTCGAAGCCCAGCGGCACGGCAAAGGCCAGGCCCGTGGGGACCATGAACCGCGCGCCCGGCTTCAGCACCAGGGGCGCGTCCTCGGCCACCGCCGCCCGCAGGTCCATGCCGGCCGCGCCGTTGGTCTCGTAAGCGGGCAGGGGCAGGCCCTCGGCGTGGGCCAGCTGGACGACGGGAATGTGCGGTGCGGTCATGAAAGGCTCGCTGTCAGGTCTTGGGCTATGCGTTGGGCGAGGTCGCGGGCCACCGAATCCTTGGCGGCACGGGTCCAGCGTTCGGTCCTGTCCTTGGAGATCAGCAGGACGGCGTTCTCGTCTCCGCCCATTACGCCGGGTTCGGTGACGTCGTTGGCGATGATCCAGTCGCAGCCCTTGCGGGCCAGCTTGGCGCGGGCGTGGGCCTCGACGTCGTTGGTCTCGGCCGCGAAGCCGATCACCAGCTTCGGGCGCCTCGGCCCGGAGGCCGAAAGCGTCGCCAGAATGTCCGGGTTCTCGACGAAGGTCAGGGCCGGCGGCCCGCCCTTGTCCTTCTTCAGCTTGGTCCCGAACACCTCGTCGATGCGCCAGTCGGCGACCGCGGCCACGAACACCCCCACGTCGGCGGGCAGGGCCGCCTGACAGGCGGCCAGCATGTCGCGGGCGGTCTCGACGTCGATGCGGTCCACGCCGATCGGGGTGGGCAGGGCCACGGGGCCGCTGACCAGGGTGACCCGCGCGCCCAGCTTGGCCAGGGCCCCGGCGATGGCGTAGCCCTGGCGGCCACTGGAGCGGTTGGTGATCCCCCGCACCGGGTCGATCGGCTCGAAGGTCGGGCCGGCGGTGACCAGGGCGTGCTTGCCGGCCAGCGGCCCGCCTTTGAAGAATTGGGCGGCGGGGCCTTCAAGGGCCGCCATGATCGCCTCGAAGATCAAGGGCGGCTCGGCCAGGCGGCCCGGGCCGAACTCGCCGCAGGCCATGGCCCCCTCGTCGGGCCCGACGAACTGCACGCCGTCGGCCTTCAGCGTGGCGACATTGCGCTGGGTCGCCGGGTGCAGCCACATCCGCACGTTCATGGCCGGAGCCATCAGCACGGGTTTGTCGGTCGCCAGCAGGGTGGTGGACGCCAGGTCGCCGGCCAGGCCGTGGGCGGCCTTGGCGATCAGGTCGGCGGTGGCCGGAGCCACCACCACCAGGTCGGCCGAGCGCGACAGCTCGATATGGCCCATCTCCGCCTCGTCGGTCAGCGAGAACAGCTCGCTATAGACCTTGTCCTCGGCCAGGGCCGACAGCGACAGGGCGGTGACGAATTCGGCGCCGGCCTTGGTGAGGATCGGCCGCACGGCCACGCCGGCCTTGCGCAGCAGGCGCGTCAGCTCCAGCGCCTTGTAGGCGGCGACGCCGCCCCCGACGATCAGAAGAACCCGCTTCGTGGTGGTGGAGTCGGTCATGGGGTCGGCCTCCGGCGCGTCACGCCCCCAGGCGCATAGAGCGACGCGGCGCTCAGCGTAAGCCCCCACGCGCAAAAAACCTTAACGGGGACTCGACATCCGTTCCGTCTTCGTTCTTACTCTTCAAAGGGCGTATATGTACTTCACGAACCCACGCCCCTCGACCCCAAGCGGGGCCGTTGATATGACGGGGTTATGGGGCAGAAACTCGGGCTTTTCGACAAGGTCACAGTCGGCACAATCGTCGGCGCGGGGATCGTTGAGGCGGCGCAACAGGCGCTCAAGGACGCTGAACAGGTCAGGGCGGCTATGCCGATGCTAGACCTTAGCGGCGGCTGGAACTACGTGCCGCTGGCGCTGTTGGTCATCGGCGGCGCCAGTTGGGTGGCGAAGCAGTTCATCAGCCAAGACTCCCCCAAGGCGCGCAGGCCCTTATCGCCCCCGTCGTTCCCTGTTGAGGCTGGCGACCGCGTCTTTCTGGCGGAAGACATGACCAAGGCTCGCATGGAGAGCCTGACGAAGGGAATGACCTCCAGCCAAGCTGAGCGCGTTCTTTCCGCCTATGTTGGAAAGTGGATGCGTTTTGAAGGCTTGGTTCACGACATCAAAGCGGCGGACGATCAAAGCATGATGATCTTCTTCGCTAAGGACAACCTTGAGCGGGGATACGACTACAGCGCATTCTCACCAATTTTCGACCGGAAGACCTGGGAAGACCGCCTATCCACCATTCATAAGGGGGATCGAGTGCGCGGCATTGGCCGAATCGAGCAATCCTTTGGCGGCGCGCTGGGGCTGCGCCAATGCGAGCTGATCTGAGGCGAACCGGGTTCGCACGGGAGAGACGCGTGTCGGCAAGGCAGTTCCGGTTGTTCATCGCAGGAGCCGTGGTCCTCGCCGCCGCCCTTTGGCTAGGAAGCAGCTATTTTCGCTCTCAATCTCGCATCCATGACTGCATGAGAGGCGATGACGAGATGCGCCCGATCTGTGAGCGCATCGAACGGAACCGCCGCTAGGATGCGAGCGGCGCTCGTATGCGAACCGGGTTCGCATAGCGCTCGACTCGGTCTAGGGGGCGGAACTTAACGGGGGCTAACAAATTAACTTGATGTCAAGCCCTTCGGACTCTATATACACCCCATCCTCGCTATCGGTTTACCGGTAGCCTGAAAACCCCCGAGGCCTATGCCTTGGGGGTTTTTACTTTAGGCTGCGAATCATGGCGATTCGCGCTGCCGTCTATTTCGACGGCTTCAACATGTATCATGCAATCGATGCGCTTCAGCAGCCCATGCTGAAGTGGCTAGACCTGTACGCGCTGTCTAGGCTCATCATCGGCAAGGATGAGGAGTTGGTGCGCGTGGTAACGTGTACGGCCCTGATCACGGACGACACCCCAAAATTGCTTCGACACCGCGCGTACCTAGCGGCGCTAGAAGCCCAAGGAGTCGACTGCATCAAAGGTCATTTCGCTAAAGACGTCAGGCGCTGCCGCAAGTGCGGCCAAGAACATGAGTTCAGGGTGGAAAAGCAGGGTGACGTAAACCTAGCTCTCGCCCTCGCTGACGATGCGCACCGAGATATCTTCGACCACTGCTATCTTGTTACCGCCGACGGCGACCAGGCGGCCACGGTACGCCTCGTCAAGTCACGCTTTCCGAACAAGAAAATCTACACGGTTGCACCGCCGGGTCGGCAGCATAACAAGATGATCCTGAGTCACTGCGATGGGCACTGCACGATAAAACCAGTCGATTTACAGCTCTGCCTCTTGGGGGCAACCGTTCAGGGCAAGGAAAAACTCATTCTTCGGCCGGCGGCGTATGCCCCCTAATGGGCTTAGCGATCCGCCGCACCTGATCCTCAAACGTCGCTTCGTCCTCGTCGCACTCTAGCTGGCGGGCTAGGTCACGGAACTTTTCAGGCTGGGGCTTGGGTTCGTCGGTCATCCTGCAATCCTACACGATCGCGTGATAGTCGCGTAGTCACGTCACTTTCTCCTGTCGGGGCTGTTCGACTCGGGAGGATGGGTGTAAGTAGCCCTCATGTCTTTCTCGTTCTCCTCCTCAGCCTCTCCGCGCGTCGGCGTCGATGACGTCGAGGCGTGGCGCGTGGAAGTCGGGAAGCTTGAAGCCCAGATCGGTGATCTTCGCGCGAGGCAAGAACGCTTGAAGGCGCAAGTAGCCGCCGCCGAGGCGCTGTTCGCGATCCTTATGCCCGATCAGCCGCCGAAGCGCCCGCAAGGCCTTGAGGCGGCCCTCGCTGAAAATGCGCAGGCTCAAGGTAGGCTCATGTCGGCGCTGAAGCCGGCGGATACGAGGGCCTTCGCCAACTCGCCTCCTGCTCGCCGCAACTACGGTCGCCTGACGTTTGTGGAAGCCGTCGAGCAGGCCCTCAAGGAGGCCGCCCAGGGCCGCTTGTCCACGCAAGAGCTGCGGGAAATCATTGAGCAGACCGAGCTGGGGCCGAAGCTTACCGAAAGCGACAAGGGATTCTACCACGCGATCTCGCGCCTTGCGGCTCGGGGCGAGCTGGTGAAGCACAACGGCTGGCTGTTCGTGCCCAATCGCTACAAAAGCTACATGAGTGAAGTGGAGCTGGGCCTGCGCAGCGATGAGGCCGCGCCTACTCACTCTACTCGTCGCTCCCCCTTGGCAGACGCCATCAAGCGGGCGCTCGCGGAGGCTGGGCGAATGACCAGCAGTGAGGTCATCGATTATCTGATTGCGATCCCTGAGTTTGAGGAGTCACTCACTCAAAACAAGACCGGCGCGTACAACGTGCTTAGCCGCCTAGTGGGGCGCGGTGAGTTGGTTAAGGATGGCGGCACGTATTCGCTGCCCAGCGCCGAAAAGAAAATGACCTCCCAGCCTGACGACGGGGAGGTCATTTAGAGATGTGGGGCCGGATAAAGGCCGGGCCAGAGGCTCACTTGCACGGGTCCTCTCTGGGGTTCGACTCCCCCCGGCTCCACCACCTATCGACTGTCAGCGCGTCGAAGTTTTGCGGCCAAGCCGCGCTGACGATCGCCACCAACAGGGGCCAAAGGCCTCGTCAGGAGCATCCCATGTGGCAAGCCGAAGCAAGACCCTAGGGACTAGCGAAAGCTAGCAGCGCGGCGCGGAAAGTCAAGAATCCTCTGGCTTTCCGCGCTTTTGCGTGCCTGTGACTCTTTCCCCTCCAGCGCCTCGGTCCGCTAACTTTTGGACCTCCTCTGCTGGCCTTAGGCTTGCGGGTGAGATGCCTTGTAAGTGAGTCGCTTCCCGGCGAAGCCCTTCAGCGCCCACATCGCGCGCTCTTGGTCTTCGACGCCCAGAGCCGAGCGGTACGAGTAGCGGAAGTCAAACTCCGCCAGATAGCGGTGCAGGTGCTTCTTGGCGCAGTGCTGATAGACGCCCTTCATGCCGCGCTTGAAGACCGAGAAGTAGCCCTCGACGGTGTTGGTCGTGATGTAGCGGGCGGTGCCGTCGTAGCGAACGTACTCATCCTTGGAGTGAACCACGGTCTCGTGCGAGCGGTAGCCGCGGCCCATGACGGTGTAGAGCTTGGACTCGTCGGTGATCAGACGGGCCTCGCGCGACAGGTTCGCCTCCACGATCGGGACAATGTCTTGGATCGTGTACTTGTCCACGACGATGGAGCGGGCGCGGCCGGTCTCACGCTCGACCAGGGTAACGACCTTCATCATCTGCTTGATGGTGCGGCCCTTGCCCTTCTTGGGGGCGGGAGCGTCGGGGTCCGAACCGATAAAGGTCTCGTCGATCTCGACCGTGGCGCCGCCCATGCCGAACGGGCCAAGTTCGCCAGCGCGCATAGCCTCGCGGATACGGTGGGTCAGGAACCACGCCGTCTTGTAGGTGACTTCTAGGACGCGCGAGAGCTGGAGCGAGGAGACGCCCTTCTTGCTCGCGCACATCAGATAGATCGCCTGGAGCCACTTGGTCATGGGCAGGTGGCTGTCTTCGAAGATCGTGCCGACGCGGACGGTGAATTGCTTGCGGCACTGGCCGCACTTGCGCAGGCCGATGCGGGTTTTGACCAGGTCATAGATGCGTTCGAAGCCGCCGCAGTGCGGACACACCGGACCTTGAGCCCACAGAATGCCCTCAACGAAGCGGAACGCCTCGGCTTCATCGTGGAAGTAGGGCTTGGACAGAACGGACACGGTGTTTCTCCTTCCGTTCTAACTTAGCCGTTTCCGTGGGTTCGTCAAGTATATATATGCCTTCAAAGTAGAAGAAACATTCGGAGATCGATCATGACGGTACGACGCGCGTCCTGGTTTCCGGCCCTGGCGGCCACCGGCCTGGCCCTGGGTCTCGCCGCCTGCGACGGCGGCGCCTCCGCCGTGAAGGCGCCCAAGGCGGGCGACGTGGCCTCGGCCGCGCAACCGGCGTCCGACCGCGAAGCGCCGTCCTATGGCGGCGGCGCCTACGACAGCGCGCCGGTCCGGCCCGACCCGCGCGACGCTCCGGTCCGCAAGGTGGCGGGCAAGCCGATGTGGGCGGCCAACCGCACGCGCACGGCCGAGGAGAACGCCCAGCGCGGGTTCGAACGCTACGGCGCCGACTTCGCGGCCGCCGATGTCGACGACTATGTCCGCAAGACCCACGCCTTCGTCGCCCATCCGCCCGCCGGGGCCGAAACCCTGACGCGCGCCAATGGCGACACCCTGATCTACGACCCCAAGGCCAATATCTTCGCGGTGGTCACCAAGACCGGCGCGCCGCGCACGATGTTCAAGCCCGACGACGGCGCGACCTATTGGGCCACGCAGAAGACCGGCCAGGCGCGGCGGACGGCGGCGGCGCGGGATCGATCGGCCAGCACCGACAGCTAGGGCGTTCCCCACAAGCGCGCCCTGGGGGAGGCGCCGGGGCGAGGGCAGGGCGCGACCGGCGCCGCCTCGCCTCGTCACCCCGGTCGGCCTGGGGGGCGTCCGGGACCCAGGAGCGTGCGCAACGCCCCTGGGTGAGCTTGCGGAATGTTGAATGCCCCGGCCTTCGTCAGGCGGCGCTTGGCATGACAGCTTTTTGGCCTCGGCAATCCATGGACGATTGCTCCGCACCGCCGGGAGGCGGGAGGCGGGAGGCGGGAGGCGCGGCGGTGGGACGGTGACGCCGCTGATGGCGGGCCGGCTGCGCGGTGCGGCGCGGGCGGGCGTCGTTTTCTCGGCCCCGGCGTTCCGGGCCGTCACAGGGCGACACTCCGCTGCGTGGGCGTCGCTACGCGGACCCCATACCCGCCACGAACAGCCCCGCCGCGAAGGCCAGGGTCGCCACCGCCGCACCGGCCAGGAACCACAGCAGCGGCCGGGTGGCGCGGGGCTGGACCACGGCGACCGTCGGAGCCGCCGGCGTCTCGGCCAGGCGGGCCAGGGCCTTGATCGCCCGCACGGCCTCGTCGGCGAAGTCGCGGACCTTGGCGGCCGGTGACAGTTCGCGGGCGATCCAGCGGCGCACCACTGGGTCGGCGGCCGCCCACAGGTCGTGGGTCGGGTCGATGCGGCGGGCCACGCCCTCGACCGTGACCATGGTCTTCTGCAGCAGCACCAGTTCGGGCCGCAGGGCCATGTCGAACAGGGCGGTGATCTCGAACAGCTGGGCCAGCAGCCTGCCCATCGACACGTCGCTGGCGTCGCGGCCGAACACCGGCTCGCCCACCGCCCGCAGGGCCTGGGCGAAGGCGTCGCGATCCTCGTGGGCGGGCACGTAGCCGGCCTCGAAATGGATCGCCGCCACGCGCGGATAGTCGCGATTGAGGAAACCGTACAGGATCTCGGCCAGGTACTTGCGCTCGGCCGGGCCCAGGCGCCCCAGGATGCCGTAGTCGACCGCGACGATGGCGGCTCCCTCGCCCTGAACTGGGGCGCTGACGAACAGGTTGCCCTCGTGCAGGTCGGCGTGGAACAGGCCGTGGTCCAGGGCCTGGGCCAGGAAGCCGCGCGTCACCGCCTCGGCCAGGGCCTTGCGGTCCAGGCCCGGCTGTTCCAGGGCGGCGGGGTCGGACAGGGCCAGGCCCGGCGCCCAGGTCAGGGTCAGGAACCGCTTGCCGACGCCGTCCCACACCACGTCGGGCGCGCGCATGTAGGGGTCGCGCTTCATGGCCTCGCCCAGTTCGGCGCAGCCGGCGGCCTCGAAGCGCAGGTCCAGCTCCAGGTCCAGGGCCCGGATCACCACCTCGACGAACTCGCGCGGCCGCAGCCGGCGGGCCGCCGGGACCAAGCGCTCGGCCAGGCTGGCGGCCAGGCGCAGGGCGGCGCTGTCGCGCGCCACCTGGCGCTCGACGCCGGGCCGCAGCACCTTGACCGCCACGGGCGTGCCGTCCAGCAGGGTCGCGGCATGGGCCTGGGCCAGGGAGGCGGCGGCGATCGAGGCGTCGAAGCGGGCGTAGAGGGTGTCCAGCGGCGCGCCCAGGCCGCGCGCGACCTCGGCCTTGGCCACCTCCAGCGGGAAAGCCGGCAGGCGGTCCTTCAGGTGAGACAGGTCTTCGGCGAACGCCGCGCCGAAGATGTCGGCGCGGGTGGACAGGAACTGGCCCATCTTGATGGCGGCGGGGCCCTCGCGCTCCAGCACCCGGGCCAGGCGTTCGCCCGGCCGGCCCTTGCGGGCGGCCGAGCCGGCGAACAGGCGCAGGACTCGTCCCGCCAGCCGCGCCGACGGCGGCAGGATCGGCTCGACCTCGCGCGGGACCAGGGCGTCGGCCCGGGCCAGGGCCCAGCCGGTGGCGACCAGGCGCAGACAGGCGGCGACCCGGCTCATGCGGCGAAGGTCTCGATCGGCAAGCGACGGGCAGGCGGGAAAAGGCTCATGTCCCGGCCTGAAAGCCCGCTCCGCGCGCTCCGGTCAAGGCCGCTTTCGCCGTCGACCGGCCGCGCCTCGCGAAAAGCGGCGCGGGAAACCCTTGCCGGGAAGCAATGAAGCGGGTGTTCGGCCCTCGGCAGCCGATCAAACGTCTGCTCCAAGGGCAGGCCTTCGGGAAGGCGCGCTTTAGGCGCTGTCGACGGTCAGGCGTTGGCGTACAGGCGCCGCCCTCGTCCTTCGACAGGCTCAGGATGAGGGCTACTGGTAGAGCGGTCGAGTAGAATTCCTCATCCTGAGCTTGTCGAAGGACGGGGAATTCGGCCCAAGATCGTCAATTATCAACAGGGCGTAGGGGGCCATAGCGTGGGCGCGGTAGTCCGTCTCTACCGAATTCCGCGCCCCAACGCTTTCCACGCCGGATATCCCGGAGTGACTCCGGAGCCGCCCGCGACACGGCGGCCTGACAGCCGTCGGCGAGCGCGAAGCTTCAGGCTCCGGCGCTCGCTGCCGCGTTCTCGATCAACAGTCTGGCCGCATCGCGGTTCGCCTCCGCCACGAGCGGGTCGCGGGTCGATTGCGCCATCACGATCGCGCCCTGGATCAGCGACAGGATCTGCATCACGGTCCTTTCAGGCCTGTTCAGGCCCAAGGGCTCGACGAGCGCGGCGACAAGGTCGTGCAGGCCCTTGAAATAGGCGGTGATGGTCGCCTGGACGTCCGGGACGTCGGCGTCCGGTCCGAACTCGGCCATGCCCTTGACGAAAGGACAGCCGCGGAAGGCCGGCGAGCGGAAGGGCCCGTCCAGCGCGTCAAAGATGGCCAGGATGCGCTCCGACGGAGACAGGCCGGGGTCTTCCGTCGCGGTTTCGAGCATCTGGAACCAGAGGGCGCTCTTGTGGCGCAGGTAGGTGGCCACGAGGTCAGCCTTCGACGGAAAGTGCTTGTAGAACGTCATCTTGGCCACGCCGCTTTCGGCGATGATGCGGTCGATCCCCACGGAGTGGACGCTGAACCGATAGAACAGGTCCGACGCCGTTTTCAGGATCCGCTCTCGCGGGGCGAGGGCGGCCAGCGGTTGCGTCTCCAGGTCCGCGAATCCCGTCACCTCGGCCATGTCCATCCTCGCGCCTCGAACCATCCGCTCGCAAACAGACTAGTCTGTCTATTTACGCTTGGCAAAGACAGACAGATCTGTCTATCTAGTCTGCGACACTCCCTCGAATGGAAAGACAAGATCGATGAGCGGAAAAATTGTCGTGGTGACCGGCGCCAGCAGCGGGTTCGGAAAGCTGACGGCCCTGGAGCTTGCGCGGCGAGGGCACGTCGTGGTGGCGACCATGCGCGACGTCGGCGGGCGAAACGACCCAGTCCGGCGTGAGCTCCTTGAGGCGGCGAAGGCGGGAGGCCATGCGCTGCAGGTCCTCGAAATGGACGTCGCCGACGAGGCGTCGGTCAATTCGACGATCGACCAGGTCATCGCGCAGCATGGAAAGATCGACGTGCTGGTCAACAACGCCGGCGTCATGGCGGTCGGGGTCACCGAAGCCTACACGGTGGCCGACATCGAACGGCAGTTCGCGGTCAATTTCTTCGGCGCCGTGCGGGCCGACCGCGCTGTCCTGCCGCACATGCGGGCCGCCGGCGGCGGGCTTCTCGTCCACGTCACGTCCCTGATGGGACGCGTGGTCGCCCCTTTCTTCGGCGTCTATTCCGCCAGCAAGTTCGCGCTCGAGGCGTTGGCCGAAGCCTATCGCTACGAACTGTCGAGCTTCGGGATCGACTCGGTCGTCGTCGAGCCGGGACCGTTCCCCAGCAACCTCCTCCCGTCCAGCCCGGAGCCCTCCGACCGGGGCGTGCTGGCGGCCTATGGCGAGGTCGCGGCGATCCCCGGCCAGATCAAGGCCCACGCCGGCGACGGCGACGATCCGGCCAATCCGCCCCGTCCCCAGCGGGTCGCCGACGCCATCGCCCGGCTGGTCGAGGCCACGGACCGGCGGCCGTTGCGGACCGTCGTCATGCCCGAGGGCCTGGATTTCGGCGTCGAACAGCTGAACGCGGCCGTCGCCCCGATCCAGAACGGCCTGCTCGGCGCCATGGGCATGTCGAGTATGATCTGAAGCTCCGGGGCGGCGGGTAGCGCCTACCGCCGCCCGGCGCCTACCCGTCAGAGCGCCGCGCCAGCCCGCGACGGTGAACGCACCGGGCGGGTTGAAGTGCGCGCCAAGGGCATTATCTAGAGCACTAGACAATCGTGCGCTAGGAACCGGATGTGACACGTAGCACGGCGACCCAACTCTCCTTCTCGCTCCACAGTGCGGCGAACCGCATGGTGCGCCTGCACAAGCCGATCCTGGAGCCGCTGGGGCTGACCTTCCCCCAGTACCTGGTCGTCCTGGAGCTGCTGGACGGCGGGCCGCGCACCGTGGGCGCCCTCGGCGCCGCCTTGGACATGGACACCGGGACCATCACCCCCCTGGTCAAGCGCCTGGAAGCGGCGGGGCGGGTCAGCCGCACCCGCGACTCCACCGACGAGCGCCGGGTCATGGTCGACCTGACGCCAGCCGGGCGTTCTCTGGAGGCGGCGGTCCGTGGCGTCACCGGACAGATCAAGACCGCGTGCCAACTGACCGATGAAGGTCTCGACGACCTTCGACGCACCCTCGACGCGCTGGCGATCGCGCCTCGAGGCCTGACGGCGCCTGATGCGCCGGCTGACACCCTCCACCTTGCGGAAAGAGACAACATGAAGATCGGCGTCATCGGTACGGGCAACATCGGCGGCGCGCTCGCCGGCAAGCTGCGGGCGGCGGGCCACGAGGTTCGCGTCGCCAACTCGCGCGGCGTGGAGGGCGTGCGCGCCTTCGCCGACAAGGTCGGCGCGACGCCGGTCGACATACGGGGCGCGGTCGAGGGCGTGGACGCGGTCATCCTCTCCATCCCGTTTCCCGCCGTGGCCGACCTGCCGAAGGACCTGTTCGACGGCTTGCCGCCGGCCGCGCCGGTGATCGACACCGGCAACTACTATCCGGGTCTGCGCGACCCCCAGATCGCCGAAATCGACGACGGAATGGTGGAAAGCGTCTGGGTGTCGCGCCAGATCGGCCGCCCGGTCGTCAAGGCGTTCAACAACATCCTGGCCTATTCCCTGGCCGAGCTGGGTCGTCCCCTCGGCGCGAGCGACCGTCTGGCCGTCGCCGCCGCCGGCGACGATCCGGACGCCAAGGCCCTCGTCGCCCGCCTGGTCAACGACGTCGGCTTCGACCCCGTCGACGCCGGCCCCCTGGCCGAGTCCTGGCGCCAGCAGCCCTCGACGCCGGTCTATTGCTGCGACTGGAACGCGCAGGAGACCCGCGACGCCCTGGCCCTGGCCCGGCCGGGGGAGGCCCCGGCGAAGCGCGACGCGATGATGGAGACCCTTGCGAAGCTTGGGCCAAGCCCCACCCACGCCGACATCGTGGCGTCCAACCGCGTCGTGAACGCCCCGACCTAGGCGGAGGCGGAGCGCGCGAGCCCCTCAGACCCGCGTCGGCCCTGACCCTGGGCTATGGACCGTTGACGATCTTGGACCGAATTCCTCGTCCTTCGACAGGCTCAGGATGAGGAATTCTACGGAACCGCCCTAAGTCGCCCTCATCCTGAGCCTGTCGAAGGACGAGGGCGTCGCCTCACCACCCTACGCCCAACTGGGCCTAGATCGCCCAGCCCTGATGCATCGCCGCGACGCCGCCGGTGAAGTTGGTGATGGTCACCCGCTTGAAGCCGGCGTTCTCCATCATGCCGGCGAAGGTCTTCTGGTCGGGGAAGCGGCGGATGCTTTCGACCAGGTACTGGTAGGCGTCGCGGTCCTTGGCCAGCCATTCGCCGAACTGCGGGATCAGCTTGAAGGAATAGGCGTCGTAGGCTTTCGCCAGGGCCTCGGTCACCGGCTTGGAGAACTCCAGGCACAGGAACCGGCCGCCGGGCTTGAGGACGCGGCGCGCCTCGCGCAGGGCCGCGTCGATGTCGGTGACGTTGCGGATGCCGAACGAGATCACATAGGCGTCGGCATAGGCGTCGGGCAGCGGCAGCCGTTGGGCGTCGCCCACGGTCCAGGTGATCTCGGGCGCGCCGCCCTTCTCGATGCCGGCGGCGATCATCTCGGCATTGTAGTCGATGATGTTGATCAGGGCGTCGGGACCGCCGCGCCGCTCTTGCGCCGCCCGGGTCATCTTGGCGAAGCGCCGAGCCATGTCGCCAGTGCCGCCGGCGCAGTCGATGATGATCTCGCCCGGCTGCGGGTTCAGGCGCGCGGCGACCGCGTCCTTCCACAGCCGGTGCACCCCGCCGCTCATCACGTCGTTCATCAGGTCGTAGTTCTTGGCGACCCGGTCGAACACGCCGCGCACCAGGCCGGCCTTGGCCGAGGGATCGACGTCCTTGAATCCGAAGGTGGCGGAGGCCTTGGTCATGTCATTGCTCGAATTTGGCGCTCGAAATAGCCGTGGGACGGTTCTGGGCGCGCGGCCCCGTCGTTCGGCTCTTATAACCGTCAGCGTCCGTCCGTCACCGGTTTTGCGCGGGGCCCTCCGGCTGGGCCTAGGAACCGCGCCGCGAATGACCGATATCTGGCGGCCCTTTCCCGTCCGAGGTCCGCCTTGCCCGAATTGCCCGAAGTCGAGACCGTGCGCCGCGGCCTGGAGCCCGTCCTGGCCGGCGCCCGCCTGGCCCGCGTCCGCGCCAACCGTCCCGACCTGCGCTTTCCCCTGCCCGACGGCTTCGTCCAGCGGCTGACCGGCGCGAAGATCCTGCGGCTGGACCGCCGGGCCAAGTACCTGCTGGCCCCGCTCGACCGGGGCGACACCCTGGTGATGCACCTGGGCATGACTGGGCGTTTCGAGATCGCGGTTCCGGAGGGCTCGACCCGCCCTGGCGACTTCGCCCGCGCCGTCACGCCCGACGACAAGCACGCCCACGTGGTGTTCGAGACGGAAGACGGGGCGGTGGTCACCTATTACGACCCGCGCCGGTTCGGTTTCATGGACCTGGTCGCCACCGACCGACTGGACCGCCATCCCTGGTTCGCGGCCATGGGGCCCGAACCCCTGGGCGAGACCTTTGACGCCAAGACCCTGGTCGCCGCCTTCAACGGTCGCAAGCAGGGCCCCAAGACCCTGCTGCTGGACCAGAAGACCGTCGCCGGTCTGGGCAACATCTATGTCTGCGAGGCCCTGCACCGGGCCCATATCTCGCCGTTCAAGCCGGCGGGCATGATCGCCGGCAAGCGGCTCGGGCCATTGGCCATGGCGATCAAGGCCGTGCTGGCCGAGGCGGTCGAGGTCGGCGGCTCGTCCCTGAAGGACTTCGCGGCGGCCGACGGGGCCCTGGGCTATTTCCAGCACCGGTTCCGGGTCTATGACCGCGAGGGCCAGCCCTGCCCCACGCCCGGCTGCAAGGGAACGATCGCCCGCGAGGTCCAGGCCGGCCGCTCGACCTTCTTCTGCCCGGTCTGCCAGGTGTAGGGGACCGCCTCCAGGGAGACGGTCCCTCACCTCGGCCGTCAGGCTTGCAGCTTGCCCTCGGCGAGCAACTCGCGGGTGCGCTTCAGCGTCGACAGCAGCGCTGCCCGGTAGCCGGTCTCGCCGTCGAACTGGGCCTGCTCGGCCTGCTCCTCCGGACCGTTCGGCGTTTTGCCGCGCAGGCCGAGATAGCCGTAGAAGCGCAGCTGCAGCGCCCCGGCCTCGTCCTCGAAGAGTTCGTTGACGATGGCGCCTTCGCGCGGTCCCGCGGCCTGGAAGAAGGTGACCTTGCTCCGGGGCTCCAGGGCGACGATCTCGCGCAGGTCGACGCCGCCGATGGTGGCGTCACGGACGAAGTGGGTCGCGCTTTCCTCCACGACGTCGCAGCGGGTGCAGAGGCCGGGCGGCAGGAACAGCCGGGCGTCGCGGGCCTTGAGCTCCAGGCCGGCCCAGGCTTGCGCGCGGGTCAGGCTGGGCTCGTCTTCCGGATTCACCGGAACGGTCGCGGTCGAATAGATCATGGCCTTTAGTCCTTGCCGGCGGTCGCGGCGATCTGGGCCGCGAACTCGCGATACGAATGCAACGGGCGGCCCAGGATCTTGGTCAAGCGCTCGACGTCGCCGGCCTCGGGCAGCATGCCGTCGCCGACGAAGCGCTCGGCCATCAGGCGCATCTCATAGGCCATCCACTTGGGCATGAAGCTGGCCAGGTTCTGCTCGAAGCCGGTGGGATCGTCGCCGCCATAGGCCACCGGACGGCCCAGGACGTCCGACCAGATCGCCGCCACGTCCGACCCGGTCAGGGTGTCGGGGCCGACCAGGTTGAGGGTCTCGGTCGGCAGCTTGCCGGGCGCCTGGTCGCGGCGGATCAGCTCGATCGCGGCGACCTCGGCGATGTCGCGGGCGTCGACCATGGCCAGGCCCTTGCCGCCGATCGGCATCGGATAGAGGCCGTGGTTCAGGACCACGTCCTTGATCGTCAGCTCGTTGTCGATGAAGTAGGCCGGGCGCAGGATCGTGGCGGAAAAGCCCATCTGCTGGATCATCCGCTCGGCGCCGGCCTTCACCGCGAAGTGCGGCACGTTCACGAAGCGGTCGGCATGGATCACCGACAGGTAGACGACGCGCTCGACGCCGGACTCGCGGGCGATGTTCAGGGCGATCAGCGCCTGGGTGAATTCGTCGGCCGCCACCGCGTTGAGCAGGAACAGCGTGCGCACGCCGCTGAAGGCGGCGCGCACGGCGTCGATGTCGAGCAGGTCGCCCTGCACGACCTCCACGCCGGCCGGGAAGTCGGCCTTGGCGGGGTCGCGGACCAGCACGCGCACGTCGGCGCCGCGCTGGACCAGTTGCTGGACGACGTGGCCGCCGACACGGCCGGTGGCGCCGGTAACGAGGATGGTCATGGGAAAATCTCCGGGGTTGAAGTGACACCCGGCAAATTAGTGATCCACAGGCCGGCCAATAGCCGCTAGATCTGGACACTCCGTCCCACAGGTGGAACACATGGACTGGCTGGCCCTCGCCGACTTCAACCTGGTCGCCCGGCATGGCGGGGTCGGCCGCGCCGCCCGGGCCGCCGGACGGCCCAAGGCCACCCTGTCGCGCCGGGTCGCGGAACTGGAGGCCAGCCTCGGCCTGCGCCTGTTCGAGCGCGGCGGTCGGACGCTGCGGCTCACCCAGGAGGGACGGACGCTCCACGAGCGGACGTCCGCCCTGCTCACCGAACTCGACGAGACCGCGGCCGGGATCGCGTCCGGTGGCAGCACCCCGCGCGGCTTGCTCCGGGTAAGCGCGCCCCTGCTGTTCTCGCAGATCGCCATGGGCAGGCTGGCCGCCGAGTTCGCCCTGAAATATCCGGACGTCCGCCTGGAGGTGACGACGGAGGACCGGGCCGTCGACATGGTCGAGGAAGGCTACGACCTGGTGATCCGCGTCAATCCGCACGCCGACGAGACCCTGGTCGGGCGGGCCTTCATGCGCGACCGCCTGGTGGTGGTGGCCAGCCCCGACCTTGTCCGCCCCGCGGACGGCGCGACCGTCCCCGCCGTCGTGCGCGGGACGGGATCCGGAACCGAGGCCTGGAGGGTGGCGAGCGCGACCGGACGTTCGACCCTGATGGTCGATCCGGTCCTTGGCCTGTCGTCGATGATCATGGTCCGCGACGCGGTCCGGACCGGCGTCGGCGTCGCGCGGCTTCCGGTGTCGCTGGTCAGCCACGACCTGGCGGCCGGCCGTCTGGCCCATTGGGGCGACGTCGACGGGCCGGAAATCCACCTGTGGACGCTCTACCCGTCGCGCCGCCTGCTCAGCGCGCGGGTCTCGGCCTTTCTCGACCACCTCAAGGCCGCCTTCCCCACGGGCGAGCCGCACGAACTGGCCGCGTTCATTGGCGGGTAGTGCTCCGGCGCTCTGAGTTCGGCTCGCGGTTCTCCTCTCCTTCGTCATCCCGGGCCTTGTGCCCGGGACCCCTTTGTCCGCCGCAGGTGCGGAGGTGCGGAGGTGCGGAGGTGCGGAGGTGCGGAGGTGTGGCGCGCCGGCGCGCCATTTCCCTTCACCGTCAGTTGAACCAGGGGTCCCGGGCACAAGGCCCGGGATGACGAGCTATCTAGAGCAAAGCCGCAACGGTCAGAACCAACAGCCCCGGGGGCTCCCCAACGCCGTCCGGGGCTCTATAACGGCGGCGCTCAACAGGAGACCCGCCGATGGCCGCGTACCAGACCCTGATCGTCGAGACCCCCGAGGCCGCGCCCGGCGTGGCCCTGATCCGCCTGAACCGGCCGGAGGCGCTGAACGCCCTCAACACCGCCCTGCTGGCCGAGCTGGGCCAAGCCCTGGCGGCGGCCCAGGCCGACGACGCGATCGGCTGCCTCGTCATCACCGGCTCGGCCAAGGCCTTCGCGGCCGGGGCCGACATCAAGGAGATGTCCGACAAGTCCTACGCCCAGATGTTCAAGGATGACTTCTTCGCGGCCGGGGCCCGGGCCATCGAAGGGACCCGCAAGCCGATCATCGCGGCGGTGGCCGGCTACGCCCTGGGCGGCGGCTGCGAGCTGGCGATGATGTGCGACTTCATCCTGGCCGCCGACACGGCCAAGTTCGGCCAGCCCGAGATCAATCTGGGCGTCGCGCCCGGCATCGGCGGCACCCAGCGCCTGACGCGCCTGGTCGGCAAGTCCAAGGCCATGGACATGATCCTGACCGGCCGGATGATGGGCGCCGAGGAGGCCGAGCGCGCCGGCCTCGTCTCGCGGATCTTCCCCGCCGACACCCTGGTCGACGAAGCCCTGGCCGTGGCCGCCAGGATCGCCGCCCAGTCGCCCCTGGCCACGGCGATGAACAAGGAGCTGGTCAACGCGGCCTACGAGACGACGCTCAGCACGGGCGTTGCGCTGGAGCGGCGCCTGTTCCACTCGCTGTTCGCGTTCGACGACCAGAAGGAAGGCATGGCCGCCTTCGTCGAGAAGCGCAAACCGGCGTTCAAGGGGTCGTGAACCCTCGCCAGGCCGGCGCGCGAGATTCTGGGTCCTCGGCGATTGACCCAAGGCGGTCGTTCCCGTATATCCGCGCGCTCTTGATTTCTCCTGCTTCGCGGCCGCCCGCGCGGCTGTCCGTTTGAAGGTCCAACTCATGGCCAATAATCCCGGCGCCAAGAAAGCGATCCGCAAGATCGCCCGTCGCACCGAAGTGAACACTGCTCGCCGCTCGCGCGTGCGCACCTTCCTGCGCAAGTTCGAAGACGCCCTGGCCGCCGGCGACAAGGCCGTCGCCAAGGCCGCGTTCATCGAAGCGCAATCGGAACTGATGCGCGCCGTCTCCAAGGGCGTCGTCCATCCCAACACCGGTTCGCGCAAGGTTTCGCGCCTGGCGGCTCGCCTGAAGAAGCTTGATCAGGCCGCGGCCTAAATCCAGTTTCTCGCCGAACGCCGTTCGGTTAGCGAAATCAAAGACTTAGAAAAGCCGATCGGGGAAACTCGGTCGGCTTTTTCTATTGCCTTTTTTCAAACTGAAGATTGTCCCCGGGACATTCCATCGGGTGAACATCGGGCTCCGAAATAGCATTCCCTTGGCGGGCGCGGACGTCTGTCGAGTCAACAGAAATATCCGCCGACGGACGCAAGTTTTCCGTTTGACCGGCGGGGGCCGCTGGCTAGTTTAAGCGTCTCAACGCTCTTCCAGTCCATGGAGATCACTGGCGGCGGCCGAACCCTTGCGTTCGCCGATCAAACCCCTGTGCCTGCTGGACAACGAAGGTTTTGAGACGCGGTCGTGCGCCATGGGGGGCGGCGATCGAGATGACACGACACATACCGAGGCGGTGACG